>NZ_NIBN01000001.1:1903451-1907367 GCF_002174385.1 Enterococcus sp. 6D12_DIV0197
AAATAAAATGATTAGATTTTTTTTGTTTTTGTGAATAAAATCGTGTATAATTAGTATGTGATAAAAAGGAATAAACTAGAAGGAGTTTGTGATGAATTATAATTACGGAGTTAGAAAGAAATCGGTTGTATCGGTCATTTTATTAACATTTATTACTTGTGGCATTTATACATTCTTTTGGATGTACCAAACAACCAAAGAGCTGGCAGAATACAGCGGGGATAATCGTCTTTCGCCAGAGACGTCGATTTTACTCACGATCCTTACTTGTGGATTGTATCAAATTTATTGGTGGTACCGAATTGCGGATATCTTTATGAGTGCACAACAGCGAGCGAATATGCCCCGTCTGAGTGACAACAAAATTCTTTTTGTCGTCTTGAGCCTGTTTGCTTTTGATTTCATCAACATGGCGATTTTACAAGGTGATATGAACCAAATGTGGGAAGCGGCTGATCAAAATGCCATGACCTCATCTAACAATACAAACGATTCGTCTGATTCAGATGATTGGGTAGATTATTGATTTGTCCGTTTAAATGGTTAACGGGGTTTCCTTGTCCAGGTTGTGGCATGACGCGCGCCTACTTGCACTTATTTCAGGGTGATCTTGAAGGTGCGCTGCATTTTCATCCCTTGTTTTGGTTAGTGCCGATCGTATTCGGAATCGTTTTATTCAAAAAAAATCCGAAAATCAGCAAACTTTACTACAGTCACAACCTGTGGGTGACATTGACACTTTTGGTACTAGTGGTTTATGGTGGTCGGCTCTGGCTTCATTTCCCACATGACGCGCCAATGGACTTTGATCCAGAGAGCATTTTCCCACAACTACTACGTCGGATTGGTCAAGTGATTCACTAACAGCCATTCACCCAAGCATTAAAAATCTTTAAGAAAATGCTTTGTTTTTTTCTGAAAGCGAAGGGAACATGCGACAGTAGTTGAATCTTTATGAAAATTGTGTTATATTTACAATGTAATGATACTTAGAGTGAGTGAGCGGTTTTTTCGCTCACTCTTTTTAATGGAATGAAGTTCGTTTCGTTGAGAAATAAAGGAGGCGATGTTGTGAGTACGGTAGTGGAAACTGTTACAGATATAGTGACCCCTATTCTGGATGCGCAAAAATTTGAATTAGTTGAAGTAGAATTCGTGAAGGAAGGGAAAAATTGGTTTCTTCGTGTGTTCATTGATAAAGAAGGCGGAATCGATATCGAGGAATGTGCCTTTGTCAGTGAACAACTTAGTGAACAATTAGACCAATGCGAACCTGATCCTATTCCACAGGCCTATTTCTTGGAAGTTTCTTCCCCTGGCGCCGAGCGTCCATTGAAGAAAGAAGCAGATTACCAACGGGCAGTCGGCGAGTACATTCATGTTTCTTTATATCAACCGATTGATGGAGAAAAACAGTTCGAAGGCTTTTTACAGTCATTCGACGAAAATCAGCTAGTTATTAAGACCCGAATCAAAACCAGAGAAAAAGAACGAACGATCGACCGGAAAAATATTGCCAAAGCTCGTTTAGCCATTCAATTTTAAACACGGAGGAATGAAAGAATCATGAGTAAAGAAATGTTGAATGCATTGGATGCATTAGAAGCAGAGAAAGGCATTTCAAAAGAGATTGTCATCGATGCCTTGGAAGCGGCATTGGTTTCAGCCTACAAACGTCATTACGGGCAAGCACAAAATGTGGAAGTTGAATTTGATCAGAAAAAAGGCAACATCCACGTCTATGCAGTCAAAGAAGTGACAGAAGAAGTCATGGACTCGCAACTAGAGGTTTCATTAAAAGAAGCGATGACAATCAATCCCGCTTATGAAATCGGCGACAAAATCCGTTTTGAAGTAACGCCTAAAGACTTTGGTCGTATTGCGGCGCAAACGGCAAAACAAGTCATTTTGCAACGGGTCCGTGAAGCAGAAAGAAACATTATCTATAACGAATTTAGTGCGTACGAAAAAGACATTCTGCAAGGAATCGTTGAACGCCAAGACAATCGTTATATTTATGTAAACTTAGGCAAAATTGAAGCCGTGCTTTCAAAACAAGACCAAATGCCAAATGAGTTTTATCAACCCCATGATCGGATCAAAGTATTCGTTTCTCGTGTTGAAAATACTTCGAAAGGCCCTCAAGTATTCGTTAGCCGTAGCCATCCAGATTTGCTACGCCGATTATTTGAACAAGAAGTGCCAGAAGTATATGATGGTACTGTAGAGATCGTAAGTATTGCTCGTGAAGCAGGGGATCGTGCCAAAGTCGCTGTTCGTTCCTTTGATGCCAACGTCGATCCAGTCGGCACTTGTGTCGGCCCTAAAGGTCAACGGGTTCAAGCGATCGTCAATGAACTAAAAGGCGAAAACATGGACATCGTGGAATGGAATGAAGATCCAGCGATCTTCATCGCCAATGCGTTGAATCCAGCAGAAGTCAGCGACGTTATTTTCGACGTTGATAATCCGAAAGCATGTACTGTTGTCGTTCCTGATTACCAATTATCATTGGCGATCGGTAAACGCGGACAAAATGCTCGTCTAGCAGCCAAATTGACTGGCTTCAAAATCGATATCAAATCAGAAACAGATATGGAAGAGTTTTATGCGAAGCTGGATGAAGGCGACTATATCGATGAGTATGATGCAACTGCTTCAGAAGCTGCTGAAGAAAGCAGCACAGAAGCAACAGAATCTGCAGAAACAGTTGATGAAGCGATCCTTTCATCAGATATGACTGCGGATGATTATGAAAATGTTGAGTTTGACGAAAAATAGTTGAGGTGAGATCGTGATGAAAAAACGAAAAATTCCTTTACGAAAATCAGTGATTTCAGGCGAAATGCTGCCTAAGAAAGAAATGCTTCGTATCACTCGTTCAAAAGAAGGCGTTGTTTCCATCGATCCAACAGGAAAAATGCCCGGTCGAGGAGCTTATATAGCGATCGAACCGGCTGAAGCCCAGAAAGCATGGGATAAGCGGATCTTGGATCGGGTGCTGGAAACGAAATTAACAGATGAATTTTACCAAGAACTATTGGACTATGTAACGCACCAAAAAGCGCGAAAAGAGTTATTTGCAAATGAATAAAACCAAAGCATTAAATATGTTAGGACTAGCCATGCGTGCTGGGAAATTAGTGACTGGTGAAGAAATGACCTTAAAAGAGATTCGCAATGAGAAAGCTGCTTTGGTCATTGTCGCCAGTGATGCTGGTAAAAATACACAAAAGAAAATTAAGGACAAAAGTTCTTATTACGAAATTCCGCTCCTAGATGCATTTTCTGCTGATGAAATCAGTGCGGCCATTGGGAAACCAAGAATGGTCATTGGCATCTTAGATCAAGGATTTGCAAGGAAGGTGCAGGAATTAATATTAGGTTAGGAAGGTGATTGCATGGGGAAAAAAAGAATTTATGAACTTGCAAAAGAATGGAACAAATCGAGCAAAGAGGTTGTTGAAAAAGCACAATCTTTAGGCTTTGATGTCAAAAATCATATGGGCGCGATCTCAGATGGAGAGGCGCAGAAATTGCAGCAGTCATTAGGCGGCAATCCAAATGGTAAAACATCTGCAAACTCAAATCCCGCAAATCAGAAACCAGCCAACCAGCCGGAAAAACAAGAACAAAAGAAATTTAAAACGCAAAGAAATAATCCTAACTTCCAAAACCGTCATAACAATCAAAGTCAACAGCGAACTACGCAAAGTAATAACCGTCCTGCTGGTCAAGGACAAGTAGAGCGCACGAACAGTCAAGGAAGTAACAGACCAAATAACCAAGGAAGTCATAATCGAGTGAATAACCAAGAGAATCGTAACAATCAAGGGCAACAAAACCGCCCAACAAACCAAGGACAACAAAACCGTCCGAATAATCAAGGACAGCAAAACCGTCCGAACAATCAAGG
>NZ_NIBN01000001.1:1907467-2060225 GCF_002174385.1 Enterococcus sp. 6D12_DIV0197
AACCAAGGACAACAAAACCGTCCGAATAATCAAGGACAGCAAAACCGTCCGAACAATCAAGGACAACAAAACCGTCCAAACAACCAAGGGCAACAAAATCGTCCGAATAACCAAGGACAGCAAAACCGTCCAAACAACCAAGGACAACAAAATCGTCCGAACAATCAAGGGCAACAAAACCGTCCAGCCGCTCAATCTGCAGGAAATACGCAAGGGGCAGACCGCAACAACAACCGTACGCAAGGCTCGAATGATTCCCGTGGAGGAAATCAAAACCGAGGCAAGTCAAATTACGGTGGACGCAATAACAATTTCAACAACAACAATCGCAATAAATTTAACAAAAAAGGGAAAAAAGGCCGTCAGCAGACGGAAAAGAAACCGCCAGTTCCAGCACGTAAATTCCGTGAACTGCCAGAAGTATTGGAATATACAGAAGGCATGAACGTAGCGGATATCGCGAAAAAAATCTACCGTGAACCAGCAGAGATCATCAAGAAGCTCTTTATGATGGGGGTTATGGTCAATCAAAACCAACCTTTAGATAAAGATACGATTGAACTGCTTGCTACCGATTACGGAATCGAACCACAAGAAAAAGTTCAAGTGGATATCGCAGATATCGATAAATTCTTCGAAGCAGAAGAACAAATTGAAGAGAATTTAGTATCACGACCACCTGTTGTTACCATCATGGGTCACGTTGACCACGGGAAAACAACATTGCTTGATACATTACGTCATTCACGCGTAACAAGTGGTGAAGCTGGAGGAATCACGCAGCATATTGGGGCTTACCAAATCGACATCAATGGCAAACCAATCACTTTCTTAGATACTCCTGGACACGCGGCGTTCACCAGTATGCGTGCACGGGGAGCAAGTATCACTGATATTACGATTTTAGTTGTCGCAGCTGATGATGGTGTCATGCCGCAAACGGTGGAAGCGATCAACCATGCGAAAGCAGCAAAAGTGCCAATCATCGTTGCAGTTAACAAAATCGATAAACCAGGTGCTAACCCTCAACATGTGATGCAAGAATTAAGTGAACATGAGTTGATCCCAGAAGCTTGGGGTGGGGATACGATCTTCGTTGAAATCTCAGCGAAATTTGGGCAAAACATTGAAGAATTGCTTGAAATGATCCTCTTAGTAGCAGAAGTCGAAGATTTGAAAGCTGATCCTACCCAACGGGCGATCGGTACCGTTATTGAAGCGCGCCTTGATAAAGGCAAAGGTCCTGTAGCAACACTATTGGTACAACAAGGAACTCTTCATGTTGGTGATCCAATCGTTGTGGGGAACACTTTCGGTCGTGTCCGCGTGATGACGAATGATTTAGGTCGTCGTGATAAAGCAGCTGGACCTGCAACGCCAGTCGAAATCACAGGATTGAACGATGTCCCTCAAGCAGGTGACCGTTTCGTTACCTTTGAAGATGAAAAAACGGCTCGGGCAGCAGGTGAAGAACGTGCAAAACGTGCCTTGATGGAACAACGTGCATCAAGCAGTCGTGTGACATTGGATAACTTGTTTGAAAGTCTAAAAGAAGGCGAACTGAAAGAAGTGAACGTCATCATCAAAGCAGACGTACAAGGTTCAGCCGAAGCGTTAGCTGCGTCATTGAAGAAAATCGATGTTGAAGGTGTGCGAGTAAACATCGTCCATTCAGCCGTTGGTGCCATTAATGAAAGTGACGTAACGCTAGCAGCAGCAAGTAATGCTATCATCATCGGATTCAACGTCCGCCCTACACCGCAAGCCAAACAGCAAGCAGAAGCAGAAGAAGTCGATATTCGTTTGCATCGCATTATCTACAAAGCGATCGAAGAAATCGAAACAGCGATGAAAGGGATGCTTGATCCTGAATTCGAAGAAAAAATCACCGGTCAAATGATCGTTCGTGAAACCTACAAAGTTTCTAAAGTTGGTACGATCGCTGGTTGCTATGTGACGGAAGGCAGCATTCGCCGTGACAGTGGTGTACGGGTGATTCGTGACGGTATCGTCATCTATGAAGGCAAACTTGCCAGCTTGAAACGCTTCAAAGACGATGTCAAAGAAGTGAAGCTAGGATTTGAATGTGGCGCGATGATCGAGAAATTCAACGACGTAAAAGTCGATGATGTGATCGAAGGCTATGTCATGGAAGAAGTACCAACAAAATAAACGAAATGACAACTATACAAGGAGGCTTTTTGAATGGCTAACTATCGAGATCGCCGAGTGGCGCAAGAAATCTTAAAAGAAGTCAATCAAATTCTTCGTAAAAAAGTTCGTGATCCTCGCGTGCAAGATGTGACGATCACAGATGTACGAGTAACTGGAGATTTGCAGCAAGCAACGATCTTTTACAGCACCTTGACGGACTTGGCTTCAGATAAGCAAAAAGCCCAAGCAGGACTGGAAAAAGCAACTGGGTTGGTTCGTCGTGAACTAGGCCAAGCGCTAACGCTCTACAAAGTTCCAGAAATCCAATTCGAGTTGGATGAATCTGTACAATACGGGAATAAAATTGATGAAATGATTCGCGCATTGCACTCAGAAGAATAAAAAAAAGAACAGCTTCCAGTCGAAGCTGTTCTTTTTTATTTGGAAAAAGCATCAGGAATTCATCAGTAAAGTAACCAGTCCAGCAACACCTGCCCCTAAGAGCCAACCACCGATCACATCTGTTAAAAAATGGATCCCTAAGTAGACTCTGCTAAAGCCAATCATAAAGCTAAGCAAAATTGCCAGTAAGGTCATCGGGATGACAGCTGAGGGAACCAATTGTTCAAGATTCAAGGCGATCGTTCCATACATGGCAGCGGATGTGGCAGCATGAGCACTAGGAAAGCTGTGATCTTTTTCTTCAACTAAACGATGATCAATAGGACGATCTCGTCGGACGATTCGTTTGATCAAGTAAGCAGCTGCTGATACTATGAAGATACTGACTGCTGTTTTTGGTGCAAGATCCGCCCGCGATGATGGAAAGGCAAACAACAGTAAAGCGATCGCAACTGTCGGAAAGGCTTTTCCTAAATTGGTAAAAAAGTGCATCATGCGCGTCAAAGAGGGCGTACGGCTTTGGATGATCTGCAAAGCAAACGCTTCTTCCCAACGCTGCATCGTGCCGAGCTGAATCATGATCAAAAAAATGGCAAATCCAATAAATGACCCTATCGTTAAAACAACCATTTTAGGACCTCCTTATATGCTTAGTTTATCATGTAATGAGAAAGAGCGAAAAGGATTTTGTCGTGCAATGAATTTTTTTTATATGTTATAATAAGCAAGTTGAAGTGAAATGGAGGAATACGATGGACGGGATTTTACCATTATGGAAAGAGCGTGGACAAACAAGTCACGACTGCGTGTTTAAATTACGAAAAATATTAAAGACAAAAAAAATCGGACACAGCGGCACACTAGATCCTGACGTGGATGGTGTCTTGCCCATTTGTATCGGAAAAGGAACGAAGATCGTCGAATACTTGGTTGATTCTGGAAAAGTCTACACCGGGGAAATCACTTTGGGCTTCAGTACCACTACAGAAGATCGGTCGGGGGATATCGTTGAACAACAAGCACTAACTCGTCCTTTTACGAAGGAAGAGATCGATCAGGCAATGAAACAGTTGACGGGGACGATTACCCAGATCCCGCCGATGTATTCGGCGGTCAAAGTCAATGGCAAACGACTTTACGAATATGCTCGTAACAATGAAACTGTCGAGCGGCCACAGCGCAAAGTAGAAATTTATTCCTTTGAACGAATTTCAGAGCCGATTATTCATGAGAACAATACGCAAAGCTGGCGTTTTGAAGTTGCTTGTGGAAAAGGGACCTATGTTCGCACATTAGCGGTCGACACAGGGAAATTGCTGGGTGTACCCGCGCATATGTCTGATTTGACTCGCCTAAAAAGCGGTGGTTTTTCAAAAGAACAATCCTACACGATTGCAGAGGTTCAAAAGGCAGTCGATGAACAACGTGTTTCGGAACTACTACTACCTTTAGAATACGGGGTATCAGAATTTCTTCAAGTGACGATCGATGCAGACCTCTGGCAGAAAGTAAAAAATGGCATGCGTTTGCCCTTCAGCGCGTTTGGATTACCAAAGCGCCCAGAGGAATTAGTGGCGATTTTTTATCGAGAACAATTGATCAGTATCTATAAAGCTCATGACAAATACCAGGATATGATGAAACCGGTAAAAGTCATCCGTACAGAAATAGGAGAATGAACATGGAAATCATTGAAATAAGACACCCTTATGATCACGCAGCGATTCCTGAGGAGGAGATCGTCTTAGTTTTAGGCTTTTTCGATGGCGTGCATTTAGGTCATCAAAAAGTCATTGAAACAGGACGAAAGATTGCAGAGGAGAAAGGGTTAAAATTGGCATTGATGACCTTTAATCAGCATCCCTCGATCGTTTTTCAAAAGGTGGATCCTGAAAAAATGCAATACCTGACCAGTTTGCCGCAAAAAGAAGCGCACATGGAACAACTTGGAGTAGACATTCTTTATATCATTGAATTTACTTCTGCTTTTGCAAATTTGGCGCCGCAAGTATTTGTAGATGAATACATGATCGGACTGCATGCAAAAGTTGTTGTTGCAGGTTTTGACTATACCTATGGCAAGAAGGAAATTGCCAACATGGCGCTTTTGCCAACCTATGCAGAAGGACGTTTTGAAGTCGTGACTGTCGCGCAAGAATCGTTTCATGAGGAAAAGGTCAGCTCCACACGCATTCGCTCTGCACTACAAAATGGTGATGTGGCGCAAGTCAATCGCTTGTTAGGGTATATTTATGAATTTGAAGGAACCGTCGTTCACGGTGATGCTAGAGGACGAGAACTTGGGTTTCCAACCGCAAATATCAAAGTGAAGAGCACCGTTCGGTTGCCAAAAGAAGGCGTCTATGTGACGGAAATCAAAGTTGGTGACAAGTGGTATCCATCGATGGGATCGATTGGTCACAATGATACGTTTGGTCAAGGTCGCCAGTTAACAGTAGAGATTTATATTCTTGATTTTCACCAAGATATCTATGGTGAAACCGTGGCGATCCGTTGGCATCATTTCTTACGTGATCAAGTCGCTTTCAATGGCGCACAAGCGTTGATCGAGCAATTAAAGCAAGATGAACGAGACACTGAAGCTTATTTTGATGGGCTTTCTGAAGAAAACTAGTCATTCGTAGTGAAAAGAAGCGTTTCTGGCTTCTTTTCACTTTTTCTTTTTCTCTCTTTTTATAACGTAGTTTATTTGAATTCTAATGCTTTCCCCATGAGGAAAAAACGTTTTTTCGATATACTAAAAAATAGGCTAAAATGATAATTTATGCAGTACGCTGCAAAGGGAAAGGGAGAGAAAAAGTGACAATTGGAAAAAAAGCGAAAAAGGGGAAAGAAAAGAAAGATTTAACCAAAATGAAAACGCCGCATACGTATGTCATCATTTTTGGGGTCGTGCTGTTGGCATGGTTGCTGACTTTCTTAGTTCCTGCTGGGAAATTTAGTACACAAGAAATCGAGTATACCGATGCAAATGGGGACATAAGTACCAGAACGGTCTTGATGCAAGATTCGTTTCGTTATGCCTACCCGTTAGATAACGAATACGTCTATCAACAGTTGAATCAATTGGAAGACGATCCACAAGAGCTGGAAGAATTAGATGTCGATCCTGAGGCTTTAGCAGCTGTTCTAGCTGAAGGGCCTAAAGAGTTGTCCCAGAGTCAATTAGATGAGGTCGGGCTAACGGATGACACCCTTTACAGCCTTTATGGCGAAAAGATTTATGATACTTCAGAAAAACTGCATAAAACAGCCAAGGTTTGGGGAACCGATGACTTTGGCGGTTTCGGCTTTTTAAATTTTGTTTTTGAAGGGTTGGTTTCTGGCGACAAATACGGCTCAGCAGTAGGGATTGCAGCACTGATTTTAGTGGTCGGTGGTGCATTTGGTATTATCATGCAAACGGGAGCGATCGATGCGGGGATCTTTGCATTTATCAGCAAAACCCGTGGATTAGAACGTTTGGCATTGCCGCTGTTGTTCTTTGCTTTTTCATTTGGTGGTGCTACTTTTGGGATGGCAGAAGAAGTCATTCCGTTTTCGATGGTCATGGTGCCTTTCGTGATCGCATTAGGGTATGACTCGATCGTGGCGGTCACTGTCACCTATGTCGCCTCCCAGATTGGGAATGCCACCTCGTGGATGAGTCCATTTAGTGTGGCAGTGGCTCAAGGGATCGCAGGTATTCCCGTTCTTTCAGGCGCAACGTTCCGAATCATCATGTGGGTCGTGGTTACCGCATTATCCGCAGGATACCTCATGATCTATGCCGAAAGAATTCGCAAGAATCCTGAGAAATCGCTCACGTATCAATCAGATGCGTATTTTCGAAATCATCTTGAAAAAACCTCCAGTGAGCAAAAACCATTTTTATTAGGTCATAAATTGATCTTGGTTGAAATGCTGGCGGTCTTGATCTGGATCGTATGGGGTGTGACACAAAAAGGCTATTATATTCCCGAGATCGCTTCTCAATTCTTTGTTATGGGCTTAGGGGCAGGAATCATAGCGGTTCTTTTCAAATTAGAAAATATGGGCTTGAATGATGTGGCGAGTGCCTTTCAATCAGGGGCCTCAGAATTAGCGGGAACTGCAATCGTTGTAGGGATGGCCAAAGGGATTCTTCTGGTTCTCGGCGGTTCTGATGCCAACGTGCCGTCAGCCTTGAATACGATTTTGCACAGCATCGGTGGTTTGTTAAGCAATGTTCCAGCATTTATTGGGGCATGGTTCATGTACATTTTCCAAAGCTTCTTCAATTTGATCGTGACCTCCAATTCAGGTCAGGCTGCATTGACCATGCCGATCATGGCGCCATTAGCTGATCTTTTAGGTGTTTCAAGACAGATCGCTGTATTGGCTTATCAATTAGGCTCAGGCTTCATGGATGCCTTCACTCCAGTATCGGCAAGTCTGATCGGTGTGCTAGGTGTCGCAAGAATCGAATGGGTGAAATGGGCGAAATTCCAGATCAAAATGCAAGGGTTCTTATTTGTATTAGGAACGATCTTCATCTTTATTGCAGTCGCGATCGGCTTGCAATAAGAAGCAATCAGACACGAGGAGGAAGCACTCATGAAGGTGATAAGACAAGCGGAGGTTTATGCGCCTGACTATTTAGGAAAAAAAGATATTCTTTTAAGCGAAGACAAGATCATTGCTATTGAAGATTCGATCGAAGGAGGATTCTCAGGGGTTCCTCTTGAAGAAATCGATGGCACAGGGTTACTTGCTGTTCCCGGCTTTATTGACTGCCACTTTCATATCTTAGGAGGTGGCGGGGAAGGCGGCTTTCAGAACCGGACACCAGAAGTGAAATTGTCTCAGCTGACCTCAGCGGGGGTAACGACAGTGGTTGGGTGTTTGGGTACTGACGGAGTAGGCAGAGATATGACTGCCTTGATCAGTAAGGCCCGTGGACTAGAGGCAGAAGGCATCACGACGTACTTGTATGACGGTTCTTATCGATTGCCATTGACTCCGGTCACCGATTCTATCATTCAAGATTTTTTGACTATTGACAAAATCATTGGTATCGGTGAAATTGCCGTTTCTGACCATCGTTCTTCACAACCGAGTTTCGAAGAATTTACCCGCGCGGTGGCGGATGCCCGTGTTGGTGGGATGCTTTCTGGAAAAGCAGGCATCGTAAACGTCCACTTAGGTGGAGGAAAGAGAAAATATGAGCTACTTTTACGAACCATCGAAGAAACAGAGATTCCAATCAGCCAATTTTTACCGACACATGCCAATCGGACCAGCGAGCTTTTCGAAGCAAGTATTGCTTTTGCAAAAATGGGTGGAACGATTGATTTTACGGCGAGTGAGGATCCTGATTTCTGGGAAAAAGAAGACGATGAGGTTCGCTTCAGTAAAGGATTGAAGCGTTTGTTAGCAGAAGGGATCGGGCTGGATCAATTTACCATGACCTCTGATGGGCAAGGTAGCCTCCCGTACTTTGATGAAAACAATCAATTCATAGGTCTGGGTGTCGGTAGTTCGCGAGCCTTGATGGTAGGCATTAAAGAAGCAGTCCAAAAAGAGCAGATTCCATTGGAGATCGCCATTCGAGCAATCACTTCTAATCCAGCGAAAGTATTGAAGCTTGATCAAAAGGGACGTCTTGCAGCAGGGATGGATGCTGATATTTGTTTGCTGAACAAAGAAACATTAACAGTAGAAACGGTTCTAGCGAAAGGCAGAACGATGGTAGAAAAACAAGAAGTAAAAGTGTGGGGTACCTTTGAGCAACTAACATAAGAAGATTCCAGCTTTGACAAACTAAGAAACGGTTGTTTTTCTAAACAGAGTTTTAGAACAAAATAAGCAGCCCGATCCATGACCAGCATTTACTGGACTTGATCGGACTGCTTTTTTCAATTAAACGCAAGCATTCTTAAGCTTGCAACGCATCCAATTTCTTCATATCTTCTTCAGAAATTTCAAAGTCAACTTTGGCATTGTCAGAAATGTATTCTTCATGAACGGATTTTGGCAATGGCAGAATGTCTTTTTGTAGCAAGTAACGAATTGAAAGTTGTGGAATAGATTTTCCATAAGCTTCCGCAATCGTCTTCACTGCATCGTTATCGAGTAAACGACCAGTGGCGATTGGAGAATAGCCTTCCACTAAAATTTCGTGGTCTTTACAAAATGCCAATAACTCTTCATTTGTACGTCCAATATGGTAAACAAACTGGTTGACCAGCGGTTTCACATCGCAATGATCAAAAATATTCTGTAAATCTTTTTGATCGAAGTTGGAAACACCAATTGATTTTACTTTCCCACTTAAGTAGGCTTCTTCTAGTGCTTTCCAAACATCGATGTTTTCAAGATAAAAATCTTTGTTTTCTGGATTGTTTCCCATGATTTTCCAAGGACGAGGAGCGTGGATCAAAATCAAATCGATATACCCTAAGTCAAGTTTTTTTAGAGAAGCATCAATGCTATCAACCGCTTCTTGATAGGTCTTCAACTCAGCAGGTACTTTCGTGGTAACAAAAATTTCTTCGCGGGCAACGCCTGAATCGCGCACAGCTTTCCCAACCGCTTCTTCGTTTTTGTAAGCTGCCGCTGTATCGACATGTCGATAACCGTTTTGAATGGCAAATTTTGTGGCGTTGTAAGCATCTTCTGGAGAAGATTGCCAGGTTCCAAGGCCAATCTTAGGAATTGTCAGTTTGTTCTGCAAGGTAAATGTTTCTTGTAATATCACGTATCTCAACCTACTTTCATCGCTTTTTTTTGTTACATCTTCCATTATAAAACGTTTTCTTGTTTGAAACAAATCAGACGCTGAAACTTTTTCGGTAAATTGACTTTCAAAAGGATCTTTGATACATTATCAGCAACCTAAACGCAGAAAGATGTGGAAAAAATGGATTTTGTAAAAGAAGATTTTGCCTATTATCGGCGCTCTTTTGAGTTGATGTATCGCAGTTATTTCCGTAGAAGAATGATTGCCCTTGGTGTGGCGATTTTGATTATCTTAGGTTATTTATTTTTGTTACAAGAAAGTTTGCTTTTAAATATCATCTTGTTAGGTATTTTGCTAGGGATGATGGCGTGGCTAGTTTCACTTTATCAGAAGGCGAGTGAGGTCGTACGTGCTTTTGAAGAAGAAAATCAGGTGCCGCAAATTCATCAACTGACAGAATTCGAGGATCATTATGCGTTCCCAATGAACGATGGAACAACGATGCGCGTGAAGAAAAACGGCAATCGCAACTTCCCTTCCAATAATAAGCAGTACACGTTGATGGCAGGCTATAAAAAAGTTTTCTTTGTGCAACAACCCTTGATGATTTTTTACTATGACCTCTTGGAAATGAAGTATGATGAAGCGTATCGTTTGAAACGAAATCGCCAAAACGGGTTCAATCGTTGGTCGCGTTATTTCAGCTTTCGCTCCTTTAAAGGATCGATCGGCAATGTTTTTCAATTCTTGCTGGGAAATATTTTCTTCTTATTTATTGCGTATCGGTTGATCCGCTATCTGATCGATATTTTGCTACACATTCTATAACGGTCGCCAAGGGGATGATTCTCATCGTTTTCATAGACTGGTGAAAAAGATGATAGGACTTAATTTTTTAAAAAAGGTATACTTAAGTCAGATAAGACAAGCAATTGTCTTTCAAGAATAAGAGTCCTGCTCTTGTTAAGTAAGCCGTCAGCAACAGCTTATCTATTGTGGCGCTAACAGTTTGGGGGAAGTGTTAGTTCTTGTAACAAACAGATTTTTTTCTGGGTGGTATAAGAACAAAAGCGGTATTTTACCGTACTTAATAAGAGTAGTGCTCTTAATTTTTGCTATGACTATTTGAAGACATCACTTCTTGGAAGTGGTGTTTTTTCTTGCCCAAAATAGTCCAAGTGATAGGAGAATTCTAAGAACTATGCTACAATGAGTGCCGATGCTCTCAGCGATGGGAGTAAAAAGAAGGTAGAGGAGAATCACTTAGGAATGCCTGAAGGTCAAACAATAAACGATCCATCTACAAAAAGCGCGCAAAATATTTCTGCGTATATACATATACCATTCTGTGAACATATCTGCTATTACTGTGACTTCAACAAAGTGTTTTTAGAAGGGCAGCCAGTGGATGAGTACATCGAAGCGTTACTAAAAGAAATTGAGCTGACCCTCTTGCGTCAGCCTATCAATGAGGCGGAAACAATTTATATCGGCGGCGGGACGCCAACGTCGCTTTCGGCGAACCAGCTGGATCGATTGCTTTCAGGTGTGCATGAATTGCTGCCGACCCACACAACCAAAGAGTTTACCGTGGAAGCAAATCCTGGTGATTTGAGTGAAGAAAAAATGCTGGTTTTGAAAAACCATCAAGTCACTCGCTTGTCGATGGGGGTCCAAACCTTTGATAATCGCTTGCTTAAAAAAATTGGCCGCAAGCATACCGCTGAAGATGTTTATTCAACCATTCAGCTGCTGGAAAAACATGATTTTCAGAATGTGACGATCGATTTGATTTATGCACTTCCGGGACAAAGCATAGAAAGCTTCCGTGATACACTGACGCGAGCGATTGATCTCGGGTTGCCTCACTATGCGATGTATTCCTTGATTTTAGAAAACAAAACCATGTTTATGAACTGGGTTCGCCAAGGGAGAATGGCGCTGCCTTCTCAAGAAGCTGAAACGCAGATGTTTGATGAGGCGATCGCCGCGATGACAAAAGCTGGCTTGAATCAATATGAAATCAGTAATTTTGCACGACCAGGGTATGAGTCCTTGCATAATCTAGTGTATTGGAACAATGAACATTATTTTGGCTTTGGGGCAGGCGCCAGCGGGTATCTTGGACAGACCCGCTACAAGAATAAAGGTCCAATCCAGCATTATTTGAAACCATTACAGGAAAATCAATTGCCAATCCATGAAACCGAAGAATTGACAACCAGTAATCAAATGGAAGAGGAACTGTTTTTAGGCCTTCGTAAAAAGGCTGGCATTTCAAAAATACGCTTTGCAGAAAAATTCGGGAAGTCTTTTCAGGAAATCTATGGTTCAACTAGCGAACAGTTGATTCAAAAAGGCTGGTTGGCTAGTCAAGGTGATCGTGTCTTTTTAACGAAAGCTGGGATGTTCATTGGCAACGAAGTGTTTGAAGCATTTCTCTTGGATGGAGAAAAATAAGAAAGAACAAGGAAGAGAAGTAGCCATTTCGCGCTGCTTCTTTTTTTGATTTCTTTTTTAGCACTCTCTTAGAAAGAGTGCTAAAAAAGTGATGCAAATACTTGACATTCCTAGCAAATATGGTATATTTATAATCGTGTTAGCACTTAATAGGAATGAGTGCTAACGGAGGAGTGGATAAAATGTTGACACCTAGACAACAAATGATTTTACACCTCATCATCCAAAACTATACGAATACTGGTCAGCCCACGGGCTCGAAGCGATTGATGGAAGATGGGGTTGAAGCTAGCTCTGCCACCATTCGTAATGAGATGAAGGCGCTGGAAGAAGCTGGACTTCTGTTAAAGACACATTCATCTTCAGGGCGTGTGCCATCAATAAAAGGGTATCGCTATTACGTTGATCACTTATTGAAGCCATCTGAAGTTGACCAAAATGAAATTCAAACCATTCGTCATTCTTTTGGAAAAGATTTTCATGAAATCAATGAAATCATCCAGCAGTCTGCCACGATCTTGTCCAACTTGACTAGCTATACAGCGTTGTCTCTCGGACCAGATATGAAGGAAAGGAAATTGACGGGCTTTCGAATCGTCCCTTTGAATGCACGACAGATCATCGCGATCATCGTGACGGATAAAGGAAATGTCGAAAATCAAGTCTTTGCTCTTCCTGAATCGATGAGCAGCGAAGATTTGGAAAAAATGGTAAGGATCATCAACGACAAATTGATCGGTGAACCTCTAATGACGGTCTACCATCGATTAAGAACCGAGATTCCTATGATTCTGCATAAGTATTTTCAAACGACTGACGGAATCGTTGATCTCTTTGATACGATGCTGAGCCATATTTTTGAAGAAAAAATCTTCGTCGGCGGGCGAATGAATCTTCTGGATTTTGAACCGACGCAAGATGTTAGTCAGTTCAAATCGATGTATTCATTTATGAAAAACGCAGATCAGCTGACACAGCTGCTGGCGCCAAGAGATTCTGCGATTCAAATCAGAATCGGCTCTGAGCTTGGCAACGACTTGTTACAAAATATGAGTTTGATCCAAGCCAGCTATGAAATCGAAGGTCATGGACAAGGAACGATCGCTTTATTAGGTCCATCAAGTATGCCGTATTCACGGATGTTTGGATTGATGGAAGTTTTTCGAGGCGAGTTAGCAAAAAAATTGGCCGATTATTATCGCGCATTAGACGCTGCC
This sequence comes from Enterococcus sp. 6D12_DIV0197, assembly GCF_002174385.1. Taxonomy (NCBI): domain Bacteria; kingdom Bacillati; phylum Bacillota; class Bacilli; order Lactobacillales; family Enterococcaceae; genus Enterococcus; species Enterococcus sp. 6D12_DIV0197. Next base: position 1,920,422 of record NZ_NIBN01000001.1, read on the forward strand.
AATGAATAAGCGGCAATGAAACAAATCGTAGAAGGGATGGTTGAAACGTGACGGAAAAAGAAGAGCGTTTAGATGAAGAATTAGATAAAACTGCTGAAGAAACCGCAGAAACAACTGAATCTTCAAATGAATCAACTGAAACTGAAGCACAGACTCCTCAACCAGAGGAAGAAGCAGTGGAAAAAAGCGAATTGGAACTTTTGCAAGAAAAGAATAACGAATTGGAAGATCAATTCCTGCGTGCTCGTGCAGAGATCGCAAATATCACTTCACGTAACCGCAACGAGCGGGAACTTTTACAAAAATACCGCTCGCAAGATCTTGGCAAAAAACTGTTGCCAGCAATCGACAATTTGGAACGAGCGATGGCAGCAGATGTCGATCAAGACCAAGCTGCGAATTTGAAAAAAGGCGTTGAAATGGTTCTTGAAAGTCTGCGTCAAGCCTTAAAAGAAGAGGGAATCGAAGAGATTCCTGCTGAAGGTGCAATGTTCGATCCGAACTTGCATCAAGCGGTGCAGACTGTACCTGCCTCTGATGAAACACCGGCAGACACAATCGTTACTGTCTTGCAAAAAGGGTATAAATTGCATGATCGTGTCTTGCGTGCAAGCATGGTCATCGTTGCACAATAGTTCTTTCTATCTATAAGTAGATGTTTAAATTAAAAAAGGGAGTGTATTACTTATGAGTAAAATTATCGGTATCGACTTAGGAACAACAAACTCAGCTGTTGCTGTCCTTGAAGGCGGCGAAGCAAAAATCATTACGAATCCAGAAGGAAACCGTACCACACCTTCTGTTGTCTCATTCAAAAACGGTGAGATCCAAGTAGGGGAAGTTGCAAAACGCCAAGCAGTAACAAACCCGAATACGATTTCTTCTATTAAACGCCATATGGGTGAAGCTGGATACAAAGTAGAAGTTGAAGGCAAATCCTATACACCACAAGAAGTTTCCGCAATGGTTCTTCAATACATCAAAGGATTTGCTGAAGACTATTTAGGTGAAAAAGTTGAAAAAGCAGTCATTACTGTTCCTGCATACTTCAACGATGCACAACGTCAAGCAACCAAAGATGCTGGTAAAATTGCCGGTCTTGAAGTAGAACGGATCGTCAACGAACCAACTGCCGCAGCTTTAGCTTATGGGTTAGATAAAACAGATAAAGATGAAAAAATCCTAGTCTTTGACTTAGGTGGCGGTACTTTTGACGTATCGATCCTTGAATTAGGGGATGGCGTCTTTGACGTATTATCAACTGCTGGGGACAACAACCTAGGTGGGGATGACTTTGATAACAAAATCATCGATCACATGGTAGCAGAATTCAAAAAAGAAAACGGCATTGATCTTGGAAAAGATAAAATGGCCTTGCAACGTTTGAAAGATGCTGCTGAAAAAGCAAAAAAAGACTTGTCAGGTGTAACAAGTACTCAAATCAGCTTGCCATTTATCACAGCTGGTGATGCTGGTCCATTGCACTTGGAAATGACCTTGACTCGTGCGAAATTCGATGAATTGACCGCAGACCTAGTCGAACGGACAAAAATTCCAGTACGCCAAGCTTTGAAAGATGCTGGCTTATCACAATCAGAAATCGATGAAGTCATCTTAGTTGGTGGTTCAACACGTATTCCAGCAGTAGTTGATGCTGTTCGTAAAGAAACCAATAAAGAACCAAACAAATCAGTAAACCCAGATGAAGTGGTAGCGATGGGTGCTGCGATCCAAGGTGGCGTGATCACAGGTGATGTGAAAGATGTCGTCTTACTAGACGTTACACCATTATCATTAGGTATCGAAACAATGGGTGCCGTCTTCACAAAACTGATCGATCGTAACACAACGATCCCTACAAGTAAATCACAAGTCTTCTCAACTGCAGCAGACAATCAACCAGCCGTTGATATCCATGTCTTGCAAGGAGAACGCCCAATGGCAGCTGACAACAAAACATTAGGTAGATTCCAATTGACGGATATTCCACCAGCACCTCGTGGCATCCCTCAAATCGAAGTAACATTTGATATCGATAAAAATGGGATCGTCAATGTTTCTGCAAAAGATTTAGGTACACAAAAAGAACAAAAAATCACGATCAAATCATCTTCAGGTTTATCAGATGAAGAAATCGAACGCATGGTAAAAGATGCTGAAGCAAACGCTGAAGCCGATAAACAACGCAAAGAAGAAGTTGATCTACGCAATGACGTCGATGCTTTGTTGTTCACTGTTGATAAAACATTGAAAGAGCTTGAAGGCAAAGTGGATGCAGACGAAGTCAAAAAAGCGGAAGAAGCTCGTGATGAGTTGAAAGCTGCACTTGAAGCAAACAACTTAGAAGAAATGAAAACGAAACGTGATGCTTTGAATGAAATCGTACAAAACTTAACTGTTAAATTATACGAACAAGCAGCACAACAACAAGCACAAGAAAATCCAGAAGCTGCACAAGGCGGCGCAGACGATGTGGTTGACGCCGACTTTGAAGAAGTAGACGGTGACGATAAATAATCGCTGTTTGTGAAAAAGCCAAAGTCACCGCTTTGGCTTTTTCTTATGAATTTGCGAAACGTATTTTTCTAGAGCGAATTATATGCTAAAATACGAGAGACGCAAGAATATAGTGGAGGGAAGCCAATGGCAGACAAAAGAGATTATTATGAGGTCTTAGGTCTACAAAAAGGGGCTTCGGATGACGAAATCAAAAAAGCTTATCGTAAGCTTTCAAAACAATATCATCCAGACATCAATAAAGAACCTGATGCAGAAGCAAAGTTTAAAGAGATTTCTGAGGCCTATGAAATATTAAGTGATTCCCAAAAAAGAGCTGCTTATGACCAGTATGGTCATGCTGGTACCGATCCGAACTACGGAGGCGGTTATGGCGGTGGATTCGGCGGCTTTAACAGTGGCGGATTCTCCGGTGGCGGTTTTGGTGGATTTGAAGACATTTTCGAATCGTTTTTCGGTGGTGGAGGCGGCAGAGCAGCCAATCCTAATGCACCTCGACAAGGAGCGGACTTGCAATATGCGGTTGATCTTTCCTTTGAAGAAGCGATTTTCGGAGTGGAAAAAACTGTTCAATACAATCGTGAAGAAACCTGTCATACCTGCGGTGGGAACGGGGCAAAACCAGGTACTTCACCAGAAACCTGTCATAAATGTCATGGTGCAGGTACCATCAATGTTGAACGTCAAACACCGCTTGGTCGTGTGATGAGCCGTCAAACCTGTGATGTTTGTCATGGAACTGGGAAAGAAATCAAAGAACCATGTACAACATGTCATGGTACTGGCCATGAAAAGAAAAAACACAGTGTGAAAGTCAACGTACCTGCAGGTGTCGAAGATGGACAACAAATGCGCTTGTCTGGTCAAGGAGAAGCTGGCGCCAATGGTGGTCCTTATGGTGATCTGTACGTTGTTTTCCGAGTGGAAGAAAGTGATATTTTTGACCGTGATGGGTCGGAAATTTATTACGAACTGCCGTTAAACTTTGTCCAAGCTGCTTTAGGCGACGAAGTCAATGTACCAACGGTTCATGGGAATGTGAAATTAAAAATTCCAGCTGGTACGCAAACAGGCACAAACTTCCGCTTACGCGGTAAGGGAGCCCCTCGCTTACGGGGAGGCGGCAATGGCGATCAACAGGTCAAAGTGAAGCTGATCACACCTAAGAACTTAAATGAGGAACAAAAAGAGGCATTGCGGGCTTATGCAAAAGCCAGTGGCCATGAAACGAACGAACAACAACCAGAAGGATTTTTTGATAAAATGAAAGATGCTTTTGGTGGGAAAAAGAAATAACCATGAAAAAATCCAACTCATGCCCTTATAAAACCATCCGTTTTATAAGGGCATGAGTGTTTGTATGGCTATAAATGTGCAGTATGGGCAAGAATCGAATCTTCTTGGCCATCTTTTTTTCTTTTCCTTTGAAATCGCTTGCTTAGTGTGTCACAATAAAAGTAGACCAATTAAAGGAGGAGATACAATGGAAAGAATATTTGCGAGTCCGTCACGATACGTTCAAGGAAAAGGGGTCTTGAAGCATGGGTTATCCCATATCAAAGATTTAGGAAAGAAAGTGCTTCTTTTGACCGATGAAACTGTTTGGAAAATTGCCGGTGAAGAACTATTTGAGAACCTAAAAGCAGCCGAGTTAGATCCGGTAAAAGAAATTTTTGGTGGAGAAGCTTCTGCAAATGAAATCGATCGTATCGTCTCTAAAGCCAAAAGTGAATCAATCGAAGTGATTGCCGCATTAGGTGGTGGGAAAGCCATCGATACTGGGAAAGCTGTTGCGGATGAATTGAAAATACCGATTGCTGTTTTGCCAACGATTGCCTCCACTGATGCACCAACTTCGGCACTTTCTGTTATTTATACTTCTGAAGGTCGTTTTGAAAAGTATCGTTTTTATAACAAAAATCCTGAACTTGTCTTAGTGGATACCGCTGTGATTGCCAAAGCGCCTGCCAAATTGCTAGCCGCTGGTATTGCGGATGCACTCGCAACCTATGTCGAGGCACGTGCTGTTGCTCGAAGCCATAGTAAAAATATGGTCGGCGGGGTGCAACCAATTGCCAGCATGGCGATCGCTGAAAAATGCGAAGAGATCCTTTTTGAGAATGCCTTAAAAGCCTATCAAGCGAATAAAAAACAAGTCGTTACCGAAGCTTTTGAACAAATCGTGGAAGCCAACACTTTGCTTAGTGGATTAGGCTTTGAAAGTGCAGGTCTGGCAGCAGCTCATGCGATTCATAATGGCTTGACAGCCCTTGAAGGAGACGTTCATGATCTGACCCATGGTGAGAAGGTTGCTTACGGAACACTCACTCAATTGATGCTGGAAAATGCAGATCCTGAAGAGCTCGACCAATATATAGAATTGTATCAGGCATTAGAATTACCGACGACATTATCCGACATGCATCTTGCGGAAGCCAGCGATGCAGACCTATTAAAAATTGGCGAGCAAGCAACTATCGAAGGGGAAACGATCCACAATATGCCATTTCCGGTTTCTGCAGAAGATGTTGCAGCAGCGATCAAAGCCGTGGATGCCTATGTGAGTGCTTACTATCCTCTATGATGTTATTTTATTAAAGATCATCAATGTGTGCTCGGTGATTTCAAAAAACGTTTGACAATAAAAAAGAGTCGTGCTATTTTGATAACAAGCAAATTAAAGGAGGGAACAAGACATGACAAACGTCAACACACAAACTACCTGTTGTTGTTGTATGGTGCAAAAAGCAGCATACCGATTTGTCATGCCTATTATTAGTTCCTTTGTCGCAGAAGATCGCTGAAGTTTCTTTAGTGATTCACTTCTATCCGGATAAGACGACATTTTTTTGGGGTACTGATGTAATAGTCAGTACCCCTTTTTGTTTGCTGTTTTTTACCGCTTTCATTGGCGACGGCTGATGATTGCAAATGAAAATGAGTACATGAAGCATACGAGTTGTGCCAAACAAAGTTGAGCGAGGAGTCGAGCGATGATCGTTAATAATATAAAAGCATTGATTGGGCACACCCCATTCTTTGAATTTGATGCCGCAGCATTTGGCGGCAAAAAGGGAAGTACCATCTATGCGAAACTTGAGTATTTAAATCCTGGTGGAAGTATCAAGGACCGCTTAGGAAAGTATTTGATCGATGAAGCGTTTCGCGAGCATGTGATCGATCATGAGACAACCGTTATCGAACCGACAGCGGGAAATACTGGAATTGGTTTAGCTTTAGCTGGAATCGAGTATGGCTTAAAAATGATTTTTGTCATTCCTGAAAAATTTAGCCTTGAAAAGCAGCAACTGATTGAAGCGTTGGGCGGGACCATCGTTCATACGCCCACTGAAGCAGGCATTCAAGGGGCGATTGAAAAAGCAAAGGAAATAGCAAAACAGCTACCAAATAGTTATATGCCAATGCAATTTCACAATCAAAACAATCCTGCAGCCTACCAAGCAACCTTAGGCCCAGAGATCTTTCAGGAGTTATCTGGAAAAATTGACAGCTTTGTTGCTGGAGCTGGCAGCGGGGGGACCTTCGCGGGTGTCGCAACATACTTAAGGAAGCAAAAATCAAGCACTCGACTTGCTGTCGTTGAACCAGAAGGATCGATCTTAAATGGCGGGCCTGCCCATGGACATGAGATTGAAGGGATCGGTGTTGAGTTCATTCCACAATTTTTTGACGATTTGCTTATTGATCAAATTTATACGATCAGTGATGCGGAAGGCTTTGCTTTTACTCGATACTTGGCAAGAAACTATGGTTTGCTTGTTGGAAGTTCAAGTGGAGCGGCGATGGCAGCAGCAGTAAAAGAAAGCCTCGAATTACCAACTGGAAGCTCGATCGTTACCGTCTTTCCAGATGGAGGCGATCGCTATCTATCAAAACAGATTTATGCGGGGGAATCAGCAATTACCCCATTCATAGGAGGAGTAAACCATGCATTTTAATACAAAAGTAATCCACGGCGGTATCAGCGAAGACGAAATGACTGGTGCTGTTAGTGTGCCAATTTACCAAACATCAACCTATCGGCAAAATGCTCTTGGTCAGCCAAAGCAATATGAATACAGTCGTTCAGGCAATCCAACTCGATTTGCCTTAGAAGAATTGATTGCGGATCTGGAAGAAGGCGCCCAAGGGTTTGCTTTTGCCTCTGGATTAGCAGCCACCCATGCGGTCTTCTCGCTGTTTCAGACTGGAGACCATGTCATTTTAGGGGATGATGTATATGGCGGGACGTTTCGTTTGCTCCATCAAGTATTAGAAAAAAGCGGATTGTCTTATACACTTGTCAAAACAAATGAGCTAGCTGCCGTTGAAGCAGCCATCCTTCCAGAAACCAAAGCGATCTTTCTGGAAACGCCGACTAATCCATTATTGAAGATCACGGACATCGCAATCGTTGCCCAACTAGCTAAAAAACAGGACATTTTGACGATCGTGGATAATACCTTTGCGACCCCTTACTTTCAAAAGCCGCTACAATTAGGCGCAGATATTGTGATTCACAGTGCTACCAAGTATCTCGGTGGACACAGTGATGTAGTAGCTGGGTTAGCGGTTGCCAAAGAGCCAAAAATCGCCGAAAGAATTGCTTTTTTACAAAACGCCATTGGTGGTGTATTGGGGCCTCATGATAGCTGGTTGATCCAACGAAGCATCAAAACACTTGCTTTGCGGATGGAAGCACATCAAAACAACGCGATGAGAATTGCCCACTACTTACAAGCACATCCAGCTGTCGCAAAGGTTTATTATCCAGGATTGATTGCCCATGAAGGACATGAGATCGCCAAATCACAGATGTCTGGGTATAGCGGTATGATATCTTTTGAACTAAACGATGAATCGAAAACAGCAGAATTTGTTGAATCATTAAAGATTTTTACTTTAGCAGAAAGCTTAGGTGGCGTGGAAAGCTTGGTAGAAGTGCCAGCCGTGATGACCCATGCCTCGATCCCTAAAGAAATTCGTGAGCAATCTGGGATCAAAGATGGCTTGATTCGGTTGTCTCTCGGCATCGAAGACGGTGAGGATCTGCAGGCAGATTTAGAGCAAGCGTTTGAAAAGGCAGGTAGCTAGTGATGGGGAGAGAGTTTATTCCAATTTTTTCTGACTGGGCAGCTGAGTACGATGAAACAGTTGCAGGTAAGGATGAAGAATATCGAGCGGTTTTTTTCAAATATGAACAGTTACTCGCTGAAATTGCTGAAAAAGCAGGGCAGTCTGTGGTAGAATTTGGTAGTGGAACTGGAAATCTAACACAAGCTCTGCTTGATCAAGGAAAAAACGTGCTGGCAATCGAGCCATCGCCAGAGATGCGGCGAATCGCCAAGTCAAAACCCAGTCTTTCTAAAGTGACTTTTGTAGATGGTGATATGGAGGTTTTTCCTGAGATCACGGATGTGATTGATACGATCGTTTCTACCTATGTTTTTCATCATCTTACGGAGGACGAAAAACAACGGGTAATCGGCAAATATGCTGCGATGCTGCCCAAAGGCGGGCAAGTGCTTTTCGGGGATACGATGTTTCTTTCTCTAGCCCACAAAATGGAACGAATCGATGAAGCACGGCAAGCTGGTCACCAGCGACTAGCCGCTGATCTGCAAAGAGAGTACTATCCAGTCACAGCGGATATCGAACGATACTTTCGTCAGCATGGGTTTACCAGTCGTTTTAAGCAGATCAATGAGTATGTTTGGCTTGTGGAAGCACAAAAAGAGTAGGAGAGAAGTACAATGAAAATGAATGTTGAAAGCTTTAATTTGGATCATACGAAAGTCAAAGCACCTTATGTACGGGTTGCCGATAAAAAACAAGGAACGAATGATACCATCATCAAATATGATGTCCGTTTGAAGCAGCCGAACCAAGCGCATATGGATATGGCAAGTCTGCACTCGCTAGAACATTTGACGGCAGAATTGATTCGTAATCATGCGGATTATATCGTGGACTGGTCGCCAATGGGCTGCCAAACCGGCTTTTATTTGACTGTCTTGAATCATGACGATTATGAAGAGATTTTGACCGTCCTAGAAAAAACCATGAAGGACGTTTTGCAAGCAACTGAAGTACCTGCCAGCAATGAAGTGCAATGCGGTTGGGCGGCGAACCATACCTTAGAGGGTGCGCAAAAATTAGCGCAAGAATTTCTTGATGAACGTGACAATTGGTCGATCGTTTTTGCCTAAATAAAAATAGAAGTAGAAAAAAGGTGCCTGCGTTTGGATTCGCAGACGCCTTTTTTGTTAAACCCGCAAAGAGACGGGGGTTCGATAGTTTTTGTTTATGGTTCTACTGCTTGGACAGTGATGCCGACTCCGTTTGGATTATAGGTTTGACTAATGTAAAACTCAAATCCTTCATGAACAAAGAAAAGTCTCCGAATGGCGCTAACGTCTCTGATGTGAGCATCTAAACCATACTGTTCGATCAATGTCTCTTTGATCTCCTCAATATCATCCTCTTTCCCGAATTGTGAGAAATCAATACCGAAAAATTCTGGGACATCAACCAATGTAATTCTAGATAAATGTTCATTTCCCGCGTTATCGGAGTCAAAATCAAAGCTGATTTTGGACAGTTTGTCCCTTGAACCTAAAGGAACTCTTTTTGTCTCGAGAGCGCTGCTGTCAGCCATCGTTGATAACAAATCAATGGCTGAATCAGGTAAACGAGTGGTTACTTTTCTTACTTCATCAACCATTGCTCCTTGATCGGGAGAAAAAACTTTTCTAGTCTCTTCCGTGACGATCACATTTTCGCGGCGCCGCTTTCGGTTAATGGCACTGCGCTCTTGGTTTACCCGATCACTACGTTTGATGAGATCGAGGCCAAGATCGCTGATGGATTCAGGGGAAGGTCTTTCTTCCAGTAAAGCAGTTAAGTAATCGATCTCTAAAAACTGCTCGTAGGCAGCTGCTGGTTGATTTTCGCTGTAGAAGAGGACAGCTCCGAGTAAAAAACAACTAATGCCCAAACAAAGCAAAAGACTTCTTCTGCGATGCTCCCGGATTTTTTTCAGAGGACGATTCAGTTTCATTTTATCCTTCAACTCCTAAGTTTTTTAGACGACTCATGATAATAGAGGTGTTTGAATTTCATCACGGATTTTGCCAATCTTAGTTACGAGAGATCGCTTAATGGATTACTCAATTTCTGTTTCAGAAAACTGATCATGCCAGGTAACGCCAGTAACGGTTCGGTTGGAAAGGGTAACGATGATCGCTTCGCCCTCTTGATTGATCCAGGCATTGGATTCCACGCCTAGAATCGCTAGTCGCCAAGAAGGCAGTCCACCCATGATCTCTAATACTTGATCGCAGGACATTCCTTCTTGCAATTGGTGGAGCAAATCTTTGGTGACGGTTCTATTCCAACGTCGTGGCAATCCAATCTGCAATTGCTCGCAATAGGAGAAGTGAGAGGTGGATTCTTCGGTACTTACTGACTGTTGATCAAGGCTGTCAGAAGAGCTGCTTGTGTCAATTGTAGTAGACGTTGTTTGCTTTTCAGTAGAGGAAGAGCTTCTAACTTCCGAATCCATTGACAATGATTGAGAAGTCACCGCTGTTTCTAATGAAGAACTGCTTTGTCGCGTTTCATCCAGGAGTTCGTCAATCAGGGTACAGCCTGTGAGTGATAAGGAAAGGAAAATCAGTAAGGGAAAGAAATAGATGGTTTTCATACGATGTATGCCTCCAAAGTAATTTTCTGCATTTTTCTTTTGTTGTTATTTTAAGGTTGGTTTTTTATAAGAAGGGTTCTAACCGATGGTTAAACAAAAGAATCAATGTATTTATACAGCTTATGCAGTTATGGAGGGAGTGTTCTTTAATAAGTGTAACATGCCACTCCTGATCTGACTACTCGATTTCAAATTGCATTTCATAGTTTTAATAAAATTTAGTCTCTATTCCTGATGATTATGAAATTCACGTGATATACTATAGTCAACTACAAGATAAAAAAATACGGCTTCAGTGGCAAAGGGCATTTGACGCAAACAGATCGTTGGGAATGTTTTCGAGCATTTGAATGTGGCATTGTTTTAATAGAAAAGAGAGGAAGAGGGAATGAAGATCTTAAGGGACTGGCAAGCAAAACATCAAGCGAAAAAAGAAACAAAAAAACAGGCATTACGGTTAAAAAATGCCAAGCTTCGTGCAGCGGGGAAAGAGCCGTTGAAGGGCTGGGGGAAAATGGTTGATACTGGCATCGGCGGGGCGAACAAAGCAAACCCCATCGATACAAAAGTGTTTTTGGGGGAAAATCAAAAGCGGATCGCAGATGAAACGAAACGGAACAAACAATAAAGAAAACCTCTGCAACAGTTCCTTCGTCGGACTGTTGCAGAGGCTTTTTTAAATATTCAATACTTTGTCTAAGAAGTCTTTGGTACGCTCATGCTTAGGATTGGTAAAGATTTGCTCAGGTGTACCGTCTTCCAAGAAGTTCCCGCCGTCAATAAACATCACACGGTTTGCTACTTCTTTGGCAAACCCCATCTCGTGAGTAACGATCACCATGGTCATTCCTTGTTTTGCCAAATCCTTCATAACATTGAGTACATCGCCAACCATTTCTGGATCGAGTGCGGAGGTTGGTTCATCGAACAACATCACATCGGGATTCATTGCTAAAGCTCTAGCGATCGCCACCCGTTGTTTTTGTCCTCCAGACAGATTGTCAGGGTACATGTCTTTTTTATCTGCCAAACCGACCGTTTCTAATAAACGAATTGCGTTCTTTTCCGCTTCTTGCCGAGAAGCATTTTTTAGATCCATCGGTGCTAAAATGATATTTTCTAAAACCGACAAGTGAGGGAAGAGATTGAAATGCTGAAACACCATGCCGATATGTTGACGAACAGCATTGATATTGGTGTTTTTATCCATCAGATGTGCGCCGTCAACGATAATATCGCCGCTGGTTGGTTCTTCTAAGCGGTTCAAACAGCGTAAGAACGTCGATTTCCCAGAACCTGAAGGACCGATCACACAAACGACTTCTCCTTCAGCGATTGAAACATTGATATTATTCAATACGGTATTGTCGCCGTATTTTTTCACAAGATTTTCAACTAAGATTTTTTCTTTCATGCTATTTCACCTTCTTTTCTAAAACTTTTGCAAGTTTCGTTAAAGCTGTGATCACGACTAAGTAAATAATCGCGATGATCAAGTAAACATAGGTACTTTGCGTAGTCCGAGCAACGATGATTTTCCCAGTTTGCAATAATTCTACGACTCCGATAACCGAGATGATCGTTGTATCTTTCAACGAGATAACAAATTGGTTAACGAAAGATGGAATCATGATTTTGATCGCTTGCGGTAAAATGATTTTCTGCATTGTCCGAGTGTAGGTCATCCCCAAACTACGAGAGGCTTCCATCTGACCTTTTGGCACCGCATTGATCCCGCCACGGACGATCTCAGCGATATAGGCACTGGCATTTAAAGTCAATGTAATGACCCCGGCTGCAAAGTCGGGAATCGTGATACCAATGGCATCGGAAAGTCCGAAGAAGATGAAGAAAGCCAATACCATCATAGGAATACCACGAATGATATCAACATAGATCCCTGCAAAAACCCGCAATGCTTTGATTGGAGCAACACTAAATAGTCCAAAAATGATGCCGATCACTAATGCTAAGGCAAAAGAAATCAATGCTAGTAAAAGGGTATTCCATAAACCTTTTAATAAGACGTTATAGTTGTTGCTGATCAAACCAGTGATCGTTGATTCATCCACTCGTTTTTCTGTGGCAGAGCCATCTTCAATGTATTTATTGATGATTTGATCGTACTCGCCAGTCCGTTTCATTTCTTTCAATGCTTCATTGAACATTTGGATTAGTTCAGGATTTTGGCCTTTTTTCACCGCAAATCCGTACTGACCACCAGATTCTTTTTCAATCGGTGTCACTAGTTTTTGACCTTGGCTGATGGCATAACCAATCACTGGATAATCATCCATCATGGCATCGATTTGCCCACCGTTAACAGCCGCATATAATTGATCGGCAGCATCATAATATTTGATCGAATAGCCATATTTCTCTTCGTTGGCGATCAAGAAGTCTGCACTTTCTGTTCCCACTTTCGCACCAACGGTTTTTCCATCTAAATCTTCATAGGAATTGATGGAATCATTGCCTTCTTTTACAGCGATCTGAATGCCGCTTTCAAAGTAAGAGTCAGAGAAGTCATAGGATTGACGACGCTCATCAGTGATTGTCATCCCAGCGATCATCCCATCTGCTTGGTTACCATCCAAGGCTTGCAAAGCTCCGGAAAAACCGATGAAATTGAATTCGATGTTGAACCCTTGCAATTCTGCCGCTCGGTTCATTAAATCAACATCGATCCCTACATACTCATTGTCTTCATTTTGGAATTCAAATGGAGCGAAGGCGGAGTCACTAGCAATTCGGTAAACATCTTTCTTTGGTTCGACTTTCACCATTTCACTAGTGTCTGCATCTGTATCAGACGTTGTGATGTAAGTATTGACGATTTCGTCGTATTTGCCGGAAGCTTTCATATTGGCTAAACCAGCATTGAATTTTTCAAGTAGTTCTTGGTTTTGGCCTTTTCTGACGGCAAATCCGTAAGAAGCACCTTTTTCAGGTTCGCCGACAAGTTTCATCGGTTCGCCATTGTTGATAGCATAGCCAAGCACTGGATAATCATCAAAAGCGGCTGCCACAGTACCATTGCGTACAGCGCCATATAGTCCAGTAGCGTCATCATATAATTTGATGTCGTAGCCATATTGGTCTTTATTGCTTTCTAGAAAGCGAGCACTTTCGGTACCAACCTTTGCACCGACCGTTTCGCCTTCAAGATCCTCGTAGCTAGTAATACTGTCATTGTCAGCAGCTACTGCCATTTGAATCCCACTATCAAAATAAGGATCTGAGAAATCAAACGTTTCTTTACGTTCATCTGTGATGCTCATCCCAGCAATCATGCCATCTAACTGATTTGATTGCACGCCTTGAATGGAGGCGTCAAAACCTAAAGGACGTAAATCAACTGCAAAACCTTGATCTTCAGCGATCGCGTTTAATAAATCTATATCGATCCCAACGTATTCATTATTTTCATTTTGGAATTCGAAAGGAGCAAATGTTAAATCTGTTCCTATCTTATACGTAGTTTCCTCCGCACTTGCTGACTTTACTGATAGCGTAAAAATGCTGATAATCAGCGCGATTAAAGCGAAGGACATGTGTTTTCTTTTCAAGAAAATTCCCCCTTTAGATATAACGTATTTATAGATTATATGGATTTTTTCTTCAACACACAAGTCTTTCTCTTTAAAAATATGACAAAATCGTTTAAACCTCACATCAGATGTTAGAAAATCAAACATGTTAAGTTATGCTTAATCGCATGAAACTTTCATAGCAAATGATGGCGAAAGTATGTTCGCTATGATATACTTATTTATGGAAAAGCGGCAGCGAGTTTTTCTTTTTTTGTTGTCGTTTAGAATAATCGAGGGGGAATGAAGATGATCGAAAGAACAACTTCCCATGAATTTGACTTAGTATCAAAATATCAACCAGCTGGGGATCAACCAGAAGCGATCCATCAATTGGTTGACGGGGTGGTCGGTGGAAAAAAAGCACAGATTTTGTTAGGAGCCACTGGGACCGGTAAGACTTATACGATTTCTAATCTAATCAAGGAAGTCAATAAACCGACATTGATCATTGCCCATAATAAAACACTGGCTGGACAATTATATGGCGAGTTCAAGGACTTCTTCCCAAATAATGCAGTCGAGTACTTTGTCAGTTACTATGATTACTATCAACCAGAAGCGTATGTTCCTTCCAGTGATACATACATCGAAAAAGACTCCAGTGTCAACGATGAAATCGATAAGCTCCGTCACTCGGCGACAAGTTCTTTATTAGAGAGAAACGATGTGATTGTTGTAGCTTCTGTCTCTTGTATTTTCGGTTTAGGTTCGCCGATCGAGTATGCCAGACAGGTTGTTTCTTTACGAGTAGGGATGGAAAAGTCTCGCGATCAACTATTAAAAGAATTGATCGAGATCCAATTTGAACGAAACGACATCGATTTTCAACGGGGGCGTTTTCGCGTACGTGGCGATGTTGTGGAGATTTTCCCAGCTTCTCGTGATGAGCGAGCGTTACGCATTGAGTTTTTTGGCGATGAAATCGATCGGATTCGTGAAGTCGATGCCTTGACGGGCGAGATCATGAGTGACACCGAACATGTGTCGATCTTTCCGGCAACTCACTTTGTGACCAATGAAGACCATATGGAACATGCGATCGCTTCGATCCAAAGTGAACTCGATGAACGACTGAAAGTTTTGCGAGCAGAAAATAAGCTGCTGGAAGCACAGCGTTTAGAGCAGCGAACCAACTATGATATTGAAATGATGCGAGAAATGGGGTATACCTCAGGAATCGAAAACTACTCTCGCCACATGGATGGACGAAAAGAAGGCGAACCGCCTTATACGTTATTAGATTTCTTTCCTGATGACTTTCTGATCGTTATTGATGAATCCCACGTGACCATGCCGCAAGTTCGTGGGATGTATAATGGTGACCGTGCTAGAAAACAAATGTTAGTGGATTATGGCTTCCGTTTGCCTTCTGCACTGGATAACCGTCCGTTACGCTTGGAAGAATTTGAGAAGCATGTCAACCAAATCGTCTATGTTTCAGCAACACCTGGACCATATGAATACGATCAAACCGATACCGTCATTCAACAAATCATTCGTCCGACTGGTCTGTTAGATCCGGTGATCGAAGTACGACCGATTATGGGTCAAATTGACGACCTCGTAGGAGAAATCAATGAGCGAGTCGAGCGAAATGAACGGGTCTTTGTCACGACCTTGACGAAAAAAATGTCTGAAGATTTGACGGATTACTTCAAAGAATTAGGGATCAAAGTCAAATACCTGCACAGTGACATCAAAACATTGGAACGAACAGAGATCATTCGCGACCTGCGTCTCGGTGAATTTGATGTACTGGTCGGAATCAACTTATTGCGAGAAGGGTTAGACGTCCCAGAAGTTTCCCTGGTTGCGATCCTTGATGCCGATAAGGAAGGCTTCTTGCGCAGCGAGCGTTCATTAGTCCAAACCATCGGACGAGCAGCTCGTAACTCAGAAGGAAAAGTAATCATGTACGCCGATAAAATGACCGATTCGATGCAGCGAGCGATCGACGAAACAGCGCGACGCCGAAGTATTCAAGAAGCCTATAACGAAGAACATGGAATCGTACCGAAAACCATCATCAAAGAGATTCGCGATCTGATCGCAATCACGAAAGTGGCGGAAGAAACTGGCGAATACACCACGACTTCTTATGAAGAGCTGAGTCGTGAAGAAAAAGCAACCTTGTTGTTGAAATTAGAAAAAGAAATGAAAGATGCTGCGAAAGCACTGGATTTTGAAACGGCTGCTACCTTGAGAGATACTATTCTTGAGCTAAAAGCTGCTGATTAGAAGGAGAAACAATATGGCAAATGATAAAATCGTGATCCATGGGGCACGGGCCCATAATTTAAAAAATATCGATGTGACGATTCCCAGAGACCAGCTCGTTGTTGTAACTGGTCTTTCGGGTTCAGGGAAAAGCTCCTTAGCATTTGATACGTTGTATGCCGAAGGACAGCGCCGATATGTCGAAAGTCTATCGGCGTATGCCCGTCAGTTTTTAGGGCAAATGGATAAACCCGACGTAGATAGCATTGATGGACTAAGTCCAGCGATTTCTATCGATCAAAAAACCACCAGCAAGAACCCGCGATCAACAGTGGGGACGGTTACTGAAATCAATGATTATCTGCGGCTTCTTTACGCCAGAATCGGTCACCCAATCTGTCCCAATGATCATATTGAGATTACTAGTCAGTCGGTTGAGCAGATGGTGGATGAAGTTTTGGCATTACCAGAACGCACCAAGATCCAATTGTTGGCACCTATCGTTTATCAAAAGAAAGGGCAGCACAAAAAAGTCTTCGAACGTATCCAAAGAGAAGGTTATGTTCGGATGCGGGTGGATGGCGAAGTCTATGATGTCTCCGAAGCGCCTGAATTAGAAAAAAATAAAAAGCATGATATTGCCATCATCATTGACCGAATCGTTGTAAAGGAAGGCATCCGTTCTCGTCTGTTTGATTCCTTTGAAGCGGCATTACGTTTAGCTGATGGCTATGCGGTAGTCGATGTGATTGGTCAAGAAGAGATGCTTTTCAGTGAACATTATTCTTGTCCGTATTGTGGCTTTACAGTTGGTGAATTAGAACCACGGCTCTTTTCATTCAATGCGCCTTTTGGTGCTTGTCCAGACTGTGATGGTCTTGGTGTGAAGCTAGAAGTCGATGTCGACCTAGTGATTCCCGATCAAAGCAAAACGTTGCGTGAAGGCGCACTATTACCTTGGAACCCAATCAGTTCACAGTACTATCCGCAAATGCTGGAACAAGCCTGTCAAGAGTTCAATATCGATATGGACACACCCTTTGAAGAGCTGCCAGAAGAACACAAAGACATTATTTTGAATGGTTCGAATGGCGAAATTTTCCATTTCCATTATGAGAATGATTTCGGTGGCGTGCGTGATGTTGAGGTAGCTTTTGAAGGAATCTTACCAAATATTAAGCGCCGTTATCATGAAACCAACTCTGATTTCACCCGTGATCAAATGCGTTTGTATATGACGGAATTGACTTGTAAAACTTGTCATGGCTATCGTTTGAACCCTCAAGCGCTGTGCGTGCAAGTCAACGGAAAACACATTGGTGAAATGAGCGAGATGGCAATCAACAATGCGTTGAACTTTGTCGAAGAATTGAAACTATCGGAACAAGAGCAAATGATCGCACGTCCGATCGTGAAAGAAGTCGATGATCGTTTAAGCTTCTTGAAAAATGTCGGATTGGACTATTTGACCTTGAGTCGTGCATCAGGCACACTCTCTGGTGGGGAAGCGCAACGGATTCGTTTGGCAACACAAATCGGCTCCAATTTGTCTGGGGTGCTTTACATTCTTGATGAGCCATCGATCGGTCTTCACCAACGGGATAACGATCGCTTACTAGATTCATTGCGGAAAATGCGTGATCTTGGGAATACCCTGATCGTCGTTGAGCATGACGAAGACACGATGCGGGCAGCGGACTACTTGATCGATGTCGGTCCAGGTGCAGGACACGCAGGTGGCGAGATCGTCGCTGCAGGCACTCCTGATGAAGTCGCAGCCAATGCGTCTTCCTTAACAGGTCAGTACTTATCAGGAAAACGACAAATCCCGACACCAACGGAACGCCGCAAAGGCAATGGTGAAAAGATTCGTGTGACCGGTGCTTCTGAGAATAACTTGAAAAACATTTCGGTCGATTTTCCATTAGGAAAGTTCGTCGCCGTTACTGGGGTCTCTGGCTCTGGTAAATCGACATTAGTCAACGAAATTTTGAAAAAAGCCTTGGCGCAAAAAATCAATCGGAATTCGAACAAGCCTGGTCGCTTTAAAACCATTACTGGTTATGAAGCTATTGAGAAATTGATCGATATCGATCAAAGCCCTATCGGTCGGACGCCTCGAAGCAATCCAGCAACGTATACCAGTGTCTTTGATGACATTCGCGATTTATTTGCTAAAACCAATGAGGCGAAAGTCCGTGGTTATAAAAAAGGCCGCTTTAGTTTTAATGTAAAAGGTGGACGCTGTGAAGCATGTAAAGGGGACGGAATCATCAAGATCGAGATGCACTTCTTACCTGATGTCTACGTACCTTGTGAGGTTTGTCATGGCAAACGTTATAACTCAGAAACGTTAGAAGTTCATTACAAAGGAAAAAATATTTCGGAAATCTTAGATATGACCGTGGAAGATGCAGTGGAATTTTTCCAACATATTCCTAAAATCCATCGAAAATTGCAAACGATCGTCGATGTCGGTCTAGGTTATGTCACGATGGGACAACCAGCGACTACTTTGTCTGGTGGGGAAGCGCAACGGATGAAGCTTGCCAGTGAACTGCACAAAAATTCCAATGGTAAGAGTTTTTATATCTTAGATGAACCAACGACTGGTCTGCATACGGATGATATTGCCCGTTTGTTGAAAGTTTTGGAACGATTTGTCGACGCTGGCAATACCGTTTTAGTGATCGAACACAACTTGGATGTCATCAAATCAGCGGACCATGTGATTGATCTAGGTCCAGAAGGTGGCGAAGGCGGTGGAACGATCATTGCAACTGGTACACCAGAAGAAATTGCTGCGGTTTCTGAAAGCTACACCGGTCATTATTTGAAAAAAGTCCTTTAAGCAAGGAAAAGAGCACTCACTTTTTTACTTGTCTGTCAATAGGTTTCGCTAAAGTTTAAGGAAGCGTGAAATATCTGCAAATTTCATGATAAGGGCTTGAAATCAAAATTTTATTTGATAGAATAGCAATAGGTATACGTATATTCGCATTGAATAAACTGCCTATAAGTTCTATCCGTTCAAAGTGGGAGAAAGCAATCAAAGATAGATACTTTGATTGCTTTTTTCTTTGTGGTATTATAATTCTATTGTAATTAAACGAAACGAGAGAGGTCGTTTTTCGTATTCAAAAGAGAGAGTGATTTTTGATGAGTCAGGAAAATTTTCTTCCCATATTATTAGGAAGCGATATGAATGTTTATGGTATGGCCAGAGCATTCCACGAAGCATATGGCATTCAATCAGTTGCTTATGCTGGTGCGGAACTTGCGCCAACCCGCTTTAGTAAAATTGTTACAATCAATCAAGTGGAAGGTTTTGACCATGATCCAGGATTCACTGAGACGTTGATCAAGTTAGGAAAAAATACTTACAACGATCCTGCCATGAAATATTTATTGATTCCCTGCGGCGATGGCTATGCAGAACTGTTAGCGAAGCATAAAGAAGAATTGAAGCCTTATTATACCTTTATTGCCAATGACTATTCCTTATTAAAACGGTTGATCAATAAAGTCAGTTTTTACGAAGTTTGCGAGGAATATGGCTTGCCTTATCCTAAGACCTTCATTTTAACACCTGAACTGTTGACGGAAGG
Organism: Enterococcus sp. 6D12_DIV0197; assembly: GCF_002174385.1. NCBI lineage: Bacteria > Bacillati > Bacillota > Bacilli > Lactobacillales > Enterococcaceae > Enterococcus > Enterococcus sp. 6D12_DIV0197. The sequence continues at coordinate 1,940,062 of NZ_NIBN01000001.1, forward strand.
AACGTTCAAAGGAGAGCTGCCTTTTGATTTTCCTGTGGCTTTGAAACCAGCAAATAGTGTCGCGTGGCTGTCAGTTGATTTTGAAGGGCGCAAAAAAGCCTTCATTATCGACAATCGAACAGAATTTGAAGAAATCGTTTCTCGCATTTATCAAGCGGGTTATCAATATGAAATGATCGTCCAAGATTTTATTCCTGGCGATGACAGCAACATGCGGGTCTTAAATGCCTATGTTGATGAGAATCACGAAGTTCGCGTGATGGGCTTAGGTCATCCTTTGTTAGAGGATCCAACGCCTGGAGCGGTTGGGAATTATGTCGTGATCATTCCAGATGAAAATGATCAAATCTATCAAATGATCCGTAAGTTTTTAAAAGAGATCGAATATGTTGGATTTGCCAATTTTGACTTGAAATATGATGCGCGAGACGGTCAATATAAATTATTTGAAATCAACTTGCGTCAAGGAAGAAGCAGTTTCTTTATTACCTTAAGCGGATTGAATCTGGCGAAGTTCATCACAGAGGATTTAGTCTTCGAAAAACCTTACACAGAAACGGTTTATGGCAAAGCTGACGCGCCTGAAGCGAAATTATGGCTAGGGGTACCAAAAAACATTTTCTTGACTTATGCAAAAGAAAATCCTGCGAAAGAACGCGCAAAAAAATTATTAGTAGAGAATCGCTGGGGAACGACTGTCTTTTACAAAGAAGACTTATCTCTAAAGCGTTGGATTCTATTAAAGAGAATGTTCCATCTGTACAACAAACGATTCAAAACGTATTTCCATACGAAAGAAGGCTAGAAGATGGAGAATTTTTTTAGTATTTTAGGCGGCATGGGAACGTTAGCGACGGAAAGTTTTGTCCGCATTTTAAACCGACGGACACAGACCCATAAAGACCAAGATTACTTGAACTATGTTTTATTCAATCATGCGACAGTCCCAGATCGGACGGCATATATTTTAGACAACACGTTAGAAAACCCTGTTCCATATTTAATGGACGACATCGAAAAACAAAATTTGTTAAACCCAAATTTTATTGTGTTGACTTGTAACACTGCCCATTATTTTTTTGATGAGCTGCAAGCTGCCACTGAGATCGAGATTTTGCATATGCCTCGTGAGGCTGCGAAAATCGTTTTTGAAAAAGGCGTCACTGGAAAAGTGGCCTTTCTTGGGACAGAAGGCAGTGTCAAAGCTGGCATCTATGAAAAAGAATTGCGGAAGTTCGGACTTGACGTCTATCTTCCAGAGCCGACGATCCAAAAAAAGGTCAATACATTGATCTATGATCGAATCAAAGAAAATGATCATTTGGATCAAGAACTTTACTTTGAGATACTGGAAGAAGTCACCGAACGTATCGGCTGTGAAAGCGTAGTGCTTGGATGTACCGAGTTGTCCTTGATGGATGAATTTGTGACTGATAATCCGTATCCAGTCGTCGATGCCCAATCGATTTTAGTTGATCGGACGATCGAAAAAGCATTGGCAAATCGCCAAGCAATCTAAAGCTGATAGCGACGTTAGCGGCATTTTTTGAGCTAACGTCTTTTTTTATGCCGGTGTTCCAATGATACGCCCGGCATGATATAATAGAGTTGTTTCAGAAAGGAGTTTTACCTATGACTGAAGTGGATCATTTAGAATTGGTCATTATTACTGGGATGAGCGGAGCCGGCAAAACGGTCGCGATCCAGAGTTTTGAAGATATGGGGTACTTTTGTATCGATAATATGCCCCCAAGCTTGATCCCTAAATTTTGGGAACTGATCAAAGAATCAGGAAAAGTGACAAAAATTGCCTTAGTTGTCGATCTGCGTTCAAGATCGTTTTTTGAAGAAATCCAAAGTATGCTGATCGATATTGAAAACACGAATTTTATCGACACACGGATGCTCTTTTTAGATGCATCGGACAATGAATTGGTGTCAAGATACAAAGAAACGAGAAGAGCACATCCATTAGCGATGGATGGCTTAGTTACGGAAGGCATTCGCAAAGAGCGAGCGATCTTAAACGATTTGAAGACGCGTGCCAGTATTGTTATCGACACAACGACGCTGACCCCACGGCAATTGAGAGAAAAAATCAATCAAGAATTTCGTGCTTCTCATGAGACAGGGTTTCGTATTGAAATACTTTCGTTTGGCTTCAAGTATGGCTTGCCGATCGATGCTGATATTGTGATGGATGTTCGTTTCTTACCGAATCCCCATTACATTCCAGAGTTGCGTCCTTTAACGGGTAAAGATGAACCCGTGTATGAGTACGTCATGTCTTTTCCAGAAACGGAAGAATTCTATCAGCAATTTAGTACACTGTTGCAAACGATCATGCCAGGCTATGTCAAGGAAGGCAAAAGCAGCTTGACGGTGGCTATCGGCTGTACTGGGGGCCAACACCGTTCAGTTGCATTATCTGAGCGCATCGGTGCGGTTTTGGCAGAAGACTATCGCGTCAATATTACTCATCGCGACAAAGATAAGCGTAAAGAGACGGTGAATCGTTCATGAAAATGAAAACGTACCGGATCAGAAAGCCGAAGATCGTTGTGGTAGGTGGCGGAACTGGGTTACCAGTCATCCTGAAGAGCTTGCGGAATCAGGGTGTCGACATCACAGCGATCGTTACGGTCGCTGATGATGGCGGTAGCAGCGGAGAGATTCGCAATTTGGTTTCCTCTATCTCGCCACCGGGGGATCTGCGCAATGTTTTGGCGGCTCTATCTGATATGCCGCAACTGTATAATGATATTTTTCAATACCGTTTTAAAGCCGAAGACAAATTTTTAGCCAATCATGCCCTGGGGAACTTGATAATTGCGGCGATTGCTGAAATGCGCAGCAGTACCTATGAAGCCATTCAAATTTTGTCAAAAATCATGCATATCGATGGACGAGTTTATCCTTCGTCAGATCTGCCATTGGTGTTGCACGCTGTTTTTAAAGACGGCACCGAAGCGGTAGGAGAGTCCAAGATCGCGGTTGATCGCAAAACGATCGATCGGGTCTTTGTTCGTAATCAAGAAAATAATGATGAGCCGAAAGCAGCTCGTAAAGTTGTTTCTTCAATTATGGAGGCAGATATGATCGTCTTGGGTCCTGGTAGTCTCTTTACTAGTATTTTGCCCAATCTCATGATTAGCGAGATCGGCCAAGCAATGTTGGAAACACAAGCTGAAACGGTTTATATTTGTAATATCATGACCCAAAAAGGTGAAACTGAACACTTTAGTGATGCCGACCATGTGCGGGTCCTGCATAAGCATTTAGGCAAACCCTTTATTGATACGGTGTTAGTCAACACCGAGAAAGTTCCAGAAGGGTATATGGACCCAGAGATTTATGATGAATATCTTGTACAAGTGAAACACGATTTCCAAGGACTGCGAGAAGAAGCCAGCCGTGTCATTTCAGCTGACTTTCTGGAGCTTAGAGATGGCGGAGTTTTTCATGACGGAGATAAAGTGATTGAAGAACTTCTACGTATCGTTTACGGGGCCAAAATCTAAGAAAGGAGGGATTTTTTTATGTCCTTTGCAGCAGAAGTAAAAAAAGAATTGACCGCATTAGAAGTTCATCGCGAACATGCCAAGGCAGAATTGGCCGCTTTGATTCGGATGAATGGGTCATTAAGTATCAACAACCAACAATTTGTTTTAAACGTTCAAACAGAAAACGCGGCGATCGCCAGACGCATCTATTCGTTACTAAAAGATCATTACGACGTGCGCAGCGAATTGCTGGTCCGTCGTAAAATGAAATTAAAAAAGAACAACGTTTACATCGTTCGTTTGAAGCAAGATACACAGCGCGTGCTTTTGGACTTAGATATCATGGACGGGCTGATGTTTCAAAGCCATGTTTCTGATGAGATCATGGGCAATACTCAAAAAATGCGTTCCTATTTACGAGGCGCTTTCATGGCATCTGGGTCCATCAACAATCCAGAAACCAGCCGCTATCATTTAGAGATCTATTCCATCTACGAGGAGCATAACCAAGATATTTGCGATATGCTAAACGCATATGGATTGAATGCCCGTGCATTAGAACGCAGAAATGGGTATATCTCTTACTTGAAAGGCGCTGAGAAAATCGCTGATTTTTTGACACTGATCGGTGCCACCAATTCCATGCTGAAATTCGAGGACGTGCGAATCGTGCGTGATATGCGTAACTCAGTCAACCGTTTGGTGAATTGCGAAACCGCCAATATGAACAAAACGATCGACGCTGCTTCGAAGCAGATCGACAATATCGAATTTATTCAAGATCGAGTTGGCTTGCAAGCTTTACCTGAAAAGCTGCAAGAAATCGCCGAATTACGTTTGGAACATCCCGAGGTCAGCTTGAAAGAGCTAGGAGAAATGATTCCATCAGGAGCGATCTCGAAATCAGGAATCAATCATCGCATTCGCAAAATCAATGAATTTGCGGATCATTTGCGTGAACAAGTCAGTTAATCTAAGTAGTGAATGAAATCAAAAAAGCAGGAGCTTGCATTTGACATGGATTTTAGTGTCAAATCAGCTCCTGTTTTTTGTTAGAGGTTATTCATTGATCAATGCAGTTAATTCCTCAGCAGAGATCGATTCATCAAAAATGTGCCCATCTAAGATAATCGTTGGCACAAATTGAATGTTGGCGTTTTTCGCTTCTTCCACAATTTCTCCTGCGATCGCAGGATGGTTTTGTTCAGATAGCCCTAAAGTATTTTTCGCATATTCTGCCACTTCAGGTAAAGATAAATGCCCCCATTCGTCTTGTGTTTGATAAATTTTTGTGATCTCAGCGATCGTTACCTGAGGATCTGTACTGGAAACAAAGCGGTGCATCACATTGCCTCGTTGCAATGATTCTTTTTCTTTGTCGAATAATTTGATGACACGGCGTAGTTTCCCAGCTGCGACAGCTTCACTTAAGATCGGTAACGATTCCTCAAACCATTGCCGACAATAAGGACAGCGCAAATTCATAAATTCGACGATCGGTTTAGCGGAAGGGTCTCCGATATGTATCCCTGTTACCGCATTTGTTTCCTGTGCTTTGATGATTGAAATATCCATTAAGATTCCTCCTTTTTCTTTTAGTTTACCGAAGTTTCTACTGAAAGAAAAGCCTCAGGTCTTTTGATTTAAGTCTGTGAAAAGAGGAGGAGAATGAGATAAATACTATGTATTTCGTTTCACGAAATTAAGAAAAATCCCCTGACTGTGCTTTTATATTCCTTAATTTTCAGCTATAATGAATTGTGTTTTATTGTGCAAAATGATGATTAAAGGAAGTTATATAGATGAGAAAAAGAAAAACAATGGATGGCAATACGGCAGCTGCCTATATTTCCTATGCCTTTACGGAACTTGCGGCGATCTATCCGATAACCCCTAGTTCAACCATGGCTGAATTAGTGGATCAGTGGTCTGCTCAAGGAAAGCATAATCTTTTTGGGCAGCCGGTGAAAGTGGTTGAAATGCAATCTGAAGCAGGGGCGGCCGGTGTGGTTCACGGCTCATTAAAAACGGGCGCCTTAACGACGACCTATACGGCATCCCAGGGACTTTTATTAATGGTACCAAATATGTACAAGATTGCTGGGGAAATGCTGCCAGGCGTCTTTCATGTCGCCAGCCGAGCAGTGACCACCAATGCTTTGAATATTTTTGGAGATCATACCGATGTAATGGCCACCCGACAAACAGGCTTTGCTATGTTAGCGGAAAGCAGTGTCCAAGAAGTAATGGATTTAGCGCCAGTCGCTCATTTAGCAGCTATCGAAGCCAATATCCCATTTTTAAATTTTTTTGATGGGTTTCGAACCAGTCATGAGATTCAAAAAATAGAGGTCTTAGATTATGAGGAATTGGCACAGTTGGTCAATCATGAAAAATTGACTGCCTTTCGACAAAAAGCCATGAACCCGAATCACCCGACGACGAGTGGAACGAATCAAAATCCTGATATCCATTTTCAACAGCGGGAAACGATCAATCAGCATTATCAAACATTGCCTGAGATCGTTCGTTTTTACATGAAAAAAATCAATGCTTTAAGAGGAACCAACTATGATTTAGTGGATTATTATGGTGCTTCGGACGCCGAAGAAGTCATCGTTTCGATGGGGTCCTCAACGCAAACGATCCAGCAGACGGTGGATCATTTATGCGCTTCAGGCCGCAAGGCGGGGGTCTTGTCGATCCATTTGTATCGACCATTCCCACTAGAAGTCTTCTTAGAAAAACTGCCTGCTACCGTTAAAAGTATCGCTGTATTGGATCGCAGCAAAGAACCTGGTGCCAATGGCGAGTCTTTGCTTTTGGATGTGCAAAGTGCCATGTATGATGCAGCGATTCGGCCGACGATCATTGGTGGACGCTATGGTCTTGGGTCAAAAGATGTGACACCTGATCAAATCGTTGCCGTTTATGACGAATTGCTCAAGCCAAAAGCGAGCCAAAAGAAACGCTTCACCATTGGGATCACGGATGATGTGACGCAAATGTCGTTGCCATCAAAGGGCACGCTAGATCTAACTGATCCATCCACCTTCCAAGCGAAATTCTGGGGATTCGGCTCTGACGGGACCGTCGGGGCAAATAAGTCAGCAATCAAAATCATCGGTGACCATACCGAAAAATATGTACAAGGCTATTTCCATTATGATTCGAAAAAATCTGGTGGTCTAACGGTTTCCCATCTGCGATTTGGGGATACCCCCATTCGTTCTACCTATCTGATCGAACACGCAGATTTCGTTGCATGTCATACGCCTGCGTATTTGCATACGTATGATTTGCTGAAAGGACTCAAAAAAGGCGGAACCTTTTTATTAAATACGACCTGGTCACAAGAGCAAATCTTAAAAAATCTACCAAAGAAAATGAAACGTTATCTTGCTGAAAACGAGATTCGCTTTTATACCATCAATGCCATGCAGTTGGCAATGGAAGTCGGCTTAGGTGGGCGGATCAATACCGCGATGGAAACAGCCTTCTTTTACTTGGCAAACATCATTCCGACCGAGGAAATCTTGCCGATTTTAAAAGAAGAGGCGCTGAAAAGTTATCGGCACAAATCGATGGCGATCGTTGAAAAGAACCAAGCAGCCATCGATCGCACCATCGAATTATTACAAGAAATCCCTGTTCCAAGCAAGTGGGCAACGATCGAAGTACCGAAGAGGACATCCACTGCTACAACACAATTTGTGCGGGAAATCGTGGAACCCATCAACCGTCAAGAAGGCAACCAACTAAGCGTGGGTACCCTCGTACGAAATCAAATGACTGAAGGGGTGATCCCTGTCGGGACAACAGCGGTTGAGAAGCGGGGCATCGCTGTTGAAGTGCCCGAGTGGCTATCAGATCGCTGTACCATGTGCAATGAGTGTGCTTTTGTCTGTCCTCATGCGGCGATCCGTCCGTTTTTGGCAGATGAAGATGAATTAACCGAAGCGCCTGAAGGCTTTATCGTCAGAGAGATGCGAGGCGCGAATGGGCAAAAATATCGAATTCAAGTTTCCGTTGAAGATTGTACAGGTTGCGGCCTTTGTGTGGAAGCATGTCCCGCCAAAGGGAAAGCTTTGACGATGCGTCCTTACGAAGAACAAAAAGAACAAGCTTTAAATTGGGCTTTTGCGATGACTTTACGTCAAAAAGAAAATCCAGCAAAACCAGGAACTGTTTTGGGCTCTCAATTCAATAAACCTTTGTTGGAGTTCTCTGGTGCTTGTGCGGGCTGTGGGGAAACCCCCTATGTGAAACTATTGACCCAAATGTTTGGTGATCGCATGATGATCGCCAATGCGACCGGCTGCTCTTCGATTTGGGGTGGAACCTCACCAGTATCTCCTTATACAACCAATCACTTAGGACAAGGGCCAGCTTGGTCAAACTCGTTGTTTGAAGACAATGCCGAATATGGCTATGGCATGTTCTTAGCCAACCAAACCCGACGGGAGAAATTAGCGGCCCAGCTGCAGTCGTTGAAAGCCAATGTATCAGAAGAATTGCAGGCTTTGATTGATGATTGGGACCTTCATCGAGAAGAAAGTGCTGGGACGCAACAGCGAGCAGCAAAATTGATCGCCGCCTTAGAAGCTGAAGCTGCCACAACACCTCAGCTGAACAAAATCTTGCAGGAGAAAGATTTGTTTGTTAAGCCAAGCCAATGGATGATAGGCGGTGACGGCTGGGCATATGATATTGGGTTTGGCGGTATCGATCATGTTCTCGCTTCTGGTGCAGACGTCAATATTCTCGTGTTAGATAATGAAGTCTATTCTAATACAGGGGGGCAAGTCTCTAAAGCGACACCGACTTCGGCCATTGCTAAATTCGCTGCGAGTGGCAAGTTTGTTTCCAAAAAAGATTTAGGAATGATGGCGATGACCTACGGACATGTCTATGTCGCACAAATCGCATCTGGTGCCAATCAAATGCAAACGATCAAAGCCTTTGAAGAAGCCGAGCGGTTCCCAGGACCGTCAATCATCATTGCCTATACGCCATGCATCACCCACGGTCTTGCAGGCGGAATGCGTCAATCCTTGAAAGAAGCACAAGAAGCAGTTGCATCGGGGTATTGGAGTCTCTACCGCTATAACCCGCTGTTGACAGAAAAAGGGAAACAGCCAATGACACTCGACTTCAAAAAGCCAGCATTTGATCAAATGCCTGCCTTTATGCAGACACAAGTTCGATTTGCATCCTTGCAGTCTGCCAATCCGAATGCGGCGCAAGCATTGTTTGAAAAAACCGTTTCAGATGCGAAAACTCGTTTCTACAACTATGCCCGCTTAGCAGGTCAAGAAGAAAAAATACGAGCAAAGCTTGAAAAAAAGGTAAGTACTGATGCAGAACAACCAACGGCAGTAAAAACGGAGCGTGTACGAAGAGAAAAACGGCCGTTAAGCGAAGAACAGCTCGCTGAAAGAGCAGCACGGCGTGCAGCGCGCGCAAAGCGCCGTCAGCAAGAGTAATCGCTCGCTGAGGAATGACCCTGAAAAACGGTTTGACCCGTTTTTCAGGGTCATTTGTTGTTTTTCCTAAGAAATGAGTGCAAGAAGCTCGTTTAGATGAAATCTTCTAAGACCTTTGACAAACAATGATTTCAGGATAATGGTAAACTAAGTAAAAGAGCTGTTTATTTTTTCAAAACTTTTTCATAAATTTGTTTTTTTTCAAATCTTTGAAGAGGTCCTATGTTATACTATTATCTGAAGTCTTAAGAATAAAGGAAGGCTGTTTATGTTGATAAATTTCAGGGATTTTTTTAATTTAGATTATTGGAGAGAATTGCTCTCATTTGATATATTTTCTTGGTCATTTTTAGTAAATGTTTTAGATGTGATCGTTGTTTGGTACTTGGTTTATAAGCTGATCCAGCTTGTGCGAGGAACAAAAGCGATCCAGTTGTTTAAAGGCGTCGGCCTATTCATTGTTCTAAGGTTTTTGGCAGGTATCGTAGGATTAAAGACGCTATCTTGGTTGATGGATCAAGTCATCACATATGGGGTGATCGCCGCGATTGTTATTTTCCAACCAGAAATTCGACGAGGGCTGGAGCATCTTGGCCGTAGCTCTTTCTTCAAGACTTCTAAGAATGAAAAACGACGGGATGAAGTGTTGGTCCAAGCGTTGGACAAAGCTGTTCAATATATGGCAAAACGAAAAATTGGTGCATTGATCACGATCGAACGGACGACGGGGTTAGAAGAATATATTGAAACGGGGATTCCTTTAGATGCGGACGTGACGGGCGAATTACTGATCAATATTTTTATTCCCAATACACCGCTACACGATGGTGCAGTCATCTTAAGAGATGATAAGATCGCTGTTGCTAGTGCCTACTTACCACTGTCAGAAAGTCCGTTGATTCCCAAAGAATTTGGGACGCGCCATCGAGCGGCTGTCGGGATTTCAGAAGTTAGTGATGCGTTGACCATTATCGTCTCAGAGGAGACGGGAGACGTCAGTATTACCCTGAATAATCGGATGCTTACTGAGCTTTCGCGACAAGAGTATCTCGACGTGTTGAATCGCGAATTAGTGCCAGAAGAAAAGCCTGGTAAACGCAACTTGCTGCAATCTTTCTTTGAAGGGGTTAACAAAGGAGGAAGAAAATGATCAAGAAAGAACGTCGTCAAAACGTATTTTATGGTATACTAGCGCTGTTCTTTAGTCTGGTTCTGTTTTTCATCGCCAGCGGATCAAGCCTGCAAGTCAACCTTGCAGGAACTTCAAATCCTTATGAGGAAGAGATCGATAATGTACCGATTCAGACCACCTATGACACAGATGAATACTTTATCCAAGGATTTGAAACAACAGTAGACGTGACTTTGTCTAGTCGAAATCGGGTGCAATTGAATGCTGAACGTAGCGAGGAAACGCGGAGCTTTCGAGTAGTGGCTGATTTGACTGGACTTGATGAAGGAACCCATGAGGTCCCTTTAGAAGTGAAAAATCTTAGCTCAAGTGTGACAGCCGAAATCGAACCCAAAACCGTCACTGTGACGATCGAGAAAAAAGTCACCCAAACGTTTACCGTTGAGCCAGTCATCTCGACTGATGGAGCAACGGGTGGTTACGGCGTTGATTCAATGAGTGTTGAACCGCAAGAAGTAGAGATCACTACTGGCGACAAGACACTGGCAGAAATCGACCGAGTGGTAGCGATCGTGAATCCAGATGATATTACTGGCGATTCGATCACGGTGGATGGAACGATCGAGGCTTGGGATAGTGAAAACAATCCTTTAGCGATCATTCCTGAGCCAGATTCGGTCGATGTGGCATTGATGATGGAAGCACCAAGCAAAGAAATTGAATTGTTTGTCACTCAACAGGGGACAACACCAGATGGGATCTCTCATTACATCTACCGGATGAGTAGTATCAGTGCGGTGCTAACAGGACCACAAAGTATTTTGGATGAGACCCAGCAGATCGGTGTCCCAGTGGATGTTAGTGAGATCACAACCACGACCGAACGGACAGTAACGATTCCAGTACCAGAGGGAACAACGATCAATCCAACAGTAGTGACGATCCAAATCACTCCGGTTGCAGAAACAACTACTGAGAATGAATCAAACAATGATGGCGATGAAGCAACGAACAGTGCGGATTCTCAAGCCAATTCTTCGACAGTCGACACGACGCAAGAACAAACAGAGAATTCCGCAAGCAGCACGACGACAAGTAGTTCTTAGTCGTTTGACTGTAGAGAATGAATAAGAGAGGTTATTAAAATGGGAAAATATTTTGGTACTGATGGTGTTAGAGGAGAAGCAAACAAGGAGTTGACACCTGAATTAGCATTTAAATTAGGTCGTTATGGCGGCTATGTATTAAGTCAGCATGAAACTGGTGACCGCCGTCCCCGTGTTTTGGTGGGACGGGACACACGGATTTCTGGACAGATGCTAGAAAATGCATTGATCGCTGGACTATTATCTGTCGGGATCGAGGTATTCCAATTGGGTGTTATTTCTACACCGGGTGTTGCGTACTTGACGAAAGTGCAAAAAGCGAGTGCAGGTGTAATGATCTCTGCCTCTCACAATCCTGCACAAGACAATGGCATCAAGTTTTTCGGGAATGATGGCTTTAAATTAGTCGATGAACAAGAAACTGAAATTGAAGCATTACTTGATGCACCGGAAGATACACTTCCACGTCCTTCTGCCGATGGCTTAGGAACAGTGGATGAGTTTCCAGAAGGGTTGTTGAAATACTCTCAATTTCTACGTCAAACGATTCCTGATGATTTGGAAGGAATCACGGTGTGTGTTGATGCAGCAAATGGCGCAACAGCAACAAGTGTCAATCGTTTGTTTGCCGATCTAGAAACAGAATTCTTCACAATGGGGACGTCTCCAGACGGGTTGAACATTAATGATGGTGTGGGATCGACTCACCCTGAAGCGTTAGCTGAATTTGTCATTGAAAAAGGGGCGGATGCTGGTCTTGCGTTTGATGGAGATGGTGATCGGGTCATCGCAGTAGATGAACTAGGAAACATCGTTGATGGCGATAAAATCATGTATATCTGTGCGAAATATTTAGCGGAGCAAAAGCGCTTGAACCAAGGAACGATCGTGACAACAGTCATGAGCAATTTAGGGTTCCATAAAGCAGTGGAAGCAATTGGACTGAAAGATGTCATCACACAAGTCGGTGACCGCTATGTCGTCGAAGAAATGCGTAAAAACGATTATAATTTTGGTGGCGAGCAATCAGGTCACATGATTTTCTTGGATTTCAATACGACAGGTGACGGTTTGCTATCAGGAATTCAACTATTGAATATCATGAAACAAACGGGCAAGAAACTGTCGGAATTAGCAGGAGAGGTAACAATCTATCCACAAAAACTTGTCAACATTCGAGTGACAGATAAAAATGGCGCGATGGATGTTCCAGCTATCCGTAAAATCGTGGAAGAGACAGAAGCAGAAATGAACGGCGAAGGCCGTATTTTGGTTCGTCCTTCAGGAACAGAACCATTGCTTCGGGTGATGGCAGAAGCGCCAACCATTGAAAAAGTCGACTACTATGTTGAAAAAATCGCAGCGGTCGTTCGAGAGGAAATCGGTGCGGAATAAATGAAGAAGTAAGACGATCAAAGACATCCTTTGGTCGTCTTTTTTGTCTACTTACCAGCAAGAAGCCAACTTGCGAATTAGAGAAACTTGTCAACGATTTTGTCGGCAACGCTTAACAGAGGAGACGTAGCGGGCAAGCCTTGCGAAGGATAGTTGCTTTTAAAAGTCTTTTCGGATTTGTTGTGCAGTAGACAAGAAAAAAAGAACCCCTATGAACGATCGAGTCATCGAACGAGGAGTTCTTTTTATTATACAGAAGATAACCAATTCGGTTTCAATCTTTTAAAAAACTTATTCAACGGTAACGGATTTTGCTAAGTTTCTTGGTTTATCAACGTCGAATCCGCGCTGTAAAGTGGCAAAGTAAGCCAGCAGCTGTGTTGGAACGACTGCCACTAAGCTTGTTACCAATGGGTGAACGTTTGGTAAAATGATTTGATCAGTCGCTTTTGCTAATTCTTGGCTAACGATTACAAGGGTATGAGCCCCACGAGATTCGACTTCTTTCAAATTGCCTCGCGTATGAGAGCCGGTCACTTCTTCCGTGATCACACCGATCACTGGTGTACCTTCTTCGATCAACGCGATGGTGCCGTGTTTTAATTCACCAGCCGCAAAGCCTTCCGCTTGGATATAAGAAATTTCTTTTAATTTCAATGCCGCTTCCATCGATACATAGTAATCATTTCCACGTCCAATGTAAAACGCATTACGGGTTTCGGAAAGGAAATCTTCAGCAAATTGACTGATAACAGCTTTTTCATCCACTAAAGCCTCCATTGCAGAAGCAACGATGCTTAGTTCATGGAAAACATCAAAGTCCAATGCTTCAGGAACAGCTTTTTCATCACCAATGGCTTTTGCTAATAACGTCATCACTGCGATCTGTGCAGTATACGCCTTTGTAGAGGCAACAGCGATTTCTGGACCAGCATGAAGCAATAAGGTATGGTTCGCTTCTCGAGAAAGAGTAGAACCAGCAACGTTGGTAATCGTCAGACTAGGAAGACCTAACTGGTTGATCGTCACTAATACTTGACGGCTATCTGCCGTTTCACCACTTTGTGATAAGAACAAGAAGAAGGGGTTTGCTGACAACAATGGCATGTTGTAGCCAAACTCACTAGATAAATGAACCTCAACAGGGATCTGTGTTAGTTTTTCTAAAATGGCTTTTGCTGCCCAGCCCGCATGATTGCTAGTACCACAAGCAATGATGTAGATCCGATCGCTAGCTAAAAGTTCGCTTTTTAACGCTGGATCGATCACTACTTCACCAGATTCTCCTTGATATTCTTGGATCAAGCGGCGCATCACAGTTGGTTGATCATCGATTTCTTTTAACATGTAGTAAGGGTATGTTCCTTTTTCGATGTCAGTCAGATCTAGTTGTGCTTCATAAGATTCACGGTACACAAGGTTTCCTTTTGGATCTTCGATTTCGATCGCATCGGCTGTTACGGTCACCATTTCGCCATCTTCGATCTCAACAAAGTGAGTCGTTTGATCGAGCATTGCTAAGGCATCGCTGCAGATGACATTGAACCCATCTCCCAAACCGATCAATAAAGGACTTTTGTTTTTGGCAACATAAATGGTTTCTGGATCATTTTTTTCTACTAAGGCAAAGGCATAAGAGCCGCGAATCAAGGACAAAGCTTTTTTAAAGGCTACTTTGGTCGTGCTGTTGTCTTGATCCTTCAATGCTTCAATCAAATGAACAACGATTTCCGTATCTGTTTGACCTTCAAATTGGTGGTTGCTTAAATATTCTTGATGAAGCTCTTCAAAGTTTTCGATCACACCGTTATGAACCAACACGAGTGCTTGGTTTGCTGAAGTATGAGGATGAGCGTTCATTTCTGATGGCTTGCCGTGGGTCGCCCAACGGGTATGTCCGATACCGATCGTTCCTGTTACTTCAGAAGTCACTTTTTCTTCCAAGTTTTTGATTCTTCCTTGGGCTTTAATTAAGTGATCCGAAGTCCGATCAGCGACATAAAGACCTGCTGAGTCATAGCCGCGATACTCTAAGCGTTCCAATCCGTTCAAAATAATTCGTTCTGCATTTGATTTTCCTACGATTCCTACAATTCCACACATAATGATAATCCTACTTTCAAAAAATTTAGTTTGGCATTATGTATTTCTATCTGCGTAGCAAGTCTTTGTCATCACCTTACGATGAGATTTGTTCTTGCCTGTAGAGTGCAGTCCCTAGAGTCATCCGCCGAATGTTTCGATAAACTCTTTCCTCGTCATCTGTTTCCAGATCAGGCGCTATCCTTATTGGTCTATCTATCCTCCTTGTGAGATATTTTATAGAAATACAAGCAATATCATAATATTTATTCTTGTTTCTGTCAACTCAAAGTTATATAAAAATAATTGGTATAGTTATTGGTAAGGTTGATTTGAACCTGTTTAAAGGAAATCAAAACAGCTGACATAGCTTTGTCGAATAAGATTCCCAAGAAATTTCCTCATAAAGCTATGCTTTTTTTTTTAAGTTCGCTACAATAAAAAAGTAAGAAAGTGAGGGAATGAAATGCCAGAATTTGTAAATTGTATGACTTTTTCAGAGCTAAAGAAAATGGTAGCTGCGATAGAAAAAGATCCTAATGTCACAGATGAAACAAAGGTCATGTTGGATACGGGCTGGGACAGCTTGCAAGAAATTTTGCCTGGATCAGTCACCGTGGAAACCGCGCAAACATTCGAAGTCCAGGATGAACTGACAAAGGAATTTTTTGGTGGCTACGTCTTAGCTGAAAAAAGCGAGAAATTTGATGCGGTTGGAGACGAAGAAGCAGTGATCGTCATCAAAAATCTATACTAAAAATGGGAAAGGTGAAAAGTTAGGTGGGAAAATGAATAAAAGAAGATGGATCGCAGCGGCGATCGCAGCAGGGTTATTTATCTGCTCGGGGGTTTTTTCAGTAATCACAAATCGTCCAGAGCAAGAGGAAACTCAGACGCTACAAGGGTTAAATGCTTTGTTCTATGGAAGTAATGCGATCGAAGAGACAACGTTAGTTGCCGGAGATCAAGACAATCGTATTGTTCGCTTATCTTTAGAAGGAACCATCGCCAGCAGCTCCAGTGGTGGCTTATTCACAACAGAATCTTATGATCATCAGCGATTTTTAGAAGAACTACGGATGATCCAAGAAGATCCAACTATTGGGGGCATCTTGATGGAAGTCAATACGCCAGGAGGCGGCGTCTATGAAAGTGCGGAGATCGCTCGTGAGTTAGCAAAAATCAAAGAGTTAGGGATTCCAATGTATGTCAGTATGAAAAACATGGCAGCCAGTGGCGGTTATTATATCTCGGCAGGTGCTGATAAAATTTTTGCAACGGATGAAACCATTACTGGTTCAATCGGGGTGATCATGTCAGGGCTAAACTATGCTGGCTTATTCGAAAAGCTAGGGATCGAAGACAATACGTATAAAAGTGGCGCACTAAAAGATGTAGGTTCATCAACGAGAGAACCCACAGAAGCCGACAAGGAAGTCTTGCAGACCTATGTCGACAATGCCTATGGTCGGTTCGTAAAAATCGTAGCAGAAGGACGTGGCATGACAGAAGAAGCCGTTAGAAAGATCGCCGATGGCCGTATCTATGATGGGCAGCAAGCAGTGTCTGTTGGTTTAGTGGATGAAATCGGTTTTCCTGAAGATACATTAGCAGCAATGCAAGCAGATCTAGGCTTGGAAGATGCCGAGATTTTCAGCTATGATGTTTCCTCTACTGGATTTGCTTCTACTTGGTTAGGTTCAAGTTTAGCCGAACTGCAAGGATTAAAAGAATCAAACACAGAGCGAGTGATCCAATTGATGGAAAGCCTTGGAACCAGCGATGCTCCGAAACCTCTTTATTACTATGGAGGTGAATGACTATGACAGAGAAAAACAAGTATTCCGCTGGCACATCGTCAACGGATGACAATCACACAAGTACGTCAATCGATCAAAGGGAACAGCGGGAAACCTCGACACCGTCAACCAATTATACGGATGTGCAAACTGAAGCGCAGGTTTCAGAAACAACCGAACCAGTAACTGCCAACAAAGCGATGAGGAACACACAAGTAAATCATCCCGATGATTTTTACCAACAAGTCTTGACGTCTTTTAGGGAAGAAGAGTATACCCAAAGCGAGATCGAGGAAAAACAACAAGCCTGGCAACGGTATGAAGAACCTGAAAAACAGGCAGAAGACAAACGGTTCTTCAATGATTTTCCTAGCTACTTTTTTGCTGGGTTTTGGATTCGTTTCTTTGCTTATCTCGTTGATGTATTGGTGATCCGAGCGATTACCCAAATAACGATCGGTAGTATCTACAATCTAGCGAATTTAACGGCAACCAGTCAGCGGTTTGGCCTTTACAACTTCTGTGCCTTAGCAATCTATCTAGGCTATTTTGTTCTAATGACAAAGCTAAATCATGGTCAAACGATTGGGAAAATGCTTTTTGGCATTCGAGTGGTTTCTTTTGTAGAGGAAGAACTCAGCTGGCAAACTGTGTTGATTCGCGAGCTTTGCGGACGCTACGTATTACAATTCAATCTTTTCTTTTATCTCGGTTACTTACCAATCGTCTTTAATAAAAATAAGCAGCAGGCTGCGGATTATTTTGCAGAAACCAGTGTGGTGACCATTAATCTGATCAAAGCTTTCAATAAACAAGTGGATGCCAATCACGTAATGATTGGCGCACAAAACTAACTAGCAGATCAAGCAAGTAGTAAAGGAGGGATCGAGAATGGGTGAGACGATTGATTTCCCAGGACCAAATGAACGGCTTCGGCTGGCGGCAGAAAAAGCCTACCAGTCAAAGGAGTTTTTGCAAGCTTTTCGCCTGTACAATGAGCTCTATCAAAAAAATGCCAGTTTTGAGATCAATCAATGGCTTGTTGAATGTCTGCAGCAGTTGAATGATTTTGCCAAAGCGTTAGATCTGGCGGAAGACTATTTGGATGACTATTTAAAAGAAACCGACGGGTATTTACAAATTGGTCATCTGCTGATCTTGGATGGTCAGTATTTAAAAGCTCGGCGCTGGCTTACATTAGGTAAAAAAACAAAAATTGCAAGCCGCTATCAGGAACAGTTAGCAAGTGAATTAGCAAAGGTAGAAGAAGTTCAGCAAATTTTAGGACTGGAAGATTTTCATGGGAAACGCAAGCATTTACGTGCATTAGATGAAGCCAATCAACCGGTGAGTGCAACAGAATGGCACGTTTTTACCCAAGCCATTACCAAACCACAATTTGTCACGCTGATGCATGAAACGTTAGCTTCCATCAAAAATCCATATTTACTGCCCAAATTAGTGGATGAGCTCGTGCGTCTTGAAGTGGACGAACCTTTTGAACTGATCGATTACCTTGGGAATATGCAGCAAATCGTTCCGAAAGAGTTAAAACTTTTGCAAGAAGATGCCGCTGTTAAAGCGATCCAGAAAGAGATTGACGAAACGATCGCCCAAGAAGATCCGATTTTAGCAGAAAGCGTCTCAGCAGAGATCAATGATCATTTAGCCATCAGCTACCCATTTTTACCTGCAAAAGAGGAGGCAAAAGCATGGGTGGCAAGCTACATTGAAGATTATCGTGGGTTATTTGAAGAAAAAGAACAGCCAAAAGCAGTGAATGAAATAGAAGAACGCAAACGACACCTACGCAATATCCTACGATTGAGCATTCGCTGAAAGAAAAATTCGCAACTTTCATGGTAAAATGTTTACAATTAAACAACGTTAGTGTACTATTTAAAGGTATGCATGAAGCTATTTCATATGTAAATCAATTAATATTCGGAGGGAAATAAATGACTGCAAAATGGGAAAAAACAGGCACCAATGATGGTGTTTTGACATTTACGATCGCTCAAGCAGAAATCCAAAAAGGCTTGACGACTGCATTCAATAAAGTGAAAGGCAATCTTAACGTACCTGGCTTCCGTAAAGGGAAAGTTTCACGCCAAGTATTTAACCGTATGTACGGCGAAGAAGCGTTGTATGAAGATGCATTGAACGCTGTTCTTCCAGAAGCTTATGAAGCTGCTGTAAAAGAAGCAGGGATCGATCCTGTTGCGCAACCAAAAATCGACGTTGACAGCATGGAAAAAGGCCAAGATTGGGTTATCAAAGCAGAAGTTACTGTGAAACCTGAAGTAAAACTTGGTGATTACAAAGAATTAACAGTTGAAAAACAAGACCGTGAAGTCACAGAAGAAGACGTGGATGCACGCATCAAACGTGAACAAGAAGCACAAGCTGAATTAGTTATTAAAGAAGACGAAGCAGCTGAAAATGGCGACACAGTCGTTATCGACTTTGAAGGCTTCTTAGGGGAAGAAACATTTGAAGGCGGCAAAGGTGAAAATTACTCACTTGAACTTGGCTCAAACTCATTCATCCCTGGTTTTGAAGAACAATTAGTAGGAACAAAAGCTGGGGATAGCAAAGACGTTACCGTTACTTTCCCAGAAGATTATCAAGCAGAAGATTTAGCTGGTAAAGAAGCAGTCTTCAAAGTAACTGTTCACGAAGTAAAAGCAAAAGAACTTCCTGAATTAGATGATGAATTCGCAAAAGACGTTGATGACAGCGTTGAATCATTAGCTGAATTAAAAGAAAAATACCGTGCTGAATTGACTGAAACAAAAGAAAAAGCAGCTGAAGATGCAAAAGATGAAGCTGCGATCCGTCAAGCAGTTGAAAACGCAGAAATCGTTGAATTACCACATTCAATGGTTCATGATGAAGTACACCGTTCAATGGATGAATTCTTGAACAACATGCAACGTCAAGGAATCTCACCAGAAATGTATTATCAATTAACTGGTTCAACTGAAGCAGATCTGCACACACAATTTGAAGGTGAAGCAGAAACCCGCGTGAAAACAAACCTTGTTATTGAAGCAATCGCTAAAGCAGAAGGTTTGGAAGCAACAGAAGAAGATATCGAAAACGAAATCAAAGAACTTTCTGAAGCTTACAACATGCCAGTGGATCAAATCAAACGCGTCTTAACAGAAGACATGTTGAAACATGATATCACGATGAAGAAAGCAGTTGAACTTGTCACAGGTACTGCAAAAGAAGCGTAAGCAACATGCTTAAAAACGGCGAACATCTAGCGGTGTTTGCCGTTTTTTCTTGGGAGTAAGAGGAGCTAGTTTAACAATTACTAACAAATGATAAGAAAACGTTAGGCAACGTAAAAAGAACTTTTTCTTTCAAAAAAGTTATGATATGATTGTTTAAGACTGCAAAGTTAGTAAACAAAATTCCACTCCTTTAAATAGGTTGGAAAATTTTCAAGGGGTGAACAGTATGTACGATAATACAAACGGTAATGAAGCTGTTCGTTGTTCTTTTTGTGGCAAAACGCAAGAAGAGGTGAAAAAGATCGTTGCAGGTCCTGGGGTCTATATCTGTAATGAATGCATCGATTTGTGTAAAGAAATCATTGATGAAGAGTTTTACGAAGAAGCAATTCGTGAATTTACCGAAGTGCCGAAACCGCAAGAACTACTGAATGTTCTCAATGAATATGTGATTGGACAAGATCGTGCGAAACGGACATTGGCTGTAGCGGTTTACAATCACTACAAACGGGTCAATGTAGAAACGACAGCAGAAGATGTAGAATTACAAAAAAGCAATATTTGCTTGATCGGACCAACAGGTTCTGGGAAAACATTTTTGGCACAAACGTTAGCACGTTCACTAAACGTGCCTTTTGCAATCGCTGATGCAACCAGTTTGACAGAAGCCGGCTATGTCGGTGAAGATGTGGAAAACATTCTTTTGAAACTGTTACAAGCTGCTGATTATAACGTAGAAATGGCAGAAAAAGGAATCATCTATATTGATGAGATCGATAAAATCGCCCGTAAGAGTGAAAATGTATCGATTACTCGTGACGTATCCGGTGAAGGCGTACAGCAAGCATTGCTGAAGATCCTAGAAGGAACGACTGCTAGTGTACCGCCACAAGGTGGACGGAAACATCCACATCAAGAGATGATCCAAATTGATACCACCAATATTCTCTTTATCGTTGGCGGGGCGTTTGACGGAATCGAAACCATCGTTAAAAACCGTTTAGGTGAAAAAACAATTGGTTTTGGCACGAACAATAAGCGTCTTGAAGAAGGCGAAAGTGTGATGCAGCAAATCATTCCTGAAGACTTGCTTAAATTCGGTTTGATTCCTGAATTTATTGGCCGCTTGCCAGTGATGGCTGCCCTAGAGAAATTAACAGTAGATGATTTGGTGCATATTTTGACTGAACCAAAAAATGCGCTGGTCAAACAATACCAAAAGTTAATGGCATTAGATGACACCGAGCTTGAATTTGAGCCAGAGGCTTTGCGTGCCATTGCTGCGCAAGCCATTGAGCGAAATACCGGTGCTCGTGGGTTGCGTTCGATCATCGAGAATATCATGATGGATGTCATGTTCAATGTCCCTTCTGATGAGTCGATCCAAAAAGTCACCATCACGGAAGAAGCGGCAAAAGGACTTGGTGAACCAAAAATCATTTACAATGAAGAGACCAAAAAAGCAGTCTAATCGAGACCAAGTCGGATAGTTTCATTGCTATCCGGCTTTCTTTTTGAAAAAATAGAAAGGAGCGATTCGATGAAAGTACATGATGCTGAAATCGTCATCAGTGCCGTTTCTCCAGCACAATATCCAGCTACACCTTTACCGGAGATTGCCTTAGCAGGCCGCTCAAATGTCGGAAAGTCATCCTTCATCAATACATTGATCAATCGTAAAAATTTAGCCCGTACCTCATCAAAACCTGGGAAGACGCAAACGCTGAACTTTTATTTGATTGAAAATACGCTGCATTTTGTCGATGTCCCCGGCTACGGCTATGCAAAAGTATCGAAAACAGAGCGAGCGAAATGGGGGAAAATGATTGAGACATATCTTGAACAAAGAGAGCAGCTGCGTGCAGTCGTATCTCTTGTTGATTTACGTCATGCCCCCTCACAAGAAGATATTCAAATGTATGAGTTTTTGAAATACTACGAGATTCCAGTGATCGTGGTCGCCACCAAAGCAGACAAAATCCCTCGCGGGAAATGGAACAAGCATGAAAGCATGATAAAAAAAGCATTATCCTTTGATCCAGCAGATACGTTTATCCTCTTTTCTTCCATTACCAAACAAGGAAAAGAAGAAGCGTGGAAAGCGATTGAAGCAGCAATAAAATAAGTATCATTTAGGAAACCGAAGCAAGAAAGTCCTTTGCTTCGGTTTTTCTCATTTTACAGTGGAAATCAGCTGATTTAAGCTATTCTACGCAGCGTAGAGTGCTGAATTTGCTCCATTTTAGCGAAAATCACCTTGTTATTTGTTAAACTTGTAACAAGGAGGTGTGGTCGAATGCATGAATCATTAAGTAAAAAATTAAAAGAGTATCGATCAAGATATAATTTAACACAGAAGGAATTAGCTGCGAGGTTATTTGTTTCTGATAAAGCCATTTCAAAATGGGAACGAGGAAATGGGTTGCCAGACATCGAGACATTGGTCCGTCTAGCCGATTTATTAGGCACACCAGTGGAAGACCTATTAAAAGAAAAGAAAGAAACCTACTATTATGAATACAAAAGTGAACGGACGGTTCTGCGGCTTCCGTTAATGCACATTTTGATTCCCAATTTATTCTTATTACTGAATCAAGTGACGAGTGTTCGAGCGTTTTTTGTGCTGATCAAAGAGCTACCAACTGCCAGCGGCTGGTTTAGCCTTGGTGTCAAAGCCAAAGGGATTATTGCTTTGGGGGTTGTCAGTTTAGGCTTTTTATCGATTGGCTTATTGTCCTTCGGAATGTTGGGAATTGGGACAGTCAGTATCGGTGTCATTGCAATAGGGAATCTCTGCTTTGGCTTATTAGTTGGGATTGGCAATCTTGCGATCGGTTCGATCGTTGTCGGTAATCTTGGCGTTGGCTGGCTCGCTCTAGCAAATGTCGCATTTGCTTGGATTGGGGTCGCAAATTATGGTGTAGGGAGTTTTATGGCTGTTTTGCCCGCAAATTCATCAACGGAAGATTTTAACCAAGCGATTCAACAACTCTTAGTCTCTGAGATCCCTGATTTGATTAAAACCACTATCTTTGAACCAATGATTCGTTTTACAAGCTCACCGATTTTTGTGGTGATCTTCGTGATGACGATCTTAGCAACCATCTTTTTTATTCTTTGCTTGTTGACCATTGGCTTGGTGCGATTACGTCAAAGCATGTTGTATGAAGAGCTATAAGAAAACCTCTAGATGATGATTCTGATCGTTGAACTTATGTAGCTTCAGTGGCTCATTTTCTATTTCGACAAGTAAAAAAAGGCAAGGGACTGACGCGTCCTTTGCCTTTTTTATTAGTCTGCTTTCTTACTATCTTTAGGTTGTGTTTTTTTCTTTTCATCAGATTCGTTTTTCAAGAAACGCTCAATATCGTTTTCCTGCTTTTTCTTGTCTTTGTCGTTATCGGGAAGAAAGGCAAAATCATCAAACATTTTATCTAGCGAGTCTTCTCGTTGGAATTTTAAGCCCATAGGTTCACCTCCAAGCGCCTTAAGTTTACCACGAACGGTGGTAGATTTCATCAAAAAAAAGCGAAATAGTGTTCAATCGTTTCCCCCTTTACTATAATTAAAGAAAGGGGATAGAAAAGAGGGGTAGCGATGATCAAAACTGAAAAAATCTATGGCTTTCTACAATCAACCCAAATGGAAGCAGCACAGTTGCGTTTGTTGATTGAAAATTGGTTCGCTTTGGTTCGTCTTAGCTATCAGCCGACGGAATACTACTACAATCAGCAAGCAAAGAAACCTTATGATTTGGATGAGGTCAGTCAACTACTGCATAGCGCCCCTGAAAAAATCAATACGGAATTGATTGTGACGGACGGCCAAAATGAGTCCAGTATCCATATCATTCAAGAGGCTGTTTTACAACGGCACCTGTTTACGAAAGACGTATTTTCCACGCAAAAACCCGTGATTTTAAGTTACTTCGATGAAACGATGCAAAGAGATGGCTTGTTCGGCTATTTGCGTTCATATGATGAGTACTTGATGCATAACGTCGAGGGAATCGAGAAAAGGCAAAATTTTCAATCGATTGCTGAAATCAACGCGTTACCGAAGCGGAAAAATTTTGAACAAGAAATCGTCATCGACTGCAATCAGTTTTCTGGTTACGACGTCTTTTACAATGGCTATACACTGACTTCTTGCTGGCGCATGTACTTTTCGGCATTCTACGCGCATATCATTCCTCAGGTGATCATTACTGATGCGCAGCAGGTGGAGCAAGTGCAGGTAAGAGACCAAGGGGTTGTGATGGTGGAATTGTATCGAGATCCTTTCCAGTGGGATCACGAATTGAATCTATCCTACCAGCGATTGTTTCGCGATCAAACTGGAATCGATCAATTGACTTGGGATAACGGGGTCGGTATTTTGAGAGAACCATATATTGAATATGCCTTTGGCGATCACTTGATCCAAACCATCCAATACCAAAATGATCGACTGCAGCCAACAACAAAACGAAGCGCGACACATTTTGTCACCAGAAGCTTCGACCTCGTGAACGAAGAGTATCAAGAGCGGAGAGTGAAAGGGTATTTGAATGCCCAAGCGTATTTTCCTTGGGTGGATCAAGAGCGGTTGCGCATGATGGATTATATCGTATTAAAGCCAGATCTAACGATAGACGATGGAGTAGAGGCTTATTCATTCTATATTCGTAGCCATCTTGAGATTGAATATTCAGAGGATCGTTTTAAAGACTATACTGCTTGCCTGCAATTTTATTTGCCGGAGACTGCTTTGAAGCACTTACCGCTAGATGCTTTGAAAGCGGCCATGCCTGATGTTCATTTTGGCTATCTGCACCGCACGCGCAAATATACATGGGTCAATCTAAAGAAGGATGGGAAAAAACTACGAGTGTATTTTATGAACACCCAAAAGCTAGTCGAGCAGCAGCTTTTTACCAATCAAGAATGAAAAAGACCCGCAAGATCACGAGGATCTTGTGGGTCTTTTCAATTAAGCTGTTTGCTCAGGCGCTTTTTTCAACAAACCGAATACGACGCCAGAAACGATCGCACCGATCAAGATGAATAGCAAGAACAAAATTGGTTTAGATAATAATAGGACAACGAAGATCCCACCATGTGGCGCCATCAATTGGATATCAAAGGCACCGACAAGTGCACCAGTCAGGGCAGAACCGACGATAAAGCTTGGGATCGCTCGCAGTGGATCTGCTGCTGCAAATGGAATCGCACCTTCTGTGACGAAGGACAGCCCCATGACGATATTTGTCAAACCTGCTTCTTTTTGGTTTTTTGTAAATTTGTTTTTGAACAATAACGTTGCGACAAAGATTGCTAATGGAGGAACCATTCCGCCCGCCATTACAGATGCCATCACGACGCTACCACCTTCAGCAACGGTCGTTGCCAATGTTGCAGTACCAAAAACATAAGCGGCTTTGTTGATTGGGCCGCCTAGATCGGCTGCCATCATCGCTGCTAACAAAGCGCCAAGTAAAGCTGCGTTGGTACCACTTAAGCCAGTCAAGAAGCTGTTCAAACCGTCGTTGATAGCTTTCATTGGCACGTTGATCAGTAACATCAAGAAGCCAGTGATCAATAGGCCGAAAACAGGGTAGAAGAGGATCGTTTTGATTCCTTCTAATGATTTTGGTAAGCCTTTGAATAATGAACGTAAGAACTTGATGACGTAACCAGCTAAGAAACCGCCGATCAAGGCACCTAAGAAACCAGCACCACCTGTATTTGCTAACGCACCTGCTGCAAAACCGACGATCAATCCAGGTCGGTCACTGATACTTGAAGCGATAAATCCAGCTAAGACAGGTAGCATAAAACCAAATGCCGCGCTACCGATTTGATTGAACCAAGAAGCTGCTTGGTTGTAGTTTCCTAATTGACTCAAGGCATCTTGAGGGACACCCATGAACTGGTCCACCATGAAGGAAATAGCGATCATGATTCCACCGGCAATAACAAATGGCAGCATATGAGAAACACCATTCATCAAATCTTTATAGATTCGTTGACCGACTGAACCATCAGCAGAAGCGTCCTCTTTATCAGAAGCTTGGCCGCTACCATGAAAAACAGGAGCAGTACCGCTCATTGCTTCATTGATTAATTGCTCGGTTTTACGGATACCATCACTGACAGGACGGTTTACTAAATGTTTGCCGTCAAAGCGATCCATTTCTACTTTTTTATCAGCAGCTACGATTACACCAGTAGCTCGGGCGATATCAGCTTCTGTTAGACGATTTTTGATTCCTTCTGAACCATTTGTTTCGACTTTGATGTCAACACCCAGCTCTTTGGCTTTCTTTTTCAAAGCATCTTCTGCCATGTAGGTATGGGCGATTCCTGTCGGGCAAGCTGTAACTGCGACGATATAGGGACGTTCGCTAGCGGGTGCTGCTTCTTGGTTTGCCGCTTCTTCTGCTAAAGCATCGGCTTCTTGCTGTGCCTCAGCTTCTGAGAAAAGTTGCTGTACTTGATCAGCAGTCGTCGCTGTTTTTAATTTAGCAACGAAATCCGGATCGATCAACAAGCGAGATAGCGCTGCTAATGCTTGTAAATGAGTATCATTTGCTCCTTCTGGTGCTGCGATCATAAAGAAGAGGTACGTTGGTTGTCCATCTAACGCCTCATAGTCAACACCCGCATTACTTTTTGCGAATAAGACCGTCGCTTCTTTGACCGCACTGTTTTTGGCATGAGGCATTGCGATGCCGTCACCTAGCCCTGTTGATGTTTGAGCTTCTCGGGCAAGAATTCCTTCTTTGTAGACCTCGATATCTGAAATTCGTCCGACAGCATATAATTTTGCTACCATTTCATCAATGGCACCTTTTTTGTCTGTTGCTTGTAAGTCCATGATCATGGACTCTTTCAGCATCAACTCATTGATTTTCATTTTTTCCATCCTCCTATAGATTCACTTGTTCAATTATGACTTCCGGTAGTAATTCTTCGATAAATGACGCCTCAGCTAAATCATCTGAAAACGCAGTGGCACTGCCACAAGCGACTCCCCATTTGAATGCTTCAACCACATCTTTGGTCTTTGCATAACGCCCAATGAATCCAGCAATCATGGAATCTCCAGCGCCAACTGAATTTTTCAAAGGTCGTTTCAAAACATTGGATCGATAGATCTCATTGCCAGTAAAGAGCAGGGCGCCATCGCCGCCTAGAGAGACAATGACATTTTTAGCGCCATCCTTTAGCATTCTTTGACCATAAGGCAAAATATCTTCGATTGTTGAAAAAGAAGTTTCATAAAGTTCGGCTAATTCATGATTATTTGGTTTGATCAGCAAAGGCTGATCGGATAAAGCATCAAAAAGTTCCGCGCCGGTCGTATCAATGACAAATTCCGCACCCGCTTCTTTAACGATTTTGATCAATTCTTTATAAAAGTCGGTTGGAAGACCAGCTGGTTTACTTCCTGATAGGATGACGATGTCTTCGGCAGAAAGAGTGGCTAATTGGTGTTTCAATTCAGCAATTTCTTGCTGGCGAATGACTGGACCAAGACCGTTGATTTCTGTTTCTTCGCCGGATTTTAGTTTGATATTGATTCGTGTGTCCGCAGCGACTTGGGTAAAGTTGCTGCGGATTTCCTCTTTGGTCAGCCACTCTTCAATAAAACGACCAGTAAATCCGCCAACGAAACCAAGGGCAGTCGAGGCGATGTCGATGCGTTTCAAAATCCGTGAGACATTGATTCCTTTGCCGCCAGGTAGTTTAAAGTCTTGTTTCATTCGATTAAGGGCGCCGATTTCCAAATGATCGACATGGACGATAAAGTCGATCGATGGATTGAGTGTTACTGTGTAAATCATTGTATTACCTCCATAATGGTTGTTTTTGCTCTGAATTTCGCTAAATAGTTTTTTGGGCAATAATCGGTGATGATCGTCGCACCTTCGATAAAGGCAACTTGAGCAAAAGTCGTTTGCTGAAATTTGGAATGGTCTAGCAAGACATAGGCTTGTTGACTGTGCTCTAAAGCGATCTGCTTGATCAGGGCTTCTTCAGGATCAGGTGTTGTGAATCCAGCCTCAGAATGAGCCCCGTTCATGCCCATAAAGCAACGATTAAAGCGTAGTTTTCGCAGTTGCTCACCAGCATTGATCCCTAACACAGCGTTCGTCGATATCTTAATGGTTCCCCCTAAAATCATGGTGTCGATCCCGTGATCGATCAATAGGGAAGCGTGTTTGACGGAGTTTGTGACCACCTTAAGGCCTGTGATAGCCGATAGGAAAGGAATCATTTCGAGGGTCGTTGTGCCAGCATCTAAGTAAATGACTTCACCATTTTTGATCGTCTGGGCAGCTGCTCTTGCTATCTTTTGCTTTTCCGTTTGAAACTTCGCCGTTTTTTCTGACATGTTTGGTTCGAAGCCTAATTGCTGACTTTTCTTGGCTCCACCGTGAATTCTGACTAAAAATCCTTTGTCTTCCAACTCTTGCAGGTCTCGACGGATCGTTGATTCTGAAGCATCTAACAGTTGAATCAGTTCACTGACCTTGACGATCTCTTCTTGTTCCAATCGTGCCAAAATCGCTTGATGACGCTCCTCTGTAAGCATTTTCATCACCTCTTCACCTGCCATGATACCATATGATTCGTTCAAAATCAATCATAAACAGTAAAAAACATTCAAAATGAAAGCGTCAATAAATGGAATCGGTCATAAACGGTCATGATAACCGTCATTTTGATTTAATAGCTATCCTTATATTTGACAATTTTTACTATTATTTGGCTTAATTGAAGTAAGGGGGGATAAATAAATGAATAACAAAGTCATTTTACAAGGGTTCGAATGGGACCTGCCGGCAGATAGCCAGCACTGGAACAAATTGAAAGAAATGAGTAAAGAAATCAAAGAGTATGGATTTACCGCAATTTGGCTGCCGCCTGCCTATAAAGGGACAGCTGGGTCCGAAGACGTTGGGTATGGTGTCTATGATTATTATGATCTAGGCGAATTCGATCAAAAGGGGTCGGTGCCAACAAAATATGGGACAAAGGATGAATACCTAGAAGCCATCAAAGCACTGCAAGAACAAGGAATAGAGGTTTATGCCGACATCGTTTTCAATCACTTGATTGGTGCCGATGAAAAAGAAGTCGTTCCAGCGGTTAAATACAATACCGAAAACCGTAATGAACCGATCAGTGATGAGGAAGAAATCGAAGCTTGGACCAAGTTCACTTTCCCAGGACGTCAGGGGACGTACAATGATTACGTTTGGACGTGGCATAATTTTTCTGGTGTCGATTATGATGACCGCAACAAAGACCACGGGATTTTTAACTTCGCTGATAAGGGCTGGGAAAACCAAGTGGATGATGAGATGGGCAATTACGACTACTTAATGGGTTGTGATTTGGACATGGAAAATCCCGAAACAGTGGAACAACTCAATAAATGGGGCCAATGGTACCAAGAACTGACCGGCGTTGACGGGTATCGACTAGATGCGGTCAAACACATTGAGTTCAACTATTACGCGGATTGGATTTTAAACCGACGCGAGGAAAAAGGCAAACCACTATTTGTTGTCGGAGAATATTGGTCAGGGGATCTGCCAAAATTAGAAGAGTATTTGGATTCTTCAGGAAATTTGATTTATTTATTTGATGTGCCATTGCACTACAATTTATATGAAGCATCTCACTCAAATGGCGAATACGATATGAGCCAAATTTTTGCAGGTACGTTGACCGCCGCTCGCGAAGATTATGCAGTGACTTTTGTGGATAATCATGACACGCAGGTTGGGCAAAGTTTACAATCTTGGATAGACGGATGGTTCAAAGTCCATGCCTATTCATTGATCCTTTTACGTAAAGCTGGCGTACCAGTAGTTTTCTGGGGGGATTTATTTGGGATTCCCGCGCAAGAAATCGCCCCTGTCGGGGATGCGCTGGTCCATATGCTGAAACTTCGGGAGAAGCTTGCATTCGGGAATCAAGTCGATTATTTCGATGATCCTAATTGCATTGGCTGGGTATTAACTGGCGATTATGAACATGAGCTTTCTGGATTAGCGGTCGTGATGACCAATGCCCAAGGAGCGGAAAAAGAAATGACTATCAGTGCGATCCATGGTGGAGAGACATTCGTGGATATATTGAGAAACAA
The DNA here is from genome assembly GCF_002174385.1 of Enterococcus sp. 6D12_DIV0197. NCBI lineage: Bacteria > Bacillati > Bacillota > Bacilli > Lactobacillales > Enterococcaceae > Enterococcus > Enterococcus sp. 6D12_DIV0197. The sequence continues at coordinate 1,969,950 of NZ_NIBN01000001.1, forward strand.
TGAAGCGAAAGTTGTTTTAGATGATACCGGAAAAGGTGTTTTCCCGGTCAATGATGGGCAAGTCTCGATTTATGTAAATGAAAAACTAGTAGAGAAGTACTTTAGTTAACCAAAATCTTCAAACGAATAAAAAGGCTGGTAGGTTTACAGCCTTTTTATTATGTAAACAAACCAAGCCTGCTTTCTCTTGAAAAATCGCATGAATCGTAAGGGAAAAAATCAAAGCGCTTTTAATTAAAAGTTTTCAAAGCGTTCGGTTTTCCCCTTTCCCGGATAATGCTATAATTGAGAAGATTGAGAAAGAAAGGATGTTTAAAATCATGTCATCCAAAAGTGAATTACTTGAACGCATGAACCCACGGCAAAAAGAAGCCGTTATGCATACGGAAGGACCGTTGCTGCTGATGGCAGGTGCAGGAAGCGGGAAGACCCGTGTCCTAACCCACCGAATCGCCTATTTAATAGAAGAAAAAAATGTGAATCCATGGAATATTTTAGCCATCACATTTACCAATAAAGCGGCACGTGAAATGAAGGAACGGGTCAGTCAACTATTAGGATCGGGTGGAGAAGACGTTTGGGTTTCAACCTTCCACTCGATGTGTGTCAGAATCTTGCGCAGGGACGTTGATCGTATTGGCTATTCGAAGAATTTTACCATCATTGACTCTTCTGAGCAAAATACACTGATGAAACGGGTATTAAAAGAATTGAATATCGATCCCAAAAAATATGATCCTCGTTCTATTTTGGGAACGATCTCTCATGCAAAGAACGAGCTGTTGACACCTGAAGCTTACCAAGCCATGGAAGGTAGTCTATTTGAGCAGATCGTAGGTCGTTGCTATGAAAAATATCAAAAAGAGCTGCGAAACAATCAATGCATGGACTTCGATGATTTAATCATGAATACGATCCGCCTCTTCCAAGACAATGAAGATGCGCTGCAATTTTATCAACGGAAATTCCACTATATCCATGTCGATGAATACCAAGATACCAACCACGCCCAATACACGCTGGTCAATTTATTGGCCGCTCGTTTTCGAAATCTTTGTGTTGTTGGGGATGCGGACCAAAGTATTTACGGTTGGCGTGGTGCCAACATGCAAAATATTTTAGACTTTGAAAAGGACTATCCAGATGCCGCAACGATTTTGTTAGAGCAAAACTATCGTTCAACGCAAACGATTTTAAATGCGGCAAACCAAGTAATCAAAAATAACCGCAACCGTCCAGATAAAAATCTATGGACAGAAAATCATGATGGGGAAAAGATCACTTATTATCGCGGGGATAGTGAACGAGATGAAGCGCGATTTATCGTCAGTGAAATGCAAAAACAAATTGCAGAAAAGAACCGTAAATTCGGTGATTTTGCGATATTGTATCGGACCAATGCCCAGTCACGGATCATTGAAGAAATGCTTTTAAAAGCCAACGTTCCTTATACGATGGTCGGCGGCAGAAAATTCTATGACCGCAAAGAAATCCGTGATATTTTGGCCTATTTATCGGCGATCGCCAATCCGCGAGATTCCATCAGCTTAGAGCGTATCATCAATGTACCAAAACGTGGGATCGGTGAGACATCCGTCGAGAAACTACGAGCGTTTGCGAATCTTCATGAATGGTCATTGTTAGAAGCAGCCATGAACGTCGAGTTAGCGAATATTTCTGGAAAGGCTGGCAAAGAATTAGGGAGCTTTGGGATGATGATGGATGGCTTCGCCCAGATGGTTCCTTACCTATCAGTAACCGAACTGACGAAAGAAATATTAGAAAAAACGGGTTATCGTCAAGAGTTAGTCAACCAGAATAATTTAGAAGCACAAGCTAGACTTGAAAACTTGGAAGAATTTTTATCGGTTACCCAAGAATTCGACAAACGATTTGAGGCGCAAAACGAAGACGATGCAGATGCACCAGATGAGAAGTTGAGTGTTTTCTTAAATGACTTAGCTTTATTGTCAGACGTCGATAGTTATGAAGAAGAAAGTAGTCAAGTGACTTTGATGACCTTGCATGCTGCAAAAGGACTAGAGTTTCCAGTGGTATTTTTGATTGGGTTGGAAGAAAATATCTTCCCGCTTTCTCGTGCCTTAATGGAAGAAAGCGAGCTCGAAGAAGAACGGCGCCTTGCTTACGTGGGAATCACTCGTGCCGAGGAAGAGCTCTTTATGACCAACGCTTTTTCCAGAACATTATACGGTCGGACCCAATACAATCGTCCGTCTCGGTTTATCGAAGAGATCGAACAAGATCTGCTGCAATCATTAGGCGAGCGTTCACAGCCGAAAGCTGCTGCACCGTTTCAACCAAAAGTGTTCAAACCGAGCTATACACAACCGCGTCAAACGACCGTCGCTTCTAAACAACAGACTTCTGCAGCTGGTAATACTTGGCAAGTAGGCGAGAAAGTTCAACATAAAAAATGGGGAATCGGTACCGTCGTTCGGACGACTGGCAGCGCGCAAGATGTTGAATTAGATGTGGCGTTCCCACAACAAGGCGTCAAACGATTGTTGGCGGCCTTTGCGCCGATTGAAAAAGTTGAAAAATAAGGAGGATATTAGGATGGATGTCCCTTCAAAAGAAATCCAATCACGAGCAGAAGAGCTGCGCACACAATTAAATCAGTATGCTTACGAATACTATGTAAAAGATCAGCCTTCCGTGGAAGATTATCTCTATGATCAGCTATATGCAGAACTGGTTGAAATTGAAACCAATTATCCGCAGCTAGTAACCGAAGACTCACCCACCCAACGAGTAGGCGGTATCATTTTACCTGGCTTTGAAAAGGTCACGCATGATATTCCGCTGTATAGCCTGAACGATGTCTTTGACAAAGAAGGAATCGTGGCTTTTGATGCCCGTGTTCAAAAAGCACTGGGGAAAGCGGTAGATTATGTCTGCGAGTTAAAGATCGATGGATTGTCAATTTCCTTGAAATATGAAGAAGGGCGCTTTGTTCGGGGAGCAACTCGAGGAGATGGTACGGTAGGTGAAAACATTACAGAAAACCTAAAGACCGTCAAATCGATTCCACTGAAATTAAAAGAACCGATCTCGTTGGAAGTTCGTGGCGAATGCTATATGCCAAAGGCTTCGTTTTTGAAATTGAATCAACAGCGAGAAGAAGAAGGGGCGGAAGTTTTTGCCAATCCTAGAAACGCAGCGGCTGGAAGCTTGCGACAATTAGACACACGGATCGCAGCCCAAAGAAACTTAAGCACCTTCTTGTACACACTAGCTGACTTTGGACCAATTGAAGCCAATGATCAATTTTCAGCATTGAATGAACTGGATCAATTAGGCTTTCGTACAAATCACGAACGCAGAGTGTGTCATACCATCGATGAGGTTTGGGCATATATCGAAGAGTTTCATGACAAGCGCAGTGAGCTTCCCTATGAGATTGACGGCGTAGTCATCAAAGTCAATAATTTCAAAGATCAAGATGCGCTAGGCTTTACCGTAAAAGCACCCCGATGGGCGGCGGCATATAAGTTTCCACCGGAAGAAGCGGAAACAGTGATCGAAACGATCGAATGGACCGTGGGACGGACGGGTGTTGTGACACCGACCGCTGTTATGACCCCTGTTCGTGTTGCTGGAACGACGGTCAGCCGTGCCAGTCTCCATAATGTAGATTTCATTAAAATGAAAGACATCCGCATTGGCGATTCGGTCATCATCTATAAGGCGGGGGACATTATTCCAGAGGTTGCGAAAGTCTTGGAAGAAAAACGCACAGAGGCAAGTCAACCCTTTGAATCGCCTACACATTGTCCCGAATGTGGGAGTGAGCTGATCCATTTAGATGAAGAAGTTGCCTTGCGTTGTATCAATCCAAAGTGTCCAGCACAGATCAAAGAAGGACTCAGCCATTTCGTTTCACGGAATGCTATGAACATTGACGGTTTAGGGCCCCGTGTTTTAGAGCAAATGTTCGATAAATCCTTAGTTAAAGATGTGGCCGACTTGTACTTTTTAACAGAAGAACAATTGTTGACCCTTGATAAAATCAAAGAGAAATCAGCCAATAACCTGTTGCGGGCGATTCATCAAAGTAAAGGAAATTCGGTTGAACGTTTGATTTTTGGGCTAGGCATCCGTCATGTCGGTGCGAAAGCGGCTCGGATTTTAGCAGAACATTTCGGTGATCTGCGGGCGCTCAGCAAAGCCAAGGAAGAAGAAATCATTTCGCTAGAAGCTATCGGCGCAACGATTGCTGAAAGTGTAGTCACGTATTTTGACAATCAAGAAGTTCACGACCTGTTAGATGAACTTGAAAGAGCGGGTGTCAACTTTGCTTATTTGGGGCTTAGAAATGAACAGTTGGAAGACGTCGAATCACCATTTAAAGAGAAAACCGTCGTTTTAACAGGAAAATTAAGTCACTTCACTCGTGAAGAAGCCAAGGAACGAATTGAAAATCTCGGTGGGAAGGTAACAGGGAGTGTATCGAAAAAGACCGACATCGTTGTTACTGGGGAAGAGGCAGGCAGCAAACTGACCAAAGCACAATCCCTAGGTGTCACTGTTTGGGATGAAGCTCAAATGGTGGCTGCGATCGAAGGCAGTCATTCGGCAGATCAATAACCTTTAAGCATTGTCACAGACGAGAAGCAGTTGTTTTTTCTTGTCTAATTGAAATCATTTCTTCCCTGCACTACGAGGAAAGAAATGATTTCTGCTTTTATTTACAATTATATTTGATAATTTTCAAATTCTATTTCATGATTTGTTAAAAAAATGATACAATACATTGGAAAAACGTAAACGTAGATTACGGATACGAGAAAGAGGAGGATTTTATGGCGATCAGCGAAGAACAAGTCAAACACGTTGCCAAACTAGCAAAACTTTCATTCTCAGACGATGAATTACATGAGTTTACCTCTCAGCTAGGGAAAATTATTGATATGGTTGAAACACTTGAAGAAGTGGACACCACAGGAGTACCATTCACATCGAATGTCGCAGAAACGATTAACGTGATGCGTGAAGATGTAACGACCGGCGGCTGGGACCGTGATGAATTAATGAAAAATGTTCCAGAATCCGAAGAAGGCTTTATCAAAGTGCCTGCAATCATTGATAATGGGGAGGCGGGTGCCTAATGACTGAATTATATAAAAAAAGCTTAGAAGAATTACACAGCTTATTAGTGTCAAAGGAAATTACTGCAACAGACTTAACGAGCGAAACCTTTGCTCGCATTAAAGAAACAGAGCCGAAAGTCGATGCGTTTCTAGCGTTGAATGAAGAAAAAGCGCAGGAATTGGCACAAGCCATCGATCAAAAAGGCATCACTGAAAGCAATGTGTTGGCGGGAATTCCAATCGGAATCAAAGACAACATCGTTACCAAAGATTTGCGGACAACAGCTGCTTCAAAAATCTTAGGTAATTTTGATCCAATTTACGATGCGACCGTTATGGACAAAGTTTACCAAGCAGACATGATTCCAGTTGGTAAGTTAAATATGGATGAATTTGCCATGGGCGCAAGTACCGAAACGTCGTTCTTTAAGAAAACGAAAAACGCTTGGGACGAAACAAAAGTACCTGGTGGTTCATCAGGTGGCTCGGCAGCTGCCGTTGCAGCTGGACAAGTTCCCCTATCATTAGGTAGCGATACGGGTGGTTCGATTCGTCAACCAGCAGCTTTCAATGGGATCGTCGGGATGAAGCCAACCTACGGACGGGTTTCTCGTTTTGGTCTGATCGCGTTTGCATCATCTTTAGATCAAATTGGTCCGATGACGCGTGGTGTGAAAGACAATGCCTTTGCATTAAATGCCATCAGTGGGTTTGATGCGAAAGATAGTACGTCAGCAGGCGCTGCTGTTCCTGATTTTACAGCAGGTTTGACGGGTGATATCAAAGGTATGAAAGTCGCTTTGCCAAAAGAATACTTAGGTGAAGGGATCCAAGCAGGCGTTCGAGAAGCAATCTTAAAAGCAGCGGACACTTTCCGTGAGTTAGGAGCGACTGTGGAAGAAGTCAGCTTGCCACACTCAAAATACGGGGTAGCCGTTTACTATATCATCGCTTCTTCTGAAGCAAGTTCTAATTTGCAACGTTTTGACGGTATTCGTTATGGTTTCCGTTCAGAAAATGTCAGCAATCTAGAAGATGTCTATGTCAATTCTCGCAGTGAAGGATTCGGGGAAGAAGTAAAACGCCGGATCATGTTAGGTACGTTTTCACTAAGTGCTGGCTACTACGATGCCTACTTCAAAAAAGCCGGTCAAGTACGGACGTTGATCAAACAAGATTTCGATAAGGTCTTCAGCCAATACGACTTGATCATTGGCCCAGCTTCCCCAACGGTAGCATTTGGTATTGGAGAAAACATCAATGATCCGATCACCATGTACTTGAATGATATTTTAACCATTCCTGTGAACTTAGCAGGACTGCCAGGGATGTCGATCCCAGCAGGTTTTTCTGAAGGACTGCCAGTCGGCTTGCAGATCATTGGGAAACATTTTGATGAAGCAACCATGTATAAAGCGGCTTATGCCTTTGAACAAGCAACTGATTTCCACACGAAAAAACCAGTGATTTTAGGAGGGGATAAGGCATGAACTTCGAAACAGTCATTGGGCTTGAAGTCCACGTAGAATTAAAAACAGAATCAAAGATTTTTTCTCCAGCACCTGCTCACTTTGGCGCTGAACCAAATAGCAACACGAATGTGATCGACTGGGGCTATCCAGGTGTTTTACCAGTAATGAACAAAGCGGCTATCGAATTTGGGATGAAAGCTGCGCTTGCGCTGAATTGTGAAATCTCAAAAGAAACGCATTTCGACCGCAAAAACTATTTCTATCCCGACAATCCAAAAGCGTATCAAATTTCGCAATTCGATCAACCGATCGGTCATGATGGGTGGATCGAGATCGAAGTGGAAGGCAAAAAGAAAAAGATTCGCATCGAGCGAGTTCATTTGGAAGAAGATGCTGGGAAAAACATGCACGGCAAAGGCGGTTATTCTTATGTTGATCTAAATCGTCAAGGAACCCCTTTGATCGAGATCGTTTCCGAAGCGGATATGCGTTCACCAGAAGAAGCATATGCGTATCTAGAAGCGTTGCGTTCAATCATCTTGTTTACAGAAGTATCCGATGTGAAGATGGAAGAAGGTTCCATGCGTTGTGATGCGAATATTTCGTTGCGACCTTACGGCCAAGAACAATTCGGAACAAAAACAGAACTGAAAAACTTAAACTCTATGTCCTTCGTGAAAAAAGGGTTGGCATTTGAAGAAAAACGCCAAGCCAAAGTATTGCTTTCTGGAGGCGAGATCCAACAAGAAACTCGACGTTTTGATGAAGCAACCAGCAAAACCTTATTGATGCGTGTCAAAGAAGGTTCTTCTGATTATCGTTACTTCCCAGAACCAGATATCCCACGGTTTGTGATCGATGATGAATGGATCGAACGTGTACGTCAAAGCTTGCCAGAAATGCCGCAAAAACGTCGTGCCCGTTACATCTCTGAATTGGGCTTACCAGAATATGATGCAATGGTCTTGACTTTATCAAAAGAAATGTCCGATTTCTTTGAAAAAACCATCGATGCTGGTGCTGATCCTAAACAAGCTTCTAACTGGTTGATGGGTGAAGTTTCAGCGTATCTGAACAGCGAGAAATTGGAACTGCCAGAAACGAAATTAACCCCAGACAATTTAGCGGGAATGATTCGTTTGATCGCCGATGGCACGATCAGTTCGAAGATTGCGAAAAAAGTCTTCAAAGAGTTGATCACAAACGGCGGCGACGCTGAAGAAGTCGTAAAAGCCAAAGGATTGATCCAATTATCAGATCCTGCGCAATTACTACCAATGATCAATGAAGTATTAGATAATAACCAACAATCCGTCGATGACTTCAAAAACGGAAAAGACCGCGCAGTCGGTTTCTTAGTTGGTCAAATCATGAAAGCAACCAAAGGACAAGCGAATCCAGGCGTTGTGAATAAGCTGTTGCAAGAAGAACTAGCAAAGCGATAAGAGGCAAGCGATGAAAAGAGCAAGAGTAATCTACAACCCGACATCTGGGAAAGAATTGATTCGAAAAAACTTAGCAGATATTTTAGATGTTTTGGAAACTGGCGGTTATGAGGCGAGTGCATTTGCCACGACCGCTGCGCCATTTTCCGCTCGTGATGAAGCAAGAAGAGCCGGCGAAGCTGGTTTTGATTTGGTGGTAGCTGCCGGTGGGGATGGCACGATCAATGAAGTCGTCAATGGGATCGCTCCTTTAGAAAAGCGACCAAAAATGGCGATCATTCCTGGAGGCACGACCAATGACTACGCACGAGCGCTAAAGATTCCCCGTACGGATATCAAAGCAGCTGCGGAAGTGATTTTGAAGCAGCAGACAGTGAAAATGGATGTCGGAAAAACACCCAACACGTATTTTATCAACATTGCTGCTGGTGGGCACTTAACGGAATTGACCTACGATGTTCCTTCTGAACTGAAAAGTGTTTTTGGCTACTTAGCTTATCTAGCAAAAGGAGCGGAATTACTCCCTCGTGTCAAACCAATCAAGATGCATCTAAAGTATGAAGACGGAGAATACATTGGCGGAGCGTCGATGTTCTTTTTAGGGCTGACGAATTCAGTGGGGGGCTTTGAACAGATTGCGCCTGATGCAAAGCTTGACGATGGGAAATTTTCGTTGATCATTGTCAAAACGGCCAATATTTTTGAGATCGTCCACTTAGTTGCTTTAATGATGAATGGTGGAAAACACATCAACGATCGTCGTCTGATTTATACGAAAACATCTTTTCTTGAAGTAGACGCACCAGAACAGGTCAATCGTTTAATGATCAACCTTGATGGCGAATACGGCGGAGATGCTCCTATGCGCTTTGAAAACCTACACAATCATATTGAGTTTTTTGCAAATGTCGATCAAATCCCTGACGATGCGGTCGTTGGTGAGCAAAATTATCAAGAGATGAGCGAAGGTTTTATTAAAGAAGTCGAACGTCTTTCCGATGAGGACATCAATGGGGATGGCAAGATCGGCGACGAAACAAAGTAAACGATTTTTCTTTTCATGCGAGTTGAAAGAACAGGGACTTTTGGACCTGTTCTTTTTTTAAAACGTAATTGTGGAAAAGCAGGCACCGATTTTTTTCGAATACTTGATAGAATAGCTTTTCTTAAATTTTAGTAAAGGATGTTTTTTATAAAGTGTTTCACTATTTGTCTTTGTTTCACGAGATCGGGCACGGATCATATAAATAAAACGAATAAAATTTCCAAAACACGAATGATAATCATCAAAAAGCGAACTTTTCGAATATATGCTCATTAAAGTTCGTTATTTCCGTATTTCTATCCAATCTATGGATGCAAAAGCGAATAAGAATATGCTATAATGGTGAAACGAAGAAATGGGGGGACCGGAATGGAGCAAATCGATTCTACAAAAGCGCTTGATCTGCTGAGAGATGACGCAGAACGAATCAAAAAGCTGATCCGAAACCAAGAAAATAGTTTATGTATCGCACAATGCAAAGCATTTGAAGAAGTGGTTGATACCCAGATGTATGGTCTATCACGGCAAGTGGCATTTGCGATCCGCTTGGGGATCGTTGATAATCAAACAGGGCAGCAATTGATGGCGGATCTTGAAAAAGATTTGAACCAATTGTATAGCGAGGTCTACGAGGACCAGCGGACACCTGACATCGGCAAGGAGGCATAAACTTGCCAGAGAAAGTAAAGAAAAGACATTTATTAGATTATAGTATTTTATTACCATATATTGTTATGTGTGTCACGGGCTTGATGATGGTTTATAGTTCCACATCTTACGTTGCGATGACCGCCACACAACCGACCACAGCTGCTTCTTACGTCATCAATCAAACATTATTTTGGTTGGTGAGCCTAATAGCGATCACTGTCATGTATAAAATGAAAACGGATGTTTTTCGGAACAAAAAATTTGTCCAGATCGCCATGATCGTCATCTTGTTCTTATTGATCGCTGCCTTCTTTTTCCCAAGAAGAAATGGGGCACTCGGTTGGTTATCGATTGCTGGCTTTTCCATTCAACCAGCAGAGTATTTAAAGTTTATTGTGATTTGGTTTTTATCGGTGACGCTATCTTATCGTCAAAAAGGTATCCAACAAGAATTTTGGAAAACGGTTTGGCGTCCAATCGGAATCGTTTTTGTCTACACCGGGATCATGGCACTTTATCCCGACTTAGGGAATGCTGTAATCGTTATGTTGCTGGCATTTGTCGTGTTATTGTCTAGCGGATTGAATTACCTGTATACCTTAATATTAGGTGTGGCAGGTATTATCGGTAGTATGTTGATCGTCTTGTTTGTGAATCTAACCGGTGGTAAGCTTTTACCCGACTATGTCTATAGTCGTTTTTCATCTTTTTTGAACCCGTTTGCTGATGAATACGATACAGGTCATCAAATGGTTAATGGGTATTACGCAATGTTCAACGGTGGGCTGTTCGGGCGCGGGCTTGGAAATAGTATCCAAAAACGTGGCTTCTTAAACGAAGCGCACACCGATTATATATTTTCGATCGTTATGGAAGAATTAGGGCTGATTCCATCGATCATCATTTTAGGTGTTTTGTTCTATATGGTGGGACGAATCTTTCTTGTCGGTATCCGTTCAAGAGATCCCTTTAATTCCATGATGTGTATAGGTATAGGGACATTATTTATGTCTCAGATTTTTATCAACTTAGGTGGAATCACTGGTTTGATCCCGTTGACGGGAATCACTTTCCCATTTCTAAGTCAAGGTGGATCAAGCTTGCTGATGCTATCGATTTGTATCGGTTTTGTGTTAAATATCAGTGCCGAAGAAAAGAGGAAACAGGTTTATTTGAATTATTGATCAATTGAATGGAGTGGATTAGATGAAGAAAATTCTTGTTGCCAATCGTGGAGAAATCGCGATCCGTGTCTTCCGCGCATGTGCGGAACTTGGGATCAAAACTGTCGGAATTTATGCTGCGGAGGATGAATACTCCGTCCATCGCTTTAAAGCAGACGAAGCGTATTTAGTGGGGAAAGGCAAACGTCCGATCGATGCGTATTTAGACATTGAAGATATCATTCGCACGGCGAAAAAGGCCGGTGCCGAAGGAATCCATCCTGGATACGGCTTTTTATCAGAAAATCTGGGATTTGCTCAACGCTGTGAAGAAGAAGGTTTGATTTTCATCGGACCATCCACCCATCATTTAGATATTTTTGGCGACAAGATCAAAGCAAAAGCAGCAGCGATCGAGGCCGGGATTCAATCAATTCCTGGCTCTGACGGTCCAGTTGCATCGATCGATGACGTTTTAGCTTTTGCAAACGAACATGATTATCCAATTATGATCAAAGCAGCCCTTGGGGGCGGTGGGCGAGGCATGCGTGTCGCTCATGATGAAAAAGAAGCAAGAGACGGCTACGAACGTGCCAAAAGTGAAGCCAAAGCGGCATTTGGTAGCGATGAAGTCTACGTTGAAAAATACATTAGTAATCCAAAACATATTGAAGTCCAAATTTTAGGAGATACGCACGGAAACGTCGTTCACTTATTTGAACGTGATTGCTCGGTTCAGCGCCGCCACCAAAAAGTAGTCGAGGTGGCACCTTGTGTGTCAATGACTGATGAACAACGGGAAAAAATATGCCAAGCAGCCGTTCAACTAATGAAGCATGTCGGGTATATCAATGCTGGAACCGTGGAATTTTTAGTAGAGGGCGACAAATTCTACTTTATCGAAGTAAACCCACGGGTTCAAGTGGAACATACGATCACTGAAATGATCACCAATTTAGACATCGTGACGACACAAATTTTGATTGCACAAGGCAAAGACTTGCATAAAGAAATCGGAATTCCTGAACAAAAAGACATTCGCTTTGAGGGTGTTGCGATCCAATGTCGCGTGACGACAGAAGATCCAGCGAATAATTTTATGCCAGATACTGGTAAGATCGATACCTACCGCTCTCCGGGTGGATTTGGGGTTCGTTTAGATGTCGGAAATGCTTATGCCGGTGCAGTGGTAACCCCTTATTTCGACTCGCTACTTGTAAAAGTCTGTACGCATGCTGCTTCGTTCGACCAAGCAATTCAAAAAATGATGCGCTGTCTGAAAGAATTCCGAGTACGTGGTGTGAAAACAAACATTCTCTTTATGCGTAATGTTGTTTCTCATCCAGCCTTTCGTTCAGGGGAAGCCAAAACCACCTTTATCGACAATACGCCAGAACTATTCAATTTCCCTCGGATTCGTGACCGTGGAAACAAAACCATGAAGTATATCGGTGAAATCACGATTAATGGATTCCCGGGAATCGAAAAACAAAAGAAACCTTTCTACAATGAACCACGGATGCCACAACACATCCAAGCAACGCCTGATTTTGTCAGCGCCAAAAATATTTTAGATACGAAAGGTGCCGAGGGTGTCGTTGAATGGATCGGTCAACAAAAGAATGTCTTACTGACGGATACAACCTTCCGAGATGCCCATCAAAGTTTGTTGGCAACTCGTGTAAGAACCCATGACTTTAAGAAAATTGCCGCGATGACGGAAGCTGGCCTACCACAATTGTTCTCAAGTGAAATGTGGGGTGGGGCAACCTTTGACGTTGCATACCGTTTCTTAACAGAAGATCCATGGGAAAGATTGCGGATGTTCAGGAAAAAAATGCCGAATACACTCTTACAAATGTTGTTTAGAGGCTCCAACGCTGTCGGGTATTCCAATTATCCAGACAATGTTTTGGAAGAATTCATCAAAGAATCTGCGGCACAAGGAATCGATGTATTCCGAATCTTTGATAGTTTGAACTGGGTCCCACAAATGGAGAAAAGTATCCAAGCTGTTCGTGATACGGGGAAAATTGCAGAAGCGACGATTTGTTATACAGGGGATATCAATGATCCATCCCGCCAAAAATATTCGGTACAATATTACAAAGATATGGCAAAAGAATTGCAAAATCTTGGTGCCCATATTATTGCGATCAAGGATATGGCTGGATTATTAAAACCGCAAGCGGCTTATCGTTTGATCAGTGAGTTAAAAGATACGATCGATGTACCGATCCATCTGCACACGCATGATACCAGCGGGAATGGGATTATCACTTACTCAGCAGCTACCAAAGCTGGCGTTGATATCGTGGATGTCGCTATGTCAGCTATCAGTGGCGCAACGAGTCAGCCAAGTATGAGTAGTTTGTATTATGCTCTTTTAAACGGCGAGCGTTGCCCAGAGATCAATGTGGATAATATCCAACAATTGAATCACTATTGGGAAGATGTCCGCATGTACTATCATTCCTTTGAAAATGGCTTGAACGCCCCTCAAACGGAAGTGTACAAGCATGAGATGCCAGGAGGACAATATACCAATCTCCAGCAACAAGCCAAAGCCGTTGGTTTAGGCGAAAAATGGGATGAAATCAAAGAAATGTATCATGAAGTCAATATGATGTTTGGAGACATCGTGAAAGTGACACCTTCTTCGAAAGTCGTGGGCGATATGGCGCTCTTCATGGTACAAAATGGCTTGTCAGAAAAAGATATTTTTGAAAAAGGCGATACATTGAGTTTCCCAGAATCAGTGATCACCTTCTTCCAAGGCGAGTTAGGTCAGCCAGTCGGTGGTTTCCCGAAAGAATTGCAACGCATTATCTTAAAAGGACGCCCAGCCTTTACGGAACGTCCAGGAGCCTTTGCCAAACCAGTTGATTTTGCTGAAGTGAAACAAGAACTAGCTGAAAAAATCGGCTATGAACCAAAACACGAAGAAGTCTTGAGCTACTTGATGTATCCGCAAGTCTTCCTTGATTATCGAAAAGCGTATGAGCAGTTTGCCGATGTAAAAGTCCTTGATACACCAACCTTCTTTAATGGTATGCGTTTAGGCGAAACGATCAATGTCGAATTAGAAAAAGGCAAAATTTTGATCATTCGTCTCGATGAAATCGGTGAACCAGATATCGAAGGCAATCGGACCCTCTTCTTTAACTTGAACGGTCAACGACGAGAAATCGTTGTGAAAGATAGTTCGATCATCAGTTCTGTTCAAACAAAACGCAAAGCAGAGCCAACGAACAAAGAACAAATCGGTGCCTCCATGAGTGGTTCAGTTTTAGAAGTATTAGTCAAAAAAGGTGACCGAGTAGCACGTGGACAGACGTTGATGGTCACTGAAGCGATGAAGATGGAAACTTCCGTCGAAGCTCGCTTTTCTGGTGTAGTTGAGCATGTTTACGTGACCGATGGGGAACCAATCCAGTCAGGAGACCTTCTGATTGAAGTCAAAGAAAAATAAGGAGTCGATCAGCAGATGAAGCGAAGGGGATTATTATTTTGCGGCTTATTTGTCCTAGCCCTGATAATCGTGTATTTGCAGCCAGTATTCATGCAAAACGCTTCAGATTCAAGAATGACGATCGAGAACCCAATCAAAGCACCAACGACCATGAATTACGAACCAATCGCAGCCCAAGGATTAGCTGAATTGATTGGGGAGCCTGTTTCTGATTTTGAAGAAATCTACGGGCTTCCAGTTCAAACGTATCGCTCGGGCTACGAGTTTGAAATTCGGGTCTACAATCAATTAGACGATCAGCAATATGTTGAGATCAATACTGATGGTGAGAGTGTGCAGGCAATCAAAGTGATCGGCGCCGGGGGATCTTCCCTAGCGCCCTTTGCAATGGGCATGACCTTGACTGACTTGACTGAGCTGACCATGATTTATCCAAATTTTACCTTGACACAAAATGATCGCACCATCAGTTTTGAATTGATGGAAGAAGATATGAACTACCGACCCTTAGTAGCGTTTGATAATGGGACATTTGCTGTTTTATTCTTTGATCAAGAGACGGCTCAACTGCAGGCGATCACTTATTTGGATCAGACGACCCTGCTTAAGTTAGCGCCCTATCCCTTGACAGAAGGAGAACGACCGCTGTTTCAAGTTTCGCAAACGATTGACCAAGCACAAGCTGATCTTGAAAAAGAGACGTTAGCCTTTGTCATTATTGATAAGCTTCGTAATCAAATCGGTTTGGAAAGCTTTGTACAAGATACCCAGACGCATCAAGATGCGGTCGGACTTTTAGCGGATTTGACGAATAATCTATCGGATCATTTGACCTCTCAACGCATCCATTCCTATCAACGTGCTCTTTCTTCGGAAAAAACGAGTAATTTTGTTTTGACGAACGATGAGTGGCAGGAGTTATTAGCAGCGAAGGAGTTAGAGGCTTCTGCTTCGATTTTTGAAGCGCCTGTCTATGATCCAACCTTTACTATTTTATCTTGGTTCAGTAACCCAAGATTTACTGAACGTTTGACCCATGAACAATCAGAAAAGATAGGAATTGCTTTTTCTGAAGCAAATATGGTAGTCTTAGTGCAAGAAGATGTAGAAGGGACCGAGGATAGTACATCAGATGATTTACGATGAAGCCTTTTTCGAGATTGAAGATCAAATCGATTCACTTGTAACGGCAATCAAAGCGAGTGAAACGTGTAGAAACTATCAAATAGCGAAACAAACCATGCATCAAGATCCTGTTGCTCAGGAATTGATGCGAACGTTTTTAGAAAAAAAGCTGGATTTTGAAAGAATTGAAGCGTACGGCGCATATGCCCCTGATTTCAAAGAGAAAAAGCGTGCGATGCGCACAGCTAAGCGACAGCTGGATCTCAATGAGCAAGTGAGCGAGTACCGCTGGAGTGAAACGCAGCTGCAGCGTTTGCTGGATGAACTGACCGTAGCGATTTCTACGTGTTTTTCACCAACTGTCAAAGTGGATGCTGGAAGTCCTTTTTTTCAATCAAAATCAAGTTGTGGAGGAAATTGTCATGCACGAGGATAAAACGCCTTTTACGATGCAGAAGCGTCGAGGATTGATCGTATGGGTCTACAGCCTACGTCAACTAAAAAATTTGCGTCGTTTTGGCTTCGTTCATTATGTGTCACGCAAAATGAAATACGTGGTCATGTATTTGAACGAAGAAGAATACGAAAGCAAAAAAACAAAAATCGAGCAGTTTCACTTTGTTCGACAAGTTGAAGCTTCCTATCGACCAGATGTCGAAATGGATTTTGCTGAAAAAATTGGTACATCAGCAGCCTATCCAGTGAAAGATGAAGGGTTTGATATCGAAGAAAAAAATACGATGATTCGATTGGCAGAAAACGTGTAATAGAAAAGTGGGGGTGCCTTGAGTCACCGCCATTTTTTTATTGCTATTTATAGAAACAGTGCTATATTTGTATTTACGAAGATCTTGGAGGGAAAAACGCATGCGTGTAGTAGCCGGAGAATATGGTGGCCGCAGATTAAAAAGTCTTGCTGGAGATAACACTCGCCCCACGACAGACAAAGTAAAAGGGGCGATCTTTAACATGTTAGGGCAATATTTAGATGGAGGAGTTGTACTGGATCTGTTTAGTGGGAGCGGGGGCTTAGCGATCGAAGCGGTATCTCGTGGTGCGGAGCATGCCGTTTGTGTCGACCGTAGTTTTCCAGCTATCAAAGTGATCCGTGAAAATATTGCAATAACCAAAGAACCAGAAAAGTTCACGGTACTAAAAATGGATGCCAATCAAGCCTTACGCCAGTTTGCAGCTGAGGGACAAAGCTTTGACTATCTATTTTTAGATCCACCTTACGCAAAGCAAGAGATCCTGCAACAGCTAGAAGCTATGCTGAAGGATGAATTGATTCGTCCGTTTGCTTATGTGGTTTGCGAAACAGATAAGTCCATCGTCTTGCCAGAAAAGATTGGTTCTTTGCATTTGATGCGCGCCCAAACCTATGGCATATCTGCGGTGACGATCTATAGAAATGAGGGATAACATGAAAAAGATTGCTTTATTTCCAGGAAGTTTTGATCCGCTGACGTCAGGTCATGTGGATCTGATTGAGCGAGGCGCAACGCTTTTTGATGAACTGATCGTGGGTGTTTTTACAAATACCAATAAAAAAAGTTTTTTTACAAGTGAAGAAAAAGTTCATCTAATTGAAGAAGCCCTCGCTCATATTCCAAACGTCAAGATTCTGGCGCAAGAAACGGAGCTGACGGTCACGATCGCGAAAAAACTAGGCGCACAGTTTCTGCTTAGAGGCATTCGCAGTGTGAAAGATTATGAGTATGAGCGGGACATCATGGAAATGAATCATCACTTAGAACCTTCCCTGGAGACCGTCTTTCTTTTAGCAGATGCAAAGCATAGTTTCATCAGCTCCAGTTTGTTGAAAGAAATCTTAACCTTTAACGGCGATGTGGCGGAATATTTACCACAAAATATCTACGATGCTATAGTAAAGAAGCGTGATACCAATGAATCTTAAATCAACGATCAAATATGTTCTCTTGTTTGTTTTAGCACTGATCATCGCAGCCTGTGCCTTTTTGCCGATTCCTTATTATATCGAGCAACCTGGTGCAACGATCGATTTAAAAGAATTGATTACCGTCAATCAAAAAGAAGACACCTCAGCCGGCTCCTTTTCTTTAACCAGTGTCGGGATTCGACAGGCTACCGTGTTTACGGCGATTGGAACGAAATTCAATGAATTTCAAGACTTGATCAGTGAGGAAGAACTTTTAGGCGGTTCGACAGATGAGGAGTACAATCGCATCCAGCGCTATTATATGGAATCCTCGCAAAATAGTGCGATTGAGCAAGCATTAAAGCTGGCAGACTTGCCTTATGAAATGACCTATAAAGGGGTCTATGTCATGGGGATCGATCCAAATTCCAGTTTTGCGGGGAAAATATCCGTTGGAGATACCGTCACCGCTGTCAATGGCAAAGAATTTAAAAGTAGCCAAGACTTTATCGACTATGTACAAAGTCAAACCATTGGTGATGAGATCACCGTAACTTACTTGCAAGATGGTGAAGAAAAAGAAGCAACAGGCAAATTAATTGAACTGGAAAGCAATCAAAAAGCAGGTATCGGCATCTCACTCGTCGATCATACAGAGATCACTTCTGATGAAGAGATCGTGATCGATTCTGGCAATATCGGTGGGCCTTCAGCTGGGTTAATGTTCACCCTTGAAATCTATGAACAGCTAACTGGAGATAACTTGCGTAAAGGCCATAATATTGCTGGAACCGGAACGATCTCAGCTGATGGGACGGTTGGTCGAATCGGTGGGATTGACAAAAAAGTAGCGAGTGCCAGCGAAAGTGGAGCAGAAATCTTTTTTGCTCCGGACGATGAAATCACTGATGAAGAGCGTGAAATAGATCCTTCCATTAAAACGAATTACGAAGAGGCAGTGGCAGCAGCGAAGAAGTTAGACACAGACATGAAAATCGTTCCGATCGCCAATGTCCAAGATGCATTGGACTACCTAGCAACACTAAAAGAAGCAAATTAAAACGGCACTTGCCGTTTTTTTTATTGTCTAAAGAATACAGTAGGCTCAAAGAAAAGGTTATGCTATACTTTTAGATAAGGAGTGTGAATCTAGTGGAATTAAAAAGACAACAACCGATCGTTGAAGCATATCATTTTGATATGAAACCGAAAGACAAAGAAATGGAAACAAAATTGAATGTCGGCTTTGCGCCGTTAAAAGTCAAAGATGAAGAATATATGGAAAAAAACAGTATTATTGGTGCCCGCTTAGAATTCCAATTGGTGTTCCCTGATTACGTTTTGTCAGGACGTGTCGGACAAGTCAATCATATTTTGAATCGCAAAGTCAATTCTGGAGAGGATTTGACGAAAGCCGAAACTGATCGCTTGGTTGAGCCCTTGTTTGATATCGTCAAACGCTTGACTTATGAAGTGACAGAGATCGTGACCGACAAACCAGGTTTACAATTGAACTTTAATACCAATTCGAACGCTGCGCAAGAAGCGAAGGAAGCAGACGAATAACGAGAAATAGGAGGGATGCCCATTGTTTTCCAATCAAATGCAAGTGATGCTATACGTTGACGATGTGACGAAAGCAGTTGAGTTTTGGCAAGAACTAGGGTTTGTGATCATTGAACAACAAACCGTTGATGGAACATCCGTCGTTGAAATCGCGCCATCAAAAGAGGCGGAGGCACATTTTGTCTTATATGACCGTGAGTTTATCGAAACACATTCACCTGAAGTCGCTTTGAATTCCCCATCGATCATGTTTTTTGCAGAAGATATTACGATACTTTATAAGAAGCTTTTAGAGATGGAAGTAGAAGTGGGTGAATTGATTCAGATGGAAGAACAACTGGTTTTCAATTTTGCCGATCCGGATGGCAATTATTTTGCTGTATCAGGAAAATAGCTTTTGTCGATCGTAACCAATCATTCGTCCTTTTGAACCCGACTTTATGTTGTCGTACTGTTCAGGACAAATGGTTGGTTTTTTCGTTTTATTGCAAGACATTTTACAGGCAAAGGTCTAAAATTGATAACAAGAGAATCAATTGCCTTTAAGGAGGAAATGACTATGCAAAACTATCTATATGCAATCAGTGATATTCATGGAATGGCCGATCTGTTTAAAAAACTTCTTACCGATTATGACCCTAAGCTCCATCAGCTGCTTTTGATTGGAGACTTAAATGATCGGGGGCCGAAGTCAAAAGAGTGTTTTTTTCTGGGAAAAAAGTTAGTCGAAGAATACCAAGCGATTTATTTACGCGGCAATCACGAGGAGTATTTTCTGCAATTTCTAAATGCCCCTGAGGATTGGTTTGCCGCTTACGTACGCAATGGCGGCAAAGAAACGATTGAAAGTCTTTTGCATACAGGCGCTACTGAGGAGTATTCGCCGACGGAAATCGCCTTAATGATCCGCAGTAGCTATCGAGACTTAATAGAGTTTTTGATGGAGCGACCGCTTTATTACGAATGGGGAAAGTATCTCTTTGTTCATGCGGGCGTGGATTTAAGTAAAAAAGATTGGCGTAAGACCGCAGACCATGATTTTATCTGGATTCGCGAGCCGTTTCATAAAGGAAAAAACCGTACAGGAAAAACGATCGTTTTTGGCCATACCATCACGCCCATGCTGCATGGAGATATGCAGACGACGGATCTATGGCAACAAGACGACAAAATCGGCATCGATGGCGGGGCAGTATTTGGTGGATCGGTGCATGGCGTGATTTTTGATGACAAAGGGATCGTTCAGGACATCGAATACCAAAATTTAGCAGGTCCTTGGCAACCAGACTTTTAAAAGTCTTTTTGAGAAAAGACAAAAGCAGCCATAACAAGAGTCGCGAAAGCAACATTGTTTTCGTGCAATCTTGTTCGCTCAATGGCTGTCTTTTTTATGTTAAAATAGCAAAAGCAACAAAGGAAAGGTGAGAACAAATGGCAGAAATGAATCAAGAGGTACTTGATTTAGTAAAACAAGAATTAACCGCTTTTACCCAAAAACAAATCAGTACGGTGTTGCAGTTATTGCAAGAAGGAAATACCGTCCCCTTTATTGCCCGCTACCGTAAAGAAATGACGAATGGACTTGACGAAGTTCAGATTCGAGAAATTGAAGAGCGATACCAGTACTTAGAAAACTTAGAGAAACGCAAGCAAGAGGTTTTGCGTTTGATAGAAGAACAAGAAAAGCTAACGCCTGAACTATCACAGGCGATTTTAGCTGCGACAAAAATGCAGGCTGTCGAAGACCTGTATCGTCCTTATAAACAAAAACGACGCACCAAAGCGACGATCGCCAAAGAGAACGGCTTGGAACCATTTGCTCAGTGGCTGTTAAGCTTCCCAAAAGCAGGTGACGTTCAAGAAAAAGCGGCCGAATTTATCAGTGATGCTGTTCCTACTGTAGAAGATGCCTTAGCAGGCGCGCACGAGATCATTGCAGAAGGCGTTGGTGATACTGCAGAGTTTCGTAGTTGGATCCGCAGCTATTACACAAACAAAGGACTGTATCAAAGCACGGTCAAAAATGCTGAAAAAGATGAAAAAGGCGTTTATGAAATGTATTACGATTTCCAGCATCCTATCAATAAGATGGTATCCCACCGAATTTTAGCCACTAATCGTGGGGAACAAGAAGACATCTTGAAGGTCGCCCTTGTGGCAGATGAAGAAAAAATCATGGATTACCTACGTCGCAAATTGATCACGAATAGGGATTCACCCGCAGCCGGTTTTGTTGAAGCTGCAGCTGCTGATGCGCTGAAACGGTTTATTTCACCAGCCATCGAACGAGAGATCCGCAATGAATTGACAGAAAAAGCTGACGAACAAGCAATTGCGATTTTTGGAGAAAATCTTCGCAATCTGTTGCTGCAGCCGCCATTGAAGGGCAAAGTCGTTTTAGGTTTTGATCCAGCGTATCGTACAGGCTGTAAACTAGCCGTCATTGATGAGACTGGAAAAGTACTAGCGATCGAAGTGATCTATCCTCATAAACCAGCGCCTATGAATAAGCGAGAAGCTGCCGGACCAGCGTTTCGTCGCTTATTACAAACCTATAGAGTCGAGATGGTCGCAATCGGTAATGGGACTGCGAGTCGGGAATCAGAGCAATTCGTCGCTGAACAATTAAAATTGATCGATCAAGAAGTATATTATGTGATCGTGAATGAGGCAGGCGCTTCTGTTTATTCTGCCAGTCCGATCGCTCGTCAAGAATTCCCTGATCTGCAAGTGGAAGAACGCAGCGCTATCAGTATTGGCCGCCGTCTGCAAGATCCCTTGGCAGAATTAGTCAAAATTGATCCACAATCCGTGGGCGTCGGACAATACCAGCATGACGTTTCGCAAAAACGCCTCGCTGAACAATTGGATTTTGTTGTTGAGACTGTTGTCAACCAAGTTGGCGTTGACGTCAATACCGCAAGTGCGGCACTCTTGCAGCATGTAGCTGGTTTAAATAAAACCACTGCTCAAAATATCGTGACTTATCGAGAAGAAAATGGTGTATTTACGCAGCGGAATCAACTGAAAAAAGTCCCTCGCTTAGGACCAAAAGCTTATGAACAGGCGATCGGCTTTATGCGGATACCTGGCGGAAAAGTCATTTTGGACAATACCGGGATCCATCCAGAAAGTTATGACACTGCCAAAGAAATTTTGGCGATCGCGGGTATTTCTTTAGCGGAGCTAGGGAAAGAGCAAATGGAAGAAAATAAAGCGAAACTTGCCCAACTACGCCCAGCGGAGCTTTCCGCAAAATTGTCAGTCGGCAAAGAAACCATCACGGATATCCTAAAGGCGTTAATGCAGCCTGGACGCGATATGCGTGATGAAATGCCAGCGCCATTATTGCGCAAAGATGTGCTGAGTATGGAGGACCTAAAACCGGGAATGGAACTGAAGGGAACGGTTCGAAATGTGATCGACTTTGGTGCTTTCGTCGATATCGGTGTCAAACAAGATGGACTGGTGCATTTGTCGAAGCTGAGCCATTCGTTTGTAAAGCATCCGAAAGACGTTGTTTCCGTCGGTGATGTCGTAACCGTTTGGATCGAGCAAGTAGATGTCAAAAAAGGCCGTATCAGTTTAACCATGGTCGATCCGGGAAATGCAAAATGACCCAACAAGAACTGCAGCGGTTGGTGGAAGAGCTGTCGCTGTCTGTTTTCAACAAACCATTCACGCATCGAGCGTTGTTTAATTCTCGCTTAAAAACAACCGGTGGCCGCTACCATCTAAGTGATCACCACTTGGATTTCAATCCAACCATGCTCACAGAACACGGGATGGAGGTTTTTATCGGCATTATCAAGCATGAATTGTGTCACTATCATTTGCACTTAGCAGGTCTTGGTCACCGTCACCAAGATCCTGCTTTTAAAGCATTGCTGGCAAGAACGGGAGGCTTGCGTTATGCACCTCCTGCCAAAAGGGCAGCGAAACATCGCTATCGATGCCAAAATTGCGGCTGCGAGATTCGGCGGCAGCGACGTGTGGATATCAAAAAATATGTTTGTGGAAAATGTCGTGGACGTTTGCTAGAAATAGGAAATGATGAGAAAAGTCAAGTCGAAAAATAAAACTCGTTGCTATTTTTTTCATTTTGTATGATAATGTAGGTCGTGTGACAACCTGATATTTGTCAATACACGCGTTTTATTACGACGCGGATTTGAGAAAAGAGGATTATAATAATGGAAAATCAAAACAAAATACATCATTTTGTTGGAATCAAAGGTTCCGGTATGAGTTCATTGGCTTTGATTCTGCACGAAAAAGGCTACCAAGTACAAGGCTCTGATGTGGAAGAATATTTCTTCACTCAACGTGATCTAGAAAAAGCAGCGATCAAATTGTTGCCTTTCGATAAAGCAAACATTCAACCAGAAATGGTCATTATCCAAGGGAATGCTTTTCCTGACACCCACGAAGAAATCGTACGGGCAAAAGAACTTGGTTTAGAAGTTACTCGTTATCATGACTTTATTGGCCAATTCATTCAGCCCTATACGAGTATTGCGGTGACCGGTTCTCACGGGAAAACCAGTACGACAGGATTGCTTTCTCATGTCTTAAGCGGCATCCGTCCAACAAGTTTCTTGATTGGCGATGGGACTGGTCATGGGGAACCTGATGCGGAATTCTTTTCATTTGAAGCCTGTGAATACCGTCGTCATTTCTTAGCGTATTCACCGGATTATGCAATCATGACCAACATCGATTTTGATCACCCAGACTACTTCCACTCGATCGAGGATGTCTTCTCAGCCTTTCAATCGATGGCAAGTCAAGTGAAAAAAGGCATCTTTGCTTTTGGTGATGATGAATACTTGCGTAAACTTGAAGCCGATGTCCCAATCTACTATTACGGCGTCAACGATAACGACGATGTCCAAGCAAAAAATATTGAACGCACCACCCAAGGTTCAGAGTTCGACGTCTTTATCCATGGTGAAAATATTGGCCATTTTGTCTTGCCAGCGTTTGGTCAGCACAACATCAACAACGCATTAAGTGTGATCGCTGTGGCTTACAAAGAAGGATTGGATATGAAAGAAGTTGCTGCTGAGATGATTTCATTTCCTGGAGTGAAACGCCGCTTTAGCGAAAAAATCGTGGCGGATATGACGATCGTGGACGACTACGCCCACCATCCTGCAGAAATCAAAGCAACGATCGATGGCGCTCGTCAAAAATATCCAGAGAAAGAAATTATTGCTGTCTTCCAGCCACATACCTTTACCCGCACGATCGCTTTGATGGATGAATTTGCGGAAGCATTGGATCTTGCAGACCATGTCTATCTATGTGACATTTTTGGATCTGCTCGTGAATCACGAGGAGATGTTAAAATTGAAGATCTAGGCAAGAAAATTCAAAAAGGCGGAACTGTGATCAAAGAAGAGAACGTATCTCCGCTATTGGATCATCAAAATGCTGTCGTGATTTTCATGGGAGCAGGCGATGTGCAAAAATTTGAGACAGCCTATGAAAAACTATTAAGCAATACAACTCGTAACGTATTGTAATCAAAGACTCTTGTGGCGTGTTTGCTGCAAGAGTTTTTTACATCTGAAGTTTTTGCAAAAGCAGCACCGCGAACTTGCACTTTTGTCGGCATCTGATAGAATATACTCAGATGAAACTATTCTTTTTGGAGGAATTAAATTTTGAATATAGGGAAACCGCGAAAAATAGGAAAAAGTATTGAAGATATCGAGGAAGGCGATTCGTTATCCTTAACAGAATCGATCGAAGACAATCAACTGTTGTTATATTTAGGACTTACTAATGATGCAAACCCTTTGTATATTCAACATGACTACACGCAAAATACTGAGTATCAGCGTCCAATCGTCCCATCCATCATGTTGATGGGGATCATCACCAGTGCCGTATCGAAACATTTGCCTGGTCCTGGCTCTCATGTAGTCAATTTTTCGGTGAACTTTATTGAACCTGTATATCATTATGAAACATTGACCTTTGAATTCGAAGTGATCAAAGTGGATAAAATGAAAGACGTGGTAACTATTTCGGTTGAAGCGATCAACACAGAAGATCATCGTATTTTAGATGCTGTGGTCATGGTCCAGCCGCCAAAAGCAGTAGCAGTAAATGAGGAGGAACAACAAGATGAATAATTTAAACAATGAAACCGTCCAAGCCCAAGGCTTAAATCGCTTTTATTCAAAAGTGTATTTATTCTTCGGCGTTGGGCTTGCGATCAGTGCGATTTCAGCCTATATTTTTGGGGAAGTCTTCAAAGCGCAAACCCTGCAATTTATCGACAATTTTCCGCTAGGATTTACCGGTCTTTGGATCTTACAGATCATTCTAGTTATTGTATTAGGGGTGAAGGCGCAGAAAAATCCGTCCTTGACCGTTGCTGGCTTTTTAGTCTATTCGCTCTTGAATGGATTGACCTTGTCTGTGACATTGATGATCTATGACTTTGGATCGATCGTGGGAGCATTTGTTTCAGCAGCCGTCACTTTTGGTGTCATGTCAGCATTTGGGATCATGACCAAACGTGATCTAAGTGTGGTTGGTCGTATCGGCTATGGTCTGTTGATCGGGATCATCATCTCAACGCTCTTGAATGTATTTATTTTACGCAGTCAACCGGTTGACTTTTTCTTATCGATCGTGACCGTCTTTGTCTTTATGGGAATCACCGCTTATGACAATCAGCAAATCCGCAATGTATACTTCGCAACGAATGGTGGCGCAAATACTGGAGTGGCCGTTTTCATGGCACTACAACTGTATTTAGATTTTATCAACTTATTCCTTGCGTTATTGCGTATCTTTGGAAAAAACAACTAAAAAAGTGCGAGGAAACTCGCCTTTTTTTTTGTATAAAATGAGAGAGAAAACAAAGCAATTCATCGCTTTTGTGCCCGTTCTTTGATAGAATAAAGAGGAACTTTTTGAGAAAAGGAGTAATCAAATGCCAAAAAATAAATTACTACTCGTTGATGGGAATAGTGTGGCTTTTCGCGCGTTTTTTGCGTTGCATAATTCATTAGAACGGTTTAAAAATGCCAATGGGCTGCACACAAATGCCATCTATGCGTTTCATACTATGTTTGAAAATGTGATGGCAAAAGAACAGCCAACACATGTTTTAGTGGCTTTTGATGCTGGAAAAACCACCTTCAGGACAGCGATGTATGAAGATTATAAAGGTGGACGTTCAAAAACCCCTGGGGAATTTAAAGAACAAATGCCTTACATTCGCGAATTGATCAACGCGTTAGGTGTTCAATACTACGAATTAGATAACTATGAAGCCGATGATATCATTGGTACATTGGCAAATAAAGTCGATAAAGAGCTGTTTGATGTCGTCGTTTTATCTGGCGATCGCGATTTGACCCAGCTGGCAACGGAGCACGTGAAAGTTGACATTACGGTCAAAGGCGTTAGCGAAATTGAAAGTTATACGCCCGCTCATGTGGCTGAAAAATATGACGGCCTAACGCCCTTACAAATCATCGACATGAAAGGACTTGCTGGCGATGCTTCCGATAATATTCCCGGCGTCACCAAAATTGGTGAGAAGACAGCCATCAAGCTATTGAAAGAATATGGCTCTGTTGAGGGGATCTATGAACACATCGATGAAATGAAAAAAAGCAAGATGAAAGAAAACTTGATCAATGATCGTGAGATCGCCTTTCTTTCAAAACAATTAGCAACCATTGATGTGGATGCGCCCATTGAGGTCGATGTTGACAAACTGAAATATGAAGGCAAAGATTTAGAGAAGTTAGTGCCATTCTACCAAGAAATGAACTTTAATAGCTTCTTAGATAAGCTGCAAATTATAGCTGAACCAGTTGAGATGGAAGACATTTTGTTTTCGGTCGTTGAAGAAGTAACGGAAGATATGTTCCAGGGAGACACAGCATTGTATGTCGAGATGATGGGGGATAACTATCATTTGGAAGACATTGTCGGTGTTGCTTGGGGCAATCAAGAAAAAATTTATGTCAGCAATCGTGAAGAATTGTTTGAAAGTCCAGCCTTTACCGATTGGTTAAAAGACGAGAAACGTAAAAAATTCGTCTATGATGCCAAACGCACGTACGTGGCGTTAAACCGGTACACGACAGCACCAAAAGGAATCGCTTTTGATGTTTTATTGGCAGCTTATCTTTTAGACACGAATGATACGAATAATGACATCGCAGGTGTTGCCGCTCACTATGGCTATGATGCGATCCAATCGGATGAAGCGATTTATGGAAAAGGAGCGAAAAAAGGGCTGCCGGCGGATGAGGAAGACTTCTTTGCTCATTTAGCCCGTAAAGTAGCGGCGATTACAAACCTAACCCCAAAACTTACGGAAGAATTGGCAGCGAAGAATCAAACAGCGCTCTTTGAAGAAATGGAATTGCCTTTATCAATGATTTTAGCTGAGATGGAGATTACCGGCATCAAAGTTGATGCGTCTCGCTTGCATCAGATGAAGGGCGAATTTGCACAACGGTTGCATGAAATTGAAGAAAAAATCTACGCCGAAGCTGGAGAAACCTTCAACTTAAACTCGCCGAAACAATTAGGTGTGATTTTATTTGAAAAAATGGGCTTACCAGTTATCAAAAAAACCAAAACTGGCTATTCGACAGCAGTCGATGTGTTAGAACAACTAAAAGAGCAAGCACCAATCGTTGAAGACATTTTGACTTATCGTCAAATCGCTAAGATCCAATCAACCTATGTAGAAGGCTTATTAAAAGTGATCCAAGGAGATTGCAAAGTCCATACGCGATATGTACAAACCTTGACCCAAACTGGTCGTTTAAGTTCTGTCGATCCAAACTTACAAAACATTCCGATTCGTTTAGAAGAAGGTCGAAAGATCCGTGAAGCCTTTGTGCCACGAGAAGCTGATTGGGTGATCTATTCTTCTGACTACTCTCAAATCGAATTACGAGTGTTGGCACATATCTCAGATGATACCCATTTGAAAGAAGCCTTTATCGAAGGTCAAGATATCCACTCAAGCACAGCGATGCGAGTCTTTGGTATCGAAAAAGCAGAAGATGTGACACCAAATATGCGTCGTCAAGCCAAAGCGGTCAACTTTGGTATCGTTTATGGTATTTCCGATTATGGCTTATCCCAGAATCTAGGAATCACCAGAAAAGCCGCCCAACAATACATTGATACGTATTTTGAAAAATATCCTGGTGTGAAAACGTATATGGAGGATGTGGTTCGTGAGGCGAAGGACAAAGGGTACGTTGAAACCTTGTATCATCGCCGTCGTTACCTACCTGATATCAATTCGCGCAATTTCAATATTCGGACTTTTGCTGAAAGAACCGCCATCAATACACCGATCCAAGGCAGTGCGGCGGATATCTTAAAGATTGCCATGATCGATTTGGCGAAACGTTTGAAAGAAGAAAAATTAGCAGCAACGATGCTGCTGCAAGTACACGATGAACTAGTCTTTGAAGTACCTGAATCTGAATTGCCTCGTCTTGACGCTTTAGTGAAAGAAGTGATGGAGCAAGCCGTTGCATTGCATGTCCCTTTACTGACAGACAGCAATTGGGGCAAAACATGGTACGATGCAAAATAAATGAGGTGAACAGAGGTGCCTGAATTACCAGAAGTCGAAACGGTCCGCAAAGGACTTGAAAAACTTGTTTTAAATAAAACGATCGAATCGGTCGAGATCCTTTGGCCGCGAATCATCGAAAGTCCTGAAGTGCCGATCTTTTCGGCACTGTTGAAAGGGCAACGGTTTGAAAAATTTGAACGACGTGGAAAATTTTTGATTTTTAAATTGACAGATTATGATCTGATCTCTCATCTACGAATGGAAGGCAAGTACGAGTATTTTGAGTCAGACCCGATTGTCGATAAGCATACGCATGTTATTTTCCATTTTACAGATGGCAGTCAGTTAAATTACCATGATGTAAGAAAATTTGGTCGTATGACTTTAGTGGATAAAGACCAAAGCGCAGCCTATAAAGGCATCATGCAATTAGGTCCTGAGCCTAAGCCTGAATTGTTTTTATTGGAAGCATTTGAACAAGGATTGAAGCGGTCTAAAAAAGCCATCAAACCCCTTTTGTTAGATCAAAAACTTGTGACTGGTTTGGGCAATATTTATGTAGATGAGGCGCTATGGCAAGCGAAGATCCATCCTGAACAACCAGCAGATTCGCTCACCCCAGCAGAAGCCAACGTGTTGCATCAAGCGATCATCGATGTCTTGGAACGCGCCGTTGAAGCAGGGGGGACAACCATTCGGACCTATCTCAATGCATTGGGCGAAGCAGGAAAATTCCAAATGTCATTAAATGTCTATGGCCAAACGGGCAATCCGTGCGGGCGATGCGGGACACCAATCGTCAAGACCAAGGTTGCCCAACGGGGGACGCACTTTTGTCCTCAGTGCCAAAAATTGCATGTGAGGTCCAGCAAATGAGTTTTGTCTTAGGGGTCACTGGCGGGATCGCCACTGGGAAAAGTACGGCAGTCGCGCATTTTCGCTCACTGGGCTTACCGATTATTGATGCCGATATCATCGCCAGAGAAGTCGTTGAACCGAATACGGAGGGCTTGCAGGCGGTGACACAAGCCTTTGGTCCGCAGATTTTGAGCGATGACGGACACCTGGATCGGCAAACCCTCGGTGCCCTGATATTTAATGATCCAGAAAAACGTCGCTTGCTGAATCAGACGCTGTCGCCATTTATTCGACAAGAGATTTTGTCTCAGATCGAAGAAAAAAGGCAGCAAGTGCCCTTGTTGATCGTTGACATTCCTTTGCTTTATGAAGCCGACTACGACCAATACATGGATCAAACCGCAGTCGTTTATGTGCCAGAAGCGCTTCAAAAAGAGCGGTTGATGGCACGTAATCAACTGAGTGAGCAAGAAGCGCAACAACGAATCGACAGTCAGCTTTCCATTGAGAAAAAGAAACAACGGGCAGATATTGTCTTTGATAATCAAGGAACGATCGCCCAACTCAATCAGCAGATCGATGATTGGTTAGCATCCTTAAACAAATAGATAAGACAGCAGGTTCCCTTCAGTGAAAGGGAACCTGCTATTCTATCTTTCAATAGCAATCCTAGCCCTATCATTTCTAAAAACAACTTGCGCTGAATCACGTCGTAAACTGTTTGGTTTGGAAAGTAAGACGATCGTGTATGAATGGTTAAACATCAAAGTACCAGCCCAGATTTATTTTGGGGTCACGATCACGCGATTGCTGGAAAAGGGGTGAAGAACGATCGGCTGATCATAAAAAGAGGTGAGAACCTCCTCAGTAAAAATCGTCTCTCGTTGACCAGCGGCATGGACTTCGCCGTTTTTTAACATCAGCAAATGAGTGAAAATCGGTAGTAGCTCTTCCGTATGATGGGTAACGTAAAGAAGTGTCGGCGTATTCGGCAGCTGTGAAAAAGCCTCCAGACGGGTTAGCAGTTCTTCTCGGGCAAATAAATCAAGGCCCGTACAAGGTTCGTCCAAAATGAGGATCTCTGGTTGTGCCATCATGGCACGTGCGATCATGACAAATTGTTTTTCCCCTTGCGAAAGGACGTGATAGGAACGATGGATCAAATGCGACAAACCTAAGTCAGTCAAAAGCTCTTTTGCTTGGATCAGCTGCTCTTCTTCGTAGGACTCATAAAGACCAATACTGGAATAAAGCCCGGAAAGAACGATCTCTTCGGCAAGATCGCGACCATAAAACTTGCTTTGCAGCGCTGAACTGACCCAACCAATGCGCCGTTGAAGATCCGGCACAGACGTTTTTCCGTAACGCTCACCTAAGACCGTTCGTTGACCAGAAGAAGGCCATAAACTTCCCGTGATCATTTGGAGTAATAAACTTTTGCCAGCACCATTCAGACCTAAAATCGCCCAATGCTCATTTTTTTTCACTTGCCAATTGATTGCTTTTAATAAATAGTTCTTGTTGCGAACGAATGAAACCTGTTGGAAATCGAGGATTGTCATCTATTGTCGAACCTTAAACAGGTTCTTCACCTCCAGTTGTAAGAATATTCAGAAAATAATCGCTCATATTATAGCATAAAGAAAAACATTTTGCTGACTGTTTGGTATCGCATTCATATCTTTTGTCAGAAAACAGAATGCTTGTTATGATGAAACTATACAGGAGGGATGATAACTATGGGTACTTTTAAAGATGAAAAAGATGTGATCGTTGGCAAAGCCAAAGAAAAAATCGGTGAGTGGACCAATAATGGAGAACTTGCCCACTCTGGAAAAGAACAAGCACAAGAAGGTCAAATCAAGAAAGAGCACGATCAAAAACGAGTCAATGAACTAGATGATCAAAATGATGAGCGTGATGCCCGCAATGATCGAACCACCCCTGAAAATGTCAGCAGCGAAGAACTATTGCGAGCTGAAAATCCCGATGCAAATAAAATTTCTTCGAATGATCGACGGGATGCAGACCAGCTGAAGCATTACACAGGAATTGAAGATAAATTATAAACAAACATGGATGCCTTCGTCTTCTAGACGAGGCATTTTTTGTTAATGAGACCAAAGAGAGGTTGAAAGACAACCACCTACACAGTTGACAATTTCTCAACCTCTCATTATAATCCATTAAGATCGCATGGAAAGAAGCAAAGAAATTGGGAGGTGGTCATCAAATGCTTATTTATGCATTGTGTACGACTGTCAAGAAAGTAGAACAGCCGCAATAGGAAACGGAAAATTAGAAAGAAGGCTTTTTTATGATCGAACCTTACCAATTTCATTCAATTAAACATCAAGTATACCAATTAGTACGAACGTATCAATCGGTCAATGATCCTCGAACGATCAAAACGGTTGAAACGATGACAAAAGACGCCATAGAACAATTTTTTCCTGAAGAAGAAACAGCACCACGAGAAATTTTAGCTGCTTTCTTTCAACCGGGGATGACGATCAGTCGCAGCAATGAGCTGTTAACAGAGCTCAAAGAGTACGTCCGACCCTTTCAGGTACCGACAACAAAACAAATTGAAAAAATGTTTCGGAAAGTAAAAAAACTGAAAATACCTGATTTTGCTTCCGTTGATTTAAAAGAGACCACCTATCTTTCTTGGGATGATATCGGTAGTCAAAGCAAGTTTATGATCATTGCCACTGAGCAGGGCTTTACAGGACTTCACGGTCATGTCTCAACCGAGGTCAAGAAAGGAATCTGTCCCTTATGCCAGCATGAAGGGAATGTCTCGATGTTTCTTTCTCTGACAAAAAGCAATGGCGATGGAACGTATACCAAACGGGGGAACTATATTTGCCGGGATAGCCAACGGTGCAATCAGCAGATGGAACAGCCAGCAAATTTGCATGACTTTGTTTCTTTGCTGCAAATGAAAGATAAATAACGAAATGAAACGGCAGAAAAATTTCTGTCGTTTTTTCAAATTCAAAAAAACAGTAGTTATAACATTATTTAAATTTTGTATTAAATGAACAGAATAAACCACTTTGGCTATTGTACCAACGGATTTCATGTTATAATTAATCATAGAAACCGATGACTTTACGTAAATACGTAAGCGCATAAGAGAGAAAATGAGGTGGAACTATGCAATGTCCAAAATGTCATCATAACAATTCTAGGGTAGTTGATAGTCGACAAGCCGATGATGGACGTGTGATTCGCCGCCGTCGTGAATGCGAAAATTGCGGCTATCGCTTTACAACATTTGAACGTATCGAAGAGGCACCCCTACTTGTCATTAAGAAGAATGGTGCCCGTGAAGAATTCAATCGCGAAAAAATCCTACGGGGTTTGATTCGTTCTGCTGAAAAACGACCAGTGACAATGGATCAAATGGAAACGATCGTCGATCATGTGGAAAGTCGTGTTCGTGCTCTTGGTGAAAATGAAATTTCTACAACACAGATTGGTGAGTATGTGATGGAAGATTTAGTTGATTTAGACGAGATCGCTTATATCCGTTTTGCCAGTGTCTATCGCCAGTTTAAAGACATGTCAGTTTTCTTAAAAGAACTACAAGACATCGTCGAAAAAGCGAAAGAACCACAAGAATAGAGGGGGACAACAAGTGGGCAATAGTTTACCGAATCAATCGTACAAAGTGTTCAAAAGCCGTCCACTTACAACGGAAGGGAAAGACGCCCTCATTTATTTGTATCAACCAATTATTGAAAGTGATGCTTTAGCGTTGTATTTGACACTCGCAAGCGATGTCCAAGCCCAAAGCTTTTCTGGCGAGGAGTCGATGACGACCGTGCATCTAGATATCTTGAATGCCATGAATGCGGGAATGCCTCGCTTCATAAAAGCCAAGCAAAACTTAGAGGGCATCGGCTTGCTAAAGTCTTATGAGAAAGCAGATGCTCAAAACGGGAGCTCGTATCTGTATTGGTTGCAAGAACCGGTCCATCCAGCAGCGTTTTTTCAAGATGAATTGTATGCTTATCTGTTGTTGGAAAGAGTCGGGGAGCGTAAATTTGATCAGCTGGTCAAGCTGTATCAACCAAAGCAGTGTTCCTTGACCGATTATCAGGAAGTGACGCAATCCTTCTCAGCCGCCTATGGGTTAAATACCGCACGTTTTGCTTCACATGAAGAAACGTTACAGGCAGTCAGTGATTCTTTTCAAGAAACCAAAGCGAACTTGGTGCTTGACGAAAAGCAGTTGGATTGGGACTTTCTTTTATATGAAGCGCAGCGTCGGTATATCCGTGCCGCTAATTTCACGCCAAGTTTTCGACAAAAGTTAGTTCTATACCATTCTTTATATGGCTATGATGTGTTGGAATTGTTGGATTTGATGGCGGACAATGTTTCTTTGACAACAGGCGAGGTCGACCAGAAGAAGCTGGAACAAGCTATCATGA
This sequence comes from Enterococcus sp. 6D12_DIV0197, assembly GCF_002174385.1. Lineage (NCBI taxonomy): Bacteria > Bacillati > Bacillota > Bacilli > Lactobacillales > Enterococcaceae > Enterococcus > Enterococcus sp. 6D12_DIV0197. The sequence goes on from NZ_NIBN01000001.1 coordinate 2,003,783, forward strand.
AGAAATCACGGCAAACATTCACGAAAACATCAAAAAGAGAAGATCCCCAAGCGGAAAGTCAGTTGCGCCGCTTCAATACCTTAAAACAGAATGGTTTTTCAGAAAATGATGTCTTATTGATTCAAGAAAGTGAGAACAATGCACCGATCGCTTTTCTCAAGGCGATCAAAGCGGAGAAGAACAGTTTCATGACGGATTCAGAACAATGGCTGATCAAGAGCCTTGTCGAACGGTCACCATTGCCAAATAGTGTGATCAATGTTCTGGTTCATTATGTCTTGGTGGTCCAAAACAATGCCGCTTTGTCAGGGAATTATGTGAACAATATCGCCGCCCAGTGGTCAGAATTAAAAATTGGCACGGCAGAAGATGCCATCAAACATGTTCGGAGCCTTGTTCGAAGTGCCAAGGAAAAACGCAGCCGACCACAAACCAGCGGCAAAAAAATCATTCGCGAAGAAAAGCTGCCTTCTTGGGCTGAAAAACCAGTGGAAGAGACAGCCTTAACGCCAGAGCGACAAGCAGAATTAGATAAAAAACTGCAAAACTACTTGCATAAGAAAGCTGGTGACAAGTAATGGAAGATGTAGGGAAAAACTTAGGAAAACTATTGGATAAACGCAATTACCGTGATCAGTTTTCAGCAATGATGGCAGAAGTTTTACAAGATCCTGATGTCAAAGCATTTATTGCCGAAAATGAAGAGGTATTGACCGAAGCAGATATTCAAAAAAGCTATGCGAAACTGTATGAGTTCGTCCAAGAAAAGCGGAAATTCCGCATCAATGATCCATCCATGATCGCACCGGGCTATGAGCCGCGCTTAGCGTTAAATTTTCATTTTATTGACGTCACCTATGTACCAACGAAAGAACTACTGGCATATCAGAAACAAGAAGAGATCCGCAGTCGCATCAAAGCGATGGATATGCCTAAAGATATACAAGAAGCAAGTTTTGCAGATTATCAGCAAACGCCTGGCCGAATGGAGGCCATCGCAGCTGCCGTTGATTTTATTAGTGAGTTGACAGCCAATCCACAGGAGTTTCATAAAGGACTATACTTTGTGGGGAGTTTTGGGATCGGAAAAACCTATCTGCTTGGCGCGATCGCCAGAGATTTAGCGGAGGCTGGCTACACGACGACATTGGTTCACTTCCCGACATTTGCAGTAGAGATGAAACAAGCAATCGGCAAAGATCAGGTGGGGGATAAGCTGAATGCAGTGAAAAAAGCCCCAATCTTAATGATGGACGATATCGGTGCGGATGCGATGAGCAGTTGGATTCGTGACGAAGTCTTCGGTGTGATTCTACAATACCGAATGCAAGAGCAACTCCCGACGTTCTTTACCTCGAATTTTACTATGCATGAGTTGGAGCAGCATCTTTCAGTAACGCAACGCGGCGAATCCGAACCATTGAAAGCCAAACGTATTATGGAGCGTATTCGTTACTTGACACAAGAGATCCAAATGACGGGCAAAAATCGACGAAATGATGCCTAAAAAAACCATTACTGGAGGAAGAAGATGATGAAAAAACAAGTGATTCTAGGCTTGTCCTTAGCAGCAGTGTTGCTGTTAACGGCTTGTGGCAGTCCCGAAAACAACAATGCATCAAGTGGCGATAACACGCCTTCTGAATCAAGTGAGAATGCTAGTTCCGTTGCCAATAGTTCTTCAGAGAGCGAAACAGCGACGGTTTTTACTGGTATTATCCAAGAAGATGCCCGAGCAGGTTCGGATGATACCTTTCAATTATTTTTGAAAGACGTAGCGGCAGTTGAAGATGAGGATCAAGTCGTCCAAAGTTTTCAAAATGATGGGGTCATTCTCCATGTCCCTGTCGAGGCCTATTCGGGAGAGATCGAGGAGTTAGTTGAAGGAGACAAGGTCCAAGTGTCGCTGCAAGGTGTCCCGATCATGACGATGTCGATCCCACCGCAAATTCCCGGTAACTCGATTCAAAAGGTTGAATTAGTGAACGATTAATGCAATGTGCGCCTTGGCAATGGCACCACAGTCAAGACGCACATTTTTTTCTATTTATGGAAAGCGTGTTATACTACGAAAGAAGGAGTGACAATATGAACGAACATGCATTATCGGATCGTTTGGCTTGCGTGGGCGAACAAATTCCCGACCAAGCACGTATCGCCGACATCGGCTCCGACCATGCTTATTTACCTGTGGCATTGATGCTGCAGAACAAAATCACTTATGCTGTAGCTGGAGAAGTCGTTCAAGGACCTTATGATTCTGCCAGTAAACAAGTACGTAAAAACGGGCTAACAGAGAAGATCGTGGTGCGCTTAGCAGACGGATTGGACGCTATTCAGCCAGCAGATAAGATCGACACGGTTGTTGTTGCTGGAATGGGGGGGACTTTGATTCGCTCTATTTTAGAAGAAGGCAGCAGAAAAAATCGCTTAGCGGGGGTCAAGCGTTTGGTCTTACAACCGAATGTTGGCGAAAGGACTTTGCGGGAATGGCTCGTTGATCACAATTTTACGATCATTCATGAAGTGCTGTTAGAAGAAAATGACAAAAATTACGAAATCATCGTTGCGGAAACTGGAAAAGCGACGTACACGCCCCAGCAATTATTTTTTGGTCCCTTTTTATTAAAAGAAAAAAATCCAGTTTTTTATAAAAAATGGCAGCATGAATTGAAGCAGCGTCAACGAGTGGTCAAAGAGTTAGAGAAAGCCAAAGAACCACCTGCTGAGAAAATGAATGAATTGAAAGAACAAATCGAATGGATCAAGGAGGTACTGGCATGATTTCTGGTCAAGAATTTATCAAACGCTTTGAAGCATATTGCCCATTATGGTTGGCAGAAGAAGGCGATCCTGTTGGTCTGCATGTTGGTACATTAAACAAACCCCTCGAGCGAGTCATGATGACCCTTGATGTCCGTCCAGAAGTGGTAACCGAAGCCATCGAGAAAAAGATCGACTTGATCATCGCGAAACATCCACCGATCTTTCGCCCTTTGAACCGCTTGCTGACCGATGATCCGCAACAAAAGATGTTGATGGATCTCGTCAAGCATGATATCGCCGTTTACGCCGCCCACACCAATATGGATATTATTGAAGACGGTTTGAACGATTGGTTTTGTGAACTGCTAGAAGTTGAACCAGATACGTACTTGAAGCAAACCCATCAAGTAAAAATGAAGAAACTAGCTGTATTTACACCTGTTGAATCGGCACCAGCATTGCGAAAGGCATTAGGAAAATCTGGTGCTGGTCAGCAAGGCAATTACCAGAACACCAGCTATTCATTGATTGGCACCGGTCGCTTTACACCACAGCAAGCGGCGCATCCTGCCATCGGTGAGATTGGGAAAGAAGAACAGGTGCAAGAAACGAAAATCGAAGTCATTTTTCCAGAAACGATCGAGAAAAAGGTCCTTTCGGCAATGATCGCTGCTCATCCTTACGAAGAGCCAGCTTATGATCTGTATGCCTTAGACAATTTGCCGAAGACCTATGGAATCGGACGGGTTGGCAACCTCGCTGAGCCTCTTTCCATTGATCAGTTTGTCGCACGTGTCAAAGAGCGGTTTGGTTTGACTGCTTTACGTGTTGTCAGTTTTCCTAATGCACCTGAAAAAATTCAGCGAATCGCCATTTGTGGCGGCAGTGGCCAATCGTTTTATTCCGATGCCTTACGCCATCAAGCGGATGTGTATATTACTGGCGATATCAGTTACCATTTCGCCCATGACATGCAAGCCAATGGGTTGATCGCGATCGATCCAGGGCACAACATCGAAAAGGAATGTATTCCGCGGTTTATTGAGAAATTCAATCAGTGGAAAGCAGAAGAGAACTGGGCTGTGACCTTTGTTCCTTCCACCACTTCAACAAATCCATTTGACTATAGATAGGAGAATCTTTTATGTACGAAAATTTATTGCCTCGCTTTTTAAAATATGTCAAAACAGAAACTCGCTCAGATGCGACAAGCACCACAACACCTTCCACCCAAACACAAGTCGCGTTTGCTAAAGAACTGCAAAAAGAACTTGAAGAACTAGGGTTAAGCGATGTTCATTACAATGAATCCAATGGTTTCGTGATCGCAACATTACCAAGTAACGTCGATCATGACGTGCGCTCCATCGGTTTTATCGCCCATATGGATACCGCCGATTTTAATGCAGAAAATGTTGATCCGCAGATCATCGAAAATTACGATGGCGAATCGACCATTAAATTAGATAAAGAAGGAAAATACACATTAAACACAAAAGATTTTCCGAATTTAAAAAATTATGCTGGCGAAACCTTGATCACTACTGATGGTACCACTTTATTAGGTTCTGATGATAAGTCAGGTATTGCAGAAATCATGACTGCCATGGAAATTTTACTGAAAAACCCAACGATCAAGCATGGGGAAATCAAAGTCGCATTTGGACCTGATGAAGAAATTGGTGTTGGTGCCGATAAATTCGATGTTGAAGATTTCAATGTTGATTTTGCCTATACAATGGATGGCGGTCCAGTAGGAGAATTGCAATACGAAACCTTCAATGCGGCGCAAGCTGAAATTACGATCCAAGGAAAGAATGTCCACCCTGGAACAGCTAAAGACACCATGATCAACGCCTTGCAACTAGCAGTCGATTTTCAAAATGCGCTACCTGCTGATGAAGTTCCTGAGAAAACCGAAGGGACAGAAGGGTTCTTCCATTTGATGAGCCTTAGTGGTTCAGTAGAAGAAGCAAAAATGGCATACATTATTCGAGATCATGACCGGAGTCGTTTCGAAGAAAGAAAAGCACAATTATTAGCGGTTCAAGAAAGCTTGAATGCCCGCTTTGATGAACCACGAGTGCACGTTCATCTATATGATCAATACTACAACATGAAAGAAATCATCGAAAAAGATATGAGCATCATTGATTTAGCGAAAGATGCGATGAAAGCAGTTGGAATCACACCGATGACAGAACCTGTCCGTGGTGGGACCGATGGCTCGAAAATCTCCTATCTAGGGATTCCAACCCCGAATATCTTTGCTGGTGGAGAAAATATGCATGGACGTTATGAGTTCGTCTCACTACAATCAATGATGAAAGCGACCGATGTGATCGTGAAAATCGCCGAACTGAATGCGCAAGCATAGCAGCAGCTTCTTCATTGAAAGAAAAGAATAACTTTAGGGCTGGGAACTCTTCACGCAGGTCTTGCGTAAGGCCCGGCCTTTTATTAGGATGTGAATAGGATGAAAATTCTCGTATTATACAACGATACAGCGGGGAAAAGTGAAGCAAAAGAAACAGCAGAAAAATTCCAAGCCTATGTGAACGAACAAGGCGATGAGCATCAAGTGTTTTTACAAGCATCAAATCCCGATGTTGACCCTGAGGATGTTAAAGAGGCAGCCAAGAAACATGCGGTCGATACGATTGTTATTATTGGTGGGGATGGAACGATCCATCATGGGCTGCAAACATTCAAAGAAAAGCTGGATGAGCTGAAGATCGGGATCATTCCTGGAGGAACGGTAAATAACTTCGCTCGAATGTTAGGTATTCCAGTCAAGCCAGAAGAAGCGTTTGAGAATATTTTAACAGGGGTTGAACGTCCGATCGATTATGGGATGGTCAATGATCAAGTAATGATCTCGACGATGACCATTGGTCTTTTAGCAGATACTGCAGCAGCAACTTCCCAAGAAGAAAAACAACAGTACGGTCCGTTGGCGTTTATGAAACGGTTCATTCATCTGTTGATCAAAAAGAAACAATACAAATTGGAAATCATCGCTGACGAACGGAAATGGCAGGGGAAAAGTCAATTACTGACGATCGTTATGTCGAATTCAGCAGGTGGGTTTAAGAACTTTGATGAAGAAGCAAAACCTGACGATGGCTTGTTCCATGTTATTCTTTTGCCAAAATTGAACATTTTACGGTTTATTTTGTATTTGCCAAGAATTATTCGGGGTAGAATTGCCAAAGTACCAAGTGTTGAATACTTCACTGCCGCAAAGGTCTCGATCAAAGCGAAAGAAAAAACGGTTCATACTCGGACCGACGGCGATCCAACGGATGATCTGCCAATCGAGATGAAAGTCATCAAGCATGGGTTGACGATGTTGGTACCTGAGGAAGCACAAGAATCAAAATAATGGTCCCTACGATCAATCATATGGAGGAAATGGATGGATGCACTGATTTACAATCCATTGTGGTTTTATTTAATTGCAGTCAATCTTTATCTTTTCTGTCTGATGGGTTATGATAAATATCAGGCAGTAAAACAAGGTTGGCGGGTTCCCGAAGCAAATCTCCTTTTTATGGGGGCGATTGGCGGCGGATTAGGCGGTTTGATCGCGCAACGCGTGTTTCGCCATAAAACAAGAAAGAAGAAGTTTTATTTCTTTTTTGCTTTCGGCACCGTTTTTGCTATCCTGCTGATGGTCTTTTTTGCATAAATTCGGTTTAACAAGCAAGGAGTTAATATGAAAACTAAAGTGAAGTTCGCCCTTAATTTACTTTTACTAGTAGGCATTCTGGGTGTGATGTATTTTTTTGTCCGTAACTCGATGATGGAAATTTTAGCGGGGCTAAGAGAGACCAGCTTTCTCGTCGTCTTACTGGTTATGGGGCTTGGCACATTGTACCTAGTGATTGAAGGACGAACAGTTAAAGAGATCGCAGTGACTTTTCAACCGGAATTCACCACCAAGGCGGGGTTTCTAACCGTCTGTTACAGTGGGTTTTATCGGATCGTGACGTTTGGCGCGGGCACCTTGATCTCAGAGGTGAATTTTTATCGTAAAAATGGTTTGCAGTTGTCACAAGGGGTTGGGGTCACCACCTTACACATGGTGATGTATAAGTTTGCCATATTGACTTATGCGATCGCTGGGTTGATCATTCAATTCTCGTTATTCTATGACAATGCGCCGAATATGATTTGGGTGATATTGGCGGGGATCGTACTCGTCTTTTTGATCATTGCCGCTTTACTGGCACTTTCTGTCAGTATCAACATTCAAGTCTTTTTTGTGATCGTCAGCAATAAGCTATTCAAAAGTGCAGCGTTAAGAGGGATCGTTGACAAATGTAACACCCAGATCTATTCTTTGCGAGAAACGGTCAATGCAATCATTACCGACCGGACCGCTTTCTTACGCATCTACCTTTGGAATCTTTTGAAGATGCTGCCTTGGTACGTGATCCCTTATGTGATTCTTGTCGTGCAGCACCCAGAGATCGATTTCTTGTTGACGTTATCCTTCATCAGCTTTGCCGTCGTCTTGTCCGGGGTGATTCCAACACCGGCAGGGATCGGTTCCTTTGAATTTATTTATATGCTGCTTTTTGGTCCATTAGTCGGCACAGTCGATGCAGCATCTTCTATGCTGCTGTATCGCTTAGCGACATTCATTTGGCCCTTCATTATTGGCTTTGCATATGTAATGAAAGAAAAGCGCAAAGACATTAGCCAAGAGCTGACAGAGCTTAGAAAAGAAAAAGTGGAAAGTTAAAAAAACGCTTATCTTCGAGTAGAGGATAAGCGTTTTTTTTAGTCTTTCAAATCAATGATCCGATCAACAAAGGATTCATAGAATTCAGCTTCATGGGAAACGATCAGAACGGTTCCGGGAAAAGCTGCCAGGGTTTCTTCCAAATTGTTTTTCGTGTCTTGATCGATATGGTTGGTCGGTTCATCAAGAATCAAAAAGTTGCTTTTGATCAGCATCATTTCAGCTAACTTCACTTTTGTCTGCTCGCCACCACTTAATAATTTCAATTCCTCTTGAGCAAGCTGGCTAGGTAATCCCGCACGAGAAAGTTGTCGTCGCAATTCTTTGTTGGTTGCCTTTGGGAAAAGATCCTCGAGGTATTGCAGAGGCGTCTGTAATGGATACTCCCAGTCAAGATCTTGAGAAAAGTAATTAAACTTTGTATGCTGTGGGTAAGAAACGGTTCCTTCAATTGCAGGGATCACACCAAGTATTGTTTTGATCAACGTCGATTTACCGATCCCATTAAATCCCCGAATCGCAATTTTTTCGCCATAGCGGATCGTTAGGTTGATTGGCGATAGTAAAGGCTTTTGGTCATAACCGATCACTAGATTGGTCGTCTCTAATGCCAAGGTCGTAACGATCGGTGCCAAATCAAATCCTAGATGCGGTTTAGGGACATCTTGGGGTGGGGTCAAACGTTCGATTTTTGCCAATTGTTTTTCACGACTCTTTGCCATTGTTGAACGAGAACCAGCTTTGTATTTACGGATATAGCTTTCGGTTTTCTTGATATGCTCTTGTTGTGCTTCGTATTGCTTCATATAACTTTCATTTTGCAGCGTTTTTAGCTTTAATGCTTTGTCTAAATTCCCCGTATACTTAGAAAGCTTGCCAAATTCGATATCAATGATATGGGTAGTGATTTCATTCAAGAATTGACGATCATGAGAAACGACTAAGTAGGTACCAGTAAAGTCCTGTAAAAACTCAACCAGCCATTTGATATGCTCATCATCTAAGTGGTTGGTCGGTTCATCTAAAATCAGCATGTCGGGTTTTTCTAGCAACATTTTTGCTAAGATCAATTTTGAGCGTTGACCACCACTTAAGGAAGCAAGGGGGGTATCCATGCCGAGAACCGAAATACCTAATCCTTCTGCTAAATCATCGATCAATGTATCCATTTGGTAGAAATTTCCTTGATCCAATTGATTTTGCAATTCGCCGGCTTTTTCTAAAAGCTTATCGTCAAGACTTTCTCCATAAGCAGTATAAAGATCTGCGATCTGTTGTTCTTTTTCGAAGTCTTCTGCAAAGGCAGAGCGCAAAAAATCACGGATCGATTGCGTTTCATCAACATTGACGTATTGATCCAAATAGCCCATTTTCAAATTTTTCGGAAATTGAACAAAGCCATCGTCTGGGAGAATTTCTCCTGTAATGATTTTGATTAAAGTACTTTTGCCAGCGCCGTTCCGTCCAATCAACCCGACTTTTTCCCCACGGTTGATTTGAACGGAAACATCTTCGTAAAGCAATTTGTCGCCAAATTGTTGGCTAATATTCGTTAATGTTAACATCGTTTCCTCCATATAAAAAAGCTGTAAACAGTAGACGTTACAGCTAAGTAGATAATCTTACTGAATAACTATCGCCAAAGAGCGATCAAAAGGATCAGGAAAATCGATTGTTCCTGACCAATCAGGACCTAGCATACCATTGCGGCTTCCTATCTGTCAATTTTCATGAAAGAATACTGAAAAAAATCTTGATCTTCGAGGGAAATCTTTTGACCATTACTGACCAATATTGTATAATGGAAGAGTAGAAAAAAGGATGCTGCTTGCAGTGTACTAATTTTTCTGACTACCATTTTGGGAGGGAAAAGTATGAACCCAGAAAAAATGACGACTACATTACAGAGTGCCATCGCGGAAGCACAGCAGATTGCCATGACGCGTCACCACCAAGAAATCGATATTCCGCATTTATGGAAGATTTTATTGCAAGCCAATCAATTCGGCCGCAATTTTTATACGGATACAGGCCTTGATGTCGATGCATTTGAAAAGGAAGTCGACCAGCTACTAGATGAACTGCCTTCGGTTGAAGGAGGAAATGTTCGTTATGGTCAATCCATGAGTCAAAATCTGTTTCATCTTTTGTCTGAGGCAGATCAATTAAAAAATGAATTTCAAGACGAGTATCTTTCCACAGAAATCGTCCTTTATGCGTTGATGAAATTGAAAAATCATCCATTGACGGTGTATTTAAAGAAACAAGGAATCACCGCGAAAGAAATCAAGCAAACGATCGAAACATTAAGAGGAGGGGATCGTGTGACCTCACAAAATCAAGAAGAACAATATAAAGCATTAGAAAAATACGGCGTTGACTTGGTCCAACAAGTCCGCAGCGGAAAAATGGACCCCATTATCGGACGAGACGAAGAAATTCGCGACGTGATTCGCATCCTTTCTCGGAAAACAAAAAACAATCCCGTTTTGATTGGTGAACCGGGGGTTGGTAAAACAGCCATTGTTGAAGGATTGGCTCAACGGATCGTGCGAAAAGACGTCCCAGAAAACCTAAAAGACAAAACGATCTTTTCTCTGGATATGGGTGCCTTGATCGCAGGTGCCAAGTTCCGTGGTGAATTTGAAGAGCGTTTGAAAGCCGTCTTACAAGAAGTGAAAAAAGCCGATGGACGGATCATTCTCTTTATTGATGAGATCCACAATATTGTAGGTGCTGGTAAGACGGAAGGCAGCATGGATGCTGGAAACTTACTAAAACCAATGCTGGCAAGGGGAGAATTGCATACGATTGGCGCAACCACCCTTGATGAATACCGTCAATACATGGAAAAGGACAAAGCCTTGGAACGTCGTTTCCAAAAAGTGCTGGTACAGGAACCAACCGTTCAAGATACGATTTCGATTTTACGTGGCTTGAAAGAACGGTTCGAGATCCATCATGGCGTCAACATCCATGACAATGCGCTTGTTGCTGCTGCGACCTTATCTGATCGGTATATCACGGACCGCTTTTTACCAGACAAAGCCATCGATTTGATCGACGAAGCAAGTGCCACGATTCGGGTAGAAATGAATTCGATGCCTACCGAGCTCGATCAGGTCACTCGACGTTTGATGCAATTGGAGATCGAAGAAGCCGCACTGAAAAAAGAATCTGATGATGCATCGAAAAAACGTTTAGGCATTTTACAAGAAGAATTGGCGGAATTGCGTGAAGAAGTCAATACCATGAAAATGCAGTGGGAAACGGAAAAAGAAGAAGTCAATGCAGTTTCAAATAAACGGGCAGAGATCGATAAAGCCAAGCATGAGTTGGAAGATGCTGAAAATAACTATGATTTGGAACGGGCAGCTGTTCTTCGTCATGGGACGATTCCCCAACTGGAAAAAGAACTCGCTGAATTGGAAGAAAAAAACCAAGACGAAGGCATTCGGATGGTTCAAGAGTCAGTGACAGAAAATGAGATCGCCTTAGTCGTGGGCCGCTTGACAGGAATCCCTGTTGCGAAATTAGTGGAGGGCGAACGAGAAAAACTGTTGAAATTAAATGAGACCTTGCATCAACGAGTGATTGGACAAGACGAGGCAGTCGATGCCGTCAGTGACGCAGTCATTCGTTCCCGAGCTGGTCTGCAAGATCCAAATCGACCATTAGGTTCCTTCTTGTTCTTAGGACCGACCGGCGTCGGTAAGACCGAATTAGCGAAAGCGTTAGCGGTCAACCTCTTTGACTCTGAAGAGCATATGGTTCGGATCGATATGAGCGAATACATGGAAAAACATTCGGTGTCTCGTTTGGTCGGTGCCCCTCCAGGCTATGTTGGATTTGAAGAAGGCGGACAATTGACCGAAGCCGTTCGACGCAATCCATACACGATCGTCTTATTGGATGAGATCGAAAAAGCCCATCCAGATGTCTTCAATATCTTATTGCAAGTGCTTGATGATGGCCGTTTGACAGACTCAAAAGGACGCGTCGTTGATTTCAAAAATACCGTCTTGATCATGACCAGCAACATCGGCTCTCAAGTCTTGCTAGATGGCGTGACTGCAGAAGGGACGATCCCAGAAACTGTCGCAGAAACTGTCCGTAATCTCTTGAGAGGCCATTTCAAACCAGAATTCTTAAATCGGATCGACGATACGATTTTATTCACACCGCTTAGTCTAAGCGATGTGACAGGCATCGTCGACAAGATCATCGCACAGCTTTCACAACGACTGGAAGTCCAAGATATACTGTTGACGATCACTGAAGAGGCCAAACGCTGGATCGCTGAAAATGCTTATGAGCCAGCGTATGGTGCGCGACCTCTCCGTCGGTTTATCACAAGAGAAGTCGAAACCCCATTGGCAAAAGAAATCGTTGCTGGCAGAGTCTTACCAAAGACCCAAGTCACGATCGAATTATTGAACGATCAGCTGGTTTTTGAAAATACGCCAATGACCGAGTAATAAAAAGAGAACAAATGAATAAATACAAAACGATGGTTGCCATTTCATTGGCAGCCATCGTTTTTTTGTCTCTCAACATATGACAAAAAAGTTCTCCTTGCTTGTTGTTTGGAGGAAATTCGCACTTCGATTATACTGTTCTTATGGAGTAGGAGAGGAATGAAAAAATGAATACTTTTTTTGAAACGTTGAATGAGCGAAAAGGGGAATTGCTGACAGCTGTCTTTGAACATTTGTCATTGTCGATCATTGCGCTGCTCGTGGCGATCGTTATTGCTGTTCCTTTAGCTATTTGGCTGGTTAATCATAAACGGGCAGCGGAAGTCGGCCTACAAATAACGAGTGTGTTACAGACGATTCCATCACTGGCACTGTTAGGTTTATTGATTCCATTCGTGGGGATCGGAACGCCACCTGCATTGATCGCATTAGTTATTTATGCATTATTGCCGATCTTTCAAAATACCTATATTGGCCTTTCGGAGATCGATCCATCAATCGAAGAAGCTGCTGCGGCATTTGGTATGTCTCGGATGCGCCGATTGATCAAAGTCGAGTTGCCGATTGCTTTGCCTGTCATAATTTCTGGGATTCGCACGGCGCTGGTCTTGATCATCGGAACAGCGACCTTAGCCGCTTTGATTGGCGCTGGCGGGTTAGGTTCCTTTATTTTGTTAGGGATCGATCGAAATGCGCCTGAGTTAACGTTGATTGGTGCGATCGGGTCTGCCTTGTTGGCGATTGTTTTCAGTACCCTGATCCGTTACCTGCAACATTTAAAACCGCGCTATACCTTGATCACGTTGGCAGCAATCATCTTGCTGATTGGTGGGGTTTCCTTCTCACAAAGCGGATTTTTTGCTCCCAAAACCATTACGATCGCAGGGAAACTAGGGTCTGAACCTGATATCTTGATCAACATGTACAAAGAATTGATTGAACAAGAAGACCCTGATGCCCAAGTTGAACTAGAGCCAAATTTTGGAAAAACCTCTTTCTTATTCAGCGCATTGGACAATGGTCAAGTTGATATATATCCAGAGTTTACTGGTACCGTGTTGGAGAGCTTAGTTGAGGTACCAGAAGAGCTTGCGAGTCAAAACCTTGACTCCGACGAAACCTATACCGAAGCAGTCAATCTATTGAAGGATCAGTTTGAGATGACCTTGCTTCAGCCGATGGCGTATCAAAATACCTATGCGTTGGCTGTCAAAAAAGAATTTGCTGAGGAAAATGGACTAACCACGATCTCTGATTTGAAGAAAATCGAAAATCAAATCAAAGCTGGCTTCACTCTCGAATTCATTGATCGGACGGACGGATATGCGGGGATCCAAGAACTTTATGGGCTAGATTTTCCAAGTGTCCAAAGTATGGAACCAGCATTGCGTTACCAAGCCATCAATAATGGTGATATCAATCTACTGGATGCCTATTCCACGGACAGTGAATTGCGTCAATATGGCTTAGTTATTCTAGAAGACGATCAGGAACTATTTCCACCTTATCAAGGAGCGCCTTTGATGAAAGAAGCCTTTGCCGAGGAACATCCAGAAGTCGTCCGTGCATTGGAAAAGTTGGCAGGGAAAATCACCGAAGAACAAATGAGTGAAATGAATTATCAGGTCAATGTCGAAGGAAAAAATCCAGCAGAAGTCGCACGTACCTTCCTGATAGACGAAGGATTAATTAAGGAGGGACAAGAATGACACCAATTATTGAATTTAAAAACGTCAGTAAAAAGTTTGATCAAAAACTAGTGATCGATCAATTAGATCTGAGTATCAATAAAGGAGAAATCTTTGTTTTGGTCGGTCCTTCTGGGAGTGGGAAAACGACGACTTTGAAGATGATCAACGCGTTGTCAGAACCGACAGATGGTGATATTTACTTCAAAGAAAAACGCATCAAAGAATACAATATTCAAAAGATGCGTTGGCAAATGGGGTATGTTCTCCAACAAATCGCTCTGTTTCCGACGATGGATGTCAAACAAAATATCGAAGTGATCCCAGAGATGTTAGGGTGGTCAAAAAAAGATCGCTCAGAAGCCGTGGATCGTTTGCTGACACAGGTCAAACTTGACCCAGAGCAGTACCGTCATCGAATGCCGAAAGAATTGTCTGGTGGAGAACAGCAACGGATCGGGATCTTGCGCGCATTAGCTGCCAATCCCGAAATCATTCTGATGGACGAACCCTTTAGTGCCCTTGATCCAATTTCTCGTAATTCCTTACAGGAGCTAGTCCTCGATCTGCACCAAGAGCTTGGGACAACGATTATTTTTGTCACGCATAACATGAAAGAAGCGGTAAAATTAGGGACGCGCATCGCTGTGATGAATCAAGGGAAGATCGTTCAATGCGATACACCAGAAGTCATTGTTTCACAACCAAAAACCGCTTTTGTGAAAAGCTTCTTTGAAGAAACCGGGGAAGATGAAGCGAAACTGGTCACAGCAGGAGATTTGATACGGATGAACTTTTTCAGCAATGACATCAATCAAGCTGACCCGAAAATTGCAGCATCTACGCCATTAAATGAGTTGTATACTTTATTTGCGAGTCATGAGACGTTGGTGATCGAAGAAAATCACCAACTGATAGGGAGTCTACGTCGAAAAGATGTGTTTGCTTTCTTGAGTCGTGATCGAACATAAACGATTCTTTTCTCAACGAGAAATATCATAAATTTTTTAAAATCGATGATTTCTCTTGCTCAAAGCAAAAATTCCACGTAAGATTGAGGAAGATATCTTTTGTCAAAATGGCAGAACAAGCTTTCGCCGATGACAAAAGATGCAGTAAAGGAGCGAAAGAGCAGCTATGGTAAAAATCCTCAAAGAAAATTGGTTACTGCTTTTCTTTATCGTCGCCGTGGTTCTCATCCGTCTGTTTGTCCTGACCCCAGTTCAAGTCAGTGGCCATTCTATGGACCCAACGTTGGCAGATAAACAGCGTTTGATTGCATCAAAAATCTCCTCCTATGACCGACAAGACATCGTGATATGTGTTGAACCAGATGATCCAAGTAAAATCGCTGTCAAGCGGTTGATTGGTTTACCCGGTGATACCATCGAGATGAAAGATGATGTCCTAACGATCAATGGAGAAGTATACGAAGAACCTTATTTAGATGAGTTTAAAGAGAAATTTGCAGACGATCAATTACAAGACGAATATTCTTATCGCGAAATGTTTCAGCAAATCGCCGCTGGTGCGGAACAGTTTACGGAAGATTTCTCAGTAATGGTGCCTGAAGGCAGCTATTTTGTGATGGGAGACAATCGTTTGATCTCTAGAGACAGTCGCAGTTTCGGGGTTGTAACGGAAGATCAACTGGAAGGGAAAGTGCTGCTGCGCTTTTGGCCATTGAATCAAATCAAACTATTTTAATCAAAAGAAAAAACATTCTTGCCAGTGCAGCGAAAACGATCGCAACTGACAAGAATGTTTTTTAGATGACCCAAGCGACAAATGCAACCATTGAAAAGAACATTGTCCAAACCGCAATAATAGCTGATGCAATAAAAATAATTTTGATTGATAAAGGTTGGACAAATTTTCGAGCATCTTTAGAGAACGCATAGGTGATCGATGAAAAAATCAAGCAGCATAAAATAAAAAACACTGTTAGAACCATAAGCCTCTCCTTTACTGACGCAACGTCAAATGAATAATGTAATTATAACAGACCATGGTTTTTTGGGGAAATAAAAATGATTAAACGAGGGAATTTTTTTGTGGATGTAATCGTTTTATAGGGAAGTGTAAGAAAGGTCAAACCTTGATACACAGCGAATCTATAAAAATAAGATGTGTTATTTAAGTATTTTTATAAATTTTTCTTTATGAATAAAAGAACAAAAGAAAAAAGCTTGTTGAAAAACGCTGGTTTCAACAAACTTTTAAAGGTCGTTTATGATAATTTTTTAATCCGATAACTTTCAAAGTAATCAGGTTTGCCTCGACCTTGCACATACGCGATCACGCCCATTAAGGCAGCACCAATCGTGTTGGTCAGTAAATCACCCATCGTATCCATCAATGCTTCACGACCGATAAACGGAGTACCATCTAAGGTTGCATAACGTTGGAGGTTCATTCCACCAACAGAATCGCAGATAAACTCCCAAAACTCCCAGAAGATACCACACAAGCCAGCAAAAGCAAAGCCCATCAGTAAGAATAACCAGGGAGAGACGTTTGAAACTTTGACTTCTTTCAGCAGCAGACAGATCAATCCATAGCCGACAGCCGTCAAGACCATTGGACTTACCGCATGCAGAATTTTATCCCAGAAAGTAATGGTTTCGATCAAATGTAAGATCGTCCCCATAAATACAGAGATCAGCAAGAAAAACCAATAAAAGTAGACGGTGGCGTTTGGTAGCTGGATTTTCAAGAACTTTTTACTCATTTCTGGGACGAAGATCAATAAAATCCCAAGCAAGGCTTGGGCGAGAAAAATCAATCCTTGTGTTTGCGGATAGACACCACGGAAAAATTCCCACAAAGAAAAACAAAACACGAGAATACCAAAAATAGTGAATACCTTTTGCAGTCGCTGATAATTTTGCCCCATTTAGTTGTCCTCCGAAAGATAGTCGGCTAAGCCAGCTAAAAGGGCTGCTTCAGAGGAGTAAATTTCCCCGTTTAGCTTGATCAAACCCACCGTATAAAGATTGACATAGTGGAACTGATTTTCCGCAACGGTTTGTAATGCTGCCAGTTTTTGCTGATTGTCGGCACCTTGTTGGCGACTATCCGTATAAAGCCCTAAAACAGGAATGCCTTTAGCATAAGCGACACCGATCTCAGAGGCAACCCCAGCATCGATGGTCAAACCATCCAGCAATGCGATCATCAAATCACTTTCCAGCACTTTTTCGGTATCTGCCAAAGCGATCATTTTGCTATCCGCATAGGCGGATTTATCATTGATCGCGGCATTTTCTTGAGGTAAATAAATCTCCAGCTGCGGATACTGCTGACGAATCGACGCAACAAGTTCGGCGTTGTAGCGCAGGTCACTAGCAGCAAACAGGGGAGCAGCAAAATATAGTTTCATTCAAAAACACTCCTTAATCATTCATAGTTTACGTTTGGTTGATTCGTTGTTTAGAAATAATCGCTGAAATAGGCTTCCATATCAGGGATGATCGATTCCAGTAATGCCAGTGTTTCTGAATCGGTATTTAGCCGTTCCACACGCTCTAAGTAAGCTGGGCGGCGGTAATTCATCAACAGACAAGACAATGTCTGAATATCCAGCTGGACCGCTTTTCCGATGGCTTCTCTTGAAACCACGATCTCCCCGTGATTGTATTGGACACCGAAGATCCCGTTGTTCCAATCGGCAACTGGGTCGGAAACAACAAAGTGAAAGGGTGTTTGGAAGGCTTCAAATGGGAAGTTTTTCAAAAACTGTTCAACATCGACGATCCGCGCCATGTAATAAGGCTCGATGGTTTCTTTGATTTGGCTATCGTCCAAGTAGAAGGACAGGGGTTCATTTGAATATATGTCTCCTTTGACCCAATAAACCATTGAGAAATGGGCAGAGATAAAATTCCAAAGACCATTGCGGGCTTCTTGATTCAAGTAGAACATTTCCTTTACATGGAAGACTTCTTCGGCTACCCAATAAAAAAGTACACCAGTCGGATGACCACTGGCATTGTAATAAACAGCCGCGGTGCGCTCTTCTTCATTTTCATAGCGCCAATACTCTTCCCAGTGAAAAGAGGTCCGCTGCAAGGCACCATGGTTGTCGCGGGAGAATTGGTTGTAGACAGTAAAGACATCAGGATCATCCACTTCTTTGCGCTCTACGATCCCAGGGACTTCTTTGGTTTTCGGAAGCTGGGTATCACGAATTTTGAAGGTCAGCTTGTCGGACATGATCTCCCAGCCCTTGCGACGATAGTAGGGCACATTATAAGGGTAAAGGTAGGAGATCCATTGCTGGTCTTCCCGCATCGTTTCTAAGGCAAGCTTGATCAAGTCTTTCATCAGGCCATGCCCGGCATACTCAGGGTAGGTCCCAACACCGGTCACTCCACCCATTTTGATCAATTTGCCGTGTATATTGACTTCACAAGGATAAACGGCGATTTGCGAGATCAACTTGTCTTCATTGAACCAGCCAAAGACTTTGGAAAGCTCTAAGATCGGGCGCTTAGATTTAATCATTTCCCGTTTGCTCTCATAGCCGCTTTCTTCAATATCCGATTCAGTGATCTGAAAAACATAGCTTAACAGTTCATTGAACTGATCAACGTCTTTTTCTTCCACCGCTCGAATATGTAGATTTTGATGAAAATTATTGTCCATTCTTTCAACTCCAATTTATTTGCTAGCTCTAGTATAGCAAAACCTGAATGAATATGTCTAAATAACGGTTAAGAAAAATACTTTATCTATTGGCGTTTCGTTGGTATAATAGAAAAGCTGACTAAAAGAAATGAGGAACGTATCCATGAACATAGAAGAAATGAAAAAACGACAGGAGAAGATTCGTAATTTCTCGATTATCGCCCATATCGACCATGGGAAATCAACACTGGCGGACCGTATTTTGGAACAAACCCATACGGTGACGTCACGGGAAATGCAAAACCAATTATTAGACTCCATGGATCTTGAACGTGAACGAGGAATCACAATCAAATTAAATGCCGTGGAACTTAACTATACCGCCAAAGACGGCGAAACCTACATCTTCCATTTGATCGACACCCCAGGGCACGTCGATTTCACCTATGAAGTTTCCCGCAGTTTGGCTGCTTGTGAAGGCGCCGTGCTCGTCGTTGATGCAGCTCAAGGGATCGAAGCACAGACATTGGCAAACGTCTACTTGGCGTTAGACAATGATTTAGAGATCCTACCAGTCATTAATAAAATAGACTTGCCAGCTGCCGATCCTGAGCGAGTACGAACAGAGATCGAAGATGTGATCGGTATCGATGCCAGTGAAGCTGTTTTAGCAAGTGCCAAAGCAGGTATTGGGATCGAAGACATTTTGGAACAAATTGTTGAGTATGTCCCAGCTCCAGCAGGTGATATTGAAGCACCGCTAAAAGCGTTGATCTTTGACTCCGTGTACGATTCCTATCGTGGGGTGGTCTTAAACGTCCGCATCATGGACGGGATGGTCAAACCTGGAGATAAAATCAAAATGATGAGCAATGGCAAGACCTTTGATGTTACGGAAGTGGGTGTCTTTTCACCAAAAGCCATTCAACGAGATGCGTTGATGGTGGGCGATGTTGGGTATATCACTGCTGCCATCAAGACCGTTAAAGATACCCAAGTCGGGGATACGGTGACATTAGCCAACAATCCAGCAGAAGAAGCCTTAGCTGGTTATCGTCAAATGAATCCGATGGTTTATTGCGGATTGTACCCAATCGATACTTCACGCTACAACGACCTTCGAGAAGCATTGGAAAAATTACAATTGAATGATGCAGCATTGCAATTTGAACCAGAAACCTCTCAAGCATTAGGATTTGGGTTCCGTTGCGGCTTCTTAGGCCTATTACACATGGATGTCGTGCAAGAACGGCTAGAACGTGAATTTAACCTTGAGTTGATTACGACTGCACCATCCGTAATCTATCATGTCAACAAGACAGATGGCTCAATGGTCGTCGTTGATAACCCAGCAGAATTTCCTGAACCAGTCACGATTGAAAACGTACAAGAACCTTACGTCAAAGCACAAATCATGGTGCCTAATGATTACGTCGGTGCTGTAATGGAATTGTCCCAACGCAAACGGGGAGACTTTGTCACGATGGATTACTTGGATGATTATCGTGTAAACGTCGTTTATGAGATCCCACTATCGGAAATCGTCTTTGATTTCTTTGATAAATTGAAATCCAGCACCAAAGGGTACGCATCACTGGATTATGAAATGTCTGGTTACCGAACTAGCAAGCTAGTGAAGATGGACATCTTGCTGAATACTGAAAAAGTCGATGCGTTAAGCTTTATCGTTCACCGTGACTTTGCTTATGAACGCGGTAAAGCCATCGTTGAAAAACTGAAAAAACTGATCCCACGACAACAATTTGAAGTACCGATCCAAGCAGCCATCGGACAAAAAATCGTTGCGCGTTCCGACATCAAAGCCTTGCGTAAAAACGTATTGGCGAAATGTTACGGCGGTGACGTTTCTCGAAAACGCAAACTCCTAGAGAAACAAAAAGAAGGGAAGAAGCGGATGAAACAAATCGGCTCCGTCGAAGTACCGCAAGAAGCCTTCATGGCTGTTCTGAAAATGGATGAGGATGAACCGAAGAAGTAATAAGGGTTTGTTTGAAAATATTTGATAATAAAATCTAATTTTCATTTTTTATTCGCCCATTTGTCGCCCTAATTTATTTTAGGGCGACATTTTTTATGAAAACTAAATTCTAATTTGATGATCTTCTTAGTCTTTGGGCGAATATATCTACAGCTTCTGTTCTCATTTTTTTCGTTACATGGACGTATTTATCCATGGTAGTTGAAATTCTGGAATGGCCAAGTCTTTCTTGTACTATTTTAGGTTTTACACCATCCTCCAAAAGCATAGTGGCATGTGTGTGTCTAAGGGAATGAAAGTTGAAATCGAATCCTAATTCTTTTTTTACTTTTCCACTATGCCATTTGATTGAATTCGGTGTGACAGGTTCACCGTTTTCCTTAGTGCAAACAAATTGACTATCAAAATAGTAATTTCCATGACGAAGTTTATTCTCAGACTGGCGCTTGCGAACTCTCTTTAATTCTTGGAGCAAAATATCATCTATTGCTATTGTTCGAAAACTAGATTGCGTTTTTGGTGTTCCTAACTGTATGCCATGCTTATCTTGAAGCATGATGCGATCCACAGTCAATGTTTGATCCTCAAATGAAATATCGGACCATTGGAGACCGCAAACCTCACCGCGGCGTAATCCAGTATGAAACCCGATCATTAATGGTAGATGAAAGGGGCTAGAAGGTGGATTGCTATCTAAAATAGCCTGATACTGCTCCATAGTGATTATTTTCATGTCGTCACGAGTTTGCTTAGGCTTGTTTTCAAAAGCTGGCATCTCAACGTAGATCATTGGATTGTTATTGATTGCTTGCCAAGGATAGACTGCTCTTTTGAATGCACCTTTTAAAACAGTAAAGATAATTTCAACTGAATGTTTAGATAGTGGGGTACTAAACCCATTAGGTAATTTATTTACCAACTCTTGCAATCTTGCTGGCCCAATAGAGCTGAGATAGTATTTGCCAATTTCTGGTTTTATGTATTTGTTAACCGCATTTTGATAATTTTTCTGAGTGTTGTATTTTAACTTCTTTTCAACATAGTTCTCCATCCAGTAGTCAAAGTAATCAGAAACACTCATTTCCTTAATATCAACTTTTCCTCCATCTTTATAAAGACTTAAGGCCTCTCTTAGTTTTTCTTGTGCCTCTGTTTTTGTATTCCAACCGCCTTTTTGTATACGTTGACGTTTGCCCCCAACCTTTGCCATTTCGATTACGTAATGCCATTTACCGCCAATTTTCCGCACATGTCCATTCATGACAATCCCTCCTTAAAACCTGTTTTGTATATAAATATGCTAGAAATATGCAAACGTACGTTCTTTTATGTTGAAAAAGAAAAGCCCGAAGGCTATTCTTTATTTTAAGTTAAATGTTTTTTCGCCTAAATCTTCTCCTGACACACCTTGCGTTGCTTTTAACACTACTGGGGTAGTGGTGTCATTTAGGTCATACGCGATCACATATTTTTTTGTTCCGCCGGGTTTCAACTCATCAAATTCGCCTTCACGATATTCTGCAAATTTTTCGTCTTGTGGAGTTGCGCCCACATCCAATTTTCCAACTGTATTTTCAGTTTCTTGGTACGCGTTCATGCATGCAATCCAAGCCATAGAACCGTCCAGCGGTTCTTCATCGTCATTAGTTACTTCATAAACAAAAGCTAGTTGATTGTTATCTCTGTATACAGATTCGTCAGGAGTTAGAACTTCTGATGAAATGATTTTAACAGTAGCCATATTAATTTTCAAAGTTTCTCCGTCAAAATATACATCAGCTTGTTCTTCTGAATCGGGCACGCTAATCGTAGTTTCTGTTGTGTTTTTTGATGATGCAGAAGATTCGTTATTGCTATTTCCACAAGCTGCCAATGTGACTGATGATAATAAAGCTAACCCAAATATAAACACTTTTTTCATTTTTTCAGCTCCTAAAAATTATTTATAGACTTCAAAACTGCTACGGTCCCATCTGGTTGGAATAGGAGAGTGTAGTCGTTTTCTGTTTTAACACCTGTGAATCTACGAGCATAATATTTAACAGCATCTTTGAAGGTTTCTTCGCTGACTTCAAGATAGACCGCACAATCTAAAACGGTTCGGCAGCCTTCTTCAAAGCAATTAATAATGTCATAGGGTGTTACAACCAGAGTAGCTCCAACATCTCTGGCGCGGCGTTCTTGCTTTCGTTTTTCATTCGTATCCTGTAATACAATATTCCCGTAAGAGGTGAGGTAGTGACCTAGTTCCTCTGCCAAGGTGCTATTCATTTCATAACGTTCCTGGTTGGGATTGAGATAGATCACATCGTTAATTAATAGCCCTTTTTGGGAATCGGGCATTGTTGATTCTATCTTATATGTAAGTTCAGGAAACATTGTCATAAGTTCTTCGGACAATCGCAATCGATCACCTACTTTTTATGGTCCCGATTTTTAACAAATTCAATGAAGTTTAAAATTTCATCCATTTGTTGATCGGTAACATTGTCATCTATATGAGCTGCTATGGTGTCCACTTTGGGTGAAATCTTAATGGCAGCTTTCTTATCTTCTATTCCAAGTAAGTAATCCACTGTAGTATCAAAGAGGGTCGCTATCTTTGTTAAAGCTTCAGAACTGGGTTCGGCCCTACCAACTTCCCAACTACCTACTGTTTGCTGTGACACATTGAGCTTTTTTGCTAATTCAACTTGTGTCATTTTTTTAGATGCTCGTAACTCTTTAAGCCTATCTTTTAACATGGGATCCCTCCTTCATCAAAAATTATATACTACATATTGTGGTAGAGAAAGAAAAATTGAGGTTTTACAAAAAAATGTAGTAAAAGAGTTGACTTACTACTTTTTGTGGTATATTATTACTACATAAGGTAGTAACGGAGGTGATTACATGAAAAACAAGCTAGCTGAAATCAGAGCAAATAAGTCAATGTCACAAGATAAATTAGCCGAGTTACTTCAAGTTTCTCAAAAAACAGTCAGTTCTTGGGAAATCGGACGTACTTCACCAAAACCCTCTCAAATGCAGCACATTGAAGATATTTTCAATGAACCTAAAGAGGAAATTTTTTTTACAGCATTCAACTACAAAAATGAGTTAAAAGAGGTGGAAGTATGAAAGACAAACCACAAATGATTAAAGCAAACATCGATTCTGGAGTGCTTAAGCAATTTATAGAAATGGTCGTTCCAGCAATAGAACGGAAGTTCAATATTTTGATTGGTATTGAAGGCGAACTGTTCACAAACACTGGCGGTGTTGAAGAAATTATTATTCGCTTCTTAGCTACTGATGAATTAGCGCAGGACATTTATAAATATATTGATAGAAAGTGGCAGTTCGCCTCAATACCGGAACTTGTTGCTTAAATACATTTTATGGCAGTTCAACTGCTACGAAAACAAATAACTAAATACAAAGGAGATGAAGATATGAGCGTAAATGCCATTGAACAGAACATTGCGGCTATCTATCGAAAGGAGGTAGACAAGCAAGCTCTTAATCAACGGATGATGGCTCAGGATATAAATATTTCTCCACAATTACTGAGTCATGTTTTGAATGGACGAAGATCCATGGGGATTGAGAAGGTTGTTGATATTGCTGAATACTTACAAGATCCAAATGTTGACTTTGAGGTTGCAGCAACGCTATTCCACACACCTAAGCCATTAAACAGAAAAAGAAGAGATAATCACCCTCTATCCAAAATGGTTGGGCAAGACAAGGAAGAAATGGAACGAATTGAAGTTGAGAAAAAATATGAAGTTTGGGATTTGCTTACTATCGAACCGGATCAACTATCAGATATTGAGATCGATCATCTGAAACTATATTGGTTTGAGCTTAGTGATGAAGTTAGGTTGGAATTATCTGTTTTATCATCAATGTGCAATAGATTCGGTTGGGATATGCGAGACATGACTAGACAGTCAGAAACAAGAGAAAGGAATGATTAAAAATGTTGGTTTACACATTGCCAGAACTAGCCGCTGAGTTTAAGACTAGCAAAGATAATATATACGCTTTGGTAAATCTCGGTGCAATTCAAAGTATTCAGTTTAGTACAAATAAAGTGGTCAGCATATATGAAGCTGAAAGATTTTTAAGG
This sequence comes from Enterococcus sp. 6D12_DIV0197, assembly GCF_002174385.1. Classification (NCBI taxonomy): domain Bacteria; kingdom Bacillati; phylum Bacillota; class Bacilli; order Lactobacillales; family Enterococcaceae; genus Enterococcus; species Enterococcus sp. 6D12_DIV0197. The sequence goes on from NZ_NIBN01000001.1 coordinate 2,028,207, forward strand.
GAAAGTGCTGGAAAGCAGTTTGATCAAGTTATTAAGGAAGCCAAGAAAAGAAAAAACTTGGAAAAAATTAGCAATGTATTCAATTTCAAGGAGGCATAAACATGAAACGATCAATCAAAAATACATTCACCGTAACAACTTTATTACTATTCGTAGTAGCATTCTCAGCTATTCACATTGCAGCAGGTTTGGCATTAGTTTTCTTATGGGCCTTTGCAAATGTTGTCTATGATGTTGCTGCTAAAGATTATCAAGACAAAGAAAAAAGACTTGCTAGCCGACCAAAGCAATAGCAAGTCCAACAAATGTTTAGATAAATATCTTTGTCTCCATTTTAAAACAGAAAAGGGGAAATGACAATGAATTCTTTCGAAACTGCGTTGGACCAGTATTTGACCAACCCTGATTGGGGAAGGCCTACATCTTGCGAGGAGGATGAAAAATGAATGCCTTAGAAAAATATGAATTAGAGAATTTAGATTCAAACGATATTTTCCAAGAAAAAGAACAATGGGGTATTGGTGATTTGGGTAGTGCCAACTGGGCATTGCGAAAAATTACTGCTCTTGAAGAAGCTAACAAAGAAATTCAGCAACTAGCGGATGAAGAAAGAAAACGAATTGATGACTGGGAATCAAAAGAGACGCAGTCAAATCAAGATGCGATTACATTTTTTAAACAAAAGTTAGGGGATTACTTGATCCTTTTACGTCAAACTGATCCGAAGGCCAAAATCAAAACACCTTATGGATCAGTTACAACCCGAAAGAAACCAGACTCATGGGAATACGGAGAACAAGCAATTGCTGAACTTGAAGCTGCTGGTTTAGATGAGTTTATTACTACTAAGATAACTAAGTCTGTCACCAAAACAGAGTTCAAAAAAGCCGTAAGTGTTACAGAAAACGGCAATGTGGTAACGCCCGATGGTGAAGTGCTGGAGAGTGTCAAAGTTGTGCCACAAGGTTTTGATATTGTAGTGAAAGGAGCGAATTAGCATGACGTTGAAAACAACTAACGCAAGTGAAATCAATCGAACGGAAAATTGGCGAATTTTACTTTATGGGAAACCTGGGCAAGGAAAAACAAGCGCAATCAAAGGCCTAAAGGGCAAAGTGCTGGTCGTTGATTTGGATGGTTCTAGTAAGGTTTTAGCAAATCAAAAAAATATTGAAGTGTATGAGTTTGATCGAAAGCAACCCACCAAAGAAATTACCAATGTTCTAAGAGAAATACCAGGAATGCTAAAAGATTTTGACACAGTAGTATTTGATAATATCACAGCTTTTCAGTTTGATTGGTTTGTAGAACAAGGGAAACACTCGAAAAATGGTATTCGAAATGAGATTCAGCACTACGGAGACTATACTAATTTCTTCCTAAGGATTATCACTCAAATTTACAGTCTTCCGATAAATGTCTATGTTACTGCTTGGGAAATAACCCGAGATTTAGAGATGGAAGACGGCTCTAGAATTACCCAGTTTGTTCCGCAGGTTCGGGATCAGGTTTTAAATCAATTGTTAGGCCTTACAGATGTTGTTGGTCGAATAAAGGTTAACCCAAAAACTGGGGGAAGGGGAGCAATTTTGGAGGGCAATGATAGCGTATATGCTAAAAATCGTATTGACGATAGGGTTATTTGCCCAATTGAGGAACTTTTTAATTTCGAAACCAATAAAAAATAATGAAATGAGGAAAGTAAAATGCAATATAACAGAAATAATATGAGCGACTTAAATACATTCAAAAGTTTTTCAGAAGGTGTTCATCGAGCAAAAATTTCAAATGTAATTAACAAGAAAAGTAAGAGTGGTAAAGATATGTTCCAAATCGATCTTGAGGGTGAACTCGGAGAGCAAGGAAATTACTGGTTGACGTTTGGGCTTGATTGGTCGGATTCGAATTTGAATCGTTTACTAGCCAGCATCGAGGATAACAATCAAACGATTGCACCAATAGACTACGGCTTTAATCATAATACACTAGGTTTTCTGAAAAACAAGCGTGTTTTTATCATGGCTAAAGCCAAATCTGGAACATATATCGATAAAAATGGCGATGAAAAACAATCTATTGGTACCGACATCAAAAACTTTTTAACTAAAGAAGAATTCTCAAAAAATCAGAGTAATAATCAAACCAATCTTCATGAGTCTAGCAATACTCAAAAAACATATCACCAATCATCGTTGCCTGGAACCGACCCACTCCAAGACAATCGTAGTTTTGCAAATGGTGGCTTTGGAGGAACTGTCAATATTAGTGATGATGATCTGCCATTTTAAAGTAGGGGGGAGTTTATCTCCCTCTGATTAGGAGGAATAAGCGTGGCAAGACCAACGAAGAAAGGTCTTGATTATTTTCCTCTAGATGTCGATTTTTTATCAGATTTAAAAGTTCGAAGAATTATAAAAGCATGCGGTAAAGAAGCCGTTCATATACTACTCGCCCTGCTGGCTAATGTTTATCGTGATGAGGGATATTATGTTTTGTGGGATGAGGATCTTGCGTTCTTAGTGGCTGACGAAGTTGGTGCGAAGGAGGGCACAGTAGAAGAACTGGTAAAGAAAGCCGTACAAGTAAAATTCTTTGATAAAGATATTTTTGATAAATACTCCGTACTAACTTCAAAAGGTATTCAGAATAGATACATTCTAGCCACTAAGGAACGTAAGAAAGTTGAACTAGAATTTAAGTATTTGCTGACAAATGAAGTTAATCGGTCGAATATCTCGATTAATGGGCGGAATAACTCGGTTAATCAGGGGAATAATCAACAAAGTAAAGTAAAGGAAAGTAAAGAAAAGGAAATAAAAGAAGATGCTACCGCGAGCGAAGGTGCATCCATCGAAACTTTCCAAAAATTATGGCTCTTTCCAAATGTTGTACAGGTCGATGATTTGCTTAATTTGGTGAATGTCTATGGCGATGAACTTGTAGAGGCTGCTATTAAACTTGCTGGTAGTAAAGACGTCCCTAAGAATCGAGCTATTAGCTTTTTAACGGCATCTTTGCAGGAATGGGCAGACGCTAACATTAAAACAATTGATCAAGCTAGAGATTATCAACGAACCAGAGGCGCTAAGAAACAGGGCTATAATCAAAAGCCAATACGTGAGGAAAAACTACCTGATTGGGCTGTGAATGAACAGGAAGAAGCCCAGTTATCACCTGAGCGCCAAGCAGAGATTGATGCAAAATTAGCAGCATATCTCAACAAAACGAAGCACTGAAAGGAGCAGATGGCTTGAAAATCGTCATACCGATCACACCAAAGCCACAGTCAAGGCCGAGGTTCACCAAGCATCGTAAGACTCCCTATGAGGAATCAGCGATGAAGGCATACAAAAATGCAGTCGAATACCATGCTATGTCAACAAGGCCGCTGTTAATTGAAAAAGGACCAGTAATTGTTGATGTCTGCTTCTTCGTATATCCACCAGCTTATATCTCAAAAGTAAAGAAAAACAGGACTTTGCTTGAGGACGAGACAATGTACTGCGATAAAAAGCCAGACATTGATAATTATTTTAAAGCAGTGACGGATGCGATAAACGGCATTTTATACAAGGACGACGGTCAGATAGCAGTTAGCATCTGCCGTAAAGTATACAGCTTCAATCCTCGAACAGAAATTGAAATTAATCCACTTTAGGAGGGACCATCAATGAGAAGCAGAAGCATTAAAGCGCCATTCGAAGATTTTGGAGAATATGAATCAGCAAATGTTCAAGAAAAAGGATCTGTAAAAGTTGGTGAAAGCTACATTTGCACTCCGGGAAGACCTTTTTCAGGTCAGATAAGAGCGCAAGTAAGTCGTATATACAAGAATTCAGCACGAGTAAGGATCCTCAGCTGTATTGAAGAAAAAGATGATGAAATACAACGAAATCTTAACGATGTGACTGTAGTAAGTCTTAAGAAAATCCACGAAGTCTGCTAGAAGCGAGGTGGACTTACTTGCAAGAAAAATTGATCAACAGGACATTACTTGAACTACAGGACCATTTAAGCGCAGATCAATTGAAGAAGCTCAAAGATGTTCTAACGGTAGAATGTGCGAATTATTTGATCACTGAGCAGAAAAATGAAGTAGTAATTTACGATGAAACTTCTGATATTGCAGCGTATAAGCAATTCTTCGTTTCTAAGAAGATACAGGGGCTTTCAAGCGGAACTTTGAATCTTTATATGCAGACAATCAATCTCTTCATGAGAAGTGTTAGGAAGCCATTTAAAGAAGTCACTACGAACGACATTCGCTTGTTTATTGCAAATAGGGAAATGATCGATAGGGTCAGCAAAGGCACGCTCGCAAGAGAACGCGGCTGTATTGTTCGATTCTTCAAATGGTTATGCAACGAGGAATATATCGCAAAAGATCCTGGGACAAGAGTAGAGAATATCAAAGTGCCAAAGCGAAGAAAACAGGAGTTCAGCGAGTTAGAAGTTGAAAAGCTGCGATCAGCAACAGCAAATTCTAAAGAATCACTCGTTATTGAATTGCTGCTGAGTACCGGTTGTCGTGTCTCAGAGTTAGTTTCTCTCAATTTTCGGGATTACGATCAAGAAAATGACTCAATCACAGTGATCGGTAAAGGTAATAAGCAGCGAACGCTATACCTGAATGCAAAAGCGAAGATGGCTTTGAACCACTATCTGAAAGACGTGCCGCATATCACTGGACCACTATTTTTCGGACAGACAGTGGGCAAGGAAATGACATCAGCGGGAGTTCAGAAGCTAGTTAAGCGTTTGGGCGATCGAGCAGGTGTGGCAAATGTCCATCCGCATAGATTCAGACGTACTGCAGCCACCTTGGCAAGAAGGCACGGGATGCCAATCGAATTAGTGATGAATTTCTTGGGCCATGAGTCAATCGATACAACGTTGAAATATTCAATGATCGGCGACGAGGAACTCAAGTTGTCGCATCAAAAATTTGTTAGTTAAGAATCGGAAGAAATTACCAACTAGGAGGAAAAATTATGAAAATTGATGTCGAGCTTATCGAAGAAATGTTGAAAAAGAGCAAATCGGATATTTATCCTGAAGACTATTTAGGTGAGTGTGAAGTAGAAGAGGGTTCCGAAGAAGAAGAATTCATCTATGAAAACTTTACTAGTATCAATAACTACATCATTAAGCGATTAGAAACGAGGTTAGCTTTTATGAAGCACGGTCTTAAAAATGAAGTCAGTAAGTGACAGAAATACACAACTAGGAGGAAATAAAATGGTACTACAAAAACCAGTTTACAAAGTTAAAGAAGAATGTGATTTAAATCGTCTGTATAAAGAAAGAAAAGTGGCTAACGCAGAACTCAATAAAGCACTTGCTGAAATTTCTAAGAAGTACCCGTTAACGGATCAAGCTTTAGGCGTTTGGAGCGAAAGTCAAATAGGTATTAGAGTTGGAACTGAAGCTGAAAAACAATTCGATTCTGAATTGAAAAAGGGTGATGTTCAAGGATTTAGACCATTTAAAAAAACTAGCAAAACTGCAAAATTAATTTTAGAAGAGTATGGGAATATTTTCAAAAACAATTCACATGCTAGTAGTGGTTTTAGATTCGAATTGGTAACCTTTTTTGGCATCAATAACGTAAAGAGAATTCAAACGATTGAAGATATTATTTATTTAAACTTAGATCGAGGTTTGGAAGATCACGCTGAAATGCTAGAGGAAATTGATTATCCAGATTATCTAGGGCTTTGCATTGAGTTAGAAAAGGAAAAATGAAAACTAATTCCACAATCCACCAAAATAACCAACTTCCAGAAAGGATAATCGGCATTGACAAGAATATTAAATTATCCCCGTAGCAAACGGACTTTGGTTGAAAAGACAGTTGATTTTTTTAGTAAAGAATAGGAACTTACATTATCTTTTCTTCTTCTGTGGCCACGCCTTTTCCTATTTGGCTACCCCGCCGCTATCCAGAAGAAGAAGAAAATAATGCTTGTTCCCGAATATAGATTATTTATATTCAATTTTAGTCCCCCTTTAAATAAATCGTATATACAACTGGAAACTAGTGACAAAATCAAATCTAACCAAATAGTAGTGTCTGGCATATGACGGGGATGGGATTCGAACCCATAATTGACTACTAGAGTTCTTGGTAATCTATATCTATATACGATTAATACTATTATACATGAAAAATGACTGAAAAAGGTATAAAAGATAAGTATTTGAAGTTGGTTACTGAATTTATCTAAGTTGTCTATCCGACGATATAGCAGAAAGCGAGGAATGATCGTGAGTGAGAGTAAAAGACCATGTATTGTCACATTAGGTTTTGGCAAGAAGAAAACCAAGGAAGCAGCCATGTTTCATGGAATATATCAAAGAGCGCATACGACTGTAGGTGTGCTAGCAGGTAGTGTGTCAGGTCAATACGCAGAACCAGTAGCGGTAGTAGAAGTTTGGGGCCAATTGATGTGGGTGGAAGTAGGACGAGTATTGTTTACTGATTGTCCAAACAAGGAGGAACAACAATGAAAAGTTTAATTATCTGGTTGCCTACAGGGCAAACGATGAAATTTGAAGATGTGCGTGATTTTGATGATGATCCGCCGGGATATGAGGAAACAATCGCGTTTAACTATCACGGTGTCTCTACTGACGTTCGACGAAATGCAGTTTTTATGAAAAGTCATCTCATGGGCTGGTCTTTGGAACAGGGGGAAGAGTGATGAGTGCTAAAGATTGGGAAACCATAATTGCTCCAAGCAGCATGGGCTTTATGAAAGATGAGTTTATTGAACGTCTTGGAAGAATTGACTATCGGCAGCCATCCCCAAGAAGCGGCACACAGTGCGGTTTTTGTAGCAGTATGAAACCCAAAGACTTACGTAGCTATGATTCGTGTCCAGAATGTGGGAAGTCTTTATTTGCTAGAAAACAGCGAAAACACAAGTGGTAATTCCGTAATCGTCAGCTATAACGGAATAATCACAACAAAAAAAACCAGCACCATTGGAGCAGAGGTACTGGAAAGGCTACGTTTAAAATTGATTGGGCCTCAATACTTTGGATTAGGAGTGTGCCTTTTTTTAAATAGTACTTTAATTAATCATTTTCAGCAAATAAAAAACCAACAACTATAAAGTTGCTGGCGATACCTAAAAATTTTAAAGAGTTAGTTAAAAGAATATAAAAGCATTACAAATATTCTAAAGCAAAAGTTGGAGGTAATTCAAGACCCACTATGAGTGTTCTTTGCGAACAATATGAATTCCGTTATCAGCAAGTTGTTCGCTAATACTATGGAATAATCTAAAATTGAATTCCATTTCAAGACAACGAAAGAACTCGTCTTGATATTCACTAGTAATATCGGACGCAGTTTTTAATAAGTCGTTTGGATCGTCTGTCAGTTCAAGCTTGACCGGTAGACACTCCAAATCATTTAAAACGTATTCCGCAGCAGATTTCATAGCAGCACGTGCATCAACAGTAATTTTCATACGATCGCCTCCTGTGGCGATTATATCATGAACAGGAGGGATAAGATGGTACCAAAATTTAGAGCTTGGGACGGACAGGACATGGTGATGCGAGATGTCGAACAATTAAGGTTTGCCCACAACTCAAATAACCACGTTGTCTATATTACGATAGACGCCGAGGAGTGGGCAACGGGCCCTGCTTTAATCCTGATGCAATCCACTGGCTTGAAAGACAAGAACGGCGTGGAGATTTTCGAGGGGGATGTTTTAACAAGCAATGTCCAACCTTGCAAAATGGTTAATCCAATAAAAGATGGTTACGGAGTTGTTTGTTTTGAAAACGGAATGTTTAAACTTGGTGCTATTAGCTTAGTAACTTTTATTAGCAAAATGGAAGTCATCGGCAATATCTACGAGAACCCAGAACTATTGGAGCAAGCCAATGAAAAATAGCCAAGCAATCATCATAATACTGTTGACGATCGCAGGCTTGAGTTGGCTATTCTATACAATAATTGACCAGCAAAAGCAGATCGTGAAGCTAGAACAGCAGCTGCAGCATAAGCAGATGAAGTACAAGATTATTATCAACGATCCGTTATTTAGGGATGCTATGGAAGCAGGGGGATGAAGATGACATTTGCAGTACTAGGTACAACGGCTTTTGTCGTGATTATGTTTCTATGCGTTGTGATAGGGAAGGCTACTGACAAAAAGGAGCAAGATTATGGAGGAAGCTATTTTATGGAACAAGATGGCTTTGATCATCGAAGTGATCGTCACAGAGCAGTTAAAAGAGATCGAAAGTAAAACAAAATAAAAAGCATTAAGCAATCGCCCAATGCCCCCAAAATAATGATTTTGTCCCCGCCAAGGTAACTTCATTATACCAAATAAAGGGGCGATTGAGCAATGATGCTATTACTAAGAGAAGTTGATTTCTCGCAAACGAGAAAGAATGCACGATATGTTTTGAAGAACTACCGTCGGTTGGAGCGGATTGCAGGTCGTTCAAAGATCGATGTCCGCTCACCGATTATTACTGATATGCCTAGAACACCTAGTAATGGAAACAAGTCCGAGGATGCTTTTATTCAAAGATTAGATGCGGAAACAGAAAGAGATGCAATAATCGTGGCTCTTATGGCTTTGAAACTAACAAGCAGACAGATACTTCATTATAGCTTCTGCTTACAAGATCAGTATTCTAATCTACGTATCGCAGATGAGATGGGCTATTCAGTTCGGCAAATTGAGCGAATGAAATCAGATGCATTGGTTGAATTTGCTGAAAGTTATCGTCGTGGCAAGCTTGTAGCTTATCGCTGAAAAATGGCGGTTTTTTGGCGGTATAATGGCGGTTTAGTGCCAATAATCCATAGTAAGATAGTATTATCAATTATTGTAAATAACAAGGCGCACTCCTTTAAGATACGTTGGCAGACCTCCTTTCTGAAAATTATTCCCAGCGCCTTGTATTTAATTAAGACGGCGACAAAAAATCTATTATGAATGGAGTTGAACACACTCCTTATCTTCATTCGCTAGCCGTCTTTTTATTATGTCACTGTGGCGGAAGTAGAAGACGCAACTCGCAAGGGTAAACCTATTTGGTTGGTGCCGTGAAAGACGCAAGGCTTTGATTATTGAGTGAACACGCCTTGGAGAAATAATCGTGAGTGGAGCATTACCACTCCAGTGACTTTGGGAGTTGTCAATTAGATTACTCACATGATCTTTGGTGATTCCTACTAAACAGTCCTTCGGGGCTGTTTTTTAAATTTAAATAGTAGTTCCTTTTCATTCTTGGTATTATTAAAAGAAAAGGAGTGATTTTATGGAACACCCAATTATTGATCCAAGAAGTTGGGAAACACATGGGATGGGTATAAGAGATGCGGGACTTTCTCAAACTATTGATTATCAATGTGGATATTGTGAAACCTTGGTAGGATCACAAAGAGGTATGGTAGCAACGGGCCATGGCGTATTTGCTGTGATTTGTCCTTCGTGTGGCTGTATGTCTATGGTAGGGGTTGATGGATATCAAATTCCAGGCGAGTCCTACGGTAATCCAGTAGAAAACCTTCCTAATGATGTAAAATATTTGTATGATGAAGCTAGAGAGTGTTATAAATCCGAAGCCTATACCGGTGTTATATTGATTGCCCGCAAGTGCTTGGCAAATGTCGCAATAGATCTTGGTGCCAAAGATGGCGAAAGTTTTGTTAATTACGTTGATTATTTATCTTCGCACGGATATATTGCAGAAAAAAGCAAACGATGGGTTGATGAAATCAGAAAAGAAGGTAACTCTGCAACACATAATAAAGCATCGAAAAATAAAAAAGATGCTACGAAAATACTCAGATTTCTTGAAATGCTACTATTGATTAATTATGAATTTAACGATTTGGAAGCGGAATGAAGCAAGTTAAGACCTTATATGAGGTCTTTTTTTTTACATAGAATTACAAAACAAACACAGATTGCGAGGTGGTGGAGAATGGATGGCTAGACAGAAAAATCCGATGCGAGATGAAGCATATCGTATTTGGATAGAATCGAATAAAAAGAAGCCGCTCAAAGATATTGCCGATGAACTGGGCGTATCTGCTTCTACTGTCCGCAAATGGAAGTCAGAGGATAAATGGGACGGCGAAACGAAACGGAGCGCTCCGAATGAAAAAGAGCGTTACGATTCAATGCGTGGGAATCAAAATGCAAAGGGCAATCCCGGAGGCAAGCCACCACCCGATAACAAGAATGCTGTTAGCCATGGACTGTTTGCCAACTGGCTTCCTGATGATACACGTCAAATTATTCAAGAACTCTATACTTCTGAACCTAGCGATATCCTTTGGAACAATATTATGATTCAATACACCGCAATCATACGATCGCAGAAAATCATGAACGTTCAAAGTGAATTTGATCATACAGAAGATGTTGTCAGTGCGGAAGTAAATCCGATGTTTGTTGACCAAGAAACAGGCAAATCAGTTAAAACAAAGGTTACACGCCAATTTCAATACGCATGGGATAAACAAGCTAGTTTCTTAAATGCTCAATCAAGGGCGATGGGTACATTGTCTAATCTAATCAAACAGTTCTTAGCCATTGCTGATGAGCAAGACGAGCGTAGGAAGAAACTTGATCTTATGGACGCGCAAATCGCCAAACTCAAATCAACTACTAATGATGATACTAATACTGGCGGTGGTGACATTGTAATTGTCGATGCTTGGGGTGATTCCGATGAATAAGATCGATGTTCAAAAGGAGGTCAACCCACATTTCAAGTCAGTATGGATCAGCAAGAAGCCTTATAACATTTTAAGAGGCGGGCGGAACAGCTTCAAATCGTCTGTCATTGCGCTGAAGCTTGTTTTTATGATGTTGCTATACATTATGACTAAGAGGAAAGCAAACGTTGTAATCATTCGTAAGGTGGCAAACACGATACGTGATTCAGTTTTTCTAAAGATTCAGTGGGCACTAGGAAAATTCTTTATCCTAGATCAGTTCTCTTGTACGGTATCTCCTTTTAAAATCACTCATAAGAAAACTGGATCAACCTTTTACTTTTATGGGCAAGATGATTTTCAAAAGCTGAAATCAAATGATATCGGTAATATTATTGCAGTGTGGGTCGAAGAAGCAGCAGAGTTTAACAGCGCTGAAGAATTTGACCAAATGAAGGCCACGTTTATGCGACAGAAGCCAATGGATGCAAAGCAAGTTCAGTTCTTCTACTCATACAACCCACCTAGGAATCCATATCATTGGATTAACGAGTGGACCAATGAACTAGAAGGGCATAAGGACTACTTGATTCATTCATCAAGCTATAAAGATGATGCTTTGGGATTTGTAACGGAGCAAATGGTTGACGAGATCAACCGGATCAAAGAGAACGATTACGACTACTACTTGTATCTATACGAAGGGTTGCCAGTAGGCTTCCAAGATAATGTTTATAATGTAGAGACATTCCGCAAAATAATTGATTTACCTAGCGATGATTATGTCACCGCTATTTTTTATTCCCTTGATGGTGGTCATGCCCAATCAGCAACAACAGTCCTTTGCTTAGGATTGACGGCAAAACAAAAAGTCGTGCTGCTAGACACGTACTACTATTCACCAGCAGGCAAGAGTGTAAAGCTTGCGCCATCTCAATTATCCACAGAGGTGCATAAGTTCATTTCTAAGACACTTGAAGACGAGCGGTGGAAGAATGCTCGTGTCGTTAACAGAACGATAGACAGCGCTGAAGCAGCGCTTAGAAACCAGTATTATCTTGATCATCAAATCAGATGGCATCCAGTAGCTAAGAAAGATAAACAAACCATGATTGACTTTGCGACCAATTTATTTGCGCAAGGTCGTTTTTATTATCTCGATACAGAGAACAACAAGATTTTCTACGAGGAACATAAACATTACCGATACAAAGAAGGTACCGCTGATACAGATAGCCCGGTAGTGATTAAAGAAGATGATCATACCTGTGATGCCTTTGAATACTTCTGTGTAGATAATGCAGCTGTTCTTGGTATTGCAGTTTAGGAGGTGAGGATTTGGGATTAATTCAGTCAATAAAAAATTTATTTAGAAAGGGGGCGGCCAACATAGGAATTGTGCAGCGATTAGATAGTGTGTTAGATCATCCGAAAATAAGTATGGATCCAAACGAATACAATAGAATTAAAGATTCATTAAGGCGTTATGAAGATAAGTACGACAAGGTTAAATTTATGAACAGCAACAAATCAAACCAAGAGCGTGACTTATCATCAATAAACATGATGAAGAAAGTGGCAAATCAATATGCTACTGTTGTCTTTAACGAGCAATGCGAAATTAACATTGATGGCGAAGCAGCCAAATTTATTTCCGGTGTATTCGAACACAATGACTTTAAAAAGAATTTCAGCAAATACCTTGAACCAATGTTTGCACTTGGAGGATTGGCGTGTCGACCATATCTAGATAAAGGATCAAACCAAATCGAATTCTCCTGGGCTTTAGCTGATGCCTTTTATCCTTTACAGTCTAATACAAACAATATCAGCGAAGGTGCTTTCACGTTTTACTCATCTAGAGTGGAAAACAAGAAAACTATTTTTTATACGCTCATTGAATTCCACGAGTGGGTAGAAGGCAACTTTGTAATTACTAATGAGTTGTATCGTTCAGAACGATCGGACATTGTAGGCACTAAAGTCCCGGTAACAGATCTGTATCCAGATTTAGAAGAGTCAACAACATTTATTAATCTATCCAGACCGCTGTTTGGCTATTTAAAACCAAGCGGATTCAACAATATCAGCCCTTATTCGCCACTAGGATTAGGGGTTTGCGATAATTGTAAACGCACGCTAGATCGTATCAATCGATCATATGATGAGTTTGACCAGGAAATCAGACGGGGAAGACGTAGGATTGCAGCTAGTGAAATGCTGATGAACAGTCGGCTCGATGAAAAAGGACAGGTCAGACAGTTCTTTGACAATCAAGAGGATACTTTCCAAATCATTCCGGGATCAAATATGGATGATTACACGATCAAAGACCTTACAACGAGCATTCGTACAACAGAGTATGTAGCGGCAATCAATCATCATTTAAAAACACTTGAAATGGAAACTGCTTTGTCTAGTGGCACATTCAACTTCGATCGGACTGGTTCTTTATCAACAAAAACGGCCACTGAAGTAGTCAGCGAGAACTCTCAAACCTATCAAACAAGGGCTATGCAAATCACTGAGGTTGAAAAGTTTATTAAAGAATTGGTTATTTCTGTTTGTGAGCTAGGAAAAGCGTTGAAGCTCTATAGTGGCGCAACACCTAAATTTAATGAAATAGCAATTGACTTCAAAGATGGTGCTTTTACGTCGACTGACGAGAAGCTTACCTTCTATCAAAAGTTAATTGCATTAGGATATCCGACTCCGAAAGCGTTTGAGAAAATTTTGAGTCTTCCGGAAGACGAAGCAATGGAGCTTTACCAAGAAGGATTGCGACTTTCAGCAGATAAACTTTCTGGAATGATGTCTAATGTAGGTCTACCAGAGGAAATGGAGTGATTAAATGGCAATCACTCAACGACAGTTAGACATTAAGACTGCTGCAATACAAGATTCTTATTTGACTCTTGAAGAAGAAATTATGCAACTTGTTGTTGATCGATTAAAGATTAAAACTAATGTCGAACTTTCTCAAGACACTGTTTTTCAGTGGTATCTTGAAAAGCTAGATCAGTTAGGCCTTTTGAATTGGGATACCATTAACGAATTGGTTGAAGAGTGTAATGGTGTCACGAAAGAACAACTAGCTGAGATCATCACTAAGGATGGCTATGAGAAAAATCTCAAAGAAAATAAGAAACTTGCTAATTTGGTTAAAACGCCTGTTAAAGAATGGACGAATCTCGATCAAATACTTAATCAATATTTTGAAAGTCAATGGTTAGATTTTGAGAATCATATCAATCAGACACTTTTGTCTACCAATTATCAAGTGAACTCAATCGCTAAGATGTATCAACAAGTTCTGAATGATACGGTCGCACGAATCATCGGGGGTCTAGTAACACCTCAGAAAGCCTTTAAGAGAGCAATCTATGAAATGGTTCAAAAAGGGATTGATGTCAGCCTAAAAGACAAGTCGGGGAAATCGTGGACGCTTGATACGTATGTCCGAACCGTAATTAAATCAACAACAGGTACTGTATTTAATGATTTGAGACTCGAAAGAGGAATAAACGAATATGGAATAGTTACAGCTCTTATGAGTCATCATCCGGCGGCTCGCGACGCTTGTAGCGAAATCCAGGGCAGATATGTTCTGATGGTTCCCAAGAATCAAGCTCCAGAGGAATTTAAAAATTTACCTAGCGTATATGACTACGGATGGAAGACCCCGGCAGGGTGTAACGGGATTAATTGTAATCATCGATGGTATTCTCAACTACCTATGAAAGATACTGGTATGGCCGATCCTGTTTCTCCTGAAGTTGCACAAAAGAACGCCAAAATTGTTGCTAAACAAAGAAGATTAGAACGTTCAATTAGAATGGCTAAAAAGTCGCTTAAAGCCTCACAGTGGTTAGATGAAACTGAGGACATAGATTACTTCAAATCTATGGTAAGGACAAGACAAGCTGTTCTACGTCAATTTATCATTGATAATGATACTTTACTACATCGATCATACGATCGTGAGCAAGTTTATACTTAAGGAATTGGGAGCATGGAAAACCAAGAAAACCGAAATGTTTTACCACTGACGGAAGTTTTATTAGCCTTTTATCAAATAGGATTAGCATTAAAGTATGAGAAAAAACCGCCAGATTATCCTTTTAGTAAAGTAGCCGACACGGCGGAAAGTGAAGGTGGTCAATATATCTAGCTTAAGACGTGCTTAACGTCTTTTTATTTTGTCTTAGACCTGCTCGAAAGTCTCTAAAAGTCGGCTCACAGTGGGAGTTGCCACTCTAAAAACACTTAGGAGGAAGAAAATGAAAAAAGAAGATTTGATTGCATTAGGAATCGATGAAGAAACGGCAAAATCAGTGATGGCTCTGCATGGAAAGACCGTAACACAACTCAATGCGCAAGTAGCTACCGTTGAAAGTGAGCGGGATAGTGCACAGAAGGAACTGAAAGACAATCAATCAGAATTAGACGCTCTTAAAGAATCTGCAAAAGGTAATGAAGCACTTGAACAGCAACTTGCTGATTTGCAGGCGAAGTTCGATGAGTCCAAAACCAATTCTGATAAGCAGCTTTTGGAACAACAGAAAGATTTTGCTATCAAATTGGCGCTTAAAGAAGCACAAGCGCTTGATGATGATATCGTCCTTGCTCAGTTGGATAAAGAGACGATCAAAGTCGTTGACGGCAAGCTACAAGGGTTTCATGAACAGCTGAAAGGGTTGCAAGAGAGCAAAGCATTCTTGTTTCAGCAAGAAGAAGCCCAAGAACAAGGCGCTCCAAACTTCGCGGTTGGGGGCAATGCGAAAGGCGGCAATGGAAATGGTCAAGTTGATGCATTTCAAGCGGCCGCAAATAAATATATTTAACGGGAGAGATAAACATGACAATTAAGTATTTTACAAAGAACTACGCAGGAATTTTGCCAGACATTTTTATTAAGAAAACACCGTTCTTACGTGTTTTTGGTGGTGCTTTGCAAGTTAAATCTGAAGCAGAGTACAACGAGAATTTTATGGATTTAAAAATCACAGATACAGACGTGACGATCCAAGAATATTCTACTGAAGCGGATGTTGCTTTTGGTGCTGGTACAGGCAATAGTAATCGTTTTGGTCCACGGAAAGAAGTCAAATCTATCGATATGACTGTTCCTTGGGAAGCGCCTCTTGCGATCCATGAAGGTATCGACAAATTTACCGTGAATGATATTCCTGATCAAGTCGTTGCTGAGCGTTTGGCTTTGCATGCCGTGGCTTGGGCTGGTCATGTCAACACATGGTTAGGAAAAGCTATTTCTGCCAATGCTAGTGAAACACTGACAGGCGAATTAACAGAAGACGGCGTTACAAAGTTGTTTGCCGACGCACATAAAAAATTCGTTAACAACAAAGTTTCGACTACAATTCAGCGAGTTGCTTATGTCAATTCTGACATTTACAACTTCTTGGTTGACTCTAAACTGGCAACGACTGCGAAAAACTCTGCCGCTAATGTTGATACTCAAACGTTGTACCGCTTCAAAGGCTTCGAGTTGCAAGAACTTCCTGATGATCAATTCGTTGCTGGTGAACATGCTTACTTCACTGCTATCGGAATCGGTGTAGCTGGTGTGGGTATTGAAGTAGCACGTGCGATGGATTCTGAAGCATTCAACGGTGTTGCGTTGCAAGGTGCAGGTAAATACGCAAACTATATTCCTGAAAAAAACAAAAAAGCGATCCTTAAAGCTAAATTGACTGCTCCTGCTGAAACACCTGAAGGGTAGGTATTAAACATGGCAAAGTACAAGGTATTGAAGCGATTTCGCGATAAGGTTACGCGTGAAATCTACGAACCAAATAAAGTAATTGATATGAATGTGAAACGTGCCGATGAGGTTGCTAAGAAACTTGACGATACGTTTTTAAAACGCGTTGAGGAAGACAAGAAATAGTCTTCCTCTCTATTAAGGAGGGAGATTATGGCTTATCTAACGTATCAAGAATATCAAGGAATGAATTTCACTAAATTAGATCCAACCGACTTTGACAAGCTCGTTGAAAAAGCAAGTGCATTGATAGATGTGCAGACAAGAAACTTTTACCAGTTCAACGATCTTGATAGTGACATCGTTTTTCGTCAGAAGAAGTTCAAAATGGCGGTTGCAGCACAAGTTGAATACATGTATCAAGCCAATGCTACAACTTCACTTGAGATCAACAGTCCGCAATCTTGGTCAGTAGACGGTATGAGTATCACAGAAGCTAGCCGGTACAACAATACAGGTGCAAATGAGTCACCAACGATACTATCAGATGACGCAGTTTTGTTTCTATCTGGAACAGGATTACTTTATAGGGGGCTTGGATGATGGGATATTATCGTTTGCCCCCAAAAAAGGCTTTCTGTCATACGATCAACTTTAAAGAAGTGATCGGTGAGGATGATTGGCAAAATCCTATTACTAAAGACTGGGAAATTGAAAATTGTTGGTTTAATTATGCATCTAAATTCACACGATCAGGAATTAATGCTAGTGACAAAGCACCAAATGCATCAGTAACTATGACTGATCGATATTGTGGGCCATTACCAAATTTCAAAGTAGCCTCGAAAATTTCGTTTAAGGGTGATGATTTTACTATTGTAACTTCTAAGCCGTTGATTCTGAATGGTCAATCGATCGGTTGGCGTTTGGAGGTGGTCTGATGCCGGGGATTAAGGTGGATCTTACAGGTGTTAGAAAAAAACTATCTGCTGAAAACTTTGAACGTGGCCAGTTCAATATGGCATCGAGGATGCACTCAACTATGAACGAAAATTTTGTTCCGGAAAGAGATGGAGATTTGCGTGCTATGAGTCATGTAGCCCCAGACGGTAGCACTATTAATTGGGTTTCTGTATACGCAAAAAGACACTACTATGCTCCGGGGAATTGGAACTACACTACACCAGGGACTGGTCCTAGATGGGATCAAAAGGCCAAATCGATTTTTATGAGTGACTGGGTAGAAGCATTCAAGAAAGGAGCGGGCATTTAATGGACTTTATTGAAAGACTAAATGAGTCAATTAATACAGTACCCAATTTACCTCTCAAATGTTTTCTCGGTTATTTACCGCCGAAAGACGAAGCTTTTGTCCTTTTCCCATTAGCTGGTGGACGAGTAGTAGAGGAATTCTTTGACGGAACAAAAGATCAAGAACTTAACTTTGAATTTGCAATGAAATCAAAAGACCAGCAGAAAATAAGCAACACTCTGTGGCTAGTACAAAATTATCTAGAAGAGCTGTCTGAACTAAATAGTTCTGATGGCTCATTTGATTTCGATTCTATTAGCATTACAAACAAACCATTTATCAATCAACTAGATGAAACAGGAACCTATGTCTTTTTGGTTGATATAAAAGCAAAAATCACAACTTATCCTAAGGAGGAAACAAACTAATGGCAAGAAAAAAGAACGCCTTACGGCAACACTTTGTCGCAGACTTTGATTCTACTAAACCAGATACTAAGCCAATTGAAGGTGCTTACAAAAAATTTGGTCGTTATGTGACATCAATCGAAGATGATGGTGATGTTCAAACTGAAGATTACTCAGACTATGATGGCGATGGATCAATTTCAACTGATGTTACTGGAGTAACAGAAAAATGGAACTTTTCGGGGTATTGGGATCCAGATCAAGAAGCGCAGCAATTAGTAAAATCCAAGAAGCGTGCCAAAGGCGATGATCGAAAAGTATGGCATAAAGTAATTGAGACTGACGGTACAACAATTGAAGGCGTAGGAACTTTGAGCGAAAAAATCGTAGCAGGTTCCGGCGAAGCTTCTGATTATGAAGAATTTAGTTGCGCAATCACATTCGATACCACACCGTCTGTAACAGATCCAGTTGTGGAAGGGTAGCAGGGGAGCTAATGCTCTCCTTTTTTTATTAGGAGGAAAATTCACATGAAATTTGAAGTCAAACGTTCCGGGTTTCCAATTAATATTGGAAAATTAGAATTCTTTTTTGGTACATCTGTTGAAGAACTAACAAGATTTTTTGAGGTTCAGGACGAGATTGAAGAAAAGATTCAACCTCTAATGAGTGCACGTGAAAAATTAACAAAAAATAAAGGGGATGCTACTTCGGATGATGTAAAAGAATTGATCAACGTCTCTAATCAGTTAAATACTATCCAATACGATGCGCTTTTGGGAGACGGATCATATGAAAAGATCTATGCAGAACATCCTGATGCGGTCCAATTATTCGATTTATTTGATCTCATAGCTGAAAACGTTGCTGAAGCACTTGAGAACGATGCGAAAGATCGTGAAGACAGATTATCTGAACGAAGAGCGAATTTAATCAAAAAAAAGGCTTTAAAAAACAAGAAGAACAAGAAGTAGGTGTTTAAAATGCGGTTAAATGACCCAATGACCACTGAAATTGAATTTGAAGGCACTATCTATCCTCTGGACTTGGCTTTCGACAATGTGCTAGATGTTTTAGATATAATATCGGACAAATCGCTTATGGTATTGGAAAAGGTTGATTTGGCAATAAGTCTCTTAGCAGGAGAAACGGAACTAAGCTTTGCTAAGCAATTGGAACTTTGGACAGTCATTCTTGAAGAACATATCCAGTTGGGAGAGCGATCCAGTCCAGTTTACGATCTTGAGGGTAATCCTATGCCAACACCTAAAACAAATGAAAAGAAAAGTATGGACTTGGTCCAAGATGCTAAGTACATATACGCCTCATTTCGCCAGATTGGTATCAATTTATTTGAAGAACAAGGAAAAATGCATTGGGAAGAATTTCAAGCCATTTTAGAAAGCCTACCAGATGATACTATTCTTCCAAAAATTGTTCAGATTCGCAATTGGACTCCTAAAAAAGGAGATAGTTCAAAAGAAAAAGAGCGCATGAGAGAGCTTCAAGCTAAATATTCATTAGACAAAGAGGTGATTTCAGATGGCTGACGGAAAAATTGTTATCGCAGTGGATGTCAACGGAAATGAAGTATCAGTTTTGAATAAGGATTTAGATCAATTAGAAGGTAAATCCGCCAAAGCAGGCACTTCTATCAAGAGTATGGTAACAGCATTGGGACTTGCCAAGGTAGCTGGTGCTGCTATAAATGTTTTGAAAAGCTCTCTTGATAGTGCTATTAGTAGATTTGACACCATGCAAAAATTCCCTAAAGTTATGGACGCTTTAGGATTTAGTGCTTCAGATTCAAAGAAGTCTATTGATAGTTTATCAGAAGGTATCGATGGACTACCAACTAAACTTGATGATGTGGTTGCTAGCACGCAACAAATGACAGCTATAACTGGTGATTTAAAAAGATCAACAAAAACGGTTTTGGCACTAAACAATGCTTTTCTTGCATCAGGTGCGAGTGCTGATGATGCCAGCCGGGGAACTCAACAATATAACCAGATGTTATCAACAGGAACAGTTGATTTAGAAAGCTGGAAGACACTACAAGAAACCATGCCATTAGCTTTGCAAAAAACAGCTGAAGCAATGGGATTTACTGGTAAATCAGCACAACGTGATCTATACGCTGCTTTAAAAGAGGGCAATGTCACCTTCGATCAATTTACTGGTAAGTTGATTGAGCTTGGTACAGGTACAGGGATGTTAGCAGATCTTGCTAAAGAAAATAGCCTTGGGATTGCAACGTCATTCGGAAATCTTAGAAATGCTGTTGCCAAAAATGTGGCTAATATGATCACAAAATTTGATGAAATAGTACAAAAATTGACTGGAAAATCTATTGCGCAAAATATTGATGGTCTCAAAGCACTAATAAATAGTACATTTAAATCAATAATTAATTCCATGGATATGATTATACCAACCATTCAGTCAGTTTTATCATGGTTTGAGAAGCTCTCACAAAGATTTACTGGCAATTCATTAGCGGAAAACTTCGAGCTTATAAAACAAGTTGCAGTTGATGCTTTCGAATCATTAAAAGATTCTGTTACAGACTTAATTTCCAGTTTGAGCAATATTTCATCATGGATTCAAGAGAATCAATCAGTCTTTCAAAATCTGGCAACTGTGGTATTCGCTGTCGGCGGAGCTATATTGGCTTTCAAAGGATACATGGCCGGATTGTCTATTCTCTCGACAATTACGACAATCATAGGGGCCTTGAATAGTGCATTTATGATATTATCAACCGTCGGATTGAAAACAACAATAAGTATGATTCTTGGTTTCATGGGGCCAGTCGGTTGGATAATAACTGCAATAGGCGCTCTTGTAGCAGCAGTAATTTACCTATGGAATACTAATGAAGGATTTAGAAATGCCGTTATCGCTGCATGGACTGCTATTATTGCATTCTTACAGCCTGCAATTACATCTATTGCGGCCTTTATTCAAGAAATTTGGGGATCGGTTGTAGCATGGTGGAACGAAAATCAGCAAACGATTCTTACGACTGTCCAAATGGTATGGGGGGCAATTCAAGTAGCTTTCCAAATTGCATTAGGTGCCATACAGTTAGCTGTAACAGTTGTTCTTACTGCAATTCAAAATTTCTGGAATACTTGGGGATCAGCCATTATGGCTTTAGTCCAAGTCGTATGGTCGGCGATTCAGGCAATTTTCCAATCAACACTTAGCACGATTATGGCAGTAGTAAATGGAGTAATGAATCAAATTCAAAACATAATTAGTACTGTTATGGGTGTGATTCAAGGGGTAATAAAAGTGATCACTGGGGCTATTAGTGGTGATTGGTCCCAAGTTTGGGAAGGCATCAAACAAATAACTTCATCTATTATAAACGGTATCAAGGACACAATAGCTAATGTTTTAGAAACGATGAGTGGCATTGTTTCTGGAAAAATAGAAGCTATAAAAGGATTCTTTACAAGTATTGGAGATATCGATTTATATTCTATCGGGCAAAATGTTATCCAAGGATTAATAAATGGTATCGGTTCTATGGTTAATGCTGTAAAGGACAAAATTGCCGAAGTTGCAAGTGGAATTCAAGATAAAATTACTGGTGCTTTAGGCATTCACTCGCCATCAAGATGGATGCGTGATCAAGTGGGTAAGTTCATTCCTCAAGGTATTGCTGTTGGTATTGAAGCAGATGCCAACTCGGCATATAGAGCGATGGCAACGCTATCTAGTGGGTTGATGGATACTATTACGCCAGAAATGGCACTAGGAACTGGAAACATAGGAGCTACTAGCGCTGCTAGTCAGATTATCAACAATTACAGTCAATCAGGCAGTAATATTTCAGATGGCACAGTGTTCCAAATTCCGATGTATGTTCAAATTGACGGGGAAACCATTGTAAAGAAAACAGCCAGAATGACTTATGAAGAGATTAAACAAATGCAGCAATTTGAAGATCGATTAAGAGGAGGGACAAACAGTGCTAGAAGTGACATATGGTGATTTTAAACTTTCGGATATTTTGGGTGTTACATCAAAATTCGATCGTGGCATTGGTTTACCTCGTTCTAATTATCTAGAAGATGTGAACGGATTGGGCAAGATGTTCGTCCGTTCTAAGTTTGATGAAAAGGTAATTTCAATGCCATTCATACTTAGGTACGATTTAAACAAAAAGCGCCGAGAACTTGCGGCTGCTCTAAGCAGTTTAACACCGCAAAAATTAATCTTTAGTGATGAGCCTGACAAGTATTACATGGCCATTCCAAACAATTACGTAAACCTAGATGAAATTAATTTTTTGGGTAAGGGTACTATTGAATGGTTAATTCCTGACGGTGTGGCCCATGCGATTGATCCAAAGATTTATACTATGTCAGATGGGTTAGTGACTATTAATAATCAAGGGTCATATAAGACACCGATTAGGTGGGTTGTTGATTTTCCTAGTGACTGCGAGTCATTCGGTCTGGTTACAGAAGACAAGATCATGGAATTTGGCCACTCAGGTACTGAAGACATTGATGAAGACTTGTCAAACACAGTTTTGTTCGATGATCCTATGAAATCATCCACTAGCGGACAGTACTCAAGAAACGTTGGTAAAATTCGCTGGCGTAACGATTCGGGAGAAAATACTTCACAAGTTCAAGGAACACTGAAGTACGAATCTGATTCTATAACAGTGGATAGTTATGGGCCGTCAGGTGCCGATGATGCATTCTGGCATGGCCCAACGCTCACTAGGTTTTTCGAACCGTTTTCGGATGGAGAAGTATATCAACGTTTCAATTTCAAGCCAAATGGTGCCACAAAGGATAAAGCTAGGAAACAAGGACTTATCGAACTTAACTTTGTTGATGAAGACAATAACTTTGTTTGTGGGTTTGAAATGAAAGATAATACCGATTCAAAGTATCAAGTTGAATACAAATTTTATGCTGGTGAAGCCGAGATAAAATCTGGTTTTTTGCCAGCATCAGTTTTGAGCAAAAACGGTGGTTTCTTTGGAATGATTTGTATAAAAAAAGTCGGAAATAACTTCGATTTCTATTTAGCCAGACTGCTTGATAATCCAAAAGGTGGATTTACGGAGTCTTGGAAAGCCACGCATAACTGGACCAACGAAGAAGTCGCAATGCTAAAGCCCGCAAGAGTCGATATGGCTATGTTGAACTGGCGAAACAAGCAGCCTATGTATCAATCAATCACTCATTTAAGGGTTACACGCTATGCAACAAGAAACAACAGCTTGATACCTAAGACTTTCAATGCGGGTGATCAACTTGTTATAGAAGAGTCTGGAAGACTACTATTGAATGGCATAGTTGCAAATGGCTTCTCGGTGATAGGTACCGACTATATACAAGCAGAGGTTGGATCTAACGAGATCTTTTTTTCATATGAGGGTGATCAATCACCAGTAGTCACCGCTACTATTGAGGAGTTGTATCTATGATCTACCATATTTTAAACCGTCAGTATGAATCAATTTGTATTATAAACAGCGAATCCAAAGATTCTGTGATCATGAATGAGGACAAACATTCTTTTGGGATTTCAAATTCAACACTACTAAATATATTGGATGTTACGATCAGCAAAGTTCATCCGGACGCTGCTTATATTCAAGCGGGTACTTATATCGCTTTTCAGGATGAAAATGGAAATAACATCTGCCTTGAATTAACCGATGTCAAAGACTCAAATAGATACGCACGAGTTTGTCATTATGAGGATTTAGGAATGCAATTAATCAATGAATCTCCTAATACTTTTGCATCCTCATTCTCTCAACCAATTGAATACTACGTGAACCGAGAAATTTACGATAGTGGTTGGGAGATTGGTCTAAATGAAGTTCAAGAGTTAAAACGGAAAATAGACTTTTCAAATAATGAAACAACACTTGCTAGGTTACAAAAAATTTGTAGCGAGTATGGTTGTGAGATGTACTTTACAGTCAAATTTCAAAATCTCGCTGTGATTTCTAAACTTATTAACATCGTTTACAGGATCGGCGTGGATACAGAAGTTGTTCTGCGTGCAGGTACCGATTTAATGGTTGCTACGAAACATGTGAATACCAACAACCTGAAAACTGCTTTGATCGTAACAGGTGGCAGCAATTTTAACAATTTGGTCTACAACGACGGAAACTACTTCACGAGAATCGGTGAATCAATCATTTATGATCGAGAAGCGAATGCTTTATGGGGTAGGGGCCATACAACTGATACTCGTGATTCAGGTTGGGTATATGGCAACTACCAATCGCAATCAGACGATCCAGCTCAAATGTTTGCAGAAGGTTTAGCAGAATTAAAGAAAGTTAATCAGCCAGAGGCTACGTATACTGTTGAAGCCATTTTTAGCAATACGGACTTCATGGTGGGCGATCGTGTGACGATTATCGATGAAGAGTACAACCCAGCACTGCGAATCAGCGCTAGGATCCTCCAGAAAAACATCAGTCGGACAAATCCATCAAACAATGGGCTTGTCATAGGGAATGTGATCGAATTACAAAGTGCAATCAGCGCTAAACTGCGACAACTACAAAATCAAATTAATAATAAGGCCGATGATACGGTTACCTCAGAATTGATTGCAACAGAAGATGGTAACTTGAGAAACTTCGAGGTAAAGGTCTATAAAGGCAATGTCGACATTACCGCCAATCTGGAAAACTACCAGTTTTATTGGAAGCTGACCGACAAAGACGGGAACCTGAAAACAGAGTGGATAGAAGCCAATAAGGATTCTGGCAACAAAGTATCTGTTCACTTAGATGATGTAAGGCGTGATAACCAAATCTCATGCCAGGTCATGTATGCGGAAAATAAATTTGTCCAAGCCATATATTTCTGGAACGGACTGAAGAAAACAGCGAGCAAGATCATGCGACTACAAAATGAAAATACTGTCACGATTCCTTTTATCACAGATACCCATTATGCTACAGATACCTTCATTCAAGAGGATCTTGAGAATTATGGACGTACGGAAAATCATATCAAAAATGTTGCAGAATTGTCTCATATGATTCCTTTAGACTGTATTGTCGGAGGCGGTGACTTTGTTGATGGTGGTACTACTAAAGACACAAACGTCTCAAATATGAAGAAGGTTGTTAGTCTGTTTGGATTAGCAAGCTGCCCATTTTTCTTAGCGAAAGGGAATCATGATGATAACTCGTGGGGAGATGGTCGGCAAGGTCGAGGAACTACTGCTAGAAATAAAGTCAATCAAAACTATATGGCCAGCGATCCTACTAGTAAGTCATGGCATGGAAACATGAGCTACACAATTAAGCCAAGTGAAATGTATGAAATCATCACACGACCTTCAACTATATGGGCAATCAATGAAAATCCTAATGATAAAAATATGTATTTTTATTATGACATTCCGGATAAAAAAGTGCGTGTGTTCTTACTAAACACAAATGATATTCCATATGTTTTTGACACGGATGGGTTAGTGAAATACTTGACGATTAATGTTGCTGGTTATCGACAAGCACAATTGAAATGGTTTGCGGAAAATCTTAAAAGTATGCCTGATGATTACACTGCAGTCTGTTTTCAGCATCATCAATGGGGGCAATGGTACGCAACGAATAGTGCCTATTATCCTTATAACTGGGAATCTGTAGAAGGTATTTTAAAGGCGGCAAAAGAAGGATCAAGTTTTACACGTAAATACACAGGGAACGCTGATTTTGCTAGTGATATTTCAATTACATTCGACACGCCAAAAAACATTGCTTTTCTTGCTCATGGACATCATCACACAGATCGAATCACAACTAAATATGGGATTACAAACGTTTCAACAAGTTGTTCTGTCAGTCGCCCAAAGAAAGATCAAAGAGATCGGCCTTTAGGAGAACTAGAAGAAGACTTGTGGGACGTTTTTGTTTTGGACACAAAGAAAAAGCATGTAGATATCGTGCGGTACGGAGCAGGTAGCGACCGCAGCTTTGGCTACTAGAAAGGGGGAATCTTTATGGCAATTATTGAGGTTAGCAAGCAGATTACCAACTACCTAGATAGCGAACAAACGGCATCTGCTCCTGCTAATCCTGTAGAGGGTCAACGCTGGACAGATACATCAAAAAGTCCTCCTGTTGCTATGATTTATACGGAAGGTGATTGGAAACCAGAACGGCTATCTGTTGAAGTGTTAGATCCGGACTTTTATCAAGATTTGGAAGATACAAAAACAGAGGTAGCAGCTGCTATCGAAAAAGCGGAAGCAGCTGAAAAGGCTGGGAAAGACGCACAAGCCGCAGGTGAAGCAGCTCAATCAGCAGCTAGCGAGGCGAAGCAAGCAGGAGAAAATGCTGCAAACTTAGCTACGCAAGCTAGTGTAGATGCTCAAGCAGCTAAAGCAAAAGCAGATGCGATCCAGATTGATGTAAATGGGCTTGTTTCTGATGTAGCTACTATCAATGGAACAGTTACATCGATCAGTAGTAAGGCCAACGAAGCTTATGAAAAAGCTGCTGCTGTGGAAGGCAGAACAGCAACGCTAGAAACCTCAATTACTGGTCTAACTGGGCGTATGACAGATATTGAGACGACATCAACAAGTACCACTAAAAAACTGAATGAATTAGTCGTCACAGTGGATGGACAAAAACAAACCATAGCGACAGTGACGACTACTGCGGATAGTGCATTGAATAAAGCAAATGCATTGGAGACTACTGTTGACGGAGTTACACAGACTCTAACTAGCGTAGAAACTACTGCAAATAGTGCGTTAAGCAAAGTCAATACTGTTTCAAGCACTGTAGATGGTCATACTCAATTGATTGCAAGTACGAAAACAACAGCTGATTCGGCATTATCTAAGGCAGTCACTACAGAAACAACTGTAAATGGGTTAAAGACAACTGTTTCTAGTGTTGAGACAACTGCAAATACTGCTTTAACTAAAGCTACACAAGTTGAAGCTACAGCCAGCGGAATCAGGCAAACTGTTACTGAGGTGCAGGAAAATATTTCAGATCTTGTAAACTTTTTTCCAGATACAAAGTTTACATTACAGAACCCAAAACCAACCATAGAGGGTACAGGAATAACAGTTTCTTATGATTCAAACGGTATTGTCATTCAGAATGCTGGAACCACTAGACAAAGGGTTTATTGGGGAGTAGCTCCGATAGCGTTGACTGTGGGTAAAACCTACAATGTGAAAGCTTATATGAACACAGGAACAGCTGGCGGAACAGTAGAAATCGGTACAAGTGGTGGAGAAAATATGAAAGTTTCTCCAGATGCAGCAGTTGCTAAATGGATTCAAGGCACAATAAAATCCACAACATACACCGCGTTTAGTATATGGGTTGAAGCTGGTAAAGCTGTAAGATTTAGAGAGTTGTACATTTATGAAGCAAATACCGACGTTACTTCTTCCCAAATTACCCAGCTTGCAACAGATATTAATCTGAAAGTGGATAAAGATGGAGTAATTGCTCAAATCAATGTTTCATCAGAAGGTATTCTGATTGACGGAAAATACACTTGGATTACTGGCACAACCAAAATTGATAATGCCGTAATCAAAACAGCTCACATAGCTGACCTAGCAGTTTCCAACGGTAAAATAGCGAACCTGGCTGTGACTGAAGGGAAAATCGGAAATCTAGCAGTTACTACAGCAAAAATAGCCGACTTGGCCGTCAACAATGCCAAGATAGCCAGTCTAGATGCAGCGAAAATCAACACAGGTTATCTTGCTGCAGCGAGAATTGCAGCATCCAGTATTACCACTGACAAATTAAATGTTGCTACCTTATCAGCAATTACTGCGAATCTAGGCAACGTGACTGCAGGAACAATCAACGGATTGGAAATTTTAGGGGGATCTTATACGCAGTCTGCCACTATGACTGATCCTAATTCTGGGAAGTCAGGTATTTCAGAAATTAAGATAGCTAGTGGTGTATTGACAAACTCCTTTAATTCCACTGATTCTTCAGTATCTAGACAAACCACCTTATCAAGTGGTGTATTAAGGTTTTTAAATCTAGGAAGTGAATTTGGTCGGCTTCAAAGCAACAGTGACAAAGGCTCATCTACAGTACCAGCTCTTGAAATATCAGGAACGTTTGTTGCTATTACAAGCTCCCAAAGAGGATGGATTAACTTATCTGCAAATGGTGTTTTCGAAGGCAATACTTATAACGGATACAGTGTAGATGCTGCAAGCAACACTGGTAATTATATAGGATTCAACCGTAACTCTTCAGATAAAATGAACTTTTTTGTTGGTAAAACAGCTGATGGTACTAAACGAATGGGATCGGATGATTTATACGCTTCTTCAGGAAGCGGCAAGGCCTTGCATATTACAAGTGGGGGATCAATCGTTGCTTATTCATCCTCGGAACGTTTCAAAGAGTATATAGAAACTGCTTCTGATGTTAACCCAAAATCGCTTTTGAACTTGGATCTAAAGTCATGGATTTACAAATCAAGTCATTCTTTAGTAAGTGTGGGCGAGCCAATTCGAAGAGTATACGGACTAATAGCAGAAGATGTAGAACGTGCTGGATTAAATCAGTATGTAGAACGAGATATCAATGGACGTGTTGAAGGATATAAGCCGGAGTTGTGGACTGTCACAATTCCTATTTTGAAAGAGCATGAAGAAAGTATTGAAACACTTAAACAAAAAGTTCAAAAATTAGAGGAAAAAATTGAAGCCTTGCAAGCTGCATAGTTTGTAGGGCTTTAAATATTAGGAGGATGTAGATGAAAACAACATTCACAACAACCAATAGCAAGCTGCACAAATACGCTCAAATTTTAGCGGTAGTTACTTCAAAAGGTAGAAAGGCCCGTGCCATCTCCAAATTTCGCCGATTAGCAAGTGAGAAAATCGAAGAGTGGACGGAAAGTCAGAAAGAGCTTATTGCTACTTACTATGAAGTACAAGAAAACGGTAATGCCAAATTAGATAAAGACGGCTCGCCTGTTTTGTTAGATGGTGCTGATCAAGGCGAATACGCTAAAGAACGTGAGGAACTAGATAACGAAATAGTTGTGATCGATTTAACTGAATTCGAACCGTTCTTTGAATTTCTTGTTTCTGGTTTAGATGAGAGTGATGTTGCTTTTGGCGGTGTTGATGCGGATGTATATGATGAACTTATGGATCAGCTTGAAGAATTAGGAGGAAATAAATAATGCTAAATTACAAAAAATCAATCACAATCACAGGAGAATCAAAAATAGGCGATAAGGTAGCAGTATACTTGAATGCAAATATTACAACTGACACTGCTGGAAATTCTAGCGTGACTACATCTATTCAAGATCAAACGTTGTATCGATCAAACAAAGCAGAATGTCGCAAGGATATCGATGATTTCCAAGAAAAAGTATGGGCAACAGAAGATGACTTTTTGGCAGAACTTGAGGAACAGGCTTAGTCTTGTTTTCTAATAAAAGAAAAGGTGGTTAATATGGTGATTATTGATAATGGAGTGTTACTAAATGAATTTCGAGGGTTGCTGACAAATGGATATGTGCAGCTGTTCCTATGGGTAGTGGTAGGGGATATTGTGACAGGATTGTGCAAAGGGGTGTTCATTAAAGATGCCAATAGTACAAAAGGGCTACTTGGAATCGTTAAACATATGTTAGTTGTTTGCTTAGTGATCATTGCCTATCCTTACCTAAAGATTATGAATCTCGAGACGTTTGCGACTGCATTCGTCTTTTTCTACATCGCAGTATATGGAATCTCAATTGTTGAAAATCTCGGACAACTGGGAGTTCCAATCCCAAACTGGGTAAAAGAAAGACTAACTAAATTACAGGATAGTACTGAAAATCCAAAACCCAAAGTAACAGAAATCAAAATAGATTATGGCGACGGACAATCTGAAACTCAAGCTCTGGATAGCAAAGATATACCAGATTATGGTGATGGTCAAGAATTCACAGAAAAGAAGAAGTAGCATAGCGGCTGCTCTTTTCTTTTATAGGAAGGAAGATAGACATGAAGATTATTAATGAATCTATTTTTAAAGGAATAGCTGGTGGTAGGAATATTGGATCACGTCCTAAAGGTGTCGTTATTCACAATGATGGCGGAAGCATGACACCGTCTCAGTATGTGACATGGCTTAAGCAACGCTACAAGAACGGGGAATCTTCAAAAGGATTTGCTCATTATTATGGTAATCGGGATGAGATGGCTAGAGTTGAAGATACTTATAATGCCGCATGGCATACAGCTAATTATGAAGGAAATCAAAACTACGTCGGTTATGAGGTTTGCCAATCTTTTTCAGCAACTGATGAGGAGTTCTTAGCAAATGAACAAGCGGTATTTAAACAAGTGGCGGAGGATATGATTTTTTGGGGCTTAGATATCAATCGAAACACAGTAAGACTTCATAGAGAATTTTCCTCTACTGATTGCCCACACCGTTCGTGGGTATTACATGGAAAATCTGTAAATGCTGTCAAAGACTATTTTATTGAACAAATTATGAAGTATGTTGTTGCAGCGAGCACCAATAATAATACGCAAAATAAGGTGGTACAAGAAGTTCTTTCTCAAGGTTCAAATACTAAAATTGATGGTTTGGGCTATCGCTTGCATGTACAATCAAACAATAAGTACAAAGGAGGAACGTTGGGGTATGTCAAAGAAGGTGTAACCGCTGGAACAACCGGCAAGTCACTTCGTGCTGAATGGTTGGAAGTGTTGTATGACGGTAAAGGCTCACCAATCGAGATCAATACCCATATACAAAGAAAAGGCTGGCTTGGCTATCGTAAAGGATCTCAAGGAACCAGAGGAGAATCTTTGCGAATGGAAGCAGTCCGTATTCGTATCTGTGATACAGAATTGGCTAAGAAGTACAGCATTCATTATCGTGTCCATGTTCAGACATCTAGATGTGTATAAGAGACAGGTGATACAGAATTGGCTAAGAAGTACAGCATTCATTATCGTGTCCATGTTCAGGGCTGTCTCTTATACACATCTAGATGTGTATAAGAGACAGAATGGAAGCAGTCCGTATTCGTATCTGTGATACAGAATTGGCTAAGAAGTACAGCATTCATTATCGTGTCCATGTTCAGGGGATCGGTTGGACCGGATGGGTCAAAGATGGTGAAGTTGCTGGTACAACTGGTAAATCCAAACGTCTTGAAGCTATTCAGATTAAATTGATTAAAAAGTAAAAAAATAAAGAAATAGTTTGAAATTTTCTCTTTATGTTGAGATAATCAACTTTAAGGAGGGAACAAGATGAAAAAAGTATCAGTATTAATAATCATGCTATTAGGGTTTGTGCTTTTTCCAATAACTACTTTTGCAAGCAGTTCAGCTAATGTAAGTTATCAGACACATGTTCAGACTTATGGGTGGCAAGGCTGGAAAACCAATGGACAGTCATCTGGCACATCTGGACAGTCTAAAAGACTAGAAGCAATCAAAATTAAACTAGATGATACTGAATATAGCGGTAATATTGAATATAAAACGCATATTCAAAAACAAGGATGGGAAAAATCATTTCGAAAAAACGGTGAGCTTTCTGGTACAAGTGGTAAGTCACTTAGATTAGAGGCTATTCAAGTTAAGTTAACCGGTGAGATTGCTAAACACTATGATGTTTACTATCGAGTACACGCACAGCAATTTGGCTGGATGGGTTGGGCTAAAAATGGTCAATCCGCAGGAACTTCTGGATTCAGCTTCCGATTGGAAGCAATTCAAATCAAGTTAGTTAAAAAAGGCGGAAATGCTCCGGGAACAACGTTGAATTCATTTAGAAATGGCACGAAGAAATACGTGGATAGCCGAGGCAATGGATTAATTAAAGGATCTCGACAAAAAATCTATCACATCCCAGGTAGTCAGTATTATGATCAAACAACCAGCCCAATTC
>NZ_NIBN01000001.1:2065628-2068243 GCF_002174385.1 Enterococcus sp. 6D12_DIV0197
CATCCCAGGTAGTCAGTATTATGATCAAACAACCAGCCCAATTCGCATGTTCAAAACTGAAGTAGAAGCTTTCAAAGCTGGTTTCAAGCCGGCAAAATAAATCAAAGCTCCTTACTCATTTGAGTAGGGGGCTTTCTTTTCTAATATTCGTTTTACTTGCAGTAACTAAGTTTATACTATACATTAGTAGATGCGTGCAATACTTTACGAAGAGTATTTGGCGGGAATGCTTGGGGAAGTGTGCCAATACTCTTCGATTCTTATATTTTATCATTATTTTTATTTAATAGATATTATTGATTAGAAAACCGTCATGAATTTCTTGAATTTAATTAATAAAAGGTGTAATGTAGTTTCATACCCATCAATCCAGTTTTTCATTTGTTTACTCTTCTTTATTAGTCCACTCTATCATAACTAGGGTGGATTTTTTGTTGAAATAAAAACTATGTTCTTGTAGAATGGAGTCATAGCCTTGACCGGGGCTATTTCATTTTATATCTTTTTTCAGGCCCACTCTCCTTGAGGGTGGGTTATTTTTGAGCAAATGGTTTGAAAGATTTGGAAATAGTTAATATAATGAAATCTCCTTATAAAAAACTTTTTCATCTAATTGTGCCGCTCCTCCCCGGGAGTGGTTGTTTTTTTGCTTGTGAAATGTCAAAATGACTGTAATTATTAATAAATCAACATTTAGCTAACAAAATTAGCTTATTCAATTGACGTTTGTGAATTCAAAATGTATAGTTAGCTAAAGGAGACAAAGCGTAAAGTGTTTTTACGCTGATTTTGCTGTACACTAGATCATCAAAGGAGTGGGAAAAATGTCTAAAGCAAACAATAGTGTTGTTTTCGACAATATTTATAGTTTGGCCAAACTGATTAAGACAAAAACGGAGCGTGAAATGACTCCGTTAAGGCTTCAAAAAACTTTATATTTTGTTTATGCTTTTTATGGAGCTACATTAGGTTTATTGAGCGAAGACAATAAAGAAGAAAAAGTTTTTGAAGGTAGCTCCAATTATCCTAAATATCTTTTTAACGAACGATTTGAGGCTTGGCAATATGGTCCTGTTTTGAGAGATATTTATATGGCCAATAAACATGATGCTAAGCTAATATCGGAAGCGGATGACTGGAAACCTAAAGACGATAAAGATCAAGCTATTTTAGATTTGATTGACCAAGTGGTTAAACAAACTGATGAAATGGGAGATTTTACTTTAGTTGAACGTAGTCACGAAGATTCAGAATGGAAAGATGCGTTTAAAGAGGGACAACGTGAAATGGATCCTGAAAAAATCATCGAGGAATATAAGCTTGAGCTCATTTAATTTTAATCTCTCTAGAAAGCTTGATTCGAAATTAGAAGAAAAAAAGATACAAGATATACTAGATCCAAAATCAAAAATTGATATTAAGAATAAAATGAAAAATGGCGGTAATGTGGTTTTAAAGGCTCCAGATAGAGAGAGAATTATTGATATTTCCGAGAATTTTCTTACATCTATTAAGATACCAAAAGTTAAGTT
This sequence comes from Enterococcus sp. 6D12_DIV0197, assembly GCF_002174385.1. Classification (NCBI taxonomy): domain Bacteria; kingdom Bacillati; phylum Bacillota; class Bacilli; order Lactobacillales; family Enterococcaceae; genus Enterococcus; species Enterococcus sp. 6D12_DIV0197. Next base: position 2,067,161 of record NZ_NIBN01000001.1, read on the forward strand.
TACTAATCTTGTTAGTTTGGAAAATGTACCTAAAAGTACTAGAAAAACCTTGGAAAAAATAATTGATGATATTTCTTATATATGTCAAAATAATTCAGCAGTTAGTTTTAGTAAGACAAATACAAGTACCTTAAGAACGGTACTCAGAGCTTATGGATTAGATGAGCCTTTCAACGAAACAAATCAGACTATCTTTAAAGTCGATGGGATCTCATTTTATGAACAAGGAAAAAAAGAAAATCCCTTTCGTATATACATGAAAATTTACGGATTTAATGAGAAGCGTACTGAGTATAAGTTGTTGTTTTGTGATATTTATCATCTTTGTTTAATCTCAGGCCACAAAGGTCTAGATGCAGAACAAGTAAGAAATCGAACATATTCAATGTACTCCCACACATGCAATAGCCATCTGAGAGAACTTTTAGAAATTTAAAAGACCCTAGCGAAAGCTAAGGTCTTTTTTTATTGTTTCCATTCACCTGTTCTTAAGTCTATTAGTTCTTCCAATTTAAGAACAGATTTAAAACTTTCATTGTATTCATTATTTCTTGTTTGCTCGTCGAGCTTAAATGATAAATTGTAATAATCACCATTTTTCTTTTTTGGTATTAAATTATTTTCTATCAAAAAATTTATTATCTTTTTTTGCCGATCAAGATCATCGATCTCAAGAAAGAAACATGCAACTCCATTACCATCTTTGCGTGGCATACTACTTAATTTTGCAGTGCTAACAATTTCCTCAACAACACTTTTTTCGCAATATGATCTAATTGTGTCTCTCGCATCAAAGAAGTTAAAGAAAACCATCCATTTTCCTGTTTTAAATTTATCCATATTCTTTCCGGAAGTGAAATATTCCCAATTAGCTAAAATTACGTTATCCATATTTTTACCTCCTTTTAATAAGAGTAACACTTATAATAATCGATTACAATATCGCTGTCTCTTATACACATCTAGATGGAATATTAGTTACAGTACAGTAGTTGGATTTTCATTAGAGTTAAAATAATGAAAGAAAAAGATGAAACGGGGGATTACATGGAAACAACATTTTTCATTTCGAAAAATACTTCT
>NZ_NIBN01000001.1:2071596-2124133 GCF_002174385.1 Enterococcus sp. 6D12_DIV0197
ATTTATTATCTTTTTTTGCCGATCAAGATCATCGATCTCAAGAAAGAAACATGCAACTCCATTACCATCTTTGCGTGGCATACTACTTAATTTTGCAGTGCTAACAATTTCCTCAACAACACTTTTTTCGCAATATGATCTAATTGTGTCTCTCGCATCAAAGAAGTTAAAGAAAACCATCCATTTTCCTGTTTTAAATTTATCCATATTCTTTCCGGAAGTGAAATATTCCCAATTAGCTAAAATTACGTTATCCATATTTTTACCTCCTTTTAATAAGAGTAACACTTATAATAATCGATTACAATATCGTGTGAGATCGTTTTCGTTCAGTTTTATAGATTGAGAATGAAAAAAGTTATTTATTGTAAATATTTGAAAAGAGAAGTAATTTCACAGAAAAAAACCTGTGCTCTTTAGAGTATGGATCCTTTTTTCATTGCTTCAAATTCAATCATAATCCTCGTTTTACCAATCACCGTGTACTTCTTAACTACAAATTGTTTCCTACTATTAAACTCACCAGCGACAACGATTTCCATTCCCTCATCAACATCAGCCAAGAAGTTCAAACTATGCGTCGCAATCAAACAATTCATTCCATTAAGCGAGAACCGCACCAAAGGGGTCTTGCTCATCTTCAACACTCGTATCTTCGAAACTACACCTTTCATCGTTTTCACATTGATCGCCTCCGTAAGCTTGTACATAATAGCAATAATCCGTTTTACCTAAAGTGACAGCAACATAAAACTCGACACATTTTTCACCGTATAAAGCTTCCTGTGACTCTGAAATACTGTCCGGGAATTCATTTATAAACTCGGAATAGGATAAATAGCCTTGCTCGTATTGGCTGATGATATTCATCACACATCAAACCACTTTTTCTCAGAAAAGAAATCTATATTTCGAATTTCACCATATTCTATGAGGGTGGATCCGATGTAGATTCCCAAATCATTATGACCAGACAGAAACCCGGTTATATCAGGCATAAATTTTCCCAACTGAGTGTAATTTAGTTGCACGGCTAACTTTTTGTGTTTCATAAGCGCTTCCTGAAGAAACTTTCCTATTTCTTCTTCATCCATTTCTGGTTTAGGAGGGCATACATAAGCTAACTCTTTGTCAACTCTATCAATATCAGTTGTATGTTCAGACAAGAAGAATCCTATCCACTTTAATTTTTTACGATCCTCATAAGGTTTAATCATTCCCATAATTATCACTCCTTAAAGAAATTATACGAACGTTTGTTCTCTTTGTAAAGCGAACAAGAATATAAAAAAATAGATTTTTGAAAGCTGCTTTCATTTTCTTCGCCAATATTCCGCCCATCTGATAAGTAACAATACATATTCTTAATGAAGTATAGGTATTGAGTAGAATATAGGGAATTGATGAATCCAATTAAATCAATGATGAACAGGGAATGAGAAGGAAATATAAATACTGTTAAATAACGCGATGATATAAGAAGCCTTCATGGCAGTTCTGAAGATGGATGAGGACGAACCGAAGAAATAATCTGTTTTGACGGATGTCAGTAAGAGGAATAAAATGAAAGTACCTTCGAGAGAAGGTGCTTTTTTTAATAAAAGGAAAAATATAAAATGACCGAAGGGACATTCGTCGGTTGTTTAGTAGATAGTTTCAATCGATTGATGCGTGGCTTTTGATAGATTGAAGATCGGAGATGATTTGCGCATGAAGGCGTTGTATTTTAATGAATTCGGTGATTCAACTGTTTTAACATATGGGGATTTGCCGGATCCCATCATTCATGAAAATGAGCTATTGGTAGAAATGGTGTATATTGGGTTGAATTATGCTGATATTTATCGGAGAAAGGGCACCTATCATATTGAATCCCGAGAGCCTCTTATTAATGGCTATGAAGGGGTAGGGAGGATTATTCAAAAAGGAACATCTGTCTCCAAGTTTCAGCTAGGGGAAACGATTCTTTTTGTGGATGTTCCTTTTGCTAATGCAGAATTGGTGGCTGTTCCTGAGGAAAATGCCATCCGTATCCCATCAGGTATACCACCTAAATTAGCAGCCAGTATTGGTCTGCAAGGGTTGACAGCTGATTTTTTAGCTCATGATCTTGGCAATAATGTGAATCATAGTAAGGTCTTCGTCCATGGGATAAGTGGTGGCGTCGGACAAATTTTATCGCAATTATTAACCGCAGATGGTCTAGAAGTGTATGGCGTCACTTCTACGGAAGAAAAGCGGCAACTGGCTTTAGACCAAGGCGCAAAACAAGTTTTTTTAAGAAATACAGAATGGCAAGATACCTACACTTCTTTCTTTGATACCGTTTATGATGGCATTGGGCATACATTAGCCGAAAGTGTCGACTTGCTCAAAAATAGAGGGAAGGTTGTCTTTTTTGGCATGGCCGGCGGAAATCCGCCAGCGATCGACTTTATTCCCTTGCTATCTAAATCAAAAAGTATTTTGACAGGAGATCTCTGGGATTACTTGACAAGTTTTCAAGAGCGGGAGAGAAGAAGCTCTCGATTGTTTGACTACTTTAGCAAGGATCAAATGAAAATCAGTCAACCAACCATTTTTTCATTAGCTGACGGAAAAGCTGCCCATGATTATTTAGAATCTGGAAAAAGTATCGGTAAAATTCTGCTGCAACCATAAGAAGGTAAAAAACTAGATGTTTTTATTGCAAACGATACACCGAATGTTTGATGTTTCACTAAGGCATTTTTTATATAATCGATAGTTCTCTTATGATACATCTTTAAGGATAAAAATAAATGTAAAATGAATAGAATATTGCAAAAAAATTATAGCTTTTATCTATTCAGTGAGAATAAGATAAAACTTTGTGATACACAGTACATTTAATTTGAAAATATTTAATTACAGCAGTAAGATAAATATATCAAATACTTAAGGAGTGATATCTATGACAAACTATGAAGAAAAGGAAGCAAAAGCATTGGTAAAGATTGCAGAGGTTCTTGATAAGTTAGATGAAAATTTAGCTGAATTAGACACACTAGATGCAGATGCAAAAAAACATAGTATGAAGAAATGGATCGTTGAGAAAAAAGCGATTCATGAAATCAAAAAGATCGCACACGAAGCCGGTAAGTATGAAAAGTACGATGAAAAAGCACTACAAAAAGAAATTGATGAAGTTGAGAAGTATATGTAATTGAAGAATAATAAGAAATTGTCACCATTATTCAGCAATTGAAATCTGAATTGATAAAAGCCAGATTTCAATTGAAGATTTAGAATTGACAATGATCTCAATAAGCCCATGCTCTTATGAGTGTGGGCTTATTTGTGTCAGTCACAAGAAGTAGCTCTCTGAGAATAGTTGCGTTAAAAAACATGGGCCAAAATTTACTAATTGAAGGAATATTTAAGAAGATGCCAAAATTAATTTTCTTATTTTTGAAACGGTCTCCGCAACAGAGTAATGGGAAATATCAATTTTTCTTGAACGCAATTCAGTATATTTTGGTAACCTATCCAGTGAACGCTGTAAATCAGATAGTGTTCGTTTCCCGGTGGTTATATCTCCTTCAAAGTTTTTCTGCAATTTTTCTGGCGAGGCAATTAATGAGAAGTGTTGCACGTCAATATCTTCCAATGCGATGCCGTTCAAGACTCGATCCACAATTTTTTGCTCATCCATAACCCAGCAAAAATAAATGACGTTGATCATAGAGTTATTGATAAAAGAGTTTAACAGAAAATGGATATTGTTGATCACCATATCCTTATTCTCTTCATTGACGATAAACGGATTCATCATCCAGCACCAATCCCCGTCAAGGTAAACAGACTGCTTTGTTTGTTTGGATAGTTCTTCAGTTATAGTTGATTTACCAATTCCCATCGTACCACTGATCAATATAAGCTTTTTCATCAGACTACCGCCAGCTTTCATATAAAAAGTATTTTTTTCTCAATCCAAAAACGTGTTTAGATTTTTAACTGTGATCCAACCATTCTCTTTCCACAGCCCAATCTCTTCAGAGCAAGCTACTTTTTCACTCGGTTCCTCATGCAAAAACAATTGGATTTTCTGTCCGTACAGTAGTTTTCGAGTCAAAGCAAAGGTTGCTTCCGCAAAGCCAGCTGCACCGATATAACCACAGATGCCATTTTTTTCTTTGTTATACAAATAAAAAATCTCGGCTTTTTCTATGTCTTTATAAAAGTCTACGAATAAGGTTGGAAACTGAGTAGAAAGATCGTCCGTGGCTTTTGGATAATTGATCACCTGATGACCATTTTCAGTAAGTGTATTCGTCAGTTCTTCAAAATCCTTTTGAAAAGCGATACTTCCAGAAATAATTATTTTTGACATGCTATGGCTCCTTGTCGTTGATTTACTTCATTATATCAGGATGAAGGTGCTAAGCGAGGGAAATTTTAGCTAACTTGTATCGCCAATCTAGTAATGGGAAGGACGAAATTATTGATTGAATTAAAGTAATCTGTCTATGAGAGACGTGTTTACTTAAAAGAAGACGATTAAAACCACAATACGAAAAAAGTCTGTTTTTTTAATTTTTTCATCGATTTTCTCTATTTTTTTGGGGAAAGGTTTCGTTTATTCTATACTTGTAAACGATCTCAAAGTGTTTAAATGGGGATTATTAGAATGATTTTTAGAATGTGGTCCTATTTTTTCTAAGAGCGAATTGACTATCAAGTTATAGATAGAATATTAGTTACAGTACAGTAGTTGGATTTTCATTAGAGTTAAAATAATGAAAGAAAAAGATGAAACGGGGGATTACATGGAAACAACATTTTTCATTTCGAAAAATACTTCTATCACGTCAAAACAGCTGGAAAATGAAGTGATTGGGCATGCTTGCGAGATATTGCAGCGTGACATTTTAACCGTTGTGGCAGACACAAAGAAGGCAAATGAAATTGAATTGGTTTTACTTGATGAAAAAAATGAAACGGATGCTTTTCATATACTTTTCGTATCGCTAGATAAAGTAAAAGTGTGTGCTGAAACACCGTTAGGATTAATGTATGGGGTTCTTGAAATCTCTCATAAAATTTTAGGTGTTCAACCCTTTTGGTATTTCATGGAGATTCCCCCAATAAAAAAGCCATTTATTGAATGGACAGGTTTTGACTTAACATTGCCTGATTTTGCAACGGACTATCGGGGCTGGTTCGTTAATGATGAGTTGCTGCTGGATCAATGGGAAGATAATGGTTCAAATGAATATGTATGGGAACGTATTTATGAAACATTGTTACGTTTAGGCGGAAATGTCATCATCCCTGGAACAGATAAGAACAGTCATAGACATCGAGAAAGTGCGCAAGCGATGGGGTTGATCTATACACATCATCATGCCGAGCCACTAGGCGCTGAGATGTTTGCTAGAAGGTATCCCAGTTTGAAGGCTTCATACGAGGAACATTTTGTGTTGTTTCAGGAATTATGGAAAAAAGCCTTACACGAGCAAAAAGGTACCAAGGTTATTTACACACTCAGTTTTCGTGGACAAGGGGATTGTCCTTTTTGGGCAGAAGATCTTGATCGACAGTGGTCAGCAGCAGAAAAAGCAGCAGTGATCAACGAAGTCGTCCATCTGCAATATCATATGGTTAAAGAAGTCGATCCTCATGCAGTATGTTCAATGAACATTTATGGGGAGATGACGGAATTATTTAATCTTGGTTTACTTGAGCTTCCGGATGATGTGATTGAGATTTGGGCGGATAATGGTTATGGCAAAATGGTTTCTCGTAGACAAGAAAATCACGATCCACGAGATGAGGTGCTAACAAACACATCAAAACCAAATCAATCAAGAGGAATCTATTATCATGTTGCCTTTCATGATTTACAAGCATCTAATTTCTTGACGATCTTGCCTAATAGCCCAGAATTTGTTTCTAGAGAGTTAATGGCGGTTAGAGAAGTCAAGATGGATAAGTTTGTCTTAGTCAATACAGGCAACATAAAACCGCATATTTTGTTCTTACAAGAAATAGCGAATTTCTGGCGAGCAGATTATCAGTTACGAACCAATCAAGAGATAATTTCAGAGCATGTAACACAATATTATCAAAATCAGCAAGAAGAGATCCAAGCTGTCTATGAAGCTTACTTTGAAGCGATTATTCGCTATGGAACACATGAGGATCAAACCGCTGGGGACGAGTTTGCCTGTTATTTGATTCGAAAAATTATTCAATCTTGGCTCAAGCAAGAAACAAAAATTCCGAGGATAGAATGGTTGACGGGTGATCGGAAAATCAAGGAGCAAGTCACAGAAATTTTCTCTATGGTAGGAGAAAAGATAGCAGCCTGGGAGAATCTATTGCTGAGATGCCAGCAGATTACATCATCCCTTCAGGATAAACGTGCGCAAAATGCTCGCTTTTTTAATGATATTTACCTCTCAGTAGCCGTTCAATGCAAAACATTAAAAGCACTGCTCCATTTGTTAGACGCTTATCAGATGCTTGATCGGGAAGAAATGGTCTTTGTATTTGTAAAAGTTTTCGATGCGTTAGAAGAAATCCATCAACTAATTCAAATACTAAAGGAAAATCCAAGTGATACATGGTATGATTTTTATGAAAATGATGGCTATACCAACCTAACATTGACAAAAGAGATGATCAAAAGTCTGTTGTCTTACATTCGTATCATTGGCGATGGTCCAGATCAAGATCAATGGGAGAGAAAATATATTATGGATCCCACTGAATCAAGAGTTATGTTGCTTTCAAATACTAAAAAAGCGTTGACGGATGAAAAGTTAGCAAGAAAAATCAGAGTAAGTTTTAGAAAAATTCCTAAATAATATTAATTTGAGATGAAACGCCATTCAAAAGTTAGACTAAATATCTTACTTTTGAATGGCGTTTCATTTAGTATGCAGTTTTTATTAGAATTCACTAGGCGAATCGTCCAATTCCAGCACCATATTATACCAAGCAACATTTGCATGTTGGGAATCTGACAGCCCTTCTAGTTGATAGCCATGCTTTTTGTAATATGGAATCAATGATTTTAAACAAGTTAAGGTGATTCCTTTTCTGTTTTGAAGACGACATTGTTCTTCGAGGGCTGACAGTAGTTTACTACCAATCTGACAGTTTCTATAATCAGGAGCGACAGCTAAGCTCAGAATACTTTGGTAGCCACCAAAAGGCTGATTAGGACAAGTACTTTCAAAGAGATCGTCAGAGAGATAACGTTTAGAAATAATGGGCCCTACAACGTAGCCAATCGGACAATCCTTTTCATTTATAGCAACAATAAAACTGTCACTTATTGTATGTATTCGATCCATCATCGATGTTTTGGATGCTGCTTCATCAGCTGTAAATCCTGCATTTTCAATCTGCATGATTTGATCGATATCCTCTTCTTTTGGTGGTCTGAAGAAAATGTTCATTCAATCACTCCCATCTTTATTCAAAAATAGTTTATCACATAATGACATATGACGTTTATATTTGAGAACGATAAAATTTAGAGACTCAAAATTCCTAGTACAGAATCGTTGTCACACTTTCAATCAAATGAAACAAAAAGAAGAATTAGTAGTTGTTAACTGAATGGGTTCTTATAAGAAAAAGTCAAATTAATGATAATAAATCGCAATTCTTCATTTTATTCTAACAAAATGACAATTTTCTTAGGTATTCATCACAAATCTATCACATTTCCAAGCTAAAGTTTGTTATTATCTGAAAATTTTCATCATTCAGATAAAAGCTTCTTCATTATGAGCAAATTTTTTATAGTTAGTTGATAGAAAACAGGACGAGCGTATGTGTTTTCGATCCAAGTTACACGCCAATGCGTCTAATTTCTATATTTGCTGGTATGAAGAAGAGCGCAAAAAAAAAATCCTTAAGTTACAGGGGACGAAATGGAGGATAACATGAAAAAAAGGAAAACAAGCTGGGCTCTCGTATTGTTAACAAGTCTGATGGTATTAGGTGCTTGTGGTAGTGGAGGCCAAGACCCAACAGATAGTTCGGGAGGGAATGTGTCAGGGGGAGCTAGTTCTGATCCTAATGTATTAGTGGTCGCATCAGGTGCGGATCCAGTGACATTAGATATCCATCAAACGAACGACCAAGCAACTACCAGGGTAGCAAGACAGATTTATGAAACACTGATCAAACAGACGAACGATCTTGAGTTAGTGCCAGGGTTAGCAACAAAGTGGGAAGAAATTGAAGAGAACCTTTATGAGTTCAAGTTGCGAGAAGATGTTGTCTTTCATAATGGGGAAGCGATGACAGCTTCTGATGTTGCCTACACCCTTCGACGGGCGGTTGACTCACCTTCGATCAGTCATATCATTGGTTCGATCGATCCTGATACGATCGAAGTGATCGATGATCATACGATCCTTATCGGGACAAATGGTGCCTTCGGGCCTTTCTTGACTCATTTAGCACATCCTGCGGTTGGAATTTTGAGTGAGAAAGCTGTGGAAGAAGCTGGTGAAGATTATGGTATCAGCAGCGTTGTGGGAACGGGTCCCTTTGAATTTGTTGAATGGGCAACCGGTAGTCACGTGACGTTGGATCGATTTGACGATCACTGGGATGAGCCAGCGGGAATGGAAAGAATTGAGTTTCGGACAATTACAGATTCAAGTGTTCGTTTGATTGAACTAGAGTCAGGAACCGTCGATATTGTTTATGATATCGCTCCTTCTGATAATGAAAAGGTTGAAGAAAACGATGAATTGACTTTATTAGCGACAGAAAATTTAGGAACGGAATACTTAGGTTTCAACGTTCGAAATGATACACCATTGCAAGAAGTAGGGGTACGTCGCGCGATTGCCCATGCTATCGATGTCGAATCGATTATCCAAACGGTTCATATGGGGATCGGGACTCAAATGAGTGGACCGATCAACGAATTGGTTTTTGGATATAATGAAAACTTGGAAGCTACTCCTTATGACGTTGAATTAGCAAAAGAACTATTAGCAGAAGCTGGTTATCCAGATGGCGGGTTCTCCCTTTCGTTGTATGTCGGTGATAACAATCAAGAACGAATCCGTGTCTCGCAGGTTGTTTCCGCTGCTTTAGAAGAATTAGGTATCACTGTTGAGGTCAACCAAATGGAGTGGGGAGCATTTTTAGATGCTGCAGCAGCTGGTGAACCAGATATGTTCTTACTAGGTTGGACAACGATCACAACAGATGCTGACTATGGATTGTATCCGCTGTTCCATTCAAGTAGCTTTGGCGAAGCTGGAAATCGTACGTTCTATCATAATGAACGGGTAGATGAATTACTTGATGCAGCTCGTAGCACTTCTGACCAAGAGGAACGCTTGGCCTATTATCATGAGGCGCAAGAGATTATCAATGATGAGATGCCATGGGTTTACTTACAAACCAGAGAAAATGTTTCAGGTATCCGCAACTGGGTGCAAGGGTTCGAACATCATCCAACTGGAAGTTACTTCTTAGATACGGTGTCAAAAAACTAAATTGGATTGAGAGTATAAAATAAAGAGCCGCAATGGCTCTTTATTTTGAGGAGATGAATAGATGTTCCAATATATTGTAAAACGAATTCTGTGGTTGTTTCCTATCCTGCTAGGCGTCTCTTTTATTGTATTTACGATTATGTATCTATCACCTGGAGACCCTGTAACGATGGTGTTGGGGGAAGGAGCGACTCCTGAACAATATGAGGCCATGCGTGTGCAAATGGGGCTTGACCGTAGTTTTATCGAACAATTTTTTCATTATATAAAAAATGTTGTCGTCGAATTTGATCTTGGGAGATCGTATGTTTCTGGCCGGGTGGTCATGGATGAAATCCTAGTCCGTTTGCCCAACACAATCAAATTATCAGTATGGAGTGTGTTATTTGCCTCGCTGATTGGTATTCCACTGGGAGTGATCTCTGCTTCGAGACCTTATTCCAAGGTTGATAATTTCGTGATGTTTCTTTCACTAGTTGGGGTTTCTATGCCAACCTTTTGGCAGGCACTCCTTTTAATTATTCTTTTTACTTCTACCCTGGGCTGGTTGCCAGCATCTGGTTTTGATACTTGGCAGCAAATGATCATGCCAGTATTTGCATTGGCTTCCTCGTCAATTGGCACGATCGCCCGGATCACAAGGTCGAGTATGATGGACGTTTTAGACCAAGATTATATTCGCACGGCAAAAGCCAAAGGAGTAAATGGTTCAAAGGTGACGTTCCATCATGCTTTAAGAAATGCCTTGATTCCCGTAGTGACAGTCATTGGTTTGCAGTTTGGGGCTTTATTAGGTGGGGCTGTATTGACCGAGACTGTTTTTAGTATCAATGGGATCGGGACATTGATGGTGAATGCGATCCGTACAAGAGACACAATGATCGTCCAAGGCGGTGTTTTATTTATTGCATTTATTTTTACGATGGTTAATCTATGTGTCGATATTCTCTATGCATATATCGATCCGCGAATTAAAACCTCATATGATTAAGGGAGGAACTCATGTTTTCTAGAAAAAAGGCCATTGCGAAAACGCAAGCACTTGCAGGCGTACCAGAAGGATCGAAACAAGAGATTTGGCTTTCCTTAAAAGCAAATCGCCGAGCAATGTTTGGGTTACTATTTATCACGTTACTGACGATTACTGCGATTTTTGCAGACTTTATAGCTCCCTATGGTATGCGGGAGCAAAATCTAGCCAATGCATTGCAATTTCCAAGTCGTTCTCATTGGTTTGGGACAGATGACTTGGGACGTGACGTATTGTCTCGTTTGATTTACGGCACGAGAATATCGCTTACTGTAGGCGTTTGTGCGGTGTTACTGGCACTCTTTTTTGGTGGCATCTTAGGTGTCTTATCCGGTTATTTCAGAGGGTGGATCGATACGCTGATTATGCGTTTTTGTGACATCTTACTATCCATCCCTTCCATTTTGTTGGCAATCGCCATCGTGGCTTCTTTGGGATCCAGTCTGCCGAACATGATCTTGGCGATCGGGTTGGCGAATATCCCCATTTTTGCTCGTATTATTCGGGCAAGTGTGATGGCGGTCAAAGAGAAGCAATTTATTGAAGCTGGAAAAGCGCTGGGCGCAAATAATGGATTGCTGATTTTTAAACACATCTTGCCAAATATCCTTTCACCAGTCATTGTGCATTCATCAATGGGCGTTGCCACAGCAATTTTATCTGCTGTTGGCTTAGGATTTATTGGCTTAGGTATGGAGGCTTCCGTTGCGGAATGGGGAACGATGTTAAATTTTGGACGAGGCTATATCCGAACACATCCCTACCTGACGATTTATCCAGGGATCGCGATCATGTTGACCATTTTATCCTTCAATTTGATCGGTGACGGAATCCGAGATGCCATCGATCCGAAGATGAGAGAGAGGTAAGCAGTTATGGACACGATCATGCGCGTCAAGAATCTACAAAAGTATTTTCCTGTAAAGAAGAAAAACTTTTTTGGGGTGGGAAAAGACTATGTGAAAGCAAATAAAGATCTTACGATCGATATATATGAAGGAGAAACATTGGGCATCGTCGGTGAAAGTGGCTGTGGAAAATCGACCTTTGGACGCACGATTATTCAGCTCCAGCGACAAACCGGAGGCTCGACCCTTTACTATGGAGAGACGATCGAAGATTTCATGCCTTGTTACGTAAAAAAAGTCTATCAACAACTGCCACAAAAGATGAAACAGTTTACTGATTCTGTCAATGAGCTCCAGTCGATCGAATCAAAACTCGCTACTGATTCAGCTGCTGATGTAGAAGCAACAACGGAATGGTTGCGTCTAAAGAAAATCGCTTTTGAAAATGAATATGGCAATACCCTACGATTAGTCGGAGGCTTGATTTTGCATGATGATCTAAAAAAGGTCAGTAAGCTTCTTTCGTCTCGTTACGAAGCTGCAGCAAAAGTTGCCGCTAGCAAGCGAGCGTTAACATTTAATCAGCAAAAACAAGCGATGAATGGGGCAGTGGATCAATCAGAGCTCATAAATTTGGAAAAAACGATCGCTGAACAACAAAATGACTTAGCAGCTATTGATAAGCAAGTCGCACAACTAAAAAAAGATGTCATGAACAAAAAAGAATTTTCATACTATGAAGAGCAGCTTGATTCTGGCATCGATCTAGCTGCTTTGACTCAAAAGGAATCAAGAGTTTTACGAAAAGACCTGCAAATTATCTTTCAGGACCCTTACTCCTCACTAGATCCACGGTTAACAGTGGGTGATATTATTGGAGAAGGTTTGTTGATACACAAATTTTTTGCTAGTAAAAAGGACCCAAACTATGAAACCTATATTCTTGATATCATGGAAAAATGCGGGTTAAAGAAAGAATTTATTCATCGCTATCCGCATCAATTTTCTGGTGGACAACGACAACGAATCGGGATTGCTCGTGCCTTAGCTTTAAAGCCCAAATTCATTGTTTGCGATGAAGCTGTTTCAGCGTTAGATGTTTCGATTCAGTCACAGATCATCAATTTGCTTCATGATTTGCGGGAAGAACTCAATTTGACTTACTTGTTTATCACCCATGATCTTGGAGTCGTAAAATTTATTTCTGATCGGATCGGTGTGATGTATTTTGGGCATCTTGTAGAATTAGCTTCAGCTGAGACGATTTTTTCTAACCCGATCCATCCGTACACACGGCAATTATTAAATGCCATTCCAACGCTAGACGAAGAGTATCGCCCATGGGCTCTTGATGAAACCCATCCTGATTTGGCATTCAACTATTCAAAAGAAACGGATGCTGATCCAGATTGGGTAGAAGTCGAGCCGAATCATTTTGTGAAGTGTACGCGAAAATAGTTTTTTTAGAACATAGAAATTGAAACATGGTTGATGAGTCAATCAATCGAACCATAAGCATGATACGATTGGTTTAATGGGAAAAAATCAAAAGGAGGTCCAGATGGATTTACTAGAAGTTGATAATCTGCATACGTATTTTGATACGAAACGGGGCACTGTCAAAGCTGTCAAAGGCGTTACTTTTTCATTAAAAAGAGGGAAGACATTAGGAATCGTTGGAGAAAGTGGGAGTGGCAAAAGTCAAACAGCCATGTCGATCCTTCAACTTTTTCAGCGAAATCAGTATATAGCGGAAGGGCAGATCCGTTTTGATGGAAAAAATATCCTCGAATTAAGCAAAAAAGAGCTTTTAAAAATTCGTGGAAATGATATTTCAATGATCTTTCAAGAGCCTATGACAAGTTTGAATCCGGTATTTACAATCAAAGCACAACTGACAGAAGCCTTGAAACTTCATCAGCACGTCGACAATAAGACGGCGACTTTACGGGCATATGAGCTGTTAGAAGCTGTCAAGATCACAGATCCTAAACGAGTAGCCAAGCAATATCCTCATCAGTTATCTGGAGGAATGAGTCAGCGGGTAATGATCGCAATGGCATTAGCCTGCAATCCGAAGCTATTGATTGCCGATGAACCGACTACCGCACTCGATGTGATCATCCAAGCAGAAATCCTTAAGTTAATGAATGAGTTAAAAGACAAGCTGGATACAAGTATTTTATTTATTACCCATGATTTGGGTGTCATTAGTAAAATGGCCGATGATGTGATCGTGATGCATGGGGGAAAAATCGTCGAGAGTGCCCCAATCAATGAGATATTCAAAAATGCTTACCATCCGTACACAAGGCGCTTGCTTGCTGCGTTTTTAAGAACCGACATTCGAAACAAGAAAACAGCGCCTGATGATTTTTACAGTAAGGAAAACAATGTCTTTGATTTCACCACATTTAAAACAGAAGAAACAGCGGACCCGGATTGGGTTCAGGTAGGAACTAATCATTTTGTCGCTGCTAATTTGAGAAAAATCGATAACTAAATGAAAAAGTCGTAAAACAAAATGAATTAACTGCTTATCTCGGCTCTTCAGTATATAAGCTTGAAAGAGAATGATATAACTGAAAATTTAGATCTCTTCGACATTTAGTGTTGGTAGAGAAAGACACAACTGAAAATTTAGTCAAAACCAGTTACGCATAGTGCTTAACTGGTTTTAACGTCGATACAAAAAAGCTTTGAACGAAGTAAAATCTTGCTCGTAAATAAAACAGGAAATGATATCATGCGTATAGTAAATTTCTCTCTTAAAAGTTTGCAAAATTGAGTTCAACAAGAGAATATCTGTTTTAAATCATGTTTCAACACTAGAAAATATCTATTAAATAATTGCATTTCGGATATGTTTACCCAAGAGGCAAAATCAGAATCCGTATACTGATTAAACTCTCAAAGATTCTACTCAATTACAGTCTTTTCAACGATCTCAAATACTAGGTGCTGCTGGAGTATATTTATGTTCTATTACAAGTATCGAATGAGAAATAGTATTGACTAGAATCATACAGTGAGGCACATTTTGCTCATTGAGCTTTTATTAAGTTAGAAGGTAGTTTATTCAAAAGGCTGGCCTGTCTTTTTTACCTTCTCAATAACTTTTAGGACTTCTGCATGGGAAGAATCATTTTTGAAAAAATAGAATAGGTTGCTTTAGTGGTAACTTGACTTTATGTTTTATTAAAAATGCAGCTTTCTTCTTGTACCAGGAGTAATGCCATATGTTTCTTTAAATTTTTGGTAAAAGAAATTAATATTCTCAAAGCCGACTTGCTGCGAAATATCAACGATATCCATGTCGGTTGAAAGTAAAAAACGATCTGCTGCCAAGATACGTTGATTGATTACAAGTTTTTTGTAAGAATAGCCGGTATGTTTTTTTAAAAGATTGGACAGATAATTGGGATTAAGGTTGAATTGTTCCGATAATTCTGTCAAAGTCAAATTTGCGTAATTTTTCTCGATGTATTTCAAAATTGGAACAATCGGGCTCTTTCGATATTGATCGGAACGATCCGTATAAGAATCTTGATAGATATTCACAAGATCCGAAATGATCAAACTCAACAATCCTTCACAAATGTCGGTATATGCTGTGGAACGATCAAACCATTCGCATAACAACTCTTTAAAAAAGAACTGTAGACGTGTCCTTGTTTCTGAAGCAAAATGAATAAATCGATCATGTTTCATTCCATGAGTGATGGCTTCAATAAAGAATGAAGTCAAAACGCTGTCCGAGGAAAAACGGTTGAAGAAATTTGCAGTTAAATAGTACTTGGGAATAATCAAATTAATGAGAATATCATCTTCGCCAAGCGGTTCAATCTTGTGAACAGTATTTGCATCCATCAGCAAAATTTGCCCTTCATACAGAAAATGTGGTTCATTGTTAATGATCTGCTGACATTTTCCAGCATACATATAGTTAAATTCAATCCAATCATGACAGTGAATAGGATAATTCTGAAAACGAGAATGTCGTTTTATAAAAAACGGCTGATCTTTAGTAATCATCTGTGAATCTGTCAGTTCCATACAAAGAACTTCTTGATCGTTAACAACTACTTTTTTAAAATCTGAATAGTCGGGTTTTAAATTGCCGTCACGGTAAGCTTCTTCATGAGAAGAAACTTCACGGATCAAGTTGTCTAGCGCTAAATGGTCCATCGTTTTACTCCTTTTTTTCGATTTTAACAATCCGTTATCGAGTAGTCAAATCTGTGTTTTTGTTAAAAAGAAAGCGTTTATTGATATTCGCGTCAGTAGAATAATTTGTTATATTGAAAACAAGTTGAAATTGAAGGCGCTATCAAATCAACAATAAATGAATGGAAGGAAATATTATGAAAGAAAAAATCACAGGTTATTTCGATAAATTAAGTCCTTTTTTTGACAAATTAGGCAACAATGCTTATTTAAAATCGATCTCCGGTGCGATGATGGGGACACTAGGTCCTATTTTGATCGGCTCGATCGCTGTTTTACTTCTAGTATTACCTAATAGTCTTCCAGCACTTTCATTTTTAGCTAGTTTCGCAAATGTTTTTAGCAAACTAAATCAAATAACTATTGGCTCGATGGCTGTTTATGTCGTGGTATTAATGGCTTATCATTTAGTGAAAAATCTACGTCCGTCAGAAGATGGTATTTCCGCTGCTATTATCGCATTGCTTAGTTTCTTTATCATTACCCCTCTAGGTACAACGACGGATGAAGTCAGCGCGATTCCAGCTACTTGGCTAAGTGCACAAGGAGTATTTTCCGCAATGATCGTTGGTTTGGTAAGTGGAAGAGTATATATTTGGCTGAAAGACAAAGGTTGGACGATCAAAATGCCAGCAGGTGTACCTCCTATGGTAACAAAAGTATTTGAATCAATTTTGCCTACGGTTCTTATCAGTGTGCTCTTCATTGTATTAAATTCACTCTTTGAAGCAACCAGCTTCGGCAACATGCATCAGTTTGTTTACAGTATCATACAAGAACCGCTTCAAGGGATCGGAGGATCAATCAGTGCAGTCATTCTGATCTCACTGATTCAACAGGTTTTGTGGTTTTTCGGTATTCATGGAACAAATGTCGTTATGCCGATCGTTCAAGCCCTGTGGATGGCAATGGACGTCGAGAACTTAAACGCTGTTGCGGCAGGCCAAACACCGCCAAACATTACTGGCTATGCATTCTTTATGATCATAACTTGGAGCGGTATGGGCTTAGGATTAGCATTATTAATGCTGCGAGCGAAAAGCAAGCAGTATCGAGAAACAGGGAAAGTCGCAATTGTTCCAGCTCTTTTCGGAATCACTGAACCATTGATTTTTGGTACGCCTTTGGTATTAAACTTTAAATTAGCGGTACCATTCATTACCAATAATAGCATTGCTTTAATTTTAGCTTATGTTTTAACACGTTTTGGATTTGTCGCTCGTTTTACTGGTGTTACTGCCATTTTCGGTTTACCAATTGGGTTCCATGCAGCTGTTCAAGGGAAACTATCGATTATCATTCTACAGTTGTTCATTCAACTGATTTTGTCACCGATATTATGGTATCCGTGGTTTAAAAAGCTGGATAAAGAAACCTATCAATTGGAACAAGCCGCATTGAAGGAGAAAGTGTAAACTCGATGAAGAAAGCGGCTAGTGTCGCTTTCTTCTTTTTACATGTGGCACTAAAAGAGAAAAGAGGAGCACAATGAAGTATACCAATCCAATTATCAAAGGATTTCATCCTGATCCGAGTATCTGTTTCGATGGGAAATCCTACTATATAGTCTGTTCAAGTTTTGAATTTTTTCCTTGTCTGCCGATTTTTGAAAGCCAGGATCTGCTCAATTGGCATTTTAAGCAGTATGCGATTGATTGTCCGGATCATATCAATCTGAAAGAAATCAGCAACTCGATGGGACTTTTTGCCCCAACGATCCGCTTCTTTGAGGAAACATATTTTCTAGTATGTACAAATGTCACCCAAGGGAATTTCATCTGCCATACGAAAAACCTTGACCATGGTTGGTCTGATCCAATCTGGATCGATTGTCCTTTTGGGATCGATCCCTCAATTTCATTTATTGATGGCCGATTTTTCTTCCAACTTGCTGCATCAATGAAAGGGAAAAACAGCATTCTACAATTTGAAATCGATCCTTACAGCGGGAAAATGCTGACAGATCCGGTAGAAATCAGCCAAGGTTGCGGTGGACGCGACGCAGAAGCACCGCATCTATTCAAGAAAGACGAATGGTACTATCTTGTATTGGCAGAAGGTGGCACAAGAGAAGGCCATATGGTAACGATTCAAAGAAGCAAATCAATCAATGGTCCGTATGAAGGAGCTAATACGAATCCTATCCTCTCTAATAGAGATATCAAATCGAGGCTTCAAGCCGTAGGGCACGCAGATTTCTTTCAAGACAAAAAAGGTTCTTGGTGGCTGACAGCTCTTGCGACTAGGCCCAACCGTCATTTCACCCTGCTTGGTCGTGAAACGATTTTATTACCTGTAGAGTGGATAGATGGTTGGCCAGTTGTCAATCAGACAGGGAATGCATCGGTTGAAGTTGAAACAGATCGTTTTTCAAAAAGCGTTAAGCAGCGGAATGAACTAGTACCTTTTCTCTGCAAGAAGTTGCAGAGTGTACGTTTGCCAATTGATTATACGTATGATACTGATTTGATCATTGATAACTTACCGACTCGTTTAGGAACTTCTAAGGACGAGCCCATTGCCTTTTTGTCCTTATGTCAAGCTGATACTACCTGCTGCTTTGAAACCACTTTGATGGTCGACGAATGTCAGGAGGGGACTTTTGGTATAGCAATCTACAAGGATGACTTGCATTTTTGCCAATTTGGATTGCGAAAAACAAAACACCAAACAGAACTTTTTGGCAGGAAAAACATCTTTGATTTACTTCTGTATCGATCCAATAATTTAAAAGATAGAGAGCGGTTGACTCTGAAATTGTCTGGAGACAGCAACAGCTACCACCTGCTGATTTTAGATGAAACGAATACAGTAGTGTTCAAAGATCAAATCGCTGTACGTCATTTTACAAATGAATGTTCTGACTCAAAATTTACCGGTGTCCAGTTAGGAGTCTTTGCAGAAGCAGCTACAGGAAAGACTCGATTCATCACACCAGAACTAAGATGTCAATAGAAAAAACTATGCGAGGAGTAATAATATGAAAAATCAAACACTGGTACAATTAGTCAACCAACTGAGCTTAGACGAAAAAATCGGCCAATTGGTGCAGTTATCTGGAGAATTCTTTCACGGAAGCGATTTGTCTTTGGGTCCTCAGCAAAAACTTGGTATCGAACAACAAACCATCGATGTTGTCGGTTCGGTATTGAACGTCACAGGTGCCCAAGTAACTCGAAAGATTCAAACAGACTACTTAAGAAAAAGTCGACACAAAATCCCACTATTGTTCATGGCAGATATCATCTATGGATACCGAACAGTCTTTCCGATCCCTCTGGGATTGGGAGCAACATGGAATCCAGCATTGATTCAAAGCGCCTATCAAGCCGCAGCACAAGAAGCAAGAGCGGCTGGTGCACACGTAACATATGCACCAATGGTCGACTTAGTACGCGATGCTCGATGGGGGCGATGCTTGGAGTCGACAGGGGAGGATCCGCTGCTAAATGCTGATTTTGCGAAAGCAATGGTAGAAGGCATTCAGCAAGAAAAAGGGGGAACACTGCTCGGAATCGCTGCCTGTGTTAAACATTTTGCTGCTTATGGTGCAGCAGAAGGAGGACGAGATTATAATACAGTTGATATGAGCGAACGCAAACTGCGTCAAGACTACTTAAGCGGCTATAAAGCGGCTGTCGAGGCAGGATGCAAACTAGTCATGACTTCTTTTAACACGTATGATGGTATTCCCGCTACTGCTAATCAATTTTTGATCAAACAAATTTTAAGAGAAGAATGGCAGTTTGATGGAGTCGTTATTTCGGATTATGCAGCTGTTCAAGAATTAATTCCTCATGGGATTGCTACGGATGATCGAGAAGCGGCCAAATTAGCGATCGAAGCAACAAATGACATCGATATGAAAACCCGATGTTATGCGAAAGAGCTTCGTCCGCTGCTGGAAAGTGGTGCGATCGATCAGCGGTTGATCGATGACGCTGTGTATCATGTCTTGAAACTTAAAAAGGATTTAGGGCTGTTTGAAGATCCCTTCCGTGGCAGTTCAGAAGAAGTAGAAGCTCAAATACTCTTATCCGAAGAGAACCGGAAACTTGCACGAAAAGTTGCTTCCGAAGCGATCGTTTTATTGCAGAATAAGCAAGAGGTACTTCCTCTTACTCCAAAAAAAGAGAAAATATTACTCGTTGGTCCATATGGTGACAACCAAGCAATGATTGGTTTATGGGCAGTACACGGAAAAACAGAGGATGTCACAACATTAAAAACGGCGCTCCAAAATACAGTGTCGGAAAAATATGTTCATTACGAACCAGGTTGTCCGCTTTTAGAAGATGATTCTATACTTGGAGACTTTGGCTATACTGCCAGTGGCAATTCCTCATCAGCTGCACAGCAAGATCTTTGGCTGAAAGAAGCGTTAAAAGCTGGCACTGAGGCAGACATTATTCTTTTTGCTATGGGGGAACACAGTTTGCAAAGTGGGGAAGCTGGCAGTCGAACGGACCTTCATTTACCAGCTGTTCAAAGAGCTTTTATTAAAAAAATGACCGCTCTTGGTAAAAAAAATATCTTGATCAATTTCAGTGGTCGCCCACTGGTGTTAAAAGAAGAAACAAAACAAATGGATGCAATATTACAGGCATGGTTTCCCGGTACAGAAGGAGCACAAGCAATCGTTGACATACTTTTTGGGAAGGTCAATCCTTCTGGTCGTTTAAGTATGAGCTTCCCAGAAGATGTAGGGCAGCTGCCACTTTACTACAATCACTTCAATACTGGAAGACCATTGAACAGCAAGACACATACAGGACGTTTCGTTTCGAAGTATCTGGATTGCTCAAACGAGCCGCTCTTTCCATTTGGTTATGGGTTGAGTTTTGGGGAAGCATCATACCATTCGTTAAAATTGAGTGATTCAACCATGAATGAAACGTTGGAAGCTGAAATTACGATCCGCAACAATTCTGCTTACTCCAGATTGGAGACAGTCCAGCTTTATATCAGAGATCACGTTGGATCGGTAGTTAGGCCAGTGAAAGAATTAAAAAAATATAAAAAAATTTCGTTGTCTCCATACGAAGAAATAACCGTTTTGTTCACGATAACTAAAGAAGATCTTTTTTACTATCAAAAAGATCTGACTTTTGGCGTCGAACCTGGATTGTTTACTTTGTTTATTGGGAAAAATTCTGCAGAAGGTGAAGCAGCGACTTTCGAACTTCTATGAATATATGGTCATTTTCTGACACGAAACGCTTTCTGATCCTTTAACTACTTCTAACATTTCAAACAAGGTACTGTTTTCATTAGGTATTACCTTGTAAAAATATAGATCACAAGGAAAAATGAAAGATAAGACAGGGGAGAGCCGTAAAGCTACGCTTAATGTTTTAAGGCTTCTTATAATGTGCTGATTCTGTGAGAGAAAGGGAAAGGAAACCCTAAAAATCTTTTTTTGCCTTGCCTTAAAGTCCACTTCAAGAATTATACTGGAACTACCAATTTTGGTGGAAAAAGAAAGGAGTAATTCAATGAACAAATGGACAAAAGGACTTTTTCTGACAATGCTTTTTCTAACAGGATGTAGCAGTGATTCAATGAATGACGAGCCAGACATTGGTACAACAGAAACAAGTACTAGTGACACCGTTACGCAACAAATGAGAGAAACAGGGATTGATGGAGAGGCCGATATTTTGATTGCCTATTTCACAAGACCAGAAAATTTAGAGCATGAACCAGCGGTCGAAGCAGTTTCTGGAAGTAGTTTTAATGTAATCGATGACACCTTAGTAGGAGATGTCCAGGTGATAGCAGAAATGATTGCTGAACAGACCGGCGGTGCGTTGTTCTCGATTCAAACAGAAGTAGGTTACCCTAACGTTTACGATGAACATACAGCTTTTGCGACTAGAGAGGTGGAAGAAGATGCCCGACCAACGTTGATGACTGACGTTGCCGAAATGACTGAAGTGGATGTTCTCTTTATCGGCTTTCCCGTTTGGTGGAACCGTGCCCCAAGAGCCGTTTTAACATTTCTTGAAACCTATGATCTTACGGATAAACAAATCATTCCTTTTGCAACCCATGGGGGAAGTGGACTGACCAATAGTCAAAACGAACTTCAAACGTTGTATCCAGCGTATGACTTTCTGGAAGGCTTTGCAGCAAGAGCGGGAAGTGTTGAAGAGGCTGAACCGAATCTGTTGAATTGGCTCGATGAACTAGGATATTAGCAAAATTTAAGTTTAGTAGCCGTTTCTCAATTGGCTACATGTTCATGATGTACCACAAACCGAAATAATCATAATATAATTATGGTAAACTAATGCAGTTGATTTATGAATCATTTGGGGATGCGCTGATGAATTAGAAGCAAAAGCTCCTACTTATTCCCGAGAATAGTCAGTTTTTCCGATTTATTCGTTCTAGGTTGACTACAATTCTGTTATTTCGGATAAGAAAGGTAGATCATGACCAAAGAGCCGATTAATAGAATCACACCAATAACCGACAATGGCAATACAGGACCATTCCACGGACGTTTGTTCAGCAACGCACGCACTCTAAAGATGAATACTCCAAGTCCGAGTAAAGCGATCGCTACACAAAATAAAAAAATTGATAAATTTAACATCATATTCCTCCAAATCATTGTATGAGGACTCATACCAAGATACTCATACATCCTACGCCAAAAGCCGTAAAAAGCAAGCAGCTGACAAAACTGTTCGTTTAAGCGAACAGTTTTTACATGTTGTTGACGAATCTTTTTACAATTCTGCAATTTCCTACGTTTTTTAGCTAGATTCGCTGGAACAGTGATTCTTTGTTATCATAAGACTTGAAAAGGAGACTGGAGAGGGTGGTTCTCTTTTGTTTCGAACACCTTGAATGCAAAAGAAAAAAATGAGGAGGAGATTTTGTGGAAATTCGGTTATTAAAATATTTCTACGCGATTGCGGAGGAAGGGACGATTTCTCAAGCTGCAGAAGTGCTCCACATCACACAACCGACATTGAGCCGTCAATTAAAGGAATTAGAAGACGAGTTAGGGACGGCACTATTCACTCGTGATAATCGGAAAATGGTTTTAACGGAAGCGGGGCGTTTTTTAAAAAGCCGTGCAGAAGAGATTTTGAGTTTGACAGACCAGACAATGCAAGCGTTTGAAGATCGTAAAAAACATTTGTTTAGCGGTCACTTCACGATTGGTTGTGTGGAAGCAGATAATTCCGATACGCTTTCCTTGATGTTGGAAGAATTTATCAATGACTATCCTGATGTTCGCTTTCATATTCATAGTGGTACGGGAGATGACATCAGCGATCGCCTGGAGAAAGGCTTGTTGGATCTAGCGATCTTGATCGAACCGATTGAAATCGAGAAGTACGAAAAAATCGTTCTTCCACGAAAAGAAACATGGGGCTTTTTGACATCGGCTGATTCTTTTCTTGCGCATAAAGAAGAAATAACACCCGAAGACATCAAAGGTGTGCCTTTATTGATCTCCAAGCGTCCAGAAGTACAGCAAATGTTCAGTCAATGGTCGAAGACACCAGTGGAAGAGTTGCCGATCGTGGGCACCTACAATTTAATATTCAATGTCTTTTCCTTAGTAGTAAACCATGTTGGTTCGGCATTGACCATCAGCGGAGCAGTCGGAGAACGAAGGAATGAGGCAATCAAGTTTCTACCTTTAGTACCACAAATCGAGACCAGCTGTGTATTGGTCTGGAAAAAGAATCGTGTGCTGTCACCAGTCGTTATCGAGTTTATTCGGCGATTTCGCGATTCCTTTCAATAGTCTCAGTGTAAACATCAAATGAAGCGGTGATATCCGCTTCTTTTTTGTATATCGAAACCAGCTATGCTTTGTAAGCATAAGGTCTTGTGTGAAAAAGCATTAGCCAATCCAACTCGATTGGCTTACCATTAAATCTATCAGGAAACAAAGAGTAGGAGGTGACACAATGGCGGCAATACTTGTTTGTTCACGAGCTGGTGAAAATCTGATTGAGGGACAGCTAAAAAAACTGGGCTTAGGAAATACGCAGATTCTAGCAGAGAAACTGTCAGAGCAGCTGCAATGCCCCCTTTATCCCCTTGCCCCTGTGGAACCTTATCCTGAAAGCTATCAGGTGATGGTCGAACAAGCACAGAAAGAAAAAGCTACTAATGATTTTCCCCGTTATCAAACAGTACCGTCTGCGTTTTTTAAAGAACGGGTACTATTTGTTGGATTTCCCAACTGGTGGGGGAGCTATCCGAGGATCGTGGCGAGTTTTTTAAAAGACCATCATTTCGATGGGAAGATTATTTTTCCCTTTTGTACTCATGAAGGCTCAGGATTCGGCAATAGCCTAGAAGACTTTAAAAAAACTTGTCCTAAAGCCCTCATATATCCTGGATTAGCCATCCGTGGTTCACGAGTGAATAAGGCGAATACTGCCATTCAAAATTGGGTGAGCCAGCATTTTATCACAATAGAAGAAGGAGTCGATCAATATGGTAAAGAAACAAACTGCAGGAAGAGATAATCTAGGGTCATTTGCGCCGAAATTTGCGCAATTAAATGATGATGTGTTATTTGGTGAAGTTTGGTCACGTGAGGAAGAATTGGCTCCTCATACAAGAAGTTTATTAACGATATCTGCCTTGATTTCGGGTGGCAATTTTGAACAATTGACTGCCCACCTGACGATTGGCAAAAAAAACGGGATCACTGTAGAGGAAATTGCAGAAGTAATCACTCATCTGGCTTTCTATGTTGGCTGGCCCAAAGCTTGGTCTGCTTTTAACATCGCCAAAACGGTTTATCAAGAAGAGCTAGCTGAATTGGAGGAAAAATAAATGTCAGAACTCGATGCAGCAAAAGAAGCTGGAATCTTTTCATTAGGGAACACAAATGACGCCTATGCACAATATTTTAGCGGTCAGAGTTACTTGAATCCTTTAGTAGCTGATCCAGCGATTCCAGTCAACGTTGGCAATGTGACTTTTGAACCAGGTTGCCGCAACAATTGGCATCGGCATATTGATGGTGGGTATCAATTGTTGTTGGTGACTTCAGGAGAAGGCTGGTACCAAGAAGCAGGAAAGAAACCGCAAAAACTTACTGTTGGTGATGTCGTAGTCATCAAGGAAGGGGTCAAACATTGGCATGGTGCATCAAAAAATAGTTGGTTTGCCCATGTAGCGATTACTGCTGGTGCTTCAGAATGGTTAGAAGCAGTCAGTGATGAAGAATACGATCAATTGCCCGATGCATAAGCGATGATAAGGCAGCCGTACTGGAAGGCGTGTAACAAATCTTATGGGGTCTCACCTGACTGGGACAGCCAGTAGTGTGGCTAGTCAAAAGAGATCGAAGTGATCAATGTGATCAATGTGAATGAATGTACGGTCGAGCCGATGATTCAACCTTTGTAAATAGGAAAGAAAAAAGAAGCGTCCACTTGCACAGCTAACGTGCGAATGGACGCTTCTTTTTGTTTAGCCAAGATAAAATTCAATCAACGTTTTTGCAATTAGTTTTGTCATGGGATGACCTTTAGTAAAGCTTGATGCTAAATAAATGGTCCTTGATAAGGGGAAATCTGCTAGTTCACGTAAAACGAAAGGCGCCTGATCTTCATAGCCCCAAGTAATTTTAGGAAAGAACGTGATTCCTAGTCCTTGATTGATAAGGGAGCGCAGTGTCGCTGGATCGTCCGTCGTTGAACCGATAGCCAAACTGATTTTTTTTGCTTCAAAAGTTTCGTCGATGGTTCTACGCAGCGGGCTGTTTTCAACCAGCATCAGCAAAGGCACGTGTTGGATATCGGCAACTTGCAAGTCTTTTTTTTCTGCCAAGGGATGCTTTTGGGGGATCGCCAGTAAGATGGGTTCCGTGAATATTGGCAGATTGGTCAAGCCGTTCTTTGGCTCAGAGGTAATGTAGAAGGCTTGTTCTTTGTTGGTCTCCTTACTGCCGTGCTGCTTGATCGAAAGTTGGATCTCAGGGTGCTTTTCAACGAATGTCGCCACCAAGTTGGGCAAGGAAACAGAAGCGACTTCAGAGTAAATCGTCACTGCAGGGACCATTTCTCCATTTAAGGCTTGGATCGCACTCATTCCTTCGTCGAAACGTGCTAACGTCTCAACGACATAGGGATAAAATTCTTCAGCATACATCGTCAACTCGATATGCCGACCGGCATGATAGAACAAAGGAACGCCTAGTTCACTTTCTAGGTGTTTCATGGCACGGCTCAAGGCAGGTTGTGAGATGTATAATTCTTGTGCAGATTGGGTAATATTTTTCGATTCGGCTACTTTTTTAAAGTAGCGTAAATGATCAAGGTTCATCAGATACTCCTCTTTCCATACCTTTTGGTTATGGATATTCACGAAACTGGTATTTTTTATTATAACAAACTTCCGTTATTATGACACAGGAAAGAGAAATTGTTTAGGAGGTGTTTCATGAGTACAGGTTTCTTATACCCAGGACAAGGCAGTCAGACCAGCAAGATGCTTGAGGACGTGCCTGCCAGTTATTTCCATCGGCTAGAACAGGCGACAGGCTTTGATTTACACCCTGTATCGGGGGATCTCAAACAAGATACCGTCTCTATTCAGTTGGCCCTTTTAGTAAAAGCGGCTTTTTACACGGACCAGATGAAAGCATCTGATGTGCAACCTCAGCTTGTGGCGGGGCATTCGATTGGCGCTTTTTCCGCTGCGTTAGCTTGTGAAAGCTTGAGTTTCGAAAATGCCGCTAGCTTGGTCTATCATCGGGCGACATTGATGAAAGAAGCCTATCCGACTGATTATGCCATGGGGGTACTGGTTGGTGTAACGAGAAGTGAAGCAGAAGCGCTCGTGGCAAAAACATTTGATCCTGCTGCTCCCGTCTATTTATCAAATGAAAATTGCCCCATGCAGCATACGATCTCTGGTCATATCAAAGGCTTGCGCAAGACGCTAGCTCAAGCGAAAGATTATCATGCGCAAACCGCCAAACTTTTAGCAGTGCCTGTCCCGTCCCATTGTGTGTTGATGGCAGAACCCGTGAAACGGTTTGCGCCATTTATGAACACGGTATTCCTTGATGTGCCTATCTGTCCCTACCTCAAAAATACGGATGGTCGGATGACCATGAACCCTGAAGAGATCCGTCGAGATTTGCTGCAAAATATTGCTTATCCGGTGCAGTGGAACAAGATCATGGATGTTGCCTACGAAGCAGGACTTGATTTGGCTCTTGAATTTCCTCCTGGCAATACCCTAACAAAACTGATCCAAGCAAAATTTGGTGAAAACAAAGCGATCCGTGTGATCAATTTGGATCAACATGGCTTGGATGATGCTTTATTCCTATATCAAAAATGGAGATGAATAGAATGGAAAAACCTGCAAGAAACTGGGCAAGTAAACGTGAAAAGAAGGCCCAAACCATGAAAAAAATCGAGCATCTTCTCGATGGAAAATATGTCCCAACGGAAGCGATCATTGAAGTCTTAGAACAGTTGATCCGTCCGGGAGACAAAGTGGTCCTTGAAGGCGACAATCAAAAACAAGCAAGCTTCCTATCAAAAAGCTTAGAACAAGTCGATGCTCAAAAAGTCAATAATTTGCATATGATCATGTCGAGTATCTCCCGTCCAGAACATTTGACGATATTTGAAAAAGGCATTGCAGCGAAAATCGATTTTTCTTATGCAGGCGCACAAAGTACGCGCGTTGCCCAAATGATTGAAGACAAAACTATGAAATTAGGGGACATTCATACGTATTTGGAATTATATGGTCGCTTATTTATTGACTTGATTCCGAATGTGGTCCTTGTGGCGGCGGACAAAGCCGATCGCCAAGGAAATCTTTATACAGGTTACAATACGGAAGAAACGCCAACGATCGTCGAAGCAGCAGCCTTTAAAGATGGGATTGTGATCGTTCAAGTTAATGAAGTGGTCGATCGTTTGCCGCGGGTCGACATTCCCAGCGATTGGATCGATGTCGTCGTGGTAGCAGACCAACCGTATCAATTAGAAGCCCTCTTTACGAGAGATCCGCAAAACATTACGGAATTACAAATTTTGATGGCGATGATGGCATTAAAAGGAATCTATGCAGAACATGAAGTACAATCGTTGAATCATGGGATCGGTTTTAACACCGCTGCGATCGAGTTACTTTTACCAACCTATGGAGAAACGCTTGGAATTAAAGGAAAAGTAGCGAAAAACTGGGTCTTGAATCCTCATCCAACGATGATTCCAGCTATCGAATCTGGTTGGGTCGAAAGCATCCACAGTTTTGGTGGGGAAGTTGGTATGGAAAAATATATTGCCGCTCGACCCGATGTATTCTTTGTCGGAAAAGACGGCACGATGCGCAGCAATCGAGCATTATCACAAACTGCAGGTCAATATGCCATCGATATGTTTATCGGTTCGACCTTACAACTAGATTATCAAGGAAATTCTTCTACAGTGACGAAAGGCCGCTTATCTGGGTTTGGTGGTGCACCAAATATGGGGCATAATCCGGGGGGCCGTCGGCATTCGACTCCAGCTTGGCAATCCTTGCGGGATGAAACAGATCCTTTAGCAAAAGGACAAAAATTAGTCGTTCAAATGGTTGAAACGTATGGGTCCAATAAAAAACCTGTTTTTGTAGAAACGTTAGATGCGTTGGCTGTCCAAAAGCAAGCTGGTTTAGCCAATGCCCCAATTATGATCTATAGCGAAGATACGACGCATATCGTGACAGAAGAAGGCATCGCTTATCTTTATAAAGCAAACTCAAAAGAGGAAAAACAAGCAGCAATCGCAGCCATCGGTGGTGTAACCCCACTAGGAATGACCAGCACAAAAGCTTCTCTGGATGCCTTGCGCAAAGCGGGAATCGTGAAATTACCAGAAGACTTAGGGATCAAACGCAGTGATGCCAAACGATCATTGCTAGCAGCTCAAACCGTTGATGATTTGATCGAATGGTCCGATGGGTTGTATGAACCGCCAATGAAATTCAGAACGTGGTCTTAATAAGAGCAAGAGGAGAGAAGAAGAGATGGAAAAATTAGCTTATACGTATCAAACAACGAAACCAGTCACCAAAAAAGTCCATGTTGGCGTGGTTGGTTCTGGTGACTTGGAAATTCTGCTTTTTCCAACGGACAAACAAGAAACCACCGTTTCAGTGTGTACAGGAAGTGACGGCTTTGGCGATGTGTGGCAAAATGTCTTGACACGTTTTTTTGAGCGCTATCCAATCAGTGCGCAAATAGTGATCAACGACTTTGGCGCCACTCCCGGTGTGGTTTACCTACGATTAACCCAAGCAATGGAGGAACTAGCAGATGAAGAATAGTTTTGTAGAATTAAATGCCCGAGAACGGGTGCACGCATTATTGGATGTCAAGAGCGGTCGTGAATTGATCGATCCATTCGACCAAATGATCGCACCCAATCTGGTGGCTCAAGACATCGTGCCACAAAGCGATGATGGGATCGTTGTTTGCCGTGGAACGATTTCTGGAGAAAACGTGGTCGTGATCGCTATGGAAGGGAAATTCCAAGGTGGCGGTATCGGTGAAGTTTCTGGTGCTAAAATCATCGCTGCATTGACGCATGTGTTGGAAGAAAACCAAAAGGGCAATCCGATCACACCGATCATCATCCTAGATACTGGTGGGGTACGCCTCCAAGAAGCGAATTACGGCTTATTGTCGATCGCAGAAATCGGCAATTTGATCGTTGCAATAAAATCGTATGTGCCAGTGATTGGCTTAGTGCCAGGTCGGGTGGGTTCTTTTGGCGGTATGTCGATTACCTCAGCACTTATGAGCTACTTGATAGCGACGAAGAAAGCCCGTATCGGTTTGAACGGTCCTGAAGTCATCGAACAAGAAGCTGGCGTGAGAGAATTTGATTCCAGTGATAAAGATTTGATTTGGAATACCATTGGCGCCAAACAACGTTTGGAAGCACAAATGATCGATGAACTAGTGACTGACAGTGTCGAATCGATCCAAGAAGCTGTGATTGCGGCGATGGTTGAAAAGAAAGACAGTCATCGCAGCGAAAAAAGTGGTTTTTATCTTTCTCTTTTAAACGAACTTGATCTATCAAAGCCGCTGACTATCGAGGCATACAATAAGGCTCTTGCAACGCATAAAGCAACTGAAGTGGCACCTATTACTGTAACAGAAGGCCAAGAAGCTGCTGCTGACAGTATCGGTTATCATTGGTTTTCAGCATTGACGAATCTGCAGTTCCCAACCTCAACTAGTGCAACAGTCTATGCAGCTGCATCTGACCTTTTTACTGAAGAAGTCGTTGTTACAGCGATCGTGCCAAACCCAAATAATCCGATGTATCGGGTACGCAATGGAGAAGTTGGTTTAGTCGAAGGGTACGAGATGGGCCACCTGTTAGAGACTGTTTATCAAGAAGACAAAGTTAAAGCAATCAAACGGCCAATCATTGCGGTCATCGATGTCCCTAGCCAAGCGTATGGCTATAATGAAGAATTGATTGGTATTCATGCAGCTTTAGCAAATAGTGCGGCAGCTTATGCCAAACTACGCCAAGCGGGTCATCCAGTGATCGGTTTTATCGCTGGTAATGCGATCTCTGGGGCTTTCTTAGCGCATGGCTTGCAATCAAGTCGTCTGATCGCATTAAATAGTGAAAAGATCACTGTTCAAGCAATGTCAAAAGAAAGTGCAAGTCGGGTCACCAAACGGTCGATTGCCGCGATTGAAGCCGCTGCGGAAAAAGTACCAAGTATTGCTTATGATATCAAAAATTATACGAAACTTGGGGCAATCTTCACTTTCTTATCCTCCATTACGGATCAGTCTGTCACCTCTGAAAGCAAAGCGACTGTAATCGAAGCGATCAATGAGGCGATTGATGATGTGCGTAAAACGAATGACACGATGTTGACCAGTCGCTACACCAATCCGATCGCTAAAAAGAGCGGCCGGCTGGAAACGAATAACGTATTTGAAAAAATGAATGCAGAATGGAATGAGTAACGAATGAACCGTGCCCACGATATCGTTCAATTAGATAAAGAAGTTCTTGATATGATTGATATTCCGAAATGGTTTTCTGAAAAAGAACAGCTTTTTGCGACCGTCCGTCGTGGGAAACCCCGTAACCCCAGCTATTTACCAGTGGGGTTGCGCGGGGAAAAGCGGCAAGAACGGTTTGCCTTTGAGGCACCCTGCAACATGATCAAACGAACGATCCATCCTTGGGAATTGATCACTCGTGAGAGCTTTCGATTCAATGAAGTAGCCAATTATCCAGTTTACCGCAACTATCAACAAGCACGGCTTTTATTGAAGCACTATTCTTGGGGAATCGGTGGCAGCTTGGGTTTTGAATTGGCTGCAAAACAGGCAGCAATCAAGCCGACCAGTGATTTAGATCTGTTGCTTTATGCCGACACGAAAGAAAAGCTGCCACTGGAACTATTGGAAAAGCAGGCAGCCTTTTTTCAACAAATCGATGTTCAAGTTATCACAAAACAAGGCGGGTTTGCCTTAAAGGAGTATTTGGAACATCCATCAAAAAAAATCTTAGTAAAAACAGACGAAGGGCCAAAACTCACCACTGAGATTTGGTAATTATTAGAAAAGTGAGCGAAAAACATGTTTGAGAACAACGATTTAAAAATCAACATCAGTGATTTCCAAAAAGTATTTGCCGTGACAGCAGTAATGATGCAAACGATTTTGACTTTTGCCTTATCCAATACCCAAGATGAAAAGACTGCAGCATTCATCGGTACCTTTTATGTCTTGGTGAAATTTACCGCACCCCTGTTTATTTTTGCTATTGTTTATAACATGGTTAAGACAAGTCAACATCTGTCTTATCTAGAATTTTTGAAAGAAAAGTTTTTTGAACTTGTCGTGCCATATGTGCTTTGGACGACGGCTTATTTATGGCTGTTTCCCGCTGTCCAACAAGGAAAACCTTATACTGATACAGCAACGTTTTTACTGAAATATGTGACGGGGGATGCGGCGCCACACTTGTGGTATACGATCATGATGCTGCAGATCCAATTGTTGATGCCGTTTTTTGTCTGGTTAGGTTACAAAGTGTTGACGAAGAAAAAAGCTGTTTGGCCAGTATTGATCGTCGCAACTGCTTTGTATGTCGCTTGGTATGTGTTTTACGATCGCCAAGTTTTTGAAGGACCGCATCATGAAAGCTGGTATTTATTGGATCGGTTTGTCTTTAGCTTTGTGATCTATGGGATCTATGGCGAAGCCGCTTTGATTTATCACGAAACCGTCTATCGCTTCCTATACAAGATTCGCTATGCTTTCTTGCCAGTGGGCTTAGCATTAGGGCTATTATCTGCCAATCATCTGCTACATTATGCAGGTGATCTAAGTTTCGCTCATGCACCGTATTTAAATACATTGCAAAGCTTATATAGCTTAGTATTGATTTTTGCAGTCTTTATGTTTGGATCAACCATGATCAAAAACAATGCCCCACAGTTAGGGACGTTTAAGTGGCTGTCTACTTATGCGTATCGGACCTATCTTGCCAATGTTTTTGTCTTTCAAGTCTTGTTGCTATGCTTCAAAGATTTATTGCTGCAACTGCCAATGGGCATCATGATCATCGTCGCTTATTTGGCAACTGCCAGCTGTGGTTTTTTAACAAGCTATGTTTTGCATGTTTTATGGGTAACGATCAAAGGTCAAATCAAAAACTAGAGGAGGAGTTGGATGTTTGCATTAGCTGTAGAAGAAAATTGTCGACGACTCGCCCAATTGGTAGAAGAAGCCTTGATTGCAGAAGTGACATTGTCCCCAAAACCTGGGTTAGTGGATGCCATTGATTCAGGTGCCCATCACGACATGGATCGAGCACTCTTTCTACGATCAGCTCGAGCATTGACGCCATACTTTGAAGAAATGGCCTTGGTGTCTTGGGGAAGCAGCATGTCTCAAGAGTTGCGGGAAGCACTCGCTGCAATCGGTCGGAAGGCAGAACAGGCGATGTTGGCAGCCACTTGTGGCATCAACACTCATAAAGGAGCCATCTGGGCATTAGGCTTGCTCATCAGCGCCGTCAGTAGCCAACTAAGTCGCAAACAGCGGATTTTTTTACCAGAAGTCTTTTCTGATATCCAATTTCTCACTGCATTTCCTGATCGTGCGCTGATTCAACAAACAGAAAGTCATGGCAAAACTGTTCAAGCCAAATATGGACATCTCGGTGCGTATGGGGAAGCTGCTGCTGGGTTCCCTCATGTTCAAATCGCTCTAGCGGATTATTTTTCTCGGGATTGTTCCAATGAGACCAAAAAAAGGCTCCACATGCTGTTGGCAATCATCGCTACGCTGGACGATACGTGTATTTTATACCGCAGCAATCAAGAGGTACTGGCACTGGTTCAGCAACTCGCACAAAAAGCCAATCAGCAAGCGTTGCCGAACCCAGCATTTCATGCACTAGCAGCCTTCTGCCAGTCAGAAAATGTGTCTCCCGGCGGCAGTGCTGATCTGTTGGCTGCCAGCTTCTTTTTATTGTCCATCAACTCGGTTTTACCCGTAAACGAAGGAACGACCGTTCACCAATAACTCTTTTCCTTAGAAGAAAGGCAACGATTCTTCTAAGGATTTTTTGTTTCATTTTTTCGCTCGATTAAGAAAAATAAAATCTCTTGCTATTTGCATAGTTTAATGATTAGATAATTCTTAGGCACTACTGAAATGCTTCGTTGCTCCATTGCAACGAATAAAGGAGTTACAGATGAAATACTATAATGCTTTTCTTCAAAATCTTGTGTTGCGGCGCTGGACGGTCCTGTTTATGCTTGCGGGCATTCTTTTTTTGTTTCGCAGTCTGATGACCATTCTTTTGCTGACCTTTATCTTTACGTATCTGATTTATCGGCTGGTTCTTTTGCTCCATCGAAAAAGCCATCTGCCCATCAAGCTTACGAGCATCCTGACCTACAGCTTGATTGTTTTTGTTCTTTATTTAGTAGCAACAAATTATGTACCCATCATCATCAAACAATCCGTCCAATTAGTCAATTCCGTTGCTGATTTCTACCAACGGACAGACTCCAATAATGAATTGATCGAATATGTCTTGAATTTATTGCAGACCAGCGAATACATCCAGAAATTACAAAGCGGCGTTCTAGTCGTGATCAATTATCTGTATAATTTCGGTGAGTTGGCGTTGACTGTGCTGATCTCCTTTCTGCTTAGCTTCTTCTTTATGATCGATAACAAAAAGACCGTTGCGTTTTCTCGGCTGTTTTTGCAAGGGCGAGGGGCGTGGTTCTTTGAAGATGTTTACTATTTAGGAGCTAAGTTTACGCGGGCTTTCGGAAATGTGATCGAGACGCAGTTGGTGATCGCCTTAGTCAATACAGCGATCACTGTTTTCGCCTTAGCGGTGATGGGCTTTCCGCAGCTGTTGAGTTTGGCGTTGATGATTTTCTTTCTCAGCTTGATTCCTGTTGCTGGTGTGATCATCTCGTGTATTCCATTGACGTTTATTGCCTATTCTATCGGCGGATTTAATGACGTGATCTACATTCTATTGATCATAGTGTTTGTTCATGCGTTGGAATCCTATATCTTAAATCCGCGCTTGATGGCTAATAAAACAGAGATCCCGATGTTTTACACGTTTATTCTCCTGTATCTTAGCGAACATCTCTTTGGCTTGTGGGGCTTGATCATCGGGATCCCATTGTTCACTTTCTTTTTAGATTTAATGAATGTGAAAGAGATTCCGCGATTGCGTAAAAAATCCGATGACACCTTGCAGGACCAATAAAAATGATTGCTGTAAAGGATGGCAATTGATAGAAAAAACCATCTCTGCCGATGAAAGGCGAGATGGCTTTTTTATTTCGCAGCAATTTTTTTCGTAAAGGAGACAAAGCAGATTGCTGAAGAGGGGCTTTGAAACCTGCCTGTTGGGAAATACCCCAAAGAATGATAAAAGTGAACCAGTTTGGATTCTTGCAGGATCGTATTCAAACGAATCGTATCTGTTTGTACGTTCCTTTCAATCAAGATCATTGCTTGTCTACCAATCCCGCGGTTCTCGTAGGAGGGAAGAAGGGCGATGGAAGATAGCTTCGTCGTATGTTCCTGCTCAACCGTCAGTTTTAGGAAGCCCACGGTTTTCTGAGCGGTCATGATTAAAAAATAAGTGGTATTCGACGCAGAAAACTTTGCGTTTAGCTTCTCGAAACTTTGTAAATAGGGAGAAGTTTCTTTGTCTTGATAACGGAGAAAGAGGGATTTGAAGGCCGCTTTTTGTATCAAGTAGATTGAAAGCAGATCGGAAAGCTTCGCTTCTTTAAGCTGAATGAGCATGCACACCTCCATAAAAAATCAGACATCATTTATTGAAAGACATTGATTCGGCTTAGCAGATCCTGATGGAAAAGCCATCGATTAGCAGTCTTTCATTGGCTCGTTTCTGTTTTGATCCTTCCCTCAACCACAGCTTCACAAACGAAGAGATCCGCTGGGGTTCGTGCCGTCGTTGTTTTATTGAAAAAGATCATTTATCGATGTCACTAAGTCGTCATAGGTTTGACCGGTAGCGATTGCATAAACGGAAAGCAAAAAGACGAGTGCTGCTGCCAACACGTAAAAAATACGGAGGCGATAGCCGTCACCTGTCCGGCGATTTTTTACAAAAGTAAAAACCGTCACAGCTAGATAAGCGAAGGTCAATAAACAAATAAGATACGTTATAATTTCTGGAGTCATAAGTGTTTTCCTTTCTTTTTTATTTGTATAAAAATATACTCAATAAATATAATATAACCATTTCAATAGCGTCAAAGAAAGCGCTCAATTTTTGACAAAAAAACTGACCGAGTGGTAGCCACTGGTCAGTTCTATTCAAAAACGATGGGGCATGATCTTAATTGTCTTTTTTTTCCGCATCTAGTAAGCTTCTTAGTTCATCTGCTAAAGCGATACAGGCAATACTATCCGTTAAGGACATCAGGGGATTTTCGAGTTGTCCTTGTGCAAGAGCGGTGTGAACTGCTTGAATCTCTGAATGGAAATCATCGATCTCGTACCCAATATCATAGACCGTGTCTTCTTGGTCAATCGTCACGGTAAAAGAAGCGGGGCGATGGAAGTTGGGGATCGTGATTTTCCCTTTTGTTCCTTGTAACTCCGCCACCGTCTCTTTTGTTTGGTCAAATCCGGTCTCAATCACTGCAACGAAGTCTTCACGGACAAAGCGTGCTTCAACGTAGGTATCAACCCCAGTTTCATAAAGGCTGTAATCGATCAATTCAGCAGTTAAATTTTCTGGTGAAAAATCTTGTATAAAGGCTAAGTTATAGATCCCCATATCCAGTAAAGCACCCCCTTGTTTTGGCAGATAATGGTAAGAACTGCCTTCGACTGGTAAATGGCGGCGAAAAGTAGTCGTGACACTTGTTAGCTCACCGATATGACCACCATCCACAAGTTCTTTTAGTTTGCGATACGCTGGGGTGAAGCGTGGCTTCATGGCTTCCATAAAGAAGACTTCGTGTGCTTGAGCTTGTTTTTGTACATCGCGCATTTCTTGTGCAGTCAAGGTTGCTGGTTTTTCACATAAAACAGCTTTTTTCGCTTGAAAGGCTTTGATGATCCATTCATAATGATACAAATGTGGCAAAGCAATATAAACGACATCGATAGTTGGATCATCTAATAGGTTTTGGTAGTCATCAAAGACGGCATCACACGGAAATTTTGCTTGAAACGCTTGCGCTTTTTCCATCGTACGACAAGCAACCCCATAAAGCTGGGCGTCTTGAAAATTTTCTAAACTTGCAGCAAAGCGATTGGCGATATTTCCGGCACCAATAATTCCCCAATTGATCATTTCATTTCCCTCTTTTCTTCAGTTGACGGGTATTC
The DNA here is from genome assembly GCF_002174385.1 of Enterococcus sp. 6D12_DIV0197. Lineage (NCBI taxonomy): Bacteria > Bacillati > Bacillota > Bacilli > Lactobacillales > Enterococcaceae > Enterococcus > Enterococcus sp. 6D12_DIV0197. The sequence goes on from NZ_NIBN01000001.1 coordinate 2,108,095, forward strand.
TGAGAGAATCCCTGATTCCAAAACAGTTTGTTTTTTTCTTAACTCGACAATATTTTTTTGGTATTCTTTGGCATACAGCAATGCAAACAGTGAATCTAAAATATACTCAAAGGCGACCTGTGAAGAAAAGGTGCCGACTTTGAGAAAATCACGTTCATCATGAGAAGCGATGATCGCATGGGTCGCTAATGGGATGATTTTCGCATGGGCGTTTCCAGAAATCACGATCACTGGTACCCCGACATCACGAAAGTGCTGCATGATTTTTTCGTATTGCGTATTTTTCCCACGGTAGGTAATAAACACGGCACAATCATTTTGCGTGACGTTCGATGCATTCCACGCATCATCCCCATATTCATCAGCAACGATCAGATACTTATTGATTTTGACCAACTTATTTTGAAAACTTCTTGCCCGGATCTGAGAATCGCCGCGAGCAAATAAGAAAATCCGTTGCGCAGCTTCCAACGATTGCACCACTGCTTCCATCATTTCTGGAGCGACCTGAGCATGGGTTTTGTGGATCGAGTTGATCGTTAGATCGGCCATTTTTTTCAAAATGTCAGGTGTTTGATCCTTAGGCGAAAAGGGAAAATTCGCGTCAACAAAGGTTGGGTTGAACATCTGATTATGGGCAATTTCAGCCAGACCTAAGCGAAAACTTTTAAATCCTTCATACCCCATCTTTTTGGCTAGACGAATGACGGAAGAGTGGGATGTGTATGTATGCTTAGCGATGACTTCAATCGTCAACGAAGGCACATCATTGATATTTTGCAAAATATAATCGGCAATCCGTTTTTCCGTATTGGTCAATCCTTCTTGAAGCCGTAATTTATCTCCTAATAACATCAAACCACCTCTTTCTAATCATAGCCTAGGACAAAGAAAACCAAAAGCAAAAACTGTACCTTTTTGGCAATTTGGTAAAAATGTTCAGAACCACTCAGCAGTTTGCGAAAAAGTCTGGTCAAAAGAACCTGTTTTTGGCAAAAGACTTCTCATTTCGAAGGATATCAGCAATAATCAAGCTATCAATTCATAGGAGGCGTCATAATGTTAACTATCGCATATCTCGGAAACGGAAAAAGCACCAATCGCTACCATCTGCCTTTTTCAACCAAGCTGCAGGATAAGATCAAAGTAAAGACGATCTATTCACCAAGCGGAAAGCTGACCTGGCCAACTCTAGAAGGTGTTCATTACACCTCTGACTTAGAGGATATCTACCGTGATCCTGAAATTCAATTAGTTGTGGTCACGACCCCCAGTCATTTGCATTATGAATTAGGCAAGGATGTCTTGCTTCATGGGAAAAATGTCTTGATCGAAAAACCTTTTACGGAAACTTCGGCACAAGCAAAGGAATTGTTCGCACTGGCGCAGGAGAAAGGCATGTTTGTGCAATGCTATCAAAATCGCCGCTTTGATTCCGATTTTTTGACCACGCAAAAAGTGATCGAAAGCGGCGTGCTCGGAGATCTCTTAGAAGTAGAGATGCATTATGATTATTTTCGTCCAGAGATTCCACGGTCAGTGACCGAATTTTCATTGAATACTAGCTACTTGTACGGACACGCTTGTCATACACTGGACCAAGTGATCTCCTATTTTGGGCAACCAGACGATGTCCATTATGAGGTTCGGCAATTGCTTGGAAAAAATCGCATGAATGATTACTTCGATTTGGATCTGTTTTATGGTCGAATGAAAGTCTCAGTCAAATCTAGTTACTTCCGATTAAAAGAGCGGCCTAGTTTTGTCGTTTATGGCGAAAACGGCGTTTTTGTAAAACAAACCAAGGATCGACAAGAAGAGCATCTAAAACAGTTTTATCTCCCAGATCATGCCGATTTTGGGATCGATTTGCCAGAGCACTATGGCACACTAACTTATATGGATGCTAACGGGAACTACCATGAAGAAAAAGTCATCTCTGAAATTGGTGATTATAGCCGTGTGTATGAGGGCGTCTATGAAACGATCATCCATGGCAAAGAGAAAATCGTGAAAGACGAAGAAACGATTTTACAAATCGAAATGCTAGAAACAGGCATCAATCAAGTGATTACTGAGTCATAAGGCAGGGTGATTATGGGGCTTTTGACAAGCAAAGCGCCTGAAGGCATCAACTGACTCAACGTAAAGGAGTAGATCCGAATCGAACCTTCAGAAATCCTGCAAGAAGAACAGCAGCTGCAGTTTGCTCATTTTGACAATGACCTCGCATTGCGGTTGGTTATTGCCATCGATCAGTACGTTAAAAGGAACTACCCGAAGCCGGTAGGGATCAAAGTTGTTCATCAGGGCTTGCCGATCATTCGATTTTTAATGGCAGGGCGAAAAGAGAGCCCTTGGCTTGAAAGAAAAGAACGAACGGTATTAGAAAGCGGGCATAGTTCACTGTACGTCTATGCGCAAAAAGATAGAGTTATACAATTTGCTAAATGGGCACAAGACGAACATTATGCAATTTGTGGTGGTGGTTTTCCAATTATCGAAGACAGAAAAGTCACGGGTGCTATCTGTGTGTCAGGTTTGGCTCATTTAGAGGATCATAAAGTGATCACCGAAGTATTGAAACAAATGATTTAAGAAGATAGAAAAGGGGAAGCAAGATGAACTTAGCGATTTTAGGGGCAGGCATGATCGTCCATGATTTTTTAACGGTGGCAGGGGATGTCCCACAACTTGAACTGTCCGCTATTTTTGGGACAGAAAATGATTTAGAAAAAATGAATCACTTAAAACAGCAATACGGGATTCAAACCGTCTACACAGAGTTAGGGGCATGTTTGGCGGATCCATCCGTTGACACCGTGTATGTCGCACTGCCCAATCATTTGCATTATTCCTTTGCCAAAGAAGCAATCCTCGCTGGCAAACACGTCATTTGTGAAAAGCCATTTACGTTGCAGACACGAGAATTAGTAGAATTAGCAGAATTGGCTGCTGCCCATGAGGTGCTTTTGATGGAAGCCATCACAAATCAGTACTTAGCCAACTATCAAGGAATAAAAGCGGAGCTTGAAACATTGGGAGAGCTAAAAGTGATTGAATGCAACTATTCACAGTATTCTTCTCGTTATGATTTATTCAAAGAGGGAACCGTTTTACCTGCATTTAACCCGAAAATGGGTGGTGGGGCATTGATGGATATCAATATCTATAATATTCATTTTGTCGTCGGGCTTTTAGGAAAACCAAAAAGCGTCCGCTATTTCGCTAATGTCGAAGAGGGGATCGATACTTCTGGCATGCTGTTTTTAGACTATGAACAAACAAAAGTCGTTTGTATCGGCGCCAAAGATTCGACAGCGACGATTCGCTCAACGATCCAAGGGACGAAAGGATCGATCATCGTCAATGGGCCGACGAATATGCTTGCCAGCTATGACGTTGAACCGGTCCATGGGGCAAAAAGCCATAAGGATCGCAGCGTTCACGGACATCGTATGTTTGAAGAATTTGTCCGTTTTGCACAAGCCATTCACGAAAATGATCACGCCTTTGTCAAGGAACGCCTTGCCCATAGCAAGATGGTGATGGAAGTAGTGGAAAAAGCATTGGCAGATGCCCAGATCGTATTAGGATAATCGCATCAATGAGGAAAGACACCAGCTTCTTAGAAAAGTTGCTGGTGTCTTTGTCTGTTGTCTTATTTTTTCTTCTTTAAACTCAATAAGGTTAGTGGGATACCCAAGGTGAGGTAGCCGACAAGCGTCATCAAACAGACCGCCAGCCAAAAATTATCTACTGCTAGAAATGCAATCAGGCCATATGCCACCAGAATCGAGAGAAAATAAAAAAGAAAGAGCTGAAAAAAACGTTTAAAACTCACAGTCATTCATTCTCCTTTGTCGTTAAACTGACAAGAAAAGTATACCATATCAAACGCAACTTCAAGGGCTGATTGTGATCATTCGCAGGAGCCGCAAAAGGCGAATTGTTTTGTCGGCTGACCGTGATTCGCTATACTTGAAGGGAAGAGAAAGCGTAGGAATTTTTTTTAGGAGAAGGAGGAGACAGATGAAAAAGGTGGATGTACTGATTATCGGAGCGGGTCCAGCTGGAACGGCTGCTGCCTACGGGTTAAAAGCCAAAGGAAAGACAGTGGCGATCGTTGAAGCCGATTTATGGGGTGGCACGTGCCCCAATCGCGGGTGCGATCCAAAAAAACTACTGATGCGAGGCGTAGAAGTCAAAACAGAGGCGAAACGTATGCAAGGCAATGGCGTTCAAGGGCAGGTATCCATTGAATGGCCGGCACTGATGGCGTTTAAACGCTCGTATACCGATCGGGTGCCGGAGTCAACCAAACAAGGGTTACTAGCAGAAGGCATCACTACTTACTACGGACAAGCCGCTTTTCGTGATGCCCATACGGTCGTCGTGGACGCAGAAGAGATTCAAGCAGAAAAAATAATTATTGCGACAGGACAGCGTCCAGCGGTACTGCCAATCGTCGGCAAGGAGCATTTACAAAGCAGTACTGATTTTCTTTCCTTTGAAAAGATGCCAGCAACGATTGCTTTTATAGGTGCTGGGTATATTACCTTTGAATTGGCGATGATCGCTCAAGCAGCAGGTGCTGAAGTTCATGTGATCCATCATAATGACCAGCCGCTAAAAGGATTTGATGCTGAATTGACCGCAGAAATGGTTCGTTCAATGCAGGACCAAGGCGTTTCGTTCCACTTTAATCAGAACACGCGGCGAATCACGAAAGAACAAAACCATTATACGATCCAGACACAAGCATTGTCTCTCACCGTAGAAGCAGTGATTGGTGCCACGGGACGCAGACCCAATAGCGATCAGCTGCAACTGGAAAAGGCAGGGGTAGAAACGTCAAAACAAGGGATCGTAGTAAATGAGTTTTTGCAGACTAGTCAAAGACACATCTATGCAATTGGGGATGTGCTAGCGAAAAAGCAGCCCAAACTGACGCCTGTTGCCAGCTTTGAAGCCGCCTATCTTGTCGATCATATAGATGACCAGAAAACACCCATCCGCTATCCGCTGATCCCTACGCTGGTTTTTGGTGCGGAAAAACTAGCAAGAATCGGGATCAGTGAGCAAGAGATTGCCGATAATGCCTCAGAGTATCATAGCGAGGTGATGGATCTTTCTTCTTGGTATACCTATCGACGAATCAATGATCAAGATGCAAAAATCAAATTGGTTTATGACACATCTGATACCATCGTTGCGGTCACGATTGTTTCTGCATTGGCCGATGAGTTGATCAACCACTTCGTTTTTGTGTTGGAGAATCAGCTATCGAAAGAAGCGCTGGCCCAAATGATTTTTGCCTACCCAACACCTGCTAGCGATTTGTCCTATTTTCTATAAATAATCAAACAAGCCTGCGCTAGTTTCCGCTAGCACAGGCTCTAAATTATTATGTCCGTATTGACTATAGTCCGTGAACCTTAAATGAACCTTAAAGTTAGGCTGGGTTTCATTTAGGCAATGTCTTTGTTTTCTAGTAACCCTAGGTTTAGGCTTTTTTTGACAGTCGGCGGACAGCTGCAATCAGTAAGATCGCTGACAAGAAGAGTCCGACCAAATAGATGATGAAAACAGAATCTGGCTCATAGTGCCGATAATTGAATATTTTTACCATAAAAAAGAGAAACGGGATCGCTGCAATAAGGGTTGAAACGAAACGTTTCCGCCATTGTATGAAAAACGATCCAATCACTAGAAAAAGACAAAACGGGATCCAAAAGACCAAATGTCCGATAAGTTCGATTTTTCACACCTCCTAGCAAGTAAAATCATCATAACGTTTCTTCCTAAAAAGCAAGCGTGAAGGAAAAAATAATCCCATTAGGCATGTATGAAATTATGAGTGGAGTCTTCTGAAAAGTTCACAAGAAATCTGAGAATTTCAAAAGGAAATGAAAAAACGAACGGTTAGGAATATCCCAATAGTCCGAGACAAAAAATACCTCTTGCAGCATTCATTTTGACTTGAATCCTGCAAGGGGTACTCTTTTGTAGAAAATCTGGTGCTTTATTCAATTGATATAAAAGAAATGCTTAGGAAGGAGCAGCAGTCCTTTTTTATGGCAAGATGTTCTTACTATGAAAAAGGGAAATGACCATACCTATGTCCAACAGATCCTTATAATAAAATCCTTTTAGTGGACCAATGTGTAAGAAAAATCCGAGAATCATTAATACAAACAGCAGCAGGAAAAGCAGGTTGAAAGCGGTCATCAAGCGAAAACTGAAATGCCAATTACTCAGGAAATACTGATATTTCGCTGCTCGGTAAACTTTGTTTTGAATCGGAATTTTTTTGAGTGCAGGGATCGATTCGTGATAGGACGTAAATAATTCGTAGTCTTTTTTCGTCAGTACTTCTGAGAAAATGTGCGTCCCTGCCTGAAAGTCGAAATAGCCCCAATGGAATTGTTCTTTATCCTCTGGTGATTCGTGCTTCATCAGCTTTCTTGGCTTGATCGTGAACGCCTTGATGGTCTCATAGGGGTAACTGAAATAGGTGTTACTTTCTAAATAGTCGATGATGACCAGAAAAAGCATGCGGGTTTCTGTGAAAACTAACAAACGATTGCCGCGGGTATCATGAAAGATGTCACGGTATGCTTTTGCTTTCTCGGTTGTTGCATAGGCATAGGCGCCAAGCCCTTGATTGGCGAAGGCGAGGTTTCCATCTGGCGTCAAAGGCAGATAGCCAAGAATCGTTTCGTCTTTTGCTAAAAGCGTCCGAAGCTCCTCTAATAGATCTTGCAAGAAAACATATTGTTTGGACAGCTCGAAGGTTGCTGCTTTTTCTTGTTCAGATATTTTTGTCAGTGAATTGTTTTCATTTAAGACTAACTGTTTAAAATCCATCGATAGTCATCCTTTCTTTTAAGCGTTTGCGGCCACGGGAAAGACGATTGTAGATCGCTGAGACATTTAAGTCCGTCTGCTCTGCGATGGTTTCGGGTGACTCTTGGTAAAAATAGTAGAGCAGAAAGATCCTTTGATCGAGGGCTTCAAGGTCTTCAATAAAGCCCAAAAAGTTTTCCTTTGTCAAAGGTGATTCTTCAATAGCTAGTTCCTGCTCATCAACAGGTTTTTCTTCCAGTGAGCGCTTGTTCAACTTCCGCTTGTGGTCAATCGCACGACTACGACTGATCAAAAGCAGCCAAGTAATCAAGCGGCTTCTTTCTGGTTGGTACGCAGCAATCTTTTGCCAAACCTCGTAAAAAACTTCGTTCGCTACATCTTGGCGCTCGCTCACTTCATGCGGTTGGGAGAGGACACTATGAATCGTCCTCAGCATGCTATCACCATAAACAGCTAACAGTTCTTCTAAGCCGGCATAGTCTTTCTTTTTGATTCGTTCAATGATTTCTTCATCCTGCACCTTTTTCACCCCTTCACACTATATACGAAGAATGTTTGCCTTTTCTATCAGAAAAAGAAAAAAACCTCTGTTAACGAGGTTCATGTTCTTTGGCCAGAAGATCTGTTGCCAAGCGCTGGGCCAAATATTCCCAAAGAATGCCGCCAAAAAAAGCGCCTATCATATAAAGAATGACTGCTTGCAGCTCCAATGGATTATTTGCTAGCCAGAAAGAAAATAGCGAGCCGATGATGAATAGGTAGCTGCCAAAAAGCAATTGCCGCCACGAGCGTTTTTTAACAAACTTGCTAATGAGAAAGGTTGAAAGGATCATCAAGAGAATTTGGATGAATGCCAGCGAAGGCAAAAGTGCAAAGTCAGAAACAACCATTTCCCAAAATTGTTGAATCAAGAAAAAGAAAGCAAAGAGAATGAGCCCGCTTGATAATGTACTAAGCCGCAAGGAAGATATTTTTTTTCGCATTGGTTTACTCCTTGAAAGGTTTTCTTTATTATAGCAAATTTTTAATTAAATAATGTAAAAAGATGAACGAGAAGATCTGCAAAAAAACTTCTCCTACATGTGCCTACTTTTAGTATACTTGAAAGAAACGAGTGGATGGACTCGATACATAAGGAGGATTTCATGCCAACGATTCTTTTTGCGCCTGCGGTATTCAACTTGGCTGAAACGACAAGGATGATCGAAGTCGCTAAACAAATGCAAGGAAATCACCACTGCGAGTTCTTTGGTTTTTCAAAAACCTTTGCTTCACTTATCACTGAAAGTGGCTTTACGTACCATTTGCTGACGCCGACTCTGACAGAAAAACAAGAGGAACAGATCATAAAATTAGATCAACTACGCTCAATCAAAAATCCCTTCACCAAAGAGATGGTTGCCGCGCGTATTCTGAGCGAACAAAAGCTGATCGATAAACTTGCTCCTCAGGTCATTGTAACTGGATCGAATGTCACGATCTTTCTATCTGCTCGCAGCAAACAGATTCCCTTAGTCTACGTAAAACCCTATGCGATGAGTGATCCCTTTTTTCGATCAGATAGCGCGTTTATCCCTTCTAGTTTGCGTTTCTTCGGACCGTTAAGGAAACCACTTTGGTATTGGACAAGAAAACAATTGGTAAAATCCCGCTGGATGCCCCGAGCATTCAAACACGCTGCCCAAACAGAAAAACTTTTTATGCCTGAAACGAGCTTACGAATGATGGACGCTGATTTAAATCTCATCACCACTCCTGATTTATTTTTAACGAAAGAGCAGCTGCCAGAAAACTATCAAATCGTTGGGCCGATTTTTGCGAAGCTCGGGTCTTCTTTACCAGACGAAGTGTTGACTTTTATTCAACAAAAGCGGCGGGAAAGAAAACGAATCGTTTATTTTGCGATGGGCAGTTCGGGGAATCCGCGCATGGTGCGAAAAATCTTAGCTTTCTTGCGAAACCGTTCGGAACTAGCGATCATTGCTCCGGTTACGCATCTACTCAAGGAGAAACACAACGACTCAGAGAATCTGTTCTTGACCGAATATCTACCAAGTCATTTATTGCATGAGCATATCGATTTTTCTTTTATCCATGGTGGGGAAGGGACTGTTCAAACAGCTTGTGCATCTGGGAAGCCGTTTATCGGAATTGGGATGCACTATGAGCAATGCTGCAATATTCAGTACTGCGTGGCGTATGGCAATGCAATCGCACTGACAAAACCATTAACTGAGAAAAAGCTGGAAGCTGCCCTGACTGAGGTTGGAGCTCCGAAGATTTGCCAACAAGCCTATCAGTTAAAGAAGGATTTCCCGACAAATGGTCCTCAGAAAGCGATGCAGGAGATTGAACACTTTTTAGAAAAAAACAATTTTCCTATTAAAAAGAGTGATTATCATTGAGATAATCACTCTTTTTTTAATAGAGATCTACTAGCATCAGCAAGCCTGGGACCCACGTAGTGAAGATACCACAAGCGATCGCAAAATAATGAATCTTACGACCGAAGTTTACCTTCACGATCGTATCCAAAAAGCCGCAAAACCATAACGCTCCCCATGTTAACCAAATCAATGCAAAGAGGGGATCTTGCTCCCATTGCCAAGAGACCCAAGCAAAAGGTAAGGTATTGATGGCTACGAATAGCGCAAAAATCCCATAAATACGTAGATCTAAATCAAAAAGGTAAATGATCCCTACCAACAAATACGTGAAGGCAAAGAGAAAGCCAGTGCCTGCTTCATAATAAGCGCCTTGAAGCATATAGATTAGATTGATAATAAAAGATAACGTACCTGTAAAAAGATTGATCAAAGCAAGTGAGCGGTAGTCAATGTGAAGTAAGCTGCCCCAGCCGTTGATTATCAAAGTAATTCCTACAAAAAATAAACCGATCCCTAACATAAAATCCTCCTTTACTTAAATTTAGAATAACAAATTCAAAGAAAAAATAATAGCTCTATTTATTTTTATGTCAATAAAAAGGAAAATAATTTTGAAATTTGCTATTTTTTGCTGCTAAATTTGATAAAATCAATACCAAAGAGCGCTGCTAGCCGATGCTTTTCTCGTTAAGGGGAAAATTTCAGCGTATAAAAAGAACTTTTACTCGTTGGAAGAAGGGGAAAAGAGACAGATCAATAGATTTTCAGTGTATTGATCGGACAAAAAGCAGACCAGGTAGCAGTTTATCGGTTTTTACGAATTTGCAGCAGTGAAGACTGTTTTGCGGAAAGGAGGACTTATGCCTAGAAAAGATCGAATCTTACTTTTCATTGATGAATATATGCAAGCTCAAGGTTGCGCACCTACCATACGAGAAATCTGTGCCAATGAAGAAATAAAAACGACCTCTTTGGTTTATCGTCATTTGCTGCGTCTCGAAAAAATAGGCCTAATTTACCGAGCTTATCGCTTTAAGTCACGTTCGGTTCGTTTTACAGACGAAGGGAAGGCCTATGTCAAAGCGTTGCGACAAGCACTTTTAGCAGACGAAAAACAAACGCATGGCAATGAAGAATAGCTTAACACCAAAATAAAAAAGCCTCTAGGCTTTTTTATTTTGGTGCACGGTAGCCAGCAGCTTCCGCTTCAGCGATCGTTTTGAACCATTCTTTCGGATTCGTCGTATCATCATAGTATTTAGATCCTGGCAAATGATAGATGCCGCTTCTTGATCCTTTGATCAAACCATTTCCTTGTTGATCGACATATTCTTTCTGTTTCTCCTCTGTTTCACTGTTTTGAGAAGTGGCTGTTGTCGTGTTGTTCTCACTACTTGTAGCATTCTCCTGTTGCGTCATATCTTCGTTTGAAATCTCGCTGCTGCCATCCGCATAGTTGATCGTGACGCTATCTTGGATGTTGAAGATATAATAGTTGAATTGGATCGTATCGTCGCCAATAGATTGGGCTTGCATCTGTACCCCACGGGCAACCAGCTCGTCATCACGATAGATTGGAGTGACAGAATATCGAACATAATGGTTTTTGTCTTGCTTGAGATAGTAGTTGATATCCATTTCTAAGCGCAACATCTCTGGATTGTTCAATTGACTAGTTCCCGTGATCAAATTCTTCCAGTTTGCATTTTCGCCAGCTAAAGCAAACCCAATCAAATGCGTCCGATTATATAAATATTTCCCATTGGGGAGCTGTTTATTACGCCAGCCTGTCGGTTTCACGCTGGAGATATCGCCACGTTTTTCCGTAGGCATTAAGGATTGATTCAACATTGCTTCAGCCGAAGTCGCTCGATTGAGGTGGTCAAGGTCGCCGTATGCTTCCCAGGCACCATTTTCAAGTGAAAGGTCGTCTTCTGAAAACTCAGGGATGTTTTGATTGACTTCAATTGTTTGGGTGCCTTGGTAGGTTAGCTGTGCCAATTCGTCTGCGCGAATATCTTTAGCAGAAGGGGTGCTTACCTCTGATTGTTGCGTTTCCTGCTTTGGAAATAGGTCATTGTTTTGTAGGAAACCAAAGCCAACTGCTGCGAGTGCGAGAAGCGCAGTGACCGATCCAATCAATGTTTTTTTCTTTGCCATCTCTTTATTGCCTCTCTTTTCATTGATATAGGTTTAGAATAAACGGTGAGTAAAAAAATCACAACTAGTTTATCATACCATTTGCGGGGGATGTTTTACAGCGTCTGCTAGCTTCTTTTGCCTTTTGTTCTTGACAAACTTCAGTCAGTTTTCTTTACAAGCGACGTCCTTTAAAAGAATTTTTCGTCTGCGAGTGATATTTTTCATATTTTAAAAAAACTATGTGATATAATGAATAAAGTTGCTGCTCTATCCCTTTGATGCTTGTTTTAATAACAGTCATCTCCAGCTGCGGAACAAACTTTCAGCTGTCTAGCAGACAACGTTCAAACGAAAGAAAACTGGACAATTTTCTGAACGATTGCCTTTCTTTCTTTGACCAAAATTATAGGAGAAGGAGTGTATCCCATGAACCAGCAAGAAACCATCTTACATTATTTAAATAAGAAAGACTCTGAAAAGTTAAAAGAACTCGTATCAGGAATGGAAGAGCTGCCGCTATTACAATTATTCAGCAACTTATCCGCGGATGAAAAAGTGATCGTTTTCCGACTGTTACCGAAAGACAAAGCCCTTATCCTGTTTGAAGATTTGACACCAGCTACCCAACAACACTTATTACGCTCTTTCACCGATGAACGAGCAACCGAATTTGTGAATGAGATGGCGCCAGATGTTCGTGTACGGCTTTTAGATGAGTTGCCAGCGACCGTAACACAAAAACTTTTACAATCGTTGGCGCCTGATGAACGAGCTGCAACAAACCTCTTACTAGGGTATGAAGCCGAAACTGCGGGTCGCTTGATGACACCGGAATTCATTACATTGAAAAAAGATATGACAGTCAATCAAGCATTGGAAAAAGTGCGAATGCAAGCCAAAGAAAAAGAAACGATCTATACGCTTTATGTTACTGATCAAACGAAAACGTTAGAAGGTGTTTTGTCGCTGAAAGATCTCTTAATAGCACAAGGGGATCAACGCATCAGTGAGATCATGTCCCAAAAAGTTATTTATGTGACCACTGACACCGACCAAGAAGAAGCAGCCCGTTTGCTAAATGAACTAGATATCATTGCGCTGCCAGTCGTAGACAAGGAATCAAGAATCGTTGGGATCATTACCGTCGATGACGCGATCGATGTCATCGAGTTGGAAACAACGGAAGACATGTTTAATGCCGCTGGTTTGGTCGATGTCGCCTCCAACGAAGCAGACCGTAGTAATGTTTTGATCAATGGCAGCCTGTGGCAAATCTGGAAAGTCCGCTTGCCATTCTTAGTGATCACTTTAGTGGCTGGACTTTTAGCTGGGGTCGTCATTGATGAATTTGAACAAACGTTAGAGTCGGTGGCAGCCGTTGCGATTTTTATTCCTTTGATCATGGATATGGGTGGAAACGTTGGTACACAATCCTCTACTGTATTTGTTCGGGGGATGTCGTTAGGGCATATTGATCTTTCAACCTTCACCAGACATTTCTTTAAAGAAGTTTGGATCGGTTTGAGTCTAGGCTTGATCGTCGGGATCATCTCTGGAACCGCTGCTTCACTTTGGCAAGGGATCCCGATGTTAGGGGTCGCTGTTGGGATTTCATTAGTTTTTGCTATGACCTTAGCGGCAGCACTTGGCTTTTTAGTCCCGTTTGTACTTATTAAACTAAACATCGACCAAGCAGCCGGCTCGGCACCGATCATCACCTCGATCAAAGATATTGCTGGCTTGTTTATCTACTTCGTTTCAGTAAATGTTCTTTTGGGTCATTTGCTTTAGCATACTGTCCGTTCCAGTGGTATAATAAAGCGACATCACATGATGAGCACAACATAGAAAGGGGAAATGTCCTATGACAAATCAAATGAAGCAACATCAACTCGGAGGTTTCTCTTTTTAAGTGCGGCCTCCTAATTAACTGGAGGGAAATCATGGAAAAACAAGGAATCGTGGTCTTTCAGGCTAAGGATATCGCAAAAGTCCGCCTGACTACAGGAGAAGAATGTTTAGCAACCGTTTCAGGAAAATTTCGTCAACAGGCACGAGCGCCAAAGGATTATCCTATTGTTGGTGATTTTGTCCAAGGGCAGGTGTATGATCAAGATCATTTCTTGATTGATGCTTTGCTCCCACGAAAGAGTTTTTTACAACGAAAAGTAGCCGGAAATCGGACGGATGAACAAGGGATCGCTGCGAACATTGACACGGTTTTTATTGCTACTAGTGCCAATGAAGAATTTAATTTCGCTCGGTTAGAGCGCTTTGTCACGATCGCTTGGGACAGTGGCGCTAACCCAGTGATTCTCTTGACCAAAGCCGATCAAGTCACAGCTGATGAAAAAGCAGAGCTGCTGCAAGCATTAAACGATGCTTTTGGTGTGAAAGCATTCGCTACTTCTATTTATGAACCGAACGAATTGCTGACAGAAGCCTACTTTTCAGACGGAAAAATCAGTGCATTTATCGGTTCGTCAGGCGTCGGGAAGTCCAGCTTATTAAATCAGCTCATGGAACAAGCCGTTCAAAAAACCAATGACATACGAGAGGATAGTCGAGGACGACACACGACGACGAGTCGCCAGTTGTTCACACTGCCCTCTGGCGCAATGATCATCGATACTCCTGGCATGCGGGAAGTTGGCATCAGTACCGTTCGGTCAGCTTCGATCGAGCAATCCTTTGAAGCGATCAGTCAATATGCTGAAGGTTGTTTCTTCAGAGACTGTCAGCATGAAACAGAACCGAAATGTGCGGTAAAAGCAGCTATTGCTGCCGGTGAGCTTTCAGAAGCAGCCTTCGCTCGCTATCGCAAAATGGAAAAAGAGCTGGCGTATTTGAAACGAAAAGAACAGATCAAAGAAATGAAAAAGTAATAGTTAGCACTCCTTTCTATAAGAGGAGTGCTTTTTTTGTACGTGTCAAGAGCGCCTTGTTGAGTAAAGAAGAGGAGAGCCTCAGCCAACGTTCTTGTGTTTTCACGAAAAGGCGGCCAATTCCAAAGGGCACTACATGCTAAGTGGTTGAACTAAACTAAGATCGCCTGCCTGGTTACAAGCTGTCGTCAAGAAAAGCAGGATAAAAAAACACAGTGGGGTGTTGTCCCACTGTGTTTTGAGCAATGATTTGCCCCTGCCAAGGTATTTCTAGTATAAAGCGTTGATTCTTAAATAGCAACTCGAAAAAAACGCCTCATTCAGCAGAGCGCAGAATTTTCGTCATGGCTTTTCCTTTCGCCAATTCATCGATCAGTTTATCTAGGTAACGAATTTCTTGAACTATTGGCTCTTCGATCTCTTCTACCCGAATCCCGCAAATCACACCAGTAATCTGTTTTCGTGCAGGATTGAGCTGAGGGGCTTGCTTAAAAAAGCGTTCAAAAGAAACATCATCAGCCATCTGTTGGAGTGTTTCTTGGTCATACCCAGTCAGCCAGGTAATAATCTGATCTACTTCTTCTTTTGTCCGATTTTTCCGTTCTGCTTTGGCAATATACAGAGGATAGACTTTCGCAAAACTCATTTGGGTAATCTTTTGATTTTTCATGATAAACTCCTTTAGTCTTTACACAAAGTATACTTCATTTTTTTCTTTTTGCCGAGATTTTCAACGTTTGTTGTGTGCCAAAATAGGCGAGGGGACTAAAGGATGATTTTTTCTTCTTGTTCACGAAACCCCAATACCTTTTGTCGTGACTCGCCATCCCAATAGAGCAAGTCCAAATTCTTATGCAGCATTAGCTGTGTATATAATTCTTTCAGAGTCAGAGCAGGCTTTTTGGGTTCGAAAAATAAAATCAATTGGTTATGACTATCTTGTGCGATCGTCGTAAAAGGAATCAGGTTTTCTTTGTAAGTTAAATAAATTCCTTGGTAATCTGCTGCACTCGACGACGTTGTCAGTGCTGTCAAGAGGTCTCTTGCTCTCATAGTGAACCCGCCTTTACTGTTTTTTGTCGATAGGCATCGATATCCAACATGATTTTTGTTTTGCCGTACACCGTATACTTTTGCACCACGAATTGGTGGCGCTTATTCCAATAGCCACCCACAGTTAGAAACATGCCCTCATCAACATCCCCTAAAAAATTCAAACTGTGCTTCGCAATCAAACAGTTGGTGGTGCCTAGTGTAAAGCGGACCAAAGGGGAGGGGGCAAAGGAGACGATCCTTATTTTTGAGACAGCGCCTTTTTGTGTTTGCATCAGGTATTCCTCCTTTAGTAAGTAGTAAAAAGCGGATCATTCGTTGAGATCAAACCATTTTTTCTCTTCATAAAAAGCAACATGACGAATCTCATCATAATGGATTTTTTCTGTGGTTTCTCCCGTCAAATAAATGCCCAATGTGTCGTATCCGCTGATTTTTCCGACAATATCTGGGGGATAGCCGCCTTCTTCATTGACTTCTTCTCGTTGGATCGCCACAGTTACGTTCTTTTTCATTGCTTCGAATAAACATTGATTGATTTCTTCCGTTGTGAGTGACGGCTTAGGCGGACAATCAAACGTGCGTGTCGGCTCTTCTTCAATTTCAGTTGTATGCTCAGATAAAAAGAATCCTTGCCACTTTAGCTTTTTCCGATCTTCATATGGTTGTAGCATACCCATAGCAATCACCTCTTATCTATAT
>NZ_NIBN01000001.1:2124392-2126266 GCF_002174385.1 Enterococcus sp. 6D12_DIV0197
CTATATATGTTATAATTTATCCTGAAGGAATCATGAACGTTTTAGAAAATAGCTGGCGAAAAAGGAGAATAGTATGTCTGGATTAATTGTGGTCCTGCTTACGATCTACTTTTCAAGTAGGAAAGATAAAGAACAGTGGCTTTTTGATCGCAAACGATTGACTATTCTGGCGCTTATGTTTGTGATCATCGGCATAAGTTGGGGCTTAAATGACAAAATAATGAAGGATCCTCGGAACCAAAATATTAGAAGTGATTTACTGTTTAATTATTCGTTCCCCTTATTGATAGGTATGCTAGGTCTATTTATCAAAGAAATACCACGGTGGGGACGGATCGTGACTTTGTCATTTGGCTTTATGATTTTCGGGTATTTAGCTATGCACTATTTGATAGGGTTTCACAACCCGTATTGGGAAAATCTACAGCTAAGTCCATTGTATTGGCTACCAAGTGACTAGCCATACGAAAGTATCGCCAATGGAAACGAAAAAAAGCACTCCCTTTATTGAGTGCTTTTTTTCGGCTAAATCACTGCAGCAAGATGTTTCTTTTCCCAAAAATTGGGGTGGACCTAAGTAGCAAAGGGATCATATAAGGAGAAGTCACGACTGTTTGAATCAAACCGATTGATTCTTGACTAAACCGTATCTTTTGATCATTGCCAAAGTAAAATATGCGACGAGCGTTCCTGCAATCCCAAAAAGTAAATCGATTCGATCAGGGGTGTTCATAAAGCCCAAGACAGTCTCGCTCAATAGATTGGCAATGAGTAAGAGCAGGGTCAATAGCGTGACGGCTTTAAATGGCGCACCTACGAGAAGCCAAAAGTACCCCAGTAAGCCAATAATCAAACTAATCGAAAAATTGGAGATATGAAGATAAAAGTCAGGATACATCGAAGTAAAGAAAGAAATGTCCAAGTACTTTGATAAGTAGAGGAAGAGGGCTGTGAACACGAAAAGCAAGTAGAGGAGTGACGCCCAGATTTTTGGTAAAAAGACTAGCTTTAATTGCTTCTTCTTTTTCATTTTTATTCTCCTTTTAGAATTGTCAGCTTATACGGATGGAATTGCTTTTATCGCGTGTTAATTACACAAATGGAAAAAACAAGCTGCAAACCAGGCAAATCAGTAGTCTGCACCTCATTAATGGTAAAATGAGTTGAGGTGATAAAATGACAATAATAAACAATCAGCGATTATGGTTAGGTATAGGGATAGAAATTATTTTGCTCATATCATTCAGCATGATTATGTATTTCATCCTGACGAGTGGCAACTTGAAGCAAAACCCGTTCAGCAGTCGCCGAAAAGGAAAAATAAGCTTATGGATAGCTGCTGGTTTGATTTTACTTGCCATGGTTCTAGTATTCCAAGGAATGATCAACGGCGCTTTATTCAGACTTTTTTAGCAAAATATGGACGTTTATGGCGACCTATGAACATTACAATTATATTAAATAACGAAATACCCTAAGTTATCTACATGATTTTAGGGTTCTTTTTTATCGACTCATGTAATAGATATTTGTTGGCATTTGCAACGTCTAACTACTTGTGTAAGAACTTTGAAATGGATTGGCTGTAAATGAATAAAGTTCTAGGTAAAAGCTCAAAGATTTTCAAAATGATTATAGCATACAATCAAACCGATTGGTTCGTGAATCAAGGCTGATAGCTTGAATCTGTATTTGCTGAGATAAAAAAGACGAATCCGTATGTAACTTGCTACAAGACCGTTAACAATCTGTTGATCAGTAAATCATAAAAAAGAATCTGAAGAAACTTGTAAAATAAGAAATCTTAGTTTTAGTTGAATTTTAAGTGAACTAGTGACAATTTACTGATAAAAGTCATTTGGAGGGAGGTAAAA
>NZ_NIBN01000001.1:2126478-2290221 GCF_002174385.1 Enterococcus sp. 6D12_DIV0197
ATATTATGTAAACTAAAAAATGAAATTTTTCGAACACCGTATTTGGCTGGTAATTTACGGCTCTCCTCCCTCTTATTTAGGATTATTTTCTTCAAATTCACCTAATTGGCAGCATAATCAAAAAAATGGTCATTTGAGCGATAGTTTTAGATTTTTGTTGGTTCTACGAGTGAAACAACATGCAACTGACAAATTATCTCTGAACCTTTGTCTGTATTTGATCGTGTTGATTCTTGAATCTTTGAATTCAAGCTTTGGTTTGAAGCTGCTGGCCAAACTCAATGAATCAGTCAAGTATCGTTGTTCACGATCTTATCAGTAATGATTCGCACTTAACCCAGCAAATTTGTGCTAACTAATAGCCTAATGGGAATCTTGATCACAGGCAAACCAGCAACGATAAACAAGAAACGTTTCGTTGCGTTCAGTTTTCACCTAAACGGATCAGATTCCCATAGCGAGTCCTAATCAAGGGTGCACAGTCATCTAAGTACAAGTTTCGTTTTATTGCTGCCAATAAAGCAATGACAGCTACGGAAAGTTTCAAACTATGTAATACAAGATCGCCGAAAAGACAATGATCAAAATGACCAAGACAACGATTAGTTGATTTAAACGTTGAATAAGCAGGTTTTTCTTGTTTTTTTCAAATTCTTTTCCTTCATTTCGATAATATTCTCTATCTTTTGTTCCCACGAGCGCCAACTCCTTTCCCCTGATTTTATCACTATCCTGAAAACAATGGGTGCAATCAAGGTGTTTTGTACAATAAATGGCAGTATTTTGTTAGAGCCTACAATCGTATGCATATAGCGACTAAATAAGACGACTGATGAGTTCCAAGTGATTCATAACGGCAGCTTTCCGAATAACGCCCATACCAGGAAACGACCTTTGCTGATAGGCAGCAACTAATAGCTGCAGCCCAGCTGTTTGTGTAGGATACTCTTCCTCATGCTGCAACAAAGCTTCCATGACTTCAAAAAACTTTTCTTTCTGACTTGGTAATTCTTCCTCAGAAAATAAGTGAACGATTCGCAAGTCTTGCTCTGCTGTTGGATAGATCCAATGCAAAACCAACCGTTTTGAGGGATAACTGTGCTCATAATAAATTTTGCTATCGACAGAAAAATCACTAAATCCCGCATAGCCCAATTTATGATAAAGATGATGGGTTTTTGAAAATCCTTCGTCTGGACATTCTGTATAAAAACTATTTTTAGGTAAACGGGTAAACGGATCTTCCATCAGTAGTTTCGGGCCGTTGATTTTATTTAACAAACGAAACTCTTTGTTTACCAGCACCGGCAGCGTATTTTCCCGCCAATCACTAGCGAGTGCTTGGTCCGCTTGATGAATGATCCAAAGATCAGGTTTTTCTTCCACTGTCTCAATGGGGCGATCTACGATCATTGCTTTAGGGACAGTAACATTTTGCAACTCTGCTAACCCCTCTGCCGTCAGAAAAGCTCCTGCCTGTGGATTGCGAACCAGATAAAAAGGATGCTGCTTCCTTTGAAACAGGTCAATGGTCGTCCAAAACGTTTTTGATTGCTTGACTGGTTCAATGATCGGCTGGATCGCGTCTGACAAACAATCTTGTTCCAACAGTGCTTTCAACGCCAATAAATCAAATTGTTTTCCACGAATATACGGGAAGTACATCTTCTTCTCTCCTTCTTACTCGCCTGATAAAAAACGTTTTTCCAGCGCTTCATAGGCTGCTCTCGTAGCGGCCAATTCTTCTTTCAAGGCTTCGATCGCTTGCAGCTGAGTATCTTCAATAAATCGATCATAGTAATTGACTCCACCACCGAACAAGTCATACTCAGGCTGACGTTTCTTCAGTTCTTGGTACAAACGTTCTGTTGAAAATACCCGCAATCCTCGAGCAGTCTGTTTTGCTTTGCCGACTTCTCGCGCTTGTGCCGAAATCAACCGAAACAATAAGGCATTTTCTGGAACCTGCAGCTCTTGCCGTTGGGGCTTCTTTTCGACACTGAAATACCCTTTGCTGCCCGTTTCTTTTTCAAGAAATGCATGATAGACCAGAACACCAATTGTAGGTCCAATCTGATCTTTGACTTTCTCATACAATGCCTTAGGTAAGACAAAATAATTATAATTCCCAATAAAGGATAGTTTTGCTTTTGAGCGGAAATCTGCCAAACTAACTTTGAGTTCGTAGCAACGCCATTCAAAGGTATTTTCAGCCGTCAAGCGACAACTCAAAGTATCCACGATGCCGTGATCATCTGGCATGACTACCTCTTCTACCACAATATCACTGTTTTCACGACAATAATAATAAAGTGCCTCTTCCATTTCTAAAGTTAAGGATGTCTTCACAAATTCACGACCTTTGTCTTGTTTCACCTATTATAAAACATATGTTCGCATTTTGGAAGAGGGAAATAAAAGCAGCCTATCATCCCCTCACCCATTCGGGCATCCGTTAACGAGAATCTCTTCAACCGTCCTCTTTGTACCGCGGAATCGTAACAAAAAAAGCAGCAAGAGCACACCAAGTTGAGCGATTAATGGACCTTTAAAGGGAAATTCAAAAGTAAAGCCTGCGGGAAGATGAAAGAAATGGAAAAAATCCTGCAGTGCTTTTTGACTAAGCCACAGACCGCTGACAAGCCCTATCAAACTAATAACAATGCTTTGAATGCCTACAAAGAAAAGCTCTTCTAAGGTGACCAACAACGGAGACTGTCCTAACAACAACCGAATACTCAGAGATTGCTGCTCCTCCCCCATCAAATGAAAACGATACATGTGATTGCAGTGCCATAAAAAGGCGGCGATCAAGCCTACAGTTAGAACGCCTAGTACGAAGCGTAGCAACTGCAAAAAGAAAAGCCAACTGGCATACGTGAGATCCATCTGATTCTCACTGCTATTTGTTTCATATTGTAGCCATTGATGAAAAAACACTAACCAATGCTCTGCAAAGATGGCGATGATCAGTAAAAGAATCGCCAGCACACCACTCATCAGCAAACTGCGCCTACGAAGTGCTGCGTGCCAGCCGAATTGGCAAGGATAGTAGAAGTACCGCCATTTGTTCATGATATCTCTCCTTTTGGCGTCTATTTTACAGAACTATCCAAATTTAGACAAATATCATCTTGTTTACATAATATAATTATGATCAAAAAAAGAGTGCGGCATGCAGTCCACACTCTTTTCCCTTTCGCTATCGACGTTTACAAATACCTTGTTAGTAGCTGCAACAAACGCTGCGGAAATTC
This sequence comes from Enterococcus sp. 6D12_DIV0197, assembly GCF_002174385.1. Classification (NCBI taxonomy): domain Bacteria; kingdom Bacillati; phylum Bacillota; class Bacilli; order Lactobacillales; family Enterococcaceae; genus Enterococcus; species Enterococcus sp. 6D12_DIV0197. The sequence continues at coordinate 2,129,736 of NZ_NIBN01000001.1, forward strand.
TGTTAGATTGGAAAGATCAATAAAGCGTTCTTCCCCATAAATCGCTTTGATCACCTCTTTGTCTTGCCCAATAGCAGCTGCAAGAAACAGCACACCTTGTCGTTCATAGTCAGCGATCACCTGCTGAATATCTTCTTTGGCTTTTCCCCCTGTATAATCAGGAAGAGCTTTTGGCTGGCCATCACTGATATTCAAGAGTAATTTAGTGGTTGCCGGCTGATGAGCGAGCTTTTCAGCTAGCACGCGCAAGACAGCTCCATCACGGTTATTTTGCCGAGGCTTCATTGTCATGAGTTTCTCTGGCACAAATTCAAAGCCTTCATTAAATTCTTTGTATGCAAAAAGCGAGGTTTTTTCACGAGCGGTCACGTCCGCTGTATCGCCATAGATCATCAATGGCAAAGACAAACGTTCGGCAAAAGCATTCACCGCTAAGACCGCCTGTTGGGCATACAATATCCGATCTTCTCGAATCATCGAACCAGATTCATCGATGCGCAAAGCAAGAGCTAAGGAAGGCTGTTCGTGAGGTGGATTCTTCTTGTCAAAGGTCCGAAAATCTTGATACGCAACCTTGCTGGCATCAAAGCGTGTACCGCTGTACTTACCTTTACTGTATGCCGAAGCTTGTTCGTTTTCCAATACTTCTTGGGTTTGCTTGATCAATGACTCTACGATCGGCAGCAACGGCTGCAAACGCTGTTGGGCTTCAGTCGCTTTTTCTAAATCGACGGGTGGTCGATGAACGATCAGCCCTTCTTTGGCATGGATCGATTCTTTCAATGCTTGTCGTGCTGCCTTTGATGCCGTGGTTTTCTTTTCTTTCTCCTGGGCTTCATACGCTTCGATCGACAAAGAATGGGAAGCAGGAGCTGCCTCTTGTGTCTCACTCCCAGCTTTTGCTTGGCCATCATGACTATTGCGTTCTAGTTCTTCTAAAAACGTCGCCTCAGTTGCTGCGCTTTTCGCTTCTTGTTTGTCAGAATCACTGGTTTCCATCGTTTCCGCCTCAGTTTCTTGATTGGCGGTCTCAAGGACTTGCTCATTTTTTAGGATGGGCGTGCCTTCTTCCACTACATTGCGTTGGTCAGCCTCTTCGCTGCTGATTCTGCGTCCTTTGATTTGTTCTTTAAAGGCATTTAGCGGTTGTCCAGAAAACAAGAGCCGCAATTGCGCCAATAATCCTGAAGCTTCTAACGCCTGTTGTAACAGAGAAAGCTCATTTGGATCGGTAGTGATTTTGTAGAGCACTTTGTTATCAATTGCTGTAAAGGGATCTTGTCCTTGTTTGACTGCATTTAACCAATAAAAATAAGAACGCATACCCGCCACCCCTTTGATGGCGTTGGCTTTGGCGGTCACGTCTAGTAAGCGGATGATTTCAGCCATTTTCTCTGCAGTCGTTTTGTCCGGATAACTGGTTTTGGCAATGCCTCGCTGCACCATGACTGCTAGCTCAGGTAAATCCATTTTTTCAGCATGCTGCATCCGATCTCGCAAGGATTCGTTCAAGGGGCGGTTGCCTTGGTAATTCCGATTCGTTGTGATGATCACCACACAGTCAGGGTGTCGTCGAACAAAGCCAGTCGGGATATTTAGCATCCCGTTTTGTTCAAGGGCCGAGTTTAGTGCCACTAGTACCGAAGCATCACGAATGACCGTTGGCTCTTGAATCTCAAGCAAATAGCCTTTTTCCAGCGCCCGTACGATTTCGGAGGGATAAAATTTGTATTGAATCGTCGGTTGCTGATCACTGGTTTCAATCCGTTCGATCAGTTCCGCAAATTTCGCCCGTGCCCGCTCACGAGTCAAGGAAAAATGCCGCTGGATCAAAGCTAAGACATCTTCAAAACAATCACTTTGATAAATCGCATCCAGCAAGTCCTTGTCCTCTTCTTGGTCGGTGTTGATCACTGGTAATAAAGCACCAAATACATCTGACTTATCCATATCCGCAAAGCAGGTGATTTTGGTGTAGGGCAGTTGCAGGTCGGCAGAAAGTGCCTTTGCCAACTGAGTCTTACCCGACCCAGCATCGCCTTCCAGCAACACATTGAAGATCTTCATCTCTGGATCCGCCCAATTCAACGCGATCTCTGAAGCAATTCGTAGTTCTTCAGCACTGGTCTGATGACTTTGTGGTTTTTTCCAAATCATGGTTTGTTCTAATTTGCTAAAAGCGCGTCCTTTCGTTACGACAAAAGACGGTTGATTTTGTGTCATGGCAATCTGCTCCTTTTCTTAATAACCTAGCTCATCTAAAAGCCGCTTTAGGATTTTGAAGCGTTCGCCGTATAGCTCGCCATCTTTTTGTAAGGAATCATAAAAAAGCAGAATGTCTTCATCGATTTTAGGATTTTCGGTGTCTACTTCAACGGTCATACGATTTCCTTGCAGGCCAATGATCTCGATCAACGGATTTTCAGGATCGTAAAACTTTTCATGGCGATAGGCCTCTTGAAAATACAAACTAGATTGCGCCACTAAGATTGCTAGATCTAAGATTCTAGTGAGGGGTAGTTCTTCTGACTGACGAGACCATTTTTCACCTGTATGGCGCCAAACCTTGCCTGAGATATCGACTTTTCCGCGATCATTCCATTGTGCTAATCCGAGGGAAAGGCCTTTTGCATCTGTGTGTAACGCATTTTTTCCGTCAACAGTATCATAGTCTTCCACTTTAATGACGGGCTTATGTTTCAAGTTTTCTGGTATTTTCATTATTCTCACTCCTTGTTTAGTAAATTAGTAATTTACTAGATAGAATAAGTATAATGAGGAAGCTGGTTTGGAACAAGCAAAAGGTCTTTTCTAGTAGCTAGGGACAGATGTTTATAGAAAAAGCACTTGATAAGAAGCATCTAAAAAACAAACGCTCTTAAAAAGTGCTTTTTTATGACACATTACTTCACTAACTCAATTGATTGAAAAAAAGGCGCAACGCTTGTTTTCTCTGATATGTAAGCTGCGCTTTAGGAATGCCTTGGATCGCCCCTTCAATGCCGTAGAGCATATGCAAGCAAGCGCCCGCATCGCATTGGTGGCGGATAGCTAGAAAAACCTCTTCGGCCGTTTTTGTACGTAGTTGTTCAGGGGTATTGATGCCGATACGAACCAGGTGATCCGCTAAAACCTGACCTACATTTGGTAATTTTTGCAGTTCATTCATAGGTTTCTCCTTTTTGATTGTGGTCATTTCTCTTGACGAACCAACGCATAGAGCTTCATATCGAACAGCTGCTGGTTTTTCTCCGCATGCTTTCGCAAAACGCCTTCTAACGTAAAACCTGCCTTTTCCAACACACGACAAGAGGAATGATTCTTCGCAAAAGATTCAGCAGAAATACGAACGATAGTTGATGTAGTAAATACATAGTCACATAGTTGCTGAACGGCTTGCGTCATCAAGCCTTTTCCCCAATACTCTTGTGCAATAGAGTAGCCAATCTCAGCCGTTCTATAATGGATATTTTCTTTGCGAACAGCACGGATACTGCCGACTGCTCGGTCATCCACAGTGATCGCAAAGGCAAATTCTGCTTCCTCCACAGATCGAATATAGGCTTGTGCATCTGCGACCGTATAGGGGAATGGCAACCCATCTCGTAAATAATCGTGGATGGATTGATTATTTAACGCACGGGCTAAATCTTGCGCATCGCTCATTTGCCACCTTCTTAAGGAACACTTCATAGCAATTCCTCCTTTGTCAGTCCTTCATTTTGATCCTATTGTACGAGTTTGTGTGATTTTTTACAAGCGAATCTCAAAAAAGCAGAAAAAAGAACCAGCTAGACAAACGTCTAACTGGTTCTTACATACATCGTCTTGAAAAGATAATGGCGTGATAAACATAGAAAAAATAAAAATTATTGCGCTGAAATAGCGATCCCAATGGCTTTTTCTCCTAAATGCGTGCCGATAACTGGTCCGAAGTGTCCAATCTCAATTTCTGCATTTGGGTATTTCGTTTGTAGCTTCGCTTTTTCTTCTTTCGCTACTTCTAAATTGTTGGCGTGGATTACATAAAATTTAACAGGCAATGCGATTTCTTGCTCCCGTTGACCAATGATATCTTCTGCGCGATTGAATGCTTTTTTACTGGAACGAATGCGCTCGTAAAGCACAATTTTTCCTTGATCAAAGGTCAAGATCGGTTTGATTTTTAATAATCCGCCAATCAAGGCTGCCCCATTGGTTAAGCGACCGCCGCGAACCAAGTTATTCAAGTCGTCCACGATTAGATAGGCATAGGTATTGTCTCTGATAGTGTCCAGATGGGAAATGATCTCTTCGACGGTTTTGCCTTGACTTGATAGATCAAGAGCGGTTTCTAACATGTGACCCATCGGCATACTTGTGATTTTCGAATCGTAAGGAATGATTTGAACACCTTCGATTTCATCGGTGATTCCATACAGCGTTCCGATAAATCCAGAGATACCGCTTGATAAGTGGATACTAATGATCGTGTCGTAACCGCGATCTTTCAATGACTCATATAAGGCTAACACTTCTCCTAATACCGGTTGAGAAGTGGTTGGGAATTCTTTGCTGTTTTTCAGCAAAGCGTAATACTCATCAGCTTCAATGTCGATACCCTCATTGTAGACTTTTCCATCTAAAATAACAGGAATCGGTATGATAAACAAATCTTCATGGTTTTTGATCCGTTCCGGCAGATAAGCTGTACTGTCAGTAACAACGGCTAATTTCATTCTTTTTCCTCGTTTCAACAAATTTCAAACGTCATTAATAATATAGCATAAATTTACTTACTTTCAAATGGTTTTCAGAACTTTTCATTCTGCTTACTCATTAAGAAAATTCCTGATCGCTTGTTGATTGGTTTCAAGATTGACGACTAACACACTTCCAGCACTCGCACTTGAACCGTATTGCCAAGAGTCAGCGACTGGGACAGTCAAGCTGTCGACTCCTCCCGCCCCTCGAGCAATCGAGAAGGTATTTTTTAATAGGAAAGACATTGGCAGGTTGGTGGAAGCATAGCCTAAGACTTTTCCTGCTGCATAAGGCAATTTTAAAATAGCTAAAGGATTTTTCATTTCGCTAAAGATCGCATCCATTACTTGCTGCTGTCGTCTTACACGACCGAAGTCACCTTCTTCGTCCATCCGAAAGCGTGCGTATTGCAACAGCTCAAGCCCATTCATTTGTTGTTGCCCTTGTTTGATGGCAACTTCAAGATTTTTACTCATATCTTTTTCCGCGTTGATAGCAACACCTGAGGGAAACAGTGTGTCGATCACTTTTTCAAAGGAACGAAAGTCAACTTTTGCATAATAGTTGGTTTCTAGCCCGAAATTCTCCGCTAATGTTTGTCTGACTAAATCAGCACCACCAAAGGCATACGCCGCATTGATCTTGTTTTCGCCATAACCGGGAATCGTAACTAAAGTATCCCGCATAAAGGAAAGCAGCTTCGGTTGCTTACTGGGACCATCTAATTGCAAAACCATAATAGTGTCTGCGCGTCCAGCTTCTCCTTCACGACTATCACTACCAATGAGCAATATATTACGAGCACCATTAGCAGCGGCCGTACCATTAAAGGTCTCTTCATCAGTCGTAGCAAAAGCAGCGTCACTTCTTGCGACTTGCTGACCGACAAGAAAAGCAATTAATGAATAGGCAAAAAGCACCAATAGTACCCGAACCACAATACGCAGAACTGGGTGCTTCCGCTTTTTCTTTTGTTTGGGTTGCTTGCTCTTCTTAAGCTTTTGCGGTTTTTGTTTGCTTTGTTCCTGACCTTGATACATCGCTGGTCCCTGAGCAGATAGCGGGGGGATTGCGCTTTTTCGTCCCTCAGATTTTTTTATTCCTACTTGTGACTGTTCTCGGGAACTTTGAGCCGCACGAGGGTCGCTTGCCCTAGGATGCTCGGTATTTTGAGACAAAATGTCTCTTACTGGCTCATCAGCAGACGAAGTAGAATCACTCGGTCTGACGCGCTGGTTTCTTCTTTTGGCTTCTCGGCGGGCAAAGATACTTTCTTTGGCTGCCTGACTGGATTCCTTTTCTAGCCGTTCATGCAGTTTTTTATTTTTTTCCATCCTGCTCATTGCTTCTGATCCTCCAACTAAAAAATAGCTCTCTGTCTATAAGGATACCCTAGACCTTATAGAAAGAAAGCTATTTTCTGAAATTTTAACCTTTTTCTAGGAAATTTCTTCATTTTTCTACCTTAGATGCTTTGATGCTCCTTGTCGTGTGCTCACAAATCCTGCTTGCTCATAAAATGATTTCACTTGATTTGCCGACCAAAAGTTTAGTGAGAGATTATCGAAGCCTTTTTCCAGCGCAACGTTTTCAGCAAATGCCAACAATTGTTTTCCAATATGCATCCCTTGGTACCGAGGGTCAACAGCGATCGCTGCAATTTCCAGCCACTTTCGTTCATGCATCATCACATTTTGTGGCAAACAGACCTCTTGAAGATGCACAAAGCCACAAGGCTGTTCCGCCAACCAAGCGATAAAAAAGTGGTGGCTTGGCTCTTGCAGCTGCTGTGTGATTGCTTGTTCAAATCTTGGCTGATCAAAGGGCTTAAAAATCGTTGGGTACCATTGATGGTGCTGTGTTTGGATCTCTTTATGAAACGTTGCTAAAAGTGTTTCATCTTGGCTAATTTTTATTTTGACTTGAGTCATTTTTTGTCACTTCCTCAACAACATTTACCGAGTACACGCCGAGAAGATGGACGTGTCCACCCAACAACTGAATCTCTTCAAAGGCATTTACAATCAGTTGCCACGGTTTGTCCATCACTAGATCGATCACGAAAAAGTATTCCCCTAAGGTGGTTTTTGACGGTCGCGATTCAATTTTGCTTAAATCAATTTCTCGCCAGCCAAAGGTTGCTAAGATTTTGTGCAAAATTCCCGGGCGATTTGCTGGCAGCGTCAAAAAAATCGTTGCTTTCTCGACGGTCTGCTCTGGTAATTGGGTGTTTGCTGCTTTCTTCGTCAAAACCCAAAAACGGGTTTGATTAAAGGCAACATCTTGAATATTGGTTTCTTTGATCGTTAACTGATAAGCCAAAGCGGCTTCTTTGGAAGCAATCGCCGCAACTGCTTCTTCTGGATGTTTTGCTACGTAGGCTGCTGCAGTCGTTGTGGAAGCAACCGCCTCAACAGTAGCTCCAGCAAATCGGGCTTCGATGAAGTCGGCACATTGCGCCAAGGCTTGCGGATGAGAAATTATCTTAGTGATAGGACGGTTGTCTTTTGCTATTTGCTGAGAAACTAACAATTGATGATTGATCGGTAAAATAATTTCCTGTTCGATGCTCAATTGATTTTGACGAAACAGTGTATCAATCGTGGCATGAACGGACCCTTCTAATGAGTTCTCGTTCGGAACGACCGCACGATCGATCACACCGTTAGCTAGCGCTTGAATACAAAGTGGAATCGATCCATAAGGGATACAGGCATTTTCTGGATACGCTTCTTGCGCAGCTAAATGCGTAAAGGAACTTTTCGGTCCTAAATAACCAATCTTCATTTTATGCACCTGCTTTGATCAAAATTTCCTGTACGATTTCTTCTGGTGTTTTGTTCGTCGTTTCAACGATCAATGAAGCAGTTTCTTCATAAAGAGGGATCCGAGGACGGTAAACAGCCAATATTTCTTCTGGTGATTTTGAGACGACTAAGGGACGAATGCTGCCAGTATCCGCCTTTAAGCGATGGATCAGTTCCTCGGGATCTGTTTTTAAATACACGACGAGCGGCATCTCTTTTAAAAGATGACGATTTTCTTCTTTTAATACGATGCCCCCACCAGTGGAAATAATTTGTTCCTTTGCCAAAGTTTTAGCTAAAATATCCGTTTCGATTTTACGAAAGGCTTCCTCACCGTGTTGGTCGAAAAAGTCTTGAATGGTCATGCCGATCTCAGCAACGATCAAGTCATCAAAATCCACATGAGACTGGTTCGTTTCTTCAGCCAAAAGACGACCAATCGTGGTTTTTCCAGCACCCATAAAGCCAATTAATATTATTTTTTTCACTCCCTGTCTCCTCCTTTAGCCAAACGTGCAACATCCTCAAAGAAATGAGGGTATGAGACTGCTACGGCTTCGGCTTTTTCTAATTCTACCTCTTCATCTGTCAATAAAGCGGCAATCTGCAACATCATACCGATGCGGTGGTCCCCGCGACTTGAGACCTTTCCGCCATGCAAAGGAGTAGGTCCGTTGATGATCAAGCCATCCTCGGTAGGAGTGATATCCGCCCCTAGTTTTGTCAGCTCTTCGGCAGTTGCATCAATTCGATTGGTTTCTTTTACTTTTAGTTCTTCCGCATCTTTGATCACCGTTTTGCCATGAGCTTGTGTAGCCAATAAGGCAATGATCGGTAATTCATCAATCAGACGCGGAATAATATCGCCGGCGATGTTTACTGCCTGCAAGGTAGAACTTCGAACGGTAAGGTCAGCTGATTGATTTTGATCGTCTTGATTAGAAAAAGCAATCGAAGCACCCATCTCCTCTAGCACGTCAAGAATTCCTGTACGAGTCGGATTAATCCCAACATTTTTTAAAACGATCTCACTTTCTGGCATAATCGCGCCGGCTGTTAAGAAAAAGGCAGCGGAGGAAATATCACCGGGAACAATTACTTCTTGTCCTTGGAGTGTTTGAGGTCCCGTCACAGTGATCGTTTTGCCTTGTGTTGTGATTACGCCACCGAATTGTCGAATCATTTCTTCAGTGTGGTTACGGCTCGCCTCTTTTTCAATAATCGTCGAGGTACCTTGTGCTTGCAATGCCGCAAAAATCAGCGCTGATTTTACTTGAGCACTTGCTACGGGCATCTGATAATTGATGGGCTGTAATGAAGCCGTGCCATTAATAGTGATCGGTGGGAACTCCGTCTGCTCATGACCTGTAACGTTTGCCCCCATTTCTCTTAATGGCAGCATCACTCGGTTCATTGGGCGTTTATTCAAAGAGTCATCGCCGAATAAGGTGGTTGCGAAAGGCTGTCCGGCCAAAATCCCCATCATTAAGCGAATTGTTGTACCAGAATTGCCGATATCAATTGGGTCTTGGGCAGGTTTAAGGCCATTAAAGCCCTGTCCTTCAATCGTGATCGTCTGACCGTCATCATGGATTGGAACTCCTAATGATTGAAATGCATGAAGGGTGCTATAGCAGTCTTCTCCACGCAAGAAATTACGGACAGTCGTTGTTCCTTCGGCTAACGCCCCGAACATGATACTGCGATGCGAGATCGATTTGTCAGCAGGGACCGCTATCGTCCCTTTTAAATGTGTTGCTTTTTTTAGTTTCATCCCAGCCTCCTATTTTTTTCGACACGAATAGGTCGTCTTGTTTTGGATCAGCTGCTCTGCTTGCAGCAAATCATTTTGCGTTTTGAATGAAATCTGTAAAACACCAATAATGTCTTCTCGGGTTTCAAGAATTTTCAAGTTGATCAAAGAGAGCTGATGTTCGCTCAATAGCCCCGTCACTTCAGCGACAACGCCGGGATGATCCGGTACATCGATGAATAGATCATAGAATGCTGGGATCGCCCCATTTTGATGAACCGGCAATTGGTCCCGTGTTTCCTTCGCGGATTCAAAGAACCGAAAGATGGCCGTTTCGTCTTTTTTCTGCAACCAGTGAGCCATGGTCGTCATTTGTTTTTGCCACTCATCGATCAGCTGCAGTAGTTCCTGTCGATTACTCAATAAGATATCGGTCCACATACGAGGATCTGAAGAAGCAATGCGAGTGATATCGCGAAAACCGCCTGCTGCAAGTTGCTGCGCTCTAGGGTGTTCGTGGTTGAAGGCATCTGCCTGATTGACTAATCCCGAAGCAATAATATGGGGCAGATGGCTCAACATCCCTGTGATTTGATCATGCTCTTGGGGAGCAAGTGCCACATATTTGGCTCTAGTGCCGCGAAAAAGCTCTTGTAGTTCTTCCACCCGCTGACTTTTCGTCGGTGTGAAGATATAGTAAGCATTCTCGAAAAGGTTCTCATCGGCTGCTGTGATCCCTGATTTATGAGAGCCAGCCATCGGATGGCCCCCAATAAAATCAAAGGAAAAGGACTCGGCAAATTGCGTGATTTCCGCTTTGGTACTGCCGGTGTCTGTTACTAGCACCGAAGGCTTTAATGAAAGTGCCCCCAGTTCGGCAAGATAGTTTTTGGTGATCTCTACCGGCAATGCCAACAAAATCACGTCGGCACGGACAGCACCTTCAGAAAATGAAGGGGGCACTTCGTCTACTAAATTTGTTGCTAATGCGATCTCATTGGTTTCCTGACAATCCCACCCCATCAAATGCACTTGCGGATGTGCCTTTTTGATACATGTTGCTAAGGAAGCGCCGATCAATCCTAGACCGGCGACAAAGATATTTTGGTTCATGAAAAGAATCCTCATTTCTACTGGAATTTTTGCTGGTTCTATAATCAGTAGGTTAACAAGTATTCTCGATACGCTTGAACAGATGCGGTCAATTCTGCGAATGAATCACTTGGGAACTTTTCTAATAGTTCATTGGCCACCACTGTCGCCACCACACTCTCACAAACAACGCTGGCTGCTGGTACAGCGGTGCTATCTGAGCGTTCGACGCTTGCTTTATACGGTTCTTTGCTGTCGATATCCACACTTTGCAACGGCTTGTACAAGGTCGGGATCGGCTTCATAACACCACGAACCACGATTGGTTCACCGTTCGTCATGCCGCCTTCAAACCCACCAAGGTTGTTGCTGCGACGGGTATAGCCTCGTTGTTCGTCCCATAAAATCTCATCCATGACTTTGGAGCCTGGCAAAACACCAGCCTCAAAGCCAACGCCGAACTCAGCACCTTTAAAGGCATTGATGCTGACCACGGCTTGGGCGATTTTCGCATCAAGTTTTTTGTCCCATTGCACGTAACTGCCTAAACCAGCAGGAACGCCGCCAACAAGTACTTCCACTACACCGCCGATCGTATCGCCATTTTTCTTCGTTTGATCGATCAGCTGCTTGATTTCTTCTTCGACTGACGGATCTAACACCCTTACTTCTGAAGCTTCAGAGCGTTCTGCGATTTCTTTGACGGTCAACCCTTCAGGAATTTCCGCTTTGATGCCGCCTAACATTGTTACATGACCCGCCACATCGATGCCAAGCTCCTTTAAAATTTTCTTCGCGATTGCGCCGATGGCTACCCGCATAGTCGTTTCCCGGGCAGATGAACGTTCCAGGACGTTTCGTAGATCTTGATGGTGGTATTTCATGCCGCCGACCAAGTCAGCATGACCAGGTCTTGGTCGTGCCACTCGTCGTAGTTTGCGGTCTTTTTCTGGTACCTCTTCGATTGCCATGACCTTGGTCCAATTTTTCCAATCTTTGTTCTCGACCACTAAAGTCACAGGAGAGCCTAATGTTTTTCCATGACGGATACCCGAAGTGATACGGACTTGGTCTTTTTCAATCAGCATCCGTCCCCCGCGACCATAGCCGGTTTGTCGTCTCGCTAATTCAAAATTAATGTCTTCTGCTGTTAATGGCAATCCTGCCGGTAAACCTTCGATAATGGCGGTCAACTCTGGTCCATGTGATTCGCCTGCTGTAATATAACGCATGATCCGTTACCTTCCTTTCTTATAATAGGTAGTCTTTGATTTTTTCAGTCGGGATCGTCACGATTTTCGCCTGTCCGATCGCTTCTAATAGAATAATCTTCAATTGTTGCCCACGGGCTTTTTTATCATGAGTGATTGCTTGGTATAATTGCTCTTTATCTATTTCACTTGGTGTGATCGGCAAATGAAACTTCTCAACCATTTCTGTAAGCTGCTGGGTCGTACCTTTTGATGTTAATCCGATGGCTTCTGCATGACGGGTGATCATGATCATCCCCATTGCAACCCCTTCGCCATGACTGGTGTCAAACGCGGCTGTTCTTTCTAAGCCATGCCCGATCGTATGACCGAAGTTCAGTGTCAGACGACTGCCATGATCAAAAGGATCTTCTTCTACTACTTTTTGTTTTACCTTTAAAGAAGCAGTGATTACTTTCTCAGCATGTGCCAAAAGATCGACTTCATCTTTCAAACCTGCTAACGTTTGCCAAAGCTCAGGATCTGCAATAGCGGCTGACTTGATGATTTCAGCAATGCCTTCTTGGACGCGTTTGAGGGGCAAACTTGTAAGTAAATCTGGATCGATCATCACACCGGCTGGTTGTGCAAATGTCCCGACGAGATTCTTGGCACTGCCAGTATTTACAGCTGTTTTTCCGCCGATACTTGAATCGACCTGTGCCAATAACGTCGTTGGAATCTGCAAGAAATCAATGCCGCGCATATAAGTAGAAGCAACAAATCCTCCAAGATCACCAATCACACCGCCACCAAGGGCAATGATCCCATCGCTTCTGGTCATTCCGAGTTGGGCAAGACCATCATATAAATTAGCTGCTTGCTCTAGTGATTTGCTTTTTTCGCCAGCTGGTACGACTAACAGTGTTGCCTCAAACCCTGCAGCGGTTAAGGAATCGACGATTTGTCCGCCATACAGGGGTGCGACGTTGCTGTCTGTAATGACGGCAATACGCTGTTTGTCCCACAACTGTTGCACCCAGGTTCCGACTTTTTGAAACGCCCCTCGTTTGATGAGGATATCATAGGAATGTTCTTCTAAATGAATGTGTAACATTGATTTTTGCACCTCTTTTATTGGTTGTCTTGACGCTTAGTCTTGCAACGCTTTGATTTCTTTCATCGCTTTTTCCATGATATGGACTTCTTTCATCATGTTCATGTACGTTTTTTCATTAAGTGATTGAGGACCATCAGACCAAGCATTGGCTGGATCTGGATGGATCTCAACGATCATCCCATCGGCGCCAGCAGCAACACCCGCTCTAGCCATAGGCGGTACGAGATCCCAGATACCTGTTCCATGACTAGGATCAACGATGATTGGGAAGTGGCTCAGTTTTTTGATGATTGGTACCGCACTTAGATCAAAGGTATTACGGGTTGCTGTTTCGTAAGTTCGGATCCCACGTTCAATGAAAATCACTTCACTTTTATCTTGAACGGCGATGTATTCCGCTGCATTCAACCATTCGTCGATCGTGCCAGAGATGCCTCGTTTAAGGCCAATTGGTTTCCCAGTTTTCCCAACGGCAGCTAGCAATTTGAAGTTTTGCATGTTCCGAGCACCAATCTGCAAAATATCACTGTATTCCGCAACCATATCGATATGTCCTTCGTCCATGACTTCTGTGATGACTTTCATGCCCGTTTCATCCGCTGCTTGACGAATGTATTTTAGCCCTTCTTCTTCCAGCCCTTGGAATGCGTATGGCGACGTGCGTGGTTTGAAGGCACCACCACGTAAGATTTGTGCACCACCAGCTTTAGCGATTCGGGCACATTCACGAATTTGGTCTAAGCCTTCAATCGAACATGGACCAGCCATCGTAACAAAGTTGCCGTCACCGATTTTCACGCCATCTACATCCACAACCGTATCTTGCGGATGGAACTCACGAGAGGTCAATTTGTAGGTGTTTGAGATCCGAATGGCATCTTCGACACCCTCGTAGCTGCGAAAAGCAACATCTTGGATGCGGCGGGTATCCCCTTTTAAGCCGATAACGACCTGTTCTTTTCCTTGGTTGACTTGAACATCTAAGCCTTCTTTTTTGATTCTTGTTACAACAACTTCAACTTGTTCTGGCGTAGCGCCTGGTTTCATAATTACGATCATTTTTTCTTCCTACTTTCGTTTTTTTCTGTTTTTTATTTTTTACATGGATTCGATGAGTGCTTTGACTTTTTCAACAGGCATCGCTTTGCCAGTCCAAAGTTCAAATGCGGCTGCACCTTGATAGAGTAGCATGCTTAAGCCGTTTGCAGTTTTGGCGCCGACTGCTTTCGCATCTTTCAAAAGCTGCGTTTCTCTTGGATTATAGATGACATCATAGACAGCTAATGATTCCCGCAGGAGTGTTTTATCTTTCAGAGGACTTACGGTATCATTTGGTTTCATTCCCACGCCCGTGGCATTTACCAATAAGCTGCTTTGATCGATGGCTGTTTTTAAAGCCATCTGATCTTCTAAGTCGGTTAAGGTAATTTCACAAGCTGTTTTTTGTGCAATCTGTGTTAATTTTTCTTGGATGATTGGATAAAACTCATCCTTGCGGTTAAAGACATGGATCGTTTTGACGCCGTCTAGTGCGGCTTGGCTAATGATCGCTGTCGCCGCTCCACCAGCTCCAATCACCGTCATGGTGTCGCCAATGATGGATACTTGAATGTCCTCAAGAGCTCGCATAAAGCCGATGCCGTCTGTATTGTGCCCAATCAAGCGACCTTCTTGATTGACGATCGTATTGATTGCGCCGATCAACTCGGCTGCTGGTGAACATTCATCCATCAGCGCTACAGCCGCCATTTTGTGAGGCATCGATAAATTGACACCTAAGAGGTCCAACTGACGGATGCTTTGGATACTAGCGGCTAAATCATCCGGCTCAACATCAAAGGCCAGATACACGGCGTCGATCCCTTGTTCTTCAAAAGAAAGATTGTGCATCGCTGGAGAGATGCTGTGTTTGGCTGGTTTGGCAAATAGTGCCGCCAACCGTGTGTGTCCGGTTGTCATTTGTTTCATCTGGTTCATTCCTTTCAACAAAAAAAGATGTCCACCGTAAATTTAAGAATCTACAGTGAACACCTTCAAACATTACATAACGACAGAGCCGAAATGTGAATATAAAAAATAGCCACTATAGATTTTACGATCTACGTGGCTGCGAATTCATTACGAAATGCTCTAGCCATCATAGATACAAACTTGGCGTTTGTACCCATGCCTTCATGAATACAAACCTATCTAAAATAGCTAAAGTAATATTTATTCAGTTGTGTGGGGTTCGTTAGCAATAATTTTTGCATAGTCGTTCGCTCCAAACTGATGTAAGATTGACCTAAGTATAGGTTTAACTTTGAAAGATGTCAATGATTTTTTCTTATTTTTTTCATTTATTTGATTGTTTTTTTTGAAAACACTGTTCTATCAAGGGTTTATAAGTCATCCTCAAAGAACAATAATAGTTCAGGTAAGCTTAATTGCGCTTTTTCCTCTGCTGAAAGATCTTTGACGATCTCCCCTTTTCTGAGCAGGATCAAGCGGTCTCCGTATTTTAATGCATCTTCCATCCGATGGGTGATCATTAGACAGGTCAGGTTTTGTTCTTCCACGCGTTTTGCAGTGATTTGCATCAGCTGTTTGGAGGTCTTTGGATCTAACGCAGCCGTATGTTCATCTAGCAACAACAGTTTTGGAGTTTGGATCGTTGCCATCAATAAACTTAGTGCCTGTCGTTGACCACCAGATAAACTGCCCGTTGGCGTATCCAAATGATTTTCCAACCCGTTGCCGATTTCTTTACAAAGTGCAAAGAACATTTCCCTTTGTCCTTGGAGTTGTCGAAGACCAAGTGACCGTTTTTGCCCTCTTTTTTGGGCTAACAGCAGATTTTCTGCCACTGTCATACGGGGAGCAGTGCCCATTTTCGGATCTTGGAAAACCCGCGCCAAAAAGCGTGCGCGTTTTTCTTCCGAAAGTGTAGTCACATTTTGATCATCGATCATCACTTGCCCACTCGTCAAGGGCATGGTGCCTGAGATGCAGTTGAATAACGTGCTTTTGCCGGCGCCGTTTCCTCCAACGACCGTGACAAATTCTCCTGGCTTTAAAGAAAGATCGATTTTATTCAAGAGAACTTTTTTCTCATTTGGTCCGTTGCCGACAACTTTAAAGGCTTTTTTTAAGGCTAACATTATTCGTCCTCCGTTTCAAAACCAGTGCGTAGATGCAAGGCTTGTTTAAATTGAGGGATCAACAAGCAGATCGTCAAGACGATTGCAGAGAAGATCTTCAAGTAGGTCGTATCAAATCCAGCTTTGATCACAAATAGGATCAATAATTGGTAAATAATGCTGCCGATCACAATAGCGATCAAACGTTCCAGCAAGGTCAGTTCCCCGTATAACACTTCACCAATGATGATTGACGCCAGTCCGATAACGATCACACCGATACCTTTGCTTATGTCGGCATAGCCGTCATTTTGCGCAATCAATGCGCCTGAGAGTGCGATCACGCCATTGGAGACGATCAATCCAATGATTTTCATTCGATCGGTATTGATCCCCATCGATTTTGCCATATGCTCATTATCACCTGTAGCGATGTAAGCTTGACCCAAATTTGTATGGAAAAAGTAAACCAAGACGCCCCCGATCAACAAGACCATGATCAATCCAATGATCACCGTATCATAATAATTCGGTAAATTCATTCTAGTAAAAAAATCTTGAATTTTCAGTTGGTTTAATAAAGAGAGGTTGGGTGAGCGCATCACAAACAGCATGACCGAGTTCAATGAAGACATCACCAAGATTCCAGCTAAAATCACGGGAATTTTGCCTTTTGTATAAAGAAGTCCTGTCACACAGCCCGCACACATCCCAGCCAATACTCCTAAACAAGTCGCTAAGACGGGCGACACCCCATGGGTGATCGCTGTCACACAGACAGCACCGCCTAACGGAAAGGACCCTTCCGTCGTCATATCCGGGAAATTTAAAATTCGATAGGTCATAAAAATCCCTAATCCCAGGATTCCCCAAAGTAGTCCTTGCCCTATTGCTGAAACAATCATCATTCTTCCTCCATATTCTTACAAGTTTTCTCTTTCAAGACCCTCTCGATGATCGCAGGTGGTCGCTGTTCTTGGTTGTTACTCGGCACTTGCTTCGCTTTCTGGCGTCGTTGTAATCAGTTTCGCCTCGTCTTTGAGGTTTTCTGGGATAGTGATGCCCAATAACTGCGCCTGGGTTTCATTGATGATCGTTTCGCCATCGCTGAATGTATAGATCGGTGTTGTCGCAGGTTCTGCTGTCCCATCAAGAATTGCTGCCACCATCTTCCCAGTTTCCACGCCTATCGTAAATTGATCTTGTCCGACCGTTGCCAAACCGCCTTGTTCCACCATCGTGTCTACGGAAGTAATGATTGGTGTTTTTGATTTATTGGCTTCTTGAACTACGGTCTGCATAGCATTTGCGATCGTATTGTCTAACGGAATATAGATAAAATCGACTTCCCGTGCCATCACTTGCACCATTTGCGCAATTTCATTACTTGAAGGAACGGCATACGATTTGCTGGTCAAGCCATTTTCTTCGGCAGCAGCTTCTGCTTCTGCCACTTGGTATTTCGAATTGTCTTCGGTCGAAGAATACAAAATACCGACTGTTTTTGCCTCTGGCAGCAAATCTTTTGCTAGTTTGATTTGTGCAGCAACTGGTGCTTTATCGGAAACACCAGTGATATTGCCGCCGGGTTGATCCATATCTGCCACCAGATTTGCCCCAACTGGATCAGTGACCGCTCCTAAAACGATCGGTACATCCTGAGTGACATTCGCCAACGCTTGTGCTGCGGGTGTTGCTACCCCCACCAAAACGTCAGCATCTTTATTTAGCAGCTGCTGACTCATCGTTGCCAATTTGCTTTGATCCGCTTGACCGTTCTGGAATTCGATCGTCAAGTTGTCCCCTTCGGTATAGCCTGATTCTTTAAGGCCTTCTTTGATCCCCTCGGTGATCGCATCCAGTGCTTCATGACTGACAAATTGTAGGATCCCGACTGTTTTTTCAGCTTTTTCTACTGGTTCCGAAGTCTCACTAGCTTGATTGGTCCCACTTCTCATTCCTAACTGATAGACAAATGTCGCTCCTAAAAATAATAAAATAACGGCAACCGATGCAATTAATCCCTTGTTTTTCATTTTTCATTCTCCTTTTTCTGCTTACGTTTTTCGTGTTTTTCATTTTATGGTTTTTGAGAACAAAAAAAGCAACTGCCTATGTGACGGCAATTGCAAGTAAGCAAAAGCCGCATAGAAGCTTGTCCTATGCGGCGATAAATTCAACTACCAGCATAGATACAGCACTTTAGAAGGTTCTCTAAAAAGTTGTATCTATGGAATGAGGTCCCATCAATACAACTATCTACGCCAGTTTTGCCATGATTTCACTTGCAATGGAATAAATAGTTTCATGATTGTTCCTCCTTCTCAACTTGTTTTCTTTCTTGATTGAATTCAGTTTAGCTTATTGATAAAAAAACGTCAACAATTTTCTGTCAAATTGTCAGATTTTTTTATCGATCATTGGCGGAAGAACGAATCGTCCACATCGGTAAACGATTCAATTCTGGGATGAATTCCGTCGTTGGCTGCTCAAATGAATCAAAGGTAAAGCGATTTTTCTCAACCCCTTCTTCATAAAAAACAAACGTCACTTTATCAGGATCAACGCTGTATTCATTGGAGAAAAAAGCCGCATCATAGACGATTGGATAATAAAAAAATGTCCGATTCAGCTCATCTTCTTGCGCTTGGATCAGATCAAATACTTGATCGAGTTGAGGTCCGTTGGGCTTACTAAACATCACCGAGATCGCTCGTGTTTCACGAATCGTCTTGTCTGCAGTCAGATAAGGCAATGGCTGTACTTTTTCTGACGGCAGCTTGTCAAAAGCGATCCGATCCACTAAAGAAGCATTGATACGATTTTGAGAAAAGACGATCAAACCTGCGAAGACCAGTGCGAAAAGAATTCCCCCGATCAGCGTGAAAATCGTTTTTTTCTGATCTCGATAAAGATCATCTAAAAAAGCTTGCCAGCTTTCAACTATTTTTTCTTTCGTGTAATGAACAAAGTTCCTAACTTGTTCCATAATTTGCCCACCTTTTTTAAAAATCCTACTATTAATTCATACTATCAATTCCCTCCTAGAACGTCAAGAAACTTCACATTTCTTTGATAATTCGGTAAGATAAAAGAAAACGGTAAAGGAGTCATTATGCATAATCTAGCTGATTCATTGATGTCTGGAGCCAATCCAATCTTCGATTTCATCGTTGTCTGTTTGAACTTTCTCTCCATTTTTGTCATCGTTTGGGGTGTATTGATCGCAGGCATTGACTTTGTGCGCTACGAATTAACAGAAAAGGATCGATTGGTGGCAGCCAGAGAGAATAATTTTATCCGCAATTATTTAGGGAGCTATGTCTTATTAGGTCTGGAGATCTTGATTGCAGCAGATATTATTGAGACGATCATCCACCCTACTTTCGAAGACATCGTACGTCTAGCTGCCGTCGTTATTATTCGGACAGTCATCTCTTATTTCTTGAATAAGGAAATCGAGCGTGCACTGCAAACCACCGATCACCAACCTACCAAGAAAAAGGAAAGCTAGCTGCCATGGCTTTTCTTTGGATTCTTCGGTATAATAGATAGGAATATTTGACATTGGAAGGATCAATCCCTCAGTCAAACTATCCTTAAAAGAAAAGAGGGAAACAATATGTCTTTTGATGGTGTCTTTACCCATTTAATGGTCCAAGAATTACAAAATCAATTAACCAGTGGACGTGTAAACAAAATTCATCAACCTTATGAAAATGAGGTCGTATTTGTGATTCGTTCCCAAGGGAAAAATCACAAACTTTTGCTATCCGCACACCCCACCTATGCTCGTGTACAATGCACAACGATCGCCTATAGCAATCCAGAAACCCCACCGAATTTCTTGATGATGCTACGGAAATATTTAGAAGGGGCGATCTTAGAATCAATCGAACAAATCGACAATGACCGTGTGATCCATTTTCATTTCACGCGACGAGATGAATTAGGTGATTTGCAAGCCCTCGTCTTGATCGTCGAACTAATGGGCCGTCACAGTACGATTTTATTAATGAATAAGACGAGCGGAAAAATCGTCGATACGATCAAACACATTGGTCATTCACAAAATACGTATCGTACCTTATTGCCAGGTGCTGTCTATGTTGCACCACCAAAGCAATCGACGCTTAATCCTTTCACAGCCTCTCGCACCAAAATTTTTGAAGAATTATCTACTCTTGATCCATTGACGGCAAAAGAACTTCAACAACGATTCCAAGGCTTAGGCCGCGATACAGCAGAAGAATTGATCGCTCGAATCAATGCCAATCCCAATGAAAAACTGCGTCAGTGGGAAGCTTTCTTTACAGAGCTTACCAAGGAGCTAGTACCAAGTTATCTCCAGTCAGAGAAAAAGGAATATTTTACACCAATTCCCTATCCATCATTGATCGATGCGACCACCACTGTCACCCATTATCAGAGTCTGAGTGAGCTTTTAGATGCGTTTTATCACGACAAGGCGGAAAGAGATCGGGTCAAACAACAAGGTGGCGAATTACTGAAAAAAATTGAGAATGAACTGAAACGGAACCAGTTGAAGTTAAAGAAACGCCAACAAACGTTGATTGATTCAGAAAACGCCGAAGAATTCCGTCAAAAAGGTGAGCTTTTGACGACCTTTATGAATCAAGTCCCCCGTGGTGCTGCTTCAGTTGATTTGGAAAATTACTATGATGAGAATCGGCTTTTGACGATCAAACTCGATCCTGCTCTTTCTCCCAATCAAAATGCTCAGAAATATTTTCAACGTTACCAGAAATTAAAAAATGCAGTCAAACTGATCCATCAGCAGATTGCCGAAACGAAAGAAGAAATCGCGTATCTCGAATCCGTGTTAGCCCAATTAGAAATCGCCTATCCCATGGATCTGGCGGTTATTCGGGAAGAACTGATCGCACAAGGCTATGTCAAAAATCGGGCGAAACAGCGTAAAAAAGCTGCTCCTTCGCAACCAGAACGATTTCTTTCTTCAGACGGAACTGAAATTTTCGTCGGAAAAAACAATTTACAAAATGACCAACTGACCTTAAAAACAGCTCGTAAGAGTGATATCTGGCTGCATACCAAAAATATTCCTGGCTCTCATGTCATCATTCGTTCGGATGATCCTAGTGAGACAACCTTAATGGAAGCTGCAGAGCTTGCCGCATATTTCTCAAAATATCGTCAATCTGCCCAAGTACCAGTGGACTACGTGCAAGTCAAACATATTCGGAAACCGAATGGTGCCAAGCCTGGATTCGTCATTTATGAGAATCAAAAAACACTTTTTGTGACACCTGATGAGGGAATTTTGAGATTAAAACAGTCCTAGCTGTTTCTAAGTTTATTCGGATCAAAAATCATAAAGTAATCAATCAAAAAACCGATCACAAGCGCGTGCCTCTTCGCAGCGCTTGTGATCGGTTTTTATGCTTTTTCGTTCTATCTACTGCTCTTTCAGCAACAATTTTGCTTAGCTTGTATCACAAAAGGCAAGCCTTCTCAGAATTCAGCCATCAACATATCTGCTAGATCCGCTAGAATGGCAATTGAACATCACTTGCGGCTAATAGGCTCTGCTGGCTAATAAATCCCGCCATCCTCCATAGTGACTTTCTTCTCAAAATCAAAATGATACAGCTTTTCCCAGTGATTGATATTCAACGTTCCTTTGGTCAAACGGATCGCTAGAAAACAACAGCCTTTATCATCCTCATTGTTAACTTCGTCGTACCAGACAAAGGCTTTGCGAATTTTGCTTCTTAATTCTGCATTTTTAGGATCTAGCACCCACCCTAAATTCTCTCCTTGACCGATCGCAGTAAACCATTCACCACTGACAGCAATCGCAACTGCTGAATTCTTACTGATTTGCTTCATTTTGTTTGATTGCTCATGAGTTGACACGTAAAAAACGCCGTCTTCATAAAAAGCATCTACTTCTCGGACGACTGGCTGTGTTTCTCCCTTGTCATTCTCGTTACAAGCAGTCGTGGCAAGGGCGATCACATTGTCTTTAAAATGTCCGAATTTTTCTTCAAGTAGTTTTACTCCTTCTTCAAACTGAGTCATTGTACTGTTCCTCCTTACATCTCACTTCTTTTTTTAAAAGGAATCCATAATTCAACATGAACGACATGATTTTCTCTTTCTTGATAAAGCTCAGGGAAAAAATCCTCAGCAATCCACCCCTTCTTCTTTAACCAGAAACGGGTATAGCGCATCGCCTTCCCCATATTGATGATCAGTTGCTCTGAAATCGTATCAAAACTGCAAACAACGTAATCCCGAGCCGGTAGCGTCCATTCACTGAAGGTCGATCCCTGTGAGTCATCACCTACTTGGCCAACAAAGTAACTCGAATAGCCTTCTGGCGCATCTCCTGGAAACGAAACACCGATCTGGTAGTTGGCTTTTCCCGGTTGATTGGCAATCTTTTGAAGAAATTTATGCCAAATTTCTTCAATCGGGTCGATCCCTGTTCGTTGCCCTAGCATTTTCCCATAGTTGAATGGGTAGTAACCGACGATCCCATAGAAGACCAGTGGATGCGGATTGCTTTTTTTCTGGATTTCTAAAACAACCCCTTCACTGATCAATGGGATACCCTCTTCCGTCACAATATAGCCTAATGAAAGATCTGGCTTATCAAAGTTTTGTAAGCCAATGGGCTTTTTCTGATAAAGCGAGGGTGAAATTCTATAGACCGTTTTAAACGTTCTTGAAAAAACGGCATGACTGCTAAAGCCGACTTCAAAAGCGACATCAATGACTCGCTTCTTTTGGTTTTTCAATAAAAGCGCACCTCTTGCCAAACGACGCAGTTTTATATATTCCCTAACAGAAATTTTAACCAAACGAGTGAATAAGCGCTGATAATAAAAAACGGACAATGATGCAACTTGCGCCAACGTTTCGATCTCTAACGGCTCGGTAAGATTGTCTTCAATATAATCGATTGATTTTTGGATTGCCTCCCATGCATGCATATGAATTTCCTTTCTTTTACTATAAAATAATTCGCTAAAAAAGCTTTACCGTGTCTGCTCTTTTTCAATTGATTCAATTGTGTTTTATTTCACAATAAAACGAATACTTAAAACCTGCTTATTGATTAGTTTAGCATAGTCTTTGTGCTCGATGCCTATGAAAATAAAAAAAAGACGAGGATTCTCGTCTTTTTTTCCGTTCGTTTTAAACTATTGTATTGCTTGAAGGTTCCCACTACGTCGGGTTTTATAGGATAATCAGAAGAGAAGTCCGAAAAAAATACGTAAAAGGAACCATTTTTATAAATCAATAGAAATAAATAGGCCGATCTTTGCGGTCTTGTAATGGGCGATTATTATTTTCTAATACTTCTTCGCGGAATTCTAAAATGAAGCGACGGCTCATCTCCCCAATCCAGTCAAAGACAAACCAGTTGATTGGCCCTTTCGTTGGTGGGGTCGTCAAGGAACCAACATAATGAAAATGGTGGGTACGTTCTGGCAAGAACATGCTCGGATCAAACCATTGGGTGTGGTTCTCAAAGTCCCAGATGCTGTCGTCTTGCTGATTGCAGATCCAGTTGAGTTTATCCGTCAGTTTGAATAAGATACCCACCACCAAGTTTTCTCCGTCATCATTCATATGAACGAGGTGAAACTCTAACTCTTGCTGCTCGTCATCGATAATGTGTTCAGATGGCATGTGAAAATGAATATCCGTCAAATAGTAGTTGATCCCTTTAAATGTGACATAGCTTTCTTTGTTATAAGGAACGAAGTGAATCGTATTTTTGAATTCTTTTTCCGTGAACCGCTCTCGTTTATAGTGAAAAGCCAAGTCCTGATCGATGGGTTCTTCGGTCTCATCGTGGACTAAAGCGATTGGGGATTGGTAAGGAAATTCGGCACCTTGTGCATACCAGTCGCACAAAGTGTGCCAATGTTCAGGTCCATTGTCTCCGGAATAACTCCAGGGAACGTCCATATTTCTTTTCAAAAAAAACAGCCTCCTAATTCAAGTTGACAGCAAGGTATAGCCCTTCCTATCAAAAAACTTTCTCCCAATGCTATCAGAAAATAGGTAAAAATAAAACGAATATGCTTGGTCATTCCCTCACATATCCGTTTCTTATTTCAATTCCTTATTCACTCAACCAAGCAGCAGGATCTTTACGCCACTCTTGTAACAGGGCAACATCAGATTCTTGAATAGCACCCGTTTCTAAAGCCGACTCGATCAACGCTGTATAGTTTGTCAAAGTCACATAGGATAAACCTGCTTGATCAAAATTTTCTTGGACTTGAGGCAGCTCGTAAGTAAAGATCGCAGCGACGCCTAATACATCGGCTCCTTCTCTTTTGGCTGCTTCACAAGCTTCTAAGACACTGCCACCTGTTGACAATAAATCTTCAATGACGACCATTTTTTGATTTGGTTGAATACGCCCTTCAATTTGATTGCCTTTACCGTGTTCTTTTGCTTTGCTGCGAATATAAACCATTGGCAAATCTAACAATTCAGCGACCCATGCAGCATGGGGAATCCCAGCTGTTGCGGTCCCTGCAATCACTTCTGCTTCTGGGTAAGTCGTTTTGATGACTGCAGCTAAGCCTTTCGCAATGGCGCGACGTACATGTGGATAACTCATAGTAATTCGATTGTCGCAGTAAATAGGGCTTTTGATGCCGCTTGCCCAAGTAAATGGTTCATTCGGTCGTAAGAAAATCGCCTCGATGTCTAAAAGATCTTTGGCGATTTGATTGGATTGTTCTTTCATTGGCTAGCTTCCTTCCATTCTTGTTTTATTTGCAGATAACTTTCATACGGTACCTTAGATTGGGTGATTGGACGTCCCACAACGATCATGGTAGCCCCTGCTTTACGAGCTTGTGCAGGTGTCATGATCCGTTTTTGATCACCAACTTCACTGCCAGCTGGTCGGATACCAGGCGTCAAGCGTATGAAGGCATCCGTTGTCCTTTGTTTGATCTGCTTTGCTTCGTGAGCGGAGCAAACAACACCGTCTAACCCAGCTTTTTGGGCACAAGTGGCGTAATGCATGACACTTTCTTGCAGTGACGTCATGATCTGCTGATCATGATGCATTTGTGCCTCACTAGTGGAGGTCAATTGGGTAACTGCAATCAAATCAGGAACTTTGTGCCCTGCGGGGGTTCCTTGCTGCAGGCCTTTTTTAGCAGCAGTCATCATTTCGATCCCACCGGCTGCATGAACATTCGTCAAAGCCACACCTAAAGAAGCTAAGCGTTCCATTGCTCGTCCTACTGTATTGGGAATATCATGTAGTTTTAAATCTAAAAAAATATCATGACCACAGTCTTTTAACCAAGTAACGATCGCTGGTCCTTCTTGGTAGAAAATCTCCATTCCCACTTTCACAAACAACTTTTCCTCCATAGGAAATTGCGCTAAAAAAGTTTCAATAGCCTGTTTGTTAGGAAAATCTAAGGCAATAATTGGCCGTTCACTCATCACATGTGCTCCTCTCTCACTTCTTTTATCAGCTGTTCCAAAGAAGGGATTCCTAATTCTGCCATTCGTATAGGCAATTCTTCAATCAACTTTGGGCAAATGTAAGGATCAGTAAAGTTTGCGGTTCCGACTGCAACAGCACTAGCACCTGCCAGATACATTTCAAGGACATCATCCACTGACATCACGCCCCCCATGCCAATAATTGGTAATTGAGAAACTTGCGCCACTTGTTTGATCAGGCGAATCGCCACTGGTTTGATTGACGGACCAGACAAGCCCCCCGTTTGGTTAGCTAAAATTGGTTTCCGTGTTTTTAGATCGATCCGCATGCCTAAAAGTGTATTGATCATCGTAAACCCGTCGGTGCCGCCTGCTTCGATCGCTTGCGCAATCGGGACGATATCCGTCACATTCGGCGAAAGTTTGACATAGATCGGCACTTGCGAGACTTTTTTGACCGCTTCAGTCAATGCACCAGCAACCACAGGATCGGTTCCGAACGTGATGCCGCCATGCTTGACGTTCGGGCAAGAGATATTCAATTCGATCGCTTTGACATTTTCTACCTGACTGATTTCCTGACACACAAGAACATAATCTTCGACGGTCGAACCGGCAACATTCGCGATGATTGGCAAATCGGGGTGTTTTTGAGCTAAGTCGGGTAAAATTTGATTCATGACCGCTTCTAACCCAGGATTTTGCAACCCGATGGCATTTAACATACCGCTAGGCGTTTCTGCTACCCTTGGGGTCGGATTGCCAAAACGTGGTTCAGGTGTGGTCGCTTTGATCATCACCGCACCTAATTGACTGATGTCATAATATTTATCATATTCTGCACCAAACCCAAAACAGCCGCTGGCAGGCATGATCGGATTTTTTAGACTCAATCCTGGTAGCTCGACATTGATCGACATTAAATGACCACCTTTCTCGCCTGAAATACAGGCCCTTCGTCACAAACTTTGACACTTTTTGTGCCTTGTTCATCATCTTTCGTATGGCAAACACAGGCATAACAGGCACCCATCCCGCAAGCCATTCGCGCCTCCATGGATAATTGAACATCTGGAAGGTCTTCGAAAAGCTGGGCGGTGGTTTTTAAAAGACCGTTATTTCCGCAAGCAAAGACCGCCGCAGGTGTTTGCTCTGCAGCTAATAACAGGTTGCCAACATTTCCTTGTAAACCCGCGCTGCCATCATCGGTAGCGATCCTCGTATCTCCCAGTGCGCGAAATTCCTCTTCATAATACATGACGTCTTTGCTGGCAAAGCCCAAAAAGTGAATGACGTGGACGCCTTGTTGCGTCAGGCGTTTCGATAATTCATAGAGCGGCGGTACACCGATACCGCCCCCTACGATAAATGCAGTGTCCCCTTGGTTTAAATGATGATAGCGAAACCCATTTCCTAACGGCCCCATCACATCGATTGGATCACCAACAGTCATTTCTGAAAAAATTCTTGTGCCATCTCCTTCGACCCGATAAATGATTCGGCATTCTTTTTTCTCAGCATCGATATGATTGATACTGATCGGTCGGCGAAGAAGAAAGGCATTTTGAGGAACCCGCAGGTGTAGAAATTGCCCTGGGGTCCTCATCTCATTGACTAATTCACCCGTCAATGTCATTTCAAAAATCCGCGGTGCCAGTTGACGCTGTTTGCTGATGGTCATGATTTCTTGCTTCATCAAAAAACTCCTTTATCTGCGTTAAATTGCTTTCGTTGAAAAACTGCGGGATTCCATCACTTTTAGAATCGCATCCGCTGTATCAAGAGAAGTAAAGGTCGGTACACCATGTTCCACCGCTTCTCGGCGGATGATAAATCCGTCTTCCGTTGCATTTTGGCGATCTTTGTCCATGGTATTGACTACTACTTGGGTCGTTCCTTTACGGATCAAATCAACAACCGTTTCTTCTGCTTGCGGTTCGGAAATCTTGGCAACCCGAGTCACTTGTAGTCCTTTTTCTTCAAAGTAATCGGCAGTTCCATTGGTAGCCAATAAGGTGAAGCCGACCTCTACGAAACGCGCTGCCAGTGCTGCTGCCTCTTCTTTGCTTTCGTCTGCAACGGTGAAAAGTGCTTTTCCAAATTCAGGAATATGCAGGCCTGATGCCTCAAAAGCTTTATAAAGTGCTTTTGCCAAATCTTTGTCTGATCCCATTACTTCACCCGTTGATTTCATTTCAGGGCCTAAGTAAGTATCGACTTTTAAAAGTTTTGTAAAGGAGAAGACAGGTGCTTTGATGTGTACTTCATTTGGTGTTGGGGCAAGTCCGTCTTGATAACCTAACGTTGTGATCTCTTCCCCGAGAATCGCCTTCGTGGCAATTTGGGCCATTGGGATCTCTGTTACCTTGCTTAAAAATGGTACGGTTCGGCTAGCACGAGGATTTACTTCAATGACATACACTTTGTTCTCATGGATGACAAATTGGATATTCATCATACCGATACAATTTAAACCTAATGCCAAGCGTTTGGTATATTCTTCGATCGTAGCAATTAGTTCATCCGAAAGATTTTGCGGTGGATAGACCGCCATTGAATCTCCTGAATGGACCCCTGCACGCTCGATATGTTCCATGATTCCAGGAATCAAAACAGTTTTGCCGTCACAGATAGCATCGACTTCACATTCTTTACCGACCAAGTAACGATCGACCAAAACAGGATGTTCTGGTGATGCTTTCACTGCATAACGCATATAATCTTCTAAATCGGCTTGGTTTTCCACGATTTCCATCGCACGTCCCCCTAAGACATAACTTGGGCGGACTAAAACAGGATAGCCGATTTCTTGAGCGATGGCGATCGCTTCTTGTTCGTTCGTCGCTGTATCCCCTGGTGGTTGCGGAATATCTAGCGCTTGTAATGCTTGCTCAAAGAGATCACGATTTTCGGCACGATCAAGATCTTCAATGCTGGTGCCTAAGATTTTGACCCCAGCTTTTACTAAAGGCTCTGCTAAGTTGATCGCCGTTTGCCCGCCAAATTGGACGATGACCCCAATGGGTTGTTCCAAATCGATGACGTGTAAGACATCCTCTAAGGTCAATGGTTCAAAGTACAGCTTGTCGGAGATAGAAAAGTCAGTCGAAACCGTTTCAGGATTACTGTTCATGATGATCGCTTCATAGCCAGCAGCTTGGATCGCTTTCACCGAGTGCACTGTTGCATAGTCGAACTCCACCCCTTGTCCGATTCGGATCGGTCCAGAACCTAGGACAAGAACAGATTCTTTTTCACTGCGCTTGCTTTCATTCTCAAACTCATAGGTGCTGTAGAAATAAGGTGTTGCTGATTCAAATTCTGCGGCACATGTATCTACCATTTTGTAGACGGGCAAAATCTTTTGCTCATGACGCAGCGTGCGGATCTCAGCTTCCGTGGTTTCCCACAGCTCAGCAATCTTTTTATCCGTAAAGCCGTTTTGCTTGGCTTTTTTCAACACATCAAGGGAATGTGGTTCGTTTGCTAATGCTTGTTCGATCTCAAAGATGTGAAGCATCTTATCCAAGAAGAACAAGTCGATTTTCGTCATTTCGTTCAAATCTTCGATGGTGTACCCTCTTCGGATGGCTTCCATGACGTAGAATAGGCGATCATCTTGCGCCTTGATGACTTTTTCCATCAGATCATTGTCAGAAAGAGCTTCTAATTCTTTCATTTCGATATGGTGTGTGCCGATCTCCAATGAACGAACGGCTTTTAATAATGACTCTTCAATATTACGACCGATCGCCATCACTTCACCAGTCGCTTTCATTTGTGTTCCTAATCGACGTTCCCCAGTTTCAAACTTGTCAAACGGCCAGCGAGGAATTTTTGCGACGACATAGTCAAGGGCGGGTTCAAATTCTGCATACGTCGTTTCTGTGACTGGATTTTTCATTTCATCCAATGTTAAACCGACGGCAATTTTCGCTGCCAGTTTGGCAATCGGGTACCCTGTAGCTTTACTTGCTAACGCAGAGGAACGTGAGACCCGTGGATTTACTTCAATGACATAGTAGTTGAAGCTATGAGGATCAAGCGCCAATTGAACGTTACAGCCACCTTCGATTTTTAACGCGCGGATGATTTTTAATGAGGCATCCCGTAACATTTGGTATTCATGGTCTGACAAAGTTTGGCTCGGCGCAAAGACGATGGAATCGCCGGTGTGGATCCCGACTGGATCGAAGTTTTCCATATTACAAACGACGATCGCGTTGTCAGCAGAATCTCGCATCACTTCATATTCAATCTCTTTATATCCAGCAATACTCCGTTCAATCAAGCATTGGGTCACTGGCGAGAGCTTCAAGCCGTTTTCAGCGATTTGGCGAAGTTCTTCTTCATTGTTACACATGCCGCCGCCCGTTCCCCCTAGCGTAAATGCTGGACGAACAATGATTGGAAAGCCGATTTTTTTCGCAAATTCAACTGCTGCTTCCACCGTTGACACGATTTCTGATTCTGGGATCGGTTGATCCAATTCTTCCATTAATTGTTTGAATAAATCTCTGTCTTCTGCCTGGTCGATTGCTGCTAATTTGGTTCCTAGCAACTCAATTCCTAATTCATCCAAAATACCTGAGTTGGCTAATTCCATCGCCATATTCAAGCCCGTTTGTCCGCCTAATGTCGGTAAAATTGCATCAGGCTGTTCTTTACGTAAAATCCGTGAGACGAACTCAAATGTGATTGGTTCAATGTAGACTTTGTCAGCAATTTCTTTGTCCGTCATGATCGTTGCGGGATTCGAATTGACTAACACCACTTCGTAGCCTTCTTCTCGTAAAGCTAAACAAGCTTGTGTACCGGCATAATCAAACTCTGCCGCTTGTCCTATAATAATCGGTCCAGAACCGATAACCATGATTTTCTTGATATCTGTACGTTTTGGCATATTAGTTCTGCTCCTTCCATGCATCGATCATCTCTAAAAATTCGTCAAATAAGTGGACTGCATCATGCGGGCCCGGTGCCGCATCTGGGTGGTACTGGACACTGAATGCTGGGTAACGGCGATGACGAACCCCTTCGATCGTGCCATCGTTCACTTCGACGTGGGTTACCATTAGTTTTTCTGGATCGATGGATGCTTCATCCACAGCAAAGCCATGGTTTTGTGAGGTAAAATCGATCCGACCAGTGGCGATCTCTCTTACCGGATGGTTTAATCCGCGGTGACCGAATTTCATTTTATAGGTATCTGCTCCATTCGCTAATGAGAAGAGCTGATGGCCTAAACAAATCCCGAAGATTGGTACCTTGCCTTGAATCCCTTGTATCATTTTAATTGCTTCTGGCAAGCTTTTGGGATCGCCTGGTCCATTCGTCAGCATTACGCCATCTGGTGCGAGGTCTAAAATTTCTTGCGCTGTCGTATTGTATGGTAAAATCGTTAAATTGCAGTTGCGGCGTGACAACTCCCGTAAAATACTGTGCTTCAAGCCGAAGTCGATGACCACGATATTGCGACCCGTTCCAGGACTTGGATAAGGTTTTGAGGTAGAAACTTGTGCCACTTGATTGGTTGGTAAAACCGCCGCTTTTAATTGATCAAAGGCATGATCAAAGACATCGCCTGCATCAACGATACTCGCTTTCATGGTTCCGTGTTGACGAATCTTTCTCGTCAGCGCTCGTGTATCGATTCCTGCGATCCCTGGAATATTTTTGCGTTTTAAAAATTCGTCTAACGTCAGCTGTTTCCGCCAATTGCTCGCTAGACGCGCGTGTTCTTTCACAACGACCCCTTTACAAGTCGGTGAAATTGATTCGTAATCGTCTCGGTTGACGCCGTAATTGCCAACCATCGGATACGTAAACGTAATGATTTGTCCGTTAAAGCTTTGATCCGTAATGGCTTCTTGATACCCTGTCATGCTTGTGGTAAAAACGATCTCACCAAAAACATTGACACTGGCACCAAACCCTTCGCCTTCAAAGTATGTTCCATCTTCTAAAATAAGCCAACGCTTCATATTATTGCCCACCTTTTTGCCATACTGTTTTACCATTTACAAATGTATAACTCGTATCCCCATATAACGTCCATCCACCGAAAGGCGTATTGACTCCTTTTGATAGGAATTGCTTAGGATCCACGTTATAAGCTGATTCTAAGTCAAAAATTGCCAGGTCGGCTTTGTCTCCGACCATCATCGTTCCAGCACTTAGACCAAAGAGCGACGCTGGTTTCACGGTCATCCAATCCACTAGCTGCTGCAAAGTAAAGCGTCCTGTTTTCACAAAATGAGTGTACAACAATTGGAAGGCATATTCTGATCCGACGATGCCAAAGGGTGCTTTTAAAAAGCTTTGCATTTTTTCTTCATAGCCATGTGGGGCATGATCCGTCGCGATACAATCGATCGTGCCATCCAACAGACCTTCGATCAACGCTTCACGGTCTTCTTGCCCACGTAACGGTGGGTTCATTTTCCAAAAGCCTTCATCGGCAGGAATATCTTCATCAATGAGAAGCAAATGGTGGGGAGAAACTTCGGCTGTCACATGGATCCCAGCTTTTTTGGCATCTCGAATCACTCGAACACTTTCTTTCGTAGAGACATGGCAGACATGGTAATGGGCTCCTGTTGCTTCCGCCAAAAGCACATCCCGAGCGATTTGAGAAGCTTCTGTTACACTCAAGATCCCTG
The DNA here is from genome assembly GCF_002174385.1 of Enterococcus sp. 6D12_DIV0197. Classification (NCBI taxonomy): domain Bacteria; kingdom Bacillati; phylum Bacillota; class Bacilli; order Lactobacillales; family Enterococcaceae; genus Enterococcus; species Enterococcus sp. 6D12_DIV0197. The sequence continues at coordinate 2,161,699 of NZ_NIBN01000001.1, forward strand.
GCAGTCCAAGTTCTTCCGCTTTTTTACCAGCATGCATCACGCCGCCAAAGAGTAAGGAATCATCTTCTGTATGGGCAACCAATGCCAAGTCATTTTCGGCGGCTTGCTTCATTGCCAAATACATTGTGCCAGCAGTCTGAACCCCGACACCGTCATTTGTTAAGGCAAATGCCCCCGCGGCTTTCATTCCAGCTGCATCCGTCAACGTTTCGCTGCGCAAGTTTTCGGTGATCGGGGCGTATTGTAAGACATTGATTGATGCATCTGCGTTGATTTTTTCGTAAACAGCTGCTAATTTTTCTGGTGTATCAGGAACTGGGTCAAGGTTTGGCATTGCGCAAACTGTCGTAAACCCGCCACGAGCGGCTGCCATGCTGCCCGTTTCGATTGTTTCTTTGTATTCAAAGCCCGGTTCTCTGAAGTGTACATGAACATCCACTAAACCTGGTGTGATCAATTGCTCCTTGGCATCGATGACTTCGTCAAAATCTGTTTCGGGAAATGCTGTACCGATCCCGCGAATGATTCCGTCTTCGATCCAAATTGCTGCAGGAACACAGTGATTGTCTTTTTTGATGATTTTACCGTTTTTAATGAGCGTTTTCATGTAAACTTCCTCCTCTAATTCATTCCTTTTTGCCTGTTAGGCCTTACCGTTCAACACCGCTTCAAGAATTGCCATTCGAACAAAGACGCCATTGGACATCTGGGTGATGATTCGCGAGCGTAAGCTTTCAACTAAGGCATCAGCTAACTCCACATCGCGATTGACTGGTGCTGGGTGCATAATGATCGCATGCTCTTTCATTCTTGCGGCGCGTTCGACGGTCAACCCGTGATTTTTTAAGTATTCTTCTTTTGAAAAGCTTTCCGTTCCATCATGGCGCTCGTGCTGGACACGAAGCATCATCATGACATCGACTTCTGCGACCAATTCGTCAAGTGGCATCCAGTGACCGTATACTTCAAATTCTTCGTCATACCATTCCTTTGGACCTGAGAAGAAGACTTTCGCGCCGAGACGCTTCAACATTTGCATGTTTGATTTTGCGACCCGTGAGTGGGTGATGTCGCCTACGATTGCGACTTTCAAGTCGTCAAAGTGCCCGAACTCTTCATAGATTGTCATCAGATCTAGCAAACATTGCGTTGGGTGTTGGCCGCTGCCGTCCCCGCCATTGATGATACTGCACTGGATCGTTTTGCTTTGGATCAAAGAGTCGTAGTAGTTTTCATCGCCGTGGCGAATGACCGCAACGTCTACACCTAAAGCCGACATCGTCAAGACCGTGTCATACAAGGTCTCGCCTTTTTGAACAGAGCTGGTGGAGGCTTCAAATTCGATGACTTCGATCCCTAGTTTTTTCTCAGCAACATCGAAGCTTTTGTGGGTTCTGGTACTGTTCTCAAAAAAGAGATTTGTTGCGAAATATTGTTCTTTTTGGGGCATCCATTTCGCCCCTCTTTTGAATTCTTGTCCTCTGCGGATGAGTCCCATCACCTCACGGTCTGTCAATGCTTCGACCGTCAAAAGATGCTTTAAGCTGATTCTTTCGGATTGAATAATCATGAATGAATTCCTCCTTTGATTCTGTTTAAACGATGAGTTGGCACAAGTTATTTTTCTTCGCTGCGAGAGCTGTCAGGTAAAATAAGATTCAAGAAGATTCCTAGGACAGTTGCTAACGCCATTGCGGATAAGGTGAAGGTCCCGACCGTGAAGACAAGCCCGCCGATTCCTACCACAAGGATCACTGACGCAATGATCAAATTCTTTTTACGATCAAAATCGATTTTATTGTCGATCAAAATTTTTAACCCGCTGGCAGCGATGACGCCAAAGAGCAGGAAGCTGATCCCTGAGATGACTGGACCAGGAATACTTAAGATCAATGCGCTTAATTTTCCAACGAAGCCTAGTACGATGGCTAGAATTGCCGCACCACCGATGACGAACACGCTGTGGACGCGTGTAATGGCTAAAACCCCGATGTTTTCTCCGTAACTTGTCACTGGGGGTCCCCCAACGAGACCGGCTGCGATTTGAGCAAAACCATCGCCCAAAAGTGTTCGGTTCAAGCCTGGCTCTTCAAAAAAGTTCCGCTTGGTTAATTTGTTCAAGACCATCAGATGACCGATGTGTTCGGTCATGGTAACAAAAGCGATCGGCGCCATCGTCGTGATCGCATTCAGATACAGTTTTGGTTCATAGTTAATGAAGGGAATCTCGAAGCTCGGCATGCCAAACCAGTTGGCGTCAATGATGGGCTGTACATCGACGATTCCCGCTGCTAAGGCGATCAAGTATCCGCCCACGATCCCCAGAAGGATCGGAATCAGTCCTAAAAACCCTCGCAGAAACATATTGAAGAAAATCGTTAATCCTAAGGTAGCCAACGCTACCAGAATGTACTTGAAATCGTAGACTGAGTCATTGTACATCGCATTCTGAGCTGCGTTAGCGGCTAACCCTAATCCAATCACCATAATCACAGGACCGACAATGATCGGTGGTAAGATCTTATCCAACCAAGCAGCACCTGCACGTTTAATGATCATCGAAACGATCACGTAGACCAACCCAGTCGTGATGGCGCCTTGTGCGATAGCTGGGTAGCCGTCAGATTTCATCAGCATCTGCATCGCTGCGATAAACGCAAAGCTGCTGCCTAGATACGCTGGAATCTTCCCTTTCGTCGTAACCAAGTAAACCAATGTTCCAATACCTGAACTAACTAATGCGATGCTGGGGTTGATCCCAACGAGGATCGGAACTAAAACGGTTGCCCCAAACATCGTGAAAAGATGTTGTAAGCTTAGGCCTAACCAAGGCAGTGCTTTGGGCCGATCTTTGATGTCTAAAACTGCGTCTGGATTACGAAATTCTTGCTTCTGCATGTTGCTGTCACTCTTCTTCCTAGTCGTTTTCTTTATTGATCATGATCCGGTCAGAACCATCTGATTCTTCCATCTCCACGATAATTTCTTCACTTAAAGCAGTTGGAATATTTTTTCCAACAAAATCTGCCCGAATCGGCAGTTCACGATGACCGCGGTCAACTAAAACGGCGAGTGAGATTCTTTTTGGTCGACCAATATCCATGATTGCATCCAAAGCTGCCCGAATCGTCCGTCCTGTAAACAAGACATCATCGATCAAGATGACTTCTTTACCATCAATGGCAGTCGGGATGTCTGATGAATGGATCTCTGGATCATCTTCTGTCTTTTTGTCATCTCGGTACAAGGTGATGTCCAATTCACCGACAGGTACTTCTACGCCTTCTAGTTGTTTTAAACGTTCTGCTATTCGTTGCGCGATATAGATGCCGCGGGTTTTGATCCCTACCAGCACCAAGTTATCAATGCCGCGATTTCTTTCAATAATTTCATAGGTGATCCGCGTTAACGCTCGTTTCATTGTTACTGCATCTACTACTTCTTTCGCTGCCATATGTTATTCCCTCCTAATTTTGAACATAAAAAAACTCCTACCTGCTTGAGGTAGGAGTCATGTTTTCCGATCGTTGCCTAAAATCCCATTCTGTGGATTTTGGGTACACGTTATCATCTAGTAAGGGTTCGAATCTCCAACGCGGGAGTCGTCTGCTTACTCATTCCTTCTTAGCCTCACGGGACTACATTTAAAGGAGCTATTTAGTTGTTACAATTACTATACAGTTCTCACACAAAAAAATCAATCATTTTTTCGCAATTTTTTTAACGTGTCGGCGAACAGCTCTGGTAATGGCGCTTCAAAGACTAGCGACTCGCCTGTTGTTGGGTGGGTGAAGCCTAGAAGCTTGGCATGTAAAAACTGCCCATTGCCTTTTAGCGTGCGTTTAGGTCCATATAGCGGATCGCCAGCTAGCGGAAAACCGATGTACTGCATGTGGACTCTTATTTGATGGGTTCTTCCTGTTTCCAGCTGTAGTTCTACTAAGGTGAACTGCTCGAAGCGCTCCAACACGGTGAAGTGAGTGACAGCGGGTTTGCCATTTTCGATCACGGCTTGCATTTTGCGATTGACTTTTGAGCGACCGATTGGTGCATTGATGGTGCCTTTTTCGTGGCTGATCGTACCATGAACCAATGCTACGTACTTGCGTAACGATGTTTTGTCTTTCAATTGTTTCGCTAACGACTCATGTGCCTGATCATTTTTGGCGATCATTAACAGACCCGACGTATCTTTGTCGATTCGATGAACGATTCCTGGCCGAACAACATCATTGATCGTGGATAAATCATCCATATGGTACAATAACGCATTAACCAAGGTGCCATTTGGATGCCCAGCGGATGGATGAACCACCATCCCTTGCGGTTTGTTGATGACTGCCACATCAGCATCTTGATAGACGATCGTCAAAGGAATATTTTCTGGTTGTAAGTCTACAACTTCAGGTTCTGGTACTTGGATGATCAAGTGATCACCTGCTTTTACCTTATAATTTGCCCGAACCGTTTTGCCCTTCAATGTGACCGCATCTTCTTTTAGCCACTGCTGGATTTGTGACCGACTATGATTTGGCAAGCGTTCAGCCAACACTTTGTCGACCCGCCCTTTTTCTTCTTTAATGATTACTTCAATTTGCTTTTCCATTTGATTCTCCTTGTTTCCCTTTTGCTTCGTCATCTACCAGTGCATAAATAAAAATCAAGATCACCCCGAACACTAATGACATATCAGCGATATTGAAAATTGGGAAATTGATAAAATCAAGCTGGAACATATCGACCACAAAGCCATGCTGCAACCGATCGATAAAATTACCGATCGCCCCACCTAGAACAAACGCCAGTCCGAAACGAAACCATAGACTGCTTTTTTGGTAGCGAAACAATAGGTAAACAACAACAGCAACCGCGATAACGGTGATGATCGCAAAAAAGGTGATTTTTCCTTCTAGAATACTCCAAGCTGCGCCCGTATTCTGAAGATAGGTCAGGGACAACACATTGTCGATCAGAGAATGTGTTTCACCCAGTTGATAATTGGCAACGATCCAAATTTTCAGCCATTGATCCAAGCCAATGACAACAGCACTTAACAAAAAAAACAACGCGATCATAAATTTTCCACTCTTTCTTCTTTAAAAATATCTCGCGGACGGATGATGCCCAAGAGATTTCCATTCGGATTTTTATCCTTGGTGATCAAAACCGCCTCAAGCAGGGCATTTTTTTGAAACAATTCTTCCACTTCTACGATGGTCGTTTCAGCCGACACGAAACAATAATTCGATCGTTTCCCATCTCCTGCTAATAATTCATCTGCCGTTCTGCCTGCCAACTTGATTTCACCATGGAGGCTTTCTTTCGCTAACCAGTATCCCAGCATCCGCAAGGTGATCAAGCCCAAAAATCGACCATTATCATAGATCGGAAATTGTGAATAGCGCTTTTGGGCAACGATTTTCAATAACTCTGGTAATGGCAGGTGCTTTTCAAAACCAGTCACTCGTTTCGCAAAACGCGGCATGACTTTTTCAGGTGCCAGTAAGGAGCGTTCAATTTCTTGGATGCGATTGACAACCCATTCATTCGGTTCCGCAATGACAAAGTTTTCTCCGATTTTTTCATGTACGATGGCATTGCGCAGCTGAGCCATTTGTAATAGATCATCTTCTGCTCTTCTGACATTGATATTTTTGCTTTTTGACAAGCGACGAACCATTTCAGAAAAACCCATATTCCGCGGATTATCCAATTCGTCACGAAGCCGCTTTTCGATTCGATTAAAACTGCTCAAAAATTGATCTGCACCACTAGCCATGAGGAACCTCCTTGATAAGATACGCTTTTTTTAAATAAATCAAAACAAAGACAAAATATGCCACTAAATACACACCGACAAAAAGCAACGAGTAAAGGGAGATGGATAATAAGCCCAATACCCCCATCATGAGAAAAAGGCTTAAATAAAAGCCGATATATATTCTTTTAAGCGCAGGATTCATCACGACCTCCAGCTTGAGCGCTGATTGGCCTTTTGGTAACTGAAAAGGCTGACTTTCTAAAAAAAACATGCGCACACGAATCGGCGTCTGCTCAGCCAGCGCCAAAAAAATCGTTTGCTGATGATTGATGGCAGCGATTCTTTTTTTTCCTTGCATGACCTCCAAGGGACTGCCCATTCCATAAAAACCAGTCCTCCTAGTTAGATGTAGCTCCATTGACAAAGATCACCTCAATTGGTTAAGTATACTTGATTATCAAAAGAAAGAAAATAGACTTTTGCTTGCTTCCTTGATTATTATAACAAGAATCCCTACTTTTATCTTCCATCACGTCTAATGAACGAGAAAAAGACGAATGCCGCTTGCACCCGTCCTTTCAAATCATCTCTTTCCGTTTTTCCGTTTCAAATGCCGCGAATGCCTTCTTTGTTTGTGATAGCTCTTTTAGAAAAGACCGATCGCTTGGCCATCAGAAGTCACGTCCATATTGATGGCGGCAGGTTTCTTCGGTAATCCTGGCATCGTCATCACGGCACCTGTCAAGGCTACGATAAAGCCAGCCCCTAATTTTGGCACGAATTCGCGAATCGTTACTGTAAAGTCATCTGGTGCGCCCAATCGCTTTGGATCATCACTGAAGGAATACTGGGTTTTTGCCATACAGATCGGCAGCTGATCCCAGCCTTGTTCTTTGAAGCTTTGCAACTGTGCCTTGGCTTTCGGCGCAAACTCAACCTCTACCCCGCCATAGATTTCCCGCACGATCAAAGATGCTTTATCCGCTAAAGGCAAATCGTCGGTATACAAGCGTTGATAGTTGGCAGGTTTTTCCTCGATTACTTGAACCACTGCTTTTGCTAGATCCGTTCCACCTGCACCACCGTCTGCCCAAACGGCTGTCCGTGCGATGGTGACGTCGATTTGCTGGCAAATGGTTTCGACTAATGTTCGCTCCGCTTCGGTGTCTTGTGAGAACTCATTAAGCGCAACGACAACTGGAATCCCGTATTTACGCATGTTTTCAACATGTCGCTTTAAATTACTGAAGCCTAACTCTAATGCTTTTAAGTTTTCTGTCCCTAAATCAGCCACAGCGACCCCACCATGCATCTTCAGTGCTCTGATCGTCGCTACTACTACGATCGCATCTGGTGCCTTTGATATGTTCGGTGTTTTGATATCAAGAAATTTCTCTGCCCCTAAGTCAGCACCAAACCCAGCTTCGGTCACCGTGTATTCGCCTAAGTGCAAAGCCGTCTCGGTTGCGATGACACTATTACACCCATGAGCGATATTTGCAAAAGGTCCGCCATGGATCAGCGCAGGGGTTCCTTCAATCGTTTGAACAAGATTCGGTTTGAGGGCATCTTTTAAAAGTAAGGCTAAAGCACCTTGGACCGCCAGATCTTTTACGTAAATCGGTTGTTTCTCAAAAGAATAACCAATTAAAATCTTTCCTAATCGCTCTTTTAAATTATCAATGCTTGTTGCCAAGCACAAAATCGCCATGATTTCACTAGCAACGGTGATGTCAAAACCGTCTTCTCGGGGAACGCCTTGTAACGGTCCCCCTAGACCGACGATCACTTGTCGTAACGCTCGATCATTCAAATCGACAACCCGTTTCCATGTGACCCGACGTCCGTCGATCCCCAACTCATTGCCTTGCTGGATATGGTTATCGATCAATGCAGACAAGGCATTGTTTGCTGCTGTGATCGCATGCATATCGCCAGTGAAGTGTAAGTTGATGTCCTCCATCGGCAACACTTGTGCTTTGCCGCCGCCGGTGGCGCCGCCTTTTATGCCCATTACTGGTCCTAAAGATGGCTCACGTAAGGCGATGACGGTTTGCTTGCCGATTTGATTTAACGCATCTGCAAGTCCAATGGTCACGGTTGACTTGCCTTCTCCAGCGGGTGTCGGACTGATCGCTGTGACTAAAATGAGTTTACCCAGCGGATTGTTTGCTTTTTCGGTGATTGCCGACCATTCGATTTTTGCTTTATACTTGCCATAAAGTTCCAGGTCATCGCCTGTTAAACCAAGTGGTTCAGCAATTTCAATAATCGGTTTAGGCATTGATTCTTGTGCAATTTCGATATCTGATTTCATTTTTACCCTCAATTCACGAACTATTTAGCACTTTAAAATGTATTTTGTTTGCTATGCTCTTATTATACTTGATTTTATTCAGAAAGAAAGAGTGATTTTTCACACTTTTACAAGAAGTTTCACGAATCCTTTATGTAAACAAAAAACAACGTCCCTCCTAAGGCTGTAACGCCAAAAGGAGTGATCGTTGCTTTCTAGATTCCTATGAATTACTCGTTGGTTTCGATCTGCACCCTTTTTTCAGGGATTTTTTCTTGAAAAAAAGTTTCTAACCATGCCACATCTTTTTTACGCAACGTGAAGGTATACGTTTTTTGATGATCGGTAATGCTTATTAAACGGTTTATAATTTGCCATTTTTCTATCTCAGGTAAAGAAATAAGGCTTTTCTTCCATAAGCGCGCATAGCGAATCAGGAGCAAATCATTCCTGATGAGCATGCTTCGGTGAATCCCTAACCATACAAAAAAGAAAAAGACGGCTAAAACGAGGTTGCTTTTCCAATAAGGTCTGGTATTTTCTAACGAAAGAATCAAACTGATAAATAATATCATCATAGTAAACGACCAATAAATGATCGCTGTAGCAGCTTCCGGTTGCCAATACAATTTACGCTTCATAAAAGTTCCTCACAACATAAAATTTCTAGTATACTATCTTTATCATATCAAAAAAGGGTGAGACAATGTTAAAAGTTTATCTTGATGCTTCCACGAAAGGCAACCCCGGCCCTAGTGGCGGTGGAATCGTCATTGTCGGTACTGATCTGCATGAACAAATTGCGTTTCCGCTACCTGATTCAACCAACCACCAAGCAGAGTTCGCTGTGATGGTCAACGCGTTGCAGCTGCTGATTGACAAAGGTTTACAGGAACAGACAATTATGCTCTATACCGACAGCAAAGTCGTTGCGCAGACCATCGACAAGAATTATACCAAAAACCCTGCTTTTTCTGATTATTTAACAGAAATTCAATACTTGTTGAAACAGTTCGCTTTAGCAATCATCCAATGGGTCCCTGAGAGTCAAAACAAAGGTGCCGACCATTTGGCACGCCAAGGATTAGCAAAAGCGATGAAATTAAAGGATCGGAGACAATAACCGAGAGAAGTTTTGTTTGAAGCGCAACCAGTAAGATTGCTTCGCCAAAATTTCATCCGTCAGTAATGTTGATTGTGCCATATCTTCTTCAAAGAAGCCTTTCAACGTTTGCGTGACATCGTGATCGTAGGCGAAGGCATTGACTTCAAAATTCAAGGCATAACTCCGAATGTCTTGATTCGTCGTCCCAAAGGAACTAATGGTATCATCCATCATGACCGTCTTCGCATGGAGGAAACCATTGTTATAGATGTAGATTTTTGCACCACGGCGATGCAAGTAATTGGCATAATGCTGTGTTGCCCGATAAATGAATGGGTGGTCAGGCATACATGGAATCATGATTCGGACGTCTACACCTGAGTGGATGGCAATTTCCAATGCGTTCATCATACTGTCATCAGGAATCAAATAAGGCGTTTGGATCCAAATCGATTCTTTGGCAGCTAAGATCATTTTTACAAAACCGCCTTTGAGAATTTGGGTCTCACTTTCAGGCCCATCAGCGACGATCTGCAAATCAACATTTCCAGAGCGCTCTTTCGGCGGTAGAATAAAGTAGCGATCCTCGTATTCCAGCTGATCCTCTTCTCTTTTTACAGATGCGTTCCAGTCACGAATAAAAATCTCTTGTAGTGTAAAACTGGCAGTACCTACGATTCTCGCATGGGTGTCTCGCCAATAGCCAAATTTGGCCTTTTTCCCTAAATACTGATCGCCGACATTAAAGCCGCCAGTCCATCCGATTTGACCGTCGATCACAACGATTTTTCGATGTAGATGGTAGTTCAATCGTGTGTTGCGGATTAGGTTCTTCGAAGTGATGAAAGGCACGACTTTTCCACCGGCATCAATCAACGGTTGAAAGAATTTCCGATTGGCCTTCGGTGACCCCCATGGATCATAGACCAAACGCACTTCAACACCTTCACGGGCTTTATCGATCAAGATTGACAAGAATTGGCCACCGATCTCATCATTAAAAAACGAATAATACTCCACATGCAGATTATCTTCTGCTTGCTTCATGTCCTCAAACAATGCTGCAAATTTTTCTTTTCCATCAGTATAAAATTCTACTTTGTTTCCTTTAGTCAAGGGCGATTCATCAAGGTTCTTAAAATAGCGCTCTAATAGATGATTGTCATCTGAGTAAGGATGTTCAGGAAAAGAATAATTGTGCACTTTGATGATTTGATTCAACTCATTGATCCTACTTTGGTGGTGCTCACTAAATTTATAAATAATTTCTCCGTCGATCCCCCGACCACAAAACAAGTACAACAAAAACCCGATGCCGGGGATGAATACCAACGTCATCATCCAAGCAAAGACACTTGCAATCGAGCGTGGTTTCCGAAAAACAGTAATAAAGGCAGCAATCGTATTAATAAACAAAAGTGCCAATAATACCGTGGAAATCATGCTCATATCCATTTTTATCATAGTTTCCTCCTATATCCTGTAACCCTATAATAGGTAACTATGATCGAAAGCAAGCTTCAATTCATAGTCCCCTAGTGTTTCTTTGATTTTTTGTTTCAGCATTTCTTCGATTTCTTGATCACTATACGCCGATTTTGCGGGAATCACTAAATCAAAAGCCAACAGATCTCCTTTGACCTGAAAATCATGCATCCGTAACTGCGGATCAACGAAGCGAATGATCTTTGACACTTCTTTTTTTAAATACCGATACTGCTGATCTTGAATTGGTACTGGATCAAGGTGACAGACAAGGTCGACCTTTAAAGATTGGCGAAAATCTTGTTCAATCGCATCAATCACCTCATGCGCTTCTCGTAAAGACCACGTTTCATCCACTTCGATATGCACACTGGCAAAGCGATTTTTCGGTCCATAATTATGAACCAGTAAATCATGGTAACCGAGAATCGTCGGATAGTGATCCAAGCGCTGCTCCATGGCAGCTACTTCTTCTTGCGTTGGGCGTGCCCCTAATAATTCGTTGATAAAGGAACGAATCATTTTGATTCCGCTAATCAAAATATACAAGGCAATCAGACAGCCGACAAAGCCATCGATACGTAGGCCAGTCAACCACTCGATCGTCGCTGAAAACAAAACCGCACCCGTTGTATACACATCGTTGAGACTGTCTTGCCCACTGGCTTTAAGTGTTTGAGAGCCAATCAGGTTCGCCAGTTTGCGGTACATCGCTCCCTGCCAGATTTTGATCAAAATCGATAAAACCAAAACGATAAACAATAGTGGTGAAAGACGGATACTCGTCGGTTCCATGATGCGTTGCACAGATCTGATGAGAAATTGGCCGCCAACAAACGTGATGATCAAAGATACTACAAACCCACTGATGGATTCAAATCGCTCATGACCATATGGATGTTCACTGTCGGCTGGTTTCGCAGAGATCCGAAAACCGATCAATGTTAAAATAGACGAAGCGGTATCTGAAAGACTGTTGATGGCATCTGCCATAATCGAAACAGACTGGGCAGATAAGCCAATGATAAATTTCCCAGCAAATAATAGTAAGTTGGAAAGCAACCCGAGGCTTCCTGCTAACTTCCCGATGGCTGTACGTTCGTAGACACCATTTTTTTTGCTGCGATTTAAAAAAAAGTTTAGCAAATCATCACCCTCTCAAAAAACCATCTTTCTTATTTTACCCCGAAGGAATTCAATTAAACAACTATTCGTATCGTTTTTTCGAAAAAAAAGCGAATTCCCTTCAATTATCAAACGCATTTTCAGATAACACGTAGGAAAAAAGGAAAAAGATAACGGAAGGGTCTCCCCCTCCGTCATCTTCGTTCAAAAAAGGAATGTGTTAAAGACCTACGCTCCTCTTTCACCTATCTTCTTAGAAGGAAAGGAACTCGCGGGTACAGATTCAACCATAGTGTGCTTACTTGGCAGCTAACCACGCTGCTGCTGTCTCAAGTGCTGCTGCGATTCCTTCTGGATTCTTCCCGCCGGCTTGTGCCATATCAGGACGACCGCCACCGCCGCCGCCAACTTTAGGTGCGATCTCTTTGATCAAATCGCCTGCTTTCAATCCTTTTTCGTTGGCTGCTTTGTTCATGGCAGCTAAAAGATTCACTTTGCCATCATTCGCGGTAGCTAACACTAAAATATCAGAATGGTCTTTTTGTTTCCATTGGTCAGCTAGTTGACGTAATTGGTTCATGTCCTTTACAGTCACTTTTGCTGTGATCAGACGCAGACCATTTACTTCTTTGACATCCTTGAAAACATCCCCTGCTTGCTGGTTTGCTAACTTGCTGGCAAGAGCTTCGTTTTCTTTTTGCAATTCACGCAGCTGCGCTTGCAGTTGTTCTGTTTTGGCAACGACTTCTTTTAATTGGGCGGATTTAACGATCCCTGCAATTGCTTTTAATTGCGCTTCTTCTTCATGCAATAACGTATAAGCTTCTTGACTAGTCACTGCTTCGATCCGACGAACACCAGCACCGATCCCTGATTCAGAAACGATTTTGAAAATACCGATATCCTCCGTATTTGCTACATGGGTTCCCCCACATAATTCGATCGACCAATCGGCAACATTGACGACGCGAACGTCATGCCCATATTTTTCACCAAAGAGTGCCATCGCTCCCATGCCTTTTGCGGTATCGATATCCGTTTCGATCGTCACAACAGGAAGAGCTTCCCAAATTTTCTGGTTGACGATTTGTTCCATTTGGCTCAGCTCTTCGCTGGTCACTTGCCCAAAATGACTAAAGTCAAAGCGCAAATGTCCTGGAGCAACTAATGAACCTGCTTGGTTCGCATGGCTGCCTAATACTTCTTTTAAGGCTTTATGCAATAAGTGAGTCGCCGTATGATTTTTAATGATCTTATTGCGACGATGCTGATCCACTTGTAAGAAATAGTTCACGCCTTCTTTTAGTGGCGCTTTGATTGTAGCAGTATGCAAGAACTGACCGTTCGGTGCTTTTTTGACATCCGTCACTTCCGCTACAATCGTACCATCTTCTGCTACGATCGTGCCTGTATCCGCAACTTGTCCACCCATTTCTGCGTAAAATGGTGTTTCGGCAAAAATCAGTTTTGCTTCACCTGTCGAAACAGAATCATGTAACGCTTCGTCTTGGATGATCACTAATAATTTGCTGTTTGCTTCAAGTGAATCATAGCCAACGAAACGGCTGTCTACTTTGATATCTGTCAATAAAGCGGATTGTACGCCCATTGAAAGCTCCGTTTGTCGAGCCGCACGAGCGCGGGCACGTTGTGCATCCATTTCTTGTTCAAACCCTTGGTGGTCCACTTTCAACCCTTCGTCTTCCGCCACTTCTTCTGTCAATTCAACTGGGAAGCCGTAAGTGTCATACAATTTGAAAATATCTTGACCAGCTAACGTATCTTGACCGTCTGCTTTTACTTGGGCGATCACTTGATTTAAAATATCTAACCCTTCATTGATCGTTTCATGGAAACGTTCTTCCTCGTTGCGGATCACTTTCTCAATAAATTCTTGCTGTTCTAGTACTTCAGGATAGTAGCTTTCCATGATCTCGCCAACGATCGGTACTAATTTGTATAAGAAGGCAGTATCGATCCCTAATTTTTTCCCATGCATGACTGCACGACGTAATAAACGACGTAAAACATAGCCACGGCCTTCATTTGAAGGAAGTGCCCCATCGCCGATCGCAAAAGAAAGCGCGCGGATATGGTCTGCAATCACTTTAAAGGAGATATCTGTCGTTTTGCTGTCGCCGTAGTTCACACGACCGCTTAAATCTGCCACTGCATTAATGATCGGCAGAAACAAGTCTGTTTCAAAATTGGTTGGTGCATTTTGAACGATGGAAACCATTCGTTCCAGCCCCATCCCCGTATCAATGTTTTTATGTGGTAGTGGTTCATAGGAGCCATCTGGTTGATGATTGAATTCTGAAAAGACCAGATTCCAGATTTCCAAATAGCGTTCATTTTCGCCACCAGGGTAGTTTTCGGGATCATCTTCCGCTACGTCATTAAACTCAGGACCACGGTCATAGAAAATCTCTGAATCCGGTCCACAAGGTCCTGCACCGATGTCCCAAAAGTTGTCTTCAATCTCAACGATATGCTCTGGTGGTAAGCCGACTTCTTCTGCCCAAATCCGTTTTGCTTCTGTGTCTTTTGGATAAACCGTGACATATAATTTGTCTGGATCAAAAGCCATCCATTCTGGTGAGGTCAAAAACTCCCATGCCCAATGGATCGCCTCATTTTTGAAGTAATCGCCGATTGAAAAGTTGCCTAGCATTTCAAACATCGTATGATGTCTTGCTGTTTTCCCAACGTTTTCAATGTCGTTAGTCCGAATCGATTTTTGCGCATTGGTAATTCTTGGGTTTTCAGGAACAACACTGCCATCAAAATATTTTTTTAGCGTTGCCACCCCTGAATTGATCCATAATAAGGTTGGATCGTTGACTGGAACAAGGGACGCACTCGGCTCGATGGAATGTCCTTTTGATTGAAAGAAGTCCAAAAACATTTGGCGTACTTCTGCACTGGATAATTGTTTCACGTTATTCTCCTACTTTCTTCTGTGTTCGCTTAAGATACAGGGGCTGACAAAATTGCTGGTAAGGCGCTCTTATTCCTGTAGAGTCATTTTGACGATAAAAAAACACCATTGCAGAGCAAGGACGTCGATACGCGGTACCACCTTGCTTGCAATGATGTGACTCATTACCTCTTAGACTCGTTAACGCGGAGTGGACGGCAACATTTCTGCTGCAGTTGAGCACCAAAGGGAGCAATCCGTCCGAATTCATGTTTTTCTCTCAGCAGTGAAAAACTTTCTGTAATGAATCATCAAACCGACCATATCCTTCGTCATTCAAAGTATAAGGAAATGTTTCGAAAAAGTCAATCCTCAAATCCGTTCTTTGTTGATCAGAATCGCTTTGCGGTAACGATAGCTCTGGGGAGAAAGCTTTTGATCTGGCTGCAGCATTTTCCGTGAACGGTAATAACTGGCATATGGCAAGGCATCGAATAAAGGATGCCCACAAATCTGCCAGTTCTCCATTTTTAAAGACAAGCCATCTGTCAGCTCCCAAGCATCCGCAAGCCCATAGGTGCAGCCAAATAAATTCGGTTCAAGCAATTCAGCGGTTGACAAAGAGACACCATCGTCGCAGGACTTTTCATTGCCCCAGCGAAAAAGTCGCCGAGTCGCAGCACCGCAAACGTATTCCCATTGATCCTCTGATAGCAGCTGAAAGCCTTGTTTGTCTAACTGCTGTTTCAATTCTGTTTGACTGACGGATTCGTGGGTAAATAACTGATAGGTTTCCGATAACGGCTCGAGTGCAGCAAAATAGCGATTCTCTTCGTGATAAAAAGCGGGTAATTCCCAACGCAAGCTTTCCTCAAAGGACGCTGGTGCTGTGAATTGTGCCTTTAGCTCTTTTTCGAAAGCACTGAATTGATCGACTAACCCGTGAAACTCCCCAGTGATTGTATTTAACTGCCCGATATACCTTGCGCCAGCAGGCAGAGAACTTTTTTGGACTAGCATAGGATCAATCACAGCTTTGCGCAAAGGGCTCGTAGACTCATTGACAAAAATCCCCCAATCCTGGCTGGTTTCTAACTCATAGATTGTTTCCAGCTGGCGAATGATCTCGTTGGGTGGTGACTGCCAATTTTTACTCCAGCAAGTAGCTGGTAATCCTTGCACACCGAGATCCCAACCTAAGATCGCCTCAGAGTTCCCTGGTATAAAGACAAAGTCTTCGCCATCGATCGTTAATTCAAAGGTAGCACATTTCAATCCTGCATACGTCAACTGACTAAAATGGACATCGGTGATCTCCTTTAAAGGACTGACAAAATACATTAAAATTTGCTGGATCAGCTGTTCTTTGATTTCAAAGGACAGTGTCTTCCAATTTGACCATTGTAACGCCTCAAAAAAATCCACGTCATTTCTCCTCTCATCTGCTACAATTACTATATAACGAGTATACCACGAAAAAGGAGGAAAACGACTGATGCTTTATTTTGGACGCAGTCCGTGGATGCTACAAGCGGTTTTCGCCCTGCGGCAAGCCGTTTTTGTGGAAGAACAGCACATTCCTATAGATTGGGAATTTGATGAAAAAGACCAAACTTGCCCATACTATCTTTGGTTAGATGGACGCATCCCGATCGCGACCATTCGCTATCAATTCTCTTCACCGAACACTCTGCAACCTGATCGCTTTTGCGTAGCTAAGGCCTATCGGCACCAAGGATACGGCACCAAATTATTGCATTATCTCGAAATGCGTGGTGCCCAAGAGGGTGCCCTCCAATCAGTGTTATCCGCAGAGATCGACGCTTGTGCGTTTTATGAATCCTGTGGGTATCAAAAAACATCTGAACCCTATGCTGAAGATGGCGTATTGTGTGTAGAAATGACCAAACAATTAAAAACAGCAGCCAAGGAAGAGTAGTTCTCTTCCTTGACTGCTGTTTTGGTATGCATTAGCTATTCGAATTTTTCTTGTTTTTGCGGGCGGTTCGAGTCGTTTGACGACGTTCGATCTTCCGTTTTTCTTTGTTCTTCTTATCAACAGCCCATTGAATTTTTTTCTTGTAGCCAGGCTTGATTTTTTTCTTCTTTTTCTTGACTAAGCCAATCAAGGTTGGGTCTAATTCGTCACGAGATTTTTCCCGCTTTTGCCGACGATTCCGATCGTAAGTCGCAACGATCTCGCCATTTTTGATTTCCTTCGGTTGGAAAACAACCCCTAGATCTTCGATGGCTTGGATTGCCCCTTCATCGCTTGGATCATATAAAGTGATCGCGGTCCCATCCATTTGGTTTCGACCGGTCCGACCAACACGGTGGATAAAGAAATCCAAATCAGCTGGAATCTCAGCATTGATGACATGAGAAACCCCTTCAATATCAATTCCTCGCGCAGCTAAATCTGTTGCGACAACATATTGGTAGTCCAAATTTTGCACTTGGCGCATGATCCGTTTTCTTTCACGAGGACTGATGTCGCCGTGGATCTTCGCTACTTTTAAGCCTTGTTCCTTTAAGTAATCCGTAATTTCATCCACACGGCTCTTCGTGTTGGCAAAAACGATGGCAAGATAGGGATGGCCTGTAGTCAATAATTGATAGATCAATTTATTGGTATTTTTCCCTTTGGTAGAAATCAACCAATTCTCGATCGTATCAGAGATGACTGCTTTCGATTTGATTTCTTCGATCAATGGATTGGCCATGTATTTTTTCAAGAATGGGCGCAATTTCTCTGGAATCGTTGCGGAGAAAACCAGCATTTGTAGTTTCTCAGGCAAACGCCCCGCAATTTGATCGACTTCTTCCAAAAAGCCCATATCCAAGGTCATGTCTGCTTCATCCACGACAAATACATTGGCAGTGTGAACCCCTAACGCTTGTTCGTTGATCATATCCAAGATACGACCAGGTGTCCCAATCACGACATGGGGCTGTTGATTTTGCAGACGGCTTAATTGACGTTGCTTATCCGTTCCTCCGACGAAATTTGACACTCGAATTTCAGGATCATGAAATCCGCCGATTTGTTTTGCGGCGTGATAGATTTGCGTGGCTAATTCACGACTCGGTGCAGTGATCACTACTTGCACTTCATCTTTTTCGGCATCGATTTTATCCATCAACGGCAGTAAAAATGTGTGGGTCTTACCACTTCCGGTCTGTGATTGCCCTACAACACTGCGTCCTTTTTGGATAACAGGTATCAGTTTTTCTTGCACTTCTGTTGGTTTAGAGAACTTTTTATCAGCAAGTGCTTCATAAATAAATGGTTGAAATTTAAATGACTCAAAAGACATTCAAACACCTTCTTTCTTTTAGCATCCTTTGGATTATAGCATATGTTGCCTTGTTTTCCTAACTTTCTTTTGTAATCGATTGAGGATCGATCGTACTGATAGTATACGTTGCACTGCGGCGTTCATAGAAAAAGCGGCTTTCTTTTTTTATTGCTGCCCACAAGAGATTCAAGTAAAAACCAAACTGGATCAACCCAAAAATAACTACCATCAACAAACTAACGACTAAAAGCAGCAGATTGTTGGACTCAAGAAACGGTGCGAAAAAGATATTGACCCGACTGATGCTGGCATAAATCAGATAAAACAAACCATAGCGTTTCAATAAAGCCCCCAAGCTGACACGCTCACGGCCTTCTTGCATGATTTTGATTCGTACGAGTTTTTTTCCAATCGTTTGTCCTTTGGCAAGGTAAGCCAACAACACAAAGTACAGCAACACTTCAAGAGCAAAGTACCAATAGTCCCCACTAAAGTCCCGTACCGTCTGTTGAGTGAGCAAACGAACAGCGATCACCACAATAAAACTGACCACATTCAGTATTCCCCAGTCGATCAACCAAGCAAACACCCTTCGTGTCACAGTCACCCGAGTGCCTTTGGCGTAAGAATCGGCATCCATCTCTTCCCTTGATGGCAATAAGAACGTAAAAAGTGGGGCGATCGTCCAGCCCACAAGCCCTCCAACTGTATTGACAAAGAGATCATTGACATCGAATAAGCGATACGGACGAGGATAAATAAAATACAGTCCCGTCAACTGCGTTAATTCAAAAAACAACGTCAGGCAAAACGTAATAACGAGTGTTTTTAAAAAGGAACATTTGAAGTAATAACGCAAATAGACCCCAAATGGTAAGGTCAACAATAAATTAAAGAGTGGCTCAAGGAAGACCCCCTGCTTCATAGCGGGAAGATAGGTTTGCGGATCGTGAATGTTTAAGACGGTCTGTTGGACAAAATGTTGCCACGATGCCCCTAACTGCAATTCCATCTTAGGACCAGTCATCTGCGCTACCTCTTCGATCGAGGGCAATGGTAGGATAACTAAGAAATAGGCGCACAATAAATAGAAGACAAATGAATACAGAACCAGTGCGCGTGACAAGATAAAACGACCGTATTTTCGATATTGGATAACAAAAAAAATCATTGATATCGCCAATGCTAGGAAAGGAAAAACCAGCAAGGCAACCTTTATTGGGGTAATATAAGCGGACATAAAGAACTCCTTCACGTTTTCTTTTTATCTTACACGCTATTTCCCAAAACGTAAATTTTGGAGTATCATAAAAGAAAAGGAGGTTAAAAAACCATGTTAAATCCCTATTTTGCCTTTGGCGTACCGGCATTCCTTTTGGTTTTATATGCAGCTTTTGCTCTTTTTCGCCGGTCTTCCGATATTCCCTATTTAGGCTTCGTCCTTTTCATCATTGCTGGTTTTCTGACAGGATTTAGTTTACAAGTCATTCAACAAGCCATCAATGAAGTGGAAAAAACATCTCTTGAACACGTGCAAGCAACCCACCTTTACTCGCCTTACTTATTAGCGATTCCATTGATTGTGGGCATTCTTTTACTGATTGTCAACTTGATTCGCGGCTATTTAAAAGTCAAAAACGTTCGTCTGCGGACAAAATAAAAGCAACCTACCTAGAAATACGAATTGATCCTGCTCCTCTTGACGGGAAATGAGATCGCTTCGTATTTTTTTGGTAAGCTGCCTTGATTGCTAGACCCCTTCTAAAGATCCATCCGCCACTTTCGTAGTAAAACAGTTTATCAACTAAAAAAAGGTTTATTCGTCGGCTAGTTCTTCATCCAGGTCTGTCTCTGAGGTATCAGCAAAAGACTCTTTCACATCATCATTGACTTGCTCCAATAAATATTGCCAATCACTATTCGACACAACCACCACATCGATATTCTTTTCTTCATCGATCAGCTCGAGATTCGAAACATCCTCTCCTAACTGCTGGAATAGGTCGATCAATGTTTGGTCTTGTAGCGTTACGTATTCAGTCCGTTTCATCCTTCTTCCCCCCATGAGTCAAAAAATTCATAAAACAAGATATCGAAACTAGTAAGATCGGTCATCTTTTGTAAAGTAGATAGATCTAAACGAATAAACGCTTTTTCCACTAATAAATAATGGTTTTCTTCCAGCGCTTCTTCGATAAATGGTAAAATCTCTTCTTCATCCCCTAATGTTTCACTAGAGATTTGGTCGATTTGATCAAACAAGCGATCATCTTGCAACAAAAAGAATTGATCGTCGTAAAGATAGACTGCGATTTGATATTGCCGGATGGGTAGCTCAGCCCGAATGACAAAAAAGCACTCTCCTGAATTGGAAATCGCTGGCAATAATTCATTCGGTTGTAATGCCTGTTGGTAGTACATTTCCATCCCTCCTTTGTACTTACTATTATAAAGAACAAAGGAGGAAAAAGGAAATAATCGAATTTTAGTTTAAAAAACTCTAAACAAAGTTAGACATCCCATTCTGCATAGAATTCTTCTAAAAAATCCTTCATGAAAGCCACACGTCGTTGGGCTTCTTTTTTGCCATACGCCGTGGTCATCTTTTCAGGAAGCAAAAATAGTTTCTCATAAAAATGATTGATCACCGTCGTCCCTTTTCGGTAATCTTCATGATTTTGAAACGTCTTTGGGGCTAAGTCACTGACATGGATCGGGTGTTGATGACTGCCACCAAAATAACTCGTCCGTAAAATACCGATCGCACCTAAAGCATCGAGACGATCTGCATCACGAACGACGCGGCCTTCTACTGAGACAACTTGCGCGCCTTGCAAAAGTTCTTTTGAAAAAGACAGATTCTCGATAATAGAAAAAATTTCTTTCGTTTGTGCTTCACTGGCTCCCGCTGTGGTCAAACAAGCTCGCACTTCGTTAGACGCCGCTGTGACATCCGCCACAACTTTGTCATCCACCGTATCATGGAGATAGGCTGCCGCCTGTACGACAAAGCAATCAACTGCCAATTCGTCGGCATCAATGATGGCTTGACTTAACCCAGCCACTCGTTTGACATGATCAAACCCATGTCCTGTGTAATCATTCCCCAGAATACTTTCGGCATAAGCAATTACTTTGCTAAGATCGGCAACATTGTATTCTTCCTTCATTTTTTTCCTTCTTTCGATATGAAAGCAGCGAGCCTTCTTTTTTCGATGGTGATTGATACAAAAGGAAAAGAAGTTCAACAAGACGAGCACCCCATGAAATAATTGGGGCGGCAACGTCTTGCGAAGCTTCTTTCCACTCGTTACTTTTAAGCGAAATCTTGCGTCTCGCTGATTTTATAGACACTAAAATAGATCTTGCGTAAATAGTCTAATAGATATTGAGGATTCAATAATTCATCCGTTGCATCTAAAATCAATTCATTTGGTTTCTTGGATGCGCCATATTGATGAATATTTTCAGTCAGCCATTTACGAATCGGTGAATAATCATCCGAAGCCAACACTTCATCGACATTAATTTCTTTTTCCATGGCGTGGAGTAATTGCGCTGCATACATATATCCTAGAGCATAGGATGGGAAATACCCGAAGCTTGAACCTGACCAATGAACGTCTTGTAAGATCCCTTCCAAGTCATTTTCTGGACGAATCCCTAAATATTCCTCGTATTTGTCATTCCAGATTTTTGGCAGTTCATCGATCGATACGGTTTCGTTAAAGATCATTTTTTCGATCTCGTAACGAATAATAATATGAATGACATATGTCAGACTATCAGCTTCAATACGGATCAAGCTAGCTTTTGAGTGCTTTAAGGAGTCATAGAAAGTGTCAAAAGACACATCATCAAACGTGCCTTCCGCACATTCTTGGAAAAATGGGTATTGCTTTGCCCAGAAATTGCGGTTGCTGCCGATAATGATTTCATTAAACAGCGATTGGGATTCGTGGATTCCCATGGACGCCCCTTCATGAACAGGCGTGCCTTCGTATTTCTCATCGATGTTTTGCTCGTACATCCCGTGACCAGCTTCATGAATCACACCGAACAGTCCCATCGAAAAGTCAGTTTCGCTCCAGCGTGTGGTCAACCGTACATCATTGTGGTTGATCCCCGTAGCGAATGGGTGGACCGTATTATCCAAACGGCCGCGAGAAAAGTCATAGCCTAAGTCGGCGATCACTTTTGAGATAAATTTACGTTGTTGCGCTTCGGTCATCTCACGTGAAAGGATCGAAGTGTCTGGCGCTGTTCCTTTTTCAGCCAATTGACGACGAATATCCATGATACCGTCTCTCACTTGTGAGAATACGTTATCCAAGATCTCAACCGTCATATTCGGCTCGTATTGGTTTAACAAGACGTCATAGTTCGTCAGCTCATTTTTCTTCCAATAAGGAATCAATTCTTTCGTCAAGCGAATGTTTTCAGAAAGAGCGTCTTTAAATAAAGAAAAATCTTTTTCTTTACGGGCTTTGAGCCAAGCAGTATGTGCTTTTGACGTAGCTGCGGAAGCCGCCATCGCCAACTCATTGGGTACATTTTTTTGCAATTCATATTCTTCTTTGACTAATTGATACGCAGCTTTCCCTACTTCTGATAATTCATCTGGGTGTTTCCCGAAATAGCTGATCGCTTCTTGGATTGGTTCCCCCACTTTTTTGTCAAAGTATAGACCATATAAATAGCTGTCAACTTCCGCACGGTAATCACTGGCTTTTTCTGGCATCCCTGTTTGATTATCCCAGCCTAAGATCCCCATTGCTTGTTGTAATAGATCGATTTCTTTTAATTCTTTCAGAAATTCTTGTTCTTTCATTCAGCAGACTCCTTTTTGCGTGGCGGACGTTGTCCCCAGTATTGGAAGAGATCGGTACGAATCGCACCGTTGTATAATTTGCGTTTTTTTGTCGCTTTTTCGCCGTAATGGGTCTCAAAAGTCAAGTCACTGGTCAAAAAGTACTTGCTCCAGGTTTTTAGCGGCCGAAACACTTGGCCCATTTCCTGATACAGTCGCTGAACGGACGCTTCTTCTCCTAAGCGTTCACCATAAGGAGGGTTAGCTACAACGACACCATACTCTTTTTCTGTTTTAAAGTCTTTAACGGCTTGTTGTTTGAAGGTGATCGAATCTCCTAGACCGATTTCTTCCGCATTTCTGCGGGCGATCTCAATCATTCGACCATTGATATCCGAACCGGTAATATCTAATTCGACATCATAATCTGCTGCTTCATCTGCTTCTTTCCGTACTTTTTCAAATACTTCTGCTGGGAACCAATCCCACGTTTCGCAAACAAATTCCCGATTAAAGCCAGGGGCGATATTGTGACCGATCAACGCTGCTTCAATGCACAACGTGCCTGATCCACAAACGGGATCGACAAACGGCTTGTCTTTGTACCAATTTGTCAGCATCACTAAAGCCGCAGCCATGTTTTCTTTCAGCGGCGCGCCTCCTTTTTCTAAACGATAGCCACGTTTAAACAAACTAGGGCCAGTCGTATCCAATGTGATCATCGCATGGTCTTTCAATAAAGCGACTTCTAATTGGAAAAAAGCGCCCGTTTCAGTCAGCGGCACACTTGCTGGACGATGGTATACTTCTCTTAAGCGATTGACGATTGCTTTTTTGGTAATCGCTTGACAATCAGGTACACTATACAATTTTGATTTGATTGATTTTCCAGCTACCGGAAATTCAGCATCTAAAGGTAAAAAGTCTTCCCACGGTAACGCTTTAACTTCTTCAAACAGCTGATCGAAAGTCAATACGTCAAATTCCCCGACGACAATTTTGATACGGTCCGCTGTACGGAGCCACAAGTTCGCGGTAGCAATGGTCTCCATCGTCCCTTTAAAACGCGCTCGGCCGTTTTCAACCTCACACTCGATCCCTAAATCCCGTAATTCTTTGCCCACTAGTGCTTCTAAACCGCTCGCAGCGGTGGCAATACAATTAAATGTTTTTTCAGTCATAACGCTCTCCTTCTTGGTATAAAAAAACCTTCCGTTGCTGGAAGGATTCCCTGATAGGTTGTGATTTTCTATAAGCCATGTTTTGTCCGTATTTTCCTCAGGGAGAAGAAAACACTGGGTAATTATCTATCTGCAATTACTTGCCTTCTTGCTCCGTTCATTTCCGTGCAAAAAGTGCCCCTACCATTGTTTGGGTTGCTCGCTCGAGGGGTTTACCGCGTTCCACCAAGACGGTTTCCCGCCTTGCTTCGTCACTGTGGCACTTTCAAGGATACTTTGGCATAGCTTACACCTTAGCCATTTTTCCTGCCGTTACTTTCTCAAGTACCCTAGCTTATGGTTTCGCTAGGCACGAACACTACAAGCATCTCAGCTTGTGCGAGCATGGACTTTCCTCAGCATAATCGAGTTATGCCGCAATTACCCGAAAACCACAACTATCTTTTCTAAAATAGATTAGAATTGACGGGTTTTTTCGTTGTCATCTTCAAAATCAGCATTTGTATAGTTGCTGTTGTAGGAAGAAGAACGAGTGACAGGTTCTGATTCACGATCAAGCTTTTTGCCAAACACTTCTTTTTCAAGATTAGACAAACGTTTCAAAATATCAAAGTTTGTAACGGTTTGGCTTTTCGGCGCTTCTTGTTGAACACGAGATGCGATCGCTTGGTTTTTCGACAATTGATCGATTTTCGCTGTCAGACGGTCATTTTCTTCTTGCAGGGCTAAGATCTCTTTATTGTAGCTTTCGTAGTCTTTAATGATATTATCTAAAAACTCGTCCACTTCAACTGGATCATACCCGCGCATTTTTGTTTTGAATTCTTGTTGCAGAATATCTTTTGGACTATAAATTAAATTTGCCATTATTTACACCTCATTGTTTATTCCAAATGGTTTTCACTTTCTAGACCATTCTATCAAAAAATATACGAAAATCAAAGTAAATTACTATCAAATGTTGCGTTTTGTAGGTCATCCATTGTTATTTGATGAATAAAGTAGGGATTTTGCTCACTATAAGCTTTGGCATCTCTTAAGAAATAATTAGGTTTTCCTGGAAATTCGTCATCATATAACACAAGTGCGCCTTCGGTATGCTCCAGTAAAAATGCCGTGTGATTTCTTAATTGACTGGGGTCTTTGTAAGGCTTATGGCTGGTGGCATTGACATAATCGGCAAATGACTTCGCTGTTTGCAGTGCCTGCTGATTTGTTTCGTTCCAATTTTCACCAAACCCTTCAAATGGAAAAATAATTCCTAGTTTCAGTTCTGGGTATGTCTGTTTTAATTGTTCAACGGCTTCGGCACACCACAGCTCCGCTCCAAGATTCCCGCTGATCAAGAGCCATTCTAACCCTTCTTCGACATAATTGGTCAAAGTCGACATTATTACTTTCTTAATAACTGCAATCTTGGGATCTTTTGCTTGAAAGACACCTAATTCATAATTACGATAGCCAGTAAAGTATAAGGTTTTCATTGTTTCTCTGGTCATCTCTTTTCTTTCCAAACGACTTTTTGGTATAATGTTGCCTAGGAGTGTGAACAACATGGTTATTCGTTACCCGAATGGACAATCTACTACCTATGATGACGGCAAAAAACAAAAAATGCAAGAGAAACTAATAAAGCCAAAAACGTATGCCAATCGTGGGATGCGTTTTGAAGAAGCGATCAATGAAAGCAACCTTTATTATTTGAATCGGAAACTTGCTGTCATTCATAAGAAACCGACACCAATTCAAATCGTGAAAGTAGATTATCCAAGAAGAAGCGCCGCCGTAATCAAAGAAGCCTATTTCCGTGAGGCATCCACCACTGATTACAATGGGGTTTATCAAGGGCAATATATCGACTTTGAAGCGAAAGAGACTCAAAACAAAACGTCATTTCCCTTTAAAAATTTTCATCCACACCAAATCAAGCATATGGAAGACTGTTTGGAACAAGCGGGTTTATGTTTTGTTCTTTTATGGTTTTCTAGTCTACAACGCTGCTTTTTTCTCGATAGCAAGTGCTTAGTTTCTCAATGGCACCTGCAAAAAGAAACGGGAAAAAAATCAATGACACTGGCCTATATTGAAACGAATGGGATTGAAATCATCCCTTCAATTGCGCCGCGTATTCCCTATTTAAAAGCAGTTGATCAATTTTTAACGATGAAGGAGAATGATTAGTATGGCAAATGGATCACAATCGAGGACCTCTCGGCATGATTCTAAAAAAGGTACAGCTAAAAAAGCACCAAAGCCTCCTAAGGCAAAAGGCAAACGAAGCATTGGGAGTATTCTTTTAAAAGTATTTATGGGGCTGTTTTTCTTAGGCTGTATCGGGATTCTATCCGGGATGGGGCTATTCTGGTGGTATGCCAAAGATGCGCCTGCACTTGATGAAACACGTTTGGATTCAACGGTTTCTTCTCGTTTCTATGCGTCAAATGGCGAATTGATCACTGAATTCGGTAGTGAAACCAGAGAAAAAATTACAGCAAGTGAGATTCCTCAACTGCTGGAAGACGCGATCGTCTCTGTCGAAGATCGCCGCTTCTACCAGCATATCGGAGTCGATCCGATTCGGATCGTCGGTTCCGCATTATCCAATGCCACAACCGGCGGTATGCAAGGCGGAAGTACGTTGACACAGCAATTGATCAAGCTGTCCTTCTTTTCTACCAGCGCTGAAGACCAAACATTACGTCGAAAAGCACAAGAAGCATGGATGGCGGTTCGTCTTGAACAAATGAAATCAAAACAAGAGATCCTCACTTACTACATCAATAAAGTATATATGTCCAATGGTGTATATGGGATGCAAACGGCCGCAATGAAGTTTTACGGCAAGCCGTTAGCTGAACTAGACCTTGCGCAAACCGCTTTGATTGCCGGTTTACCAAATGCCCCTTCAGCTTTTGACCCATTTGCGCATCCTGATAATGCGAAAAGTCGGCGAGATGTGGTTTTAGGTGCAATGCTGGAAAATGAAAAAATCACACAAGCGGAATATGATGCGGCCGTTGCCGAGGATATTCAAGAAGGCTTGCAAGACAATCCCCGTGAAAACCAAGAGTGGAAATACTTTGACAACTACTTTAACGAAGTGATCGCTGAAGTCAAAGAAAAAACTGGGAAAGATGTGTATACTGACGGCTTAGATATTTATACTAATGTCGATATCGATGCACAAAAACGATTATATGACATCGTCAACAGTGACGACTACGTTGATTACCCAGATGACAAGATGCAAGTTGCCGCTACCTTAGTTGATGTCAACACAGGCAAGGTGACCGCTCAGATCGGTGCCCGTAATGTTGATGATGTTCTAGCAAATAACTTGGCTGTCAATGTCGCACGAGACTTTGGTTCGACCGTCAAACCAATCACAGACTACGGCCCTGCCTTTCAATTTCTACAAGATTCCACGGGTAGAATGATTTTAGATGAACCTTACACGTATAAAGGGACGAATATTCCTGTTTACAACTGGGATCGCCAATATATGGGCAATATCACCTTGCGGACCGCTCTAGCAGAGTCTAGAAATGTGCCGGCAGTGAAGCTGTTTGATGAAGTCGGCGCGGACAATATCGCAGACTTTCTCAGTGGTTTAGGAATCGAATATGATACGATCACCCAATCCAATGCGATTTCCAGCAATACGGATAAATTGGATGGCACAAAGTATGGGATCTCCAGTCTGAAAATGGCCGCTGCTTATGCTGCGTTTTCAAATGGTGGCACCTATTATGAACCACAGTACGTCAATAAAATCGTCATGCAAGATGGTACAGAAGACGAAGAATCCTTTAAAGTTTCTGGTCAAGAAGCAATGGATGATACGACAGCTTACATGGTGACCGATATCTTGAAAGATGTTATTTCTGTCGGAACTGGAACCAACGCGCAAATCGATGGTTTGTACCAAGCAGGGAAAACGGGAACGTCCAACTACACCGATGACCAGTTAGCACAACTGGATACATCGAATGGTGCCTACCCTGATATTACCTTTGCCGGCTATACTCCCTCCTACTCATTGGCGGTTTGGACAGGCTACAACGACAAAATGACACCGATCACTGATAGTAGTACCCATGTGGCTTCAGATGTCTATCGTGAATTGATGCGCTATGTTTCTGCTTCTGTAGAAAACACGGACTGGACAATGCCTGACGGATTGACACGGATCGGAAGAGAGCTTTATCTTGAAGGGACGTACACCCAACCAAGCTATTCAGCACCAAGTTCGTCCAGCAGCAGTTCCTACGTTGAACCAACGACACCTTCTACAGAAAGTAGCGAATCAACACCATCAAGTACAACAGAATCATCAAGCGAAGTAACACCACCAGTGACAACACCTGATGAGGATGATTCATCATCGGTCGTTACGCCTCCTGCTTCTAGTCAGGATCCCGGTTCAACAACACCTTCCAGCAGTGAGGATAATCCTTCCTCACCACCGGACCCGCCGGAACCAAACGATGGTAGTGTCGAATAATGGAGAATCGCAAAAAAACAGTAGATCAAAATCTGATCTACTGTTTTTTTATAACTAACTGCCATATAAATGTAGAAGCTTACTTTTCAAGCTCTTCAAACAGCAATTTTTTATCGGAAAGCTGATGAACTTGATTATGCAGATCGTCAAACAAGTGAATCACATTTTCTTTCGTCTCGTTCACTTCAAAAAGAATCTCTTTGGCACGATCATGAATCCCATCGATCCGCATTTCTGTTGTACGGATCATTCGTTCAGATTCGATTTTCGCTTCCTGAATTGTGCGATTCGCTTTTCTTCTAGCAAAGACTAAGACCTCACTGATTTCTGTTTGGAACTGCTCGTTTTCGATTTGTAGGGCTGCATTTTCTTCCCTTAATGCTTCGATTGTCGCCTGAAGCTCTGCGACTTCTTCATTTGATTCGCTAGCTGATACATTTGCAGCAAGCTCTTCTTTTTCTGCCAATTGCTGTTTCAAATCAGCAATTACCTCTTGCAGCTGCTGGATTTCTTGCCGCTTCAAGGTCCATTCAGCGCGTTCCTTTTCGTAAGTTTGTTTCTCTTGTTGCTCTTTTTCTTGCTGAACAGCTAACTTGGCTTCTAATTGCTGGATTTTTACTTCAAGTTTTTCTGTATCTACTTTTGCAAGCTGCTCTTCTAGGTCTTTGACTTTCTTATTCGCTTCTACTAGCGAAGCTTTTAATTCTTTTGCCTCTGCTTCTTGTTGAGCCATTACCTTCTGCTGTTTTTTTAACTGATTTTTTTCTTCCTGTAGTTGCTCATTTTCTAAAATCAATTCTTTGATTTCAAAAGATAAATTTTCAATCATATGATCCTTTTCTTGTTCTTTTGACTCTTGCTTATTTGTCTGGTTTGTACTCAATTCTTTCTCCATACGTTCTCCTTTATCTTCAACGAGTTGACTATCCTTGGCGTAGCTATCACGGTTGCCAGAGGACTTTTGCTGCACTGCTATCTTTTTGACACTTTGCTCTTTCTGCTGATCTCCAGCCACTCTTTGGTGAGAAATCGGTTTTGCGAAAGTTTGTGCGACAGGTTTTACTGCTTCTTTCTGGGTTTTAGGGAGTTCATTGTCTGCTGGTCGATTGGTCTCGTCCTCATTTTTTTCAGGGGTAGCCTTTGCGGACCCTTGATCCTCAACGATTCCCTCTTCTTGATTTGTCTCCTCAAATTCATTCAGCTCTTCTATGGATAATTGATTCACTTCATCCATTAGCTTTTGGGCAGAAAACCAACCTTTGTTTTTCTTTTTCATCATTAATTTTTCACACTGCCTTTTTGTTCATTTGTATTGATCGTTTCACTTTGATCCGTTTGAGGAGTAGACGATATGCTCTCGCTCCTCTCGTTGTTGGCTACTTCTTGAGCATCAGTGTTTGGGAATCTGCGTTCTAAAAGGGTCCAGACCCCATTCTCGTCACGAATGATCGTCTGCTCAAAGGACTGATCAGAATCCTTGGAGAATTGGACAGAGAAGGTTCCTTGGGTGATCAGGGGAACGTTCTGCATATCATGGAGTAGACGAGAAAAATTCTCTTCCCATCCGTTTAAGTCATCAATTGATGGTAATTTGCTAGATAGAACAATCGAGATTTCTTGCAAAGGCTGATCAACAAAAATCATCGCTACAGTGCGACCTAGATATGGTGATAACTGATAGGCCAACTCATATTCAGCTGCAAACTGTGCTTCACGATCATTGGAGACGAGTAAATGCTCCCAATCAATCGCTTCAAAAGAAAAGTCGTTCTCAGGATATGCAAAAATCGGCATCCGCATCCATTCCGTTTGTTCAGTTCTTAGCGCGAAGACTTCCTCTTTCAATTGACTGGTTTCTTCTTGCAGCTTTTGCAAATGAATGCCGCCTGTCAGCTGAAAAACTGTTAGTAGCAAGACACTTACGATTATGGCACTACTGCAGCCCAATAAAATTAGCAGGTGCCCACTGCGCAGGTTGTGCTTAAATAAACGCAGTTTCCTTTTGGATAAAGCATCTGACGACAGCTGCTTTTCAACTTTTCTTAATAAATATTCTCGATACAATCGCCAACCGATGATACTACCTGCTCCAATGGCAAGCAGTATCATCCCAATATAGATAAAAATCACAGTCTCTTCCTTCCATCAAAACTAAAATTCGTTTTATTCATCCATTTTGATACAAACTTAGTCTCGTTGATATGTTGCAAGAAATGAATCATCGCAAACTTCCTTTCAAAAAGCTGATGTGTCAGAAGAACGTGGTCACCACACCATAAAAGGTTTTACTTGAAATGATTCCAAATTCTCTACTATCACTTGAAGTGAGCAGTGCATCGCCAACGACAAAGTACTCATCTTCTTTGAGGTACCCCCGAATCGGCAACGCCTCAACGGCTTCATCCTTCACAGTGATCATAAATGAAAAATCAAAGTCAGTATCCTCCGCCCCAATCAACAACCGCTCCTGTGTACGAACGAAGGAATCCCCCGGCACACCAATCACTCTCTTGATCAAAAATTTTCCTTCCTGTTCGAAAGCGATCAGCTGATAGCGATTTGGCTGGCGCTTTTTATGAATCAGCACAACTTGTCGATCCTCGATCGTCGGCAGCATGGACGTTCCTCTGACTAACGCCAGTCGATACGGCTGAAGAAACGCAATAAGCAAAAGGACCATCAAAAAGATACCGCTGATAGGAAGACCTATTTGTCTATGCCTTTTACTCATATTGCCAGCCCTCCATCCTTATTTTGGCATAATATATGAAACACTTGATGAGTGCGCCAATTCATTGCTGATCACGCGATAAGAGATTGTGGTTCCACCATAGACATTTCCTTCTGAAACCAAAATACCATTTGGACCAACGGCTTCAACAAAAGCGACATGACCATAACGAGGATCAGATCCAGCTGTTCCAGGTGCAAAAGAGATCATACTACCTGCTTTAGGCGTTTGACTGACGTTGTAACCTAAACGTCGTCCGGTATTGCCCCATTGACCACCATTTCCCATGTAGTCATCTACTTGACCGCCTAATTGACTCACCCGATTGAACACATACCAAGTACATTGTCCAACAGGATACGAACCAGAAAGATTGTAGTCACGACCGTTGTATTCTGGAAATGTCATGAGGGAGCGATACTCTTCTGGAATTTGTTCTTTTCCTTGGATAAACAAGCCTGTTTCTGTTGCGATCACTTGGTCATATTGCGTCAATCCATAGACCGCAATCAGTGAATTGATTTTTTTACTATAATTAACATCGGTCGCATAAGTGCCCGTCAAAGCATCTGCTGCCCGAAGATAGTTTTTTGATTCAGAGCGCCACACGTCTTGATAAAAGGTTGGATTTCCAGTGATTCCTCCGCGAATCAATTTGACATAATCTGCCATCGAATCTCGATAACTTGAATAGGAACGAAAGGCGGCTTGAATTTGGAATAGTTCTCCGTTGCCTTTATCTTCCATTGTTGGTAAAGTCACGCTGTTTCCTTGATAACTGCCTTTGATCCCAAAAAGGTTATAATGGGGACTGCTTGAAAGCCCGCTGTCGCCACTGCCGCTTTCAAGGATCGCTTGCGCGATTAATACAGAAGCAAAGACATCGTATTCTTGCCCTAAGCTTTGGGCTTCTTGTGCCAATGTTTCAATAAACGTCTGGGTCTTTTGATTCACTGTAAATTCGTAAGGGGCTGGATATTCAGTAACTAGCTTTTCGCCATATGTAGCCAATTCAGGATTTGATAGCCGTCTGATCGATAGCGGCTCTTCGATTGAAACCCGCTGAACTTCGATGGCAGTTTTCGTTGGCTCTTCTTGATTTGTCACTAAACTTGCTTGGTAACCATCTGCGAGGTAGATACCGATTAACTGATTTGCGTCATATAAAAGATCCCCCGGTTGTAATTGTTCAACCTGCTGTTCTTTTTCTCTCCAGCTAGCTTTTCCTTCTATAACCGCTTTGATCCGTTCATTGATCCATTCATCCATTGTCGATGGTTCTTCTAGTTCACCAATTTGCCCGATGATCTCGTAGACCAATGCCGCTTGCCATTGGGCATCATAATCAGCTAATATCGGCAAGGTGAAATCTAACAGATTCGAATCTGCGATCTTCGCTGCCCGAAAACTCTCTGGTAAATCAATGGTACGTCCATCATAAAAAGAATTTTTCAAGTGAGAAGTAGCATCTGGTGATTGAACGACAGGGTTTATTACTTGCTCAGGTGCAATAATCGGAGGTGTTTTCGGCTCCTCTTTTTTTGCATTTTCAGTATTTTCGTTGCTCTCAGTTGAAATTTCATTTTCTTTTGGTGCCAATGACTCATCAATCAAGTCGGTCTCTTTTGGCTTGTTCTCTGTTTCTATTTCTAGATCTTCCGTTTCAGCATCTATTTTTTCCTCTTCCTCGGAAGGTTCCGTGGACTCTAATTCCTCTATTTCGGTCGTTTCCGCTGACTCGGTCGTTTGTGTTGAGTCTGCTTCTTCAGACGAATCAAGAGATTCTATAACGGGATCTGCTGTTTCTGAATCCATAAGCGGTTCATTTGATTCGGAGGATAACTCGGTCGAGTCCTCCGTTTGCTCTTTGCTGACGTCTTCTTGACTCTCTTGGTCTTCTGCTGCCGATGAATCTTGGTCATCAAGTTGCTGTTCGACATTTGTATTTTCTGAATAGTTATCAGGCTGAGGGCTTTCTTTCGCCAGCAATACGGGAGAAACAAAAAGTTGGCTTGCTAAAATCCCAGCACTGAATACTGTCAGATATGACTTCTTTTTTTTACTCTTCATACAGTTTCCTTTCTCTTGTTTCAGCTGGCATCATTGGTTTTGAACAAAACCTGACGAACTGATTCAAAGCTGCTTGAATAGTTTTTGCACGAGTTTAGGTGAACTCTATATCTTCGCGGTTATTATGAAGCAAGCGTGATCTACCGCAAAAAAACAGTAAAACCCACTGCTTTTCAAGCGATTTACTCACTATCTTCCTATCAAGAATGGAAGCTGTCATAGGCGTCAACAGCTTCCATTTGATAAGATTGAGCATTGATCATTCGGTAGATGGGACAAAACTTAACTCCCATTCAATCGTTGCTTGGTAGGTCATGTTACGCGGATTTGATCCAATGGGTACTTCAAGTTTGACACTATCCCCCATCGTCCCCATATCCCCGTAGCGCTGAATCCAGGTACCGCTTCCTTCATTTGCATCTGCTTCAGCGATCAAAGCGGGTACCCCAGGATCAAGGATCATGGATTCACTATAAGTGGGAGGAATTGCTGAATTGGCGGCATTCGTCAGCATAACTGCATTTTCTAAAATAATTCGTGCACCCCGAAGTTCTTCTCCTCGATCATTACGAAATCCTGCAGCGGATAATGTCGCGTTTAGTTCCCAGCCGGTAAATTGAGCGCGCCGGTCAGAAATCTGCACGTAATTTGGCCGTTCCTCAGTTACTGAGCCATCTGCACTGCTAAGACGTTGTGGCAATGCCTTGTACTGTTTGGTATCTGCACTTATTGATACATCTCCAAAGCTATACTGGGAGATGAAATCGATACTGATAAACCCTAAATGTTCTGGTATATCCGGTTTATTTTCTGGATTCACTTCAATATCTGGCGCGATCGGATCTCGTGGATTCATTGTGGCAATCTCTTGAACAACTGTTTCAGCTGTATCAAATTTTCCATTTAAGAAAGCGTAAGCCGTCACCGTATTATGTTTTGTAAACCGATCCCCCTCGGCTAAGGTCAAGCTGAAATCACCATTGGCATCTGCTTGA
This sequence comes from Enterococcus sp. 6D12_DIV0197, assembly GCF_002174385.1. Taxonomy (NCBI): domain Bacteria; kingdom Bacillati; phylum Bacillota; class Bacilli; order Lactobacillales; family Enterococcaceae; genus Enterococcus; species Enterococcus sp. 6D12_DIV0197. The sequence goes on from NZ_NIBN01000001.1 coordinate 2,195,981, forward strand.
AGATGAAACAAGCTGTTATCATCAAAAGAGGGTGATTGCAGTTGCGGTGCGGGAATCGCTGGATCTCCGTCAAAACGAATCACACTATAAGGTGTGGCTTTTCCCTTAATGATTCTTGAGCCTTCCAGTGCCGGGTCTTCCGTTAATGGTTCTAAATGAACCTCGACATCTGGAATATATTCAAATAGGATACGTTGTGCTCTTGTGGTAAAATTCGCGCGAAAATGATCAACGATCTCTTGTGAGATGGAAGAAACATTCGAAATCGATGACAAGGTAGAGGCAAAATTCACTTTTAAATTGAAGATTGGACTCCAACTGAAGTCTGGTTCCTCCGTCAAGTTTCCATGCCGCCATTGCTTCGCAGCTTGAATATCCACATCTAATAGCCCGCCGCTGCCGGAAATCGAAATAAGGCTACTATTTGCTGCATTTCCGGTAACCGCCCTTGTTTTCTCTAAATTGATGCGTTGTGCATCCGCAAAAGTGAAGGTTGAGGCCGAGCTCAAAAATGTCATCAAGGAATGAGAGGGATTGGTTCCGTCCGACTTAATATCCAAGACTCCTTCTTTAGCAACAATAAATGTGGCGGCACCGGCTACATGGATCACTCCGGAGGTGGTGGTCCCTTGATTCACTGCATCAATTTCGACACTGCTTTTATTTCCAATAAGCATCGTGCTTCCAGCACCCATGTAGATAATGTTATAGCCCCATCCATTGAGGCTTGTGGTACGTCCGTCAGCTTTGATTACCACTTTGCTATCCTCAGACATTTCAAAGTGGGCGCCGCTAGCATACATACTGATTGCGGGGGAGTTGGCTCGAGCATTCAAATGAAGCTCTGATCGATTACCGATATCGATCCGACCATTTTGAATGTAAATATTTGCCCCATAGGCTTCTCCTCCTGTGCCAGCTGTTCGCAAGGTCATTTTCACATCATCGCCAATAATCATTCGACCCGTTGCATAGTACAAATAAATATTTCCCGCATTAATCGTTGACATGTCAACTACTGCGTTATCGAGAACTTCTAATTGGGTTATTTCCATATTTACCTGATTCGTTGCATTGATCGTTTGTACTCGTCCTGATCGGGACGTATACGTCGGCGATTGATGCGATGTTACCTCGCCAGACATAACGACAGGTGTTGCGTGCGAGTGAATCAATTGATTTCCCGCATTGGTCAAATTATGGTAGCGCATTCTGGATAGATTCTGTTGTGGAATACTCATATTCGTAAAATTCATAAACCCATACCAATTTCCATGAACGACATCGATATTTTGATACGTAATGTCCCATGGCGTTGCACTATTGACGGTACTATCATAAAATCCGACAGCAACAGCTCTAAAGTCGATTTGATACCCATTGCCTTCGATCACAAGCGTTCTTGAAATTTCAGAAGCATTGGTCCAAATATAGGCTAATCCATTTGTTGGGTTGGAAGTTGCACTTCCCACAGCCACTCCAGAAACTCCTTGAGTAGGATTATCCGAAGATTCAAAGTCGTTTACGATATTGATATAATTAACATCTTTATTCACGATTGCCGCCATAAATTCTTGCCAGTTGGAAACATCCCGGTGACTGATTTCGTTTAACGGTGTGACCGGTTCTGTCAACTGGGCAATCGCTTCTGCTTGATCAGCTTCTGTGTCTTGCTGATTCTCGTTTAGGTTCGCGTCATTGGAAGGTTGCGTGGTTCGTTCCCCTTCCTGCGGCGTCTCTGATGGTGAGACTTCTGTCTCGATCGTTTCATTATCTGCATCATCATCCGAGTCCTCTTCCTCGTCATCTTCTGCCTGTACTTCGATCGTTAGTTCCGCTTCACCTATAACCAGTTGATAATCGCCTATTTTATTAAAGACGATAGGAATCTCGAACTCCATTAGCTCTTCATCAAAGGTAAGCGTCCATTCCTGTTCTTCTTCAGACAGCTTTTTACTCTTCACTTCGGCAGCAAATTCTTCTTCCACGATCGCTGCTTCTTTCGCTACAACCAGCGTAATCTCATCTAACGGTTGGCTTGATACGACGAAAACATCGATCGGTTGATCCACGACACCTTCAATCACACTAACTGGAAACTGAAAAAAAGGGGTATGGATGTCAAATTCTTTTGTTTGGATCGGTTGTGTTGCTTTATCAAGCAAGGACATGTTCTGCGTTTCGTCCAATGGTTCAATCGTGTGATCGATGGCGTGGATTTCTGGCAATAGTAAACTGCTCAGACTTGGAAAAAAAGTTTGCACACTTAGTAATCCAATAATGATCGCAATTATTACCTTGTGTGAGGTATTCTTCATTTCAACTTTTCCCACCTTCCTTTGCATTTTTTTTCTGACGAACAATTAGGATGATCGCAAGCAATAGAAACAAGCTGATTAGACCAGCCGTGGCGATCATCCACCAATTGAGTGACGTATCTACAGTGACATCGAGTTCATTTAAGCGGCGAGCATCTTCTGCCTCTACGCTAAATGTCTGTTCCCAAGACCACTCTTCCTCTCCTGACCGCGCAGCAAGATTCAATACATACTCCCCATTACGAAAACGATCACCATTCAAGGGAATTGGGAAATGCATATGTGAATTAGGAGCCATTTGCATCGCTGATTGACTTGTTTCATATAAAATCGTCTCACTGCCAACAGATCGAATTTCAGCTGTTACTTCCAATTGATTGACAAATGTTGAAGTATAATTTTGGATAACAGCACTAAATACGTTTCGGTAGTTTACTTGATCGGCAAAAACATCAAGCAGTTCCAATCCCGGATCCGTTGCGGACCGATTGTTGCTTACTACCACACCAATGACATAGGAAAATGCATTCCGAATGCCTAATCCTTGTTCAGCAGATTGTGTTTGCTCCTCTTCCGAAATAACCTCTTTGATTCGAATGCCACCTGCCAAAACCCCTTTAAATTCCTCTTCTGGCATCGTAATCGGTAAAGAAATGATTCGTTTTTCTAATGGATCGAACGATACGGTTTCAGGCACCTCTACCAGTTCATCAATTGATGCAGGTAAAGTCGGATCAGGGGATTCTGCATCCCGGCCATATTCCACAACACCATTCACATTCGTAAATGCCGTATGGGCAGAAATTTCTATTTCGATCGCTTGATCAGAACCATTTTCGATCTCTAAAGCCAATTCATCACGTTCTCCTGCCCCAAGATTTAAATCAAAATACCCCAACGCCCCTCCTTCCAGCTGACTTTCAGGTAAGATAGGCGTCACATAGAAGTTTAATTCTGATTCTGTCTGAGCATAGCTCAATCTTGGTGAAAAAAAGAATGATAGTAGGATGACCGCACAGGTAACCGTTTTTATCCATTTCATTCTCATACGTTGTTCAGTCAAAAGTGGTTCTCCTTCCAAAAAAGGCAGGAATAATTTACTATTCCTGCCAGTTGTTTCTTGTTGCAAGCTATGATCCTTCTTACGGATTTACTGTTTCGCCACTACTATCAACAGAAGCAGTTAGCGTCCATGTCATTTCCGCAGTATAGTTAGTTGCTAGCTGCGTGGTAGAGCCTGGTACAAATAGTTGAATATCATCATTTCTGATAATTTCGCCTTCTTGTTTATTAAGATTTTGTTCCGTCAATTTTTCTTGATCTCCCCAGTAAATCGATGAAGCGCCCGCGCCTTGACCGACCGAAGCACGCATGACAGGAATGTCTTGATCGTTGACATCTAGGATCAACGCATTTTGTTCTTCATTATTGATAACGGCACTTGGCTGTAAGTCTCGATCACCCTCACCTTTGTTGAACACGATCTCAGGGTTTGCCAACTTGATTTTTGCCCCAGTCAAGACATCCCCTGATTCAGAAGTAAAATCAGTTAGACTAACATTTAATGTCCAACCAGCATGCGTTCCTCGGGTATCTTGTACTTGGGCAAACGATACATACGGTGTCGTACCTGATTGATCAGCCAAATTACGCTCATCAGCAACGATCGAATACCAACGATCACTGGTAGAAATAGCATTCTGACCAAAATCGAATGTTTGTGGTGCATAAGCAATGGTAAATGGACCCGTTTGTCCTGGCGGTGTTGGTTCGATCGTTTCTACTTCTGGGTGCACGACTGGCGGTTGTATCACTGTTAGATCGCTTCCGTCTGAGGTAAATCCTACAACGTTATCGGTAGTCGTTTCTAATGAAGATTGGGCAAAGGCTTGAACGCCTCCTGCTAATAAAGTGGTGGATAATACAGCGACCGTAGCTAAACGAATCTTTTTCATTTCTAGTTCCTTCTTTCTTTTTTATTCAGTACAAAACTAAGTTATTGAACCGTTTCTCCGTCCGGTCCAGCTGTTGCAGCCAATGTCCAAGTAAGGGTTGCTTCATAAAGAGCAGCGTCTTTTGCTGTTGATCCAGGAACAAGTAACTCGATTCCAGCATTTTCAACAACCTCTGCGCCTGCTTCCACTTGTCGATTGATTTCTTCCTGATCGCCCCAAACGACTGACGATACGCCAGCACCTTTTGTTTGAGCAGCGGTCAGAACCGAACGCTCACTATTTGTAGCATCTAAAATCAATCCATCCGCATGAATTTGTGGTTCATTTTCTTGGTTGCTTCCGTTATATTCCAATTTTGGCGAATTAAAACGAATTCTTGCTCCAGTCAGTTCATTATTCTGTGTTCCTGATTCAAAAGCACTTAAGGAAACTTTTAAATCCCAACCAGCATTTGTCCCACGCGTATCTTGGACTTGAGCAAATGAAACATATGGAACTCTTTCTTCACTATCTTCCGCGTCTTTTAGCTTGTGTAATTCAGCCACTAGCTTATATTCTTGATCGGTATTAGAAATCACTTGCTCACCGAAATTAAGCGTAGGTGCGTAAGCAATCGTCAATGGTCCCGTTTGTCCTTCCGGGCCGACTGGATTGATCTCTACATCTGGACCATTAGGACCAGGATTTGGTGGTTGAACCACTGTCGCTTCGCTATCGTTTGGTACAAAGAGAACTTTCCCTTCTGTATCATGGTTTGTTACACTTTCAGTAGCGAAGGCTTGCGCGCTAATAGTAAATAAAGTTGCAGCTAAAACAGCTGCCGATGCAAATCGTACGAATTTCAAATTCATCCCTGCTTTCAAATTATTTGTCTTTTCTTTTTAACCATCATAAATCTTGATCGATGTTTGGTATATTGCACATACAATACAACCAGTACGAGCAGTAATCCAAGTAAGATTACGCCGTAAGTTCTTGTCTCGTTGGTCTTTGGTAAAATACCACCTGGTTTTGCTACCTCGTTTGGTGGCGAGATATTCTCTGTAGGGCCTGCTGGCGGTGCTGGTTCGGGTTGCCCAATAGGCTCATAAACACCGGTAAAAAGCACAGAGCTTTCTGTTTCAACCGACTGCACTTCCTGAGCATTCACCGCTGCCGTAGAAATAGTTATCCCATAAAAAAGAGTGCAAAACAGAACCATACGAACTAATTTCCATACCTTTTCTCCTTTCATTCTCCCTCCTCCTCTATACTTGCCACATCTTATAAGTGATCTTTTCAAAACTGCGTTTGTCTAAGACCCGTTAACAAAAAATGATTTTGAGATCGTTACAGAATCATTTGAACTGTGCAACGCTTTTTCTGTCATTCGTAAAATAGCAGAGAAAGACCTGTCTCTTATACACATCTAGATGTGTATAAGAGACAGATACTGATGATTTTCACAGATTTGAAATACTATTTTTCACCAATAGGTGAATTTTCTTATTAATTTTACGTTTTATTGACTAAAAATAAGCAGTTTTATAAAAAGAAAGGGTAAAAACTGTGCGAAAGAAGCCCATCATACTAAGCTTACAAATAGTTTCAAAAAAAAGGCGTATCGGAAGGTTCATTTCGCATCGAGCATCATCCCTCACACGATCTCTTTGTGAAAAAACACCTAATTTTGAGTGGTGTAATCAAAAAAATTCAGTAAGCTTATGTTTTTCCAGTTACTTGAAAGGGCTTTAATAAAGGGTATTACGTTAATTACCTGTTTTTTTTATCAATTTGTGCAAAAAAAAAAAACGCTAAGCGATTTCGCTTAGCGTCTTGATCCTAGTTACTTTTGGTTTATGTTCACCATTAAATGGTTTTCTTCCCCTTCATCCGAAGTTTTCCTTCTTGGCACATTGTCAACAATGGACAAACCTCACACTTAGGTGCCCGTGCTGTGCAATGATAACGACCAAAGAAAATTAACGTGTGATGCGTTTTGACCCACAACGTATCTGGAATCTTTTTCATCAATGTTTGTTCGACTTCTAATACGTTGGCGTCTAGTTTACAGATGCGCAGCCTTTTTGATACCCGTTCGACATGCGTATCGACAGCGATTGCTGGAATGCCAAATGCATCGCCAAGAACGACGTTCGCTGTTTTTCTGCCGACACCTGGCAAAGAAATTAAGTCTTCTCTGGTTTGAGGCACTTCGCCTCCAAAACGCAGCAACAATTCAGAGGCACAAGCTTTGATATTTTTCGCTTTGTTTCGATAGAGGCCAATCGATTTGATTTTTTCAATAATGTCTTCTAACGGCGCCTCGCTGAGAGCCTGCGGCGTTGGATATGCTTCAAAAAGTGCCGGTGTCACTTTATTAACTGACACGTCCGTTGCCTGTGCGCTTAGAATGACAGCAATCAGCAATTCAAAGGCATTTTTTGACACTAGTTCTCCATGTGCTTCAGGAAACATCTCATACATTATTTCTATCGCAGTCATTGTTTTTTCTTTACTGATCATTGGACGAATTAAACTCCTTGTATCTTACTCTCCTTCTAACCAATTATGCATAGGGATTTTGGGCATTGGGCCATCTTCTTGTGGCGTGGTTTCATTTTGAAGAAACTGTTTTTTTCTTCTTTTTTGCTCTTCTTCTACTTGCGCTTTTGAGGTAATATTCTTGCGTTCCCACGAAAGCAAAATACGATCGATATAGTTTAAACTATACGCTTGATTCAAGACCGCTTCTCGCAAAGCAAACTGGACCAGCTCGGGATCATAGTGGTCCTCATCCAACCACTGCCCGATCCGTTGGTATTCGATCGCCGATAAGGGGCGACCAAATTCTCCTTCAAATAAGCGATACAACTCGCGTATCTTCTCTTCATTTGTTTCAGCGACTTCTTTTTTGGATTGCTGCTGCAAAAGAAACTCGAGCCGTTCATAAATGCCAGTGAAATCATAATAATCAACCATTTTTCCTGCGTCGTCTTTTTTAGAACCCATTCGCAGCACATCTTTTTTCAGCAATTGATTCAACCAATGATAGATCTCTTTTTGGTCGCTGCCCATCACCGAGGCGATCTCACGTAAATCTGGAAAATCATTGCCTTGCTCATGGCTGCGATACAGTTGCAGCCATAACAAAAATTCATCATTCGTCAAACCAAGATGATGGTAATTCTCTAAAAGCAAATTTGAAATCGTCGTTTGCCCTTTTGCCAAATATTCCTTTAACGAAACCATACTACATCCTCTTCTCCTTGGCTCACTTGAAACATTAAGATTCTTCCTATCAGGATCGAATCAATAAAAAGGGGACGACGCAAATGCGGACGTCCCACGATTCTTTGTTGGTTACGCTTTTTCTTTGACTGCTGCGATGATCTCAACTTCAACCAAAACATCTTTTGGTAAGCGAGCAACTTCGACAGCAGAACGTGCAGGTAACGCTTCATTGAACAATGTGCTATACGTATTATTGAAAGGAACGAAATCATTCATATTTTTTAAAAAACATGTCGTCTTAACGATGTCATCTGGCGTAAGTTCCGCCGCTTCAAGAATCGCGTTGATATTTTTCAATACTTGCTGAGTCTGTACTTCAATCGTCGTACCGACAACTTCCCCCGAAACAGGATCTAATGGCACTTGACCAGAAGCAAACAAAAAGCCGTTTGCGATTTTTGCTTGAACATAAGGACCGATTGCTTGTGGTGCTTGATCTGTAGAAATTATCTTCATTTTGTTTCCTCCTCTTTCACTTGGCATTCAGGACATAGGCCATAAACTTCTAGTCGATGGTTATTTATTTGATACCCAGTTAATTTCGAAGCCGCCATTTCGACATCTTCCAATCCTGGATAGTAAAAATCAGCGATCTTTCCACACTTTTGGCAGATAGCATGATAATGAGGCTCCGTTGTAAAATCAAAACGACTGGAGGCATCTCCATAATTCATTTCTTTTACAAAGCCAATTTCTGTGAACAAACGTAAGTTATTGTATACCGTTGCGACACTTATACCAGGAAAATGAACTTCGATCGCCCGATAAATCTCTTCAGCGGTCGGATGGGCATCGTGACTGGCTAAAAATTCTAATATCGCTACTCGCTGCGGTGTAATACGAATATTTTCATGTTTTAATCGTTTGATCGCTTCATCGTAGATCGTACTCACAGGAGTTCCTCCATTTCTCTTATCTTACCTATCATACTATGTAAAACCTAAAAATTCAAACAGCTTTCCTTGTTTTTTTAAAGGAATAACGCATTTGCCCAGCCCGTCTTCCCTCAGTTTTTCGAGAAAGAAAAGCAGACAAACGAATGCCTGCTTTCCCCCTCTTTGCTAGTCTTCAAACTGATACAGTGCCGTAGACAAATAGCGTTCACCATTATCTGGTACGATCGCTAAGACTTTTTTGCCTTTTCCTAAGTCCTTAGCAACCTCTAATGCCGCTTTGATCGCTGCACCAGAAGAAATTCCTACTAAGATTCCTTCTTTCATCCCAACTTGACGCGCAGTTTCCATGGCATCTTCACTAGCGATGGCAATCACCTGATCATAAATCTCAGTGTCTAGTACTTTAGGAACAAATCCCGTGCCGATCCCTTGGATCTTATGGGGACCAGGTTTGCCACCTCCTAAAATAGCTGATTCTGCAGGCTCAACGCCCACGATCTTCAAATTAGGATAGACGCGCTTCAATTCCTTCCCCGCACCAGTGATCGTGCCACCTGTGCCGATCCCAGCAACAAAAGCGTCTAACCCTTTAGATTCAAACGCATCCTCAATTTCTTTCCCTGTCGTTTTTTCATGGACTTCTGGATTGGCTGGGTTTTCAAATTGTAATGGCATATAATAGCCGTCTTGTTCTGCTAATTCTTTTGCTTTATTGATAGAACCAGTGATTCCTTCAGACCCAGGGGTCAAAATCAACTCTGCGCCATAAGCTTGAACAATTTTACGTCTTTCAATACTCATGGTTTCTGGCATAACCAGCACGACACGATAGCCTTTTGCCGTACCGATCATGGCTAAGCCGATCCCAGTATTCCCAGATGTTGGTTCGATGATGGTATCACCAGCTTTTAACAAGCCATTTTTTTCTGCTTTTTCAATCATGGCTAAAGCAATTCTGTCCTTGACACTTCCCCCAGGATTGAAGAACTCTAATTTCAGATACACATCCGCAGAACCTTCTTCTACGATGTGATTTAATTTGACGATTGGCGTATGCCCAACTAACTCATTGACCGATTGATAGATTTTTGTCATTGAAAATCCCTCCCGTTCTTATTCTTCCATTCTACCTAAAATAACCCCGAGTTGCGAATAAAAAGTAAGCAATTTCAATTTTTTTCTTATTTTTTTATATTTGTTTGTACTCACTTTCTTGATTTTGTTTTTCCATTACAAAAAAACCTTAAGAATGATGCCATTTAGAGCAATCATTCTTAAGGCGGTATCAGATAATTAAACGATTAATTCTTGGCCAACAACAATGACCTCACTAGATAACCCATTTGTTGCCATTAGAGCGTCGACCGTTGTGCCAAATTTATTGGCGATATCCCAAAGTGTATCGCCTGAAGCAACGTGATAGCTCTGCGCTGTAGATCCGCTGTTTACCTGAGTCGTCGTTGTAGTTTGCGTAGTACTCGTGCTAGTCGTGCTCGTTGTACTTGTCCATGCGGTACTTTGCGTTGTCCCAGTATCAAAGCGTGTGAGCTGATACGTTTCAATTAACCAGTTCAGTTTTTGTGCATACCCTGGATCGGTAGCATAGCGCCCCGTCAAGTAATTCGTTGCATCATAAAATGAGGTTGTTTGGCTTTTCCAAACACCACTGTAATGAGCAGTTCCTGTCGCGAAACTCGTGCTGCGCAAGACATTCGCATGATCCTGAAACGATTCCCAGTAAGAGTTATATTGACGAAACGGTTCATTCATCTCTACCCACTGACCATTCAAATACTCTTGTGTAGGCATATAGACACTTTGTCCGTTGTAACTGCCTTTGACCCCAAACAAATTGTAATAGGGTGCATTGGATAACGCGGAAGAACCATAGCCGCTTTCCAAAATCGCTTGAGCAATCATCACAGAAGCATAGAGATCATTGTTGGCAGCAACATCTTGTGCTGACCAGCCAATTTGCTCAATAAAACCTGAGATGTCCTGCGTCGCGTATTGATTCTCAGCAGCTTGTACCTGTTGAGGAACGAAAGTGACCGTCATTGGCGCTAACATCATTCCTGCCCCCATCAAAGAGACCACCGCCTTTTTAGTAGGTCTTTTTATCGTCTTCTTTGGTTGATGATGTCTTTCACTTCTTGTTTGATAACTTCCCATTTTTTTCCTCCAGTAACTGTACGTTTTTTCAAATAAATCAATACAGCTATTATACGGAAAAACATCTAACAGTGCAAACAATGTTCACTTTACACACAGCAAAAGACTTTAAAAAAACTATACAGGTATCCCACTTGGTTTGCTAACCACTGAGAAGTTTTTTAAAAAACTATTAGATTGCTATTTTATCGACTCCCTCTTACTATTCACAAATGCTTGTGCCTTGCGGTACAACCATTTTTTGGAAATCTTAGCCACTATTACTTTAAATAAGTCACTCTAACACTTTTAAAGTGGCAAGGATCCAGACAAAAAAACACGCTCGAAAATCGAAAAGATTCTCGAACGTGCTATTTTTGATTGATTGTCGATCAATTAATCGATTGATTTGAAAGTATTCACGACATTCTCAACACTGAAGCCGAATTCCGCTAAGACTTTGTCACCAGGTGCGGATGCACCGAAATGATCGATCGCGATCACTTTTCCATGGCAACCGGTGTAACGTTCCCAACCAAATGGGGAAGCTGCTTCGATCGCTACCCGTTTCCTCACTGCTTTTGGCAAGACGCTTTCTTTGTATTCTGAGCTTTGTGCTTCAAACAGATCAAAGCTTGGTAAGGAGACCACCGATACATCGATGCCTTCTTCTGCCAATTTAGCTTGTGCTTGAACCGCAAGATTCACTTCAGAACCTGTGGCGATCAAAATCCCCGCTGGTGTTTCACCAGCTTGTTTTGAAATCACGTAACCACCTTTTGCGACATTTTCATCCGCACCGGTTTGCGTGCCTTCAATCACTGGTAGATTTTGTCGGCTTAAGACTAAGACCGTTGGTTTATCCGTTGTTGTCATGGCCAATTTCCAGGCAGCACGGGTTTCATTGCCGTCTGCTGGACGAATCACTTGGACATTTGGCATGCAACGGACGCTGGCTAATTGCTCGATTGGCTCATGCGTCGGTCCATCTTCTCCCACCGCCACGGAGTCATGCGTCAAGACATAGATCACAGGTGCATGCTGGATCGCAGACAAGCGCACCGCTGGACGTAAGTAATCAACGAAGACGAAGAAGGTTCCGCCATAGATTCGCGTACCGCCATGCAATTGGATGCCGTTCATCGCTGCCGCCATCGCAAATTCTCGGACGCCAAACCAAATGTTGCGGCCTTCGTATTGGCCAGGTTCAAAGTCTTTTTCTGCTGCCACCATCGTGTTGTTGGATCCAGAAAGGTCAGCCGATCCACCCCAGAGACTAGGGACGGCTTTGGATAAGGCTTGGATCATCTCTTTGCTAGATACTCGACTAGCTTGTGAGCTGCCAACTTCGTAGCTTGGTAATGCTGCATCCCAATCTGCTGGCAATTCACCCGCAAAGGCTTGTTTGAATTGCGCAGCAAGTTCTGGGTAGGCTGCTTCATAGGCACGGAAGGTTTCGTTCCAAGCTGCTTCAGCTTTTTGCCCTTCATCGATCATGGTTTCTTTGAAGCGCGCGGCAACTTCTTCAGGTACGGTAAATTCTGGGTATTCCCAACCATAAATCGCTTTGGCTGCAGAAATGCCTTCGGCACCGATCGGCGCACCATGAACGGCAGAGGTGCCTTGATTTGGCGCACCGTATCCGATCACAGTCTTGATTTCGATCAAGGTTGGTTTGTCGCTTTCAGCTTTTGCTTCGTCGATCGCTTTCGAGATCGCTTCTAAATCATTGCCGTCTTCAACGAGAATGTGTTGCCAGCCATACGCTTCAAAACGCGCACCGACATTTTCTGTAAAGGCTTTTGAAGTTGGGCCATCTAGGGAGATGTCATTTGAATCGTACAAGACGATCAGTTTGTCTAATTTCATGTGACCAGCCATGGATGCAGCTTCTTGCGAAACACCTTCCATCAAGTCGCCATCGCCACATAAAGCGTAGGTATAGTGATCAATGACTTGATACTTGTCGCGATTGTAGGTTGCAGCCAAGTGGGCTTCGGCCATTGCCATACCGACTGCCATGGCGATCCCTTGTCCTAAAGGTCCAGTGGTTGCTTCCACGCCGTCTGTGTGATCGACTTCTGGATGCCCTGGCGTGCGGCTATCCCATTGACGGAAGTTTTTTAGATCCTCAATGGTCACATCGTAGCCAGACACGTGCAACAAGCTGTACAATAACGCCGAACCGTGTCCAGCAGACAAAACAAAACGGTCACGATCCACCCAGTTGCGAGAAGTCGTTGGATTGACTTTCAAGTGTTTCGTCCACAAGGCATAGGCCATGGGTGCTGCCCCCATCGGTAATCCTGGATGTCCTGAATTGGCTTTTTGTACGGCTTCGATACTTAATGTACGAAGGGTGTTCACTCCTAATTGATCGATTTTATCAAACAATGGTAGTTCCTCCTAATTTAGGTTTTTTTTACCTTTATTACATCTTTCATTATACGTGATTCAGAAGCTTATTTCAATAGCAATGAAAAGGAATTCACAATTATCTGCCGTGGAGACCTTTTTTCTTTTGAATCTCTTTTAACTTCTCTGGTGTCACATCAGCACCTTCAGGGTCAACGATTTTCATTCCTTCGATATGGTGTCGCATCCCTCCACGAAAGGCGGTTAAATACTCTTCACGCAGAACTTTTTGTTCGTGGGTCTCAGCCTCAGTCAATCCTTCTGTTTTTTTCTTGTTGGCAAGTTCATTGATTCGAGCTAATTTTTCTTGAGATAGCATAGTTGTTCCTCCTTTTCCCTCTTGATTTTACTACAAACTAGCGAGCAAAAACAATAGCACAAAAAGCGAACATTTGTTTGAATAATCGATATAGCTATGGTACACTAAGGTTATCAAATGAAAGAAGGTGTCAGTTTTGGCAAAACGAACAGAAAATCGACAAATCGAAATTCTTAAGTTCATTCATACACGTGTCACTGAAAAAGGCTATCCGCCGACTGTTCGCGAAATTGGCGAAGCCGTTCAGTTATCTTCTACCTCAACTGTTCATGGCCATTTGTCCCGACTTGAAAAAAAAGGGCTGATCTTACGAGATCCTACAAAACCCAGAGCCATTGAATTAACTGCTTCCGGTCTTGAAAAAATCGATGTTCAACCAGCATCCATTCCGATGCTTGGTGTCGTAACTGCTGGAGAACCGATTTTAGCCGTGGAAGATGCATCCGATTTCTTTCCGATTCCGCCAGATTTAGCGAATAGCACAGGAAGTTTATTCATGTTGACGATCCGAGGAGAAAGTATGATCAATGCTGGCATTCTCGACGGTGATCAAGTAATCGTTCGTAAACAACAAAGTGCTCAAAATGGCGATATCGTGATTGCTATGACAGATGAAGACGAAGCTACGTGCAAACGATTCTATAAAGAAAAGAATTACATTCGTTTACAACCAGAAAATGATTATTTAGAACCAATCATTTTGCCTGACGTAACGATTTTAGGATTGGTTGTTGGATTGTATCGCCATCTGCTTTGATGCTCAACGAGCTGACTAGGAAATCTTCGTTTTTACGAAGATTTTTTTTCTTTCCTCTTTACAAAGCGAACAAACATTCGTATAATAAGTATACAAACATAAGTTCGTATTATTTAAGGAGTGAATGAGATGAAAGCAGTTCGTCGATTTGGTTTTATGTTGTGGGTATTATTGATGGGAATTGTTATTGGCTATTTTGGCGTTTTAAGTGCTGTTCTGATTTTTTGCCCTCTAATGATGCTTTGGTTCATGCTTTGGGATGAAAAGAAATTCCGCCAAGCAGAGCGCAAACGTAACCGCCATTATTATCACGATCATGATTTTTATCGTTATGAACCATGATCCTTCCCCTACATACGCCCATAAGGCAGCAGAAACAAAAAAGGACTCCAACGAGTCCTTTTTTGTTTCTGCTTTTTTAGTATTCCATTAACGTCTTGATTTCGACACCTTGGATCTTGTCTCTTCCATGTAGATCCATCAGTTCGATCAAGAAGGCACAGCCAACAACGATACCACCTAATTTTTCTACGAGTTCGATCGTTGCTTTGATCGTTCCACCAGTTGCTAGTAGATCGTCACAGATCAAGACACGTTGACCTGGTTTGATGGCATCGGCGTGCAGCGTCAAGACATCCACACCGTACTCTTTTTCATATTCTGCTTCAATCGTTTCCCGTGGCAATTTGCCTTTTTTGCGTACTGGGGCAAAGCCAACACCTAATTGATAGGCAACTGGACAACCAACGATAAAGCCGCGGGCTTCAGGTCCTACCACCATATCGATGCCTTTTTCTTGTGCATACTCAACGATTTGTTGTGTCGCATACCGATACGCTTCTCCATCTGCCATCAATGGCGAGATGTCCCGAAAAATAATTCCCTCTTGGGGATAATCAGGAATACTAGCAATATACTCTTTTAAATCCATTTTCTTTCCTCCTAGACTGTCAACCACTGACGAAGGGTTGATAAATCACTCATTAATAAAAATTCTTCTGTTTTGATCAGTTTTTGTCGTTGCTGATACAAATGACTCTCCGTCAATGGACGGGAAACAGGATCAGCAGTTTTATTCAAAACACCATCTTGTATTGTAACAAATTCCAGCTCAGAAAACACCTGAATCATGAAAATAAGTAATTTTTGTGGAATTTTTAGATAGTCAGCGACCATCTTTAGTTTGTAACGAATGTCCAAACGAGGCTGCTGTTTGATCAGTTGAAAGAGACGACTGTATTGCTCTCTTGTCCCTACCCCATCTAAATAAGCATCTTCTGTCGAGTAGAAAACAAAAGCAACTCTTGACGCCTGGAGCGCTTGAACGATCTCTTTGATCACTGCAGGGTCAGCAGGACAATCTAAAAATGCAATCTCTTGGAACTGACCAGCACGAAAAGTATCTTCCAAGGCTGTAACTGAGTCAAATATGGTGGTTTGCTCACAAAAGCCTTGCAATTCCCGAGGAAGTTTCTGCTTGAAAAGAACGCCTAGTGTTTGACTGCCCAGAGAGACACCTTGACGACTTCTTTTCGAACGATAATCAAATAGCTGAATCCCTTCCACTGCAAAATCATCCAACATGAGCTGCGGTTTTTTGTTGCCATTCCATTCATTGATGGAAAGCTGACCAACGATCGATAAGCGGTCGTTTTCAAACGCTACTAAATCTTTTCCAAAACCAAACCCAATGACATCCAGCTGCGTGTTAGACTCATCGCTCATCACTAACTTCAAATGCTGATTTTCTGAACCAATCTGGCGAGCATTTTGAGTCATCAGATTAGAAAATAAAAATTTCGGTAAGGGGTTGTCCGTTCCAAAAGGCGCTAAGACTTTTAATGATTCAATAAAACTGATCGAAACTTCTGTTAACGGTAGCTCCTCATCGATCACTAATGGGATGCCCTGACTGAGGTCAATGGCATTTTCTTCAACGTAACGATTCATTTGGGCTTGCAGCATATCTAAATGATCGATGGGGATACTTAATCCAACTGCTGCATGATGGCCGCCAAAGCTAGTAAACATGTCTTTCATCGTCGACAGCATTTCAAACAGATTCAACGCAGCAATGCTTCTTCCCGACCCTTTGGCTAAGCCATTTTCTTTTTTGGTCAAAACGATCACTGGTTGTCCTGTACTTTGCATGATTCGCCCTGCCACGATCCCTAAAACGCCTTCGTGCCAATGATCTCCCACCACCAAATGAACATGGTTCGCAGGATCGATTTTTTCTTGTGCTTCTTTCATGATTTCTTCAACAAAGGTTTTTCGCTGCTGATTGATTGTATCTAAGGTTTGGGCTAAGCTTACTGCCTCTTCTTCATCGAAGGTAGTCAACAAGCGAACAGCCGGATTGGGGTCCTCCAAACGACCGATCGCATTTAACCGTGGTCCAACGGCGAAGCCAATATCTGTTTCGTTGACTGTTTGTTTTTTTAAACCGCTGACTGACAGCAACTCATTCAGTCCGATGCGATCCGATTGCTGAATCATTTTCAACCCGTTGCTGACTAATAGCCGATTCTCATCGGTTAAAGAAACCATATCAGCGATCGTCCCAATCGCAACAAGATCAAGCAATTCCACTGGCACTTCTTCTAACAAAGCGCAAGCCACTTTAAATGCAACGCCGACTCCAGCCAAATCACCAAAAGGATAATTTCCTTGAGGGTGACGGGGATGGACAATAGCAAACGCCTCCGGTAGTTCTGCAGGTAGTTCATGGTGATCTGTGACGATCACGTCAACTCCTTGTCCTTGAGCATAAGCAATCGCCTCATGACCAGACACCCCATTGTCGACGGTGATGATCAATTGGGCCCCTGCTGCAATTTTATCTTGATAGACAGTTAGATTGGGCCCATATCCATCTGTAAAACGATTAGGCAAATAATACTCAGCTTCCGCCCCTAGCAATTCCAACGTTTCCTTTAACACGGTAGTGCTCGTAATCCCATCCGCATCGTAATCACCATAAATCAAGATTCGTTCGCCATTTAGAATCGCTTCATGGATTCGTTCCACGGCTTTAGCCATATCATGAAATAAAAACGGATCATGAAGATATTGCAGGTCCGTTGATAAAAAAGCATCGAGCGCCTCTGCTGTTCGAATATTTCGCTGCCATAGCAACGCGCCGATCCGCTCAGGGATCTTTCTTTCTTGGATCAGCTCTTTAAATACTGGGGTCGTTTCGCTTTCTTGCGGACGCACCCAATGAAAATTTGCACGTTTCACCAAATCACTCCTAA
Organism: Enterococcus sp. 6D12_DIV0197; assembly: GCF_002174385.1. Taxonomy (NCBI): domain Bacteria; kingdom Bacillati; phylum Bacillota; class Bacilli; order Lactobacillales; family Enterococcaceae; genus Enterococcus; species Enterococcus sp. 6D12_DIV0197. Next base: position 2,213,322 of record NZ_NIBN01000001.1, read on the forward strand.
CTAGGATATTATAGCAAAGTTTATGCAAAAAAGAAAAACAACGAGAGAAACAGCACTCGTTTTACAACACAAAAAAAAGAGCTTGCAGCAAATCTTGCACTAGCAAACTCTTTTTTTTGTGAAACGTCGTTGTTTTAGGCTTGCGATTCAAAAGACTTCATTTCCTCATCGATCGTTGGTGGCGTGGATGCGCCCGCAGCACGTGAGGAAAGCTGGGCTTCTTGATCATCGAGCTGCTGCTGTCTTGCCGCTAACTCCGCCTGCTTGTTCGTGTATTCCCGTTCCAAAGCTTCTCGTTGTTCTTGGAGAACCTTCTCGTTATTCGAACGATAATCTGAAAGCTCTTTTCTCAATTGCTTTAGTTCTTTTTTTTGGCGGAACATTGCGCTTGTGGAAACCAACAGCAAAATCAATGCGCCTAACAAAGCAGAACCAATAATGACTAAGATCAGTGGCGATTGAATCGTTGTGAAGCCAAAGTTGATCGGGACAGTCATATTGTTTGCAACGGCAAATAAAACGATCACTAAAATCAGTAAAATACCAACGATAACACGCCATTGATTTTTCATGGGCTTCAACTCCTATTTTTTGTTGAACATCGTTCCCGCCATATAATCGCCGATTGAAGGAAACAGGGTATATAGTTTCGCAGCAGCGCCTAAAATATGTGGGCGATTGATTTCTCGTTTTGGATGGATCATCGCTTTGACGATCGTTTGCGCTAATTTGTTCGGTTCGAGCACTAGGCTGCCCACCGACGATAAGTAACTACCGCTTGGGTCTGCTTGGTCAAAGAATGCCGTTTCGATCGGTCCAGGATTGACCGTTGTTACGTTGATCCCTAATGGTTTTAGTTCTAAACGTAATGCGTTAGAAAAACCGAGCACAGCAAATTTTGTTGCAGAGTAGACGGCCGTTTTTGGCGTAGCGATCTTACCTGCGATCGAAGCAACATTTATGATATGACCATGCTTTTGTTCAGCCATTTGGATCGCTACTTGCTGGGTCAAAACCATCATGCCAAGCACATTGACTTCGAACATATTTCGGATGACCGCCGGGTCCATCTCTGTAAATTCTTGAAAGATCCCGTAGCCAGCATTATTGACGAAGACATCGATCTTACCAACTTTTTCATTGATTTTTTCTAGTAAGCGCTCCACACTTTCAGGATTTGCTACATCCAATTGAAACGCATACGCTTCTTTGCCGCTTAATTCCATACATTGTTCTTTGACTTTTCCAATCAGATTCGTTCTTCGGGCACAAGTCACGACGATCGCACCACGTTTTGCGGCTTCATAACAGATTTGTTCTCCAAGTCCAGCAGAGCCACCTGTTACAACGACAACTTTATTCTCTAAATTCATCTGTTTCTTCCTCTCCGGCAAAAGGGATCTCGACAATATCAAAATCTTTGACGATCAACGTATTCGGAAATACTTCTTTTGCTTCATTTACTAAATTTGTAATATCTTTGCCAACGTAACGCGCACTGATATGGGTCAACAGCAAACGCTTCGCTTGAGCTTCTTGTGCCACTTCGGCAGCTTGCCGCGTCGTCGAGTGAAAATAAGCGCGAGCCAACTTGGCTTCTTCTTTGTTAAAGGTACTTTCATGCACCAATACATCCGCATCTTCTGCTAGCAGTACGGCGTTTTGACATTTACGCGTATCACCTAATATCGCCACGATCCGACCTTTTTTCGCTTGGCCCAAGAAATCAGCCCCATTGATTTGACGTCCATCGTCAAGGGTAACTACTTCACCTTTTTTCAAACGACCGAAGAGCGGCCCAGGTTTCAACCCAAGTTCCAGTAAAGCCTGCACTTGCAATTCCCCTTGATGGCTTGCTTCAACAATCCGATAACCAAAACTGTCAATGCCATGATCAAGACGCAGACACGATACTTCAAATTGCTGATCTTTAAAAAGAATCCCTTCTTCTTCAATCTCGAAAAAATGTAAGGGGTAGCTGACTTTGGTCTGAGAAATCCGCAAAACGGTTTGAACGTATGCTTTGATCCCCTTGGGTCCATAAATCTCTAGAGGCGTGTCGCCTCCTTGAAAGGAGCGGCTGCTGATCAATCCTGGCAACCCATAGATATGGTCACCATGAAGATGAGTGATAAAGATTTTTTCAATCTTTCGTGGACGAATCGTAGAATGCAAAATCTGCATTTGCGTCCCTTCGCCACAATCAAAAAGCCAAACGGCATTCCGTTCATCTAAAAGTCGTAACGCAATGCTGGTCACGTTTCGATGTTTCGCAGGCACACCTGCGCCTGTTCCTAAAAATTCTAATTCCATAAGCTTCTTTCCTTTCATCTCTTTCCAATTTTAGCGGAAAAGAAATCAAGTTGCAATTGAAGCTTGTGGATTTTATTTCTCAGATTGGCGATCTTCTGCGTCGTTATGAGAGTTTTTCCAGTCTTCTTGAACGCGTGCTTTGGTGGATTCTTCGACTTTCTTAGCCGTTTCAATCTCTGCTTCCACTTCATCGTAGTCAAAGCGCGTGATGTCACCGCCTAATTCATTCATGATCAATTGATTCAAAGGACGATTGTCTTCTTCATCTGCGATCAATAATAACCCCGTATCACCAACACCAATTTGGTTTCCGACATGTTCAAAAAGCATTTGCGCATTTTGGATCTCTTTTGCATCACGAGTAGCACCGATCATACTGCCACCAAACCAGCCCAGCATGATTCCTAAAGGTCCGCCTAGCACGCCAACGAGCATCCCGATCAATCCACCCGTTGATGTCTTATTGTTCCCAGTAAAATCGAGAAAGTCCTCGACTTTAAATTGATGCACGCCTTCATTGGTGTGGGTAAGAACTGCCATTTGTTCCCCTTTGATCTTCCGTTCCATATGCATCCGTTTCACTTCCGAAAAGGCTTGGTACGCTTTGGCACTGGCATCAAAATTCATTACAATGACACGTTTTGACATAAAAATCGCTCCCTTTGGTTTATTTGTTCTCTTCTTTATTTTAACAGTAAATCATTTAAATGAAAAAAGAAACCAAAAAGACTACCGATCATTGATTTCTTAGTGAAAATCAATGATCGGTAGTCAAATCCACTGCAGCTAAAAAGGTATTTTTTAGGCAAATGATGTTCTTTTAAACGATTATTCGACAAACTCGAACTCGAAGTTGCCGATCCGAACGATATCGCCGTCTTTGGCACCGCGCGCCCGTAATGCTTCATCGACACCTAAACCACGCAGCTGACGAGCAAAACGCATCACGGTCTCATCATGATCAAAATTCGTCATCTGGAATAGTTTTTCGATTTTTTCACCGCTCAAGATCCAAGTTGCATCAGGATCGCGATCAATTGAGAACTCTGGTTCATCCGATTGGAAGCCATAATGAACAACATCTTCTTCCATTTCTTCATCGTATAAAAGAAACTCAGGGGTGACTTCCAATAGATCCGCTGTCGCATTCAACAAGGCATCGATTCCCTTACGAGTGACACCAGAGATGGGGAAAATCATTGGTTCATCCGCGAACTCATCCGTTTTTTCTTTTGCCAGCTGCTCTTTGAAAAGGGCTAGGTTTTCTTCAGCATCCGGCATATCCATCTTATTGGCAACGATGATTTGTGGTCGCTCTAGTAAGCGCAAGTTATGGGTCGACAATTCATTGTTGATGGACAAATAGTCCTCGTATGGATCGCGTCCTTCCATGCCACTCATATCGATCACATGTAAAATGACGCGGGTCCGTTCGATATGGCGTAAAAACTGAGTCCCTAAACCAACCCCTTGTGAGGCTCCTTCGATCAGACCAGGTAGATCAGCGACCGCAAAACTACGGCCATCAGTAGTTGTTACCATACCTAAATTTGGTACCAGCGTGGTAAAATGATACGCACCAATTTTTGGTCGAGCAGAGGAAATCACAGAGAGTAATGTAGACTTCCCAACTGAAGGGAAACCAACTAGACCAACATCTGCTAAAACTTTTAATTCGAGCTCGATTTTTCTTTCTTGACCAGGTTCTCCATTCTCAGCTAATTCTGGGGCTGGGTTTTTCGGAGAGGCAAACCGAATGTTGCCACGGCCGCCACGGCCACCTTTAGCAATCACTAATGTTTGGCCTTGCTCAATCAAATCACCTAATAAGGCACCTGTTTCAGCGTCACGAACGGTCGTTCCCTGTGGTACTTTGATGTAGGTATCATCTGAGCCACGACCGTGCATTCCTTTACTCATGCCGTTTTCCCCGGGTTGCGCTTTAAAATGACGATTAAAACGGAAATCCATTAATGTACGCAGACCCTCGTCTACGACTAAAATGACATCACCACCACGTCCACCGTCACCACCTGCGGGTCCGCCGTCTGGGACATATTTCTCTCGGCGAAAAGCAACCATTCCGTCGCCGCCTTTTCCTGCTTTGACATCGATTGTCACTTGATCTAAAAACATGGACATTATTTGTCCTCCATTCTTTTTTTACTACCTTCTATACTTTTTGATTATCAGTTATCTCACCTTAAGTGGTTACTATTTCTCTAATAAGAAAGTCTATTTTATTGTAACGACCGAAACGTCTTTTGTCTATCTTTTCTCATGGGTTTCCGTAAGAAATCGCGAATTCTTAAGGGTTATTCTTTGACAGTCACTTGAAATCGTAGCAAACTTTTAAGTGTACCAGACACAATCAAAGGAGGAAACAAGAAATGACAGTAAAAGTTGGAATCAATGGTTTTGGACGAATTGGACGTTTGGCTTTTCGTAGGATCAAAGAAGTTTCTGCCGATATTGAAGTTGTGGCAATCAATGATTTAACGAGTCCAGTCATGTTAGCACACTTATTGCAATTTGACTCGACCCACGGCACGTACCCTGGAACTGTTACTGCAACGGATAATGCTATCGTTGTCGATGGCAAAGAGACCCGTGTGTACGCTGAACCAGACGCAAGCAAAATCCCTTGGGCAAAAGAAAATGGCGTCGATATCGTTTTAGAATGCACGGGTTTTTACACTTCCGCAGAAAAAGCACAAGCCCATCTTGATGCGGGTGTCAAACGAGTCGTTATCTCCGCACCAGCTGGTAATATGAAAACGATCGTTTACAATGTCAACTCCGACACGTTAACACCAGAGGATACTATCATATCCGCAGGTTCTTGTACGACCAACTGCTTAGCTCCGATGGCCTACTTCTTAAATGAGGAATTCGGGATCGAAGTTGGTACGATGACGACGGTACATGCCTATACTTCTACACAAATGCTATTGGATGGTCCGGTAAAAGGCGGAAACTTAAGAGCCGCTCGGTCCGCTGCAGACAACACGATCCCTCACTCGACAGGTGCTGCTAAAGCGATCGGTCTAGTTATCCCAGAATTAAATGGCAAATTACAAGGACACGCCCAACGGGTTCCTGTCGTCGATGGTTCTTTAACAGAATTAGTCTCAATTTTGAAAACCAAAGTAACCGCCGATGAAGTCAATGAAGCGATCAGAAAACACACCGTCGATAATCCGTCATTCGGTTACGATGACCGTGAGATCGTCTCTGGAGATGTGATTGGTACCACTCAAGGTTCTATCTTTGATCCGACACAAACAGAAGTAACCACGGCTGGCGATTTCCAACTGGTGAAAACCGTCGCTTGGTATGATAATGAATATGGCTTTACTTGCCAAATGATTCGTTTGCTAGAAGAATTTGCTCGTTTATAAGCCAAGGGTCAAGCAAAAAGTGCCGGTTCTTTTTTTGAACCGGCACTTTTTTATTCACTTGCTGGGTGATCGTATTTGTCCAAAAAAGCTGCAATTTTTTCTTTGTAAAGCGCTGGATCTGTTTTGTAGCTTTTCGCATGCTCGGCACCTGAAACAACCCACTTTTCTTTTGGTGCATCGGTCGCGTTATACAAAATTTCCAGCATCGAATAAGGAACAAACGTATCCGCATCGCCATGGATAAAAAAAATTGGACGCGTATTCTTTTGCAGTTGTTTGACTGCATCTGCTTCACCAAAGAAATACCCCGCTCGGATTTTTGTGACAAGGCTAGTGACATTCATCAATGGAAAGGCAGGCAGACCAAACAATTGATCGAGTTGATAACCCAATTCTTCATTGACGTTGGTATACCCACAATCTTCAATGATAGAAGTGACATTTTTCGGCAAGTCTTCCCCACTGGTCATCATTACCGTGGCAGCCCCCATACTGATGCCATACAAAGTGATCGTTTCTTCAGGACCATTTTTTGCGAGTACTTCATCGATCCATTGCAGATAATCCTTACGTTCGTGCCACCCAAAACCAATATAATCTCCTTCGCTTTGACCATGCCCTCGAGCGTCTGGAACCAAGACATTATAGCCTAAATCATGATACATCTTAGCATAGTCCGCCATCGTTTCTGCATTCCCCATGTAGCCATGCGCGATGATCGCCGTTTTTCCTCGATTCTTCTCCTCCGCCGGTAGATAAATGGCGGATAATTTTAAATCATCTTCAGAAGTCAGCTGCCATATCTCACGATTTGCTGGATCTGTAAACCAATTTTGCGATTCATTTCCTGTCTGATTTTCATCCGTACCAGGGGTATCTCCTTCCAAAAAATCTTTTTCTGAAGGAACCACCGCATAATCGTAAAAATAGTTTCCTGCATACCCTAATCCTGCAATTGCTAATACAGCCACTCCGATGGCAATCTTCCAGCGCAATTTCACACTTGTCACGTCCTCTTGTTATATAGTCTACATAATATTATTATGGTTTCATCGTTCTTCATGGAAAGAACCCACTACATAAATTACCGTTTTTTGCTCGTGTTTGTCAATTGCAAGCGCCCAAAAATCAACCATTGCCAACACGCTTTGTTGGCAATGGTTGATTTCTCGTGATAATTAATTATTTTCGACCAATTTAAAACTTGACCAAGGTTTCAAAAATTCTAATAAGAATAGTTCCTCATCAGCGATCTTACCAACGACATTGACGCGACCATCATTTTTCATTGCTTTCAAGGCGATTTGCGTCTCACCTTTGTATTGTCCATAGCCAGCATTATCGATCAAGACATCCCCTCTTACCATATCACGGGTATCATGAGGTGGAAATTCCTTGTCTTTATAATAGATCCGCGTCATCGTTGAACGCAAGATGTACTCTGAACGATCTCCTCGATAGCTGTGCAGATTATCGAAGAGACAAATTCGTTCATCTTCAGTGATTCCGTCAACGACATCGACTCTTAATGTCGGATAATCAGCATGAAACGCTTCAGCCATTGCTGCCAATTCTGCTTCTGAAGCATAGGCATTTCCAATAGAGATATCATCGATCAAACCAGTCAACACTAAATGTTTGACTTGTGTAGCTAGTGGCAGATCACGATGGTCTTCCAAAGAGCATAAACCATCTTGTGTTGGCCATGGACCGAAATCAGCTTCGTGAGAATTCACGAAAGCCATCGTATTTAAATTGTATTTGCGGAATTTTTCCGAACAAAAAACAAAATGGTCATAGCCTAACCCTGAATAGCGATGAGGATAGAAGTTATGCGAACCGAGTAAATTTTCAGTATTAGGTGAATAACTCATGATGTTATCCACGTAGCTCGTGCCGCTGCTCATATTGATTTCGATTTTGATCCCGTAAGGATTACGGGTCATTTTGGCTTCTTCTGAACCAGTGAAACCAATATCTAACCGAACACCGTAAGCCCCCATCTCATCAAAGAAGGATAAATCATCATAAGAAATACCTAACTGTTCGAATAAACCAGGATTGATATCTACCATGACTTCCATTCCTAACTGATTGGCATAATCTACGACTTGCTTAAAGTCTGCCAAGACTTTTTCTTTGTCATCGTTGATTTGCAGCAAACTGGTAAATACCCGTTTAAAGCCGTATTTGTGTGCCAAGTCTAGATACGCTTTGTCCTTTTCAAACGTTGAGCGCTCTGGATAAATCGATATCCCTAATTTTCCCATCAAAAAAACCTCCTGTAAATTCTATCCGTTTATTATAATGAATCCTCTTTCATTATAGCAAACATCTAAAAAGTGGTCTACACCTTTCCGTCTGTTTCTTTCTCATTCCACAAAATCTGCGCTTTCTTCTATGTCTCTTTTTTGTTATGATTATCATTAAGAAAACTGGAAGGAATGAAAGAATGAAAAAAATTCTATTCACACTGACAGCAGCTGCTAGCCTTTTATTATTAGCTGCTTGTACAGGTTCAAGTACCACCGATCCCTCATCAAGCAATTCAGCAGAAAGCACGTCAACCTCAGAATCCGTTGACTTGAATGCCCTGGAATTGCCGCAATTATCAACGGATGTGCAAGAGAATGAAGCTTTAGTTGAAATGGTGACGGAAGAAGGCTCGATCAAAATCAAACTTTTCCCAGAGATCGCGCCCAAAGCAGTCGAAAACTTTTTGACCCATGCCAAAGATGGGTATTATGACGGCTTGACTTTCCATCGTGTCGTAGAAGAGTTTATGATCCAAGGGGGCGACCCTAATGGTGATGGCACTGGCGGAGAAAGCATTTGGGGCGAAGGATTCGGCGAAGAATACTCCAACCAGCTTTATCACTTGCGAGGCGCATTAGCAATGGCAAAATCAAGTGCGCCAAACAGCCAAGGCAGTCAGTTCTACATCGTTCAAAATGATCAAGATGTATCCGACGGTCTAGCGATCCAACACTATCCTGAAAAAATCATCGAAGCCTACAAAAATGGTGGAACACCACGATTGGACGGCAGCTATACTGTATTTGGTCAAGTGATCGAAGGCATGGATGTCGTAGATAAAATTGCGCAAGCAGAAACCCAAGACTCTGGCAATGGTGAGAATTCTCAACCAGTTGAGCCAGTGAAGATCGAAACGATCAAGGTCTTACAAGAAGCCAAAGAATAAATAAAAAACCGCTGAAGTCTCCGATATTCGGGAATTTCAGCGGTTTTCTTTTATTTTTGGTCGCCAACGATAAAGGTGAATTCGCATTCCGCAGCTTTTTTGCCGTCCACTGTAGCGACCGCATCAGCAGTTCCTACAGAGCCTTTGATTTTAGTGATCTCGAAAACAAGTTTCATGGTATCTCCCGGAACAACTTTTTGACGGAATTTGGCTTTGTTGATGCCGCCGATATACGCCGTTCTACCTTGGAATTCCTCGGATTTCAAGATCAGGATCGATCCTGCTTGTGCCAATGTTTCTAAAATCAAGGCACCTGGCATTACTGGATTTCCTGGGAAATGTCCTTGGAAAAAGTCTTCGTTGATGGTGACATTTTTCGTTGCGATAATCTTTTTGCCAGACTCGATTTCATCGACGTAATCAATATATATAATTGGGTAGCGATTTGGAATCAAATCCATGACTTCTGTTTCAGTCAATAGTTTTTTCATGGTTTCCCTTCCTTGCTTAAGAATTTATTATAGTTTGATTATCAAAGTATCATAGTTCAGCGAAATTCGCAACTAAATATTTATTAAGAAAAAAATAGTTTGACAATCAAACAATTATGCTTAATAATTAGAAATCAAGATAGTTTGATTTACTATTTGTCATTATACGTATTTTATTATTGTTGAATTTATTAAGGAGTGGAATTATGAGTTTTTTAACTGGTAAAAAAGTTGTCGTCATGGGCGTTGCTAACAAACGCAGTATCGCTTGGGGCTGTGCACAAGCATTAAAAGCACAAGGAGCCGAAGTGATCTACACGTATCAAAACGACCGCATGAAAAAGCCTTTAGAGCGCTTATTGGAATCTGATGAATTTGTAGTGGAATGTGACGTCGCCAATGACGAAAGCATTGCTTCCGCCTTTGAAACGATCAAAGAATATGCAGGTGAGATCCACGGTGTTGTCCATGCCGTTGCTTATGCCAATAAAGAAGATCTATCTGGCGATATTTTGAATATTTCTCGTGACGGTTATGCTTTGGCGCAAGACATCAGCAGTTATTCATTGATTGCCGTCACCAAATATGCCAAACCAATCTTAGCTGAAAATGCTGGAATCGTTACCCTTTCCTACTTAGGTGCCGAACGGGCAGTACCGAACTACAATATGATGGGGATTGCAAAAGCCGCTTTAGAATCAAGCGTTCGCTATTTAGCTGCCGAACTTTCACCGCAAAAAATCCGCGTCAATGCGATTTCAGCTGGTGCCATCAAGACGCTGGCAGTAACTGGTGTAAAAGACTATCAAAAACTGATCCAATTGTCAGAGGATCGGACACCTGATCATATTGGTGTGACGATTGAAGAAGTGGGCAATACTTGTGCCTTCTTGATCAGTCCATTATCAAGCGGGATTATCGGCGAAGTGATTTTTGTTGATAAAGGCGTTCATTTATCTTAATCAATAATTGTCATAGAAAAGTCTGCTATTTGCCTCTCCGTTGGCTGAGCAGGCTTTTTCTGAAAAAAACAGGTATTTCAGAAAACCTCCTTTGCATTTCTATTTTATCTTCGTTAAAATAGATGCAGTAAGACTTGGAGGGATTTTATGAAACAACTGCTACTTGCAGCTAGCACGACCGATTCAAGTGGTTCCAGCATTACCGAACCAGCAGCTGCTCAGCTCAATGCATTACAAAAATGGTGGGCATCGATCGACTGGGAATCGATCATTGGCCTACTGATCCAAAAAGCACTGATGCTGCTTTTTTTGTGTATCTTATTCGGAATTTTATTAAAAATAAGCAACATGATCATTGACCGGATCTATCGGTCCTATGAAAAAAAAGCCACCTTCAATGTGAGTCGAATCAACACGATCCATACCCTGATCCGCAATACGGTTCATTACACATTAGGCTTCTTTTTTGTCTATGCTCTCCTTTCAACCATCGGCGTACCTGTAGGCTCGCTACTAGCCGGTGCCGGAGTCGTCGGTGTCGCACTTGGTTTAGGCGCCCAAGGTTTTATGAACGACTTGATTACTGGCTTCTTTATTATTACCGAGCAACAAATCAATGTTGGTGATTACGTCCGCTTGACCAATCTGACGCTTGAAGGTACGGTGACGGCCGTCGGTATTCGGACTGTTCAATTAAAATCCGTTGATGGAACCGTTCATTATATCCCAAATCGTAACATCACGACCATCAGTAATACATCCAGAGCCAATATGCAAGTCGTGGTCGACGTACGTATCTTACCATCTGAAGGCTTAGATGAAATACGTGCCATCATTGAAGAAGTCAATGAACAGATTGCTCAGCAGCATGAAGAAGAGATTCAAACGGCCCCTACGGTCTTCGGTTTAGTGGATCTGGGGAACAACAACTTTGCAATTCGTACGACCATGTATGTGACCAACGGTACGCAATGGAAAATCAAAGAGGAATTTTTGGCCGCATCGATCGATGCTTTAACTGCCAAAGGCTATACGATCCCCAATGCGCCGATCGTCGGTATTTAAAAAAGGTTATCCCGAAGCTGGGATAACCTTTTTTCTATACCACATGCAGTTCATCTGTCATCTTTGGGGCATCCTCTTTAGAAATCAGCAAATAGCGTCTTTCAATTTCGTGCGCCAAATGATTGACGGATTTTAAAATCTCTTTGCGGGTGATAATCCCAACAAAGACATTGTCATCATCAACGATCGGCAAGAATGCTTGATCTACTAACAAATGCAGCATACTTTCCAACTCATCGTTTTCTTTGATGCAATTCACATTGACTTCCATGACATCTGCCACAGTCAGCCCTTCAATATTTTCCATACTGAAGCCAGTGAGATCCATCATGCGTTCTACGATGTTTGAGAGGCTGATTAAGCCGACTAAATGGTCCTCACTATCTAGTACAGGGATCTTTGAATAGCCCACTTTTGATAAAACAAGCAATGCGTGACTCAAAGGGTGGTTATAAAATACCGATGCCACATTTTCTGCCGGCACCAAGAAATTTTCTTGGTTCTCGAGTAATATTTTTTCTACGGTCTGTCCTATCAATCTAATTGCCTCCATTTCACAGCTACTCTTCTATTTTACTTGAAAATGAGAATAGAAAGTTGAAACCTGCAAAATTATAATGAAATTTTTACTTTTTGATTCCGCTTACTTAGCGTGTGAAAACAAAAGCTAGCTCAGGGACTTTATGAAAGGAACGATCATAGTATTGGATTGCCCATTGTTCTGGCGTACTTTCAATAATCGCAAAGCTTTTGATTTGAATTTGCCCTCGCGGTTGGGAAATACTGCCGGGATTCAAGAAAAGCCGATTCCCAACTTTCTCACAAGCAATTTGATGCGTGTGACCAAACAGTGCGATCGAGGCATCGGCTTGTTGCGCTTGCAGCCCTAATTTCGTTACACCAAAACGGACATCTGCTAAGTGGCCATGAGTCATATAGATGGTGTCCAGCGGCGTTTTGATGATACGCTCATTGGGAAAACCACCGCCATAATCGCAATTGCCGCAAACGACTTGAAAAGTATCCCACAAAGGGTCTGTGTCAGGTAGTTCGGAGTCCCCACAGTGCAGGAATAAATCGACTTGATTTTCGAATTCATTTTTAAGATCAACAAGAATCTCACGATCTGAATGATTGTCACTGACAACTAAATATTTCATGCATTTTCTCCTTCTAACCACTCCTGCCACTGTTCCTGCAGCTTTTTGATTGCTAGACCACGGTGGCTGACTCGGTTCTTTTCTTCTTGACTCATTTGGGCTGCGCTTTGCTCTGAACCATCAGGAATAAACAATGGATCGTAACCGAACCCATTTTCTCCACGAGGGATACGGCCGATTCTTCCCGGCCATTGAGCTTCAACCACCAAACTCTCTTTTCCTGGCGCTGCGAAAACTAACGTACAGTGAAATTGAGCACTGCGCTTGTCATCTTCGACATCCGTCAATTCGTAAAGTAATTTTGCATTATTAGCAGCGTCACTTTTTTGCTCACCAGCAAATCGAGCAGAGTACACCCCTGGTCGCCCCCCTAATGCATCGACTTTCAGTCCTGAGTCATCAGCTAACACCGGTCTTCCCAAAATTCTGGCGATGGTTTCCGCTTTAAGGCGGGCATTTTCTTCAAAGGTGGTGCCGGTTTCTTCAACATCCGGCAAGGAAGGATAGTCTTTTAAGGTGCGGACATCGTAACCTGCTGCGCCAAATACGGCTTTAAACTCCTTGGCTTTTCCTGGATTGCCTGTAGCAATGACAATCGTTTTTTCGGGAATCTCATAAGGGGGTTCATCTGGTAAAAACAGTGCCTCTTTTTGATAGGCAATCAATTCTTCGATAGCTGTTTTTCCGTAGATCAGCATCTCATTCAACTGCTGGCCATCAAAGGTTGCTTCTTCCCCAGTTCCTTGCAATTCGACAAATCGACCAGATTCCGTCATCACCAAATTCATGTCAACAGCAGCTGAAGAATCTTCTTGATAATCGAGATCAGTCACACAGGTACCATCTGGTAAGATCCCGACACTAATTGCTGCCAAATGCTCCTTGATTGGATCTTCCGTCAATGCTTTGTCACGCAACAAGGTATCGATAGCTAAACGCAACGCGACAAAAGCGCCGGTAATACTGGCTGTTCTGGTACCGCCATCCGCTTGGACGACATCACAATCGACGACGATACTACGTTCCCCTAATTTTTCTAAATCGACTACGGCTCGTAAGGAACGAGCGATCAGCCGTTGGATCTCCATCGTACGACCAGAAAGCTTGCCTTTGGCACTTTCTCGACGATTACGAGTGTTGGTCGCTCGTGGGAGCATACTGTATTCGGCTGTGACCCAGCCTTTTCCCGTATCTCGTAAAAACGGAGGGACCCGATCTTCAATCGTTGCCGAACAAATCACGGTTGTGTCACCAAAAGAGATCACAACCGATCCTTCGGGGTGTTTGTAGACGTTGGTTTGAATGTTGACTGGTCTTAACATTGTTTCTTTTCTGCCATCATGTCGCATTTAAAAGCCTCCTAAATCAGTGTGAATCGATGAGATCGTGTCTAAATCAAGCCAATCATTGGCAATCTCATCAAATATTTTCGGTGAACCAGTAGTAAAAAATGCATGTTGCGGATGCGGATCGTCCTGACTCGTTGCTGCAATGGAAAAATAGTCCAACAAGGTACTGACTTCCCCCACCGTTTCTGCCCCTGAATCAATCAGCTGGATATGGGCGCCTAATTCATTTTGGATCAAAGGGCGCAATAGAGGATAATGAGTACAGCCCAGAATCACTGTATCTAACCGCTTGTTTTTCAATGGACGCAACGTTTCTGCCACGATTTTCTTGGCGACCGAGCTATGGTATTGTTTGCTTTCTACGATCGGCACAAACTTTGGGCAAGCCAAACTGACGACTGACGCATGGGGCGCTTTGCCATGAAGAGCGCGCTTGTAAGAGTCGCTTTTGATCGTTCCATTTGTTCCGATGACACCGATTCGCTGGTTTTTGCTTGCTTTGACTGCTGCTCGACTACCGGGCAGGATCACGCCAATCACCGGGATCGCTAGTTTTTCTTTGATTTCTTCAAGGGCGACCGCTGTCGCTGTATTACAAGCGATCACCAACATTTTAATGTTTTTTTCTAATAAAAAACGGGTCATTTGCCACGTATACGCGATAACTTGCTCAGCAGGTCTCGGACCATACGGGCATCTGGCTGTATCTCCCAGATAAAGAATCGATTCGTTGGGTAATTGCTTGATTGCTTCTTTGACGACCGTCAACCCACCAACACCAGAATCGATAAAACCAATTGGTCTGTTGTTTGTCATAGTTTCCATCCTTTACATGAAAAAAAGAGTTTGGTGCGTTTTTCTCTCTTATTCATTTTGGACTTTTTTTGTCTATTTTTCAAGTATTCCTTTCGTTTGCTAAAAAAGCTTTCCCAAAAAATACGAAACGGTCAAAAAGAAAAAAGCCCCAACGATTGGCTCACAACCCACAAGTTGCACTTGCATGGGTAAAAGACCGATCGTGGGGATGTTTTTGTCGATTATTCTTTTTAGTAATCGTACTGACGTTTTTCCAAAAAGCCAGAAAGCAATGACAAGGCATAACAAACCAAAAAGTATAAAACAGTCATTGCCAAAAACATAGGCAAAACATAGTTTGTATTTTGACCATAAATGATTCGAGCATGATGAGTCAGCTCTGGTAAAGAAATAATCACGGCTAATGACGTATCTTTGATCAAAGAGATCAACTGACTGACGATCGCTGGCAACATCGCTTTAAATGCCTGTGGCACGACGATACTCCGCAATACTTCGACATAGCTTAGCCCTGTTGACAAACCAGCTTCCATCTGCCCTTTTGGCACAGCATTCAAACCAGCACGAAAGATTTCAGAGAGCATCGCTGATTCAAAAATCGTCAACGCCACAACCGCTGACCAAAAAATATTAAAGCGGATACCGATCTGCGGCAATGCAAAGTAAGTGAAAAAGATGATCAAGAGCAAAGGCAAGTTACGAATAACATCGATCACGACACCTAATACTTTAGAAAAGACCGGGATCGAGCTGAAGCGCAAAATGCCGGCGATCCCTCCGATAATAAAGCTAAATAAAATCGATAGGATCGACACTTCAACTGTTACCCGCAAGCCATCGATCAAGAAGCGAATGTTAATCGCTGAAAAAGCTTCAAAAAAGTCCATAGTTCGTTAGCTCCTTTCTATGAGCGGACAGCCCAACGCCGTTCCAAGTAAACCATCAAATAAGACAATGGTAGGGTAATGATCAAATAGAAAAGACCAACAATGATATACGTATCAAATGTATTGAAGGTCTCACTTGCGATCAAATCGCCTTGATACATAATATCTAATCCTGCGACCATCGCCAAAATTGATGAATTTTTGACAAGATTGATAAATTGATTGCCTAACGGCGGTACGACGATCTTAAATGCTTGAGGCAAAATAATGTAGCGCATCGCTTGGCTGTAAGTAAAACCAGAAGACAAGGAAGCTTCCATCTGGCCTTTAGGGACCGTTTGAATCCCTGAACGGATCGTCTCAGCGATAAATGCCGATGTATAGATCGTTAAGCCGATCGTTCCCGCTTGAAAGCCGTCAAAAGAAACCCAATACATTGGCACAACGACATAAAAGAACATCACGATGATCAATAAGGGAATATTTCTAAAAAACTCAACATACGCTTTGGCAATCCCTTTGATGAGGCGATTGTCTGACAACTGAAAAATTGCCATTAAGGTTCCGATCAAAAGACTAAAAAACAGTGCGATCAAACTCGCCATGACTGTGTATTTAAAGCCTTCAATAAACTGACCGGTATACGTTTGAAATAATTCAACCATTCAGTTTCCTCCTACTCTACTTTTCCTGATTCGTCTTCAGGGAACCACTTGTTGTAAATCTCATCATAGGTTCCATCTTCACGCATTTCCCGCAAGGCTTGATTCACTGCATCAAGAAACGGCTTTTGTCCTTTATTGATGGCAATCCCATAAGGTTCTTCTGTAAAAGTTTCGCCAACTAAATGGTAATTGGGATTTTCACTCGCCATCCCTAATAAGATCGCATTATCCGTGGTCATAGCATCCCCTTGACCAGATTGTAAAGCAGTAAAGGCTTCCGCATAATTCTCAAGTTCTAAAATTTGCGCTTCTGGTGCTGCTTCACGGATGTTCACAGCTGAGGTAGAGCCTTTAACGACCAATACAGTGGTGTCTGCGGTCAAATCTTCGATCCCTTGAATAGGACTGTCTTTGGCAACTAATAAAGATTGACCTGCATCAAAGTAGACATCGGAAAAATCGACCTGTTTTTTACGTTCTTCTGTGATAGTCATCGTGGCGATGATTGCATCGATGTTGCCGTTTTTCAAAAGAGGAATCCGGGTTTTTGAGGTAACTTCAACAAAGATGGCATTGCCATCACGACCTAAAATTTTCTCAGTGATTGCACGAGCGATATCAATATCGAATCCCCGTACTTCTCTAGTCGCGATATCCATCAATCCAAAAAGACGGGTATCGTTTTTTACGCCCCAAACGATCTGATTCGTCTCTTTGCTGTTTTCTAAAATATCGATATCTGCGGCACTTTGTCCTTTACAACCTGAGAAAGTCACAAGGGCAAAGGCTAAGACTAGAAAGGAAAATATTTTCTTTCTCATAAGGGTTCCTCCTATTGCTTAATGATTTGTGACTTTACTCAAGAATTGTTTTGCACGTTCGTCTCTTGGTGCATCAAAGAATCCATCGACATCGCGCCGGTCTTCTAAGACTTGTCCTTCCGCCATAAAGACGATTCGATCTGCTACTTCACGGGCAAAGCTCATTTCATGGGTAACAACGATCATGGACATACCTTCACTGGCAATTTTTTTCATGACATCCAATACATCACCAATCATTTCTGGATCCAATGCTGACGTTGGCTCATCAAAAAGCAGCATCTCTGGTTTCATCGCAAGCCCTCTGGCAATTGCGACCCGCTGCTGTTGTCCGCCGGATAACATGGAAGGATAGGAATCTTTTTTATCTAACATCCCTACCCGATCAAGAAGTTTTTCCGCCAAATTGATGGCTTCTTGCTCATTTTGTTTTAATACTTTAATCGGTGCCAACGTAATATTTTCTAACACGGTTTTATTTGGATACAAGTTGAAATGTTGAAACACCATGCCGATGTTTTTTCTAATTTCTGTCATTTTGACATCTTTGTCAAACAAGTTCTTACCATTGACCAATAATTGACCACCTGAAATGGTTTCTAGACCATTAATCGTACGGAGCATTGTACTTTTACCAGATCCTGAAGGCCCGATAACAACAACGACCTCACCTTTTTCAAATTCAAGGTTGATGTTTTTTAATGCATGGAACTTTCCGTAATATTTCTCTACGTTCTTAAATTCGATCATTGCCATTGATTCACACTCCTAGCTTTTTTTAAAATTAAATGAGTAATTGGAAAGATTTGATTCATATTATAGCTCAATCTTTTTTCATTTGTAAAGGTTCTTTTCCAATGTTCCCCCCTTATTTCTGAAAAGACAAGTGCTATTTTACTTTGATGTGAGGTTTTTGTCCATGAAAATTTTTCTCACCCCATCAGATCACAAGGAGAACCGGTTGTTTCTTTTGCTAAAAAAAGGTAAGATAAACCATATAACAAAGGAAAAGGTGGAAAAAAAGTGAATACGATTTTAACTGGCGACCGCCCAACTGGCAAATTGCATCTTGGCCATTATGTGGGGTCTTTAAAAAAACGGGTCGAAATGCAAGCTGACCCTGAAAATCAGCTTTATATCATGGTCGCTGACATGCAGGCACTAACAGATAATGCGAAAACACCTGAGAAGGTCTCAGCGAATATTTTAGAAGTTGCTTTGGATTATTTAGCCGTTGGATTGGATCCAGCAAAAACAACGATGTTTATTCAATCGCAAATCCCTCAGCTCTCTGAATTGACGATGTATTATCTCAATCTAGTCAGTGTTGCTCGAGTACGACGCAATCCAACCGTTAAAGCCGAAATTGAACAAAAAAAATTTGGTGAAGGCGTTCCTTCTGGTTTCTTCATCTATCCTGTCTCTCAAGCAGCGGATATCACCGCTTTTAAAGCAAATTTAGTCCCAGTCGGCGAAGATCAAAAACCAATGCTGGAACAAACGCAAGAAATCGTGCATAGTTTTAATTCTACGTATAGTGAAGTATTAGTCGAACCAAAAGCGGTTTTACCGCCAAAAGGCATGGGACGTTTAGCGGGGATCGATGGGAACGGGAAAATGAGCAAATCATTGAACAACGGCATTTACTTAGCTGATCCAGCCGATGTATTACAAAAGAAAGTGATGAGCATGTACACGGACCCAAATCACATTCATGTCAACGACCCCGGACAAGTTGAAGGCAATATGGTCTTCACTTATCTTGATGTATTTGGTACCGAAAAAGAAAAAATTGCTGAATTAAAAGAACATTACACCCGTGGTGGATTAGGCGATGTCAAAATCAAACGCTATTTGATCGATGTTCTAGAAGCCGAATTTGCACCGATTCGTGAACGCCGTGAAGCTTTTGCAAAAGATCCCGGTGAAGTGATGAACTTACTAAAACTTGGTAGTGAAAAAGCTGAACAAGTTGCCGCTCAGACGTTAGCTGAAGTCAAAAATGCAATGGGCATCAATTACTTTGCTTAAAAAAACAAGCCTTTACGGCTTGTTTTTTTGTTTACAAATCGGAATGAATTCTTTCATACAAAACCTATGTGTCAACTCTGTGTTAGATTTCACGAGAACCCTTCCTCCCCAGACTGACACTTTGTGTAATTTGATTTGATGCTGTTTCTTGCACAAAAACCAAGAGAGCTGTCCTAAAAAATAACCTCATAAAATGCGGATTAGAAAATCCTTTTTTCAACCTTGCCAGTGTTTAAAAAAAGTTGTACCAAAAAAGCTGGATTGCCTTCTATAGAGAAATCTTTTACGGCTTTCACTCAACTCCTCACATTCTTGTGTCATCTGAGCATCTATTATAATAGTAGAAAACGTTCCCCACCCAACTTCTTTGTATGGTGGAGAACGTTTTTCTACTTATTTGATTAGCGGATTTCTGCTTGAACGTTTTCTTCTAAGTTACGAGTAATTTTCGCTATTGCTTGATTGATCTCTTCATCCGTCAGGGTAGCTTCTGGATTGCTAAAGGTAAGGCTGTACCCTAATGATTTTTTGCCTGCTTCGATGTTTTTCCCTTGATAAACATCGAATAAACGAATCGCACTTAAGAAGCGACCTGCACTTTCGCGAATGATCTCCATCACGGACTGGTTATCGATCGTTTCATCAAGCAAGAGTGCCATATCCCGCGTTACTGATGGGAACTTAGAAACTGGTTGATAGACCAATTGTTCTGTTTTTGCTGCTAACAGTTGATCTAAGTTCAATTCAGCAACATAGGTTTCACTCACTTCATAATCTTTGGCGATCGATGGGTGGACTTGTCCCAAGAAGCCGATTTCTTGGTCATCTAGCAGGATCATTGCCGTACGGCCAGGATGCATCTCTTTGATAGCTGCCGTTTTTTGATAACGAATACGGTCGGTTAATGCCAACGAATCAAATAGATTTTCTAAAATGCCTTTCAAATGGAAGAAATCAACTTTTTGAGCTTGGGTTTGCCAGTCTTTCTCATGGATATTTCCTGTCAAAGCTAGCCCTAAGTGATTGACTTCTGTTGGCAGCTCGTGCTTACTGTCGCCTGTTTGATAGAAGACGCGACCAATTTCATACAAAGCAACACGATTGTTTTTACGTGCCAAATTGTACGCAACGTCGTCTAACAAGCCTGAAATCAGATTCAAGCGCAAGACGGCACGCTCTTCGGTCATTGGCCAATCCAATCGAGTCACTTGGCTCGATTTATCCGTAAATTGTTGTGCCTTCTCTTCAGTGGTCAAAGCATAGCTAATGGCTTCACTGACCCCGTTGCCTTCCAATAGCGTCCGAACTTCTCTAGTCAGACGTTGCGCTTTGGTTAGATGACCGGCAACCGTTTCTCCTTGCGGTAAAGTCGATGGCAAACGATCATAACCGTAAATACGCGCCACTTCTTCAATGATATCTGCTTCGATCGTAATATCCCAACGACGAGGTGGGACAGAAACAATATATCTGTCTGCTTCTTGACGATGACCAAAGCCTAATGCATCAAAGATTTCTTGCACTTCTTCATCAGTGATTTCTGTGCCTAAATAGCTATTGATTCGAGCTAAAGTGATTGTAACCTCCACAGGTTCTACTGCTACTTGGGAACCTATTACTGCCCCTTTTAAGACCGTTCCGCCAGCAAGTTCTGCAATCAGTGCTGCTGCTGCATCACAAGCTTTTGCAACCGTTGCTTGGTTGATCCCTTTTTCAAAACGAGCAGAGGACTCACTTCTTAAATTGAATTTCTTTGAGGTTAAACGAATCGCTAATGGATCGAACAACGCCGCTTCTAAAGCGACTGTGGTCGTTGTTTCCGTGATTTCAGAATCAAGCCCTCCCATGACGCCTGCGAGCGCAACGGGTGTCGTTCCGTTGGTGATAACGATGTCTTCTGATGAAAGCTGACGTGTTTCTCCATCTAAGGTAACCAGGCTTTCATTTTCTTTGCCGCGACGTACCAGTATTTCCTTGCTGTCTAGCTTTTGATAATCAAAAGCATGCAATGGTTGGCCAAATAATAACAAGATATAATTTGTCACGTCCACAACATTGTTGATTGGACGAATGCCTTCATTCATCAAGCGATTTTGCAGCCATTGTGGACTTGGGGCGATCGTTACACCATCAATGATTCGAATTTGGTAGGCGGGTGCATCGGTTGCTTCCGTGACCTTCACCTGAATTTTATCGGCAGCAGCTACTTCACTTTCATTAAGCGCAATTTCAGGAAACTTCGGTGTTTGCCGATAGATCGCACCGACTTCATAAGCAACCCCCCGCATGCTCAACGCATCCGCACGGTTCGGAGTGATCGATAATTCGATAATGTGATCATCCATATCGAGATAAGGAAAAACCGGTGTTCCTACTTCTGCTTCTGCTGGTAAATAATAGATTCCTTCTGCGTATTCCTTGGGGATTACACTATCAGCATACCCTAGTTCTTGCAATGAACAAATCATGCCGTTCGAAACTTCTCCCCGCATCTTGCTCTTTTTAATTTTTACATTGCCCACGATTCGAGAGCCTGGTAATGCTACGATGACTTTGATGCCACTTTTGACATTTGGTGCCCCACAAACGATTTGCGTGTCTTCTTCCTCACCAATATTTACTTGGCAAATCGATAGATGATCAGAATCTGGATGTGGTCGGCAGTCGGTCACTTCTCCGACAACGATTTTTTTTAAACCCTCTTCAGGCACGTCAATACCTTCGACTTCGATCCCAGTCACTGACATTTTGTCCGCCAGCTCTTTTGGTGTGATCTCAGACAGATCAAGGTATTCATTTAACCATTTGTACGATACTAACATTTATTGTTCCCCCTTGAACTGGCGAATGAAACGCACATCATTTTGATAGAATTGGCGAATGTCGTTTACGCCGTAGCGCAGCATTGCCACTCGATCAGGACCTAAACCAAAAGCAAATCCTGAATATTGGGTTGGATCGATCCCTGACATTTCTAAGACGTTAGGATGCACCATTCCAGCACCGAGGATCTCGATCCAGCCAGTTTGTTTACAAACGTTACAACCCGCACCACCGCACTTGAAGCAGCTGACATCAACTTCGACCGATGGTTCTGTGAAAGGGAAATAGCTTGGTCGCAAGCGAATTTGGCGATCTTCACCAAACATTTTTTGCATCATGACTTCTAAGGTTCCTTTTAAGTCACCCATCGTAATATTTTTATCGATCACCAATCCTTCAATTTGATGGAATTGGTGGCTATGGGTCGCATCATCTGTGTCACGACGGAAAACTTTCCCTGGTGAGATCATCCGCAGCGGCCCTTTAGAAAAATCATGAGTCTCCATTGTTCGCGCTTGCACTGGTGACGTATGGGTCCGAATCAGCACTTCCTCTGAAATATAAAAAGTATCCTGCATGTCTCTGGCTGGATGATCTTTTGGCAGATTCATCCGTTCGAAGTTGTAATGATCTTTTTCCACTTCGTAGCCTTCAACTACTTGGTAGCCCATACCAACAAAGATATCTTCGATTTCTTCCATGATTTGCGTTAGCACATGGCGTGTTCCTCGGTCCATCTTTTTACCAGGCAAAGTCACGTCGATGGATTCTTCAGCAAGGGCTTTTTCCAAGTTTGCTGCTTCGATAGACGATTTTGCTTCTTCGATCGCTTCTGTCAAGATATCACGAATCTCGTTGGCATAGCTCCCCACCTTCGGCCGTTCTTCCGCAGAAAGATCTTTCATCCCCCGTAAAACTTCAGTAATGGGACCTTTTTTTCCAAGCACTTCCACTCGAATCTGATTCAAGTCATTCATGGTTGGACTTTCTTTGATTTTAAGCAATGTCGTTTCCTTCAATGCTTCTAATTTTTCTTGTAAAGACATGTGTTTCCTCCTTCTATACAGTGAATAGTGTAAAAAACGATTTGACTGGAAAAAGTGACGATCTTTTGATAAAAAGACAAAAAAAGACGTCATCCCTAAAAAAAGGAACGACGTCTCGTGTTACCATCCTCATTCGCGGAAAGTTCCGCGCACTCACTTCGGCTAACGACAGCAACACTGCCGACTGATTGTTCTCAGCAAGCTCCAGAAGTGAAATTCATTTTTCGAATACAGGACTTGCTTTCAGTCTGTGACAAGTCTCCCTTTTTCTGATCCAGCCAAATTACTAGTTTCTATCAACGCTTTTTTTACTATTCATTTAAGCTTAGTTTACCTAATTTCCGTTGAGAAATCAACTGCATTCTTCCTCACGTACCCAGGTTTCTGCCCAACGCTTCACACTCATCATACTCTTTTCAAGAGCAATACCTCTTGGCGTCAAGCAGTAAAGATTGTTTTCTTTGCAGACAATTTCTTCCCGCTCTAATTCTTTCAAGCGTTCGACTAACACCCGATCACTCACTTGAGGAATCTTGTTTGCTAACTCAACAAATCTTTGTTTGCCGTCTTCAAGAAGGACATCAATGATCAAGCCGTTCCACTTTTTGCCTAAAATAGAAAAAGCTTTTTCAAATTTAGGACAAAGGGCATAATCCGATTCTACTTTTATCATTCTCCATCACCTCTTTTACCTATTATAGCATATGACTTACGAAATGTAAGAAACTAGGATCGATCAGCTAGAATGCCACGATCATCTTAGGTTTTAACAGCACTAAATAGGTCTGTTTCACTGGTTTGTTCAATGCTTTCTCCAATGCTTGGCAATAGAGTTTTAATTGACCATAATATCGTTCGCGCATTTTCTGTTCAATCTGAGCCTGACTGCCGAACACATCATCCGTTTTAAAGTCATACAAAATGATTTCATCCGCCAATTCAATATAGCCGTCAATAATACCATGGATCAAAAGCGGCGCATCTGGTTCGTCAAACCCTTCAAAGATCGTATCGGCCTCTTTTAGCATCGAAAACGGCTGCTCTCGCTTCACCACATCAGAGAATTGGTTCAACAGTTCACCTAGTTCAGTTTGATAAAACCACAAAATACTCGATCGGTCAATTTTTTTGGCGATTTCTTCAGAAAAAAATTGCTTTTTCACGAGTTCAGCAATCAGGAGCGCCAAAGTATCTTGTGTTGGCTTCATTCCTAAGGGGATCATTTGCAAAACCGTATGTGTTGCGGTTCCGATACTGCTGGCGAGAGGCTTCGTTTCTTGCAGAAATTTGGGTTTCGCCAATTCATCTTGTACGTAGCGATATTGCTGAGGATTCGTCTTCTCGGAAACCGACCGCCATTCCAACAAAGTGGTCTGTTGATCATCAGGATCGTTATAGAGTCTTTTCAATTCTGAAACAGATTGATAACTAGTCGTTTGGGTCGCTTTTTGATAAGGATAGCGATAGGCTAGGCGTTTCAAAAGATCATCGATATTGCTATCTGGCGCAATCAATCGTTTAGGCTCCTCGACTGGCGCAAGCGTCTCTTGGACTTCTTGCGTGATCGTTTCTTGATTCCACCATGACAGACGAAAATGAGCAGGATGATCGATCGTTCGCTTGCGCTCTGACGCTTCGGAGAATACTGCTTCCATATCTGGATGGCGCATCAGGGTCCGTCCGACCCAATCCATCAAGCTCCCCCGTGCCACTAAGCGCAACGCTGGATCAAGAACCATCTCGGATTGTGTCAAGCCAGATTGCCATGTCTTGAAGGCATCCGCTTGATTTTTATAGGAGCCTACTAAGAAAAGCTTCTGCTCTGCTCGTGTCAATGCTACATATAATTTTCGCATCTCTTCTGACAAGGCTTTTTTCAAACGAACTTGCTTGATGGCTTGAAACGGCAGTGTTTCAAATTTAAGGTTTTCTGCGGGTTCCACATATTGGATCCCAGCCCCCAGCTGTTCTTCAAAGATATAGCGTTTTTGAAAATCTTGGTAATTAAAGAATTTTGTTGTATCCAATAAGAAGACTACAGGAAATTCCAAACCTTTACTTGCATGGACGGTCATCACACGAACTGCATCTTCTACTGGTGTAGCTAACGGCTCTGCCAAGTCCTTGTTTTTTTCTTGCATCTTTTCGATGAAGCGAATGAATTGGTACAACCCACGGAAACTGCTCTTTTCGTATTTCTCCGCTCTGTGGACCAATGCCGCTAAATTGGCATAGCGCTGCTGACCTGCAGGCAGTCCCACGACATAATCCAAATAGGCAGTATCTTCATAGATTTGCCAAAGCAAGGTTGGGATTGGTAATCGTCGTGCTTCCTCTCGCCATTGTTCCAGTTTTGTTAAAAACCCATCCACCGTTTGCCACAAGGGTGACGCTTCTTGTTGCCCATGGTAATCCAATACTGCATCGTAGTAGTCGCTGGAACGATTCGCTAAACGGATCTCAGCCAATTGATCTTCTGTTAGGCCGACGATTGGCGAACGCAAAACGGCCACGAGTGGGATATCTTGGTACGGGTTATCAATGATCTGCAGCAAAGAAACGACGGTTTGGATCTCCGTTGCCTGAAAATAGTTTTGAGCATCATTGACCGCCATCGGAATCCCAAACTGCTTAAAGACATCCAAAATGACAAGATTGTTTTTACGTGTGGGGGTCAATAAGACGATGTCATTGTAAGTGATTGGTCGATTTGTTTTGGCTTTTTTGTCATAGATCATGAATTTTGATTCAATCAACTCTCGAATCTTCAAGGCAGTGATCTGCATTTCACCTTCTGTTTTGTCATCGATCAATTGTTCTTCGGATTCATGCTCTTTTTCATATAACAAGAGCTCTGTGGCAAAGGCCTCGCTTTCTGGAAAATCAGGAAAACCGGTAATCAAGGCTGCCGCCTCATCGTAAGGGATTTGTCCAACCCTTTCATCCATCAGTTGTTGAAAAACTAGATTCGTAAAATCCAATACATCGGAACGAGAACGGAAATTTTCTGCTAAGACGATTCTTCGCCCACCATTCTCTGTTTCAAATGCCAAGTATTTTTCGATAAATAGCGTCGGATCTGCTAGTCGAAACGAATAGATCGACTGCTTCACATCCCCCACCATAAACATATTGCCAGGGTTATGATCGACTTGTCTGACCCAATATAAAATTGCCTCTTGCAGCCGATTGACGTCTTGGTATTCATCGACTAATACTTCTTCAAAGCGATCACGATAATAGGTCGACGCCTCACTTCCACTGCCATCTCCTTGTAAAATCTGCAAGGTGAAATGTTCCAAATCATTAAAGTCTAAACGGCCTTTTGAAAGCTTTCTTTCTTGAAATGCTTTCATAAATGCTTCGGTCATCGCTGCCATTTTTTCAACGACAGGTGCTGATCGATGAAGCAGCTCCATCATTTCAGCTGGCGGATACGGGAAGGTGGCCTTCAATTGCTCGACCAATTTTTTCGCATCATCGCGTAAGGGCTTGATTTCTTGGGACAATTCCTTTTGTTCTGGTTTGCGAAAAGCTGGGTAACGACCAAAACGCAATGTTTGGATCTGCTCATAGAAGCCATCGACATCGTCTGCACCCAGCAGAGACTTTAAGGTTTCCACCATGCCCAATTCGGTATCGATCAACTGTGCCGCTTTTTCCATCGCTTCATCAGAACGGGCATAGTCTTGCGCCGCCTGCAGCAAATGCGCCGCTGTCTTCAAATTTTCTTGCAAAGTCGGTTTGATTTGCGATTGATAAAGGATATTTTCAGCAAAGGTTTCTTTGCCGATATAGTGATCACTTAGATGGGCTAACCAGTTGACTGGATCTGGATTGGCTCGGGCAAAGTCATAAAGAGACAGGATCAGATCCCCGACGCCTTCATCAGAACGATCACTTGAAAAATTTTCCGTCAAACGAAAGAAGGCTTCATCATTGGCTTCATATTGTTGATCTCTCAGCTGTGTCCAGATTTCTTCTTTCATCAATAAAATTTCGGTTTCATCGGTCATCATGCGGAAATTAGGATCTAAATCGATCAAATAATAAAAACGCCGAATCACAGTTAAACAAAACGCATGCAAGGTAGAAATGTTAGCTGTCGGCAACAGCTGCAGCTGACGAACGAAGTGCTGGCGCTTTTGCTCGTCACTTTCTTGATTGATGGCCTGTTGCAATGCCACTTGAATCCGTTCTTTCATTTCTCGAGCAGCTGCTTCGGTAAAGGTTACGATCAGTAAAGAATCGATCGTCGTTCCTGCTTTTAGCTTTTCGATCACTCGCCGAACCAAAACGGTGGTTTTGCCTGAACCCGCTGAAGCGGAAACGAGGATATTATCCCCTTTATCAAAAATGGCTTGCCATTGGGTATCCGTAAAGGTTTCATTTTGCGGTTTTAAAGGGATCTTACTCATCTTCTTCCTCCCTTAAGCGATGGATAATCTCATCTTTAGATAAGTTTTCTAAACGGTGGTACTCATTTTCTTTCAACAATACATCAAAGTCACAGATGCTGCGAAACGGACAAAATTCACACGCCCGTTTTTTGTCTTTTATTTTATAAGACGGGTTTAAGGCGATTTCACCGCTCAACAGCTTCTCACCGCTTTGCTGCATGTTTTTACGATTGTGTTTTCTTAATAGTTCAAGCTCTTCTTCTGTATAAAACTTGTTTTTCGCCTGCGTTGTTTTTTGATAATTGCCGTTTTTGTCTTTTCGAACAGGAAATATCGGTGAATTTTTGCTGGCTTCAACATCCTCATCTAGCAACGGGAAAACAGCCGGTTCGTCAATAAACAACCCGTCATACTTGAAACGTTTTAAACGTTCTTCTTCACTGGCTTCTTGTCCATCCAAAAGCGGATTATGCACATGCAGATAATAAGCCCCCGCTGGTCGCACATTTGGCGAACCAACCAGTTGGACAGCATCCGTCAATGCGACATCGAGATAGGTGATCAACTGCATCGCAAGTCCGTAGTATGCTTCAGAAAGGTCAAAATCTCGGCTGCTAGATTTATAGTCAACAACAGAAAGCCATTGTTCTTCTTCCGTTTTCGCCGTATCGACACGATCGATCTTCCCCCGCACATGCAGTTTCCCGCCAGAACTTAATGGCAATTCGATCCCATTGATTCCATTTGAGCCAGCGATCTGACCGAATAGCACCTCCGTCTTTTCAGGACTAAAATGCATTTTTTGTCCTTGTTTCGCTAATGCCCACGCTACTCGCTGAATCGTCTTGCCTAATTGATACCGAATAAAATTCATCCGAGCAGAGCTCGTCAGTAAGCGATAACGGCTTTCGCCAAAAATTTCCTGCAAAACGACTTCCACAAATTGCACGCGTTGGTCAGCAGTTAACTGGGTCAAGGAAATATTTTCAGCAATCAGGACTTTGACAAAGCGGTCCAACGCATCATGGAAAAACTCACCGGTCATTGCTGGATTTAAGCCATAAACTTCCCGTTCTTTTAACCGTAATCCGTAGCTGACGAAATACTTGTATTCACACTGATAGAACGTCTCCATCTGAGAAATGGAACTGTAGATCGATGGTCCATATAGTGCCGCAGCTTGTGCTTGAGACAAAGGAATCGGAATATTTTGATGAGTTTGGCTTTCAAATACTTGGGCAGCTAAATCTGTCCATTCCGAACGCAGCAGCGCTTGTTTCAGCTGCTCCCAAACCCTAGGCAAATTCTCTTTGTTTTTTTGCGCTTGCTGACTGAGGTTATTGATTTGATAGATCAGGCCACGGTAACTGCCGACATAGTTTCTTGGATCGCTGACTAGCGTCAAAATCCCTCGCTCTTGCAGTGGGACATCCAAACGTTTGACCACGCGATCTAAATAAGGCGACATTTTGATGTTTTGCTGGGTATCAAAATTAACGGCATAGGACAGTGATAAGTGTTCCGTTGCTGAAAGCAAGACAGAATAAAAGGCAAATGGCTCCTTGACACTGCCTTCCACCACTGTATCTCTAAGGTATTTTTCACCATTGAACAACTGATTGAAATGCTGACGTTCTTCATTCGTCAACAACGTTTTGTTCTCTATTTTTCTTGGCAACGCCGTTTCATTCAATCCCGGTGCAAATGTGATCTTTGCTTGCTTTGGACGTGCCAGATCAAGGCGATTGATGTTGACTTGGTCGATCGCTGTTGGGATCTTCCCGAATGTGACATTTTCTAAGCCAGTCAATAAGACATCCTCAAAGAGCGCAAAATCAAAGGACTCTTCCCCATAGATCGCAGCATATTCATCCAGCAAATCCATCAAGGCTTGCCATGCTTGTTCATGATTACGGGCTTGATCCAACTTCCCTTGCTGGATTGCTTGATCTCGCCAATGCCGCAGTTGTTCTTCAACACCGGCATTCAGTAAAAAGCGATACAGCAGTTCGACCGCATCGCGGTTCGTTCTAGCAGCCGTCAGCCAGTCTAGAGTATCAGCAACATCTTGTTTAAAGGCCCTGCGCAACTGGTTGGTATACGCTGTCAAATCCACTTTATCCGTCTGCTCTTCTTCCGATTGTAAATACTCGATCAGTTCCCAATCTTCGTTTCTCGTCCAACTCGCTCCTTGGAAATCATGAGCCAACGCTTTGTTCTCGGTAATATCCACCAACTTACGAAACTGGTCACGCCCAACGAGCCAATCTGCTTCGGAGCGATAGGCTGCCGGTAAGTAAAGTTCCGTTCTAAGCAACCGTAAAATATCATTTAAGCGAAAGCCGTAGGATTGACAAGCAAAAAAAGCATTCAAAAACTCAACCAATGGATGTTGCGCCATCATCTGCTCTTCATCGATATAAAAAGGAATCTCAAACTCAGTAAAAATTTTAGGGATATATTGATGATAGATTTCTGGTTCAGCGATCAATAATTGGATCTCTCGGTATCGTAATGTTGGGTACCGTTTCTTATCGCTCATCATCCCACGGATCGACGCTGCAATCTGACGGATCTCTTCTTCTGGATTCCCAACTTTCCAAATTGCCAGAAAGTCCTTCACAGAGGACTGTTGCTGATAGTTGACTTGTGACTGAGTCTGCCGCCAAAATGTTTCAATTTCATTATACGCCTGTTGCATCGATCCCTTCGCTTCCTTGTCTACCTCTTGGTTGACCGAAAGTTTCTGATCCAAATAAATCGGCACTTGATTTTCTCGGGCAAAACTGATCAATTGATAATAGGTTCGCCCTGCTTCATAAAACAAATTTAACGGTGAAGGCAGCTCTTGTGGATACCCACGATCCAGAAAAAGATCAATAATGACATGACTTTTTTTCATCAACACTTGAATCAGCTGCTGTTCCTGTGTTGAAAAAGCGGAAAACCCACTGATAATAAATAAGGCATGGGAAAGATCTGGTGCTTTGTTCATTGACACCGCGTTAGGCATTGCTTGCTCCACTGGAGAATCATCCAGCAAGGAACCTTCAAGAAAGCGTGTCAACAAGGTGATCGGTTGTTCGACTTGTAATGCACGCTCCAGAAGTTCTTGTTCAAATCGTTGAAATATTTTCGCTAATTCACTGTATTTTTTCTCCTCGTCTTGGGTTGCGCTTGGTGCAGCACCACCTGCCAATAAATCTTCGATCCCCAATCGACTTGTATGCATTTCTTGATAGAACGCCAACAATTGCTGGATAAAACCCGCTTTGTTGATCTCACCACGGTATAAGACGAGTTCTTCTTCTAGTTCCAAAAGCAGCTTACGCATGATCATGGAGGCACCATTTTCAGTGATGGCATTTTGAGAAAGCAAGCCGGTTTGCTGCAAATAAAACCAAGCCAAACGGTGAAAACTATACACTTGCGCGCGAATAGAAGCAAAATCTTCTACGCGATCCTCTTTCAGTAATTGAAGGATCTCACGCTCTCGTTCAAATTTGTTGTAGTTAGGTACCAGAAAAAATACTTCTTGATGGTCTTTTTCTAACCAACTTTTTGCATTTTCTATCACTGCTTGATCATGACGACAACGGCCATCGCCAAGGATAAATCGTAAACTCATGAAAGGACTCCTTCTCTCCATCGTCTTTTAAAAAAAACACTAAAAATCAGCGACACGCTTCTTCAAATGCGTCTTTGTTTTTAAAAGAATCTCCTTAAAAACAAAAAAACGGTCGCAGAATTTCACTCTTTGCCTAGCATACCAAAATCGGCTATTGGCCAGAATACAAATTTTACATCACCCAAAATCGTTGCTTCATCGATCAGACCTAATTGACGACTATCTTTGGAAATTCGGCGGTTATCCCCTAACACTAAAATTTGACCTTCAGGAATGACTTCAACACCAAATAACCCCATATCAAAATCACTTGTCAATGGAAAGCCATCTGTGACAGCTGCTTTGAATTCATCCAAGTAGGGTTCATCATATGCTTGTCCATTGATATAAAGGGCATCGTTTTGATAGGAAACCTGATCGCCAGGTAAACCGATCACGCGTTTGATATAGTTTTTGCCTGCTTCATCCGGTGCTTCAAACGTTATGATATCGAAACGTTCGATCTCGGTATTTTTCAAAGCAATCACCCGCTCACCATCATGTAATGTGGGGTCCATCGAATCTCCTTTTACGATCACAGGAGTAAAGACATACTGTCTTAATAACAAGAGGAATAAAGTGAAGATCACGACAAATCCTACTGTTTTTAAAAGCTCTTTTACTTGTTGCACGCGTCCCTCACTCCTTGAATATTTTACTATATTTTCCAAGAATCGAACAAACATTCTTATTTTTCTATTCTACCATAAAATGATAGGAGCAGGACATTTCCCCTTTGGTTCTTTACAAAAATTTGGAGAATCAAGAGACTTGCATATGAATTGTCATCCTTTCTGATCCGTGCTAGGGTTAAATAAGAACCCATTATTGAAAGGAAGTGCCAAGATGAACCAACAGTTACCACAAGTACCAACAAAGTTATTGATTAACGGAAAATGGCTTGAAGGAACAAAAGAGTCGGTTTCGGTTACCAATCCTGCCACTAATGAAGAACTCGTAAAAGTCAGTCAAGGAGGGATCAAGGAAACCAAGCAAGCAATCGATGCCGCAGCGATTGCTTTTCCCGAATGGTCAAAACGCTCCCCTCGAGAACGTGCCGATTTGATGAACGTCATTGCTGATTTGATGGAGGAAGAAAGCGATCGTTTAGCAAAAATCATGAGTATGGAACAAGGAAAACCATTAAAAGAAGCGGAGGCAGAAATCCAATCCAACGTTGACAATTTCCGTTGGAATGCAGCTGAAGCGCAACGGGTCTATGGCGAAGTGATTCCAGCCCCTGAACACAATCATTGGCTGGTACGCAAAGAAGCGATCGGAGTTGTTGGCGCGATCACACCTTGGAACTTTCCTTCTAACATGATTGCAAGAAAAATTGCACCTGCTATGGCCGTTGGCTGTACCCTTGTTATGAAACCATCAAAAGAAACCCCACTATCCGCATTAGCTTTAGGCGAGCTTTTTCAACAAGCAGGACTTCCAGACGGGGTCGTCAATATCGTCTTAGGTGATTCTTCTGAGATTGGGAAAGAATTGACCGAAAATGAACAAGTCAAAAAAATCACCTTTACCGGCTCCACGAAAGTTGGGATGAAATTATATGAACAAGCAGCACCAACTCTGAAAAAAGTTTCATTGGAGTTAGGTGGTCATGCCCCGTTTCTTGTTTTTGCTGATGCTGATTTAGATTTAGCTGCTGAAAAATTAATTGCAGCAAAATTCCGCAACAACGGTCAGGTCTGTACATCCCCCAATCGAATTTTTGTCGAAGAGTCCGTCAAAGACGCCTTTACCAAAACATTACTAGCGAAAATGGAAACCGTAACGGTCGGCAATGGTCTGGAAAACCCTACTGTTGGTCCTTTGATCAACCAAGCAGGCGTTGAAAAAGTCATCGAGCAGTTGGAAGATGCGGTAAATAAAGGAGCTAAAGTTTTACTCGGTGGTAAGAAGCTTACTGAAGGTGAATACGAAAAAGGCAACTTCTTCGCACCAACGGTCATCGATGGGATTACTTCTGAGATGGCTATCTACTATGAAGAAACCTTTGGACCTGTGATTCCATTGATCTCATTTACGGATCGACAAGCAGTCATCGCTGCGGCAAATGATACGGAATTTGGACTAGCTTCCTACTTCTTTTCAACGAATTTGCAAACGATCTCGAATGTAGCCCAAAACCTCCAATATGGGATGGTTGGGGTCAATGACATTGCGATCTCAAATCCGGCGGCTCCCTTCGGCGGCGTCAAGCATTCCGGTTTTGGTCGTGAAAACGGCAAATATGGCCCTGAAGAATACGTGACCGTTAAATTCATTGCTATCGATGCCCAATAAGAAAAAGTCAGGTGCGTTTGCCTGACTTTTTGACGTCCCAAGCATTTTCTTTTACTAACATTAAGTAAGAATGTATACTTCACTCTATGACAATAGAAAAGGTGGGAATACGATGACAAAATTTCTTGATACAATCAAACAGCGCCGCTCAATCTATGGGCTAGGTAAAAATGTGGCTCTTTCCGACACTGAAATCGAAGACATTGTGAAAGAAGCAGTGAAAAATAGTCCAACTGCGTTTAACGCACAATCACCAAGAGCCGTGATTTTATTTGGCGAAGCCCACGAAAAATTGTGGACATTAACAGAGGCTGCGATAGAACCATTGACACCACCCGAAGCGTTTGAAGCGACAAAACAAAAACTTGCTGGTTTTAAAGCGGGTTACGGAACCGTTCTATTCTTTATTCACACGGATACCGTGAAAAATTTGCAAGAGCAATTTGCTCTATATGCAGAGAACTTTCCCGTTTGGGCAGAACAATCGAATGGGATCGCTCAAGCGAACGCTTGGACCGCTTTAGAAGAAGCTGGATTAGGTGCCAACTTACAGCATTACAACCCTGTCATCGATGATGCTGTTGCAGCTGAATGGTCAATTCCTGGAAATTGGCAACTGCGGGCGCAACTAGTCTTTGGTTCAAAAGAAAGCGAACCGAACGAAAAAGAATTTCTAAGTGACGATGAGCGCTTCCGCGTGTTCCATTAATCAATTTTCGACCTAAAAAAAGACCCTTGATTACGCCTTAAAATGGCAGTAATCGAGGGTCTTTTAGTCCTTTGTTCCTTGATCATGATCGACTAAAATATCGATCGGTGTCCCTTCATTCAAGTGTTCTGACAAGAAAACAACCAATTCTGCTAATGGCTGCTTGAATTTCATTAATGGGCCTCTCATCCCTCTTCGAAAATAGTTCATCTTGATGGGCTGCCCTTCCTTTTCTTGAAATAAAACGACTCGATCGATCTCTTGGTATAGTACCCCTTTGATACTCATTGGATGGACAATGATTCGATCAAGTGCTAAGCCGCGGCTATCTAAAACAAAGCTCAAAAAGACCAAACCCGAAACGATCCCTCGCACCCGATTATCAAGTGCCTCTTCCATCATCACCATAGATAGGATAATCATTACTGAAAAAATCGTAATGGCGACCTTGCTTAGTTTGCGCTCCACAGCAAGAAATTGAATGTCTTTCCTTACCACGAATAAATAAAGGTATAAAACGATCGTAAAGGCACACATCACTAGCGTTAACCCACTCATAATACTCTCCGTTCTGTTTTCTTTTCCTTATTCTACCAAAAAACCATCTGATACAAAAGGCTTAGCCTATTTCGTAGGTTTTTTGATATCTATTTTATCAAGAATTCGGTACAATAGGAAAAAAAGGAGGAATTATCATGAATGCATTTTTTGATAAATTACAACGCTATGATTTACTTCGTGCCGTCGTATATATCGTCTTTGGCTTCATCATCTTGATTGCACCACGATCTGTCTTCAACACGATCGTTTATCTTGTTGCCGGGTATATTGCATGTTTAGGGATCATTAGCTTGTATACGAGCTACAAAGAAAAACAAAAGGGCTATCGCAATGTGCAATCCGTCTCTGGTATCTTACTGTTGATTGCGGCAGCTGCGATTTTAGTTTTTGCCAAAGGATTACTTGCCATCGTGCCATTTTTCTTAGGAATCATGATCACCATCAGCGGTTGCGCCCGATTGATGGCAAGCTTTAACCAAAAACGCATTGGTTTACCTTATATCACTAGCTTGATCATCAGTCTATTGATCATTGCTGCAGGGATCATCCTAGTATTGAATCCCTTCGCCACTTGGTTGTTATTCTTCCAAATTTTTGGCGGGATCTTGATTTTCATGGGTGCCTCCGATGCGGTCAACCATTTTCAACGAAAAAGAGCCTAATAAATGAGAATGTTTTAAAATTTCCTACGAATCTAACATCTACATGTAGACTTTTCCCGCTATTCCTTTTAAAATAGGAGATATCAAACAGTCAGTCCATTGACACGCGGGAGGTGCGACATGAAGAAAATCAAGCAAGAAGCAAAACATCCAAACGATGTACCGGTAATTTTTTTGACCGATGCAACTGGCAAAGTCGTACGAAAAATCTCGATCAATGAGTGGCGTGCGCTTAAAGCAACCCCTGACCAGATCGAAGAACTTGATATCAAATTGTATCGTGAAGCAATCAGTTTTTATCTTCAAGAAGACTACGCAAAAGCAAAAGATCTCTTGCATTTCTTGATCAACAAAACAGACTATAGTCATTATGAATACGTGGAACGACTAGCAAATATCTACCGCATCGAAAACCGTCCCGCTAAAGAAAAAGACCTGTTACTGACTGCTTATCATGCAATCAAACCGTTGGATTCCTCTGAAGGGATTTTAAGAAGGATCGAAAATCGATTGCAAAAAATCGATGCCTTTGATTTTCCAACTTCGACACAATTCAGTCATTAAAAAAGCAGCTATCCTTCGATAGCCGCTTTTTTTTATGCATCTGGCAGTTTGCGCAAAAGGCGCAACCCGTTAAACAATACAATCAACGTACTTCCTTCATGGGCAAATACCCCCAGTCCAATATTCATTTTTCCAAATAGATTCAACCCGACTAGTAATGCGACGATAAACATGGAGAAGAAAATATTTTGCCAAATGATTCGATCCATTTTCTTCGCTAAGCGATAGGCATACGCGAAGCGTGAAAGATCATTTTTCATGATCACGGCGTCCCCCACTTCGATAGCAACATCTGACCCTTCCCCCATCGCAAAACCGATGTCTGCCTGAACAAGTGCGGGCGCATCATTGATGCCATCCCCCACCATGGCGGTTTGTCCGTAGGCTTCTTGGAGTGCTCGAACCGCTTCCGCTTTGTTCTCAGGCAACACATTAGCCGCCACTTGATCAACATTTAGCCGCTTTCCGATGGCTTCCCCAGCAGACGCACTATCTCCGCTGATCATAACGGTATGGATCCCTTCATTTTTTAAATAACGAATCACAGAAGCTGCCTGTTCGTTCGGCTCATCCATCAAAGCGATGATTGCGACAACCTCTTCATTAATGGAAAAAACGACCATCGTTTTTCCTTGCGCCTCCAGGTGACGGTACTGTTGCTCCAACGAACCTGTTAACTGGGAGTTTTCGGTTCTTTTTCCTAATCGATAGGTTTTTGTTCCTGAGACGGCTACTAAACCGGAACCAATCTCATTCGTAACCGTCAGCTGTTCGCTTTGCTGCTCTTTATTGTTCTTCTCAAAATAAGTAACGATCGCATCTGCCAATGGATGATTGGCTTGTTTTTCCAGCGAAACGATGATGGAAGCGGCCTCTGCTTGATCGATGGCTTCAGCGAAAATGACATCCGTGACCGTTGGTTTTCCGACGGTCAACGTGCCCGTTTTGTCAAATGCCACCGCTTTGATCTGAGCAAAATTCGTTA
This sequence comes from Enterococcus sp. 6D12_DIV0197, assembly GCF_002174385.1. Lineage (NCBI taxonomy): Bacteria > Bacillati > Bacillota > Bacilli > Lactobacillales > Enterococcaceae > Enterococcus > Enterococcus sp. 6D12_DIV0197. The sequence continues at coordinate 2,250,200 of NZ_NIBN01000001.1, forward strand.
AGTAGTTGCTGCCTTTAAAAAGAATCCCTTTTTTCGCTAGATTTGAAATCGCAGATAAACTAGCAGGTACCGCACTTGCCGCTAACGCACAAGGAGACGCTGCAATCATCATCACGATCCCGCGATAAAAACTGGTATACCAATCCCAACCAAGTAGAAACGGTGCTGTTAAGATGAACAAAGGGACTGCAATGAAAACAATGGTTACATAGATTGGTTCGATTTTTTTGATTCGTGTTTCTGTTGGTGACTGATTCGACTGTGCCGCTTCAACGACTGAAAGAATTTTGGCAAAGACCGTTTCCGAGCTGTCTTTTGTGACTTCCATCAAAAATGTTCCATTGCCATTGATGGTACTGCCATAAACTTCGTCTCCCGCTGTTTTTTCTCGCGGTATACTCTCGCCATTGATGGAAGCTTCGTTGATGGCACTCGTGCCAGAAAGAATCACCCCATCTGTTGCTAACTGATCACCAGGCAAAACTTGTAAAATATCCCCTTTTTTTATCTCTGAAGCAGCAATTTTTTTGGCTTTCCCATCTGGGCCCATCAAACGTGCTTCCGTTGGATTCAATTTGAGAAGATTGGTGATTTCTCGTCGGCTTTGCCCTTCCGCGTATTCTTCTAAAAAGTGAGCACCAGCAAAAATCAAAATCAGTAAGGCTGCCTCATTAAAATTGCCTATGATCATTGACCCTATCGCTGCTAATAACATCAATAGATGTACATTTGGCGTAAAGCGCCGATTGATTCTTGTGCTTTTTACGGTATCCTCGATCCCTTCCCACGAAATGTGGTAGCCCGCTAATAAAACTGCAGCAAAATAAACCCCGTCTTTTACCCATTGATTCGAAATAAACAGCGCCACTATAAAGAAGATTACCCCCGCGAAGTAAACTTTACGAGGAAACGTCCCATGATCATGGGTATGCGTATGTCCCTTCGTTTTTGTGTGCTCGTGTTGACAAGTATGTTCAGCCATCATCAAAACCTCCTCTATTCCATCGAACATATGAACGATCAATCATGTTTATACCCTGATTATATATGAGCAAACAATCATATGTCAACCGAAATAAGTTTTTCTTGTGAAATGTAAGCGTTTATGGTTTTGAGAATGCGGATGGCATGCTAGAATAAAGTTAGGAGAAAAAAGGAGTGTTGGCTATGAGAACATTTACTGGTGGAATTTCACTAAGTCCCCCGTTACAAATGTTAAAAGAAAAATTAATGATCGAACAAGATGAAATCCTTACCTTTTCACCCACGATGGTCTTTATCCCTTTGGCACAACATATTGGTGCCCCTGTCGAACCGACGGTTTCCGTTGGTGAGTACGTCAAGCAAGGGCAAGTGATCGCTGAAGCAGATGCCTTTGTATCTGCGAAAGTCCATGCATCTGTTTCGGGCAAAATCGTCGATATTGTCGATTGGCCAAATCAAAACAATGAAGAAGGAAAAACCATCATCATTGAAAACGATTATGCCTTCGATAATGATTTTTTGTCTACCCCATTCAACTGGCAATCTGCTGCTAACGAAACGATCCTCAAAAAAATCCGTCAAGGCGGTATCGCCGGCAAAGGCGGTGCAACGTTTCCCACCCATGTCAAATTCAGTATTGATGAAAATAAAAAAATCCATACCTTGATCTTAAACGGATCTGAATGTGAGCCCTTTTTGCGCAGTGATGCCTTCTTAATGCAAAAAGAAGCCAAAAAAATCATCCAAGGGGCAAAAATTGCCCAAAAATTGTTAGCTGATCCAAAAATCATCATTGGCATCGAGGATGATAAACCGCTAGCCATTTCAGCGATGCAAGCCGCAAGTGCAGAGGATGACACGATAGAAGTCGTTACTGTCCCAACTGTTTATCCAACCGGTGGTGAAAAGCAGTTAGTAGAGTTATTGACCGATCAGGAGGTACCTTTAGGCGGCTTGACTGCCGATATTGGGATCGTATTGATCAATGTTGCCACCAGCTTTGCCATCGCTGAAGCGGTCTGTTATGACAAACCGCTGATTGAACGCTATACAACCGTGACTGGTGATGTTCAACATCCACGCATCGTCAAAAATCCTTTAGGAACACTCGCAGGAGAGTTGATCGATTTTGCTGGCGGCTTTCAAGGTGCGCCCAGCAAGCTGATCCTTGGCGGCCCCATGATGGGGAAATCCGTCAAAACATTAAAGGTTCCGGTCACCAAAGGCAGCAACGGGATCGTTGTTTTTAATGAAGAAACCGATTGGCTATATGCCGAAAACCCCTGCATTCGCTGCAATAAATGTGTCGAAGCTTGTCCGATGCGCCTGATGCCGATGGAGATCGATCAATTCTATCGAGCAGGCGATTATCAAAAATGTGAAGAATTGCTGGCAGAAGCGTGTATCAATTGTGGTGCTTGCACCTTTGTCTGTCCAGCCAAACGTTCCTTAGCTGCCAACATCACTGCCGCAAAAGGCAAGGTTGCACAGCTGCAGAAGGAGGCGAAGGAAAGTGCCTGATTACTACAAGGATTCCGATAGCGAGCGCCTCTTTCAGCAACGAAAAAACCAAGAAACACCACCAAGCCCCCATATTCGCAGCAATGACGAAACAGTCAAAATCATGGGCTGTGTAGTACTAGCCTTACTACCAGCAGTTTTATTCTCTGGCTACCTTTTCGGGCTCAAGGTATATGGGTTGTTTTTCATTGCGCTAGCCACGGCGTTTGCCGCCGACGGAATTTGGTCCTACCTCATCAAACGGCCATTTCGTTTCGATCTAAGCATCGTTGTGACGGCATTGCTTTTAACGATGAATCTTCCACCGACCGCACCTTGGTATTTCCCAGTGATCGGGGTGGCGTTTGCCGTGATCATCGTCAAAGAATTTTTTGGCGGTATCGGCTATAACTTTTTAAATCCAGCCCTTGGCGGTCGCGCCTTGTTGATTGGCTTGTTTTATAACCAGATGTTTTTGATCAGTTGGCCAGATCCACCTTTTGGCAGCATCGCTCCTGATGTGGTTTCGCAAGCTACGGCGAACGATGTCGTTTCCGGTGCTACGCCATTAGCTGTCATGAAGGCCGGGGACACCTTAAGCGGTTCTGATCTGTTGGATGCTTTTTTAGGATTTACTGGGGGACGAATCGGTGAAACCAGTGCCTTGCTTTTACTTCTGGGTGGAATTTTTCTCGTTTACAAGAAAATCATCTCCCCTCGTATCCCGCTGATTATTTTTGCAACGATCGGGCTCTTTGCTTTTATCCTTGGTCCAGAAGGACTTTTTACTGGCAGTTGGCAAACGGTGATTGGGCATATCATCAGCGGTGGTGCCATGTTGGGTGCGATCTATATGGCGACTGATTATTCTTCGACTCCAGGAACAAAAGCAGGAGAAAATCTTTTTGCCTTAGGCGTGGGGCTTCTCGTTGTCCTCTTCCGTTTCTTTGGTTTCACAAACGAAGGCATGAGCTATGCCATCTTGATCATGAATTGTTTTACTCCACTCATCGATCGCTTCTTACGCCTTCGCATTTTAGGGGAAGGAAAAAAGACCCCGTTCAACCTTAAAATCATGAGCTAAAACGCAAGAAAGGAGCGTTCTCATATGATGATCGCCAATCGACTAGTGGTCTTCCTAGTCATTCTACTCACAAATTACGCCTGTCAAAATTTGGCGCCGACCGTCAAAGAAAAAAAACCGAACGTGACGACACGGGTGGTTTTCCTGTCAGGGATCATTGCAATCGCATACTTGTTGAGCGGTTTAAGTTTTTATCTTTTGCTTCAAAATCGCTTTGTCTATGGCAATCAAGTGGTCACCAATTTGGTAAGTGCTGCCATCATCGCCTTGATTACTGCCAGTTTATGCTTACTGATCGTTCCAGCAAAAAAACATTTCTTGACGAATGATCTAAAAAAGACGACCCTAGTCAGTGTCATCTTGCTGACGATCGCCACTGTGACCCAATTTCCCTATACCGATTATTTAACCAATTTATTTGTTGCTGTAGGCATGTATTTTCTCTTTTCCTGTGCTTTGTCAGGGGTTCATACACGAAATCAAATTGCCGCAATTCCGCCAATTCTGAAAGGCCTACCCCTGGACATCGTGACACTTTTTCTATTTTATCTGAGCTTTTCCTTTCTCAACGGTGTCTTCTTCAATTATTTATTCTAAACAAAAAGCAAGTCCCGCTTTGGCAGCGGAACTTGCTTATTTCTTGCGGAATATTTCTCTGAAGGAACCGATCAAAAAACCAGTCGAAAAAGCATTTTGTGCTTTTTGTTCTTTTTCAGCAGCGATTTTTTGTCGTGTTCGCAGCCCTTTATTGGCATTTTTGGACTTCTTCCCTTCACGGAGTTCTTTCGAAGCCTTTTGAAACTCTTTTGAGAAACGGTTATACCCAACCATTCCTTTTGCCTCCTTTCTTTTTACGTGGCACATAATAACGAGGATTTATTATAGGAATTGCCTTTCTGATGCAAATCAGGTAACATAACAGACAGAAAGATGATTTATCCCAGGTTTATCAGAAAGGAAGATCCCATGAACGAAACCCACACTGGATTGTTAGTCAATAGCCGTGTTTTTCAAGAAACGCCAATGATGCTAACAGGTATCCAACTTTTAGAAGACCACAAAATCGTGAATTGCATTATTAAGGATCGCTACTTAGCCAGTTATGTCTTACGCCTTCCTTTAAATAAATACCAATTAGAAGTCGAAGGAAAATGGAACAAGCGGGAACAGTTAGTGATCAAGCATATGAAAATCAAGAATATCGATGAGTTTATTAAAATCGTCGGTACGCCAGAATAACAGGACTCACGAAAAGCAAGTGCAGGCAACTGCCCTTGCTTTTTTTTGAAAAAATCCAGCTGATTTTTCCCGCGTGTTCCTTCAATCGTGTTCCTCCGATGTTTATCGCGACATTCTGGTAAACCGATCGATCAAGGCTTTTTGCTCCTCTTTGATACCGATCGCCAACGGTTTGATCATTAGTTTGACAGTGGTCGAAGGTGTCTGAATCTGGACTTTTTTATTTACCACACCGCCTAGTTGTAATTTTGTGATCTCGTGGATCATAATTGTCTGCATCCCTTTTTCATGAAATTGCAGATCTAACTGAATCAAGTGGATTTTTTCTTCGTCAACCACCACGATAAAATACTTTGGTGTTGGCAGGGCAATCATTTTGGCTTCCTCGGCATAACCAGCCAGTTTTCCATGGAACTTCGCACGGTAGCTTTCTAAATCATCTTTTTTCACGATCCATTTCATCAAAAGCCACATCCTTCCTTAGATACCTTAAGGATACCTGCAGAAACCGCTTTTGCACAACAATATGCCTGCTTGTTTCCTCACATAACCCCTTTCACCTCATTTGATCGTCAAAGACTTTTTCCTCTAGTCATGGACGTTTTGCCCGACACTAGCTAATTCAACAAAAAAAGCGAAGCGCTTAGTGCCCTTCGCTGTTGTTCTTTGGATAGTAGTGTTGGAAAAGCCGCAGAAAGATCGGTGCTAGTAACAGATAAAAAATGCCATTGCCTATTGCGTGGAGGGCATCAAAGCTCAATCCTTGAAAATAATAAGCCCAAAAGCTAGGAAACCCATAAAGTTTGACACTGATCCAAGATATCACAAAGCCATAAGCAAACCCTGCAAATACACTGTAGCTGACTTGTAAAAGCAACCGTTTCATAAACAGCTTGCTTTTTGACAACAGATACATCCCCAAAATAATGATTGCATAGCTAACTAATTGAGCAATCGTCCATATTCCCATTCCCATGTAAAAATTGGTAATCAGCATCGAGAGCAGACAAACGATCAATCCACGACTAAGACCTAAATGGATGGTTACTAATAAAAAGATCACCGTCATTGGTTGAACATTGGGTAAGGGTTGAAAAAGTGACCTGCCGACGACGGCCGCTGCCACAAGCAACCCTAAATAAGCAATTTCTTTTCCAGCAAATGCAAGTGGTTTATTCGAATTTTTCATAGGTGAAAACCACTTTATCGTTGTTTCCTAAAAAGGTATCATCTGCCCCAGTTGTAATCATTTCATCATTGATCGTATATGTCCAATAATAGCCAGCTTTTTCATCTTGCGCTAAACCGTCAATGCTGGTGATCATCCCTTGATTTTCTTCCAAGTCAAAGTTCTCTTTCATGATAGTCATCAAAGAAACCCCTTCTTTAAAAGTGACCGTTTTGGTTTCGATCTCCTGGTCTTGCTCTTCACTTTTATTATTGAAGCTGATTTGGGCAGTGCGCTCTTCGGCGTTTTGTTGGACTGACGAAGATTCACTGGAGGAGTTTCCCGCATCCATCGATGGTTTGGCACAGCCGGCAAAAACCAGACTTAGTAAAAAAATATAACTAAAAACAACTGTTTTCTTCATAATAATGGCTCCTTTGATTTTTTTTACAACACCTTATTCTACTAAAAATAAATAAAAAAGGCGAAATTTTTTTGTTCCTCTCTATAGAAAGCATTGTAAAACCATGAGACTATGGGTATACTAGCTTCAATCATTCGTAAGAAGAAATGAAGGAGTGTTGGAAAGATGGATAGAAAAAAAGCGTCCTGTACCACTTTACTAGTAGGAAAAAAAGTATCGATCGACGGCTCGACCATGATTGCCCGCAATGAAGATTCTGGAAGCGGTTCGGAACCGCAAAAATTCGTCGTCATCACTCCAGAACAGCAAGGAAATGAATTTTACGCCGTTTTAAGCAACTGTCGAATCAGTTTGCCAGCAAAATCATTACGCTATACTTCAACCCCTGAAGCAGATGAATCGCAAGGAGTTTGGGCAGCTTCAGGAATCAATGAAGAAAATATCGCCATGACTGCAACAGAAACGATCACAACCAATTCACGCATTTTGGCTATTGATCCATATGTGGAAGATGGTATCGGGGAAGCTGATTTCGTCAGCATCGTACTGCCTTACATCCATTCCGCTAAAGAAGGTGTTTTACGCTTAGGGGAACTCTTAGAAACCTATGGGACCTATGAAGCCAACGGGATCGCTTTTTCTGATGCCGAGGAAATCTGGTATATGGAAACCATCGGTGGACATCACTGGGCAGCTGTTCGCATACCAGATGATGCCTATGTCGTGGCACCAAATCGCTTAAACATTGATCACTTCGATTTCGCCTCAGAAATGACGTTGTGTTCGCAGGATCTCGAACAGTTGATTGAAGACTATCAATTAAATCCTGATTTTGAAGGCATTAATCTACGCCATATTTTTGGCAGCTCCTCAGAAAAAGATACCCGTTACAATAACCCGCGGGCATGGTACATTCAAAAATACTTTAGCGGAACAGCCGCTGAACCGATCGATCAAGAGCTCCCGTTTGTATGCTACCCAAAACAAAAGCTATCCGTGGAAGATGTAAAATGGGCATTGAGCTCCCACTTCCAAAATACGCCTTTTGACCCTTACGGTACAGGGAGCGAGACACAAAAAACACAATTCCGATCGATTGCTCTCAATCGCAACCAGCAAGTCCATATTTTACAGATCCGCAACCACGTGCCCGCAGCAATCGCTGGCATTCATTGGCTTGCCTTTGGCCCCAATACCTTCAATGGCGTTGTGCCCTTTTATGCAGCTATCACTAAGACCCCACTTGGCTATTGTGATACGACAAAGACCTACGATCCATCAAATAGCTATTGGTTAGGACGCACCTTGGCGTTGATTGGAGACAGCGACTACGATCGCTATAGTGATCTTGCCAACCGTTTTGAAATGGAAACGATGGCGGCTTGTCGCCGCATCCAGAAAGAAACTGATCGTAAAGCTTCCGCTGACAAGCAGCCTACTCGTCTGCTTGAAGAAGCCAACGCTGAGATGGCCGAACTGTATTTAAAAAATGCAACAACGTTACTAGGAAAAATGGTGGAGTCTGGCAGTAATAAAATGGCCTTGCGTTTTTCTTTAGCCGATTAGTCAATCGCTGAAAATAAAAGGATTAACAAAAACTTTACATGGAATTGCAGCAATCTAAACATTGCTCTCCTATACTAAAGATACCAATTCGTTTTCTTTTTCCTTGCTGGTACAAATCAAGCAATTGATTTGTACTAGTCCCCCTATTGAAGATCAATTGGTAAAAACCGTTGGGAGGAATGAACATGACTACAAGCATTTATCGGACTGTCACCAACGAAATTGTTAAAGGTGAGATCATCAAGAGCAAGAGTCAGCAAGATATGCTGATCATTCAAGACAAAGAAGGTTATTTCCATGTCGTTGAACCAATCCCCGTTACTACTGCAATGACTCCCCGCACGACGAAAGACTAAAAAACCACTGGCGATCAGAAAGAATACAGGATCTTTCTGATCGCTCAGTGGGTTCTTTTTTATGTCAAACTCAATGTGAATCGCTTCAAGCCATCAATGAGTTTTTCTCGCGAACAGCCAATGTTTAGGCGCAAAAAATTTCTCCCCTCTTTCCCATAGAGCTCTCCTGACATAATCGCGACTTTCCCCTTTCGAATCATTCGTTGCTGCAATTCCACCATCGTTAAACCCAGTGCTGTACAATCAATCCACATAAGATACGTGGCTTCGCTTTTCGTGACCACGAGTTCTGGGTGATGTTCCTGTAAATAAGCGATCACATAAGCAATGTTACCATCAAGATAGTCATTGAGCTGATCCACCCACTTACTTTCATTATCGTAGGCAGCAATCGTTGCGGTCATGCCAAAAATACTGGTGGAGCTCAACCCATCGGCTTCTTTTAACTGAGTTAAGAAGCGCTCACGCAACTTGGGATCAGGAATGATTCCATAAGAATAAATCAACCCTGGGAAATTAAATGTTTTACTTCCCGAAGTAACAAGGGCTACATTTTCTTGCAACAAATCAATGATCGGTTGATGCCTTTGTCCTTTTCTTACAATGTCCATATGGATCTCATCAGAGATGATAAATACATCATGGGTTTTCGCCAATTCGATGATTCGTTGCAACTCATCCTTTTGCCAGACTCTCCCAGTTGGGTTATGAGGACTACAGAGGAGAAGAACTTTATTTTCAGGCTGTGCCATCAATCTTGTTAGCTCTTCGAAATCAATGCGATACGACTTAGCATCATAGATGAGTGTATTAGGTACGATTTTTCTTTTGTTCTCTTTGATCATTTTATAAAACGCATCATACGCTGGCGTCTGAATAATGATCCCATCTCCTGGTTCACTGAGTAGGGTGACGAGCTGTTTAACGCTATACATAACGGAAGGACTGTAGACCAGCCAATCGCTTTTGATCATGCTGTTAAAACGTTCAGAATACCATTTGCAGACCGCTTGCTTGAATTCATTATGATTCCAACGTGTATACCCAAAAACCGGGTGCTGCATCCGCTTGATAAGTGCCGCTTCAACTGCAGCTGGCACCTTGAAATCCGTATCGGAAATCGTAAATGGCAACAAGTTTTTTTCACCAAAACGGTCTTCAACATAATCCCATTGAGTACACTGGGTTCCTTTACGATTGATTGGTTCATCAAAAAACATTTTCTTCACTCCTACTACTTGACAATTTTGCTAAAGAATCGCATCAAGTTGATTTCTGACTGTTGTTACTTTCGTTCCAATGATTACTTGCACGTTAGTATCATCTAAGTGAACGACCCCAAGCGCACCTAGTTTTTTCAGCCGTTCATCATCAACCAATGTACCATCGTTTAGAACGAGGCGTAGCCGTGTAATGCAATTGTCTAAAGAATCAATATTGCTTGCTCCCCCTAAAGCTGCCAAAATACCATGGGCATCATAGCCACTCTTTCCAGAATAGGTCATTTCCTCTTCCAACTCATTCGTTTGATCACTGTTCTCTTCTCTACCAGGTGTCTTCAAGTTCTTGCGAAGGATTACTGTTTTAAAAACAAAGTAATAAAGGGCAAACCAGCAAGCTCCTACAATCAGAACGAGCCACCATTTTGTATATGCGCCTTGCATCACGCCAAAGATAAGAAAATCAAGCACGCCCCCATCGGTATTTCCAATCGTGACACCTAATAGACTCATTACCATAAATCCAGCACCTGTCATGATGACATGAAAAATCCATAATAAAGGGCTGATGAATAAGAATAAAAATTCGATTGGTTCAGTAATTCCTGTCACAAAAGTTGCAATGACGCCTGAAATCAACAAACCTTTTATTTTTGAACGATTCTCAGGTTTTGCCGTGTGGTACATAGCTAATGCTGCTGCCGGTAAGCCAAACATAAAGGTTGGCATCTTCCCTTGAGACAAGAACGCAGTTGCACTTGGTGAGATGCTCAAGCCGTTTTGTAATTCCGCATAAAAAATATTCAACGCCCCAAAGACTTGCTGACCATCGATCAGCTGACTTCCCCCGGCTTCGGTAAAGCGAATCATGGAAACCAAAATATGGTGTAATCCAAATGGCAGTAACAAGCGCTCACCTGAACCAAATAAGAACGGACCGAAAGGACCAGCTTGTTGGATCAAATGTCCGATTCCTGTGATGATCATAGCAAACAACGGCCAAATCATCGGAATGATCACCCCGACCACAGCTAAAGTAAGCGAGGTGATGATTGGAACAAAACGTGCTCCTGAAAAGAATGCAAAACTATCTGGCAATTGAAAATGGTAGAAGCGCATATGCAATTTATAAACGATCAATCCTGCGATAATACCTCCTAGAACACCCATTGATAATGTTTGAATGCCAAAAACGATCTCTTGCCCTGCTTCTCGTAGTTGATCTGCAGCAGCTAATTGATTCGTTTCTTGTAAATAAAAATTGATGGATAAATGCATCACGACATAGCCCACAAAGCCTGAGAATGCCGCAACTCCCTTCTCTTTTCTTGCTAGACCTAAAGGAATCGCCATCGCAAACATGACGGGTAAGTAACTAAAGGCAAACCCACCGATCGTTGACATGAAACGAAAAACCACTTGGAGCCAAGGGGCACCTAAAAATGGGAAAACGTCGATCGTTGAAGAAGATGAAAATGAACTACCAATCCCTAAAAATAAACCCATGAATGCGAGTAAAGCGACTGGCAACATAAATGTTTTCCCAAGTCCTTGAAAAATTTCCATCCAGCTTGCTTTCTTTCCTTTTTGCATATCATTTCCTCCTAACACTTTTATCTCTTAAAATGTAAACGATATCAAGAAGGCTTACAATACAGTTCCCCAAAGAAGAATGACCATTCACAAAATGGAATGGTCATTCAGGATCAAGTCCTGCTTCGATTTGATTGGCGTATTGAATAATTAAAATATCCAGTAACGCCGCTAAGGAGATCCGCGGGCTCAAATCGACTTCATGATGATAAATCGCTGTCATTTCAACAGGAAAAGAGAAGGTGGCAAGCTTTTCTAACGTGCTTTTTGGTTGACCAATACAGGCTAAAATCGGCACGCCTCTTTGTTTCAAACGAGTAGCATAATTTAGCATCCCGATCGTTTCTCCACTATGACTAATAAAAAGAGCTAAATCATTTTTTGATAGTTGGTTCGCGATGGTTGTCAATTCATCCCAATCCGTTGATGCACCCACTGTTTTACCTAAAAAGCGCAATTTTCGACTTGCAGATAATGCGACCGGCGCACTTTGCCCTAAAGCGAAAAATTCGATCCGTTGTGCTTGCTGCAGCATTTCCACGGCACGCTGAAAGTCAGCTTCTTCAATCATTGATAAGGATGTCGTCAGCTGGTCAATCATTTGCTTGATCAGTGGGGATAAACCAAGAGAGGCTTGGGTAGCTGACTCGTTTCTTTCAAGGCTTTGATAACTTTTCAATGAAAACTTGAATTCTTGAAAACCCGTAAAGCCAAGCTTTTTCGCCATTCGACTGATCGTTGCCTGACTAGTATAGGTTTGAGAAGCTAACTCATCGGCCGTCATTTCCGAAACTTTCTCAGGCGCCCTCAAACAATAGTTAAGGACGGTTCGTTCTACTCGGTTTAGCTCAGGGATTTTGTATTGGATTCGTTTGTATAAATGGTTCATCACCTGCTTCTCCTCTCCACTATGCTTCATTTACTCATTATACCTTCCCCCAAGAAAAGTACCAACTGATGATGAAGAACTTGACAGCAAAAAAGTGACTCACCTTTTACCTGGTGAGTCACTTCTTCTATTTTCTCTCTATCTATCATTTTTGCGCAGTCAATTCTGTAAACTCTTGCCCATTGCCATAGTCACTTTCTTTTGAGGGTTGCTTTCCAGATATTCGTTGTCGGCAACTGGCAAGTTTATTTTCGACATATTCCATTGTATTGGCGGCGAACATTACTACATTTGCTAGACCTTTGATCAAGGGATCATTTGATTCCATCCTCTATTCCCCCATTTACTTCACGTGTAAGTCGTTACTGACACTTCCTTATCAATGAATATAGACGAGGTACCTTAAATCAAACTAAAAGAGGACCAACACTACGAAAAGCAAAGCAGACTAGTTTCCCTTTCTGGTAAAATATGGTACATGTAGTAGGAAAGGATGATCAATCTCATGATAAAAACCTTAGTGGTGGCTAGCCACCCAGATTTCCACAACTCTCTTTCCCAACGTTTTTTCAGTGAAAGTGCCAAACTTCCTAATGTCACCATACACTTTCTTGATGATTTTTCTGACTTTTCTCTTGCCGATGAACAGGCGCTGCTGCAAAACTGTGACCGTTTGGTTTTACAATTTCCCTTATATTGGTACAGTGTTCCAGCAAAAATGAAAGCTTGGATCGATACGGTTTGGGAAAATTGCGCGCCTGCTTTGGTGGGAAAAGAAATCAGTTTCGCCGTTTCTACTGGTGTTGCTGCCAAAGAATTTCAGTTAGGCGGTCGAGAAAATACGACCTTTAACGAAATTTTGCATCCACTCGTACTGATGGCAAAAAAACACCAAATGACCGTGTTACCCATCGTTGTCCTTGACCAACTGATGTATAAAACGGAAAAAGAAAAGCGTGCCTTTGTCATTGCCTATCAGCAATTATTATCAATGCCCGCTCCCTTTACGTTTGATCAAAAGCAACAATGGTTTGCTGAGAAGCTGGCGCATTTGGTTTCTGAAAAACCACAGCTTTCTCCTTTGCTATCCCTGTTGCAGGAAAACCATGAAACATTGAACGAATTAGAAGATGCTTTAGCTGAATTGGAGGTGCTTTGATGGGTCATGATTGGCTAACACCGCTGATAGAACAATCCATTCAAGAAACCACTGATTACCACGAAAAAGCATTTTTGCAAGAGCTGGGACAGTTGTTGCAGCAGCAAGAAACCCGCATCGAATTGAAACAAGGAGAACTTGACGGGAAGTTGTGGAACCCTAGTGAATGGTAAGAAATAATTTTCAACGCAAGAAAAAGCTTTGGTCCCACCCAGCCTTAAAAATACTGGGTGTTGCCAAAGCTTTTTCAGGTGGTTTCTATTGCATAATCACAATGAATCGCTTTTATTCTTTGTGGCAGCGATATACGCTGTTTGCAATTGTTTCGTGATTGAACCCAATACGCCAGTGCCAACGGGTTTCCCATCAATGGCAACGATCGGAACGATTTCCCAAACTGAGTTGGTCAAGAAACACTCTTGCGTGTTGCGTAGTGCCTCAATCGGGACGGGTTCTTCTCGATAGGGAATTTCTAATTGGCGACACAACTGAAGGACCTTCATTTTCGTGATCCCCGGTAACACCAATCGCCCGTCCGGATGAGTATAGACGATCCCATCAATGACAAACCAGAGATTGGATGCAGATGCTTCTGTAAAAAAGCCATCTCGTTGCAGTATCGCATCATCGAAGCCAGCTTCGATCGCTTGATCCAGCGCCAAAAGATTCCCTAACAAACTCAATGATTTGATATCACAATGCAACCAGCGTTCATCAGGAAGGACGGTTGCCGAAAGCCCTGCTTGCTGCATTTCATCTGGTCGTTCAAAGGGGATCACATTTGCCGTCACCACCCCTTTGACCGATCCGGCTGGTGGAAACTCGTGATTTCTCGGAGAAGCGATTCCTCGGGTGATCTGAAGATAGATTTCTCCTTCTGTGATTCCTTCAGTCTTAATGAGTAACTTTAGATTTTCAGTCAATTGGGGAATCGAATAGGGTAACGTCAGCTTAATTTTTTGTGCACTGCTTTCCAATCGAGCCATATGCTCCGCTAACATAAAACAGCGGCCATTATATATTCGGATAACTTCATAGATCCCATCACCATACTGATAGCCACGGTCTTCGATATCAATTCTCACTACCTCTCGATCAACGATCTGATCATTCCACAAAACCTTCATTTCCTCACTCCTATCGTCGTTTTCGTTTCAATCAGTATAGCATGAGTCTTTCTACCGTGCTATGTGTCATCTAAAACAAAAAACTTGCTGATGAAGATTTCTTCAACAGCAAGTTTTATTGTTACAATGACTCCTTATCGATCACAGAACGTTCTAGTTTGCGTTCCTGGAAAAAACGGAGTAGCGTGCCAGACATCGCCATTATGATCGAATACACTGGAAGTGCAACGATCATACCAACAAATCCCAGCAAGTTGCCTGCGATCAATAATAAGAACACCGCAATAATCGGATGGATATGCAACACTTTATTCATTACTAGAGGTGAAACTAGATACGATTCACCCAATTGAATGATCGTGATGCCCACTACCAATAAAATGGCAGTCCGGATATCTAAACTTAAAGCAAATAGAAACGCGGGTGCCGCTCCGATAAATGGTCCGAAGTATGGGATGATATCCAAGACACCACAAATCAGGCCTAAAAGCAACGCATTCTGCAAACCTAGCAAAGAAAAAATCAAATAACTGGAAACGGCAACGTACGAACATACAAGCAATTTCCCGCCAATATAAGCAGACGCTGCTTGGTGGAAATCACTGCATAATTGACGCATCAAACCTTGATACTTTTTCGGTGTTTTGTTTGCTAAAAAGTCTGGCACTTTCTCACCGTCTTTAAACATATAGACTAAGAGCAGTGGGATCGTAAACAAAACGATCGCTGAGTGAGAAACGATGGAGATCAAACTCGTCAGACTATTCGTTGCCCCGGTAATAAACTGCAAAGCGAAATTGCTCGCTTGCGAAATATCGATCGAATCAATGAAAGGACCGAAAAGTTCCTCCAAATAGGAATGATCGATGTTATCGATCACCAAATTGATGATAACGGGTATTTGATTGATAAAGCGTCCCATCTCATAGGCTAATGCGGGTCCAATCACCTGAATGATCAAATAGGCTGCAAAAACGATCAACAACAGTGTCGCATACAGCGCAATGCTTTTCTTTTTCGTCCTTCTTTTTACCCAATTAAAGAAAGGCAAAAAGATATAAAAAATAAAAATGGATATCAGTACTGGTAAAAAGACACTAGAAAAGATTGCTTCTAATGGTCGAAAAACAAACAGTATATTTGAATAGATCCAGACGGCGATCCCTAAAAGGCAGACGATCACCAGACCTGCAAAAATTTTTGATTTTTTAAGAAACTCCAATAATTGATCCTCCTGATTCTAGAAAATACGTTCACTTCTTTCAGTTTATCATAATTTTTTAAGTGAATGATCCTTTTGCGAATATTTTTTCAAAAATCCACGTTTTTCATAGGAAACTTTTGAGTAATTTAATTATTTCCCCCATAAAACCCTTCTGCAAAATCAATTTTGATGAGCAGAAAAAGGAACCGAGAGTTGCAAGTGTTTGATACAGTAAGCTGCCACACCGAGCTGGAGTAAACCTAACACTAAGAAAATCAGATGCAAAACATTCCCGCCCCTTAATAAAATCACTTGAACAATGATCCAGATAATTAAACAGATGCCTAAAAGCAATTCGCCATGATACCCTTGGTTGCGCCACAATCGGATAGCTGCCAATAAATTGCCCAGTCCTAACACAATTAGCAAAAACACCCCGGGAATCAAAAATGTTGTAAATGGCGTTCCTTGGAGCATGGACGATTCCAACCCAGCAAATGACTGTCCTTTCCTTAATGGCTCAATACTCATAAACGCCAGCATGCTTCCTCCACATGCGCCAACACCAATCACTAAACTTAACACAAATAACGCAAATCGCAGCTTCATTTCTCCCACTCCTTCATCTAACATAAAACCGTTAATAAATTGACCATTTTCAACTAGCGATCGGGTTTCTGGCTATTTACTCGTTTTTAGGTGAATAAATGAATGCTGCAATTTGCTGCGTTTCTACAGAGGAAAAGCCGCAAGACTCATAAAATCGGCGCGTTTTCTCTGTGTTGTCCGTGATCAAAACCTTTTGTCGAATCGATGGATATCTCGCCAGCATTTTTTTGAGCAATCGCTGGCCAATTTTTTGACGTTGGAACGCTGGCGCTACTAACAGATCCTGAATATAAAGAATAGTTTGTCCATCGGTTATACATCGAATAAGTCCGACTAGCTGCTCTTCAACATAGGCAGTGATCACCTGCGACTGAGCTAGGCCTTTTAATAGTCGCTCTGGCTCTTTCGTATAGGCGACCCAGCCAACACATTTATACAAAGCGAGTATCTGATTTGAATCCGCTGGTAATTGATCTTTAAAGATGATAGTCATTCTTTTCCCCCCTTGTAACTTTTAACCAAACGATATAGCAACAAATAAAGAGTTAACAGTCCTTCTCCGAACAGGCTCTTGCTACCCTTCAAGCCGAATTGCTTTGCTTGACTAAAGAGTATCCTGAGGAAAAGCAGCTGTCAACTCTAATCACGATTTACTAGAGGAACAAAGAGGAAGTGGTGTTGTTACTAATTAAACCCAAGGCTTACTTAATCAAGCATTAATTCGCTTTTTAAACGCTGACTCGTCGCTTGTTGTTCTTCAGGCGACACTTCTTGATAAGAGATACCGTATTCACCTCTAAAGCCATCGCCAGTGAACCCAGTACCCGCCATTTGGTAAGATTCGACAGTAACGAGTGCCGATTGATATTGGGTGAATAGTTGACTCATCTGAGAAAACGTTAAATCTGTTTCACCATTTTCCCCAATAATCGTTAACAGATCCTGAATCCGCATCACGCTTGATAGAGAAACTAATTCATTCGCCAAAATCTCTGTCACTTCTCGCTGACGACGTTGGCGTCCATAGTCACCTTCGGGGTCATCTTTGCGCATACGAGTATATTGAAGTGCCTCCCAGCCATCTAATTCGAGCGTTCCCTCTGGATAATCGATTTTTTCTGCCGTAAAAGCAAACTCATTTTCAACCGTGATTCCACCAATCGCATCGACAAGATCTGCCATCCCATCCATGTTTAAGGAGAAATAATGATGAATCGGTATATCCAAGTATTGTTCGACAGTTTCGATCATCATTTTTGCGCCACCGAATGAATGGGCATGATTGATCTTATCCAGATAGCCTTGCCCAACGATCTCCACATAAGCATCTCGAGGAATACTTGTGAGGGTCGTTTTGCGTGTAGCAGGATTCAACGTCGCTACCATGATCGTGTTTGCCCGGTAATCCGTTTTGCGACGAGAGTCATTGGCGATCCCTAACAAGAGAAGACTTAAGGGCTCGGCGTTTTCGATAACCTCCGCCTCTTCTCGCCCTTCGATCGGTCGATGGATAGACTCCACGACATCCTCTACTTGAAAATACACCCTAATAGCATAGGCGGTTCCGGCGGATACGATGCCCATCAACAGTACTAAGAAGACAATTATCAGTTTTTTCGCTGTACTCATTTTACTTCCCCCTACGCACACTTTTTTTGAACGAAAATACAAAAGCAGATGTGATAAAACTGATTCCACTTGCCAACAAGATACTCGCTAACAAGTCACTAGGATAGTGAACCCCAAATAGCAAGCGGCTCATCATAATAAGCAGTAAATAAACCAATCCCAAAAACATAGCTAGTTTTTGGCTAATAGGACGTTTGCCTCTTTTGCCAGGCGCTGTTTGTGCGAAGAAAAAGAGGAGAGAAATAATTAGCGTGGTCGCTAATAGTGTATGGCCACTTGGAAAACTGGCGGACGCCCGTTCCATACTGTCAGCAAACTCCGGTCTTGGGCGATCAACGAATTTCTTGATCACTTGGCCAACACCACTGATTATGATCATATTTCCCATCAACCAAAAACTCTCGATCCGTTTCTTTCGAAGAAACAAAATTGCTGCCAATAGAAAATGAATAGCCGCTATCGGGACGATCGTTGCCGTGCTAGCAAGCGGAACAAAAATCGCTTCTACTGTAGCCGTCCGCCATTGAGGCACGTGGGAAAACAGGGTATCAAGCGTTTGGAACCACTGCGGCTCTAATGCTACAAGGAAAAACAACCATGCGAAACAGCTACAAAGCAGTCCACCTATCACCCCTTGTTTTGCTGTCTTGCTCATGTTAATCCCCTACTTTCTTTTAATGCGTACGATCGTTTCTTCGCTTTAGTCGGGAATTTTTCTAACCCGAAAATAATTCCCATCGCAATACTGATCGCAATCAACGAGGTTCCTCCTTGGCTTAAGAATGGCAGAGGAATTCCCGTTAATGGCAGCAACCCAATCGCCGCTCCGATATTTTCAAAGATCTGAAAGACTAAGCCAAAAACGTACGTGATGGCGATATAGACCGACGCCTTGTTATTCGTTTTTAACGCTGCGAAGATGATTTGATAGATGAGATAAAAATACAAGAAGATCACTAAGGTACTTCCTAAAAAGCCATAGGTTTCACCAATAACTGTAAAAATCATATCTGATTCACGAACCGGCACGTACACTGTCGTATGGGTTTCAGGCGCTCCCAATAAGCCTCCTGAGCCAATCGCCCACATACTGCGAACTTGTTGGAACGCGATAGAGTCTTGGTACGCTAGGGGATCTGCCCAAGCTCGCACTCGGTCTAATTGATACTGCGAGAAATGAAGTCGAAACAAGACACGATTGCCCCATTCCGTAAACACGAGCAGCAATAAAATAGCGCCGAGGGCTGCGATCAAACCGATCACTACGGTCAAAATTTTCCAATGAACACCCGAGATAATAAATAAAGCCCCTAACATCACAATAAACACTAAACTCGTACCAAAGTCCCGTTGCATAAACATCAATAGAAATGTCGGTATACTATAAAGCAAGATCTTAGTGACGTAGATCAAATCAGATTTAATGGTCCGTTCGGCTTTTCGTTTTTCATATACTAAGGTGAGATAGACCATAAAAAGCATAAAGGCCACTTTCATAAACTCTGAGGGCTGAATTGTAAAGTCGCCGATTCTGATCCAGCGTTTGGTAGAAGTCTGCTCAAACATCGTTTGATCGTAGAACCAATGAAGAGAAGCCATCAAACCTAGCGCCAATACATACAAAAGACCCGAAAAGCGTAAGAGCAAATTGGTTGGGATCAAACTTGTAACGAAGAGCGCGATGGCGGATAGAACACAAAAAACGATCTGTCGAAAAACGATTCCAGAAGGATCATTGCCATCCATTACAGAAGCTTGATGTTGTACCCAAATGCTTAGCAAAAAAAGCAGAAAAACGGGTAGCAGCAAGGCATAGTTTGCATCATGTCGTTTGAGGAACTTCATTTCGTTTGCCCTCCTCTCGCTCTAATTTCAGGCACATACTAAAGGCAAATGAAAGAATAAAGTAACTGGAGCCACCATAGCTGATAAATGGTAACGGTACCCCCGTCATCGGCATCAACCCTAAAATACTGGCTATATTGATACTTGTTTGCAACAAAAGTAATGTACTTGTTCCTAGCAATATCAACCCAATCTGAGGGTTTTCAATAGCTGCGGAACGAATAAATAAACGTAAGATGATTACGAATAATAAGCCAATAACAAAAATCCCGAAAAGCAAGCCAAGCTCTTCTACTAAAACGGAAAAAATAAAATCGGTTTCCGCAACTGGTAAAAAGCCTTTTTTCGTAATACTGTTTCCTAAACCGAGACCAGTAAGCCCGCCATTAAATAAAGCATAGTAAGAATGGATCATTTGGAACCCCTGATTGTAAGGGTCGGAGAATGGATCACCTACTAGGCGAATTCGGTTATATACGTGCATAAAAATATGAGGCAATAAATCATTGTCGCCTAAAAACATGATCAACAGGGCAGCCAAGAATAGACTGATCACTAAGCCACCAAATAAAAGAGCCGTCAGCTTCACGGGGACTTGTACCGTAGTTATCATGACAAATGCTAAAAAAAGCAAAATCATCACACCGGCTATTTTCGGTTGAAACAGGATCAACACACAGCACAAAAACAAAACGAAAAGCGGACGTTTCATTTCCTGCAAGGTGGTTTTTGCAGTTTGAAAGTAATGAGCAAGGTACAAGACCATCCCTACATTCACAATCTCTGATGGTTGAAATTGAATCCCTGCGATCGAGACCCAGCGTTGTGCCCCATTAACAGAGACACCGAAAAAGGGCAAACGAGCTAAGAGCAAGGTAAAGATCCCAAATGCTAGCAGACCGATCGCTAAGTATTTGCTAAGCAAAATCTCTCTTCGCGTCCGCTGAATAATGAATAAAAGAACCCAGCTAAGTAACAAAAAGACCAATTGACGGATAAATAGCGACGCTGGTGGTTGATCTCTCGTTAATAAACGGTATGAACTTGCACTATAAATCATTAAAAGACCGATAAGGCTCAATAGCAAATAAGCTATGATCAGCAGCCAATCGATCTTCTTTTTTTCTATCATTGCTTCCACTCCTCTTGCCTTGGAGTAGGTGTTCAGACGGTACCAGTTATTTTGCTCTATGAGCTTCGTCATCCATCAGAAAGAAAAGCAAAAAAGTCTCACTTCTCTTAGGACGTCAGACTTTAGCAGCAATCTCATCGTCCGAGTTTTAGCACTATACAACGTAAAGAAAGTCATTTGCTCTCTTAGCTATTTTATGAAAAGCCTTAATCCGACAATTCCTGTTTTACACATTGGCGTCTTTCGACGTTTCTGCGCAATAGCTTGTGTTTGTATAGGAGCCTCACCTAACACTGTCTCTTATACACATCTAGATGTGTATAAGAGACAGGAATTTAGATATTTCGAATATTTTCTGCTCTATAAAGAAAAAACAACCAAAATAATCATCCAAACAAAGGAACAGCATCGATAAAGGACGTTATTAAAAAAACGAACATTTAAAAAAAGCAGTCCTTTTTCTAGGTGCTGAAAAAGGACTGCTTGCTTGATTTTGGTCTATCGATTGAAAGTTTTCTTAATCTATCAATCCACGGGTCGATTGGTTTGCCGTTCTTGCGCTGCTTTTCGTAACTGCTTCTGCGCTTTTTTAGATCCCCGTTCAATATCTCGAGTAAACTTGCGCTGCGCAAACTCAACGAATAGCTGATCAAGATCATAACCTGCGGGATAGAGCACCTCTCGCTTTGTGAGGAGTTGCAAGCGACGAGCGGCAACGACAAAAAATTGTTTCTCTATTGAAATTTTCGCTTGTCCTTGTTCCAAATACTCATAAAAAAGCCCGCGCTGGTTATGTTCTGTTGAAAAGACCAAGTCTCCTTTTTGAAAAATAAGATCTATCTTGGCTTCTTGTTGAGGGGGGTGTTTCTTCCCCTTTTCAAAAGGCTGCTTCTCAAAAGAATAGGTTTTATGCTTTAAATATTCCTTTGCTGTTTGGACTACGTCAGCGGGGATCGCCATCTTTTCGGCAATCCAAAACGCATTACTATCACCGACTGCATTCGTCAGCAAACGATATTTTGGTGTCAAGGTTTTGGCATCAAAAGCCATTGCCGCTGTTTCGAAATCTTGATGATCGACGGCAAACTGCTTGATTTCACCATAATGCGTTGTTGCGATCATTAAAGCTCCTGAGCGATAGATGGATTCCATGATGGCGATCGCCAAAGCAGCCCCTTCATTGGGCTCAGTGCCGCTGCCGATTTCATCCAATAAAACAATACTGTGTCGGGTAGCATTCTTCATAATCTGAGCAATGTTCGACATGTGTCCAGAGAAGGTACTTAAAGAATTTTCCAGACTTTGTTGATCGCCAATATCCATCCAAAGACTTTTTAAAAACGGAACAGTGCTTTTGCCATTGTGTGCTGGAAATAAGCCATAATGAGCCATGGCGCAAACAAGTCCAACGGTTTTTAAGACGACGGTCTTGCCTCCAGCATTTGGACCCGTGATGACCATGCAGCGGTTTTCTTCGCCAAGTTTTAAAGAAAGAGGAACCGCATCACTCCCCAGCAAAGGATGACGGACTTGATCAAAAAGCAAAACTTCTTCCTCAGTCATAGTTATCGCCTGCCCATTGATTTCTCGACAATATTTTCCCCGAGCAAAAATAATATCCAGCACAACTAAAATGTCAAGACAGGCAAACACGGCGTTCATTTGTTCGGCGATCGCTCCTGTCAACTCTGACAACACTTGGTATTGAGCGGCTGTTTCTTCTGCTTTCGCCAAGATCAATCGATCATTTAAACGGGCAGCTGCCTCCGGTTCAATAAAGACAGTCGCTCGTTTATTGGAACGTTCGATGATCGTTCCGTTAAATTGCTGTTGAAATTCAGCACGCACAGGTAACGTATATCGGTCGTTCTTTTTGATGACACGATTTTCTTGTAAATAGCGACTTTCCTTAAAAAACTTTGCAAAAACTTTTTTCAGATCAGCTTCATTTTTTTCGATCGTACCGCGAATTTTCCGCAATTCTCGGCTGGCATTACTATCAACCTGACCATTGCGAATCTTTTGGAAAATCATTTCGGCGATTTCAGAAAAGTCTTCTAACCCTTGTGCATATTGATGTAATCTTGGGGCAATCGATTGATTCTTTTCGAACAATTGACGGATGATTCGAAAAGACCGTAAAAAGTCTCCATATTCGATAAGCTCCTGTGGTTCCAAAACAAACCCTTTTTCAATTTTCTCCGTATGGTGTAAGACATGCTGCAGCCCCATAAAAGGCACTTGACGACCAGCAGCTAATAGTGCCATCGCTTCAGTGGTCTCTGTCACTCGTTTTTGGGCAGAGTGGATCGTCGCTGCTGGTTTTTCATTCGCAAAGCGCGCTTTGCCGTAATCGCTGATTATTTTTTTACTTACTTGTTCTTTAATTTGTTCAAATTCAGTTGCTTGAGGTATCTTCATGAGTTATCCTTTCTTGTGCCTGAGGATTCCGATCAGATCCCCGTCCAAAAAAGTGTACAAAAAAAGCGATAGTCTCCCATCACCTGATTCATCAATAACGATTTTTATCGGTATCTACAGGCACAACAAATAAACAGTCTGTTTTTGCTTATTTGTTTTAATTGGCTGATTAGATACCTACGACACTCATCAATATACCTCTTTCTTTTTTGAACGAGTTTTTTTCATTGTAATATAGAAGCTGTCCTTCTGTCAACTGGACCCAAACTGCCCTTACAAAAAGAAAAAACGCTCAGCAGCTCCTAGAAGCCCCTGAGACGTTTTTTGATTTTAAATGATGCAAGGCGCTTACGAGCGAATCAGGTAATCAAAGGCACCTAATGCCGCAGTGGCACCTGAACCCATTGAAGTGATGATCTGTTTGTATACACTATCGGTACAATCCCCTGCTGCAAAGACCCCTTCAATATTGGTTGCGCCGTGTTTGTCTACGATGATCTCATTGCGTTCGTTTAAAACGATGCGATCTTTTAACCATTCGGTATTCGGCATCAAGCCAATCAGGATGAAGACACCCTCAACAGCTAATGTGAATTCGCCATTCGTTTCACGATCAACGTAGGTCAATTGTTCGACATGATCGGATCCAGCAATTTCCTTCGTTGCCGCATTCGTAATAACAGACACATTTTCTAACGTGTTCAAACGGTTTTGTAGCACAAGGTCCGCTTTTAGTTCCGGTAAAAATTCAAGAACATAGACGTGTTTTGCCATGCCAGCTAAATCGATCGCTGCTTCGATCCCAGAGTTTCCGCCGCCAATGACAGCAACCTCTTTCCCAGCAAATAACGGGCCGTCACAATGTGGACAATAGGCAACACCTTTATTTTTGAATTCTTTTTCTCCTGGAACATTGATGTTACGCCAGCGAGCGCCAGTTGCTAAAATGGCCGTTTTGGTTTTTAATACTGCACCATTTTCTAATTCAACTTCGATGACATCATTGCGACGAATATCTTTCGCACGCTGCCCTTTCATCACGTCTACATTGTATTCGTTGATGTGCTCTTCTACCTGACGCATTAATTTTGGTCCTTCGGTATAAGGAGTACCGATCATGTTTTCGATCCCCAGGGTTTCCATTACTTGTCCACCCATTGTTTCGACGACCATCCCAGTATTGATGCCTTTACGCGCTGCATAAATCGCTGCGCTTCCGCCTGCAGGTCCGCCACCGACAACTAACACATCGAAAAGCTCTTTTTCAGCAAAGTCATCTTTACTCGTCGGACCAGCTGCTTTTTCCAACAACTGTTCGATCGTTTGACGGCCGCTTGCAAATTCTTCACCGTCTAAAAAGACGGTTGGCACAGCCATAATTTTTTTCTTGTCAATTTCTTCTTTGAACATCCCACCTTCGATCATGGTGTGACTGATGGAAGGATTTAGCACTGCCATGATATTTAACGCTTGAACAACATCAGGACAGTTATGGCAGGTCAAACTGACATAGGTTTCAAAATGTAATGGCTTATCGATCGCTTTGATGCGCTTTTGAAGTGCTTCGTCAATTTTCGGCGGACGACCGCTTACTTGAAGCAACGCTAAAATAAACGAAGTGAACTCATGTCCTAACGGTAAACCAGCAAAAGCGATGCCGCTTTCTTCACCGGGACGATTGATCGAAAAGCTTGGTGTCCGTTCACTTGCTACAGCTTGGATAGTGATTTTTGGCGACATTTCTGCGATTTCTTCTAAGAATTCACGTACTTTTGTGGAAGAATCATCCTCACCTAAAGTTGCCGCAAAAACAACCTCTGATTCTAGCATCGCGAGATACTGCGTCAGTTGGTCTTTGATTGCCTTATCTAATGCCATGAGAGCCTCCTAAATCTTGCCTACAAGGTCTAAGCTTGGCGTTAAAGTTTCTTCGCCTTCTTTCCATTTTGCAGGACATACTTCACCTGGATGAGTACGGACATATTGTGCAGCACGGATTTTATCGATCAAGCCACTAGCATCACGACCGATACCGTCCGCATTGATCTCAACTGTTTGGACTACGCCATCTGGATCGATGATGAATGTTCCACGTTGAGACAACCCAGAAGCTTCATCTAGTACATCAAAGATCTCTGAGATCACATGAGAAGGATCTGCAATCATGATATATTCGATTTTATTGATGGCATCAGAATGATCATGCCATGCTTTATGAGTGTAATGAGTATCTGTTGACACAGAATAAACTTCTGCGCCTAATTCTTTTAATGATGCATATTGATCTTGCAAATCTTCAAGCTCTGTCGGACAAACAAATGAGAAATCTGCAGGGTAAAAACAAACAACGTTCCATTTTCCTTTAAAATCTTCTGATGAAACATCGATAAATTTTCCATTGTGGTAAGCTTTCGCTTCGAATGAACCAATCTCTTTTCCAATTAATGACATATCATTTCCTCCAATTAGAATAATTATTTGAGAATAATCTCTATTAATTATTAGTATATCTAACTATAAAAAGCAATAGTTTATTCAGAAATAGTCAAAAAAAATGTTATCCTCCTCAGAAATGAGCATATTTATTTCCTATCCAATACAAATAGAGTATAATTGTAAGTTTGACTAATCGTTTCCATTTTAATTCCCTACTTGTTAGATTCTCAATTACACCCCTCATTCTCAATTAAATAAAAAAGATTGCCTCTTCCTATGATTCCTCACCAAGTAAAGTGAGCCATAGAAAAAGGCAATTTTTTATTTAGTATTTAAATAGTTGAACAATCCACTGATCGTTCGATCCCTCAATGTAATCCGCTTACCGTCTAAAAAAACTTCTTCGACTGGGTAATGGTCTTGAAAAGGTGGAACTTCCAAGTATTGACTTGCGAGAAAGCGCTCCGGAGATTCGACTGTTGCTATTTCTTTGCTGCCATTTTTCAGATAATGAATTTCTAACATATTCATTGCCTCTTTTCTTGTATTCTGAACTTTTAAAAAGCATTGAGAGAACCATATTTCTCGCTGTTCTTTTTTGATTGGTTCAGTTACAAGGCGTATTATAATCTTCCTTTTTTTAAAAGTAAAGAAAGCACTCTCGATTGAAGTGTCTCTTATTTTTTAGCTTTCGTATGTCCGATAAAGTAGTCCTCTAAGACACCACCAATAACAAAAATGACCCAAGAGTAAGCCCATGCATGAAACATGAAGGACCAAAGCATGTAAACGACCAAAATCACTGGCCAGTAGACTGTTCGAAAAAAGGTAACTCTACCAGCGGATTCGCCATATTTATGACGTGTTGCTCGATCCCCAGGATGGTCTTCGTCGCGAATAAAATACGTCTCAGTTGCCAGCTTCGCAAAGCCTGTACGGATAATACTTACATAAATAATAAAGAACACACCTGCTGCAACCGTCAAGAAAAACAAGGAAATCCCAAACTCAACAGAATAATAAAACACTTCACTTAAAAGTACAGGCGCAATTGATAAAATACAGGCACCAATTCCTAAAACAAGACCAATCCGAAAACTTTTTTCATAATTTGCGAGTTGCTGAGCGGCTTCTCGTTTGGCATCCCTTTTTATTGGACGATCATCCAACTGTTTACGAGCACCGGAAAAGTGCAAGCTGCTAGAGATAATAAAACCGACCCCGATGGCGATAAAAAGAAACATCACCATTATTCCAAAGGTCTCAGCATATATACTAACAAAGAGCATCAAGGCTGCTAGGGATGCGATACAAAAACCGATTCCTATAGATAACGAGAAAGCAAAGTGTCGCACAGTTCCCCAATAATCAAACGCATCGTCTTCTGTGATGGCATCGGACCAATCATCAATCGGCGCTTCTTCTTTTGAAACATTTAACTCTTGCAACAGCTCATCTACGGAACCAAACTCACTGATTACTGCACCGATGGCTTCATGCTCGCTTTTCCCTTGGTGAATCAGTTCTAAGTAGTGGTCTTCCATAATCGCTAAGAGGTCTTCTTTCGCCTTTTTGGTTTCCGGTGTGATGGGTACTGATAAAAATAAGCTGTCTAGATAGTCATGAATGGTTTTCATTTGTCTCCTCCTTGTAAGAACTGGTCAACGACGATCTTTGTCTGCTGCCACTCCAATATTTTCTCCGTAAGGCTTGCTCTTCCGTCTGCAGTTATCTGGTAATACGTCCGCTTTTTGCCATGCGTCACTTCTCCAGGATATGAGCGGATCAATCCTTGTTTTTCTAACCGAGTAAAAGCGGAATACAACGTCGTTTCTTTGATCACATATAAAGAATCTGTTCCTTCGCGAATACGCTTGGATATTTCATATCCATAAGAATCTTCATTGGAAAGAATGGATAAAATGATTGCGTCGTTATAGCCGCGAATTCCGTCACTCGAGATCACGCAATCGCCTCCTAAATTACTTCATCTGTCGTACTAATTATAAAACAATTACTACGACAGGTAAAGTAAAGCAGGGAAAGTTTTCAAAAATCAGTCGTAGGTCTTAGAAAATAGGAAAATAAAAAGGGACACGCATTCTCAGTAAACTGATACGCGTGTCCTAATTACTTGATTGCTTTTCTCACCTATTTATTCAATGGCTGGTTTGACATCGTCCATCATTAGTTGAATCGACTCCAAGCCTGAACCTGCTAAATACCAAACCGCAGCATCCAATTCAATGACTTGATCGTTTTGCCCAGCATTTGTTTCTTGGACGATTTCATTTGCAACAAATTCACTTTCACTTTCATTGCCGCCGATCGCTTTTGTCCGGTCGATCACGAAAATGATATCAGGATTTTTCTCAAGCAAGTACTCATAAGAAATACTTTGTCCATGTGTCGACGCCTCTAATTCCTCATCTACTGCAGGGAAACCAAACGTATCATACAAGATACTGTAACGAGAACCTGGCCCAAAAGCAGAAAGATTGCCTTCATTTACCATAACAACCAAGGCTTTCTCGTCAGCATTTTGCGCTTGCTCCTTCAAGGTATCGATCTGACCTTGTAACGATGCTAGTTGTTCTTGCGCTTCCTCTTCCTTACCAAAAATTTGACCAATGGTCGTAATGTTGGCTTCGATCGATGCCCAAGTATCACTATTGTCAACGCTTAAGAAAACGGTTGGCGCGATTGCAGACAATTCCTCTTGGAAATCACGTTGTCGCCCAGAAATAATGATTAGGTCTGGCTGCAGTTGATTGATTTTTTCTAAATCAGGCTCTTTGATTCCCCCTGCTGATTCAACATCTGCATACGCTGATAAATAATCTGGTAAATTGCTGGTCGCAGCAGCAACGATTCGATCCCCAAGGCCAAGCGCATCCATCGTGTCTAAGGCACTATTGTCAAAAACCACCACTTTTTCTGGTGCATAAGGAACAGTAACGGTTCCATTACTATCAGTGATTTCAACCTCTGTCGGTGTCTGTTCACTCTGAGCAGTTTGGCTTTGCTGTGTCCCTGTCGATTCGATTGTACCAGTATTATTTGATCCGCATGCGGTCAACACAGCTATTACGAAAATACTCATAAAGCTTACTACAATTTTTTTCATTTTTTTCCTCCTTAGAAATACATTTTATTGGAAGGTATAGCAAAATTGCCGACCATCCACTTGTACCAGTTTGATTGGAATCTCATATAACGATGCCAACACTTGCTCCTGGATCACAGCCTCAGTGTCGGCCGCTTTAAAAATCTGACCGTCTTTCATGGCAACGATGTGATCGGCGTAGCGAGCGGCAAAATTAATGTCGTGCAAGACGATCACAACGGTTTTTTGATAGTCTTCCACCAAGGTGGTCAATAGCTTCATCAGCTGGTTGGCGTGCTTCAAATCTAGATTGTTTAACGGTTCGTCCAACAGCAGATAATCTGTATCTTGAGCCAAGATCATCGCCAAGTAAACTCGTTGTAGCTGACCACCAGAAAGCTCATGAATCGATTGATTGGCGTATTCGGAAAGGGATAGCTTAGCCAAAGAATCATCAATGATCCTATCATCCGCTGCCGATTGTCGCCCGCGGTTATACGGATAGCGACCAAATGCCACCAGTTCTCTTACAGTCAGATTGACTGCATAGCGATTGCTTTGCTGCAAAAAAGCCATTTTTTTGGCTAGCTCTTTGGATTTCCATTGGCGAATCTCAGTTCCATCCAAATAAATATCACCAGTTCTTTGGTCCAGCATCCGACTGACCAGGGAGAGTAAGGTGCTTTTTCCCGCACCATTAGGCCCGATAAAGGCAATCATTTTCTGCTCAGGCAATGCTAAAGAACACTCGGTCAACACCTGTGTTTTCGCATAATTTTTGGATACGTTTTTTGTTTCAATCATGATTTTTTCCTTTCCAGCAGCAATTTGCTTATAAAGAAGACGCCACCTAATAATTGAATCACCGTACCAATGGTCGTTTGCCATTGAAACACTTGTTCCACTAAGAACTGCCCTCCTACTAACAGGAGAAAACCAATCAGGCTGCCACCCGCAAACAACCACCCATGGCGATAGGTGGGAAAAAGCTGATAGGTGATCGTTGCCACTACAAAGCCGAGAAAAACAGCTGGACCTACGAGTGCCGTAGCGGTACCTGTCAAAAGCGCAATCAAAAATAAAATACCTCTATGAAGCCATTGAACAGGAACGCCTAGACTTTTAGCTTGCCCGCTTCCTAAATGTAATAGATTCAATTCTGGAATCAACAGAATCAGGCAGCTACTACCGATCAAAATGATCACAGCAGCAATTAAGAGATGTTGCGTATTGATATTGCCAAAGCTAGCAAATAAGCGTCCTTGCAGTAAATCATATTCATTCGGGTCCATCAAGACTTGCAAAAACGTGCTCAGACTACTGAACATCGTGCCGCATACCATTCCAGCCATCAACAACAAAAACAATCCGTTGACGGCTTTTTGATAGAAAAAACCGATCAATAAACTTCCTAGAATGGCAGTCAGACTGACAGAGAATAAAAACATCGCTGCTGTTTCTTGGCTTAGCATCTGGATCCCGCCGATAAAAAAGAAACACAGGGTCTGAACCAGGACATATAGTTGATCCAAGCCTAAGATTCCTGGTGTTAAATAGCGATTGCTCGTAACAGTCTGTAAGGTGATCGTACTAAAGGAAATTGCGATCGCCACCAGAGCAAAGGCGAAGATCCGACGGCCCCGCAATGCAAAAGCAAATGACCAATTACCATAGGTGTTATAGGTCAGATAGGCAGTAGCGGCACAAAGGATCAGAAAGAACAAAAGAAAGAGTTTTTTCTTCATTGAAACTTCCTCCCCAGCAGCAAAATCAAGAAGCAGCAACCACCTAGTACACCGGCAACCACACTTACGGGCATCTCATACGGAGCAATCACGATGCGTGCCAATACATCACATAAAAGTAAAAATGCACTTCCAGCAAAGCTGATCAACAGTAGATTATTCTTCAAATGATCCCCAAAGACCATGCCGATCATATTTGGGATAACGATCCCCAGAAAAGGGATTTGTCCAACGGTCAATAAAACGACACTACTGGCAAACGCCACCAGAGCGAACACAGCAAAGCGTAAATACAGATAATTGATCCCCAGACTCTTGGCGGCACTTTCTCCTAAACCAGCAATCGTGATCTCATAAGCTAGGAAATACAACAGACCGAATACTGGAATCGTCAAATACAAAAGTTCATACTGGCCAGCCATAATGGTAGCGAAATTTCCTTGTAGCCAAGAAGAGACATTTTGAACCAATTGGAAACGGTAGGCCAAGAAGCTGCTAATGGCACCGATGATATTACCGAACATCACCCCGGTCAAAGGGAGCATCATTGGATCTTTCTTTGGTAGAAATTGGCTTAAAAATAAAAAGAACAAAACACCTGCATAAGCAAACACAAATGCTGCGGTTGTCCGAATCAAGTTAGAAGCATTTGGCAGAAAAAGCATGACTAGCAAAATTCCTAAACGAGCACTATCAGATAACCCGATCGACTCTGATGCCACAAATTTATTTTGCATCATATGCTGCATGATTTTCCCACATAAACTAATGATTCCACCTGCAATGATCAAACTGATCGTCCGTGGGAGCCTAACTTTTACCAAAACAAGCCAATGATTCGGATCACCCTGCTGTAAACCACTTAATGATAATTCATGGGTACCTACCAGTAACGAACAACCCACAAGAAGAATCAAGATCAGCAGTAATCCGATTTTTTTCAACATGCCCCGCCCCCTCCTTATTGAGAATGATTCTCACTCTCTTTAATAGGGTAACGTATTTCACTTAAAATCACAAGAAGTTTTTAAAAAAAATCCCTTTACCAACGCAATTTCAGTGAAAACGAATCTGCGAAGGCAAGGGATTATGTGATATTTTTCTCTTATAAAAGACTGCGAGCACGTCTTTTTTATCAATGAAGTCTGTTTAATCGCTTTAATCAAATAAATACTTGAGAAGGCTAGATTCAACTTCTGAGTTTCATTCAATAACAAATCATTTACACGTTCAATCGTTTCAATCTGTTGAAACCCCTGTGTAGTTAACACATGCTCATCCCAAGCTGGGGGTAACTTTTCAGATAAAGGGTACTGATGAGCTAACGTGTCCATACAAGGAACATTCGTCTACCGATAACAATCAATTACCAAAAATCGTTCAGTCATAAAACGAGCGTCGTCATATTTTTTACGGGTTTCTTCATCAAAAAGATAGCGATACCAGTCGGCATCAAAGTTCAGCAGAACCCCACCTGGTTTTAATACGCGATACCTTTCATGGGCGCAATCGCTATTTTCTCCCGATTAACGTCAATTCACAAAAATAAACCTGCGATCATCGCAGGTTTATCAAGACTTACTATTTTACTTTAACAAGCCATCAAGGGCCAATTGATTCAAAAAGTGCAGTGGAAATGAGATGGTTGGATTGAAAAAGTAATCCATTGTTGCTAATTGGTGCAAGGTCGTCTTGCTATTGATCAAGGTTGAGATCGTATTGATGATCTCCAAACTTCCACGATCACTCGTAATGATTTGTCCCCCCATGATCACTTTCGTTTGCTGATCAAAAATCAGTTTTAACGTTACTTCAAAATCCTCATCTGTCGCGAAAAATGTCCGAGAATGAAATGTTTGCGTCACTGAATCTACTTCAAAGCCGTAATACGGTGCCTCGGTCTCATTAATACCTGAACTGCTGACGAAATAGCCAAACAATTTACTGACGACGGTCCGTTGCATTTTTGGAAAAGGAATTTTCGTTGTTCCCCGTTCATTTGCCAATAAATTGGTGGCAGCAACGATCCCGGTGCGGTAAGCATTTGTTACTAAAGGAATATACAAGGAGCTATCCGAATGATTAAATGGGATCGAAACAAGATCCCCAATTGCATAAATCGCTGGGTCAGACGTTTGCAAATACTCATTTGTCGATACCGTGCCATCCAGATTTAATTTCAGAAAATCTTCTACTAGCGCAACATTTGGACGTGGATTGACAGCATAAACGACCACGTCAGCTTGAATTTTCGTTCCATTTGACAGCTCAATTCCTTGATAATCGCCTTTCTCATTTTTGATCGTATGAGCGACATTGCTGTTAAGATAGATCTGCAAATTTTTAGGAAAGCGTTCCATCAAAATTTTGGCAATTTCATGATCAAAATAACGGAACAACAGCGTATCCATGCGATCGATCAAATGAACGGCTTTTTGTTGTCCGCTTAAAGATTCCGCTAATTCAAACCCGATCAGACCAGCGCCGACGATCGCAACGGTTTGGGCATTCTCGATTTTTTCTAATGCTTGCTTTGATTGACCAATGGTTTTGTAGGTCGTTATATGTGCTTCGACATCTGAGGCAAACTCCGAACGGAAAGTACTCGATCCCATCGCCAAAATCAAGCCATCATAACTCACTTCATCTTCTTGCTGATAAGATTCCGTTGATGTGACAAAATGAACCGTTTGTTCTTGCGGAAAGATTTTTGTGACTTCACTGTTTAGCATCACATTGATTCCTTCTGAAAGAAGTTCACTGGCAGTTGCCGTTTTGGAATCTTCCAAACGCTGAATGTAACCTTCCAGTACTAAATTCAAACTGCTGGCAACATAACCAAGAACGCTTGATTTTTCTATAATTATCACATCGACTTTTGGGTCAACTTTTTTTAAATGACGGGCAGCAGCAATTCCTGCATGAGAGCCTCCAATAATCACTATTCTCATATCTTTTCCAACTCGCTTTCAAGGTTCTCATTTCGTATTTCATCCACGATTTGATGAAGCCGCTCTTCTTCAAATGGGGTTGCACCACCTGTTAAAATCAATCGTTTTTTATAACGATAGCCTTCCGAGATCTCAGAATGATCAACGATCAATAGATCATAGTCCTTCTCCTTCGTCCCATCGAAGTGAATATTCGGATAGCCAGCCAATTCTTTGATCAAAAAGCGCCGTAAAAAGCCACTGCGTAATCGTGATTGAGTCAGTAAAATCCCTACCGTAAATGCTTTTTCCTGTTTTACTTGAATCCATTGACGGATCAAAAGCAATTCATTGGTCAAATGCTGCTTTTTCTCAAGAGAAAAGGACTGGTTTACGTTTTTCTCCAACTGTTCGATTGCTTGCTGTGCCACTTCGATCAAGCTCTCATTCGCAACACTTTGCGGCTGAAATTCAGCAAAGGCAATAATGCCGCCATGAATATACAACGCTTGGATCGTCACACTCGTCAAGAAGACGCGTAATTCCGTAGAAGTTTCTGTAGTCTTTCTTTCACTATCACCAATGGCCTGCAGCAGCTCCCCATTTAACGCATCGATCTCTTGGAAGAAAAGTGATTTTTGCAAGGAGTCATCCAGTGAAGGGCGAATCAAGCCTTCAGCTAATAAAAATAAATAGAAATATACCGTTTCATAATCGCTCCAGGATACGGCAAAACGACTGAGATAGCGCCCTAATATATTCCGCAAAAGCTGGAACATCGCTTCATTTTCCAATGACTTCAACAATGGATACGAGGCTTCATGCTGTTGCGAGCCGCGATAATCAAAACGGGCTTCCATAATGCCTAACCAAAGCCCGACTTTCCAACGCTCTGCTTGACTAAACGTTGTCTGCAACTGTTTTTCAATGACTCGAATCAAATTGTTGATGGCTGGTGCATTCAAGCGAGCGATCAATTCTTCATTGGGATAACTTTGTGAAAAAAACTGATAATAGAAAAAGCGAATCTGTTTTTCATCCCCAATCAATTTTTTATTTTTTAATTGGATGTCGAATTCTTTCAATAACTGATTGATCGCTTTGAATCGACGAAACAATGAAGCTTCACTCAACATCAGTTCTAACATCATTTTCGTCGTTGACTCATCTCGATGAAAAAACAAATACGACAATATCTGAAAATCGATTGCTTCTGAAAGATACGCATAAAAAAATTGCTTCAGGGAAAAATCAAGAGGCAATACCAATTGCACTTGATCATTTTCTGAATAGATCAAAGCTGCGTCTTCATGGAAAGCAGCTAAATTTTGATGAAGATTTTGAAGTTCTTTTTGCAAAGTGGGCGCGGAAATGGATAACGTTTTTGCAAGTTTTTTATAAGAGACTTCTGAGCCATTCTGAAAAAAAACAGCCAAAATTTGAAAATGTACCTGCTGATTTTTTTCAAGCAGCTGCATCACATTCATTCTTGAACCTCCTTCACCTTTCACATACTAATTTCCCAATTAATGAGTCGTTTGTCAACTATAAAAATTGCCTGAATGACTTTGAGTTCGATGGAAAAAGCGTTATTTATTGTTCCTAAAGCATAGGAATGGTAAAATTCTTGAGAAGAAAGGTGGTGAACTATGGGAAAACGAATGTTAGCATTTTTTCGAACGGATCGATTATTTTCGATTTCCCTGCTACTAGCACTTATTGCGTGTTTTTTCGGCACCTTCCGTTGGTCGTTTATTGACTTTAAAGTGATTTTATCACTGTTTGGATTAATGTTAGTAATCAATGGGTTAGAAGAAGCTGGTCTTTTACGAGCATTTGGACAAAAATTAGTGGAAAAAAGTCGCAATCTGCGTGACTTGATCCGCGCAAGCGTCTTGCTAAGCTTCTTCAGTTCGATGTTTTTAACAAATGACGTGGCTATCTTAACTTTATTGCCCATCTATTTACTCTTAACGAGGAAAGAACAACAGCACACCAGTGTCTTATTAGGCGCTGTCTATTTGATCGTAGCAGCCAATTTAGGAAGCAGCCTGTTTCCATTTGGAAATCCGCAAAATCTATTTTTATTTTCTTACTATCAGATTTCGCTGCCACAATTCATGTGGACTACTGGCACCTTTGTGGGACTTTCATTACTATTACTCCTTGTTTCGATCCAGCTCATCCCAAAGACTCCATTGGAAATCGCCCTGCAAGAAGAACCCTTTGAAAAAAAGCCAGCGCTGCTTAATTCAGGATTATTTGTTCTTATGATTCTTGGTATTTTTAGTGTTCTCCCTATTTCAATCGCCGTGCTTGTCGTCGCAGCCGTGGTTTGGTTTAGTAATAAACGATTATTTGCAAAAGTTGATTATCGATTACTACTTACCTTTCTCTGCTTCTTCTTGATCGTCGGGAATATTCAAGACCTATCTCTGGTCACCGATCACATTCGACCGTATTTTCAAGAAACGCATCGCGCTTTTTTAGGTAGTATTTTACTCTCCCAAGGAATATCTAACGTTCCAGCAGCAATTTTGATTGCTCCTTTTACCGATTTAGAAAAAGCCGTTCTTTTGGGCGTCAATGTTGGTGGTTTGGGTACATTGATTGCTTCTTTGGCGAATTTGATTGGGTACAAATTATTGAAACAAGCCAGACCAAAAGAAGCGAGAACGTTTCAAAAGCTGTTTTTTATCGTCAACATCATTTTTTTACTGTTATTAGGCAGCATCGTATACCTTCTATTGTAGCAAATTCACTGTAAAACGAGATTCCAGCATAAGATGTTTCCAGTCAGCAGCCAAAAGAAGCCTAGCTCCTGTACCTGTTTCTTGATCTTATGTCAGAATCTCGTTTTTTCGATACCCATTGTGTGATTTTACTTAGGCTAAGAGAAGCTCAAAGGTGATTTTCGTTTGGCTTTCGACAGTCAATGCCTCACCAAAGACATGTTGAACCATTTGTTGCCGTTGTTCCAATGAATACTCCTCCTCAAAATAAAGATGAAATATTTCTTGATCGATCTCTTCCTTCAAAATATACTCGAATTGCCGACTCTGCCAATCGATCGCTTCTTCTGAAAACCACTTCTTGTACCAAGTGTTTAAGTTCAGGTCATTCTTCGCTGAAAGATTTTTTTCATAAGGCTGAAACACGTTTTCTTCTTCTGCGATCATTCTTAGAATAATCAATTGATGGGCCTTTTTTTGAAACTGAAGCAATGCTTCTTTGTCTCTGACTGCTGGATTCATTGCCATAAAAATACAGGGCCAGTGCTGGTCTGCAGATAAAAAGTCTTTTTGGCTCTGCTGAACCAGATGGAGCTTGTTCATCGGATCTTCCGTCGTTTCTTCAATGATTTTTAACATTTCTTTTGAAAAATCAATTGCGTAATACTCATCTACATAAGGATAAAATGCTGAAATGTAGCGGCCAGTCCCCGCAGCAAAGTCAACGAAGGCCGATATCGGGAACACTTTCTGCTCCACCAAAAAAGCTGCTACCTCTTCGGCAATTTTCAATTGGGATTCTCTTTGAATCTGTGCATATTCTTGGGCAAATTCATCCCAAAACAGCATCGCTTCCTCTTCTTCCATCTAGCGGACGCCTCCAGTGATCACTGTCTTTCCTTTTGTTCCTTGCTCAACCGCTTTTGTAGCGAGCTTTAAGGTCTCGATGGTAATTCCTCCATCAAACGTTTGGACCGCAGTCGTATGGATCTTTTTGTCAGCGAGTAACGAGGCGATCCGTTGCAAAATGCTCCCTTGTGTTTCAATCATCAACTGAGCATCTGTTTTTGCGAACATATACTCCCAATAAAAA
The DNA here is from genome assembly GCF_002174385.1 of Enterococcus sp. 6D12_DIV0197. NCBI lineage: Bacteria > Bacillati > Bacillota > Bacilli > Lactobacillales > Enterococcaceae > Enterococcus > Enterococcus sp. 6D12_DIV0197. Next base: position 2,287,391 of record NZ_NIBN01000001.1, read on the forward strand.
TCGATGCCGAGGTTTTTATATGGATTTAAATCTAGCGCTTCTTTCGTATTCACGATCATTCCGACTTTGCCAAACGGCAAGATTGCTTTCGTTAATTGTGGCAAATAGGCCGAGGCGTCATAAAAAATTGCAACGGCTGAAAAAGGCTCAGTGATTTGTTCAGCTAACGGCAAGCGATGATTAAGTACTTGATCCACTTGATTGTTTTTAAGCCACTGATCGTTCTTAGGACTCGCAGTGCCATAGACTGTCAATCCTGCCCATTTTGCTAGTTGCGCCGCAATTGAGCCAACACCACCGCTGGCATTGACCAATAAAATCGATCCTTCATTCGCGTTTTCTTCAGGCACGTACCCAAATTTTTCAAAAAGCAATTCCCACGCTGTAATACTCGTTAATGGCATAGCTGCAAGATCGCCATCAGAAAAGCCGGCTGGTGCCTTTGCTGCGATCCGAGAATCAACTGTTTGGAACCTTTGATTCGCACCAGGTCGTTGTGTGGTTCCAGCATAAAACACCCGATCACCAACGGCAAAGCCATTAACTGCTGAGCCGATTTCTTTAACGATCCCAACGGCGTCATACCCTTGGATCTGGAACGCTTCACTTAAAGCAGTCATCTGCCGTCTTTTTGTATCGATTGGATTGACCGAAACTGCCTGTACTTCCACCAATAAATCATTTGCTTGGCAATTGGGTATCGGAATTTCCTTTTCAATAAATACATTTGACTCATCTAAAGATCGTCCTTCATAAAAACCTAGTGCTTTGTTTTTCATCATACTGCTCCTTCCAAAAAAAGTGCTGAATAGTTATAAAAACCATTCTAGCACTTTTAATGAATTTAGAACATTTATTCTTCACCTTCCACGACAAGCGGAACCAAAAATGGATAGCTTGTGAAGAAATCTAATAAGGATCGCTTCCATTGATCTGAATCAATCGTTAGTAAAGTGGACTCTGTATACAAATGGATCGTCAATCGTTGATTTTTATCAAGTAAAACAAGAATTTCGCCTTTGTTTTCTGTGATAAAATCATATTGCTGATTCTCCATTGTAATAATGAAAATTTGATCGAGAACTTCTGCTGCAACAGCAAAGTCCGTCTCCATATCGACAGCCAATGTTTGGGTATTGTCGATCAAGCTTGGTGAAACCGTAAAGCCTAATTCTTTTAAATGCGCCAATACCAAGTTGACATCATAATTAAAGAGCGAAAGCTGATTGACCGAGAAAATATTCTCCGCATGCCATTGACTGATTAAATGCAAAATCTGTTCATCATTGACAACCACCGACTGGGAGTTTGAATTGATAGTCAACAATGGCAAATAATTAGATTGATACGTAGAATTGACTGGATTAAGTTTGAAACTAAACTCGAGCTCCTTTGTTTCTGTTAAACGAAAACGGACATTGAAATGCTTTGTCTTCCATGTGTCATAGTTATCAGTAGCAGTTAAATGAATCGTTTTTAATGGTTTCAAGAATTCATAGGCATAGTATTCAAGCAATGTCTTTTTGGCGATCACCGAAATATCTTGATCTGTTAAAATCAACTGGCGGTAATGAGCAAGCAATCCAGAAAAATCAGCTTCCATAATTGATTTTCTCAATTTTAAATCAGCTAGTTCGTTTTCGGCTTGCTCAATAAGCGATTCGATTCGTTGGTGATCTTGCGCTTTTACAGCATAATAATCATCTTCGTAGTCAGTTTCTTCTTTTGCTGAATCAAAAGAATCATCCACTACATTTCCACTATCTTCTACTAAAGGACCGTCATTCACTAAGTCCGTCGCATTTGTTGATACGTTTTCCTCGACTTCATTAGCCCCTTCTGTTTGGACCTCTAGAGTCGGTTCCTGCTCCAGCAGCTGTGATTCCTCAGGATTCGTCTGCGTTTCTTTCGTCAACTTCAGTCAGCTCCTTTCCAGTATAGTGAGCTAAGAAAGCCATTATTTTTGCCGTAAATTCATCAAATGATCCAAAAAAGGTATCAATTTGACGGAATTCTTTTTCCACGATTGCTTTCTTTAAGCGCAATGTTTGGTATTGCTGTTGCAGACGCTCTTTTTCAGCAAAAACCTCTTCGTCATTATTTGAATATCTTTCCCATTCCCGACGTTTGGCTTCTAATGCTTTTCGCTCAGAAGTCAACTGCTCTAGTTCTTCATCGATTTTTGTCCGATTGAAAAAGCCCTTTGACTCACTCAATTCATTTACAGATGCCGTAAGCTTATCGATCTGATTTTGGATTTCCTTTACTTCTGATAGGGCAGTGATCCGTTTGGCTTCCAGCTTATCCATTTGTTGTTCGATGGCTGTCAGCATCTCACGATCGCCTCGTTGAAACTTCTCCCATTCTTCGTCTATCTCAGGGATAACAAAAATTTCTGGAATGCTCGCATCGATACCAATCGTCGCTCGCTCATGATAATAGGTCCCTAACTTATAGTAATGCACGGTAGGAGATATTTTGGCACAATGCATCATGAAAGGAAATGTTTGGGTGAAGTTATCATGGAACTTTCTTGATAGTAATTCGTCAATCTCATGATTTTGATTTGATGTTTCTTTTAGCTGTTTATGCAATCGACCATTATATATACGATAAATTTCAGGAATATCCTCTTTTTCGATCGCTACTTCAAAATCTTGCAGGTCTTGCAGCATCTGACCGATATTTTTCGAGGCTACTTGTTTGATATCGCCAAAGGATACTTCTTCATTCGTTGAAACTGAAACAACGTCTTGATCTTGAACAAATTTTTGTTCTTTTTTGGCATCGTCAGTCATATGATCCCTCCTAAAAATACTTCACTACTAGTG
>NZ_NIBN01000001.1:2291369-2555971 GCF_002174385.1 Enterococcus sp. 6D12_DIV0197
GACCATACGGTCATTAAGCTCATAAAAATTAACTTTGCTAGCTATTGCTTGCATGTATTTGTTTCAATAAATTGAAACGTCCTACACATTGGTTCGTTTGCTTGCTTTGTTCAGTTTTCAAAGGTCTACCGTGCTGTGTTAGCAACTTTTATATCATATCAGAGCGACAGTTGATTGTCAACTCTTTTTTAAAAAGTTTTTTTCGCTCGTTGTTTTTCAACTTCGTAGCGGCTGTCTCAGCGACTTAATTAGAATAACAAATGATTTGTTATTTGTCAACAACTTTTTTCAATTAATTTTGTTGATGTATCAACATTGATTAACTGTTTTAAAACTGCGACTTCGTTATAATATCATCTGTTTTATTTTTGGTCAAGTCTTTTTTGAAGATTTTTCAACTGTTGTTTTGACCCGCTGGCTCAATTGCCAACGTTGAATACTTTATCATTCTATGAATGAAAGAGCAAGCTTTTTTTCTGAAATTTTTCCAATTAACAAAAACAAAGAAAAAAACTACCCAAAAGGTAGTTTAATCAATATCGATCGTACGGAAACGGATTTGATTTTGATCGTCTCGTTTTAAGGTTGTTTCTTCTTTCAAATAAGAGAACTTCTTCTCATCGATCGCTGGATTTTCAAGCATTTCTTCATAACCTGCAAAAATATCATGGATGTATTTTTTATAAGCTTTTTTCTTTTTGATTCTTTTCTTCATTTGGCACCGTCCTTTACGTGCTTATCTTAGCAAGCCGAAAGGATTCTGACAACCATTATCCACATTTTCATACCAAAAATTCACTTTGACACACCTTTTCCATTCTTTCAGCCAAGTGACAAGAATGGAAAAAGAATGTTTAGTTTGTGATCAAACGTTTTTGAAACGCCAATCGCTCTCCATTCGGAAAAGGAAATGTTACCTCTCCTTTATATTGATAGCCAGCTGCTTGGATATTCTTTTGCATCCCAATATTGGCTTTATACGTATCGATACGCAAATCAACGATTCCTTGCTCTAATGCAACCACTTCAAGAGCTTGCAGCAATTTGGCACTTAACTTTTGCCCTTTAAAATGAGAACTGACAACGACGCGATGAATGGATAGATACGGACCGTTTCCATCCCACCCTGCGCCGGTAATTGCGTTGTAGACAGGATCATCACCAGAAACCAGTGCCGCAGACGCTGCGATTTTCCCATCTTTCACTAACACATAGCTTTCACCTTTTGCAATATCTTCTTTGATTTGAGTTTCTTTTGGGCCATAGCCATTTTGCCATTGTGGTGATCCTTGAGCTTTTAAAAAAGCAATTCCTTCCTCAATCAGCGCCATTAACTCCGTTAAATCGCCCTCAGTTGTTTTACGAAATTTCTCCATTTAACCCCACCTTTCTTCTATGACTTTCTTCTATAAAAAGAAACAGAAGATGATAGAAAGTCGTTTTAATCAATCGTTTTTAGTTTGCCTTGAAATTCACTGATTGATTGATATCCTTTTTCTTTCATGATCGTTTCTAATTCTTTCGTCAATCGTTCAAAGATCGCCGGCCCTTCTTTTTGCAACTCTGTGCCGATCTGCAACATAGAGGCACCACACAACAAATGCTCGTACGCATCTTGACCATTACGAATCCCACCTGTACCAATAATTTTGATTTCTGGCTTGAGACGTGTATAGAAAGCCCGCACATTGGCTAATGCCGTTGGTTTCACATATTCGCCTCCGAGACCACCAAAACCACCTTTTGGTTTGATGACTACCGAGTCAGTAGCAGGATCGATGAATAAAGCATTCCCAATACTATTGATTGAATTGATGTAGGTTAACGGATACTTGTTTAATATCTTAGCCATCTCATCAAAGTGAGCCAAATCAAAGTATGGCGGCAATTTGACACCTAAAGGTTTTGTGAAAAAACCAAAGACTGTTTCAAGAATTTGATCGGTCAAAGGAAAATCATAGGCAACTTGTGGTTTTCCTGGCACGTTTGGACAAGAAAGATTCAACTCAGTGATTCCTTCAAAATCACTTTCTTGGATCTTCTTCAATAACTCAATGTTTTCAGCCACACTCATACCAGCGACAGAGAAAAAGAAAGGCGCTTGCTGAGTCATTTCCTGCTGTTTTTTGATTGCATAATCTAAGTAGTAGTCCACCCCTAGATTTGGTAATCCCATCGAATTGATGCTTCCTAAGGGTAAATCGGTATAACGTGGTTCTGGATTTCCGGCACGTGCTTCTAGCGTTGCACTCTTTGTGACAAATGATCCAGCTGCTGATACCGCTAATTCATCTAATTCCTCGATCGTCATACAATGGACTCCTGAGGCGTTCATAAACGGATTTTCGTATGTAAATTTCCCAAAATTCGTAGCTAACATTGATTCATTCCTCCAATCTTTTCAACTAGTTTACCGTTTCATTTCTGAAAATGCAACGGTGTCTTTGATTGGGACAGGTTTTAGAAGGAGCAACCTATTTAATCACTGTAGCAAATCAAAAAACCATATCCATAGCAGCTTGTTAAAGCTTGCTGAATAAAAATGGTTTTTGAAAACAATCTGTTTGTGCTGTAATCAAATGCTTAGTTTTTAGAGCATGATCATGATTTTATTAAAGCTTTCACTTCTATTTACCGCTAAATCAAATGCTCTTTGAAGATATTCTAACGGAAAGCGATGGGAAATCCTATGACTGGCACTCAAGCGTCCGCTTTCTAAAAAGGTGATTGAATCAAACCATTCTTTGCCTGGGAAAGGCGCAGAATAGCTATTCCAAAAACCCTTAATGGTTAATTCACTGCGAAAGATTTTTTCAAATGCCCGTTGCTTAATCAAAACATCAGAATAAGTGATCCCTTGAAATCCAATTTTCCTGCCTTTTTTTGTCACTAAGAGACATTGTTCTTCGGTTGTTTTAGTACCTGCACATTCCATTGCAATATCTACGCCTAAACCATCCGTTATCCGAGAAATCTCTTTTCAAGGTCTTGAACACTAGGATCGATCGTATCGGTGACACCTAAATCTAATGCTTGTTTCAGTTTCTCTGATTGAATATCAATGCCAATAATCGTTTTCACACCCGCAATTTTTAACCAATTTTTAACCATTGGATCGTCAGCAACCCAATCGTTCCTAACCCAAAACGGCAACGACTTTGTCACTTGAAAGAGAAAATGTTTGTGAAAAACCAAGAACGATTTTTCCTTTTTGCAATTATTTCTGAAGTCACGTAAAAAACAAAAAACCTCGTAACAATGAGTCACGAGATTTTGGTGAAGCAATCTATTCTATTTATGAGTATTTAAAAACTATCCGTAGCTCATCACTTCCGCCAATAAATCGAATGGGTGAACTAAATTAAGCCATTCCTCGCAGGAAATTTCCTTCGGTTTTGGTTTTATTTATGCGACCTCATAAGTAGAAATTCTCAAGTGTTACTCGATGATACTTGCGTTTTCCATCGAAAGCGTACAATTCAAATCATTTCAAATGATAAGACACTTGAATAGGAGTTTTTTAATTGACTGTTCAACTTTTTTTGAAATTGAAAACGAATAAACACATACTATATACATACAAATTTTTTACCTATCAAGTGAATTAAACCTTTTTCTTTGATACTTCAACACTCCAGTATCTCCGATGACGTATAATTTGTATTTTCCATACCCTACTTTAAATTCTAATCTTTCGCCACTTGCGATTTCAAATAAAAGATAATAGGTAATGGATTGATTCGTAAAGCCGTTTGCAGCAATATTCGTGCTACTAGTCATTCGTTTGTCTACTAGCGTGGCAAGTACTGCCACTTCTGGCGTAGATTGATCCTTTAAGAATTCGACAATATGATATAAGATAACTGCGACGAAAATAAAAGCAAATAAAGTAAATAGAAAATCCACAAAACACACTCCTTTTTTGTTTTTATGATCAAGGGAATCAACCAAATCATTTTTACAACTTAACTATAATTATACATTAATTCAATTAATTAATCTCGAATCTCTAATAAAAATATGTAACTCGCTAAATGATTGACCGAAACTGTAGTTTGGCTATCGTTTTCCTATATGTATGGTTGCATAGAACACATTTGTATATTTGTTAACCAAGAGTCAGTTGCTAGGATGAAATCACATGACCTTTGAAAAAACATTCCTAGAATCATCCTTCTTCATTCTACATTGACTCCTTAAGGAAAATTCATCGTATCCCAAAGTCTCTGACTAAATTCAGTAACTTTTCTTTAGACATGTTTTCTGGGATGCACCTTAAGGTTATCAATGTGGATGAATAAGAATTTATTCTGTGCTCTTTTTTTGTCAAAATGATCGAAGGTTTATAGAAAGTATTACTATTTCGTCAAAGTTAAATACTAACTCACTTTGAGTTGTCATATGAATGGAAAATACGTTGAGCTTTCAGGTTTAAAAATATATGATTTTCTTTAATGCTTTTAGTAAAAAAGTATAACTTTTTCACCAAGTAACTGTTTATTTAAGAAAGTATTCTAAAAAAAAACTCTTCTACCAACTTTTTCAAAGTTAATAAAAGAGTTCTGTGTTTATATCCTCATTTTGCCAACTGTCCGACACCTAAGAAAACAGCTTGTTCCATCTAGTTAACAAATATGAAACAACTTTCTATGATTGAAAATCCTTAACGAATCCCCAAAGCAATCCGTGCATAACGACTCATTTTATCGGTCGTCCAAGCGGGATACCAGACTAATTTCACCTCTGGATTTTTGACTTCTGGAATATCGCTTAGTGCTTCGTGTATCGATTCAGTCAATACGTCGGCTAAGGGACAGCCCATTGTTGTTAAGGTCATTTTGATTACGGTATTGCCTGTTTCTGCATCAAATTCGACTTCATAAACTAAGCCTAGATTCACTATATCAATCCCCAACTCAGGGTCAATCACGGTTTCCAAGGCAGCCAAGACACGCTCTTTGATTGCTTCTGCTTCTACTTCAGTATATGCCACGGTTGAAGACCTCCTTTAATTCTTGTTTCAAATAATACCTTCTTTTGCAAGATTTGTAAATGGACGATCCTTGATTATGGCCGGCTTTTCTTGTGTATTTTCAGTTCTGGGAAGACCCCTGTCGTTTTAAAGGTCCGTTGTTCATCATCTGTCGCAAAACGGCCTGTAATCGATTGGGTCGGCACAAAATTAATAAACGCATTGCCGTCAGCTTCTAAAACGGCTTGTTCTAAATCGTAGATCTCGTAGCGCGTCACGACCATCATGATCATATTGCCAGGTACGCCTGAATACCCTCCGACTGAGGGGAACAAAGTCATGCCGCGAAACACATGCTTAGAAATATTTTTCCCAACAGCTTCCGCATTGGTCGTAATAATCATTGCCGTTACCTTTTGATGACTTGTGTGCAGCATGTCCACAACGTAGCTCATCGCGAAAATCGAAATGATCGTGTACAAGGCACTTTCCCAAGAAAAGACGAAACCTGAGACCATGACAATGATGCCGTTTAAAATAAACATATATTTACCGACTGTTTTTCCAGTCGTTTTTGATAATATCAACGAAAGGATATCCATTCCGCCGGTGGTAAAACCCATTTTCAGTGAAAACGCAACGCCGACGCCTAACAGTACGCCACCTAGCAAAGCGTTAACCAAAATATTGTCAGTGATCGCTCCTTGCGGAAGGATCATCGTTAAGACGGAAACGACAACGACATTGATAAAGCTCAATAGTGTCGATGATTTCCCGAGTTTGATGAACCCGAGAACAAAGATAGGCAAGTTTAAGAGGAAAATAAACAGCCCCGTACTAAGGTGAACGCCAAAATGTTCCAAGGCAAGTGCCACGATCAATTGGGCGACCCCGTTCATCCCAGCAGAAAGAACGTTTGCGGGAATCAAAAAGAAATTTAAAGCAATGGCTGCAGTGATACCTGACAGCAAAATAACTCCTATTTTTTTCAATCGTTCTGATTGTTCGTGCTTCGTTAATAACTTACTCACAATGATCTAGCTCCTTCACTAAAAATCTCCTTCCAAAGAATAGCAGTTTGTGTGAAAAAATGAAACAATTATTTGCAAAAATTTACTTTTCATTCCCGCATCGTTCGCCTCCATGTTAAAATCATAGGTAAGAGATGAGAGGAGTGATTGATTTTGGCAAAAGAAGCAAGTTTTGATGTCGTATCTGAGATCAACACAGAAGAAGTGAAAAACGCCATTCAACAGGCGGAAAAAGAATTGAAAAACCGATTTGATTTTAAAGGCTCCACGGTAGAAATCAAGATGACTGAGGGCAAACTGACGATCGTTGGAGATGACGAATTTAAGTTGGAGCAAATCAAAGATGTGCTCTTTGCGAAGCTGATCAAACGGAATGTACCAACGAAAAATATTCAATTTGGCGAAACGGAGCATGCCTTGGGGGCAAAAGCTCGTCAAACGGCAGAATTGATCAATGGCATCGATAAAGAAAACGCCAAAAAAATAACGACAGCGATCAAAAACGCCAAGCTAAAAGTTAAAACCCAAATTCAAGACAATCAAATTCGGGTAACAGGCAAAAGTCGTGACGATCTGCAAGAGGTGATCCAATTGTTGCGTAAACTGCCCCTGACGATCGATTTACAATTTACAAATTATCGCTAATCAAAAAAACTAGAACAGAGTCTAACGTGATGGTTAGGCAAAATCAGCTTTATCTACTGATTTTGCGCAACCGCTCTTGAAAGCTCTGCTTCTAGTTTTTTTCTTGCCAAAAATGAGTCACTGCCTTTGATAACTCTTGCGGCCGACGAATCTGCAAGGCATGCTGCCAATGTAGTGGGAAAAGTTCTTGGTAACGCGGTGTCCGAAAGCGCTGATCCAGCAATAACACCACGCCACGATCGCTGACATCCCGAATCACTCGACCGGCTGCTTGCAGGACTTTATTCATCCCTGGCAGCTGATAGGCATACGCAAAGCCAGCTGCCTTTTTCTCATCGTAATATTCCCGAATCAATTCTTGCTCGTGATTGATTTGCGGCAGTCCGACTCCTACCACTGCTGCACCGATCAAGCGATCGCCTTTTAGGTCGATCCCTTCAGAAAAAATTCCACCAAGGACACAAAATGCCACTAATGTTTTTGGCTGGCTCTCTTGTCCGTCTTGACTTGTTTCTAGCAAGGATGATCGTTGCCGCTCAAGAGATTGAAACTGTGCAAGAAACGCCTCGCGCTCTACTTCGTTCATGGCTGTCCCCTGAATCAAGACCTCCACCTCTGGCGCCTGTTGGGAAAATGCTGCCGCCACATCATCCAAGTAACGATAAGAAGGGAAAAAGACCATATAGTTTCCCGCTTTCGCTGCAGTCATTTGCTGGATTGCATCAACGATTGCAGGAATGCTGGCTTCACGTTGGCGATACGTTGTTTGGATATAGTCTGCAATAAAAATCCCCTGATTTTTCGGATCAAAAGGACTTGGCAGGCGATAGCGCAAAGCTTCATTGCCGCCTCCTAACACCTCTTGATAATAGGACAAAGGAGTAAAGCTCGCAGAAAACAACAGGCTGGCCTTGCCCTTATCTAACACAGATTCCAAAAACGGCGCTGGTTCGATGCAAAATTGCCGTAGTTTGATATCATAGCGGTCGATCTCCACCGTCGTTTCGTAGTGATCATCATAAAATTCACTGATCTTCAAATAATGATTAGCTTCAAAATACACTTGCAGCACTTCTTCTTGCAATTCATGCTCAGGATTTGCCGGCAACCATTCCTTCATCAATTCAGCTACTTTGTAGAGCTGATTGACCATCGTTTCATGGGGAGCTGCTTGATGGTGGTATTCCCACTCTTCCTCTTTTGCTATTTGAGCAATAGCCGCAAATTCTTTGTCAACTTTGTTTAGGGCGCGTTTTAATTTTTGCTGGTCATTGGATAGTTTCTTCTTTAATTCCTTAAATGGCTGCCGGGTAATGGTTGCCGAATACATTTCTTTGGAACGGTTGACTAAGTTATGGGCCTCATCCACTAGAAAGAAATATTCTTCATCCGGCTCCTCAAAAAATCTTCGCAAATAAACGGTGGGATCAAACAAATAATTATAATCACCAATAATGACATCGCAAAAGACACTGACATCCAGTGAAAGCTCGAAGGGACAGACCGTATGTTTCTTTCCGTAGGTCTCGATCACTTCTCGGGTTATTTGGTTCTCGTGATGCAACAGATCCCATAATGCTTCATTGATTCGATTGTAATAGCCTTGCGCATACGCACAGTGTTCTGGCGTACAGTTTCGTTCATCTAAAAAACAGATTTTGTCTTTGGCGGTAATCGTGACACTTTTGGTTTCACTACCGTTGTCTGCTAACTTGCTCAGTGCATCTTCGGCCACTTGTCTGGTGATCGTCTTCGCCGTCAGATAAAAGACCCGATCAGCCCCTTCTTCCCCTAGCACTTTTAATGCGGGAAACAGCGTTGACATGGTTTTTCCAGTTCCAGTTGGCGCTTCCGCAAAAAGTCGCTTGCCATTTTTTAGTGTTTTATACGCCGCTGCTGCTAACTCTCGCTGCCCTTTGCGAAAGGTTTCAAAGGGAAAAGACAGCAGCTGCAAAGACGTATTGCGGACACGGCGCCAATTCTCTTGAAAAACTAACCATTTATGATATTCCTGAAGTAATTCTTCATAAAAAACAGCTAATTCTGAAAACTGAAATGTTCTTCTCGTACGGGTGGTCAGCTTTTCAGTGGTTTGATAATAAGTCAATTGTACGGCGATCCGATCGATGGGTCTCCTCGGATCATTTTCTCCATCAGCAGTAGCTTCTGCTTCTGCTTCTGGTTTCTCTTGTTTTTCACTGTCATTAAGCGCTGCTTGTTCATTTTCTTGTAGTAAAAACAAATAAGCATAAACCATTCCCTGGGCAAAAAACAAATCGATTTGATCTTCAGGGATATCTTCGAAAGCTGGTTCTGAAGTTTTGATCTCATCGATCACCCAAGAATTAACAGCTGCATCAAAAAAGAGACCATCGGCACGTCCTTCGACAGTGATCGAATCTTTCTCAATTTGGCTTTCTCGTTTGAAAAAGACTTCTTTTTGATACGCATCCCCAGCCTCTTTTTGTAGTTGGCGATGGATACGGGCGCCTTCTTGTGCGGTATGATTACTGACTTTGCGGCTATCAATATCGCCTCTGCGCAAAATAAATTCTACGATTTTTCTAACCGCAACTTTTCCTTTATACACGTGTTCACCTTCTCGTTTGCCATTATAGCGGATAGATCACTTTTGGAAAAGGGAACAGAAACAGCTTTTCATCCTCTGCGGAGAGTATCCTATCCAAACAGGTTTGATCTCTAAAAAAATCACTTGCGGCAAAATGCCTTCTCATCAGGTAATCAACGCCATTTCCACTTCCAGAGAATGGGTTTGACGAAAGGTTACCAAAAAAACCTACTCTACTCACCTAAGCAAGTAAAGCAGGAATATTTTTTTAAGAAAATTTATTGATCGACCTGAATGTCATAGCTAACGCCATTTTGATCATAGGCCTTCTGATTATTGGGATCTAAGGTGAACTCAAAGGTTCGCCCATCTGCCATGATCGTCAAACGTTTTCCTTCGACGATGTATGAGGCATCTTGATAGGTGATCTCATAAATTTGATAAGGATCGTTGGACAACTGTACCTCTGAATGGGAAAAATGACGCTGAAAATCACTTTCGATTTGTCCTTTATACAAGGCAACATCACTAGAGCTGGCTGAACTATCTTCTAAGTCTGCCATCGGCAAATACTGCTTAACGATCGTCAACTCATTCTCATGGAAATCATAAACCCCTTGGCTTTGCGGAAAGATGACACTCTCATCTTGGATCAACATCAAATCAAGGTCGCCATTTTCAACCGCTTTTGAGGCGGAAGTAACGGTTTCAGAAACTTCTTTCGAATCATCGATGGATAGCTCTTCCTCACCACAGCTCGCTAAAAGAAGCACAGCAAAGCATACAGTGAAAAAGAATTGGAGCGATTTTTTCATAAAAAACACCTTCTTACAAAAAGTTGATGTATACCAATCAAAACGAACACAAGGTCCTGAACACTTACTTTCCCCGAACTTAGTCACGACGAATGTTTCTGCTGCAGGAAAAAATTAGACCAGTTTCAAACGAAACACGCGCTTTCTTATTTTAATTAGTATAACAGCAGTTTTTTGCTAATGCGGTTTCTTAGAAAAATTTTCGAATTCCCACAATAATTCTGAGCTTTTCTCTCATCAAACTATTGGTTAGCCTTATCACCTGCCTGCCATAGGGTGGTCACAGCATCTTCACGAAATAAAGCCTATCCGTGCCAAGTACAGGCGTGTCAGAAAGCACAGCAAATTGTTCGAAGCCGACTGCTTGATAGAACTGTGGCGCTTGGTAGTCTTGGGTGGTAACTGTCACGGAACGACACCCCGCTTTTTTACCGTGATCGAAAAGTGCTGCCATCAATTGTTTCCCCACCCCTTGATTCTGATGGTGTGGATCAACTGCAAACAATTGAATATGAATCGTATTACCTGTCCGTTTCCCAATCAACCCACCAAGTTGATCGTGATTGTCAAAAAATGCAAATGAAAGCTGCTCTTGATCGGAAAAGGCACTCACTGCCTCTGTTTTTTTCGTTGAATAATTGAGCCATTGACAGATCGCCTGACGATTGTCTTCTGTGTTCATCGTTTCTATCATTAATTTTTCACTCCTAAAAACCTTTCTTTGTTTCCTCTTATACTTTAAGCTATACTTATAGTCAGACACAAGTATTTGTGATCCTAGGAGGTTTTAGCATGAAAATCATTGGTTTAGTGACAGGACCCGTTCAAGAAAATTGTTACCTTATTTGGAAAGAAGATTATTTGTTGATTATTGATCCTGGAGCAGAAGCAGCGAGATTGATCGCTGAGATCGAAAAAACAGGCGCAAAACCAGCAGCGATTTTATTGACTCACACTCATTATGACCATATCGGCGCAGTTGACCATTTGCGGGATTATTATCAGATCCCCGTTTACGTTAGTCCGCTTGAGCAAGAATGGCTAAGTGATCCTATGAAAAACCTTTCTGGTCGTCATCCTGAATTAGGAACCATCACCGCACGTCCAGCAGAATTCGAGCTAGAATTGAAAGAGTACAAGATAGCTGGCATGTCCTTTAAGGTTGTTGCAACCCCAGGTCATTCCATCGGCAGCGTCAGTTTTATTTTTGACAAGTTTGTCGTTTCTGGAGACGCCTTATTTAAAGGCAGCATCGGTCGGACCGATCTACCAACTGGCAACCTTGAGCAATTGCTGACCAGCATCCAAACGCAACTTTTTGTTTTACCGAATCAGATGGCCGTTTATCCTGGCCACGGGGAACCAACAACGATCGAGATTGAGAAACGGACCAATCCGTTTTTTAACGCATAAACGAATTACGAACCAAAGGAGGAATTACTACTTATGGCAAAAACAGAATTGTATGTCGTGCGTCACGGGAAAACCATGTTCAACACATTGCAGCGTGTACAAGGCTGGTGCGACACCCCATTGACTCGTACTGGTGAACAAGGCATCCATTATTTAGGACTCGGGTTACGAGATGTGGATTTTGTGGAAGCAGTATCCAGTGACAGCGGCCGCGCGATCGAAACGATGCGTCTGATACTGGGTGAACATGTCAGAGGACCAGAGATCCCTTATCATATCGACAAACGGATTCGTGAATGGTGCTTTGGCTCACTTGAAGGTGCCTATGATGCAGAAATGTGGGGCGTTCTGCCACGGATTCTTGACTTTCCTGATTACGATGATATGATTGCCAATCATGTCTCGTTTGAGGCGATCGCCAATGCGATCTACCACGCAGATACAGCCAATTGGGCGGAAACCTTTGATGTGTTGACCGAACGTGTCAAAACAGGGTTTGAAGATATCGCCTACCGCGTTGAGAAAAAAGGCGGCGGCAATGCGCTAGTTGTGTCTCACGGCTTAACGATCGCTTTTCTTTTGCATCTGATCAATGATGAGAACAATGTTCGCATGGATATTGAAAATGGCTCGGTCACTCGACTGATCTACGAAGATGGCAGCTTTACGATTGCTGAAGTGGGCAATACCGATTACATCAAAAAAGGCTTGGCACTCTCTCAAGAACTTTTATCCTAAGAGAAACCTTTGGCAGTTGATCAATTTCTTTAAGAAAGGAGCAGTTTTTGTTTTAAAAACTGCTCCCTTTTTTTAGGAAAAAGATTGGTATTCGAATCAGGAAACGGTATACTAAGAGTTGTATTTTGTCATAGAAAGGACTGAACCAATGTTTTTTACAAATTTCATAAAAGCGATTTTATTTGGGATCATTGAAGGGATCACGGAATGGCTGCCAATCAGCAGCACGGGTCACTTGATTCTAGCCGACGAATTTATCGGATTGAATGTTACTCCCGAGTTTATGACGATGTTCAATGTTGTCATACAACTGGGTGCGATTTTAGCAGTCGTCTACTTATATTTCCATAAACTAAACCCTTTTTCACCGAAGAAAAATGAGTTAGAGAAAAAAGATACATGGACGTTATGGTTTGAAGTCGTCGTGGCGGTCTTGCCATCGGTTATTATCGGATTACCGTTAGATGATTGGTTAGATGCGCACTTCTACAACTTTTTCTCTGTTTCGATCGTCTTGATCGTTTATGGGATCGGCTTTATCGTGGTAGAAAAACGCAACAAAAATAAAGCACCAAAATGTACCGATTTGAACAAGTTCACCTACAAAGCGGCATTGATCGTAGGAATGTTCCAAGTATTGGCATTGATCCCAGGAACTTCTCGTTCTGGTGCTACTATCTTAGGTGCTATCATGATCGGCGCTTCTCGTTATGTTGCTGCTGAATTTTCATTTTTCTTAGGTATTCCCACCATGTTTGGTGCCAGTGCCTTGAAAATCTTCAAGTTTTTGAAAGATGGCAATGCCTTTGATTTCCAAGGAACCGTCATCTTATTGACAGGAACCATCGTGTCATTCATCGTTTCGATCATCGCGATCCGTTTCTTGATGAACTACATCAAACGGAATGATTTTACCGTATTTGGATGGTATCGCATCGTTTTAGGAATCATTTTGATCGGCTATTGGCTGATCCAATTATAAGCAAAAAGAGCAACTCTTGGGCAGGTAACTGCCGCAATAGTTGCTCTTTTTTTCGTTTGAATGCTCTCTAGTTCCTCACGTGTTTTTGATCACCATACCATCGATGATATCAACCGCACTTTCGGTGTCGTTGATAATCGATTCAAAGCGATCATAAATATCTTTCCACTTAATAATTTCCAGCACTTCTTTTTCATCCGTAAACAACGCTTTTTTCATTTTTGAATACAAAAGATCTGCTTCTGATTCAATCGTATTTACATCGTTGATCATTTGACGCAATGTTTTTGAATTTTTGAACTTCGGAAACTCTTTTAATGCTGTTTCGACCCCCTGTGTCGCTTGAACGATCATTTCAGCAAATAAGTTCGTCTCAGGGCGAATCTTCGTAATGACCAAATTCTCAAATAAATAAGTCAGTCCCATAATGCCATCCAAAATATCATCTAAACGCTCAGAGATGACCAGGATGTCTTCGCGATCGATCGGTGTGATAAATGAGTCGTACAACTCATTCGTTAACTCAGCGATCACCTGATCGCCTTCCTTTTCTAATCCATGAATCTCAGCTGCCGCTTCACTTAACGCTGTTTCAGAGTAATCATTGATCAACAGCGAAAAACGTTTCGCAGCTAGATGCCCATTTGTTGCCAACTGCTCCATTGCCGCAAAATAATCAAATCCTTTTTTTCGTGCCATTACTTTCTCTCCTCACAAAATTAGCAATAAAATTTTCACCATTAGAAACGCAATCAACCCGCAACCAGGGAACGTTAAAATCCAAGCATAGATCATTTCTTTAACGATGCGCCAATCAACGCTAGAAAAACGTCGAGAAGCCCCTACCCCCATGATGGCAGTCGTTTTTGTATGGGTCGTTGAAACTGGGATACCAAATACGGAAGACAAGAACAAACAGATCGCAGCGGTAACATCTGCAGAAAAGCCCTGGTATTTTTCCAGTTTTACCATATCCATCCCTACTGATTTGATGATTTTCATCCCACCGACAGAAGTACCGATCCCCATGGTCAAGGAACAAAGAACCATCACCCAGAGTGGGATCGAAAAGCCATTGCCGGTCTTTTCAGCAAGATTGTTGTAGAAAAGCCCTAACATGAAGACACCCATAAATTTTTGGCCATCTTGTGCACCATGTAAGAACGCATTGGCACCAGCCGCAATGGCTTGACCAACTGTAAAAATTTTGTTGGCTTTTCGCCGTTGGGTATCGCGAAAGAGCCATACGATCAGTTTCGTGATCAGAAAGCCGCCAATGAAGCCCATCAACGTAGAAACGACAAGACCGATCAAAACTTTCAGCCACTCCTCGCCATTGACTGCATGTAACCCACCAAGGGCCATGGCTGCACCAGTCAGTCCTGCGATCAACGCGTGAGATTCACTAGTTGGGATCCCAAAATACCAAGCTGCGACCGTCCAAACAACAATTGAAAACAAGGCAGCGGCTAATGCGATCTGTGAGACCCGAAAACTCCCGCCTGAATCAAAAGTCACAATGTTGCTGATGGTTTCTGCAACTTGCGCATTAAAATACGTCATCACTAGCACACCTAAGAAATTCATGACGACTGCCATGCCAATGGCGATATTCGGGCGTAAGACTCTCGTGGAGACAGCGGTTGCAATAGCATTCGGCGCATCCGTCCAGCCGTTGACGAAAATCACCCCTAATGACAACACAATCGTTAGAAACAAAGCGATATTCACATAGATTCCCCCATTTAAAAATTCCGAAGTAATCATAGCATAGAAAGCTGTTTCTGTGTAAACTTTTTATAACTATTCAGTAAAAAATGTGTAAAGAAGCATTTTTAAAATCCATAAAGCAAAAAATAGCACGGCCAAAAAACAAATTTTTGTGTTAAGTAAAATTTCTTTACAACTTTTATTGCAATCACTCTTGGCATTAGGTATAATGACTAGTGTTGATTTATACGTTTTCTAAACGTAATTGAACTTTTTTTTCGGAGGTGAAATACATGCCAAACATTGAATCTGCAATCAAACGTGTTCGCACAAGCGAAGCGGCTAATGCTAAGAATTCATCTCAAGTAAGCACAATGCGTACAGCAATCAAAAAATTTGATCAAGCTGTTGAAGCTGGTGCTGATAACGTAGATGCGTTATATAAAGATGCTGTTAAAGCAATCGATATGGCTGAGACTAAAGGATTGATCCACAAGAACAAAGCTAGTCGCGACAAATCTCGTTTAAGTAAAAAAATTGCAAAATAAGCAAATTAAGAAAGGCGCAGCAATCATCGATTGCTGCGCCTTTCTTTTTGACTTACTGTTTGCCATGTTTTAAAACAAATAGCTGGAACAAATACTCTTTGTCCATCTGACCACTTTTCACTAAGTAATCATTTTCGATCAATTCACTATAAAGTGCCGCTAATTGCTTTTCTCCAAACCCCCGAGCTTGCTGCATCGCTAACTTCACTCGGTACGGATGAATCCCCAACGTTTCTGCGATATTGGCTTGCTGGTAGCCAATTTTCATCAAAATCGCCGCCTGTAACAGCAGACGGACTTGGCTGATCAAGATAGCATTGATCTTGATCGTCTCTTCCCCTTGCAATAATAGATCGTCATACAAGCGCAACGCATCCGATACGTTCCCCTTTAAGACATCGCTGGTTAATTCAAAGACATTGTGTTCCAACGTCTTAGGGATCAACTGCAAGACGATCTCTTTCGTAATTTTATTGCCATTTCCTGCATACAGCCGTAGTTTCTGTAACTCCTGCATCGCTTTTGATAGGTGCAGATCCGTTAACCGTAAAAACAAATCAAACGCCTCTCGGCTCATTTCGATGCCATCATTTGCCAACGACTGTTGGAGATACTGACGCACGTCGGCTTCTTTCATAGGTGCGACATCAATCACAACTGCGGCTTTTTTCAATTGCTTAGTAATTTTTTTCCGTTCATCTAATTTATCGACATCTGCAAAAATCACCATTACCGATGATTCCAATGGGTCTTTGATGTAATTCAAAAAATCATCTAGGTCATGCTCAGGTGCATTGCTCTTTTTTTCAGCCGTTAAGAAAAATGGCCGCTCAACGAACAGTAATCGCTGATCGCCAAAAAAAGGCAACGATTGAGCTTCTTGGATCACCATATCAAGGGGATCTTTCTCCATGTCAAAGGAAGCAAAATTCAGATCATCTTTCCCAACGGAAAAACGCTCCAAAAAGGCCGTGCGAACTTGCTCTTGTAAAAACATTTCACTGCCGATGACCAGATAAATCGATTGCAACTCCTTGGTTCGAATTGCTTGCAACGCTTTTTGTAATTCCATCGTTCCCCCCGCTTTCATTCTTATCCTACCATTAGTCAATCGGATAGTCTAGCAGCGTTTTTATCAAAAATGATTGTTGTTTTTCAGACCAAATAAATTGGATCATGCCTTGCTGATCGGTTCGCAAAACGGTCTGATTTACCAACGTTTCAAGCACCTCTTCATGAGGATGCCCGTACCGATTGTTCCGTCCACTTGAAACGATCCCGAATTGGGGATCGATTGCCGCAACAAACTCAGGTGCCGTCGAGGTCCGACTGCCATGATGCCCTAGTTTCAATACATCAACTTTTAAATTCGGATAATCATGAATCAACTTTTTTTCCCCTGCTTGTTCGAGATCGCCAGTAAACAAAAATGTTTTATCCCCTACCTTGGTTTTAATCACCATCGAATCTTCGTTTTGTCCTGCACCTGATTCTGGTGCCAATACTTGCAACTGAAGGAAATCACCCACCACTTGGCCAACCGTCGTCCAAACAACGCTTGTCTGATTAGGCAGTTCGTTTAAAAGCTTGGCGATGCGGTGATCTTGTTCACTTCCTGGCACAAGATATAACGTTTCAACAGGGATCGCCTTCATCAATGCTAGCGCATCTCCCATATGGTCCGTGTCCCCGTGAGTTAGAAACAAACCAGTAATCTTCCTGACTCCCTCCCCTTTCAAAAAAGGAATCAATGAAGATTCAGCGGCAGCTTGTCGTTTGCGCTCTTGCCAGTTTTCTTTCGGAAAAGATAGAGAACCTCCAGTATCGATCACATAAACTTCGCGATTTTTTTCTGCCTGTAAAACGATACTATCGCCTTGACCAACGTCGACATAACTAATGGTAGGTAAAACGCGATTCTGTTGAAAGACCATTGGTACAACAAGCGAAAAACAGATCACCAGCAGCCACCGTTTCTTTTGGTAACAGAGCAGGCCAAGCAAACAACAACTAGCTGCCAATCCTGCAGGAAGGGCACCCACCGTTATCGATACGCCTCCTACAGCGCCCACGGCAACTTCCATAAGTAATAAAAGCTCTTCAAAAAGGGCAATCAGCCCACTGATGGTTGGGAAAAGCGTCCCAGCAATGAACATTAAGAAACAGGCTGGCAGCAAAACCAATTGAAAAAACGGTAAAAAGACAAACGTCAAAAAGCCCCCAAATAATGGAAATTCATAAAAGAGCGAGACAATGACAGGCGCAGCCAGCACCGTGAGGAACTGACTGCGCCAAAACCACGTCAATTTGATCGGTCGCTGCATCACTATCAGGAAGGTCATCAAAAGACTTAGTTGCCCCGATGTTTGAAGCAATACTTTGGGATCAACGAATAAAAGAGCCGTTAAGACGATCCCATAATGATCACTTGCCGATAGCCGTTGTTGATAAAGAGTGGTCACTTGAGTAACCGACAATGCCAAGACAGCACGCCAGACACTAATGCCGCCGCCACAAATCCCAATTACGACCAAGAAAAAGACCCCCATTGGCAACAGCATTTGTTGTTGCGTAAACCCCAATCGGCAGAAGCATCCGCGAAACCACTTGAAAAATAAGACGACATGCATTCCTGAGATCGTAAAGAAATGCAATAAGCCACTAGCACGATACATTTGACGTACTTCTTGAAAGTCATGGTCTTTAAAACCAAAGAGCAACGCATTGATATAGGCTGCTGAGCGTTCAGGAAAGATTCGTTGCACAGAAGAAATAACCTCTGCTCGAACTTTTGCAAGCGAAAAGCCTGAGTCTGCTGCTTCCATTCCTACCATTTGCTCGATATGGACTGTGCCAATAATTGATCGACTGGCTAGATAGGCAGAATAGTCAAACCCGTGGCGGTTTCGTGGTTTTTCAGGAAGAGAAAAAATTCCTTTCACCAGCAGCTTTCTTCCCCAATCGGATCGATCCTGCCATTGCTGTTTTTCAGTCTCTGAAGAAATCGTGTAACGGCCAATCACTTTACCTGCGGAAGATTTTGCTTCAAACGTAAGCAGATCGCCATTGATTTTGATCGTGTCTGGCAACACATTGACTACCCCTTGATACTCACCTTCTTGTATGTTCCCAGTCCGAGAAAGACAGACGCGGACACTTAACAGCAACAGTCCGACAAAACAAATCATGCACAAAAATGCTTGTCGTTTTAAGACAAGCATCACGAAATAATAAAGTGCAATGAGTCCCAGTAAGATGGACTGCACATAGTAAGCAGTCACCGAACAAGCAAAAATAATACTAAGAAATAAAAATGAATCAGTTCTCTTTTGTTGGTTGTGCATCATTCAGCACACCAAATGAAAGTTTTTCAAAATACACCGGATCAAGTTCAACTTGGTGGACGGAAGCACCTACTTGTTGAATCAATTCCATTGCATACTGATTGTTACGATAGTCATTCAAATAATGGATCGTTTTGACCCCTGCTTGCAAAATTGCTTTCGTACAGGGAAGGCAGGGGAAATGCGTCACATAGATTTCCGCATTGTCTGTTGACACCCCTAATTTTGCACATTGCAATAAGGCATTCATTTCTGCATGAATCGTCCGAATACAATGGTCATCGACAACATAACAGCCATCGTCGATGCAGTGTACATCGCCACTGACTGACCCATTGTAGCCTCCAGCGATGATTCGGCGATCTTTGACTAATGTAGCGCCGACTTCAAGTCGGGAACACGTACTGCGTAAAGAAAGTAAAACAGCTTGCGCCATAAAATACTGGTCCCAAGGGATTCTCGTATTGCTCATTCATTTGCTCCTTTGCGATTGATTAGTTCTATTCTAATCGAATTTCTTGAATTTTCAACCGTCATTTCTTAGTATTTCTTACTTTTATTTGGTTCAGTCCGTCACTGTAATCATCTCTTTCAAGGACTCAAAGGTCTTCTCTCCGATGCCTGTGATCTTTTTTAGATCATCAATCTGTTTAAAAAAGCCATATTCTTCGCGGTAAGCGATGATTGCTTCTGCTTTTTTGGCACCCACGCCTGGCAGTTCTTGCAATTGCTGCGCATTGGCTTGATTCAGGTTGATTTGTGTCACTGCTGTCTGGCTGCCACCTACTCCTAAAGCACTCATCTCCATAAACGCTTGATCCTCTTTATGAGGGACGATCACCATCTGTTGGTCTTGCAACACCTGTGCTAAGTTTATGGCTGTTTCTAACGCCTCTTCTGTCAGACCACCTGCTTGTTCGATCAATTCATACATCCGCGCACCTGATTTTAAACGATAAATGCCCGGTTGGTGCACTTCTCCTTTGACATCGATAACGATCTCATACTCTTCATCGTGAAGACCATCTTCTTGAAGGGTTCCACCTTCCCCCATTTCAGACGATTGACCTGCTGCATCTGCCATTGATTGCCAGTTTGTTTCTTTGTTTTGCGAGAACGGTACAAACCAGATGATCAGCAAAACCATCAAAACAGCACCACCAACTGCAAATCGCCAATAGTCTTTTAGCAGCTTCCATTGATCCATTTTCACCACCTCATAGATGAAATACGCAAAAAATAGAAAACGACAGAAAAAAGTCAACACTTTCCACGTGTCGACTTTTTCACTAGCTAAGAAGTAATCGTATATATACAGGTAACTTTCTTTTGGCTCCCCTCATCCTCTATTTTCTCGCTGACTTTTCTAAAACCTTTCATCTGACTGATTTCATAGCCACATGTTCGTGGCAACTCCACCGTTAAGCGAACGGTACGATCAGTCTTTTCCCAGCTTAAAGTTACTAATCCAAACGTACTTTGTAAGGAGCCTTTGACATGGGCTACAGGTACATCGAAGGCTGGTTGTATCAGTATCCCAGCGCTTGTCATCTGAATGCCTAATAAATGACGGACAAACCAATACCCATAAGAAGCAAACATGGCATGATTCAACGAACCCTCGTAAGTGGCTGAATGTTGCGGCGTCGGAAAATGTTCCATTAAAGTGCCGTTTCCACTTGCCAGCATTGCTGCATAACTAGGCGCAGATTTCCTTGTTAACCAATCAAAAATAATATCATTATAGCCAGCTTCAGCCAGCAACTGATAACTCCATGCCATCCCGAAGATGCCGAAAGAGAAAATACCCTCTTGCTGCTTGATCCGTTGTACTAATTTTGGCAAGATTTGTTTTTTTTCACTGAGTCCTGTTTTCATTGCAAAGATCATGCTAGACAAGGTACCCGCACCGTATTGCTCATTTCCTTTAGAAAACTGCTGTTTGATTTGCTGTGTCGTGTACTGGATCGCTGCTGTCACTCGCTGACAATAGTCCTCGTTACCAATGATCCTCAAGTCGATCAATTCTTGGTAACGCTGTAGTAAAAGCAGATACATGCAGGCAGAGCAAAAGGACTGATCTGGCGAAGTAATGACCCCGTTTTGCTGAGTTTCATCAATTGCTCCCCAATCACCGAGGCAGCACTGGGCAATATAATCAAAATCAAAAGCGAGTAAATAGTTGAGGTGCCGTTCCAACTGTGGACGCAGCTTGGCAACCGCTGCTTGTTTCCCATAGGTCTTGACCAATGCCAAAGCAAGCTCTGGAACTACCAATTGCCACCCTAACGCACCACCACCATTTGATGGACCATTTGTCATGATTCCTACAAATGGCGCAGTTGCAGTCATTGCACCATCCGGTCGTTGGTCGTTGGTAAAATCCCACAACACTTTTTCCAACAACGGCGCAATCGCCAGATCTGCCATCTGTGTTGGCAATAAAGCGACGATGTCTCCGCCATATCCGAACCGCTCACGGGTGCAGTCCTCAAAATACGAGTGGATGTTGTTCAACCGCGTGGCTTGGCCAACCGCCCATAACTGATTTAAGAAAGGATCGGAGGTTTCAAGGGTTAGCAACGATTTCACATCCGTATGCAGGCGATAGGCTTTGATTGCGCCCACAATCGCTTGAAGTTTGTTAGCAGGTTTCGTCTCGATCAACGCATAGCGAAAGGAATGATACGTGTAGCGGTTTTCAAAAACGAACGTCCTCGCTGCCGTTTTCTCAATGATGTCTCGTTGAACGATGGGATCATCTGGCTGCTTCCCTTCATAGGGATCGTATATGCCATAAGTTCCACTGATCGTAGACGTATAATCAGGGGTGCCTTTCTCATCTAATGTTTCTGCATAGCTGATTCTGATCTGACCAATGAAATCTTTCTCAAGTGTACAAGCAAATTGACCGCTGATGATTTGACCGAAGTCAATAAGCAGTCCCGCTGCAGTTTCGGTCATTTTTTGGGGAACGATCGATTGTGTGCGCTTGATTTTAGGAATAAAGCTTGGCTTAAAACGTCCGGCGGGACCAGCAATTTGTACCGTTTTTCCTTCTGGACGAGGATCAGGTACATCGGTAACGATTTCTCCTATATAAAGATTGTTTTGCAAATAAGGCCCAAAACTACTCTGCCACTGATTGTCTGAGTAAATGTAGCGATTCTCTCCTCCGTCATTTAACTGAAGCTCCCCCCAGAAACAAGGTTTACCAATCGCTAGTTGTTTGCGGATGTTATACCGACCTAAAATCTCAATCGGAGCAGGGTTGTACCAGCCATTCGCAAGTTCAACTTCGATCCGATTGTCTCCCTCCTGTAAAAAATCAGTTAACTCATAAGTATCATAGTAGACGACTCGATCATAGTTCGTTACATCACTGTTTAAATAAACATCTGATACGGTTTTACCATTAACAGACAAGCGATAAAAACCAAGCCCGCAGCAATCGATCATTGCATAGGAAGGACACTTTTCCAGTGTGAAGGAGCGGGACAAGCAGCTATTTTTCTCTTCTGAAAAGTAAAACCGTTCTTTTTTAATTGGATCATCTAAGCGAGTGATCCACTTGCCCATGGTTTCTTTAGGTTGCTCACGCTTTTCTATCGTGAAAAACACACTGCTGTAAACGGTGACATCGTTGCCTGCTCTTGCTGTCAATTTGACTTGATATTTTTTTCGCTGTGGATGCTGTGGTAAATGGACCGCCATTTTATTCTCAGAAGCGGCTATGTTGGAAACGTCATACACTGCTTGCTGCTGTTCATTGAAAAGTTGCAATCGATAGCCTTGGTGATTGGTCATCGACCACTCAATAAGGACCGGATCATTTAAATCCACTGTTAATGGCTTTGTCTTCCCGTTGATGGTTACCGTTTCTTTCATACGCTGCTCCTTTCGTGGGTTATTGTGCTTCTTCAATACAGATCTGCTTATCAGCAACTTTGATAAATGGCAACCAAATCACCGTTGCGATCACGATCAAGACGATTTGTAGCAATGCGCCCATGATACTACCAGTGACAAAATAGCCGCTAATGATCGGCGGAGTCGTCCAAGGAATTTGTGCAAGCCCTGTTGGGATCGGGACTAACCCGAAATAAAAGGCAAAGTAAGCGACGATCGTTGTGACGGCATTCGCAAAAACAAAGGGAATGAGAAAACTGAAATTCAACATTAACGGTATCCCGAACAACGCTGGTTCACCGATATTGAAAATATAAGGAACACTAGCAATTTTTCCAACCTCTTTGTACTGTTTGCTTTTTGCTACGATCAAAATAGCAATGATCGCACCGACGACCCCAATCGAGGCAAAATGATTCCGAAAGCTCATACTGATAATATTCGTTGGAATCTCTCCCGCCACTGATGCCACACGATTTTGATCTTCAAGGACTTGATGGATTGGGTCCATCACTGCTTGAATGATCGAAGTTCCATGAAGGCCAAAAAACCACAAGAATTGCTCGAAAATTTTCACAACGACCATTCCAACTAGGGAGCCACCTAACATAGTTAATGGAATCCCAAGGGTCCCATTGATCAACGTCATGGCATCACTGTTAAATAAGGCTTCGATGATGAGTCGGATGACCCAAATCGTCGTGATCACAAGAAAAGATGGAATCACCGATTCGAATGGACCAGAAACAGCTGGTGGTACCGCTGCTGGCATTTTGATTTTGATTCCTTTGCCCTCAATTTTTTTATAAAGAACTGTACTAAAAATACCGACAATAATCGCTAAAAACATCGATTGCGCGCTAACGCGGGTGATATCTAAAAAAGTTCCTGCTTCCATTGCATCCAACGGTGTTAATAGTAAAAAGGAAACAAAAGCAGTTAAGACACATTGCAAAACATTTGTTTCAAGTTTTTCTGCCAGTGATTTTGCGAGGGAAATGACAACTAGCAAACCACCGATTGCGAGTGTGGCATTGTTGACATAGAGCAATTTCTCTTGCCAGACACTAGCATCTTCTGTTCGCAACACCATAGTAATAAAATCGGTCACTTGTTGGATCGGAAAAAAAGCAATAATTAAAAAGATCGACGCAATAAAGGTGAATGGCATGTAAGCTAACATTGCATCCCTAACTGAAGTAATATAAATATTCCCATTGACTTTACTTGCAAATGGACCAAGGGTACTTTGGATCTTATCCCCTAATGATGGTTTGTCGTGGTTCATGGTGATTCCCCATTTCTTTCGAATTTGCTGGTACTATTGACTATTATTATCATCCGGATTATGATAATTGATAACGCTACCATACAAGTATTATATACTATCTCTACCTGTCTTCAATGACGATACTCTACTATTTGATTGACTATTTTTTACCTAAGGAGAAAGCGATGGATAAACAAAACATTCTGCAGCAGTTACAACAATTGACGACTACTGAAGAAATAGCCCTTAAAAAGACGCAAACCCTTCCATACAATTATGAGGATTTCAAGAAAGTCTACACTGAGAAAAATGAGCCAATTTACCAATATACCTTCGAAAAACACCTTTCTCGTCTCATACGAAAACGACCGCAGGATAGCGGATTTCTTAAGACAAGCCAGCTCTTGATTTTAAAACATGCACGCTTTTCTTCTACACCACTACATCAGCATGATTTTATCGAAATGAATTATGTTTTTTCTGGAACAGTCACGATCATGATCAATGAGAAAAAAGTGATCCTAAAGGCAGGTGACTTTTGCTTACTAGATACTGGGGTGATCCACCAAATTATCGAAACAAATCAAGACGACATTGTTATTAACTTTTTGATCAGCAAAGAGTACTTTTCCACCCAGATGCTCAGTCGGTTAGCATCCAATAGCATGATCGCCGATTTTGCCATCAATGCGTTATCTGAAAGCCAAAAGCACAATCAATACCTAGTGTTTGAAACGAGTAACAACGACTATTTGATTGATGCGATTTTCGGGGTCTTGGCCCAGTTCTTCAACCCCTCCTTCGGTTCTCATGAGGTCATCCATTCCTATATGATCATTATTTTTTCCGAACTCGTTCGTAACTTCCAGGAAAAACAACGGATCGAGTCGCAAAACAGTGACCAATTGTACCTCGGAGAAGTGTTGGACTATCTGGAGAAACATATCGCTACTTGCACACTAGCTTCGGTTGCGGAGACATTTGGATACAACCCGAGCTATTTGAGTCGCCGTATCAGTCAGCAGCTTGGTCGATCCTTTGTGACGATCCTTCAAGAATTAAAACTCAATCAAGCCAGTTTATTGTTGAGAAACTCTTCCCTACCTGTGGAACAAATCGCACACCAAGTCGGCTATAAAAATGTCTCATTCTTCTATAAGCTGTTTCAAAAGAAGTATCAGTGCTCTCCTCATGCCTACCGTCAAAACTAAATAATACTGCTGCACACCATTTTATCGACAAAAAAACACTGCTCACTTGATGCTGCTAACGCAGCAATCTCAAATGAGCAGTGTTTTTTAACTAATCAGTTTCAAGCAATTCAGGAATTTACGACGCCGATCCTCGGTGATACAACGTTGTATAATATGGCTGTTCGCTGGTATCGATCGCAATACCGATCCCGAGAAATTGATACTCATCATTTAGAATCGTTGCCCGATGTCCCTCTGAATTCATTAAACCTTGATGGGCGTAAATACTGCTGGCTTGGCCAAATGCCAAATTTTCCCCTGCAGCAGTGAAGCTGATCCCGTCTTCTTGCATCCGATCAAATGGAGTCGATCCATCTAACCCGATATGGTCAAAGTATCGATGTTCTGCCATGTCTTGGCTATGCTTCACGGCAGTCTCACTGGTTGCTTCGCTGAAACCAAGGGGTGACAAACCAAATTTCACTCGGGTAGCATTCGTTAATTCAAATAACTGTGTTCGTAAACCGCTTAAAATGGCGGCTTGATTTTGGCGAAAATCATTCGCATGGCGTGTTTCTAGGGAGCGATTGATGATTTGGATCGCAGTCACTGTATCTTCGGCATGAACATCATAGAAAAAAGTAATCAATTGATCGTCTTGCAAGAACAGATCATAGTCGGCATCCGAATCGATGCGATACCGTCGTGATCCTCGTTGTAGACTTTCTTGACGCGTCCCCATCTGATTACGAACGTTTGCTTTTGAAGACCCGATACCTAGCGTGTCATCGATAAGAATCGTGTCTTGATTCGTATAGATCCCTTGCGCAATATCATGTTCATCATACATCACCATCATGAAGTTACGAAAATCATCGTGATAGGAAGTCCAGTTCAGTCCATACCGATTCGCTGATTCATTGATCGCTTCCCCAAAGGTTTCTTCGATCACTTGTCGTGATTCATTATATAAATATGTCTGGGCAGGCGTTTCTGCCGCTGGCCTTGCTGAAGTGTCTTGTGAAAGAGAAAATTGGGACGAGAGAGATTGAGTGATCTCGTTGAGTCGGGCATCACGAAATGCCAAGCGCCCGTCTTGCCATGTGATCATCTGGCTTGCAAAATAAAGAAGCCCGATGAGAAAAATGCTTTTGATCAAGAATTTTATTTTTTTCATATGACACCTCCGTCAATGAATCTTTATGTGTTAGCTTTAGCGCGATCATTTATCCATTCATTCATCCCTAGATTGGATCGCTGATGCACCCTTCCTGTCTTTTCTAAAGACTATCATTCCTGTGGGAAGTTGACCAGCTGCATCATGAAATTTCTTAGATGATCTAGGTCTTTTTAAGCTCCTGTTAAGAAACTTTTTTTACTCATGAAAACTTTGCAGCGCCATCGAACGCTCCATCAAGGGATTGGCGATTTTAGCTAATGTATGTCGATCGTATTCTTCTGGTCGCTTGATAGTGAGGTAAAGAATAAACTGTGGATCATCGGTTGGGTAGATGGAGACCGCAGAGTAAATATAATCAAACTCTCCCGTCATGTAGCCTTGACCATTCTCATTGGCGATCTGAGCAGTCCCAGTTTTGACAGAAATCTCATGGTTCGTCAGTTGGTATACATCATAAGCGGTGCCATAACGTTCATCCGTCACTACATCGGTCATGTATTCTAAAACAGCATCAGCTGCTGCTTGTGAAATAGGCTGGGAAACGACTTCTGGAAAAACTTGAGTCTCTTCCCCTACTCGCCGAATCAATTGCGGACGTATCATCTCGCCACCATTGGCAAATGCACTAAATAGCTGCATCATCTGCATCTGATTGACGCCGATCGCATGGCCATAGGAGCTCATGGCATAATCCACCCGATTTCTTGAAGGTAAGATCCCAGGCACTTCCCCAGGAAGCTCACTTCCTGTAACTTTCCCTAGTCCAAAATCAGTTAAATACTGTGCCCAATTATCAAAACCGATCCGTTGCTGAAGTCGAACCATCCCAGTGTTGCTTGACCAAGCTAACGCTTGCCGCATCGTCAACTCACCATTTGCTCCTGAGTCGTGGTCATTGATGACTCGATCTTCAATCTGCATACTCACAGGATTGTAGCGTTCCGTCGGATCAAAAACACCTTCATCAATAGCGGCCGAAACGGTTGCCAGCTTCAAGGTCGAACCAGGTTCATACATCTCTTCCGTAAAAAGATTACGCCAAATAAAGTGTTCATCCGCAACTCCTTCTTGGGTCTCTGGATGAAAACTAGGTCTTTGAGCCATCGTTAAAATCTCCCCAGTTTTCGCATCCATCAATAAAGCCGTTAGATTTTCTAGTCGTGTTTGTTCCATAACTTCATCCATCACTGATTCAGTGAATAACTGCAGATGAGCATCTAATGTCGTCCAAACATCATTCCCATCTACTCCTTCTTCTACGGTTTGATTGGTTGCGGGAACAGGATTCCCTGAAGCATTGACTTGAAAGGACTCTCGCCCATTTTGATTCTTCAAAAAGTCGTTTAGTACATATTCTAATCCAGAAACTCCGACTCGAATCTCTTCATCATCTGACGTTGTCCCTATCAAATGTGAAGAAAAGATACCATTCGGATAACTGCGACTTGAACGAGCATCGAAATAGATACCGTTGATTCCAACTGCATCAAACGCCGCTTCGATTTGATTTCGAGTAGTCACACTTAGACCACTGCCAACATTGCCAAATTCCACTTGAAAGACAGGCGGGTTTGTTTGATTCGCACCGTCTGTCAAGATAGACAAAACTTGCTCGTTAGAAATAGGTAAATACTCCGAAAGAATCGTTGCGGTCTCCTCAAAGCGCGCTCTGTCTAAATACATGGGTCGTCCATTGTCAATGTAATCTTCAGAAAGAACCGCTCGAACAGTATAGGAAAGAATATCCTGTGCGATCACTGTCCCCTGCCGATCAAAAATCGCCCCTCGACTTGTTTCGATCGATCTTGAACTATAATATAAATTTTCTATTCTTTCAGACAAAGAGACGCCAGCAATCACGCCGACTTGAACAATGTAAATCAAACGTGCAGAAAACCCCATAAAAAGCGCAAGACTGATTATGTATAACCAATGACCGACTAGCTTACGATTTTTCTTTGCTTTTTTCTTTCTGACCATATGATAGTCATACATCGCCAAAGCGCTCCTTTCGATTGAATATACCTCTATAGTATTGGGTATTTGTGATGATCTTGTGAGGGAAAGAACAATTATTTTTCAAAGAGTCATTTTCCTATTAAATCAGCGATTATGCTGTGATATACTTTAAAAAAATATAAATTATTTTTAAGGTTGTGAATAAAATTGCAAAAAATATTGATCGTTGATGATGACACCCATATGCGTGCCCTAGTGAAAACTTATGCGGAGATCGAAGGGTATCTATGTTTTGAGGCAGCGGATGGAAAAGAAACTTTGGAAAAATTAACCAATCATTTATTCGATTTGATCCTCCTAGATGTCATGATGCCGGGAAAAGATGGCTTTCAGACGCTTTCGGAAATCAGAGGCAGCTGTAACACGCCAGTCATTATGATTACCGCTCGAAAGGAAGAATATGACAAACTCTTTGGCTTCAATCTTGGTGCCGATGATTATATTGCCAAACCATTTAGCCCTAAAGAGCTGATGGCTCGCATCAAAGCTGTGTTGAAACGAAGCAGTCAGTTTCAGTTCGAAAAGATCGTTTTTGGTGATCTCGAAGTCAATGTTTTTTCTCATACTGTAACGATCAATGGGAATCCTCTGCCGCTTACGCCAAAAGAATTCGATCTGCTGGTCTATTTGACGAAAAATAATCATATCGCTTTGAGCCGAGAATCAATTTTAGAAGGTGTCTGGGGCTTTGATTATTTTGGAGATACCAGAACAGTGGATACACACATCAAGTCCTTGCGAGAGCGTCTAGGGGATTACCGAGAGTTGATCCAAACGGTTTGGGGAGTTGGGTATAAATTTGATTATGAAGACTAGTCGGTTAGGTTTTACTTACATCAAAAGTAAATTACTCGTGCGGCTTTGGTCCGCCAATATGTTGCTAGTAATCATTGGTATCGCTTTTTTGTGGACTGTTCAAATTTTGCTCTTTGAACCAAATTATATCAATGTAACGAAAGAATCACTTTTAGAAACAGTTCAGGAAACAGCTGCCGCTATTGAAGAAATGGCAGTAGATCCAGATGATTTACCAGAAGAGCCATTACTTTTCCTCAGTAAAACGATCGTTGGGACTCTTTTCTTAGTCGACGAGGATGGCGAAATTCTGGCGGCATTTAACAATGGACAACAATTAAACATAGATGGGTTGAACAACGAATACATCTGGTTGTTATCTCATGCACCTACTGTCCTTAACGGTGAGAGCCTGAGTGCTGTAGAAGACTTTGAAAAGTCTTCTGCCATTCTTATTGGCGTTCCTACCACTCTTTTCCAACGCCCAGCTGCCCTTTTGCTCTCCAATACGATCACTCAAATCGAAGCGCTTCAAAGCTTGAATCGACAGCAACTCTTTCTATTCACCATCATATTAACTATTTTTGCGTCAACGATCTCTTTTTTTTTAGCACAGCATTTTATTCGCCCGATCAAAACCATCAAAGAAGCCATCATCCGCTTAACCAACGGCGAGCTTTATTCCGTACCCAAACTTAAGCGTAGTGATGAATTAGGTACACTTTCTGAATCGGTTGCGGACTTAAGCACAGAACTTCAGCGAGTAGACGTCTTGCGAAAAGAAGTGATTGCCAATGTTTCTCATGAACTACGCTCCCCCCTCGCGTTAATCACTGGCTATGGGGAGATGGTACGTGATGTATCTGGAAGCGACGAACGCCTTCGAAAAGAACATATGGACCTAATTATCAGCGAAGCCCACCGCATGAGTGCTATGGTCGATGACATCATGGATTTCTCTATCATGCAAGCTGGCTACACACAACTTAAAAATGAAATCTGGAATACATACGAGGTGGTTTCCTCCGTCGTTGCTTACGCAAGAGGGATCGCCAATCAATATGACATCACTGTCGATTTTGAAGCAGATCGTACGAATGGAAATGCTCTTTTTGATCGCATCAAAATGGAACAGGTTTTGCGTAATTTAATAAACAACGGCATCAACCATACACCTAAAAATGAACGACTCTTAATCAAATTAACGAATACATCTGCAGGAACAAAAGTTGCTGTAATCAATACTGGAAAAGATATCCCTCCAGAACAACTCGAACTTATTTGGGAAAGATACCAACGCGTCCAACATCAAGCAGGACATAAAGAAGGAACCGGCATCGGCTTAGCGATCGTAAAAACCATTTTGACTTCTCATGCTTTCGAATATGGTGCTGAGTCGAAAAATGGTGTGACTTGTTTTTGGTTTGTTGTGCCGAGACTAGAAGATCAATGAGAACTACGTTTATACCGTTCATCATGAGTACTGAATGACTTACTTTCTATGCACAAAAAAAGCCTTGATTTCTCAAGACTTAATGATTTCTTGTATTTCAGCCATTGATTGGACGGTATGGTCGGCAGATACATCTTTTAAGAGACCTTCTATATCATAAAATATCGTCTTGACACCTGCTCCTTGTCCTGCAAAAACATCCATCGTGCGATCACCGATCATGACAGTCTGATCTTTGTCTAGTTGATACTTTTCAACAAGATAAATCAGGGAAGTTGGATCCGGTTTGCGGGGGAAGTTGTTTTCTGGGCCAACGATCTCAACGATCAGGTCTGCCATCTGTTCTTTTTCTAACAACTCTTTCGTTGAGACGACATCGCGGTGGGTCAAAATGTAGTTCTTGCCGCCAGCAGCAACCACGGCTTCTAATGTTTCTTTGGTTCCTGCAAAGGAAAGCGGCAAACGATCATCCAGCGCTTCATTTGCTTTAAATGCTTTAGTGAACTCTTGAAAATCTAAGTTGTATTTTTCAGCAACTTTTTTGGAAGATGAATCTTTCAGTATATAATAAATCTCCGCTGGATCTGGATCAAAGCCATACTCCTTCAATGTCTTGATAAAAGCTTTTAACATGATTGGGTAGCTGTCGTAAAGTGTTCCGTCAAAATCCCATATGTAAGATTGGTACATGATATCCCTCGTTTTCTCCCTTTTTCAAATGAATGAAAGTCCCATTCATTTTCAGTAACTCTAAAAAGTTTACCACACTTTGTTTGGTTTGTCTTATTTATCAAGGGATTTCCTCCACAAGAAAAAACGCCATTGACATACAATCCTTCCGCTTGCACAAACCTACATGCAAGCGAATGCATTGCAGAACAATGAACGTTCTTCCTTACGAAAAAATTACCAGCTACCAGAAACACCGCCACCGCTACTGCTTCCTCCGCTAAAACCGCCAAAATCATTCGACGAACTTTGCGTATCGGCAATGACTTGTTCTTGATGGGTCACATGATTATTCATCATCACAAAGAACAACGCCATATTCATACCATGGGGGTCATACTCTTGGCGAGCATTATTCAAAACGGCTGCTCGATCAGAAGCATCAAATGAGGATAATTTGTTTGCTAAATCTGGGTGATTTTGATAAACCTGTTTCAAGTCAACTTGGAACAAGGCATCTGTTTTCACTTCCGCTAGAACATTAGAAACTTCTTTTGGAATGGCTTGTACCATCTCAGGATAGGTCGCTTTTTCCGTCACAAGTTGAGCTAAGTATCGCCCTTGCTCATTGCGTCTTCTGATCTCTTCTTTGGCTTGCTTGGCTATTTCTGCTCGATAAGCATCTGCTAAAGGCAGATTCTCGGGTAACACCGCATCAGTCAAATCGTAGTCTGCCATCCGTTCAGTCACTTCCCTGCCTAATTGGGCTTCATAGGTTTTTAAGGTGTCATGTTGTGTAAGGATCACCTGACCGAAATGTTTGACCGTGGTTTGTTTCTTCATCAGCAAGTTTGAAAAATAGGCGCCAATTGCTGGATTCATCAAGCTGTGTTGGATGACTCGTTTATCCGCTGTCGACAATCCAGTGACCGAACTCAATTTCGCTGGCACATAAGTACTCGTCACATACTGCGTAAATGCTTGTTGACAATCTTTTGCTGTCTGATACTGATGGTAACGCTGATAGTTCTTTCTATTGCTAGCCCATTTCAAGAAATCTTTCTGTTGGAAGTGACTATCTTCTAACAGATGTTTCGGCAATGGCAGGTGCTCTTCAAAACGCCGTTTGGTTTTAAGATGGCGAAAACTGATGAACCCGACAAGGCCTGCAGCTGCTGCCGCTACGACACCACTGACGATTTTACCAATAGTGAACCACATCTGCTTAGTGGCTTCTGCTTCTTGTGCCTGTTTTTCTGCTAACATTTGCTTGCCATCTTGATAGATCGTCCCTAAACCAATCGTTTCATCCGCTTCTTTCATTCGCTGATAGACTTCATTAGAAGCTGCCAATATCGCTGTATCATAATCTTCATCTCGTAATGCGTCTTTGGCATCTTCATCCACTAAATCATCTTCCGATAGCTCACTGAAGACATAGGATAGTCCATCGCCATAACCCAGACGAAATTCACGATCGTCAATGGCAAAGAGAAACAATAGTCCATTATTGTCCTCTGGATTTCCTAAACCATACTCATTGAACAGTTCCAAATTACGCTCTTCAATCGATTGCCCATCTAAAGAAGGGATCGTGATCACAGCATATTCTGGCGCGCCAGTCAATGATTGAAAGCCCTCTTTATTCAAAGTATCGATTTGTTTGATCGTCTCTTGTGAAAGGACCCCGGCATCATCACGAACAAATGTCTGTCCAAAGGCAATTGATGGTTGAAGGACAAAAAATCCCATCAAACCAACAAAAACCAACATCCCAAGTTGGAAGATTTTCTTCATTTTACCACCCCTTTTCATCGTGTTATCTTTCATTGTATTCGATTTCAAATGATAAAACATCCGCCTTAAGCATGAAAAAAATAGTTACATGACTAAAAAACCTTTAAAAGACAGCATTTTGGTCGGTCTTTTAAAGGTCATTTTATCATATTTTCCTATTAAAGGAGTACAAATTAATTTTTGAATGAATGGATCGGAGCGGGAATACGTCCCCCACGTAAAATGAAATCAGTAGACTGTGCAGGATTGGTTTTCATCACTGGTGCCGTCCCTAATAATCCACCAAATTCAATGCGGTCGCCGATTTTTTTGTCTTTCGCTGGAATGATTCGGACAGCTGTCGTCTTGTGGTTGATGACGCCGATCGCTGCTTCATCCGCAATCATTGCGGCGATCGTCTCAGCAGAAGTATCTCCTGGAATCGCAATCATATCCAAACCGACAGAACAGATCGCCGTCATGGCTTCAAGTTTTTCTAAATTCAATAAACCAGCTTCTACAGCCTTGATCATCCCTGCGTCTTCAGAAACGGGGATAAAGGCACCCGACAGACCTCCAACATGGTTACATGCCATTACGCCGCCTTTTTTTACTGCATCATTTAACAAGGCCAAAGCCGCTGTCGTTCCGTGGGTACCGACAGATTCTAGACCCATTTCTTCTAAAATCAATGCCACACTATCGCCGACTGCAGGAGTTGGCGCCAACGAAAGATCGACGATCCCGAATGGAACGCCCAAGCGC
Source organism: Enterococcus sp. 6D12_DIV0197 (assembly GCF_002174385.1). Taxonomy (NCBI): domain Bacteria; kingdom Bacillati; phylum Bacillota; class Bacilli; order Lactobacillales; family Enterococcaceae; genus Enterococcus; species Enterococcus sp. 6D12_DIV0197. The sequence continues at coordinate 2,325,166 of NZ_NIBN01000001.1, forward strand.
TCGGAAGCCACGCGCCCGACCAATTGCCCCATCCGCGTGATCTTGAAAGCTGTTTTTTTGACTGTTTCCGCCACAACATCAAAGGACTCGCCTTTGACTTTTTCCAAGGCACGTTTGACGACACCAGGTCCGCTGACACCAACGTTGATTTCCACATCAGCTTCACCGACCCCGTGAAAAGCCCCCGCCATAAAGGGATTGTCTTCCACTGCATTCGCAAAGACAACGAGCTTCGCACAGCCCATATCTGATGCCTCAGCCGTCTTCTTGACTGTTTCTCCCATCAGACGTACTGCATCCATGTTGATCCCAGCTTTCGTTGATCCAATATTGACCGACGAACAGACAAAATTGGTTTGAGCCAAGGCTTCTGGAATCGATTCGATCAATGCAAGGTCGCCGCCTTGATAGCCTTTTTCTACTAGTGCGCTATAGCCGCCGATGAAATTTACTCCGACTTCTTGCGCCGCTCGATCCAAGGTCTTCGCAACTTTGATACAGTCTGCGGGTGTCGGCTGGCAAGCTGCCACTACGATCGCTACAGGGGTAACCGAAATCCGCTTGTTAATAATCGGAATGCCATATTCACTTTCGATCTCTTCGCCGACTTTGACAAGATCTTTCGCTTTTGTTGTAATTTTTTGAAAAATTTTCTCACAGGTACGATCAATGTCGGCGTCAATACAATCCAATAATGAGATCCCCATTGTGATGGTACGAATATCTAAGTTTTCTTCTTCCACCATGCGAATGGTTTCAAGTATTTGATTTGTCTCCATAGTGCCTCCTATAATTTGTGCATGGTATCAAAAATCTCTTGATTTTGAATGCTGATTTTTACACCTAATGTACGACCAATTTGGTGAAGCTCCTCACGAACACCATCAAAATCCTGATTGGCATCCATGTTTAAAAGCATCATCATCGTGAAGTAATCTTCCATGATTGTTTGGGACACATCTAAAATATTGATTTCTAATTCTGCTAATTTCTGGCTAACACCAGCAATGATCCCAACCTTGTCTTTTCCAATAACGGTTAATACGGCTTTCATATCCTCCCGCCTTTCATAAAATTTTTCTTATTATAGCACAACAAAACCACATTTTCGATGTAACATCAAACGAAATTGTGGTTTATTCTTTAAATGTTCGTTATTACGCCCGTTCAATCCTATTTGCTTGGCTATCAAACTCATAAATGATCGGCTGTGCGTTAGGAATATCGATCGTATCCATGGCATCTTTTGGCACGTCTTCCAAGTATTTGACTAACGCCCGCAAGCTGTTCCCATGACCAGTAATGAGAATATTCTTATGATCTTTAAGTAACGGAACCACCTGGTCTTGCCAAAATGGGACTACTCGCGCCACCACCATCCCCAGATTTTCTCCCTTAGGTATCAAGCGAGGGTCTAAAGAATCATAGCGTCGGTCTAAATCATTTTTCTCCACATATAAAGGCGGTTCATCATATCCACGTCGCCATTTTTGCACCTGTTCTTTTCCATACTTTGCCACCATCTCATCTTTATTGACCCCTACTAATTGGCCATAATGACGTTCATTTAGGCGCCATGTTTTTTTCACAGGGACCCAAAGCTGATCGCTGGCTTCCAGAACGGCATCGCAAGTGATGATCGTTCGCTGCAGCACAGATGCAAAGGCAAAATCAAAGGAAATCCCCAATGCTTTGATCTGTTCCCCCGCAGCCCAAGCTTGTTGTCGGCCTTTTTCGGTCAGAGAAACATCTAGCCACCCTGTCCAGTAATTTTCAAAATTTGCTTCGCTTTCACCATGTCGAATCAATACGACCTTCATTCTATCGCCTCCTCTTCTCTTTTATTATCGCAAGAAATCCAAAAAATGTCTTATGTTTCGTTTTTGCCGCTTTGTTTCAGACAACTTTTTATTTTGTCATTGCAGATCCTGTTTCTCGTTTAAGCGAAGCTGCTTTCTTTCTTCACTATCCGTTATTTTCTAAGCATCCTTTCAAATAGATGTGTATAGAAAATGGCTGCTGTTCCTTCTCCACTTTGTTCTTCCTTGGATTGCAAATAATTTGAATAAATGGTTTTACGCTCTACAACAATTTTTGACTTTTTTTCTCTGACTTATTGACTTCAACTGATGTTATGCTATGATAGTTTCTATCACTTATATGTATTTTTATACATTTATTAGTTATTATTTGCATTTTTAATAGATGCGCAGAAAAAGTTAAAGGGGCGTTTACATGAAAAGGTTTAGTAAGGGTACTGTTTTATTAGGGATCATCACAGCGTTGCTGCCGTTTTTCTTTGTCGGACAAGCACATGCAGAAGAAACCGATCCAATCTATGAAAAAGTCAAAGAAAATGGTGTATTGGTCGTGGGTTTATCTGCCGATTATGCACCATATGAATTCCGTGCCAATGTTGATGGAAAAAATGAAATCGTGGGGATCGATATCTCGATTGCCCAAAAAATTGCAGATGACTTAGGGGTCGATCTGAAAATTGAGGAGCTTGGGTTCGACGCGCTGTTAGGGGCTCTAAAAACGGGTAAAATCGATGTCGTCATCTCTGGGATGGCTGCTACGGATGAGCGCCGTAAAGAAGTCAATTTCACTGACACCTATATGGAAGTCCAACAGACCGTCCTGGTTCGAGCAGAAGATGCGGATCGTTTCCAATCGACGGCTGATTTTGATGGTGTAGCTGTCGGTGCACAACGACAAACCACACAAGAAGAGCTGGCAAATACAGAATTGACTGGCTCGACCGTCACCTCTTTGCAAAGGGTGCCTGATTTGATCACCAATCTAAAATCACGCAAGATCGATGCGATCGTGATGGAAGGTCCCGTCGCTGAAGCTTATGTGACGGCGAATGATACCTTGGCATTAGCCGAAAATGTCACGTTTGAAAACGGCGTGAAGGAGACCGCGATCGCCATCTCGAAAGAAGCGCCAGTTTTACTGGAAAAACTCAATTCCTCCATTGAAACTATCATTAGTAATGATCTTTTAAGCCAATACAAAGAAGATGCCTATCGATTGATGTTTACCGAAGAAGGCACGATCGATGAAGAGCAAAGCTTTTGGGAAAAATATCTGCCTTTTTACATCACTGGAACTGGCTATACGATCTTCCTAGCCTTGGTTGGGGTATTATTCGGCTCTATCGGTGGCAGCTTGTTAGCCTTTATGAAGCTTTCTAAGTCAAAAGCATTGAAAGTCATTGCCGCTGTCTATATTGAATATGTTCGGGGAACACCTTTGTTAGTACAAATATTTATTGTATACTTTGGAACAGGCGTGTTAGGCTTAGAGCTTTCGAAGTTAGCTGCTGGCTGTATTGCCTTAGCACTAAACAGTGCCGCCTATGTGGCAGAAATCATTCGTGCTGGGATCAATGCCGTCAATAAAGGACAGCTGGAAGCCGCTCGTTCATTAGGCATGAATCAGATCCAAGCGATGCGCTTCATCATTTTCCCGCAAGCCATCAAAAACATCTTGCCTGCTCTAGGAAATGAATTTGTCACGGTCATCAAAGAGTCTTCGGTCGTATCGGTAATCGGTGTGTCTGAACTGATTTTCCAAACAGGCGTCGTTCAAGGGGCCAGCTTCAAACCATTTTTACCATACGTTATCGTATCATTGATCTACTTTGTATTGACCTTCGCCCTCTCACGTCTATTGGGTGTTGCTGAAAGGAGAATGAAAACTAGTGATTAAAGTTGAAAAATTAGTGAAAACATTTGGCGAGAATACCGTCTTAAAAGAAATCGATCTTGAAGTGACACCTGGTGAAGTCGTTGTGATCATCGGACCCTCAGGAAGTGGGAAAAGTACTTTCTTACGCTGCTTGAATCTTCTTGAACAGCCGACTGGCGGGAAAATCACCTTCGAAGGCAATGATTTATTGGCAAAAGGGGTGAAAATCGATCAGATTCGTCAAAAAATGGGAATGGTCTTTCAAAGCTTCAATTTATTCCCTCATAAAACGGTGTTAGAAAATCTGACTATCAGCCCGATCAAAGTCAAACAGCAAGAGCAAGCTGCTGCCGAAGAGACAGCGAAAGGATTGCTGGAGCAAGTTGGCTTAGCTGAAAAAGCGGATAGTTACCCCTCTAGCCTTTCTGGCGGGCAGCAGCAACGGGTGGCTATTGCTAGAGCGTTGGCAATGGATCCTGATGTAATGCTCTTTGACGAACCAACCTCAGCATTGGACCCAGAAATGGTTGGAGAAGTGTTGACGGTCATGCAAGCTTTGGCAGAAAAAGGCATGACGATGGTCGTCGTTACCCATGAAATGGGCTTCGCAAAAGAAGTCGCCGATCGTGTCATCTTTATGGCTGACGGTATCATTCAAGAACAAGGAACACCAGAACAGATCTTTGAGCATCCGCAAAATGCGCGGACACAGGATTTTTTAAGCAAAGTTTTATAGAAATTGGAGATGACAAAATGAACCGTCCGTTGATTGCAGAACGTTTTTTACAACCAGAAGAAAATCTTTTAATGGAGATCGCCACTCTTGCGAAGAAAACCCCAAATTTGATTGATTTGTCGATTGGTGATCCTGATTTGATTACAGATGCGACAATCATTGAAGCAGCTTTTGATGACGTCAAAGCAGGTCATACAAAATACACCGCTTCAGACGGCAGTGCTGATTTTATCCAAACTGTCGTTGATTTTTACCAAAAGCAATACCAGCTTACTTTTTCTCCTAGTCAAGTACGAGGAACTGTCGGTGCATTGCATGGCATGTACTTAGCTTTGGCTGCCATCATTGATCCCGGTGATGAAGTGATTATTCACGAACCGTACTTTTCGCCTTACAAACAACAAGTCGAACTAGTCGGTGGTGTGCCGGTCTTTATCCCGACCTTTGAAAAAGATGGTTTTCAAATCGATGTCGAGGTCTTAAAATCCGCCATCACTGAGAAAACTCGGGCGATCATTATCAATTCACCAAACAATCCTACTGGTGCTGTTTTTTCTCCAGAAACTTTTGAAAAAATCGCAGCAGTTGCCATTGACCATGACTTGCTGATCCTCTCGGATGAAGTTTATGAAGCCTTTTGCTTTGATGATACCTTTGTACCGATGGCAGCCTTCGCACCTGAGAACACCATCACATTCAGCAGTTTCTCAAAAGCCTTTGCCATGACTGGCTGGCGGATCGGCTACATGATCGCACCTGAATCGATCAATCTTACGGCAAAACTGATCAATGAGGCGATCGCCTATTCGGCACCAACCCCTTCACAACGGGCAGGTATTTACGCATTGAATCACTATGATACCCTCGTGCCGCAAGTGGTTGCTGTCTTTAAGGAACGACTGACTTACATTGAACAACGGGTTGCTGAGATCCCCTTCCTTTCCTTATCCCCTGTCAAAGGAAGCATGTATGCCTTCATCAACATTGAACAAACGGGGTTGGACTCTGTCAGCTTTGTCGAGAAATTATTAAAAGAAACCAGTGTGCTGATGATTCCTGGGAAAGCCTTTGGAGAAACGACCGGCGATGACTATGTTCGCTTAGCTGCCACCCAATCGTTGGACTTGTTAAAAGAAGCTTTCGACCGCATTGCCGCGTGCTCATTTGACTAAAGAAAATCCCACTCACTTCTAGTGTGTGGGATTTTTTTTAGTGGCAGCCGTTTTTCAAAAGTATCACGTTCCATATAAAAAAGGGACAGAAGAATCCGATTGGATTCTTCCGTCCCCTGACTATCTGCTCGTTTTTACTTTTTTGCTTCTTCCAGCAGTTTTGCCATCGCTTCTTTTTGATAAGCTTCTGTCAATTCAGCGATTTTTGCTTTTTGGGCTGCCTCATCCATAGTTGGATCAGCCATTAATGCAGCTTGCATTTTTTCTTGGACATACGCTTGTCCTTGTGTTTTCATGGTGTCCGCTTGTTCTTTCGCTAAAGAAGCCAGTTTTTTTGCTTGATCCACACTCAAGACTTCCCATGAATCTGGCAATGAGAACGTATTGGTACGGCTGACATATTGTCCATCGTTATCAGCGATCCCGAACAAGAAGCGTGATAGGTCACTTTTATAAACCCAGCGCGTCGTTTTTGTTTCTAATCGAGCTGAATCAGCCCCTGTTTCCACGACATTGGTCACTTTATCAGTACCAGTTTGTTTTGGTTCCTCTTGATCAGCATCCGTTTTATACAGGTAGATTTTTTCCGTACCATCTCCTAATGGCTGATACAATAGCAAATCAAAATTCTCGTTATCGGCACTAGAAACCAGTGCGGTTGTTTTAGCAGTCGTTTCTTTTTCCATTCCAAAATGATAGGTCAAATTGGCCATCAATGCGACGACACTTGCCACGAAGACTAGACCTAAGACCAATGATAAACCTGTTTGCAGCTTGTTTTTAGCAAAGACATTCAGTACCGCAAACCCTAACACGCTAAGAACGATCAAAAGCAAGATCATTTGTCCGCACCTCCTTCAAGAACCGTCAATCGTGGTTCTTTTTTCTTTAAGGAGAAGGCGATCAAGAATCCTAAGAAGCTAAAGACCGCTGCCACATAAAAGGCGGCATGGTAGCCAGATAAAGTCGCTTCGATTGCTTTCTCTTTGTATGCCAAAGGCGTTGCATCCAGCAAAGAATCACTTGGCAAGTTGCCCTTGGTGACGTTTGTCAAGACACTGATCAAGATAGCCGTACCAATTGAGCTGGCTACTTGACGGAACGTATTGTTTACCGCGGTACCGTGACTGATCAAATGACCAGGTAAGGCATTCATTCCTGAAGTCGTTACTGGCATCATCACCATTGAGATCCCGAACATCCGAATGCCATAAAGAATGATGATATGCAAAATCGGTGTATCTTTTGTTAAGAAAGCAAATGGTAAGGTTGCGGCAGTCAAGATAAACATCCCGGTGATAGCTAAACGTTTTGCACCATACTTATCAAAGATCGCACCAGTGATCGGCATCATGATCCCCATGATCAAAGCACCTGGTAATAACATCAATCCTGAATGAAACGCTGATTCACCACGAATGTTTTGGATATACAATGGGAGAACCATTTCAGCACCGATCATCGCCATATTCGTGACCCCTGAAAGGATCGACGCCAAGGTAAAGGTCGTTGATTTGAACACGCGCAACTCTAAGAATGGATGCTCAATGTGCAATTGACGCCATGCAAAGAAAGCAATGAAAAAGACACCGGCTGCTAGAAAACCGATTACTTCCATACTGCCCCACCCTTTGTCGCCGACGCTTGAAAAGCCATAGAGCAATGTACCAAAACCAAGGGTTGATAAAATCGCTGAGAACAGATCGATTTTCGGATGCGACAATTCAATTACACTCTTCATTAGAAAGAGCGCTAAGACTAAGACTAAAACGACGATCGGAATGACCATTCCGAACAAATAGCGCCAGTCATAATGATCAATGATCCAACCAGATAACGTTGGGCCTAAGGCTGGTGCTAACCCAATAACGATTCCGGACATGCCCATGGCTGAACCGCGTTTTTCTGGTGGGAAGATCGACAACATGATATTTTGCAAAAGCGGCATCGAGATCCCTACACCGGCAGCTTGCACTAAGCGGCCAATCAATAATGTAGAAAAGTTCGGTGCAGCAAAACAAGCGATCGTTCCTGCAAGGAAGATGCTCATTGCCGTTAAGTAAAGACTTCTCGAGCTGAACTTGTTGATCAGCCATGCGGTGATCGGGATCATGATCCCATTGACCAGCAAGAAACCAGTGGTCAGCCATTGAACATCAGATGCTGAGATGTCAAAGGCATCCATCAAAGTTGGAAAAGCCGTTGTTAACAATGTTTGGTTCAAAACAGTACAAAACGTACCGATCAGCAAAACCATGACCAGTAAGGAACGGTTGTAAGGTTTGCCGTAGATATCTAAAGGACGACTCGTTGACATATTTCACACTCTTTTCAGTATATTTTTCATAAAACCTTCTTTACTTTAAATCTTTCCCTAACATTTGTCAACCTACTTGACATAAAAGTAAAACAAGTTACAATATTAACAAATACCTTTACAAGAATGGAGTCCGTATGTCTCATCTTTTTCGAAAACTCGTTGATAATGAAAACTTGTTGGTCGGCATCAGCGAACTTAGCCAAATGTGTGATATTTCCCCTCGCCAATTGCGTTATTGGGAACAAAAAGGATTTATTCAATCGGTCCCACAAGAAGAAAATGCCCCACGAAAATACCGACTGCCCACGGTCGTCAAAGTGGAAATGATCAAAACGTTTTTAGATGAAGGCTTTACGTTAGCCAAGGCTGTTGAAAAAGCGGACAAAAAAATCAAGACCGCCCATCATATTCGCAAAGTGTTTTCTGGGGTTCTACAAAATTTAGAAGTCATCAATGAACGCTTTACAATCATCAGTCTGGGACCAGTAGATGACGAAGGAAAAATCCTCCATATCATTCACGATGAAGAAACAGAACGATTGCAATACGAAGTGCTGCCTGCTAATCAAACGATCGATTTTGAAAAGTTCAAGCAATGCACGTCAAAACAAGCAGAATAAAAATCTGCCTAGCCTATTCGTTACGTGCAGCAAGTATCCATGACAATGATGCTTGCTGCACTTTTTTTGAATGTCTTGCCTTTGATTCAAAGAGGTGTTGATTCATTTACAAGCAAAAAACCTCATGATATAGTCGAAGGGAGAAACGAACCTTTATCAGAATGGGAAGTGTCATATAAATGGAAAAAGAAGTCTTTACCCAACAAATCAAGGGCGGGTTGATTGTTTCTTGTCAAGCATTGCCTGGAGAACCCTTATATACCGAAAACGGCGGTGTCATGCCCCTATTGGCAAAAGCAGCTCAAGAAGCTGGAGCTGTTGGCATCCGTGCCAATTCCGTTCGCGATATTCGCGAGATCCAAGCCGCTGTTGATCTGCCGATCATCGGAATCATCAAAAAAGACTATCCACCTGAAGAACCATTTATCACAGCGACCATCAAAGAGGTGCACGAATTAGCAGCTTTACAGATTGCGGTGATCGCTTTGGACTGCACCTTGCGCAAACGTCACGATGGCTTGACGGTCAGTGCCTTTATCAAACAAATCAAAACTCTCTATCCCCATCAACTACTCATGGCAGATATCGCCACCTATGAGGAAGGTATCAATGCCTTTGAAGCGGGTGTCGATTTTGTAGGTACAACTTTGTCCGGCTATACGGCGAATAGTCCCACCATTGACGAACCAGATTATCAATTGATCCAGCAATTGGTTGCGGCAAAGGTTCCAGTGATAGCCGAAGGCAAGATCCACACCCCGAAACAAGCAAAGAAAATCCAAGATATGGGTGTGACGGGTATCGTGGTTGGTGGTGCCATCACCCGACCCAAAGAGATCGCCAGCCGATTCGTGCAAGAGCTGCGCAACTGAGTCGTTCATTTCCTAAAATAAGTCTTTCACTGCGCCTTGTGACAGAAGGCGCATTCTTTGTTGTCTTTTTGAGAAACGTTTATACTTAAAAGAGAACGAATGACAACAGAGAAAGCGAGTGAAGAAAATGACAAAAATCAATGCTGGTACAGCAATGATCAAGGTTTTTGAAGCTTGGGGCATCGACCATATCTATGGAATCCCCGGTGGCTCTTTCAACTCAACGATGGATGCTTTGTACCATGAACGGCAATCGGTCAAGTATATTCAAGTACGTCATGAAGAAGCGGGTGCGCTGGCAGCAGCGGCTGATGCCAAGCTAACGGGAAAAGTCGGTGCGGTTTTTGGTTCTGCTGGTCCGGGTGCTACCCATTTGATCAATGGCTTATATGATGCTCAAATGGATAACGTGCCCGTCGTTGCCTTGTTAGGACAAGTAGCTTCGAGCTCGATGAACTACAATGATTTTCAAGAAATGAATGAAAATCCGATGTTCGCTGATGTCAGTATCTACAATCGCACGGTCATGTCCCCTGAAAGTTTGCCCCACGTGGTGGACGAAGCCATTAAAGCAGCTTACAAATTTAAAGGAGTCGCTGTGGTAACGATCCCAGTCGATTACGGGTTTGCAGAAATCGACGAACAGGAGATTGCAACCGCAAAAAATCATAAGACAGGTGTTCTCCAGCCTGATGAAGAGGATTTACAGGCTGCCCTTCCTTATTTTGAACAAGCAAAAAAACCCGTCCTTTATATCGGACAAGGTCTCTTTGGTCATTTTGATGCCATCGATGCTTTTTCTAAGCATTTCTCGATGCCTATCGCAGCTTCTGTCTTAGCCAAAGGCATCGTGCCTGATCTTTATGAAAACTTTCTTGGATTTGCTGGACGGGTTGCGACAAAACCTGCCAATGAAGCTTTGGCAGAAGCCGATCTCATCGTTTTTGTCGGCAGTGACTTCCCTTTTGGACGCCGCTTTTTCAATCCTGATGCCAACTTTGTCCAAGTTGATATCGACGCCTCGAAATTTGGTCGTCGTCATCAGACGGATGTCTCCGTTTTAGGAGATGGTGCGACCGCTCTTAGAAGATGGACAGGGATGGCAGCCCCTCGTCCTGCAGATGCCTGGATAAAAGCCAATCAAGAAAACGCTCGGAATTGGCATGCATGGCGTCATCGTTTTGACCATGATGCGCAAGAGCCCTTGCGTCCTGAACCTGTTTATCGAGAAATCAACCGTATCGCAGCTCCTGATGCCCTGTTTGTCACAGATGTTGGTAATGTGACGATCCACAGTATCCGTCATTTAGAAATGACGGGTCAACAGCGTTTCACAACGTCTGGCTGGTTTGCGACAATGGGCAATGGTGTACCTGGTGGGATCGCAGCTCAATTGAGCTATCCGAATCGCCAAGTATTTACCTTTAGTGGGGATGGCGGTTTTGCGATGCAAATGCAAGACATCATCACCCAAGTGAAATATGATTTGCCAATCATCAACGTGGTCTTTTCCAATGACTCATTCGGCTTCATCGAAGCGGAGCAAGAAGATACCGAGCAAACCAAGTTCGGTGTCCAACTAGCCGGTGCTGATTTTGGTAAAGTTGGGGAAGCATTGGGTGCGAAAGGCTTCACGGTAACGAAGGAAGAAGAATTAGCATCCGTCTTTACACAAGCTAAAGAAAGCCACGGACCTGTGGTGATCGATGTCAAGATCGCTAACGAACGACCTCTTCCTGTCGAAGAACTGAAACTTGATCCGAACCGCTTCAGCTCTGAAGAAATCGCAGCTTTTAAAGCAAAATACCAAGTCCATGATCTGCCAGCTTTGAGTGAGTTGTACGTGGATTCTCAAGAGTAAATAAAAAAGAGAGAAAGACAGAAATCCTGTCCTTCTCTCTTTTTTTTCATCAACCATTTCATGTTTCTAATGCATCGCCTTACTTATTATAAATTTTCGGGCCTTTACGCATGTTTTTTCGATCGTTTTTTGGGGATTCCATTTTTTTTGAACGGCCGCCGCCTTGTTTTTTCTTGATTAGTTCTAACATTTTTTCTTTTTGATCCATCGATTCCACCTCTATTTCTTAGCAATACTGTCGGTTGAAAAGAAGTGTTCCTGACTTCTTTTATGTTTGCGAACAACTACCTTCGATCTATGGCAATAGAAAATAAAAGCTGCCTCTTACGATTCAAATCATCAGCAGCTGATTTTGCCTTTTTCTAGTACCCTGATTTAATCTACTTGGATTTTCCTGGTTTGTCAATGGTTGGTGAAAAAAAGCTGACTTTTGATTGGCTCTTTCAAGAAAAATAAACCTCCCTTTGTTGTACTATTTGTTCAAATTTACTATTTTATTTAAGTTTTTTTATTATTTATTGGTATAATTATAACAGAACACCTATTCTGTTCTTTTCCTTCCCTCGTTCTTCTTCCGATTGTTTCTTAGCTTTCATTGTTCTTACAAATCACTCTATTTGAAAGGAGGTGGATACGTGCTGCACACTTACGCACCTGATCAGATTTATTTGTATGTATTGATTGGCTGTGCCATTTTAGCCTTTTTGCTGCTTCTGTTTGGCGATATCTTCGATTTTGATGGTCCAATTGATCCGATGTTGATCATCCCCTGGTTTGCCTTTACGAGTCTTTTCGGTTACTTAGGGGAAACTATTTTCCCAGGCTATTCGATGATGCTTTTCATTGGTAGCGCTTGTCTTTCTACAGGGCTCGTTTTTCTCTTGAATTTTTACGTGCTGATTCCCATGAGGAATGCTGAAGCGACGCTTTCGAGTTCCGAGAAAGACTTTGAAGGTCGAATCGCAACGGTGCTGACGCCGATTCCTTGTGAAGGAATGGGTGAAATTCAACTCACAAGTGTCACTGGTTCAAGTAATCGTCCAGCCTCGGCTTTTCAACCAATCGATGAACCATTAGCAGCAGGATCAAAAGTGTTGATTATTGAAGTCAAAGAGCGTATTTGCTACGTCGTTCCCTATACAGAAAAATTTTTGGACAACTAAAATAAATCACTAAAGAGGTGCATCTATGGATATTTTCTTATCACCAATTGTCTTTCCGATCGCAATCGTGGCGTTCATTTTACTGATGCTTTTGATCATCTTTGTCACGAAATATCAAACAGCCAAGCCCGATGAAGCGTTGATTATCAGCGGAAGTTACCTTGGCAACAAAAATGTTCATGCGGATGAGAGCAATAACAAAATCAAAATCGTGCGTGGTGGCGGAGCCTTTGTTTTGCCAGTGTTCCAACGATCAAACCGAATCAGCTTACTTTCCAGCAAGTTGGATGTTTCAACACCAGAAGTGTATACGGAACAAGGAGTTCCCGTTATGTGTGATGGAACTTCCATTATCAAGATCGGCTCATCCGTAGAAGAAATCGCAACGGCAGCGGAACAGTTTCTAGGAAAAACCCGTGAAGAATTAGAAAATGAGGCACGAGAAGTCTTGGAAGGTCACCTGCGTTCGATCCTTGGTTCGATGACCGTCGAAGAAATCTATCAAAATCGCGACAAATTCAGCCAAAGCGTGCAAGAAGTTGCCTCTGTCGATCTAGCGAAAATGGGCTTGATCATTGTCTCCTTTACGATCAAAGAAGTTCGAGACAAAAATGGCTATTTAGATTCTCTTGGAAAACCTCGAATCGCTCAAGTCAAACGGGATGCTGAAATTGCGGAAGCCGAAGCACTGAAAGAAACCCGCATCAAAAAAGCCCAATCGGAACAAGAATCGCAAACAGCAGAATCAAAACGCATGACCGAAATCGCTGAAGCATTGAAGGAAAAAGAATTGAAGCTGGCACTTTACAAGAAAGAACAAGACATCGCCAAAGCCGATGCCGATCAAGCCTATCATCTGCAAAGTGCCATCATGAAACAAAAAGTCCGAGAACAAGAGATTGAAGTTGAAGTCGTTGAACGACAAAAACAAATCGAATTGGAAGAAAAAGAAATCTTGCGTCGTGAACGCCAATTTGATTCTGAGATCAAGAAAAAAGCCGATGCCGATCGTTATGCGCTTGAACAAGAAGCATTAGCGAAAAAAGCGTCTGCGTTAGCAACCACTGAAGCTGAGCAGTTTCGAACAGAGTCGTTGGCAAAAGCTGAAGCCGAGACGACCTTGGCGAAAGGAACGGCGGAAGCAGAAACGAAGGAAAAAATCGCCGAAGCCTTCAAGAAATATGATGAAGCAGCGATCCTTAGCATGATCGTTGAGATCATGCCGCAATTAGTCAAAGAGGCTGCCGCCCCATTAGGCAATATCGATAAAATTTCGGTCGTTGATACAGGATCAGGTGAAGGCGGCGGTGCCAATCGTGTCACCAATTACGCCACCAATCTCTTATCGACCACACAAGAAACTTTGAAAGAAACCCTCGGTCTTGATGTGAAATCGTTGATCGAAAACTTCGCTGGTTCCAATACGAGCGAGCCGCCTCAAGAATAAGAAAACTGCTGTTCATCTTCATCGCTTCAAAAGCGACAAGGCGAACAGCAGTTTTTTTCTTACTCATTGCTATTGTGCTTACTCAGTGACCTCTTTGACATAGTTTGCAGGTACACCAGCCACGATCGTGCGTTCAGCGACATCTTTGGTCACCACTGCCCCAGCAGCAATGATCGCATGGTCACCGATGGTCACACCGGCAACGATCGTTGCATTTGAGCCAATCCAGACATTCTTCCCAATCGTAATGGGTGCTGGATAAAGCGTACTACGATCTTCAGGGTGAAGTCCATGATTCAAGGTAGCTAGAACTACGTTGTGCCCTATTAGGGTACCATCACCGATCGTGATCCCTCCTTGGTCTTGAAAATGACAACCGGCGTTAAGAAACACCCCTTTACCAATGCGGATGTTTTTGCCGTAATCTGTATAAAAAGGCGGAAAAAGCGAAAATGTCGGTTCAACTGCTTTCCCAGTCAATTGAGCAAAAAGTTCTTGTAATTCATGAGGTTCATGATAAACCGTATTGATTTTCATGGTCAATTTTCTCGCCTCAGCACTCAAAGCCATCATTTGTTTTGAAGCTTGCGAACCGGCAAGTAAGGGTTCACCACTTGCCATAATTTTGTTTAATTGATCGATCGTCATTTGTTTTTCTCCTAATCATTCGTTACTCACGAGTATTTTCTAGCGAAAAGACAACCTCCACGTCTTCTCCCCCCAACGCTTCTCTTAATCCTGCTGGATCTTCAATAACGCCGATACGACTATAGCCACCATAAGAATTGGTAAAGGTCTGATAAAACAGCACCAATGTATGACTATTCCAGCTCATGATTTCTCCTTCGTGAATGATCTCCGGCCGTTCTGTAGTCATTTCTGGCAAATTCTCAGAAAAACGATAATATTTCTCGTTGTTGTTCAAGTCACTCATTGTCAACGTGAAGGGCATTTGATTCATTAGGTATTCAGACGCCTCATTTTCATAAAACTTCGCTATAAAATCCTGTTGACCAACCGTAATGACCACAGCTGTTGCTGATTCAATCGTCGGTTGATCATGATCCTGACTTGCCTCAGAGGAAGTTTCGCTGGCAGACAGCGCATGCCTCTCCTCTGTTCCACTTGTCCCACAGGCACTTAGTAGGAACAGCAAGACAGCAGGGATGAGTTTTATCAGCATGGCTTCGCTCCTTTCTGCTGATGATTCGATGTAGCGGCGGGCAACGGGATGCTTATTTTCTAAAATACGACTGCTCAGCAGAAGATATGGGACTGAACAGTCGTGCAGCTGGTTGTTGCTGTTTAATTCAAATGCTCTTGGAAGAATTCGGTCATTTGGTCAAAAGGAATCACCTCTGTTTGGTCGTATAGATCAACATGCGAAGCATTAGGAATGACTGTCAGCTCTTTGTTATCACCTTGCAATTGCTCAAAAGCGTCTTGACTGAAGTAAAGTGAGTGGGCTTCTTCTCCATGAAGCAATAAAACGGCGCTTTGGATCTCATCAATGTAAGACAAAAGTGGCATATTTAAGAATGACAGCGAAGACGTGACATTCCAACCATCATTAGAGTTCAAGGAACGTTCGTGGTAGCCTCGTTCTGTTTTGTAATAATCAAAGTAATCCTGCATAAAGACCGGCGCATCTTCTGGCAGTGTATCTGGTACCCCACCTGCTCGTTCGTAGCTGCCATTGGCAAAATCAACTGTACGTTGGGCGTTCAGCTGCTGGCGCAATTCATGGCGTCCTTCAGCCCCCATTTCATCAAAATACCCTTGAGCATTGACTCTCGACATGTCATACATGGTGGCAGAAACAGTCGCTTTCACACGGGTATCGATGGCTGCGGCATTCAAAGCTAGACCACCCCAGCCACAAATCCCGATCAAACCGATTCTTTCTTCATCTACGTTTTCTTGGACAGATAGAAAATCGACGGCTGCTTGAAAATCTTCTGTATTAATGTCTGGGGAAGCCACATAGCGTGGTTCGCCACCGCTTTCACCTGTATAGGACGGATCAAAAGCGATCGTAACAAAACCACGCTCTGCCATCGTTTGCGCATATAGACCAGATGTCTGCTCTTTGACTGCTCCCAAAGGTCCGCTAACGGCGATTGCTGGAAGTGGTCCTTGCGCATCAATTGGTTCATAAAGATCCGCAACTAAAGTGATCCCGTAACGATTCTGGAAAGTCACTTTTCGGTGATTCACCGTGTCACTTTCTGGGAAAACTTTATCCCATTCATCTGTCAATGAAACATTTTCTGTCATCGTTTCTCCTCCTGAGCTGGCATGCGGCTCTTCATTCGTCTCCTCATTATTGCTACTACAAGCACCTAAAACCAACGGTGCCAGCACAACTAAAGACACAAGGGCCTTCTTTTGCCATTTTTTTCATTTCATTCGCCTTCTTTCTCGGTCAACTATCCTGTACCTTAGGGCGATTCTCCAATGTTTCTCAACTGATCAAGGTGTGGATGATCGTTTTTTCTTGATCGCTTGAGCTATTTTTGGATAAACCTATTGTACTTGCAGCATCTTTCTATGTAAAATACTAATATCAAATATCCAACTATTCATATATAGCATAGAAAAAGGAGTATAGACCTATGGAATTAAAAAGTTTAACCACCTTTCTAACAGTTGCAGAAAAAGAAACGATTTCAGCTGCCGCAAAGCATCTGCATCTCTCGCAACCATCCCTGTCACGACAGTTAATGGAGTTAGAAAAAGAATTAGGTGTCACGCTGTTCACCAGAGGCAATCGCAAAATTACGCTGACGGAAGATGGCCTCTTGTTTCGTAAGCGGGCGGAAGAAATTGTAGAATTGTTAGAAAAGACCCGTTCTGAATTTTTGTCGCCTCGAGATACGATTACCGGTAACGTGTCGATCGGTGCTGGAGAAACCTACGTGATCCAGCTGTTGGGAAAAATCATCAAGGAGATTCAAGTTGAGTACCCTAACGTCAAATTTCATTTATTTAGTGGCAATGCTGACGAGGTCAAAGAACGGTTGGACAAAGGATTGTTGGATTTTGGCGTCGTGATCAGCCCCGTCGACGTCAAAAAATACCATTCCTTGCGCTTACCTGCCAGAGACACCTGGGGCGTCTTGATGCGAAAAGACAGTCCCCTTGCTAGTAACGAAGTCATCACACCAAAGGATCTCTGGGAGGTTCCCTTGATTACTTCACGACAAAGTCTGGTCAGCAGTGAGCTTTCTAAATGGTTGAAAAAAGACATGAACAAATTGACTGTCGTTGCCACGTATAATCTCGTGTACAATGCGTCAAAGTTGGTTGAAGAAGGCGTCGGCTATGCATTGACCCTCGACAAATTAATCAACTTCACCCCTGACAGTCCTTTATGCTTTAGAAAATTGAGTCCCACTCTTGAATCAGATCTTGCAGTCATTTGGAAGAACACCCAAGTTTTTTCAAAAGCCTCTGGACTTTTCTTGGAGCGGATGAAGGAACGCTTTATAGAGGAATGATTTCAAATAAAAAAAGATTTATCTCAAAACAATTATGAGATAAATCTTTCTTTACGTTTTTTCTGATTCTTTTTGAATGTGAACTCTTTAGACACCGCCATCCTCCAAGCTTAGCAAATTTCCTTCTGGATCGCGGAAATAGGCAATATGAAAAGCTTGGTCCCCTTCCCCCAAAACGGTTTTACTCACTTCAAACACTACACCAGCATTGTTCATTCTCGTATAATCTTCTTCAAAATCCGTGGTATGAAACGTTGCCGAAAGCGTATCAGATGAAATCCGATTATCCGAAATCGGATAGCCCTCCATTTGATCGATCACGGCATCCACTTGGAACATACCAAAAAAAGGCGCCTCCTCTTTCTTCGATGCAAAGCTTGTATAAGGACCTGACTCATCGCCATAAATTGGTACCAAGCCAACTTTTTCCGTATAAAAATGATAACACTTCTGATAGTCTCCTTTGACTTGAATGCAAGCTGTGATTCGTTGAATAGTCATTTGTCTTTTCTCCTTTTCCAATGTGTCTTCCATCAATCCAAAAGTAAATCAAGCATATTTTACCCATAATAGCATATTTAGCGAGTAAAATTTATTTCATTGTGAATTTTATCCGATAATCTAATCAAAATTAGTGTTGGTTTTCCCAATAGTTACTTATATTAAAACCCAATCAGATGAAAGGCGATAAACTTAGAGTCTTCTGATTGACTTTTACTTTTCTTAACCTAAAAAATGGGTAAACTATAACAAAGATTCCTTTTTGATAGATGTAATAAAATCAGACTATCCAAGTTAAATAAACATACTCTTACTTTATTTACTTTTTTTGAACACGATCAATTCGGTGATATCTTCAAAGAGTGATGGATTAGCGACATCAAAAATCACAGAAAAAAACTTCATTTTCGTGCCATTAGTTGGCGCCTTAAGAATGGTTTCCTTTGTCTCATCGCTGACTGGTAAAGACAATAACTGTGTTCGGACTTTCTCGCTAAAGTGAAAGGAGACTTTGAAGAAGCCCTCCCACATCGAGAGCCAAAAAATTGGTTTCACTTTATTCGTTCCACGAGTCGTTGTCCATTTGTATTCGCCTTTGGACAACCACGCTTTTCCATCTTGGTAATAGCGCCAATCCATAAGAGAGATGCCCTCATTTTCAAGGGTTTCGATAAAACGTTGATAAATGGCATATCCTTCACCCAGTGATTCAGCAATCAGCTGCTCAGTTGGTTTGACGTTTTTGTCTCGAAACAATTGCTTTTTGCCTTCCATCCTTCCACTCAACTCCTTTGCGCTCCGTTTTTTAAGGTTTTCGCTACGTTACAATTTGATTTTGTTGATATCATCTGTGATGACCCAATCATCCATATTTTTTTCACGATTGTACTGAAATGGTGTTATTTCTTCTAATTCAGCGATTTCATAGACCGCTAGATACTTTTTCCCTGCCCATCGATCGACTTGTTTTTTCGATAAAATCAGCTCTTTTTCATAGCGTTTTACAAAATCTATGGATTCTTCTTTCGTCATCTTTTAAGATTCAATCACGTTGGCAATGATGCCCCGATGAGTGATGGTCAAATCGCCGCCGGTCTCCACAAAATAAACAAGATCGTTGATTTTGGTTCTTCCTCCTAAAGGTGATTTTCTGCCGGCTGCCCCCCGAATGATCATTGTTTTGTCACCTTGAATCAGTTTCTCAAGCTCTTTGGCTTCCTTATTTAAATAGACCAAATGTTCTGCCCGACCGGCTTTTCCTTGATACCATTCTGCTGTCTTTGTCATAAGAATTTCCTCTTTTCATATGAATTGTTTTTTGCGCTGTTCATTCCATAGTGGCTAGTTATAGGAACGTTTTTTCAATGGTGTATAGGTGAGAGCTGCAACTGTTTCCATTGATGAATGAATAAAACTTTTGTGCAAAGGCATTAGGCGTGCCGCATCGGGCAAATGTTTCCGCATCTTCTTTCGTTTCGAACTTGGTGATGTCCGCCCAAGTTTCTCCATCTACGAATAATTCAAAAGAAAGGTATCCTCTTTGTTTGGAAATGTATTCTCGGTTTAATTGTTCAACAACACGAACAAATTCCGCTGTTGAGACGCCTTTTTTTAATTTGTACGAATTATGAAAAGCAACCTGTGCCATTGGGGCTTCCTCCTTTTAGATTCCTTCAAGAAATAGAGTGTTTAAAAAAAATACCAGTCCTCCATTCAACCGTTCAAATGACTTTTTTAACATCCGTTGTATTTCTACCCTGTCCTTTCTTAACAGTTGCAACAAAAAGTCCGTTCAGCAGGAGAGCACTTGGAATTAAAGCGAGCACTCAAGAACTTCCCCCAATAGCTTGTCGTGGGGAACGATCAAACATTTCTCGATTGCTTTCCAGTAACTTTCATACAACTTTTTTTGAGCTTTGCCATAATTTTCTTCGCTATCAAACTCCCAATAGTGAGCATATTTCACACATTTTATGACTCTCGTCAATGGATCTGGCAGGCGACCTTCCTTGATGGTCCTCATTTCTTTGATGTAATGGGTTCGTTTCATTAATCGAAAGAACAAGGCCCCCTCCATGGCCTTCATTGCCTCTGTTGCTTCCTGCATGACTGCTTCAAAGGTCTCAACACTACTGGGTTTCACTTGATAGATACTGATTTCTGAAAACACCCCGACCGCTCCTTTCACTTGTGATTTTCTTCTCAATTATAGTATACCAAGTTTACGTCGTTGATAGTTTGGTCATTTTATTCATTTCTCATTTATCTTCCGTTTATTATTGATTTAGCCTCCTACCTGCGGGATCAAATTGCTAAATTATAATTTCATAAAAGGCTAGCAGCCGAGCTTTATCAGTAGGTCACCTGCCTGCCATAGTCACAAAAGGGATCATTAAGCTTTCGCCTACAAAAAAAGCAATCAACTTTTGACAGCAGACTGCTTTTTCTTAACGCTCATTAGTGCAAAAGGAACGGTTTTAGCTCTGTCTCGATAAAGTCGATGCGATCAAAGACAGTTGGCTTAAAATACGCCGTAATGGCGATAACAGTCTCTGATTCGGGATCAATATAAAGGACATTTCCGCTATTGCCGATGGCGGCATAGGTGCTTTTCTCAGCATCCAAGATCCACCATAAATACCCATAACTCATATTTTGAAATTTCTCTATGTTTGTCTCTAGCGGATTGACCATTTCAGTGAGCCATTGTGAAGAAACCACTTGTTGTCCTTGATGGATGCCTTGGTTCAAGCATAGCTCACCGATTTTGGCTAAATCTTTTGCTGAAAGACAAAGCCCGTAACCTGCAGTGCCAATATTTAAAGGATCGCAAAACCAAACCGGATTTTTTGGTGCCTTGCTCATCGTAAAGTGCTTATGCTCTTGTGCCGTTTCCGCATAATAATTGGTCAGTTCGGCTACAACAAGAGGTCGAAATAAATAATGGTTCGCATAATCAACGGTCGTCATTCCAGAAGCTTTCGCTAACAAACCAGTGAGGATCTGCAGACAAACGGTTTGATAATTGAATTCATTTGTCACTCCTTTTCTTCCTCCCAATAAATCAAGCGAGGCGCTGGTCCAGTCGTCACTCGAACAAACGTTTGTCCATGGATCATCTTTGCATTTATACGGGGCTCGCATCGTTAATAGGTGTTTGATCGTAATATCCTGAATCGTTTTTTCGCCCCGTTTTACTTGATAGTCTGGAAAATAATCGAGTACTTTGTCATTGACACTTCGGATGACACCTTGATCGATCGCTATCCCAACTAGTAGAGAAACGATACTTTTCGTAGCGGACATAAGGTGGCAAGTATCCTCTGGCTTATACTCATGCCATTCATCCGAGTAAACTTCCTTTCCATTTTGGTAGGCAGCAATTTGGCAAATATTAGGCTGTTTTTTACTGATACATGCATGCAGTTCTTGTCTATTCATTTGTGAAGCCTCCCTTCAAAGATAAGCATAATACCATTAAAAATTGTTTTCAATGTTATTTTTAAAATTGTTTTTGAAGGGTCTTTTAAAAGACTATTAGCGATGAATACGCAAAAAAAGGCCCTCAATGATAGAGGTGCCTTACTTAAAACTTTCGAATATCGATTTTTGATTTCTATCCAGATTTTTTGAGAGGATCGTTATCAGCAATTCTTCTAATGCCGAAACAGTGGCGATGGTCTCCAAAAACAAGACAACAATTTTTGCATGACTCACCATGAGCAGCAATGGGAAACTACCCAAAAGAAAACCGACTGCTTTGTTGAGCCATGTATGCAGACTACTAAAAGACCGATATTTTACATAGCCAATCAGATAACTGACAAAACGAATCATAGCAATCACTAGTAGCCAGACCCAAAGTGTATGAGCCGCCAACAGCTGTGGTAGAAAAGAAAGAAAAACAGCGAGAAAAAAGCTTACATCTGCGAAACTGTCTAGTAAGGCACCCACCTCACTCGTAAGATTCATCCTTCTTGCAAGCAGCCCATCGACGAGGTCGCTTAAAAAACAATAGGAATAGAGCAGCCAAAACCAGCCTGACATTGGCTGAAGGAATAGTAAAAGTGGTGCGAGAATCAGTCGAGAAGTGGTAAGGATATTGGGTAAATAATTCATTTGTACTCCCTGCATTTCATTTTCTTCACAAATTTTGAAAGCCTAAGATTATTTTACGTGCATAAAAGAAGTCCAAAGACTTTTAAACGTTTTTTCTTTTGAGCGTCCTACAAGCCCTGATGCGAATGTTTCAAAACTGGCTCTTAGTATTCCTTCAACAATCGTATCCGATCCGTACTTCCTGGTATCCGATTCTGCACCTTTGTCCACCCCCCTGCTTGGTATACTTCATATTCTTGAAAGCGGCAAGGAAGACCTTTTGCATGGGCGATATCACTTGTGTCCATCACTTGAAAATGCAGATGAGGCGAAGTCGAATTTCCTGAATGGCCAACGTTTCCGATCACCATCCCTTTGGTGATATTTTGTCCTACGGAAACAGTGACAGATCCTTTTTGCAGATGAACAAATGCCATATAAACGCCCTCAGAAGCTTTTATCACAATGTAGTTGCCAGCTATTTGTTGATAATCATCTTTTTGTTCATTAAAAAACAAACCATTTTTTACAGCGATCGAAAAATCTCTGATCCAGTGAACGATTTTCCGTTCCCGATAGCCATCTCTTGCAACAATTACTTCGCCATCACAAGGCGCATAGATTTTTTCGCCCCAACAATAACAGCTCTCCAGCGGAACCCCTAAGAAGAAATAGCGCAGAAAGCTTCGATTATGAAAAGCTTTGGTTTTCCCCTCAAAATTAACTTGTAAAAAATCAAAGGCATAACGCAACCCCATTCGATCGGTACCATGGCTAGGAATCTTCTCAGCTGGTGTAGTCGGCGCAAGCCACTCACCTCTTAAGGGGAATCCAATGGTTATCGGCTGCTCTTTCATAAGGCTTTCTCCTTTTTGGATCACATGATCTCTTTTATTTTGAAATGACTATCAATCGCGCGGCACTCTATACCCGTGCTTTACTCCTTTTCACTATAGGTCACCTAAGGATTTTTTTCAACTCTAAAAAAGTGGGCTAACGGGCGTGCCTATCAAAAAAACACCTCAATCATGTAGTGATTCCAAACTGTTAGACCAAAAATTCTAACTTTTGAGCGTCGCTTCATGGATGAGGTGTTCTTACATTTTATTTTTTTGTAGCTCTTGGCGGTGACGACTAATCCATCTAGTTATCGTCTGACAAAATAGCATTTGTCCCCCCGCTACTGTTTGCGCTCCACCAATCGATAGTAGACTCTTGCGGTGATGAAATACACCAGTAGATAAATCATTGTAAACAATAGGACAGAAATAATCGTTACCGTGATCAATAAGTTACGATCCGTCAGACCAAAAAGAATCAGTAATTTTCGAATCATTGGTAAAGCAAACGCCAAATGGATGATCGCTGCCATCAAAGGAAATGAGAAGATCATCAAAACTTGCTGCTGGATCACTTGCTTGACTTCCTTATGGCTTAACCCAACTTTTTGCAAGATCTCGAAACGTTCTTTGTCCTCCATCCCTTCGGAAACTTGTTTATAATAAATGATCAATGCAGCAGCTAAAATAAAGATCACACCAAAAATCAAGCCTAAGAAGAAGAAGCCGCCGGTAAAGGTTTTTGTCTCAACTTCAAAAAGATCTTTTGACTCAACGCTCGCCTGAATATCTGCTGCTAGAAGTTCACTACGAATCTCTTTTGCGATGGCTTCGCGATCGCTTGCTTCTGCTGCTTGAAAATTAAAGACTGTTGTTGTCACTGGTTGCTGGTAAAGTTGAAACTCTTCGTTTTGATACCAAGAGCTTAGCTTTTCGGAAAGCCACTGATCATCCGCCACGAGAACAAGATGCTGAACCGGGTTTTCTGCTTTCGTGAATGTTGGCAGTTCTTTCAATTCCCGCAAGCGAAATTGACGATCATCGATCGTCGTCTTTTCTGGTAATGCTTGATGCGTCCATGTGGCAGGAAAAACGAAAAGTTCGTCGTCGGCGGGTCCTGTTTTCCCGGTGATTTCATGGTATTCAGAACTGGTAAGAAAAATAAGATACACGGATTTATCTAAAATACCGCTATTTTCTTCAAAAGTGGTTGAGGGAACAAAATTTGGTTCCTCAAAGGTAAAAAGCAACGGTCTTGTTGTAGTGACTTGCTGGCGCTCTTTGATCGTTAGCTTCGCTTCAAGTCCATTAATTGCTGTGTTGATTTGCTGGGAATCAGCCGCTGACTCAATTTGAACATCGTAAGGAAAACGGGTTTCGATCACATTCTTTTGTCCAAAATAAAGACTGGCGGTCGTAGCAACGGTCACTAACACCATCGTTGATAAAATACAAATACTCGCTAAACCAGCCGCATTTTGCTTCATCCGATACAACATGGTAGAGACATTGATAAAATGGGTCGTTTGATAATAATAGGTCGTTCGTTTTCTTAAAAACTGCAATGCTTTGATACTGCCCGCAATAAACAACAAATAGGTAGCCAAGATTACGAGGACGACGGCGACAAAGAACAGGCCTAATGCACTGATAGGAGATTTGATCGTCACAGAGATCGTATAGCCCGCCACTAAACAAAGGACACCTAATAGTGCCAAAATACCTTTTGCTCGTGGTTCTTTTTCATTTCGCTTGCTTCCCTGCAGTAATTGAAGTGGATTGGTTTTGCGTACTTGCAGTATGTCAAATAAAAATAAACAACCAAAGACGAACATAAAATACAGGATCACCAAGCCAATACTCTCAAATGACAGTTTGAAGACAAAGAACTCGCCTACGGCTAAGATTTTCTTCAGTATCAAAAATCCTAATCGTGCAAACAATAAGCCACTGATCAGTCCGGCGGCAAGACTAATGAGAAAACTGTAAAAGAGTTCCCAAAAGACCACGAAGGCTATCTCACGTTTTCCTAGTCCTAAAACATTGTAGAGACCAAATTCTTTTTTTCGCTGTTTGATCAAAAAGTTATTGGTGTAAAAGGAAAAGATCGCCGCAAAAATCATGAGGATGATATTTCCTAAACGAAACATGAAGATGGCGCTTTGACTACTAGGAAGTTCCTTCATTCCTGGATTGTTCACGATGATTTGCGTCATCATCAAAACAGCCACCAAGAAACTCATAGATAATAAAAAGGGTGTGTAAGCTTTGGCATTTTTACGCAAATTGGAGAAGGCGATTTTTTGAAAGAACATTGGTTACTCCTCCTTTGCAAAGACAGCAGTCATTGTTTCGGCTATTGCTTCTAGAAAAGCGGTATTGCTGCGATCCCCTCGATACAGCTGGTGAAACACATACCCGTCTTTGATAAACAAGACGCGTTGTGCGCGACTGGCTGCGATCGAACTGTGAGTGACCATCACGATCGTCTGTCCATTTTGATTGATCTGTTGAAATAATGTCAGTAATTGATCAGAGGTTTTCGAATCCAGCGCTCCGGTTGGCTCATCTGCTAATAGCAGTTCCGGTTTTGTGATGATTGCTCGTGCGACAGCAACTCGTTGTTTTTGTCCGCCAGACAATTCATACGGATAGTGCTGCAATAAATCGGCGATCCCTAAAGTTTGTACGATAGGCTGAAGCTGCTTTTCCATTTGTTTGACGGAAACTTTTGATAAAACTAATGGCAATAAAATATTGTCTTTTACCGAAAAGGTGTCCAATAAATTAAAGTCTTGAAAAACAAAGCCTAAGTGATCCCGTCGAAAACTCGCTGCGTCTTTTTCTTTGATCGTGGTCAGATCGATGCCATTCAGCTGCATTTCACCCGCTGTTGGTTGGTCTAACGTCGCCATCAAGTTCAGCAACGTACTCTTTCCCGAACCTGATTCCCCCATGATAGCGACATATTCCCCTTTTTCTACCATAAAGGTAATATTTTTCAACGCTTCAACGGGTTGTCCGTTCAGCTGGCTTTGATAGATTTTTTTTACTTGTTGAATGTTTAAAAGTGTCATCTTGTTCCCTCCTTCCTTTTTAGAATAAGCTGACTGGCAGAAAAAAGCGACTTACAATAAAAACCGCAAACTTACAGTGTTGAAAGTTTGCGGCTATCGGTTATTTGTGGTGGGAAAATGAAGTGTGACGATGGTTCCCTGTCCTACTTCAGAGTCAATCGCTAAACGGCAGCCGATTTTTTCAGCCGCTTGTTGACTCATATATAAGCCTAGCCCGCTCGCTCGTTGCTGAAAGCGACCATTTTGTCCCGTATATCCTTTCTCAAACACCCTTGGCAAGTCTTCCTTACGAATACCAATGCCGCTATCTTGAATCACTAAGGCATTGTCTTTAGTGAAAACATTAATGCCACCGGTTTCAGTATACTTCAAGCTGTTGAAAAGAACCTGTTCAAAAATAAAAATGAGCCACTTTCGATCAGATGTCACCGTCAAATCCACTGCCATATCCAGTTGCAGATTCTTTTTCGAGAAAAACAAGGCATACTTTTTGATTGTTTGACGAACAAGGGGCTCTAAAGCAATCGACTCAAAGACAAAATCATCATTCGCTAAATTTTGTCGCAAATAATTCAACATCATTTGCAAGTAATCGTTCACCTTAAATAATTCCGCTTTGACCTCCGTCGGTGACAACGAATCGCTTTGGACCAAAAGATCCAGCGCAGCTAGAGGCGTTTTGATTTGATGAAGCCACAAGCCGAAATCTTCATAAATTTCTTCATTTTTTAACGCTGCCTTGTAATCAGAAGTGGTTTTTTCTCTTGCCAATTGTTTAAGAAGGGCTTGGTATTCGTCTTCTAAACGATTTCGAGTGGCAGGCAAGAACGCCAACGCCGCTTCCGTCATACGTTCTTTTCTTAATAAATGCTGCAGCTGCTTTCTTTTTTGTGCGTAACGAAAATAATGAAAAAGGGAAAGTCCCCCTAAGATCACCCCTGAAAAGACCACATAGTCAATGAAGGGCTCCAACGAAAGGCTGTGGAGAAAGAATAGCCCAAATAGGCCCGCACTAAACAGCAGGTAAACGAGATAAAACTTTCCATAAAGGACGAAATATTCTTTCACGTTAGTCATAGGCGTGTTCCTTTTCTATCAAATACCCTTTATTCTTTACCGTCTGGATCAAATCGGATAGTTCGATCTGGCTTAATTTTTTTCGCAAGCGGGTCATATTGACCGCTAATGTGTTATTATCGATGAATTCTTCACTATTCCAGAGCATTTCAATGATGGTCTCTTTGGCTACGATCTTCCCTCGATGCTGCAAAAGCAAGGAAAGAATCCGAGCTTCATTTGGAGACAGTGGCAACTGTTCCCCCTGTTTTTTTAATACATTTTCTGTGGGATAAAAGGTTACTTGCCCTATCTCAAAGGTCAGCGCTTGTTGGTGGCTATACTGATAGCTCCGCCGCAGCAATGCTTGGATTTTTGCCAAAACGAAGGCTAAATCAAAGGGTTTTGTTAAATAATCATCTGCTCCCATGTTCATCGCCATGATCTGATTCATCTGTTGATCCATCGACGAAAGGAAAATGATCGGCACTTCTGACGTCTTGCGAATTTCTTGGCACCAATGATACCCGTTGTAATAAGGCAGCGAAATATCTAAAAGAACGAGATCCGGTTTGATCTCATGAAACTCTTGCAAGATGCTAGCAAAATTCTTCGCGGAAACACATTCGTACCCCCATTGCTGCAAATATTCTGCTAGAACAGAGACGATCGTTGCATCATCTTCAACAAGATATATTTTTTGCATGTCTTTCTCCTCTCTGTTGATTAATCACTTGCTTCTTTACAGACAGTGTACCAGAAAAGAAAAAGAATCGTCTAGATGGGGGGAACCTTTCAAAGGGCTGTTTTTTTCCTCAATCCTCTGCCAATCAAGCAAGAATTTCTTGGTAACGCTGTGTGGCAAAGGGACTGATATGCCCTTTTTGGCAAAAATTCAGTTTCCCCAGTTTGGGTACGACCCGTTCTACGATGACATTGCCATTTTGAACTTTCGATTCAAACTGCTGCAAAGCCTCCAAAAATCGTGCGTCTTTTCTGGCAGAAGGATAAAAAGACAAGACATACAGATAATAAAAAAGATTGTATCCTCTAAAGGGATATTCTGTCTGCATAAATAATGTACCCATCCCATAATGACAGGGACTGATTGGCTGACGGATCTCCCAATGAGCAAGCAAAAATTCGCTTGCTTGCTTAAGCGTTTCCATTTGTTCACGATCATGAGTATAGCGAAAAGCATCAAGGACCGTTAATGTCGTCATCGGGGTTGAATAGCGGGTCTCCGGGCCGCGACCAAAACTGTATTTATTGCACTTCCAGCCGCCATCTGTTTCCTGAGTAGCAAGAAAATAGTGAAAGGTCTGTTGTAGCCGCGGGTCCCTTGCGTAACCAAGAGCACACAGCGTTCGCAAAGCCAGCGCTGTATGACAGGGATAAATCCCCCCTGATGGCGAAATTTTAAATCTGCCATCTTCTCTCCATCCTTGAAAGATCAATGCAGCGGTCTCTTTTAATAAGTTCTCCTCAGGCGACATACCAAGTTCAAGCAAATAATGAGGACACTCTAAGGTTGTAAAGGGTGCTCCTTTCAGTAATTTATGGTCTGGCGTCGACCATAAATCGGCGCCATGATCATATTGACGGGAAATGATCGCTTCGATATCTTGCTGAACCGTCTGATCCATATTGTTCCTCCTCCATTTCTTAAGTGCCCTGCAATCAACGCAACAACCCCTTATTGACCCACAGTGCAACAGCTTCTAGAATGATAAAATCGACGTTTTTCAACACATGAGTTAGATTTTTGTATTCGAATTGTCCAAATAAATTTTAGGAACCAACGAGTTTTTCAGGATGGACGTACTTAAAACAAGAGTGTTCAGATTTTCCTGATGACAGGTTCTAAAAAAGTTTCTCTCTAAACTCGCCTGATTATGCTAGCCCCTTAATGAAAGATCACCTTAATAAGAACGCGCTCACGCAATAATTTAATGCCACACTCTTTTAGTTAAAGGAATCAGGCATAATGAAATAGCTCAAAACGAATGCCTTCTGGGCTTTCAAAGAATAAGGCATAGTAGTTAGGAGCGATGCGCTCTTTGTACTCCATTGGTCGATCGTGAAGGATCTTTACCCCTAAGGTTTTTATTTTGGGAAAGATCGCATCTACTACTTCGCGGCTTTCCGCCTTAAACGCCATGTGCTGAACCGAGCCAGGTTTTCTTGAATCGATTTTCTCCTTCTTCCATTCTTTTCGTGGGGAACAAATACCGAAATCAAATGAATCCCCTATATATTCTACTACTTCCATCTCGGCATGTTCTAAATACCCAGAATATTTCTTCTGAAGGTCGAAACCTAATAGTGCAAATAATTGATCATAAAAACCTTCTGCTTTTTTTACATCATTGACTGTGATTTGGATATGGTGAAACTGAATGTTCATAATCGCTCCTTTCTGGCTAACAAAGTAAGTGTTTCAGGAAGAAAAGCCGCTTGCGGAAGTTTGATTCAATGGAATTAGCTAGGAAACTCATTTAATGTAGAAATCACATTTTCCATTGCCTTTGCTACCTCTTTAGGCAACTTATTATAGCCATCATTTTCTGTTTCTTGAGCCAAAATAAAGTCCAGCCGTCCTTGCATCCGCTCTCTTAAATGAGAAACATAGGAGGCATCTTGAAAATCGACTTTAAAGCCTGTTACTGGCAGGAAACTCATTTCGGTGATCCCACCGAAATTTTTAAATTCAGCCTCGCCTTCCACAATTTTTTCAATCGATGTTAGTGTGACTTCAGGCGTGACTTTCTTGCCTTTGTAAAAGCCTGTATTTAGAATGTAACAAGCCGTTTGGTTTTCTTTAAACAAGTGCATGAAATGGGCAAAATCTTCCCCTAAAGGATAGACCCTAAATGGATTGGCATAAGGTTCGATGACCAGTTTATCTATATCCGTGGTCTCGACAATATGTTCAGCTGTCGTGCGCTTCGTAGCTAAGGTCAAACCAAAAACAGCGGCTAAAATCGGATCGTCAATTTTTACTACAGGAGGTAGCGTGTCATCTTTCATGATCCAAAATACTGCATCGATCGGCGAATCTAAATGATCCACCCGGTTAGGTGTGACATACCGTGATTTGACGGTTCGACCATTCCCGTTACGAATATCTTGGGTCACAAGCACCTTCTTTCCTTCCTCGTCTAAAGTAACCCCAACATTTTGACAGGTGATAAAGTAGCGGACATTTGGGTTGGTTAATGGATAATCCTGCGTTTTATCAAAATAAGAAGGCTCCAGAGCAGTGGACGCACCGTTTGTTTGATTGATCACAAACGCATCGTCATGCAGAACCTTGATATCATATTTGCCATCATGTTCTGCCAATGTAATGGTCGATTTTCCTGATCCTGAAAGACCAAAAGCAGCCATCGTAAATGTTCGATTCGGTAGCTGATATTGCTTCATTCCTCCATGACACGCCACAAAGCCATTGCGATGCGCGGTAGCCCAAGCCAAAGTTAATGTCGCTTTTTTCAATTCACCAAAATAGTTTAAGCCTAAGACTGCCGCAACATTGTGTTCAGGATCAAAAAGAGACAGCCCATAAGGAAAATCAGGATGAGACCAATCTGGATCAGCGTACAAAAAAATGTCCGTCTCTGGATATTCTTTGGAACGTTGGTACCTTTCCTCCCATGATTTCGTCATCAATTGAAAATTCAACAAATAAGAGTAAAAATTGGTTTCATAGTGCTCTGGTAACAACAGGTGTGCTTTGACCATAAACGCTTCGTCTAATCCTACAACAACTTCACCGCCATAAAATTGCTTGCGGGTTCCTTGGTACAAGGCATCTCGCAAAATGTCTTCATATAATTCTCGCTGGATTCCAGGATGTCCGATAATGCGTCGAGCTGCCGCTGTCCGTCCAACAACTTTTCCGTCATTAAACACGATGACTTTTGCATCCTCTGGTAGTCCTAACTCCTTGGTGTGTATTACCGGCATATCCGTAAGAATAGCGCCAGAAGATTCTTTTGCTAAGTGATAGGCAGTGGCTAGATCATCAATCCAAGTGACATTGTTCCCATAAAAAGCTGACTCTATCAACACTTTAAAACTCGATAAATGTGTATTTTGCGGTGTAATCTCTTTGTGCGAAAATGCACGAATCGTTGCCATGTGCAATCCCTCCTAACAAAAATTTTCTATTCACTACGTTTATTATAATACTTTCTAATCACGCCACGCCATATTTTTATACACATTAACTATAAATTGCTGACAAACCATTTTGTTAAAGGATTTGGCTGTCTGCATATTTGTAGCTTCCCTGCTTTTTGCATTGATTTTGTCCCCGCTCATCAATAGTGAGAAAGAACAAAAAAACTGGAACAAAAAAGAATGTCTTTCTGTTCCAGTTTCTGGTTTTATATTTCATCCATTCTAAACGTCACAATCGACGTAATTAGATAGACAGATGGGTTTTAGTTGCTTATTTCTCAATTGATTCGCCTTCTCTAGTAACTTTGTTATCGTAAGACTTTATGACAATTACCATAAAAAGAACTCACGGTCAAAATCACTGAAAAGAACTCGTTTTTCTTAACGACGTTCTAACAACACGACACACTCCACATGGGTCGTTTGTGGGAACAAATCAACAGGTTGGACTTCTTTTGTCACATACCCTTCTTCTTCAAACAACGCGAGGTCACGAGCCAAGGTTGCTGGATTGCAGGAAATGTAAACGATGCGCTCTGGTTTAACTGCAGAGGTCGTTTCAATAAAGCTGGCATCTAAACCTTTGCGAGGTGGATCAACGAAGACGACCGTCGGTTGAATGCCTTCACGTAGCCATTGCGGCATGATTTTTTCGGCTTTACCGATAAAGTAATGCACGTTTTCGACACCATTTCTTTTGGCATTGGCTTTGGCATCGTTCACTGCTTCAGGAATGACTTCCATCCCTAACACTTCTTTCACGCGATCAGCCAAACTGATCCCGATCGTTCCGATTCCTGCATAGGCATCCACAACGATATCATTTTCAGACAGTTGTGCCATCTCGAAGGCGGTTTGGTACAAGACTTCTGTTTGCGCTGTGTTGACTTGGTAGAAAGATTTCGCTGAGATTTGGAAGGTTTTGCCTAATAATTGATCATCGATCGATGACTTGCCATACAAGACACGCTCGAACTCGCCCATGATCACATTGGTTTTTTCTTCATTGATGTTTTGAATGACAGAAACAACTTCTGGAATCTCTTCGTGGATCACTTCCGCGATCTCTTCTCCCTTGAAGAATTTCGGTTTACGTGTCACTAATACGACCATCATTTCACCTGAGTGATGCCCACGACGAACGACAATGTGGCGTAAGAACCCTTCATGGGCTTCTTCATTGTAGGCTTTGACATTGAAGCGCTGCAAAATATCTCTGACTTTGATGATTGCTTGATCGATGTTTGGATCTTGAATATAAAAGTCTTCGATCGGTACCAGAGTATGGCTGTTTTTGCGGTAAAATCCAGTCGTTAATTTTCCATGAATCTTTTGCACAGGGATTTGCGCTTTGTTGCGGTAACCAAATGGTTTTTCCATTCCGATTGGTGCATTGACCTTGATTTCAGGCAGTTTGGCGATTTTAGCCAAAACATTCTCTACTTGCTGCTGTTTGAAGGCTAATTGTTTGTCATAGCTCAAATGACTCAATGGGGCGATCCCGGTGCGCAACAATGCTTCATTCGGTAATTCTTGTCGATCAGGACTTGCTTGCAACAGTTTCATCACTTTGGCAAAACCAAATTTGTTGCCGACTTTCAATACTTTGATTAAGGCTCGTTCATTTGGCAGGGTGTTTTCAATAAATAATAAGTACCCATCGACTTTGGCGATCCCATTTCCTTCATGGGAAAGATCCAAAATATCAACTTCAAGTTCCTGATTCTTTTTAACAGGATAATTTTTCATAGATTTCTCCTTTGTGCTTGCTTTCTTCATTTTAAAAAGGAATGGCCGAAATTGCAAGCGGTGCTTATTCTAACGGTTCAACTTGACTTCGAGCAAAAAAGAACCGAAGGAGGGAAATCGGCTGATTGCTTTTTCTGGGTCCTGCGGCGAAGAGCCGCTGCAACACAGGAGCAATCCCTTTTCCATCCTTCGGAAAATCGAACAGATCAGAAGTGTTTAAAACTTTTGATCACTGTTTTAGTTATCAGTTATTTTTCTTTTTCTGTGATTTTTCCCGTTCGCTCTTGTTCAAGATTTGTTTTCTTAAACGAATGCTTTCTGGTGTTACTTCACAGTATTCATCATCATTCAAGAATTCCAGTGATTCTTCCAAAGAAAGAATACGAGGTTTCTTGATAACTGAGGTTTGGTCTTTGTTTGCAGAACGGACGTTGGTCATTTGTTTTGCTTTCGTGATATTGACCGTTAAGTCTTTGTCACGAGAGTTTTCACCAATGATCATTCCTTCGTACACTTCGGTACCTGGTTCAACGAAGACCGTTCCACGTTCTTCAATACTCATGATCGAGTAAGTCGTTGCTTTTCCTGTATCGATCGATACAAGTGCGCCTTGATGACGGCCACCAATTTGTCCTTGGATCATTGGCAAATATTGATCGAAGGTGTGGTGCATGATGCCGTAGCCGCGAGTCATTGATAGGAATTCTGTCGTGTAACCGATCAAGCCACGAGCTGGTGCCAAGAAAATGATCCGTACTTGTCCATTCCCTGTATTGATCATATCTTGCATTTCTGCTTTACGCATTCCCAATGATTCGATTACTGATCCCATGTATTCTTCTGGGGTATCGATTTGCACCCGTTCAAATGGTTCGCATTTCACGCCATCGATTTCGCGTTCGATAACTTCTGGACGAGAAACTTGCAATTCAAATCCTTCACGACGCATATTTTCGATCAAAATTGACAAATGAAGTTCGCCACGTCCAGAAACGATCCATGAATCAGGTCCGATTGGATCCACACGCAATGAAACGTCTGTTTGCAATTGCGCCATTAAGCGTTCTTCAATTTTACGAGCGGTTACGAATTTTCCTTCGCGACCCGCAAATGGTGAATTGTTCACGATAAAGGTCATTTGTAACGTTGGTTCATCAATGTGTAAAACAGGTAATGAATCTTGATGATCGATTGGTGTAACAGTTTCACCAACGAAGATATCTTCCATCCCAGAAACGGCAATCAAATCACCGGCTTTGGCTTCTTGGATTTCTAAACGTTTCAAACCGAAGAAACCGAAAAGTTTCGTCACACGGAATTTTTTAACTTCTCCGTTTAATTTCATCAATGCAACTTGGTCGCCGACTTTGATTGATCCGCGGAAGACACGGCCAATACCGATGCGTCCAACGTAGTCATTGTAATCAAGCAATGATACTTGGAATTGCAATGGTTCGTCGCTGTTGTCGATTGGCGCTGGAATATGTTCGATGATCGTATCAAACAATGGTGCCATCGTTTTTTGTTGATCAGCAGGATCATCTGATTCACTTGAAGTTCCGTTGATCGCAGAAGCGTAGATCACTGGGAAGTCCAATTGGTCATCGTCGGCACCTAATTCGATAAATAGTTCTAAGACTTCATCGACGACATGCTCAGGACGAGCAGATGGTTTGTCGATTTTGTTGACAACTACGATTGGCACTAAGTGTTGTTCCAACGCTTTTTTCAATACGAAACGTGTTTGAGGCATCGTTCCTTCATAAGCATCAACAACCAAAACAACACCATCGACCATTTTCATGATCCGCTCTACTTCACCACCGAAGTCCGCGTGTCCTGGGGTATCCATGATATTGATTTTTGTACCGTTGTATTCAACCGCTGTATTTTTCGCTAAGATCGTGATGCCACGTTCTTTTTCGATCGCA
Source organism: Enterococcus sp. 6D12_DIV0197 (assembly GCF_002174385.1). Lineage (NCBI taxonomy): Bacteria > Bacillati > Bacillota > Bacilli > Lactobacillales > Enterococcaceae > Enterococcus > Enterococcus sp. 6D12_DIV0197. The sequence continues at coordinate 2,359,989 of NZ_NIBN01000001.1, forward strand.
TTTGAATCCATCGCCCGTTCTTGTAATTGGGTATGGCTATCTAACGTTTGGGATTGTTTCAATAATTCATCAACTAATGTAGTTTTTCCGTGGTCAACGTGGGCAATAATAGCGACGTTGCGGATATCATTTCTAATATTCAATTTATAAACTCCTTTTTTGGTGACATTGCACTCGACAAGCCATTATACCAGAATTTCTTTCTGAAATATAGTGCAAAGTTTTCATTTTTACAGAAAAAGCAGACATCTTGTCGATATCTGCTCCAATTCATCCTCGTTTTGGCATAGAATGCTTAACGGGAAACAGCAATTTCAGTTCAAACCAGCCATCTTCTGTTTGGATCACCATCGTTCCTTTGTATTTATTCACCGTTTCGCGAACACTTTTTAACCCATACCCATGAAAATGTTTGTCTTTCTTGGTGGTGATCGGCAAGCCGTTTTCAAACGTCAAGGGTTCTTCGTAGCGATTTTCTAGGCAGATCAAAAGCATCTCCCCTTTACGGCTGATTTTCAATTGAATCAAGCGATTATCTTCTTTGGTAATTTTGCGGACACTTTCAATGGCGTTATCGATAATATTACCGAAAAGCGTACTGATATCCACTGAATTCATAAAAGAAAGGCTTGCCCCATCTGCAATCACGGTGAAGGTAATTTTTTCTTTCTGACAAAAGATTTGTTTTCCTGTCAAAACAATATCTAACACACTATTGCCGGTATCCATCCTTAAGTCGTACGAGTTGATTTCTTTTTCCATGACAGCCAAATAATCCTGTGTCTCCTGTGAGAGAGGATCATTTTTCAAAACATTGATCAAATGTTTCAGGTCGTGATACTTTTGATTGATGATCTCAATGCTTCTTTCCGAGGTTTGATAATTGATCATTTGATTTTTTAGCAAGCTTTCTAACTTCTGTACTTCAAACTTTTGTTTCATTTCATTCAATTGAACGTGGTAGGCAAATAGCAGCGCCACTCCCCCAAAATCCACCATCGTTCGAATATTAAAAATATCTCTAGCCATACTCCCACTAAAAGGCGTATTTTGATACACATAGCTGATATTGCTCATGGTGAATACCACGATCACGATAATCATCACCGAAGCGATTTCTCGATAGGTGATTACTTGTTCGGCACTTTCGATCACAAATCGTTTTTCCAATTTGTACAAAAGGCCTAACAGCATACTGCATCCCAAAAAAATAAACGCATAGGTTCCGATATAATCGAAGGAAACTTTGAAATCCAATACAAGAAAATAGTAGATTTGATACGTGAGTGATGCAGCAAATTCACCTACGATAAATGCCCTTGCAGTGAAATACAAGGCATTTTTCCACGGAATCTCAGCAGTGGTAAAAAGAAATAGAAACATTATAAGTGCTGAAATGATAATGATCGGAATAAAATAGACTTGTGAGACATCGGAATTAATGATTTCCATATGCAGATACAAGATCAAAAGGAATACAAAAACCCGTCCAATTTTTTTCTTGGTTAGCTTCTCTGTTTTCGTCAGTAATACGAAAAGTAAGGTACTCATCCAATAAGCGATCGCATAAAAAATACCTGGAGTTTCTGATAGTTGATACGGGGACAAAATTGCTTCACCTCATCTAATAGTCATTTAGACATGCCATTGTTTCGCCAGTGTATCCATGATCAATTTGCGTTTTCCTCGGCTGATAGGCAACTCTGCTTCTCCAACGATCACAGTCGAATGATTAATACCCGTGATATGCCTCAGATTGACAATAAACCCGCGATGGATTCTCAAAAAACGATCCGGTTGTAACTGCTGCTCCAATTCCCGCATGACACCGATCGATTCCAATTCTTGATCAGTTAATTTAAAAATCAATTTATGTCCTTGGCTTTCCACGTACTGAATCGCATCTTGATTGACGCGATAATAATTCTGTCCGGCTTTGATACGCAGAAAACTGTCTTCTTTCATCTTCAGTCGCTTGATTGTTTTTTTTAAATACTCCGACAACGAATAATAATTAAAGGGTTTAAGGATATAGCCAATTGCATTGACATCATAGCCTTTGACTGCATATTGCGCCGTACTGGTAATAAAAATGACGAAGACATCAGAATCCCGCTTGCGAATTTCCTCGATCGCTGACATTCCATCGATCAATGGTAGATGGATATCCATCAGCAGCAAATCAAATTCCGAGTCATAACGTTCTACGAAATCATACCCATCATGAAAGGTTTCTACTTGAAAAACGACTCCTTCTTTTTCTTGAAATGTCTGTAAATATGACAAGAGCTGTTGCCGATATTCTTCTTGATCTTCCACGATTCCAACACGGATCATGCGCTCACCAGCCCGCTGCGTTTTTTTATAGTCATAGTGTTTAATCTCCCTTCTTTAAAAAAGTAAAGCGTTTTTTTCGTCGTTTTTCTTATTTTATTTTAACATAATTTGTTATTTATGAAGCGATTATTTTTACGCAGGAAAAGCATAGAGAACGAGCGCTTTCACGTCTTCTCTATGCTTTATTTTTATCGCTTTACTAGGTAACTGTTTTCTTCTGTCCAACATCGAAAAAGGCTGCGATGACAGAGATCAACCAAGTGGCTACGAAGATAACAATGATCATGATGGCTTGAGAGCCAGCATCGAACGCCGCTTCATTGTTCATTTCAAGGTTAGAACCGAAAATATAGCCAAAGGATTCAAGTCGCATGCTGATGAAGTGCACACCACCTAAGATAATCAATAAACTAGCTACGATACGGCTGATATCAGCTGCCATTAACAGTGATTTGGTTTTTGCATAAAAGGATAGCCCAATCGTCAAAAGCAGGAATACTAGCGCTGCTGCTAACAAATACAGAACATTGACTTGCATGTCTTGATAATACGCTTTATTAACGTTGGAGATATACAAGAAGACCAAACTCGTCGTGAGGACGAAAACCAGCAGATAGATATACAAACTGATTTTTTGTTTCTTTAACATTGTCATCATTGTTCCGCTCCCTTCTTCTTCATTGAAATAAAGACATAGCCACTAAAGCTAATAACTGCTACTGCAAGGCCGCCATAGATTCCGACGGTCATGGCTGTCTCCCACCATGGTGTAATTCGGATCGTCTGAACATTTTGGGCGGCACTTTGGGCATAGGCATATAATTGATACTTCATGTTTTCTCTCGCTTGTTCAACAAATTGCGCATCTTGGGCTGCCAAATCAACGGTCAGATAAGGCCAAGCCTCTAAGACATTCGCCATCGTCTCATTTGAGGCAAAATCTGCCATCATCGTAACGCCTGCCATAATAATGGATTCTGGACGGAAGTAGCCGTTGTTGTTGACCATATCTGTCGTCAGTAAGCCATTGAAGCCCCACTCTTCTCGTAAAATATTGATCAACATTGGGACAGAATTATTCCCGTTCGTTGCACCGATCCGGCTGAAGGTCACCATTGCGCCTAACGCGCCGGCATCTTCAAATGATCCTTGGAAGGCACGTAAATCACCTTCACGGGCTTTTTGCTCCGTCATATAAGGCGCGATGCCACTTCGTTGTGTTTCTTGATCATTAAATGCCAGATGTTTTGGACCAATAATGATTCCGTAGTCCAAGGCACCTTTGACTGTATTTGCCGACATATAATTAGACAACATTGGGTCTTCAGAATAGTATTCATGGTTTCTTCCGTTGTAAGGGGTCCGATGAATATTAGCTGCTGTGCCCCAAATCAAGTAATTCCCACTCCATAGACCGTCATTACCAAGTAAGTTGCCCCATTCTTCTGCCAGCTCATGACTAAAGGTGCTGCCGATGATCGTAGCATTTGCCATCGTTCCTAGATGGTAATCTGCATTTTCATCCTCTTCATTTAACCCTCGACCACTTAGCGTTGTGCCGAAACCATTCGGACCGTCATTTTGATAAACGAGTGGCGAATTGATTTCTTCAATGACATCACTCGTACTTCCACCTTTAGCGATTCGCGGTATCAAGATGTCTAAAGGAATCTGATTAACTAGCTGATCCCAACGAATATCATCAATGTCAGTAACCCCTGCCATATCAGAAAACATCAATGGGTCTTCGATTCCATCTACATTGGCTTCCCCATTTTCCGTAAATTGATAGTTTTCATTCGCAAGGTTTTGGACCCATTCTTCCACTTTGTCACCGTCGATCGTCAAATCGTCATAGGTTCGAGGAAAAGTTCCTGCCCAATCTTGTCGAGTAAGATAGGTGGCATAGTCTGGTTTGTAGTAGTTGATGTCGGCATCTTCCAGCTGATTCACGATCGCTGTGCCATTTTCAGAATAAGCAAATGTTTCTTCGTCAACGGTTCCTTCTTCACCGATCGCCACACTCACTACCTGAGCTTCATTTCCATCGGTATCATGCCCTTTAGCTGCCAATACTGCATTGACGGCTTCGTGTGCTCCATCACCAACAGCAAAATAATAATCGCCGCCATCTAAAATATACCCGCCTAATCCGTCTTTCGCTGTCGAATCCCAGCTAGCCATATATTTCATGTCAACTTCGATCGTAACTGTTTGCGATTCAGAAGGCTCTAATAGCTCTGTTTTCTCAAATCCGATGAGATTGACAGCTGCCTTTTCAATGTTTTGCTCACGATTATAGTCCGTGTATGGCGCATTAAAGTATAGCTGACTAGCAAATTTACCGCTTACATTTCCTGTATTGGTAACAGTCACTGTCGCAGTTACTTTATTGTTTTCTTCGTCGATATCGATCGCATCTAAACGCTGGTCAAAGGTCGTATAAGAAAGACCAAACCCAAAATCATAGGTCACTTCATTGGCATAATCCCAAACGTCTACCCCATCGATCGCACCGACGTTGCTATCGGCTTGTCCAGCACCGACCACTGTATCATAATAGCGGGTTTCATAATATTTATAACCGGTATAAATTCCTTCGGCTTGGATCAAGTAGTGGTCGGCAGCTAATGACGCATCCCCACCAAAGCTTCCTAAAGGAGAAGTTGCTGGCAGTTCCCCCATCAAGGATTCCTCAAAACGAATTTGAGATAGATCATCCAACTCAATTTTACCAAAATTCTGCATCGCAGGGGAATTCGCAGTTGCAACAGCATAGGTGTCCGTCAAGCGTCCTGAAGGATTGACTGCTCCCGTCAAAATATCGGCAACACCTAAGAAGCCATAAGCACCAGGGAACCCAACGTACAAAATAGCATCGATGGCATCGTCTTTTTCCAGCTCGTCGATTTCCATCGTCGAACTGCTGTTGATCATAACGATCACGCGATCGAAGTTTTCTTTCGCAAGCTCAATCAAGGCTTTCTCGTTTTCAACTAGACCTAGCGGCGTATCCGTACCATAAACTTCTTGATCGATGCCTTTTTCTCCAGGATAGTAATCACTGCCCTCAGAGCCTGGTCGTGAAATCACCACAATGGCGGCATCATTATACTCAGCAAAGCTTTCTGTAAAGTCGGAATCATCATTTTGCGCCGTCTCATAAAGATCTGTTGCTGGTTCAGATGGTTCATAAGGGGTTGAAAAATTAGCTGGACGATGTCCGTAGATCGGAACGGTATTCCCAAAACGCTCAAAAGAGCCGGTCTGGATCTCCCCCAGACCATTGTAGATCTCCGTCATCGTAGGATTTAATTCAAATCCCCGTTCTTCTAAAGCTTCTTGCAGATTGATTTGGGAATCGCCAACAACGGTACTCCCCATTGTCCCACCTAAAAATGGATAAGCACTCCCCATCCCCAACAAGGTGACCCGATTCTCTGTTTCCGCTAGGGGCAACGCTTGATTTTGATTTTTTAATAAAACGGTCCCTTCTGCTGACATTCGTTCACCCAGGTCACGATGTGCTTGGATCAGCTCCGCACTAGTTTCGTAATCAGAAGTGAATTTGTCATCATTGATGATTTTGGTACTTGAAGTCCCAAGGGCACCATCAATGATCGGGCGCCACTGATCCGCAACGCCGGTCAAGCCCATCAAAGCACCTGACATCGATAATGACAGTGCAGTCATCCCTCTGCATAGTCGTGATAGATTTTGATTCATGTAGATTTCCTCCTTTTTTTCAACTCATGTTTTCCCACTGGATACGTTTCTTGAATGGTATTTTCTTATCTACTCCCTCCTTTAGGTTTTCATCGCTTCTTGCGATTGTTTTGCCCGTTGTTCTTCTAAAATCAATCGTTCTTGGGGATCGATCCATTCTCCGCCAGATTGGAGAACCTTTTCCTTCTGACTAGCTAAGATCAGCGCCTGATCTTCTTTCGTGTGCTTTTCTACGGTTAGAAAAAGGAGCAAGATCGCGATACCCGCATAACAAATCAGCTCAAACCCTAAAAATGCCCAAACAAGAACGGACGAAACTTGTGCGTTTTGGGTGATAGCAGTCGGGTCATAGCCGCTGAGCGTCAGCAAACTGTTGACTAAGGCATTCCCAACCCCTGTCAGACCTACCATGATCGAACCGTAAACAGACATCGTAAACCCATCGCTACGAAAGCCATTTTTGGCTTCTAAGTGATCCAGCACATCTGAAAGTAGCGCTAGTGTCACAAACATCGCAGGCACAGCACCGATCCCTTTTAAAACTAAACCGATGGCAACCGTTGTGAAATCATGGACATCAATAAAACTGATCAGGCCGCCTACCACAGCAAAAACGATCCCTAGCAAAACGGAATTGCGTTTACCCAGTTTGTTTGCTAGCGGCCATGCCACCAACATCCCAATTGCGGTCGGTAAACCAGCGATCAAACCTAGTGAGCCCATTGCGACACCGGCAGAGGCTTCGTCGACCACGGAACTAAACATCCAGCGAGCGTAATACCCCATCGATCCGTTTTTTACGAGCCCACCGAACTGGAACAAGAAGAAATAAGAGATGATCAACCACCAATACTTATCCGAAATACAGGCGGAGAACTGCTTTTTCAAAGAAATCTTCTCTTCTTTGATCGCTAGTTTGGCGTTTTCTTCAGTGATTCGTTCTCGGGTAAAGTAATACTCTAAGAAAATGGCTAGAAACGTCGTGACACATAAAAAGATCATCATCACGCGCCAGTTGTTATAGCTAGCTGCTCGATCGATCACACCCTCCGTCGAAACGAAAAGATAGCTTTGTAACAAGATCGGCACTAAGATACTTCCGCCTAACCCGACAGCCGCTACACCCGAGGCATTAGAAAATGTCGCTAATTTGCCGCGCTGATTACTATCTCGTGTGGATAAGGCGACCATGGAACTATGTGCTGTGTAAAAGAATGGATAGGCTACGGCGTAATAAAAATTATAGGAAAACGCCAGCCAGATCATCTGTAACGTCGGGGATGCGTTCGTTGGTGTAATGAATAGAAATACGATCGCTATCACCAATAACGGTGCAGAAATCAACATATACGGTCGAGCTTTTCCCTGGCTGGTTCGCGTATTATCGATCAATCGACCAACGAATAAGTTACCCAAAATGACAAAGACCACTGAGATTAATGGTAATAAGGCTGAAAAATGCCCGAACTGATTTGTATCTGTCCAACCAATCACATCGGAATAATAACGGTTCAAATAGGCACCGAAGATCGCATTGGAAAGCAATGCCAAAAAAGGCCCAATAAAATATCCTAGAAAAACTTCTTTCTTTTCGACTTTTGCGGTGGTGATTTTGGTCTTGAAGGCGGGCGATTCAAAAAGTGTTTTGACTTTCATGCGCTGCTTCCTCCTATTGCTTCTGAAAATTGATACTTTCCGTTGGTCAACTGATGGCGCTGACCACTAGGCATTTGTAAATGAGCGGTCGTCCCAATAGGTACCTGCACTTCAATCGAAAAGTAACCATCAGCGATCTGCCAATTGCTGATAATTTCGCCATAACTACACCTTACTTTCGTCTTGGCAAAGGTCAGATCACCACCAATGATCGGTCGCACAGTGAACACTTGATAGCCGCCTTTGATCGGTTCGATCCCGGCGATCCGCCGGTAGAAAAAGTCACCGACTGCCCCGCTGGCATAATGATTGAAGGAAACCATTCCATTGGTTCCATCATCGGCACCCGTATTACTAGTACCGTCTTCTCTCAAGGCATCCCAGCGTTCCCAAATCGTCGTGCCGCCAGCTTTTACTTGAAAAAGCCAAGATGGGCAGGTATCTGTTAAAAGCATTCGATAGGCTTCTTCTACATACCCATTATCCGCCAACGCAAACAAAATATACGGGGTACCGGGAAAACCGGTGCCGATATGATACTCGTTTTCTCGTACCAAACGTGCCAGATTGGCTGCCGCTTTTTTCGCATCTGTCTCTGTAAGCATTTGATAATACAGCGGTAAGACGTACGCCGTTTGAAATTCTTTTTTCACACGGCCATCTTTGTCCATCAGTAATTGACGATAAGCGGTGGATGTTTCATGAAAAATTTTCTGATAGTACGTACTATCTTCAGAATAGCCCAAGATCGTTGCAATTTGTGCTAAAAGATTGCTAGTGTTGGCAAGGCTAGCCGTGCCTGTCCATTTGCCCCGCAGCATCCACGTCCAAAGTTTGCCTTCAGGAGCGACCCAATCGCCATAATGATGCAGCAAACGCCAGATTCTTCGGTGCTTGCCAAAGGAAAACAGTTGCGCCCAAAACAGACACGCTTTATGGTATTTCTTCATCGCATGGTAAGTGGTGCGCAGAACTTCAGGATCGCCGCTACTCAGGTATTCCGCCCATGGAACCAATATCACCGCATCTCCCCAGTGGTCAACAGCCATTGGGATCATGATCTCCCATTGAAAGGGCACGACCACCAGCGGCACGGTCACCGGAATACCGCCACTTTTTCTCTGTTCTGATCGGACATCTTGGAGCCACTTCTCATAAAAACGGCGCATATCAAAGTTATTAGAAGCCGTTCGAGCAAACAAAGCAATATCTCCGGTCCAGCCCATTCGTTCATCTCGTTGTGGGCAATCGGTGGGAATATCGACAAAATTAGATTTTGCTCCCCATAAAATGTTACTTTGCAGCTGATTCAACTGAGGATTAGAACAAGTAAAAGAGCCGGTTTCCCTTACGTCAGAATACAAAGCGATTCCTTCAATGATGATTGCTTCTGGATCGATTCCTTCGACACTCAGATAGCGAAAGCCCATGTAGGTCAACCGTGGCTGATAGACTTGCTTTCCCTCCTTGCAGGTGTAAATAATTGCTTGCTTCGCAGTCCTGAGCGGTTCGGTAAACAGTTCGCCATCCATCAAAATTTCAGCATGTCTGATCGTTAGTTTCTGACCTTCATTTCCTTGAATGGTCAGCTTGACAATACCGGCAAAATTTTGCCCCATGTCATAGAGCCATTTTCCACTCGGTGATCGTGTCATTGACTTTGGCTCAAAAACCTCATGCTCTCGCACAGGTACACCAATTTGGGCAATGATCCGCGGCTTGATTTTGACTGTTTCAAGGGAAGCTGGTTGCCACGAGCGTTGCGTTTCATGGAACCGTGCATCGTAAATTTCGCCGTTGTAAAATTCCGCCTCTTTTAACGGACCCTCCATTGCTGTTTGCCAGTTTGTATCAGTAACGATCTTCTCAAAAGACCCATCACTGTATTCAATGTGAACCTCCGCTAAAAAGGCTTGTCTTTTGGCATAGACGCGGTTGCGTCGTGCGTAGGTAAAGGCACCAGAAGCCCATCCTCCTGCCACGACAACTTCCATTTCGTTGCTCTTTGCCAACTGTTTTGTGATGTCATACGTTTGATACTGCAACTGATGTTTATAAGAGGTGAAACCTGGAGCAAAATAGTCGCGACCAATTTTTTCTCCATTCAGGGTCATCTCATAGATCCCTAACGCTGTGGCATAAATTCGTGCCTTGACAACTGACTTTTGACAGGAAAAGGTATGTTTGAAGTACATCGGTTTTGGCGATGCTTTCTTCTCCGTAAAACGATAACTTCCATTGGTGATCCATGATGCTGAAAATGAACCGTCCATCTTCCCCGTCTCAAAATCGCAACCGGCTGCTGCTTGATTCCCTTGATCATCTTCTACTGTCAAATGGACGGTATAGGCGGAGAAAGGCTCCAATGGCGGACCATCGTAATAATGATGATTCCCATTGGTCGCATCACACGTCCATTCCCCCAGCGTTAAGACTGCTTTTTTGATCGTTGTATTTTGTCTTTGACTGGCAACGGTATAGGAAAAACAAGGATTGGACTTATCAGTGACGCATTCCTTTTCTAAATCTTCAACAGTAAAACGCGTAATCTCTAGCATACATCCTCCTTCATTTCGTGTCATTGCTTTTTTTCACTACTTCGTTTATCTGAATGGCTGTACGCTCAGACCTACTTCCGTCAGCTGCCATCAGTTCGATTTCGTTTGCTTCAGAATCAGCTTGCACGATCGCTAGTGCTTCGCCATAATAGGTTTTCGTTTTCGAACCAGTATAGCCTTCTGGGTTGTAAGGACAAGCATGACCTAACCCTAATAGCTTACCGCCTTTGACAGAAACCGCGACTTCATGGTTTTCCATCGGCTTTAAAATGCCGTTGCGATCGGTATACCGCAAACGAATAAAGGCCAGCCCTCGAGGAGAAACAGTACTACTTTCAGGTTCAAGCGTTAACTGAGTTTCTTTTTGTGCGGTCACTAAAGAACTACGGCCAATTTCTTGCTCATTTTCGTCATAAGCAACAACGGTCAATGTGCCACTTTGATAAGTGGTCTTGACGACGGTTCGACAATCATTTTTCATTTTTTTCTTAACGACAAGCTGATCATTCAAATAAAGAGCGATTTGAGCCGCTCGAGCATAGACTTCGACTTCGGCTTTCTGACCTTCGCAGCCCGGCCATGTCCAAGAAGGCATCGCATCCGTCAATTTCCATGCGGATGGTGAATGTTTGCCTTTTTGATAAACAGGCTTCACCGCTAAAAGGGGCGTTGTGGTTTTTTCGAATGCCACTTTTGTGTAAAGGGTTTCGCCACCTGCTGCACCAGTGATATCCAAGCGACCGCTTCCAGCGGTCAACCAACCAGCTGGACTGGCATTTTTAGGATAGGCATCTTCATAAACCCACGAACCAATACCGGCTTCACCGATATAGTCCATGCCTGCCCACACGAAATCTCCAATAATTCGAGGGTGTTTTTTTGCCAGTTCCAAGAAATAAAAAGCATCCTTACAGAAAGTTTCTGTCCCTAAAATCAGCCGCTTCGGATATTTTTTCAAGTCTTTTTTATAGCGTAAAATGCCGTAATTGTAGCCGGCTATGTCCATATTGGCAAATGATTCATAGGTCGTACGGTCACTTCCTCTGAGGGTTGCCCCCAACTTCATGGTCTTATCGCCCAACAAACCAGCCAGCTTATTATAAAACTCACTTCCGACAGCTTTTTTCTTTTCTTTTTGGGCTTTTTCATCAGTATAGACCCCAAAGCCTAGTGAGCTTAGATAATTGAAAAAGATGTTGACACCACATGTTACCGGTCGCGTTGGGTCCAACCCATGCAAGTGTTCCGTTAGTTCTTTCGTCAGCTCGATTCCCCGTGGCTCGGCTGTTTCCGAGACTTCATTCCCCGTCGAATAGAGGATCACGCTAGGATGATTAAAATCTTTGTCCACCATGTCAGCAAGATCCTGACGCCACCAATCACTAAAATCATTAGCATAATCGTAACGGGTTTTATGGGTGTACCACATGTCGACATATTCATCCATGACCAGCATTCCCAACTCGTCACAAGCATCAAGTAGTGCTTTTGAGCAAGGATTATGGGCTGAACGAATCGCATTATAGCCAGCTTCTTGCAAGAGTTTGACTTTTCGTCTTTCGGCATCTGGAAAAGCAGCTGCGCCTAACAAACCGTTGTCATGATGTATACAGGCACCTTTTAAAATGCGACGAACCCCATTAATCAAAAGCCCCGCTTCCGAATCCCATGTCAGCGTTCGTAAGCCGAATCGAGTTTGATACTGACTGCCTTCATACTCAATTTGACACTGGTATAAGTTCGGCTCTTCTGGTGACCATGCCTTTGCATTGGGCAGCGGTAGGTTGATCTGTGCTGATCCGTCGATCGAGACATTTGACCTTGCGATCACTTCCTCCCCATCGATAATCGAGAACAGCGCTTCGCCTTTACTGTTGGATTTTAAAGTCAATGAAATGACTGGTGGTTTTGTTGATACAGTAGTGATTTTTATGCCATTTAGCAAAAGATGCTTTTTCGGTAAAACGAGTAGATTGACGGGACGGTAAATCCCTGTGCCCGTATACCAGCGACTATTTGGCTGATCGGAATTTCGAGCAATGACCTCTATAGTATTTTCCGATCCAAAATGCAAAAAAGCATCCGCTTCAACATAAAAGTTGGTGTATCCGTATGGACGAAAACCAGCCTTTTTTCCGTTGATGATCACTTCGGCGTTGCGATAGACTCCTTCAAATTCAAAAACGACTTTTTTTTCTTGGTAGTCCGCAGGCACGAAAAATGTTTTCTTATAGAGGTAATCAAGTCCTTCATACCAGCCGATGTTGGCAGCGCCTAAACTCGATTCGCTTCGTGGCTCTTCGCGCATTGCATCATGTGGGATGGAAACAGGTTTCTGATTGTTTGTGCCTAAAACACCACAGACCCAACCTTCATTAAAATTTATGATCTCCAAAAGAATCCCTCTTTCTTCCTCAATTCTTTACGAAACCAATTATAGCGTGCACAACAAGCGAAAAAACGCTTTCTCACGAATGGTCGACTTTTTTGCACGAACGGTTATGATTCTAAAAAGAAAAAGGACAAACCTCATTTATCCGTAAGGTTTGTCCATAGTATTGAAACGATCTCATCTAATATAAGTTGCATCAATTAAAGCCATAAAATTTTTGAGCAAGGTGGTAAAAGCCTAAGGAAGCTTTTCGCCCGATAGCTCCTGGAAAATGGACGCCGTGTCCTAAGAGACCGAACCGTAAACGAAAATACAACAGCTGATCTCGAGAGCGAATCAACTTCCAAAGATCCTTTTTCTTTAGCAAACTTTCTTTCGACCCTTCTTTGATCAACAAAATCGTTGAAACAGTTGTGATTGCTTCTAAATATCGTCGCATATAATGAGTGACTTCTTTGCCAGCTTGATCCAGTGAAAGATAGTAATCGATCATTGTCCGATTGACTTTCAATTGCTGGTCGATACGACTGATCATCACTTTTTCATTGACGGACTGATCCGATCGACCAATATAATAGCGATAAAAATCGACATTTAAGTAGACCATTTTTTTGACGTACGGCAATGGTTCATAGACATACAGATTATCTACATAAAAGGTATGTTTGGGCAACTGCAAGTTTGCTTTTTCTAATATGCTTTTGCGATAGATCACTGAGTGCATCAATAGGTACTTACTGAATGGAAAACGCACGTCCGCCCAGCCGAATGGTTTATTTTCTGGCAAGAAGCGTTGATAATGGATGCAACGCTTATTTTTCTTCCACTGGGTTTCATAGACGTAATTGCTGATAACCATATCGATCGAATTTGCCTGTGAATCGCTTGTCAAAAAAGTCAAAATTTGTTGGTATGCCTCTTCATCTACCCAATCGTCGCTATCTACGATTTTGATGAAGGTGCCACTAGCAACTTCTAAGCCCGTATTGATCGCTTGACCATGTCCGCCGTTTTCTTGATGGACTGCTTTGATTTGCTTTGGGTAAGAACGCTGATAGCGTTCAGCGATCGCTCCGGTTTGATCATGGGACCCGTCATTTACAATAATGATCTCAACGGTTTCCCCTCCTACTAATAATGAATCAATACAGCGTTCCATATAATCTTGCGAATTATAGCATGGAACAATTATACTTAAAGTTTTCACGCTTGATCCCTTCCCCACATTTAACTTTTTTTGCTTCTTTCCCCAAAGTGTTGCAGCAGATTTATTTTTGTCTTTTGAAAAACATGAAACCATCAGTGAAGCTGCGATAGTTGTTTCTTATACTTTCTTTGTAGCTTTTTGTTGCGGATAAATGCCCGACAAAGCCCGAAGCTTCCTTTGAAGAAGTGCCCGTTGCATATAATCAACAATTGGTCGATCATTGCCATGCTGACCATCCCATTGGTCATTTTGGCGATGCCACGAAACGGCATGTTCCAAATGAATAATAAGTTTAGATCCAATTTTCCTTTTTTTTCGTTGCGCTTCCTCATGGTATTCAAGACAAGAAAAACCAAACGACCTAGAGGACTTTTTGCCTGCTGCAACTCTGCAATAGTACTGTTTTTGGCTAATGGCTGATCGCTTGATTCTTGCGGTAATGGTTGGTTCAAAAACTGTGCAAAATCATGTAGCGTTGCTTGTTCGATCCGCTCAGGATAAATAGCTTGTTCGTTCACCGTTCTTGGTCGTAAAGTGGCGGCTTTCTGATCGATCAAAAGCGTGCCTTGAAGTTGGCTCTCTTCACAATTCCCACCAATAAATAGGGTATATTCTCCTGCCTCAACTGCCCAGCAATTTTGTTGGCTGTCATAAACACGAAAGGTCTTATCATCAAAAGGCAATGTGACCGTGCGTTTTTCACCACTGGCTAAGGCTACTTTTTTGAATCCTTTTAATTCTTTTTTCGGTCGCATCAGTTGACTTTCTTTCAAACCAACATACAATTGGACTACTTCTTCACCATCTCTGTCTCCAACATTTTCAATTGTAAATTTTACCTGATTTTCTTCAATGATTAAACCACTATAAGCAAATTCCGTATAACTTAGACCGTAGCCAAACGGAAACAAAATTGGTTTTTTAAACGTGTCATAATAGCGATAGCCAACAAACAGTCGCTCTTTGTAATAGGCAAAGCGGCTTGTTGCTGGGAATTCTTGACCGAACAAAACATCGTCATAGGAATATGGATAACTTTCTGCTAGTTTTCCGCTCGGATTATATCGACCGAAGATCACATCAAGCATCGCTGAAGCGCCTGCTTGTCCACCTAAGTAGCCATGAAGCACACCAGCAGCTTTATCCAGCCAGGGCATTTCAACAACCCCTCCCGCAGATAAAACAACAATTACTTTTGCAGTCGTCTGACAAAGTTTTTCAATCAACTGATTTTGATTTGCGGGCATCGCCAACGTCTCACGATCGATCCCTTCACTTTCATAGCTCTCATCAAGTCCGGCAAAGACCAGCACAACCTCACAGTCATCTGCTAAAGAAACAGCTTCTTCGATCAATGCTGCTTGTTCTGTTGCTGTTTTACTACTACTTTTTCGGACATAGCCTTGTGCATAACCTGCCATTTCAGGAGTATAATCGCCAATCTTTTCTAAAATCGACTCGACTTGTTTCGCATTTACCATCGAAGACCCCGCACCTTGGTACCGAGGTGTTTGAGCAAAATCGCCAATAATTCCAACCTTTTGCTTAGGATTTAAAGGCAAGCAGTTGTCATCATTTTTAAGCAGAACCACGCTGCTTCTGGCTGCTTCTCTTGCGACTGTATGATGCTGTGCCCAATCGATCGCATCTGTTCCAGATTGCTTCTTCGTCTCTGAGAAGACCGCTGCTAGTTCAGCAACCCGTACATCAAGCTCCGACTCAGCCAAACGATTCCTTTCAATTGCTTCAATAATTTCTTGTGCGCCAGCGATCCCTTGCCCTGGCATCGCCAAATGACAGCCATTTCTGACCCCTTCAACATGGTCATTATCCCCGCCCCAGTCGGAGACAACAAAGCCAGCAAATCCCCATTCATCTCGGAGAATCTCTTGTAATAAGCGTTTGTTTTCATTGGCGTAAATGCCATTGATCATATTATAGGCGCTCATGATACTTTTAGGTTTTCCTTCAGTGACGGCGATTTCAAAATTTGTTAAATACATTTCTCGTAATGTCCGCTCATCAACGATGGAATCCGATGCCATTCGTCTCGTTTCTTGACTATTGACAGCAAAATGCTTCGGGCAGGCAATCGTCCCGTTTTCTTGAATACCTCTGATATTTGCAGCCGCCATTTTCCCTGCCAAATAAGGGTCCTCACTGAAATACTCAAAATTGCGCCCGCCTTTAGGATTTCGCTTGATGTTCAGACCTGGACCCAAAACGACATCAACCTCTAACGCTTTTGCTTCTGATCCAATACATTCACCAACCTTCGCAGCAAGTTCACAGTCCCAGCTGTTTGCAATTGTTGCCGCCGGCGGAAAACAAGTTGCTGGAACGCTTTCATTCAGCCCCAGGTGATCTGCTTCTCCCATTTGTTTACGAATACCGTGCGGACCATCTGCCATAAAAATCGATGGACAGATCGCTGGTAGCTCATGTGTCTCCCAAGTATTTTTTCCTGAAACAAACAATGCCTTTTGTAAACGTGTTAATTCTGCGATTTTTTCTTGGCTATTCATCTAAACCCAACTTTCTGCTATGTATAAATCATACGTCTATAAATCTACTAGCAGTAGTTTATCATGGAAGCGCCAAGCAATGAGCGCCCTTTCATGAACGGTCGCTTTTTGCTCATGAATAACCAGCCAATTATAAAGATTCTTTGACTCTTTTAGAAAACGCTTGCTTTGATCGGTGGCAGCCTTTATCTTAGAATTTGTATATCTTAAACAAAAGCTGAGAGGAGCGAACACATGAAGACTGGCAACTACCAGTACTTGATCGTTGGTGCGGGCTTATTCGGGTCGATCTTTGCCCATGAAGCAGCCAGAAAAGGGCATCGTTGTCTGGTGATCGATAAGCGTGACCACATCGGAGGCAACTTATATACTTATCAAGAAGACGGCATCACCGTTCATCAATACGGCGCCCATATTTTCCACACGGATAGTAAACATATTTGGGCATACATGCATCGCTTTGCTGACTTCATTCCTTTTACCAATCAAGTCTTAGCGAACTATCAAGATCAATTTTATAATTTGCCTTTTAATATGAACACCTTTTATCAACTCTGGGGGGTACGAACACCGACAGAGGCACAAGCGATGATCGCTGAACAGATTGAAAGTGCTGGAGTGAAAGGTAAGCCTAAAAATCTTGAAGAACAGGCGATCCAATTAGTGGGAACCGATATTTATCGTAAGCTGATTGCCGGCTATACTCAGAAGCAATGGGGAAAGCCCCCTCGCGAGCTGCCGAGCTTTATCATTCGTCGACTGCCGATTCGTTTCACCTATGATAACAATTATTTCAATCATCGGTTTCAAGGGATTCCCGAAGGCGGCTATACGCCGATTTTCCAGAAATTATTAGATGATGATCGGATCGATGTTTGTTTGAAAACGGACTTTGAAGCTGAAAAAGCAGCCTATTTAGCACGTTTTCCTAAAATAATCTATACAGGACCGATCGATGCCTTTTTCGACCAAAGATACGGTCCTCTAGAATATCGTTCGTTACGTTTTGAAACAACCAAACATCCATCACCAAACCTTCAAGGAAATCCCGTGATCAATTACACGGATGAACGGATTCCCTATACGCGCAGCATGGAATGGAAACACTTCGATAAGCAAGGTGATCCTGGCACATCCATTCTGACCAAGGAATATCCAGCGCCATTCACGACGGATGCTGAGCCCTACTATCCAATCAATGACGAAAAAAATAACCAGCTGTATAAAAAATACAAACAGCTGGCAGCGAAACAGTCGCAAGTCTTATTCGGTGGACGTCTCGGCTCCTATCGGTATTTAGATATGGATCAAATCGTCAGTGAAGCATTAAAGCTGGTACAAAAAGAACTTACTGCGAACTAAAAAGGCTGGGCTACCGTTTTCGCTACTTAAGGACAGCGTTGACTCCCACCAGGTCCAACGAGTGGGAAACGGAGTTTCCAGCCTTTTTTTCTATGCGTATCAGTTCATCGATTATCAGATAGTACGCAAGCTTCCTTATTGATTGACGATCGCCAATAATTCTTCAAAAGCTTTCGGTGTACCGCCTACGAACAATTCCCGTCCATTCAAGGATAGCGGCTCTCCTTTGATGTTTGCCATTTTTAATCCAAGGGTTTCTAACAAAACGCCCCCTGGCGCATAATCCCATGGCGCAAGATGAGAAAGATAGCCTGCTCTTTGTCCTTTAGCGAGGGCAATCAGCTCTACCCCAGCACAGCCAGTCATACGAATGCCTAATGCTTTGTCACTGACCTCGGTTTCGTGGTGGCGGTTATGGATCAACATAGGCGAATTCAAGCCAACGAGACCTTCGGATAAGGCAATATCTTTCGGCGGTTCGATCTTCTCGCCATTGTTATAGACACCAATCTCTGGACCACCCCATAAGAATTCATCTTTCATAACATTATAGACAAAGCCAAAGCGCCCTTTGCCCTCTTCGTAAATCGCGATCATGATACAAAAGTTTTCTTTTTCTAACACGAAATTCATCGTTCCATCGATCGGATCAATGATGAAGACCCGCCCACTCATGTCGGCAAGTGTGTCCAGTCCGTTTTCTTCACCTAAAATTTTGGCATCCGGATCATAGGATTGGATCTTACCAATCAGAAAATCTTGCGTGGCTTTATCCAATTCTGTCACTAAGTCTTTCCGTCCTGATTTTGTCTCGACCACTAAGTCTTCTTTATTTAAATTGTCTTTGATCGTTTCACCTGCAGCGATCATCCACTGGCGAACTTCATTAACGATTTCATGCATTCGTTGATCTACCCTTTCATTTTTAGTTTTCCCTCAGTCTTTTTCGCTGCCTGCACAGCATGGTACAGCGAATAGCCTGATAGTTCTTCAAATTCTCTGCCTAAACGGCGTTCCTCGCCAATGCTAGGAACGACTTTCTTAAAGGCTTGATACGCCTCAAGAAACGTACTACTAGGAAGGCCTTTTTCATAGGCTTGTTCTAATCGTTCCCACATCTTCATGACGACGACCATTTCATCTGTCGACCAATCTAAGTCAAGAGGATATTGATAATCCCGCATATTACCACTCCTATTCATCTTATTCAGTGTACCACAAAATTAAAAATAGGTCAGAGCCTCCGCTGCAAAAAAGGTACATCCTAGCAATGAATGTACCTCTTGTATACAAACTATTGAGATTTTTAGAAGCTGAAACCCATGAATCTCAAATAAGAAGGAAATTCCTTTGTTCTTTCAACGAGATTGCTTATTAGAAAATGACCAATTTCAAAAAGGTTCGTCTAGAAAAGCCTGCAAAAACAAAAAATTTTTAATGATAGTAATTGATTTCCACCACTGTTTACTTATGAAAAACTCTGGGTAATCCGTTCCCCATTGCCATGGAATGACAAATGATCCATCTTCTTGTTGGTATTTTAAAATTTCTTGGGCTTCTTTTTTACATAATTCTTCACTAAAGATCCCAAGCAGCTGCTCTCTTGTAAAGAAAAAATTTGAAGGTTTGCTGACATAAGACGTGAACCACTCTTCTGGCTCGTTTGAGACAGTATGGCGAATTTGCTGGAATAAGATCTCGCGAAAGCGTTCATTTGCTAAAACAGGCTGATACTGGATTTCTTCACAGTCTTGTAATAATTCTAGATAGACGACTAATGTGTGCATTTCACTGGTTGGCTCCTTAAGGAAACTTGCAACTGCTGTTTCGACGATTTCTTGTGCTTTTTGATAGAGGGTAGCTTCCCCTGTTTTTAAGATCATACCAGCTAGACTTACTGTTGGGTTGTCTGCTGGCACGCCTACAGGACTTTCCCACCAAATCGCATGCGGATAGGATACCGTTGACGGCACTTGGTTGAACCATTTCCCTTCAGAAAACTCTTTTCCACTAGCTAAATACCTTAAAATCCCTTGGACTTGTGGATTTGTCGAATGAAGGCATTCAAGCTCTCTTAAAATTCGACATGCCTCCCACACTGCAATCGGTGTACTGTTGGGATTCCAATGATCAGGTTCCAAACCATGCCCATACCCACCATCTTCATTTTGGTAGAATTGTAACGCCTGTAATACAGCCTCGCGAGATCCATTTTCAAAATGATACTGCCAACGAGCAAGGTCTAAAGGGCGCGCGTTTTTGTAAATAAATTTTCGAGCATTTTCGAATGCTTCCACATCTTCGCCTCCTTTGGCTTTCTTTCATTATCTCTTACTTTCCTAATGATTACAACGCTTACATCACTACCATTTCTCTGAATGACCATTCTCAAAATAGCTTCTTGGCATTTTTTAAGAAGCATACTTTTGGTGTTTCTCTTTGCATGATGTTACAGTAAGAATAACAAGAAAAAGGAGGAATTCTCTTGCGTTTAGAAAACAAAAAAATCATTGCCTTAGTCGACAATGATTTCGAAGATTTAGAACTGTGGTACCCGGTCCATCGGTTACGGGAAGAAGGCGCGCAAGTCGATTTAGTCGGTGAAGAAGCGCATAAAACGTATATTGGCAAATACGGTGTACCCGCAGAATCAGCCTATGCTTTTTCTGATATTCATGCCGATGACTACGATGCCATCTTAGTTCCAGGTGGTTGGGCGCCTGATAAATTACGACGTTTCCCAGAGGTCATCTCTTTCGTGCAAACGATGGACAAAGACGAAAAAGTCATTGGTCAAATCTGTCATGCAGGCTGGGTCTTGATTTCTGCGAATATCTTGAAAGACAAGACGGTCACCAGTACACCAGGCATCAAAGATGATATGACAAATGCTGGAGCCACATGGGTGGATACACCTGTGGTTACGGATGGACATATCGTTTCCAGCCGCCGTCCTCCAGATCTACCAGACTATATGCGGGAATTTATCGCTGTATTAGAAAAGAAATAGTACCCGTTAATCAGATTCAAAAGAGTTGCGACCGAAGCAAATACGGCCGCAACTCTTTTTTCTACCTATCGATCATTCGCTTAGGATCGCTAGTTTCTTGTTACTTTTAGGGATTTTTTTCACACCGATAAAGGTCAATGCAGCACCTAGAACGGCAAACCCAGTCCCAACCAAAAGCATTTCCCAAACACCGAAGCTTTGGATCAGCATCCCGCCCAAAAGATTGCCAATCACGCCACCGATCGTGGTAGCAATGATAATAATCGTTTGTCCAAAAACCCGATCTTCATCTGCCAAACTATGGTTGAACAAATAAGCCGAAGCTGGAATAAACAAAGCAAAACTAACTCCTTGCATCAAATGGCTCAATTCCATCAAGATAATGGAGCTGATCAACAGCATCAGCACCCCACGAATGGCAAAGGCAACACTGGAAAACAACAGCCAAAAACGGCTAGACCGTATCCTCACTAACTGTTCAAAGAAAATCATGCCTGGCAATTCGCATAACGCCGCAACCATCAGGGCGATGCCAACTTCCTTACTGCCACCGCCAATATCGGCAAAAATTTGTGCCAAAAAGCTGTTGATCATCGTGTGGAAGCTGAAAAGAAAGCTAAACCCGACAAAGAGAAAGAGTAAAAAAGGATATTTTTTCAAAAAGGCCCCTGAATGACTTTGTTCTGTCAGCATCACGGGCATTTCTGGCTTCTTGATCGCTGGCAGTAAAAGCAAAATAATGAGAAACAAAACAGCCTGCCCGATAGCGATCATAGGCAAAAGGGCTGCCGAAAACTCCTCTAAGAGCTGCCCCAATAAAAAGGAGGTCCCCGCAAATCCTAGTGACCCACCCGCACGCGAAAAACCAAAATTGATTTTGTTGCCGCTATTCGTGTATTCAAACGCCAAGGCGTTGAGAAAGGACTGCATGGAAACGAGCAAAATCCCTCCTAAAACATAGGTCAGTATTGAGAATTCAGGGAAAATCACACCTGCTAAGAGCACCGCGACCACGCCGATTGTCATCGTTTTCAAGACAACGATCAGCGGTACTTTACTTTTTTTGATAATGACTTGACTGATGAAGGGCTGCAAGATCGTAGACGCAATATTGACTAAGGCTAAAATACCGCCAATTTTTGCTGGATCGACCTTGAAATAAATCAAAAAAAGGGTCGCAAAGCCATAGATTGAGCAAAACATCATCCAATAAAGAAATTGCAAACTTGTGTAGTAAAACCGAATCCTCTTGTCACTTGCATGATTACGCATACATCCCCCACCTTATCCATATTCTTTAGCAACTAAATATAGCATAGAACCGATGGATTTACTATCCTTCTATCAACAGAAACCGCAGTTTTATTTGAAACACTAACCGACAACAAAAAAGCGCAGCATAGTATCCTGCGCTTTTCCTACTGCTTCAACTATTTAGAGCTGTTGGAAGGCTTGCGTGAGATCTTCCAATAGATCGTTGATGTTTTCCAATCCAATGGATAGGCGAATCGTCTCTGGACGAATTTTGGCTGCTGCAAGTTCTTCTACGCTAAGCTGGGAATGGATCGTCGAAGCTGGATGGATGATCAAGGACTTTGCATCCCCGACATTTGCCAGCAAAGAGAAGAGCTTGGTTGCGCCACAAAAGGTTTTGCTTGCTTCTGCTCCACCCTTTAATCCAAAGGAAAAGACGGAACTGGTCCCTTTGGGGAAATACTCCTGCGCCCGTTCAAAATAGGGGCTGTCCGGCAGTGTTGGGAAATGAACCCAAGAGACTTCCGAGTGCTTGGCTAAAAATTCAGCAACTTGTTGCGCATTTTCTACATGACGTTCCATCCGCAACGAAAGCGTCTCGATGCCTAACAGCAACACCCATGAATTGAAGGGAGAAATCGCAGCGCCTGTATCCCGTAAAAGAATCGTTCGTGCTCGAGTGATATAGGCAGCGTTACCAGCGGCTTCTACCCATGAGATTCCATGGTAGCTATGATCGGGATCGACCAGCTTGGGAAATTTGCCATTTGTCCAATCAAAGTTGCCGCTGTCGATAATGGCCCCTCCCAAAGCAGCACCGTGACCACCGAGGTATTTTGTCGTGGAATAAACGACGATGTCCGCCCCATGCTCAAATCCTCGAAACAGATAGGGAGTCGCAAAGGTATTGTCAATGATGAGGGGAATCCCTGCTTCATGAGCGATCGCTGCAATCTTTTTAAAGTCGGCAATATCAATATCTGGATTGCCTAAAGACTCTAGAAAAACTGCTTTAGTATTTTCTTGGATGGCTGCTTTTAGTGCTGCCAGATCTTCACTATCAACAAAGCTTGTAGTGATGCCAAAATCTGGCAACGTATGAGCGAATAAATTATAGGTCCCCCCATAAATTGAAGCAGCAGAAACGATATGATCTCCTGCTTGTGCAAGATTTAAAATCGCATAGGTGATCGCTGCTGAGCCAGAAGCCGTTGCTAACGCACCGACACCGCCTTCTAAGAGGGCTAATCGTTCTTCTAGAACAGCCGTTGTCGGATTGGTAATACGGGTATAGATATTGCCATTCTCACTAAGACTAAATCTCGCTGCCGCTTGATCTGCGTCCTCAAACACATACGATGTGGTTTGATAAATGGGTACGGCGCGACTCCCTGTGGTAGGATCTGGTGTTTGTCCTCCGTGTAATTGAATCGTCTCAAATCTTTCTGTCATACTATTCCTCCTTAATAATACAAATAAAAAAGCCCTCTGATATCGAGATATCAAAGGACGTGTTTACGTGTTACCACCTTTATTCAAGCAGACTTTCCAGCATGCTTCTCAGCAAGTACGCGACAAATAAACGTCGTTATACTCTGACGCGATAGCGGGCGCACCCGGATCTCCTTATCTTTCGTACAAGTTCAGAAGATCACCTCTGAGGCCATTTTCGATTGATTCTACAAGTTCTTCTTGCACCCTACGAAGACTCTCTAGGCTTGCCAAATCAATGTACTTTCCTCATCAACGGTTGAAATATTAAGAGCATCGTATCATTTACAGAAGATTCTGTCAATAGCTTAGGATCGCTTTATTTTTGGTGATAAAAAAACTCGTTCACCAAATGATGAACGAGTTTCAAAAAGCTTAAATGTGGATTGGTAAACCTAGAGCTAACTCAGCAGCATCCATTGTGATCTCACCTAGAGATGGATGTGGATGGATGGTTAACGCGATATCTTCTGCGTTCATGCCAGATTCAATAGCAAGAGCAAGTTCTGAAACCATATCGCTTGCTCCTAAACCAGCAATTTGCGCACCGATGATCACATTGTCTTCAACCGTTGTTACTAAGCGAATGAATCCTTCGGTTTTTCCTAGAGATAACGCACGACCGTTACCTGAGAATGGGAATTTGAATGCTTTTGCTTCAATTCCAGCATCCTTGGCATCTTTGATGGTCATACCGACAGAAGCCAATTCTGGGTCAGTAAAGGCAACTGCAGGCATCGCTTTGTAATCAACAGCAACTTTTTTGCCAGAGATTGCTTCAGCAGCGATTTTTGCTTCGTAGCTGGCTTTATGTGCTAATGCAGCACCAGGAACGATATCACCAATTGCGTAGATGTTTGATACGTTGGTACGGCCTTGTTTGTCAACCGTGATCAATCCGCGTTCGCCTACTTCAACACCTGCTTGTTCCAAGCCCATGTCATCAGTATTTGGACGACGGCCAACAGTAACCATCACGTAATCAGCAGTAACTGATTCTTCTTTACCATCTACGGCATATTTCACAGTTACGCTATCGCCATTGTCAATTGCTTCTTTCGCCATTGCGTTGGTAACGACTGTTACACCTTTTTTCGCAAAGTCTTCTTCAACCAATTTGACCATGTCTTTTTCATAGGTTGGCAAGATTTGAGGAGAACCTTCAAGGATTGTTACTTCTGCACCTAGGTTTGCATACGCTGCACCTAGTTCAGAACCGATGACACCGCCACCGATAACAACGAATTTTTTAGGAACTTCTTTTAATGCCAATCCGCCAGTTGAATCAAGGACACGTCCGCCGAATTTGAAACCAGGGATTTCAATTGGACGAGAACCTGTTGCGATGATTGCATTGTTGAAAGAGTAAGTTTGTGCTGAATCTGGGTGGATGACACGCAATGTGTGATCATCAACGAAGAAAGCTTCTCCTTCAATTGTTTCAACTTTATGTTTTTTCAATAGGAAACCAACACCAGAAGTTAACGTTTTAACGACTTTGTTGTCTTTCCATTCTTGTGTTTTGGTAAAATCAAGGGAAACATTTTCACTTGTTACACCAAACATTGTTGAATCCAAAGATTCTTGGTAATGATGACCTGCAGCGATCAAAGCTTTTGAAGGGATACAACCAACGTTTAAACAAACGCCGCCGATGTATTCTCTTTCAATGATTGCTACTTTTTGTCCCATTTCAGCAGCGCGGATGGCAGCTACATAGCCGCCAGGTCCCGCACCGATTACAACTGTATCTAATTCAACAGCAAAATCTCCAACTACCATTTGTTAATCATCCTTCCATCATTAATAGCTCTGGATCAGCTAATAGACGTTTGATATTATTCATTGCTTGTTGCGCTGTTGCGCCATCAACGATACGGTGGTCGAAGCTTAATGAAAGTTTCATCACACGTCCGACAACGATTTCGCCTTCAGCGTTTACGATTGGTTGTTGCGCAATCGTACCTACACCCAAAATAGCTACTTCAGGGTAGTTGATTACTGGTGTGAACCAGCCGCCACCAACTGAACCGATGTTACTGATCGTGATGGTACCGTTACGCATATCATCTGCAGCTAATTTGCCGTCATGAGCAAGTTTTGCTTTTTCGTTGATTTCATCAGCGATAGCAAACATGCCTTTACGATCTGCATCTTTTACGTTTGGTACATACAAACCATGGTCAGTATCTGTTGCGATACCGATGTTGTAATAGTTTTTGTATACGATCTCTTGTTTTGCATCATCGATCGACGCATTCAAGATAGGGAATTTTTTCACTGTTGCAGTCAATGCTTTCACAACATATGGTAAGAAAGTAAGTTTTGTGCCGTTTGCAGCAGCAACTTCTTTGAATTTCTTACGGTTATCCCATAGGTTTGTTACTTCAACTTCATCATGCAAGGTTACATGAGGTGCTGTTTGTTTGCTGTTTACCATCGCTTTAGCGATTGCTTTACGTGTAGGTGTTAAGGCCACACGTTCTTCTAAATCACCTAAGTTTGATTTGAAGGCTTTTGCTGGAGCTGCTGGTTTGCTTTCAGTTGCTGCAGCTTTTGTTTCTTCTTTCGCAGGAGCTTGAGTTTCAGCTTTTGCAGCTTGTCCGCCACCTGATAGGAAGTTTTCGATGTCTTCTTTTGTTACACGGCCGCCTTTACCTGTTGCTGATACTTGAGAAATATCAACATCTTTTTCACGAGCAAATTGACGGACAGAAGGCATAGCCAAGACGCGTTTGTTAGGATCTGCTGCTTCAACAACACTTGCTGAACCAGAAGTTTCCACTTTTTCTTTTGGTGCTTCTGCAGATGTGCTTGATGAAGCAGGCGCACTGTTGTGACCAGGTGCGTCGATTTCAACTAAAACATCCCCAACATTTGCGACTGTTCCTTCAGCAACAACGATGTTTTTCACTGTTCCTGTTACTGGAGATGGAATTTCTTCCACTGATTTGTCGTTTTGAACTTCAAGCAACGTATCATCTTCATTGATGGTATCTCCTGCTTTAACGAACCATTTTACGATTTCACCTTCTGCAATACCTTCACCGATATCTGGTAATTTGAATTGGAAAACGCCTGCGCCTTCAGAAGAACCAGCTGATGCTTCAGCCGTTTCCGTTGTAGGTTCTGCCGCTGGTTTTGCTGGTGTTTGAGACTCTGCTGCTACACCTTCATCGCCTTCGTTGTCTTCATGTCCTGGTGCATCGATCTCAACAAGGACATCCCCAACGTTTGCGACTGTACCTTCAGGGACAACGATGTTTTTCACTGTTCCTGTTACTGGAGATGGAATTTCTTCCACTGATTTATCATTTTGAACTTCTAGTAAGGTATCATCTTCATTGATGGTATCCCCTGCTTTGACGAACCATTTTACGATTTCGCCTTCTGCAATTCCTTCACCGATATCCGGTAATTTAAATTGAAATGCCATTTTCTATTCTTCCCTTCTTCAACTATTAAAAGTTCACGATTTCTTTCACTTTGTCTTCGATGTCTTTTGCATTTGGCAACCAAATGTTTTCAGCTTGACCGAATGGGAAGATCGTATCTGGTGCAGACACGCGTCCGATTGGAGCTTCTAGTGATAGAACCGCACGTTCAGAAATTTCAGAAACGACTTGAGCGCCAACACCTGCTTGTTTTTGTGCTTCTTGAACGACAACCACACGACCAGTTTTTTCAACTGATTTGATGATCGTTTCAACATCAAGAGGAGCAACTGTACGCAAGTCGATGATTTCAGCGTTGATGTTTTCTTTCGCTAAGTTGTCAGCAGCTTTGATTGCTTCACGAACCATCGCACCATAAGTGATGATGGAAACATCAGAACCTTCACGAGTTACTGCTGCTTTGTCTAAAGGAACTTCGTATGCTTCTTCTGGCACTTCTTCACGGAATGAACGGTAAAGTTTCATGTGCTCTAAGAAAACAACTGGGTCATTGCTGCGGATAGAAGCAATCAATAATCCTTTTGCATCATATGGGTTTGATGGAATAACGACACGGATACCAGGTGATTGAGCGATCAATCCTTCCAAGTTATCTGAGTGCAATTCTGGTGTATGCACACCGCCACCAAATGGTGAACGAATAGTGATTGGTAAATTACGTGTACCACCCATACGGTAACGAGTACGCGCCATTTGACCAACGATTTCGTCAAAGGTTTCAAATACGAAACCAAAGAATTGGATTTCTGGAACTGGACGGAAACCTTCTAATGCTAAACCGAAAGCCAAGCCGCCGATACCAGATTCAGCAAGAGGGGTATCGAAGACACGATCTTCGCCGAATTTTTCTTGTAAACCTTCTGTTGCACGGAAAACCCCGCCGTTTTTACCGACATCTTCACCAAAGACTAAAATCTCTTTGTCATTTTCCATTTCAACAGCTAAGGCATCTGTAATTGCTTGAATCATTGTTTTTTGTGCCATGACTATTTCGACTCCTTCGCTTCGTAAGTTGCAATTTGTTCTTTAATGTTTTGTGGTTGAACTTCAAACATGTTTTTCAAGAAATCTGAAACTTTTTGTTTTGGCACGCGGTCAGCTTCAGCGATCGCTGCTTTGATTTCTTCTTTTGTTTGTTCAATGACTTGTTCTTCTTTTTCTTCAGACCAAAGTCCTTTTTCAGTTAGGTAAGTACGGAAACGTACCAATGGATCTTTTTGTTGCCATTCGCTGTCCATGTCTTTTGAACGGTAACGGGTTGGATCATCACCAGACAATGTATGTGGACCGTAACGGTAAGTCAAGGTTTCAATCAATACAGGACCGTTGCCGTTTGCTGCCCATTCACGAGCTGCTTTAGAAACATAGTACACTGCCAATGGATCCATACCGTCAACTTGGATACCAGGGATCCCAGCTGCTGCTGCTTTTTGTGCCAATGTTGGTGCCGCACTTTGTACTTCACGAGGTGTAGAGATCGCAAAACCATTGTTTTGGATGTAGAATACAGCGTTTGCATGGTATGCCCCTGCAAAGTTGATTGCTTCATAGAAGTCCCCTTGTGAAGAACCGCCATCACCTGTATAAGTGAATACAACATTTTTCTTATTGCGTTTTTTCAATCCTAAAGCAACGCCGGCTGCTTGGACGTATTGTGCACCAATGATGATTTGTGGTGGCAATGCTTTTAAATCTTCTGGGTAAAGGTTCCCAGCAACGTGACCACGTGACCATAAGAACGCTTCTTTCAATGGCAGACCGTGTTGGATCAACTGTGGTACATCACGGTAACCAGGTAATAGAACGTCTTCTTTTTCAAAAGCAAATTGACTTGCTAATTGGCTTGCTTCTTGTCCAGCAGTTGGCGCGAAGAAACCTAGACGACCTTGACGGTTTAACGCAGTTGAGCGTTGGTCTAATACACGAGACCATACCATACGAGTCATCAATTCAACTAATTCGTCGTCACTTAAATCTGGTACTAACTCTTGATTTACAATTTTCCCGTCTTTGTCCAAAGCTTGGTAAGTTGGAAAATCTGCATTGACTTGCTCCAAAATCGCTTGGAAATCAAGTGCTTTTTGTTTTTTTGCCATCTTGACACACTTTCCTCTCTGATATAAAAATTCACTTTCGTATGTAACAGGGTTTAAATCTGTACTATCGAAATTTCATTTACTCTTATAAATTATCATTTAACTTCGAAAATGACAAGTGAAAAGGGTATTTTTTTTAATAAAACAATTCCCACTGTAGCAACTCTTAAGAAAACATTAGTGAAATTAATCACATTAAAGCAATCGCTTTCTTCAATTTTTTCTTTTCAGATTCTTTTTTTTATTTAAGAATAGTACAGCAATCATCATTTGGCTAAACAGATTCACCATTAACCTCCTTTTATTACTTGTGAAGGATTCGACTTGAATCAAAAAGAATTTTCTTAAGATGAGAAAAAAATAATACAGAGATTGGATAAAAAGAAACAGATCGGCAATTCTCCCCTCCATAGGAAGAACGCCGACCTGTTTTTTTAAATCCATTCTTTCGTTACATGAATGTAAATGCGTTTGGCAAATTCAACTGTTACTAAATAAGCGAAATTGATACCAATAAACCATGGCCAGTAGCTTGATGGCAACGCCGCAAAATCGAAGACGGTGTGCAATGGCGTCAAGATAACTAAGAAGCCAACTGCAATTGCTAGGACGCTGGAGATCAAGACTGCCGGTGAAGCAATACTATTGATAAATGGTAATTTTCTTGTTCGGATCATGTGAACGACTAAGGTTTGTGTCGTTAAGCCGATCATAAACCATCCTGCTTGGAACAAGGCTTGCTCTTGGATCGTATTTGCACTAAAGACATGCCACATCACAAAGAAGGTCAAAATATCAAAGATGCTGCTGACCGGTCCAATGCCGACGGTAAACTTCAGTAGTCCGCCTACTTGCCATTTGACTGGTTTTTCTAACTCTGCTTTATCTACATTATCCCATGGAATCGTCAATTGTGCCATATCGTACACCAAGTTTTGAACCAACAATTGAATGGACAACATTGGTAAGAAAGGTAAAAAGGCACTAGCAACTAAGATCGAGAAGACATTCCCGAAGTTCGAACTCAACGTCATTTTGATGTACTTCATCATATTGGTAAATACTTTGCGCCCTTCGATGACCCCTTTATCAAGGACATTTAAACTTTTTTCTAATAAAATGATCGAGCTGGCATCTTTGGTGATATCTGCTGCTGTATCAACCGAGATGCCAACATCTGCCGTGCGTAAAGCAGGCGCATCGTTGATGCCATCTCCCATAAAGCCGACTGTATGGCCTGCTGCTTGAATGGTTTCAATGATTCGTGATTTTTGCATTGGGTTTAATTTTGCAAACAGATTGGTTTTTGCAGCTTTCGCTGCTAACTCTTCATCTGACAGATGATCAATGTCGGTTCCCAACAAGTATTCATCTGCATCGATACCAACATCTCGGCAAACTTTTTGCGCAACGATCGCATTATCTCCAGTCAACACTTTGACATTGATGCCATGACCGTGTAAAGAAGCAATCGCTGTTTTGGCTGTTTCTTTTGCTGGATCTAAGAAGCCCATAAAGCCAATCATGATCATGTCTTGTTCGTCTGCTACAGAATAAACGGCATCTGCGTGAGCATCGCGTTTTACGGCAACTGTCAACACACGCATCCCTTGTTTATTCAAGCGCAGGTTCACTTGACGTAATTGCTCTCTCAATTGAGGAGTCAATTCCATCACTTTGCCATCAACTTCTACGTATTTGCAGACTTGTTCCATTTCTTCAGCTGCACCTTTTGTGACCATCAGTTGATGACCATCCGCATTGACAACAACCGTCAAGCGGCGACGTGAAAAGTCAAAAGGAATCTCATCGATTTTTGTCACATCGTTAAATGGCGCTGCCAAACCTTCTTCTTCATAGTAGTTTAGGACTGCGATATCCATCAGGTTTTTCCACCCTGTTTGATAGTAAGAATTTAAATAGGTCATATCAAGAACTTGTTTATCTTCTACGCCAAACGGGTTTAAATGTTGTACCAGCACGACACGATCTTCGGTGATCGTACCCGTTTTATCGGTACATAGGACATCCATTGCACCTAAGTTTTGAATCGAAGGCAATTCTTTGACGATCACTTTTTCTTTTGACAAAGAGATCGCCCCTTTGGCTAAGTTACTGGTAACGATCATTGGTAGCATTTCTGGCGTCAAACCAACTGCTACTGCAATCGCGAAGAACAACGCTTCGCCCCAATCACCCTTGGTTAATCCATTGATCAATAAAACGATTGGGAAAAGAACCATGACCATTCGCAACAAAAGTTTGCTGACTTTCGTTAAGCCATCTTCAAAGGTTGTTTTGCCGCGTTTCGTGGTCGCATTTTTAGCAATATCGCCAAAGAATGTACTTTGACCGGTTTTCAAAATAATGGCTTTTCCTTGACCACTTAAGACATCGGTACCCATGAAAACAAGATCTTGCATATCTAGTGCAGAAATTTGTTCATCGCTTTCTTTGATCCCAGCATCGACAAATTTTTCAACGGGCATTGATTCGCCTGTTAATGAAGATTGATTGATAAATAAATCTTTGGTCCAAATCAAGATCGCATCCGCAGGGATCATGTCGCCAGTTGCTAAGGTGACGATGTCTCCAGGAACGACTTCATCCATTGGAATTTCTCTCGTGATTCCATCTCTGGTTACGGAACAAGTATTTTCAATAAGTTCTTTTAACGCTAAGCTTGCTTTTTGGGAACGGTATTCTTGGACGAAAGTAATCATGACACTGGCTAAAATCATGATTCCCATCACGATCACTGCTTCAATATCGCCTGTTACAAAAGAAATAATCATTAATAGGGCTAAAACTAACACAAAGGGATCTTTAAAAGCGCCTAAGATCATCAACCAAGCGGGTGTTGGTTTTTGTGCGTCGACTTTGTTTGGACCATACTCTGCTAAACGCTCTGCAGCATCTTCTTCCGATAACCCTTGAAAGGAGGTCCGCATCTCCATCAACAATTCTCTTTCGGTCAATTTTGCAAGTAATTTTAGTTCTTGATCTTTCGATAGTTTTTTTAACATCTTTTTTTCCTCCTAGCACTTAGGAGTTGCTTACGCCACCCCTAGCGATTCGATAACTACTCCGCTGTTTCATCTGGGGACTGGGGTATTCCATGTGAATCTTCCTTTCTTTTTATTAGGTAAGTCACTGTGGAACGCGCGCAAAAGACACAAAAAAACGCACGCTCCCAATAAGCATGCGTAAAAAACTCATGATCATTGTAGAGCTTTAGCACTATAGGGCGTAGATAGCAAATTTGCTATCAGCTGCTTTGGGTTTAACCTTCACGATTAGACCTGTCCTACCAACTAAGCATCTCTCGATGCTTTTGCGGCAGCAGCTTGTGTCCATATAGGAGCCTCACCTAACAATTATTTGTATAAAATGTCAGTTCGTCGGAAGTCTTTCTTCCAACTACCCACATAATAACTGCTATCCTAACCAATGTCAACAGCATCTAAGGAAAAAAGTACCCTTTTTTCAAAGTTTTCCATAGGTTTTCAAATGAAAGGTCTTACAATAAAATAACAACGTTAAAGAACTGATGTGATTTTATACTTGATAAACCTTTATATACGAGCAGATGAACAGAAATCCTTTCAAAGCGAAACTCACACTTAATCAAGCTTCTTCGTTTGTCACAATCAACGAAAAAATGGAAACGGCGTTCCCGCGTGTTTCATGTATATAAAAAGACAGCCATTTAACAAACAGCTGCCTCTTTCTCTATGTTCACCTATACTGGGAGAATTATTATTCACTCTAGCTCTCACGAAAAATGATCGGCTAAAATTTGCAGGATTCGCTGGCTTGCTTTCCCATCGCCGTATGGATTTTCTGCATGTGCCATGGCATTGTAAGCTTCTGGATCTTCTAGCAGTCGCTTTGTTTCTTGATAAACCGCAGCTTCAGACGTACCGATCAGTTTTAACGTACCTGCAGCAATACCTTCGGGACGCTCTGTTGTATCTCGCAAGACCAAAACAGGAACGCCTAATGACGGCGCTTCTTCTTGGACACCACCGGAATCCGTCAAAATCAAGGTACTTTGATTCGCAACGTTATGAAAATCAATGACATCTAAAGGCTCAATCAACGTAACATTTGCTAGTTCCCCAAGAATCTCCTGAGCAATCCCTCGGACTTGGGGATTCTTGTGCATAGGGAAAACCACTTTGATCGTTGGCTTCTCCTTTGCGATCTGTGCTAAAGCACGAAAGACCTGCTGCATCGGAGCACCTAAGTTTTCTCGACGATGCATTGTTAGTAGGATCATGGTTTGATCTGCTGCGGAAAGTTCTGGATGCTGGTATTCCTCCGAGATCGTATAACGCATCGCATCAATGGCGGTATTACCTGTTACATAAATCGCAGCCTCATTGCGGTTTTCAGCCAGCAGATTTTTTTTGCTTTGGGAAGTTGGCGCAAAGTAAAAATCAGCTAAGACATCGATCAACTGACGATTGGCTTCCTCTGGATAAGGAGATTTTTTGTTCCATGTGCGCAAACCGGCTTCCACATGACCCACAGGAATTTGCTGATAAAAGGCGGCCGTCGCGGCTGCATAAGCGGTGGTCGTATCGCCATGAACCAGCACGATATCAGGAGTTTCTTTTTGCAGGATCGGTTCTAGATCCAGTAAAACTTTGGTGGTGATCCCTGTCAAGGTTTGCCCTAAAGTCATAATATCCAGATCATAGTCTGGTGTGATCTCAAAAACCGTTAATACTTGATCCAACATTTCTCGATGCTGCGCCGTCACCACAACGATCGATTCAAAACGCGGGTCGTTTTCCAATTCCTTTACTAGTGGCGCCATTTTGATGGCTTCCGGTCTGGTACCGAACACTGACATCACTTTGATTGTCATTTGGTCACCCGCTCCTCTACTCTTCGTTGCTTCTATTATAACGAAGAAAACAGAAAAACAAAATGGTTCTTCTTACAAAAAAAGAAACGACCAATAGAAGGTCGCTTCTTTAGTATCCTGTTTAGATCGTATCTCCATTAAAAATCGAATTTTTCACGATTACGTAATCCACTTTACGAATCGATTCTAAATCTTTTCCACCTGCATAAGAGATCGATGACTGCAAGTCTTGCTGCATTTCAACTAACGTGTCTTTCAAAGAACCTTTGTATTGAATCCAAATTTTCTTTCCTTCCACGTTTTTCTTTTCACCTTTTTGAAATTCTGATGCAGAACCAAAGTATTCTTTCATCACAACGCCGTTTTCTACTTTCGTTTCACCAGGTGATTCTTCATGACCTGCAAACAATGAACCGATCATGACCATTGTTGCACCGAAACGGACAGATTTAGCGATATCGCCGTGTGTCCGAATGCCGCCATCTGCAATGATTGGTTTGCGAGCAGCTTTGGCACACCAGCGTAGTGCTGCTAACTGCCAGCCGCCAGTTCCGAAACCAGTTTTGATCTTTGTGATACACACTTTCCCAGGTCCAATGCCGACTTTCGTTGCATCTGCACCAGCGTTTTCCAATTCACGAACTGCTTCTGGTGTTCCAACATTTCCAGCGATCACAAACGTTGCTGGCAAATGCTTCTTGATGTGTTGGATCATATTGATCACGGCGTTTGAGTGGCCATGAGCAATATCGATCGTAATAAAATCAGGAACAAGCTCTTTGTCAGCTAGTTCTTCCACAAAGGCATATTCATTTTCTTTGACACCTACGCTGATAGAAGCAATCAAGCCACGGCTCTTCATTTTTTTGATAAATGGAATCCGTGCTTCTTCATCAAAGCGGTGCATAATATAAAAATAGCCATTTTCAGCTAAAAATTCTGCGATCGAATCATCAATAATCGTTTGCATATTTGCAGGAACGACAGGCATCTTAAATGAGTGTCCGCCTAATGTCACCGTGGTATCACATTCTGAACGGCTGTTCACGATACACTTGTTAGGAATCAGTTGTATATCTTCGTAATCAAAAACTTTCATGTCAAACATAAAAATATCCTCCAAATCTTACTAAGAGTGAAGCAAGCATCAAATGGCCTCAGCCTATTTTTAACGCCCACAACAATTTAAACCACCTAGAAGTGAAATACAAGCTTTTTAGAAATACTTTTTGAAAAAAAAGGATGAATGTTCGTCTTTTGCGAACATTCATCCTTATAAGTACTGAAAAAAACGGGATTTACTAATAAATTACGGCAAGATGTTTCCTGCTGCTTTATACACCTCATACCATTCATGGCGGGTCAATACGATCGAAGATGCTTGCGCGATTTCTTCGATCCGATGTGGGGTCATCGTTCCAGCAATCACTTGCATGTTTGCAGGGTGACGTAAGATCCACGCAGAAGCAATACCTGTTGGTGTCGTTTGATACTTGTCCGCTAGTTCGGTCAATTTTTCGTTCAACTCTGGGAATTTCTCGTTACCGATAAAGACACCTTCGAAGAAACCATATTGATACGGAGACCAAGCTTGGATCGTCATCTCATGCAAGCGAGAATATTCAAGAATTTCTCCATCATGATCGACACTACCAGCATCCGTCATGTTGACATGAATTCCTTGATCGATCATTCCCGTATGCATGATCCCGAATTGCAGCTGATTCGCTACTAAAGGTTGGGAAACATATTTTTTCAACAATTCGATTTGACCAGGTTTTTGATTGCTGACACCGAAGTATTTCACTTTGCCGTCTTTTTCTAATTGATCAAAGGCAGCTGCCACTTCTTCTGGTTCAAACAAAGTGTCAGGGCGATGCAATAGTAGCGCATCCAAATGATCGGTTTTCAAACGCTGTAAACTACCTTCCACGGAAGAAATGATATGCTCTTTCGAAAAATCAAACATTTCACCTGGAACGATGCCACATTTTGATTGAATGAACAACTCTTCTCTTTTGGCATCCGTTTTTGCTAACGCTTCCGCAAAAATCGTTTCACACTCCCCGCGCCCATAGATATCGGCATGGTCAAAAAAGGTAATGTCATTTTCAATCGCTGTCGTCAATACTTTCACTGGGTCTTTGGCATTGTTGATTCGCATCAAACCTAAAATCACGCTAGATACTTCTAAATCAGTGGGACCGAATTTAATTTTTTTCACGTAAAGTTCCTCCTTATTTAAACTACATTCTTATTTTAGCACAACAAGATGAAAACGCTACACCAACGTCAAAAAAACCTCCTATAAAATGAAAACCACCAGCACAACCGATTGGTTCTACTGGCAGTCATCCTTTACTTTCAATTTGCATTACGCATTGAAACGTTCTTTACTTCATCGCCTTTGATGAGTTGCTATAGTGTAAGGCTTTGTCACCAATGTCATTTCGATAAAACAAACCCGACAAAGGCAATTTATTGATTGCTTCATAGACGTTCTTTTGGGCAGTAGCTAAATTCTCAGCTGAAGCTTCCACAAGAAAAACACGACCACCAGCTGCCGTCAAATCGCCTTGATCAGCAGTCTCCTCCACTCCTGCATAAAAGAATTGTGTTCCTTCTCCTTGAGGAGATGGAACAGGCATTCCTTGCTGATACTTGCCAGGATATCCTTGCGATGCAATCACGACACCGATCGAAGCCGCTTGATTCCAGCGGATCGCGGGCTCTCGATCCTGCAAGAGATCATCAATGATCTGTGCCAGGCTACTATCTAAACGACTTAACACGACTTGCGTTTCTGGATCACCAAAACGAGCATTAAATTCAATGACTTTCGGTCCGTCATTAGTAGCAATCAGACCTGCATAAAGAATACCAGTAAATGGTGTCTTATTAAGAATCATTCCTTTTGCTGCAGGAAGTAAAACTTCTTTGACCGCTTGATCGACCATTTCTTGCGGAAT
Organism: Enterococcus sp. 6D12_DIV0197; assembly: GCF_002174385.1. Lineage (NCBI taxonomy): Bacteria > Bacillati > Bacillota > Bacilli > Lactobacillales > Enterococcaceae > Enterococcus > Enterococcus sp. 6D12_DIV0197. The sequence continues at coordinate 2,396,903 of NZ_NIBN01000001.1, forward strand.
CTGCGGTACTGGTGTGTACGCCCCCATACCTCCTGTATTCGGCCCTAAATCGCCATCAAACGCACGTTTATGGTCTTGCGCAATGACCATTGGATAGACGGCTTCGTCCTTAACAAACGCCAAGAGCGAAAACTCTTCGCCAGCCAAAAACTCTTCGATCACCACTTTTGCACCACTTTCACCAAAAGCATTTTGCTCCAGCATCGCTTCGACAGCTGCATTCGCCTCATCAACGGTTTCAGCAACAACTACGCCTTTGCCTGCCGCTAAGCCATCCGCTTTGATAACGATCGGTGCACCTTTAAGTTGGATATATGCTTTTGCTTGCGCACTATCTGTAAAGCTTTGATAGTCAGCTGTTGGAATGTGATTGGCACGCATCAATTCTTTGGCAAACTCTTTTGATCCTTCGATCATCGCTGCTTGTCGATTGGGACCAAATATTTCCAAGCCCGCCGCCTGAAAATCATCTACGATGCCATTTAGTAATGGAACTTCTGGACCAACGAAGGTCCAATCAACCTCCTGCTCTTGAGCAAAAGCAATCAAACCTTCATGATCGGACTCTTCAATTGCGACTGTCACGATCCCGTCTTTTCGCATTCCAGGATTGCCCTTTGCACAAAAGACTGTTTCAACTTGAGGGTCTTGCAGAAACTTTTTTGCGACGGCATGTTCTCTGCCACCACTACCAATAACAAGTATTTTCATCGTCTTCTCCTATTTCTTAGTGTTTAAAATGACGAACACCAGTAAAGACCATCGCCACACCGTACTTATCTGCCATGTCGATCGATTCTTGATCTTTGATACTACCACCAGGTTGAATAATCGCTTTGATTCCTTGTTGTGCTGCATATTCGACACTGTCATCCATCGGGAAAAAGGCATCGCTTGCCAGCACTGAACCAGCCAATTTATTGTTTTCACGGGCTTGTTCCACAGCGATTTTCACTGAACCAACGCGGTTCATCTGACCAGCACCGATCCCGACGGTTTGCTGTTGATTGGCTAAAACGATCGCATTGGACTTCACGTGTTTCACCGCTTTCCAAGCAAATGCCAAGGCTGCGATTTCTTCTGGTGTCGGCTGTCTTTTGGTCACCACGGTCCAATCTGCTGGTGACTCCATTTGATTGTCTGGTTCTTGCACCAATAAGCCCCCAAGGACAGAGACAACTTCTGGCTGTTTGGCTGCTTTTTCGAAATCAACAACCAGCAAGCGCAGATTTTTTTTCTTCGTTAGGATTTCAAGTGCTCCTTCTTCAAATGCAGGTGCAATAATGATCTCAAGAAAAATCCGCTGCAGCTGCTGCGCAGTTGCCACATCAACTGGACGATTTAAGACGATAATCCCGCCAAAAATCGACACTGGGTCTGCTTCGTAAGCTTCTTGGAAAGCTTCAGCAATCGTTTCTCCACTTCCGATTCCACATGGATTCATGTGCTTTAGGGCTACCGCAGTTGGCTCTGTAAATTCTTCTGCGATCCGTAAGGCAGCGTCAGCATCTTTAATGTTGTTGTAAGACAATTCTTTGCCGTGGATTTGTTTTGCGCTGGCAATCGAATAGGGCACGGGTAATGCGTCTTGATAGAAGGAAGCTTTCTGATGACTATTTTCACCATAACGCAATGTTTGTTTCAAAACATAGGTTTTCGTCAAGTTCTCCGTTTCTGTTTCGGCCACCGCTTTGGTCAAGTATTCACCAATCAAGGCATCGTAGGCTGCGGTATGACGGAAGACTTTGGCAGCTAATTTCTTTCTTGATGCCAACGTCGTATTGCCTTCCTTCAGCTCAGTTAAAACCCAGTCGTAATCCTTGGGATCAACGACAACAGTTACTGAGGCATGGTTTTTCGCCGCAGAACGCAGCATGCTTGGTCCGCCGATGTCGATATTTTCGATTGCGTCGGCTTCTGTGACATCAGGGTTGCTGATCGTTTCTTTAAATGGATAAAGATTGACGACAACGAGGTCGATCGGTAAAATACCGTGCTCAGCCATTGCCTCCATATGAGAAGGCAGATCACGTCGCCCTAACAGACCACCATGCACCCGCGGATGTAGCGTTTTTACCCTACCGTCCATCATTTCAGGAAATTCTGTGATCGCTTCGATGCCGATCGGTTGAAGCCCTGCTTCCTCCAAGACGGTTTTGGTCCCGCCAGTTGAAATGATCTCAAATCCTAAATTGGTCAATTCTTGGACAAATGGTACCAGTCCCTCTTTGTCAGACACACTGATTAATGCACGTTTATTCACGATTTGATAGCCCCTTTTCCACAATTTCAGCTAAAACAGCTGGATAGATTTGGTGTTCCACTTGATGAATTTTCTCTGTCACACTTGTTAACGTATCGTCGGTGTCAATCCGAACGATTTCTTGGGCAATGATTGGCCCTGTATCAATGCCAGCATCGACATAATGAACCGTAACCCCCGTCACTTTCACGCCATAAGCGAAGGCATCGGCAATCCCAGATTTGCCTGGGAAGCTCGGCAACAACGAGGGATGGATATTGATGACTCTGCCTTCATAAGCGGATAATAGGGTGTTCCCGATGATCCGCATATACCCAGCTAAAACAATAAAATCGATGGCATGATACTGCAATTCTTCGATCAATTTCCTTTCAAAGGCTGCTTTTGACGCAAAAGCCGCTGGCTCCAAGACAAGCGTTTCATAGTCTCTTGCGCGAGCTTTTTCTATCACTGGCGCTGCAGGTTTATCGGAAAAGACCAATCCGATCTGCGCCCCTTTGATTTCATTAGCCTGGATCGCATCGGCGATCGCTGTAAAATTGCTGCCCGTTCCAGAAGCAAAGACGGCGATCCTCATCGGACTGCCTCTTTAAAGCAGACAGCTTCGTTGTCACGTTTCGTCACTTTACCGATCCGATACGCTGGTTCTTCATTGGCAGATAGAAGCGCCATTACTGCCGCAACATTTTCTGGCGCAACGGCTAAGACCATACCGATCCCCATATTGAAAATCTCGAACATTTCTTGGTGAGGAATCGCGCCATGAGCAGCGATCAGATCAAATATCGGCAACTGCGGCCAAGTGTCTAGGGAGATTTCTGCCGCAAGTCCTTCAGGCAGCATCCGCGGGATATTTTCAACAAATCCGCCACCAGTGATATGAGAAATTCCAGCTAGCAATCCTTCTGTCAATAAAGGCTTCAATGCATCCACGTAAATTCTCGTTGGCGTCAATAAACTTTCTGCAAGTGTTTGGTTGCCAAGTTCTGCAAATGTTTCTGCTCCTGTATAGCCATGCTGTTCAAAAAAGACTTTTCTGACTAAAGAGTACCCATTCGAGTGAATGCCTGATGAAGGCAAACCAATCAGCTCATCGCCTTCTTTGATGGTTTCTCCAGTGATCAAGCGACTTTTTTCGACGATTCCTACGGCAAAGCCAGCAAGATCATATTCTTCTGGTTGGTACATTCCCGGCATTTCAGCGGTTTCCCCACCAATCAGGGCAGCACCCGCTTGCACACAGCCCTCTGCGACACCAGCAATGATTTGTTCGATCTTTGCAGGATCGTTTTTACCGACTGCAACATAGTCAAGGAAGTAGATAGGTTCTGCCCCTTGAGCGACGATATCATTCACGCACATTGCGACGCAATCAATGCCGATCGTTGTATGCTGTTCTTGCTGGATCGCCAATAAAAGCTTAGTTCCTACACCATCTGTCCCAGAAACGAGTACTGGTTCTTTCAATTGGTACGATGATAAGTCAAAACAGCCACCAAAACCCCCGATTGCCCCCATCACGCCTAGACGTTCTGTTCGTTTCACATGCTTTTTGATCCGTTCGACTACTTCATAACCGGCTTCGACATCGACACCGGCTTTTGCATATGCATTTGCCACGTTCGTTCCTCCTCAATCATTCATCCGCTTTTCTTCATTCAGCTCATTCGTCGTTAACGCAAGTAAACCAGCGGTCCTTCACTGCTTCGTTTGAAAAACCATTTTTGCCTACAATTTATTCAGCTAAAGACGCGAGATAGTTTTCTTCATAATCATACAAAGGGGTTGGATAATCGCCATTGAAATAGGCCATACACAATCCTGAGTAAGGTGCGTCAAAATCTAAACCGATCGCTTCGATCAACCCGTCTTCACTTAAAAAGGCCAAAGAATCTGCTTCGATTTTTTCACAAATCTCAGCTTCCGTATATTTGGCTGCGATCAATTCTTTTCTCGTTTGAATGTCGATCCCGTAAAAACACGGATAGCGCAAAGGCGGCGAACCGATACGTACATGAACTTCTTTGGCACCTGCTTCTTTTAGCAGTTGCACGATACGGCGGCTGGTGGTTCCTCGGACGATCGAATCGTCGACTAGAATCACTCGTTTGCCTTCGACTACGCCACGAACAGCTGAGAGCTTCATCCGTACACCTTGTTCCCTTAACTCCTGCGTCGGTTGAATAAACGTTCGTGCGATGTATTGATTTTTTACTAAGCCTAATTCATAGGGAATACCTGAAGCTTCTGCATACCCGCTGGCAGCAGATAAGGATGAATTCGGTACACCAATGACCATATCCGCTTCGATCGGCGCCTCTTGTGCTAAGCGACGGCCCATATTTTTACGGGCACGATGGACGTTGACGCCAGCGATGTTGGAATCAGGACGGGCAAAATAGATAAACTCCATCGAACATATCGCGGGTTGTACTTCTTGGGTATACTGTTCAATTTGAATGCCTGCATCATCAATGATCACGACTTCGCCTGGTCGGACATCACGAATAAATTCCGCACCGATGACTTCCAACGCACAGGTTTCTGAAGCCACCACATAAGCACCATTGACCATTTTCCCGATTGACAATGGCCGAAAGCCATTGGGGTCTAGTGCTGCGATCATGGCATTTTCGGTCAGTAAAAGGTACGCAAATCCACCTTTAACTTGATTTAATGCCTCCTTGACCCGATCCATAAAAAGCGGTTCTTCGCTGCGACGGATCAAGTGCATGAGAATCTCTGTATCGGAATTCGAGTGGAAAATCGCACCAGCCTTTTCTAAGGATTTCCGTAGACTTTTCGCATTCGTCAAGTTGCCGTTATGAGCTAAGCCAATCTGCTGATCAAAAAATTTGAATAAAAATGGTTGAATATTATCAACGCTACCATTACCAGCAGTTGCGTAACGAACGTGACCAATGGCAGCATCTCCTGTCAGACGCTGGAGGACACGTTCATCCGAAAAGACTTCCGCTAGCAACCCTAAATCACGGTGGCCATTGAGTTTCCCCGCATCATTCGTGACAATCCCTGCACCTTCTTGGCCGCGATGTTGCAAACTGTGTAGTCCGAAGTAGGTGACACGAGCGGCATCTGGATGACCCCAAACACCAAAAACCCCACATTCCTCGTTGAGGCTCTTTACTTCATTAAACATGGAATGGCTTCCTCCCATTTCAATTTCGCCTCAGTAAGGGGCATCTCGATCGTATCATCTTGTGCTTGCATGCGAATCTGGCCATCAGCAGTCACTTCCCCGATCGCTGTTGCAGCAGCGCCTACCAGCGCTTCAAAAGCTGCTTGCTTATCAGGTGCGACTGAAAGCACAAATCGGGATTGGGTTTCTGAAAACAATTGTGCTGCTGGCAATGACACGGTCACATTTAGACCAAAGCCCTTGTCAAAAGCGGATTCGGCTAAAGCGATCGCTAAACCACCTTCGGCACAATCGTGGGCACTTTGAACAAGACCTGCTTGGATCGCTGCGGTAACCAATTGTTGGTTCATTTTTTCTGTTTCAAGGTCAAAGGACATTAAACGCCCAGCGATCTTTCCTGTCTGCAGTTTTTGCAATTCAGACCCATTGAAGTCAGCATGGGTTTCCCCTAGGACATAGATCAGATCCCCCGCTGCTTGGAAATGCTGCGTCGTGATATGCGCCAGCTCTTCGATCAATCCGACCATCCCAATTACCGGCGTTGGATAGACCGATTGTCCGTCCGTTTCGTTGTATAAGGAGACGTTCCCAGAAATGACTGGTGTCTCTAGCACACGACAAGCTTCTGAGATCCCGTCAGCAGCCGTGGATAACTCCCAGAATCCTTCTGGTTTATCTGGCGAGCCGAAGTTAAGGCAGTCAGTGATCGCCAATGGACGCCCACCGGAAGCGACGATATTTCGAGCAGCTTCTGCAACTGCGATCTGTCCGCCGACTTCTGGATCTAAGTACAGGTAACGAGCATTACAGTCAGTCGTCATCGCCAAGGCTTTATTGGTTCCCTTGATTCGTAACACAGCGGCATCACTGCCGGGTCCTACCACGGTATTGGTACGAACTTGCGAATCGTAGGTTTCAAAAATCGAGCGTTTTGAAGCGATCGTCGGCTGCTGCAGTAGATCGGCAAATACAGACGTTGCTGAGTGAATCACTGGAACAAAGTCTGGTGTTTCCTTAAACACTTTGATCCGTTTCGGTTCTGCCATCTCTTTGTAGTAAGTCGGCGCATCTTCAGCTAAAGCATCTACTGGCAAATTAGCGACTTCCTGTCCGTGATGGAACAAACGATAGTTGCCATCATCTGTTACTTCACCGATCACGACGGCTTCTAGATCGTATTTCTTAAAGAGTGCTTCCACTTCAGCTTCATGTCCTTTTTTGACACAGATCAGCATCCGCTCTTGAGATTCTGACAACATCATTTCATAAGGCGTCATATTGGTTTCTCGTTGTGGAACATCATCTAACGTTAAGCGCAACCCTGATCCGGCTTTTGATGCCATCTCGGCACTAGAAGAAACCAATCCAGCAGCACCCATATCTTGAATTCCGACTAAAATGTCCGAATGATCCACGATCAATTCCAAACAAGCTTCCAACAAAAGTTTTTCCATAAAAGGATCACCGACTTGTACGGCGGAACGTTGTTGTTCTTCTCCTTCGACAAATTCTTCCGATGCAAAAGTCGCCCCGTGTATCCCGTCGCGTCCTGTTTTTGCGCCGACATACATGATGGTGTTTCCAACACCTTTAGCCTGCCCTTTTTGAATATCCTTGTGAGCAATAATCCCTACACACATCGCATTGACTAATGGATTGCCTTCATAACAAGGATCAAATGCCACTTCACCACCGACGGTCGGAATCCCAATACAGTTGCCATAGCCACTGATCCCAGCAACGACTTCTTCCAAAAGATATTTCGTTCTTGGATTATCTAACTCACCAAATCGTAAGGAGTCTAAAACAGCAATCGGTCTTGCACCCATACTGAAGATGTCGCGGATGATCCCACCAACACCAGTTGCTGCTCCTTCATAAGGTTCCACCGCAGAAGGATGATTATGGCTTTCCGCTTTAAAAACGACGGCTAGATCATCGCCGATATCCACGATACCCGCACCTTCGCCAGGTCCTTGCAGTACTTGCGGCCCTTCTGTCGGGAATTTCCGCAAAACAGGTTTGGAATTTTTGTAAGAACAATGTTCACTCCACATCACTGAAAAGAGTCCAGTTTCGGTATAGTTCGGTAAACGTCCCAAAATATCTTCTGAGATCATCCGATATTCTTCTTGGGTCAATCCCCATTGCTCGTATAATTTCGTGTCTTTGATTTCTTGTGGTGTAGGTTCTTTTACGATCATTTTATCCATTTACCGGCACCTTCCCAAAATTTTTCAATAATGAAGCAAAAAACTTCTTGCCATCTTCTGAGCCTAATAAGCTTTCCATCGCTCGTTCTGGATGAGGCATCATGCCTAGAACATTGCCAGCTTTATTACAGATACCAGCGATGTTGTGTAGGCTGCCGTTGACGTTATCTTCATAACGGAAAACGATTTGATTGTTGGCAACCAATTCCTGATAAGTCGTTTCATCACAATAATAATTGCCCTCACCATGAGCGACAGGAAGCGTAATGACTTGATCCGTTTCATATTCAGAAGTAAAAGCTGTTTGATTATTCACTTGCAGACGGACCGGTTTGCAAATAAAATGGAGTGATTCATTTCTTTGTAAAACCCCTGGTAACAAGCCCGCTTCCGTTAAAATTTGAAACCCATTGCAGGTACCAAAGACAGGTTTGCCTTCATTTGCCAGACGAATGACCTCTGACATGATCGTTGAAAAACGGGCGATCGCTCCACATCTTAAGTAATCACCATAAGAAAATCCTCCTGGAAGCAAAACACCGTCAAAACCAGCTAAGCTGTCTGCATCATGGCGCACATATTCTGCTTCTGCCCCCATGATATCTTTGATTGCCCACATCAAATCAACATCACAATTTGATCCAGGAAAAACGATCACTGCAAATTTCATAGGGCCGCTTCCTCCATTTGAACCATTTCATAACGGTAGGTTTCCATATTGACATTTGCCAAAAGCTTGTCGCAGATCGCTTCGATTTCTTCTGCTACAGCTGCTTGTGTTTGATTGTTTGAAGGTGTCACTTTGATTTCAAAGTATTTCCCGATCCGAATATCACTGACATCTTGATACCCCAAGCGATGAACCGCTCCTTTCACAGCTTCCCCTTGAGGGTCTAAAACAGATTCCTTATAGGTTACATAAACTTTGACTAAATACATGCTGAATTCTCCTTTTCTAAACGATTTAAGACTTCTTCATAAACAGGAACGATGTCCCCTAAATCACGTCGATAAACATCTTTATCAAGATGCTCATTTGTCCCCATATCCCATAAACGACAAGTATCTGGTGAAATCTCATCAGCCAGAAGCAACTCGCCCTTTTTGGTTTTGCCGATCTCGATTTTAAAATCGATCAAGCGAATGTTGATGTTCGCAAAGATTTCCAGTAACGCAGCGTTGACTTGCAGCGCCAATGTTTTGATCTGGTCCAGCTCCTCTTCTGAGGCAAGCCCTAGATAAAACACATGATCATCATTGATAAACGGATCATCCAAGCGATCTTCTTTGTAGTAAAACTCTACGATCGGCTTTGGCAGTTTGGTTCCTTCTTCGATGCCCAAGCGCTTTGAAAAACTACCAGCAGCCGTGTTGCGAACAACGACTTCTAAAGGAATCATGGTGACAGCTCGAATTAATTGTTCGTGTTTAGACACCAATTGAAGAAAGTGACTTGGGACGCTTTTGTCGGCTAGCCGCTGAAAAAGATGCGCAGTGATCTGATTGTTCAAGGCACCCTTTCCTACAACGGCATCTTTCTTTTGACCATTCAATGCAGTAGCTTGATCCAAATAAACGACTCTCAATACATCCTCTTCGTTGGTTTTAAACAATTTTTTGGCTTTTCCTTCATAAAGAAGCACTTCTGATTCCATAATCCACCTCAGTTAAGTAATATTTTTCACATAGCGATGACACACATCTTTATTTGCTTATTATTCTAACAACGCAGAAAAAGCGGGTCAACGATTATCTGTACATTTAAATATTAATAAACACGAATGTTCGCTTTTTACCCAGTTGGTTGAAAGCAGATTCCTCTTTAGAAGCAGCGAAGGATTTATAAAGCGTTTACAATATCCTTTTTTCATGCTATATTTAGGTCGTATTGTAGCTACATTCAAGGAGGAGTACTATATGTGGTCGCTAAAGAATCGTGCTGAACTTTTTTTAGCTCATTTATCAGACAAAGAAAAACAACAGCTCCATAACGAATTATTGGCCGTGCAGCAAATCCTTTCCATCAACCAACAAACAAGTTTCTATTTATTCAGTCCCTTCAAAAAAGGGGCGCGCCCTCATTATACCGAAGAACAAAAGCGTGTTCTACAATTTCAAAATGAACGCAATGACGAATTGATTATTCATCAAATCCATCGCCAAAGCTTATTTAAACATACGTATTCTTTTCGGATTTATTTTAATTTAGAAGAAATGGACTTTTCTTTCTTGGATGATCTTTTGCATCTTTTGAAGGAACAAAGCCAGACACCAACGTTTAAATTGAGTCCAGCGGCAAATTGACTGAGTATCCTTCAATAAAAAAAGGTAAAATAAACAAAAGCCCGTAATTTATCGGGCTTTTTTTGTTATACTATTTTCAGACAACAGAAAGGATACGATTATGCTATTTACGAAACAATCATTTGATGCTTTTTCTTTAGAAACGTTAGACGAACGAATGGAAAAAATCCGTGCCGAGATTCAGCCGATTTTTCAAACGATCGGTGAGGCAGCGATCCCATTAATTGAAGAAAGCTGCCAAGAGCCTTTTTATTTGCATATTGCTCAGCACCGACGCAGAACCGTCTACCCTCCTGCCGAAACCTGGGCAGGGATCGGTCCGAACAAACGAGGCTATAAAATGGATGCCCACTTTCAAATTGGGATCAATCAAGCGTATGTCTTTGTTTGGCTCAGCGTGATCGATCAACCGAAAAATCAGGCAACGATCGCTGAATCCTGGTTGGCCCAAAAAGAATTATTCGATCAATTACCAGCTGACTTTACACTTTCTCCTGATCACACAAAATACGACCACCACCCTATCGCCATGTGGCCAACCTATCTGGAACGATTGAAGAAAGTCAAAAAAAGCGAGCTTCAAATTGGAAAGATTTTTCCGAAAGAAATGATCGAAGACGTTGAGATGGCGGATATTTTAGCAGTTTATCAAACGCTGTTGCCGCTTTATCATGCCCGTATGACGGCTTTGAAGGAGGAACAATAATATGTCAGAAAATCGGCGCTCTCGCAACGAAAAGCCAGCGAAAAAGCCCAAGCGCTTCGTCTGGTTGGCACTTCCTGCCGCCTTATTGGTACTAGGCGGCGGCTATTATGGTTATACCGTCTATCAGGATCGGCAAGAAGAAGCCGCTGCTAAAAAAGCCCTCACTTCCTTTATCGACGCTTTGGCCGATCAGAAGTACAGTGACTTGCCTGCCTTCGTGTCTGAAGACAGTTTAGCATCAACCGGCTTTACCGCAGACGAAGTCTCTGCAAAATACGAAGCGATCTTCACTGGTATCGGTGCTGAATCATTTAAAGCCTCTGGGATTGAGGTAACTCCTAATGACAAGGATTCCGATCAATTCAATTTCCAATACAACGGTTCCTTGACCACCTCGTTAGGTGAATTAACCGAGCTTTCTTATAGCGGCACGATCACTGTAGCTGATAACGAAGCCAAGATCGATTGGTCCCCTCAGTTGATCTTTCCAGGAATGGAGGGACAAGACAAAGTCAGTATTTCCGTAGATAATGCCACTCGCGGTGAGATTCTCGACCGAAACAACGAACCACTAGCAGAAAATGGCACGCTTTATCAGTTAGGCGTCGTTCCGGGGCAACTGGGCACGGGAGACGAAAAAAACGCCAATATCAAAGCGATCGCGGAACGTTTCGACCTGACAGAAGAAGCCATCAATCAAGCGTTGGGGCAATCTTGGGTTCAAGATGAGTTGTTCGTCCCCTTGAAGATCATCGAACCAACGGATGAGATGCCAACTGGAACAAGTTTAAAAGAAACGACTGGACGCACTTACCCACTTGGGGAAGCTGCCGCCCAACTGATTGGTTACTTAGGAAATGTAACAGCGGAAGATATCGAAAAAGATGAAACACTAGCAAGCAACGGACAAATTGGTCGTAGTGGTCTGGAAGCTGCCTTCGATAAAGAGTTGCGAGGAGAAAACGGCGGAAAAATCGCCATCACAGATGAAGATGGTGCTGAGAAAGCCGTCCTGTTAGAAAAAGAACGCGCAGATGGCAAGGATATCCACTTGACCATTGATGCCCAAGCCCAAAAGACGGCGTTTGACTCCTTACAAAACCAAGCAGGAGCAACGGTCGTTACCGAACCCAAAACTGGCGATCTGTTGGTACTTGCCAGCTCGCCAAGTTATGATCCCAATAAAATGACCCAAGGGATCTCACAAGAAGATTATGATGCGTATGAACAAAATGAAGACCTGCCTTTCATCAGCCGCTTTGCTACGGCCTATGCACCTGGTTCGACCTTTAAGGCCATCACTGGTGCGATCGGCTTGGAAAATGGCACGATCGATCCTACGCAGAGTATCGCGATCGATGGATTGAAATGGCAAAAAGATAGCTCGTGGGGCGACTACTTTGTGACGAGAGTTACTGATGTAGCTTCTGTGAATCTCAAGGATGCACTGGTATACTCTGATAATATTTACATGGCGCAACAAACCCTATCTATGGGCGAAGATGCCTTTCGTGACGGCTTGTCGAAGTTGATTTTTGGTGAAACATTGGATTTACCGATCGCGATGAATCCTGCTCAAATTTCAAATGAAGACTCCTTCAATTCGGACATTTTACTGGCAGATACCGGCTATGGCCAAGGAGAATTGTTAATGAATCCAATCCAGCAAGCGGCTATTTACTCCGTCTTTGCCAATCAAGGGAAGCTGGTCTATCCCCGTTTAGTGAAAGAGGCAGAGCAAAAAGACAAAGAAGTCTTTAAAGCAGAAACGATCGATCAAATCAATCAAGATTTGACCGCCGTTGTTTCCGATCCAAACGGAACTGCACATTCCTTGGCAGCATTAAACATTCCATTAGCTGCTAAGACAGGAACAGCTGAAATCAAAGAAAAGCAAGATGAAAAAGGCCAGGAAAACAGCTTCTTATTTGCCTTTGATTCGCAAGACCAAGGATTTCTGATGGTCTCCATGCTAGAAGATCGCCAGGAAAACCAATCAGCAACTGGTTTAGCACCTGAACTATTGACCTACTTAGCTGAACATTATTAAAAAAAAAGCTGCAACCTTCAGACAAGGATCTGAAGGTTGCGGCTTTTTTCTTATTCGGCTAAACCGACACGTTCAAAGATCGTGTCGACTTGTTTTAAGTGATGGTTGTAATCAAACGCATCGTCTAAGTCTGCTTTGGACAACACATCCGTAATGGCTGGATCAGCTTCTAATAGTGGACGGAAATCCGTTTGCTCATCCCAAGCTTGCGCTGTTTTTGGCTGAACCAAGTCATAGGCTTGCTCTCTTGTCATACCGTGATCGATCAATTTCAACATCACTCGTTGGCTGTAGATCAATCCAAAGGTCGCATTCATATTGCGCTTCATATTCTCTGGGAAAACAGTCAGATTTTTGACGATATTGCCAAAGCGATTCAGCATATAATCGATCAAAATCGTCGTATCCGGAATAATGATCCGTTCTGCCGATGAATGTGAGATATCCCTTTCATGCCACAGTGAGACATTTTCATAAGCTGTCACCATATGGCCGCGAACGACTCGTGCAAGTCCCGCCATATTTTCAGAACCGATTGGGTTACGCTTATGGGGCATGGCAGAAGAACCTTTTTGACCTTTTGCGAAGAATTCTTCAACTTCTCGGGTTTCTGATTTTTGTAAGCCCCGGATTTCGGTTGCAAATTTCTCAATGCTAGTTGCGATCAACGCCATTGCAGAGAAATACTCTGCATGCAAGTCACGAGGTAGTACTTGTGTGGAAATATCTTGCGCACGAATCCCTAATTTTTCACAGACATACTCTTCGACAAACGGTGGAATATTTGCAAAGGTTCCAACTGCTCCGCTGATCTTTCCTGCTTCGACCCCTTTTGCTGCTCGCTCAAAACGCTCGACATTGCGTTTCATTTCCGCATACCATAAGGCTAATTTCAAGCCAAAGGTCGTTGGTTCCGCATGTACACCATGGGTACGTCCCATCATTACGGTATGTTTGTATTCTTTGGCTTTTTCACCAATGATCGTCACAAAACGATTTAAATCTTCCCGAATCAAGTCGTTGGCTTGTTTCATCAAGTAGCCATACGCAGTATCAACAACATCCGTCGACGTCAAGCCGTAGTGGACCCATTTACTTTCATCACCTAAAGATTCAGAGACTGCTCGGGTAAAAGCAACCACATCATGTCGCGTTTGCGCTTCGATCTCTAAGATACGGTCGATATCGAAGGTTGCTTTTTCACGAATCAAAGCAACATCCTCTTTCGGTATCTCCCCTAGTTCCGCCCAAGCTTCATCCGCCAATATTTCTACTTCTAACCACGCTTGGTAACGGTTTTGATCGGTCCAAATAGCACCCATTTCTGGTCTTGTGTAACGCTCTAACATGTTATTATCTCCTTTAATCCCAAATATTGGTTTGATAGATTTCTTCAGTGGTCTCTGCGATATCTTCTGTCAAAACAGTGATATGACCCATTTTACGCCCGGTTTTCGCTTCTTCTTTGCCATAGTAATGGAATTGCCAAGCAGGTTTTGTGGCAATCAACTCATACGTTTCTGTCAATTCATCGCCTAAGACATTGACCATGACTGCTGGTGAAAGCAATGACACTTCTGGTAATGGCCAGCCACAGATCCCCCGGATATGGGCATCAAACTGACTCATGGAACAAGCTTCGATCGAATAGTGACCAGAATTATGTGGTCGCGGTGCCAACTCATTGACATACAAGCCGCCACTTTTAGTCAAGAACATTTCGATGGCTAAAACGCCTTGCAGATCCAAGGCCTTCGCAATAATATGAGCGATCCGTTTGGCTTCTTCGGCAACTTCTGGATCAATGCGCGCAGGAGCGATCGTTTGATGCAAAATATTGTTGCGGTGGATGTTTTCTACCACTGGGAAAGTGGTAAAGGTTTCTCCATTACCAGCAACTAAAATCGACAATTCTTTTTCAAAAGGAATCCACGCTTCTAATTCGCACGTCCCTTCACGCAGTAAGTTCATCGAAGGCGCTAAGTCCGCGGTACTGTATAACACGTGCTGCCCTTTTCCGTCATAACCGCCTCTAGTCGTTTTTAACACACAGGGATAACCGATACTGTCGATGGCATCTTGGATATCCGTTGGACTGATGATCGTGGCATAAGGTGCAATCACGATATTGTTAGCCTCTAGAAATGACTTTTCTAATAAACGGTCTTGAGTGATTGCTAACAGGTCAGTCCCTTGAGGGATATGGGAATAAGGCAAAATGGAATTCAATGCCTCGACACTGACATTTTCGAATTCATAGGTAATCACGTCGGCACGTCGAGCCATTTCTTCTAAAGCAAACACATCATCGTAGGCAGCAACAATATGCCAATCAGCGACTTGGGCTGTTGGACAATTGGCAGTAGGGTCTAAGACGCCAACCCGAAAGCCCATTTCTTTGGCACTCATTGCCATCATACGACCTAGCTGTCCTCCGCCAACGATTCCGATCGTTGCGTTGGGCATTAAAGGTTTAATCAAGTTGATCACTACTTTCCAATACAATTTCTTTTAATGTATTTCTTCGCGCGTTTAATTTCTCCGCTATCTCTAAATCATACATGGAAAGCATCTGCGCTGCAAGTAGTCCTGCGTTAGTTGCGCCAGCTTTTCCGATCGCTGTTGTTGCCACTGGTACCCCAGCTGGCATCTGCACGATCGATAGTAGGGAATCCAACCCGTTTAATGCGCGAGATTGTACAGGCACACCAATGACGGGCAACGTTGTTTTCGCTGCGACCATTCCTGGCAAATGAGCTGCTCCTCCTGCTCCTGCGACAATGACTTTGATTCCTTCTGCACGAGCAGTTTCGGCAAATTCGAACATCAAATCTGGTGTACGATGTGCCGAAACGACTTTTTTCTGATAAGGTATCGCTAACTCATCTAAAATCAAGCAGCACTCCTTCATTGTTTCCCAATCTGACTTGCTCCCCATAATCACTGCAACTGCTGGTTTCATTTGATTTTCCCTCCAACGATTTTTTACTAGTTTCTTCTGAAACAAGCTCAGAAGTATTTTCTCACGAAATTAGTTTGTTAGCAGCAGTTTGTCACTGCAACCCAACGCCCCTTGCATAACACGTTATGACTAACAATCACTTTCCCCTTTAAATAGTAACGAGTTGCCGGAGCAATGTCAAAATATTTTCGAACTATTTGCTAGTTTAACTTTGTATCGTTCGTTTTTATGGCTAAGAAAACTATTCAGTCTTTCTGTTTGGTAGGAAAAAGACAAATAAAGGAACAATACAAAAAATCCAGACGAATCCTCGTCTGGATCAAATCAACTTACTGTTGCAAGCTCAATTCCGTCACTTCGTCTGTTTCTTTCGGCAATCCGTTGAAGAACAGATTCAAAACAATGGCTGTCAAACTACTCATGACGATCCCATTGCCTGTAAACATTTGGACGGTTTCAGGCATCTGACTGAATAAGGTTGGCATCATATTGAACCCTAAACCAAAACCGATCGATACCGCAATCACTAACAAGTTCTTGTCATTCATAAAATCAACTTTGCTTAGCATTCGCATCCCTTGAACAGCGACCATGCCAAACATCACTAACATGCCGCCTCCCAGTACTGCTTCTGGAATGATTTGCGCAATGGCACCGACTTTTGGAAACAGCCCTAATACGATCAAAAAGATAGCTGAAAAGAAAATCGGGCGTCGCGTCTTAATACCTGAAAGTTGAACTAAACCTACATTTTGTGAAAATCCAGTATAAGGAAATGTATTGAAGATCCCCCCAAGGATCACCGCCAAGCCTTCCGCACGATAGCCGCGCTTTAAGTCATTGCCTGTAATCGGTTTTTCAGTAATATCTCCCAGCGCAAAATAAACACCAGTGGACTCTACCAGACTCACGATGGAAATAATGATCATCAAAACGATCGACCACAGATCAAAGGTTGGTAAGCCGAAATAAAAAGGCTGAGGCAAATGAAACACAGGCGCATGGGCGATGGCAGAAAGATCCACCAATCCTAAGAGCGCTGCTAAAATGGTCCCACCGATCAAACCGATCAAAACGGCAATCGAGCGAATAAAGCCTTTCCCAAAGACCTGCACCCCAATGATCAAGGCAATCGTCACAAAGCCTAACAATAAATTCGTTGGATCACCAAAGTTAGCAGCTGCAGCATCGCCGCCACCGATTTTAGTGATGGCGACTGGAATCAAGGTCAAGCCGATGACGGTAATCACGGTTCCCGTCACCAATGGGGGAAACAAGACTTTGATTTTCGAAAAAATGCCAGCGATCAGAACAATGAAAATCCCAGCGGCAATGATCGCTCCGTAAATCGCACTGATCCCTGATTTGGTGCCAATCAAAATCAATGGGGAGACAGCTTGAATGGCACAGCCTAAAACGACTGGTAGGCCGATCCCGAAAAAGCGGGTAACAACTAATTGCAAAAGCGTAGCGATTCCGCACATGAAAATATCGATCGAGATCAAATACGTCATCTGAGCTTCATTGAAGCCCAGACCTGTTCCAATCAACAAAGGAACGGCAACAGCTCCTGCATACATCGCTAGTAAATGTTGCAAGCCTAAAACTGCTGAACGGCTATTCGTTTCTTTCATTAGGCATCTCCTTCTAAAAAGCTGACTTGTCCCTCAGACAATGAGGCGATCCGTGCTAGTGAAACAACAGGAATCCCCATTTCTTCAAGTAATTGTCGACCACTTTGGAATGATTTTTCAATCACGATACCGATACCGACAACGTTGGCTCCTGCTTGTTGGCACAGTTCGATCAAGCCTTTTGCTGCTTGTCCGTTTGCTAAAAAATCATCAATAATCAAGACCGTATCCTCTGAAGACAAAAATTTCTTGGAAATCGATACTTGGCTGGTCACTTGCTTGGTAAAGGAATAGACAGATGCAGTCAGCAGCTCTTCATCCATTGTCAAACTCTTTGCTTTACGGGCAAAGATCATTGGTACTTGTAACTGTTCTGCAGTATAAAGGGCTGGTGCGATCCCTGAAGCTTCGATGGTCACTACTTTTGTGATGCCGCTTCCTTGAAACCGTTCCGCGAAGACTGCACCGATTTCTTTCATCAACTCATAATCCACTTGGTGGGTCAAAAATTGGTCCACTTTAAGAACCCCTTCGCCCAGCACATTTCCGTGTGTTTTGATACGCTCAACTAATTTTTCCATCCTAGCTCTCCTCGTTCCTTTCTATTCCATCCTGAAAAAAAAGACACTCTTTTTGCCAAAGCAAAAAAAGTGTCTAACAGGCACGATTTTTACTTATAGTCCGATATTTACGGTATCGGGTAGAGACTGTCGACCATATTTCGACGATATACAAGTAATTTTTAAATGATAGATTCGATTATGCCTGTCTTTGATTAAAAACACAAGCATGGAATGCCCTTTATAAATAAAAATATTCTCATTTGTGGATCATTTCCTACTCTGGCTTCTCCATATCGCGATAGTGTTCCATCTTTTTACTGAAAAGCTCCCCATTGGACGGCGGCGTGTAGGTGATGGCATTAGCGCCTGCTTCAATCGTTTCTAAGATGCTTTCATCGGTTGGTCCACCGGTTGCGATGATCGGCAGCTTCGGATATTTTTTACGGAAGAAAGCCACGGTATCTGCTGTGTCCTTGCCAGCACTGATATTGATGACTTTCACACCAGCTTCAAGCTTGGCATCAATTTCGGTATACTTACTCGTTACGGTACTGATAACGGGAATATCTACAACTTTACAGACTTGCTCCACAGTTTTCAGTGGCGTTGGTCCGTTTAAGACGACCCCGATCGACCCTTGGGCTTCAGCAAACATGCTCATATAAGACGAGCGAAATCCTTGGGTCAAGCCCCCGCCGACACCAGAAAACACTGGAATGTCCGCTGCTTCGATGATTGCTTTCGTAATTGCTGGGTGTGGTGTAAAGGGATAGACCGCAATCACAGCATCCGCATTTGTATTACGGATGATCGCAATATCCGTTGTGAAAATAATGGAGCGGATTTGTTTTCCAAATATTTGAATACCGCTAGCCTCTCGAATAACTTTAGGCACTTTCACGATATCTTTACGCAAATCAGTGGTGATTTTTGGCATATATTTTTCTTCCATAAGCAGCCAACTCTCTTTTCTTATTGATCAAATCGATTCAATTGGTAGGTTTCAATTACTTGAATGATTTTGCTGGCATAATCCGGATCTGTTGCATACCCTGCATCTTGTAATGCTTGTGCGGCACTGCGGTAGTCGTTTGCTGTCAAGACATTTACATAAAGTGCAGGATTCCAATCCACACCATTTACAAACAACATCGTATGATCATCCATTGATTCTTCCCAAGTATCATAGACACGAAAATCTCCTTGAATCGTGACCCATTCTCCATTATAAAACTCTTGGGTATCTAATGTCACCTTTTTTGAATGGCCAAACGACTTAATTCCAAATAAATTATTGTATTCACTGGCTAGAGAACTTTGACCCCAATCTGATTCAAGGATTGCCTGTCCAATAATGATACTTGGTAAAATCCCGTAGCCCTTTTGCAGTTCTTGTGCGTAAGGAGCGATGCGATCAATAAATTCTTCATGGGAGATGGCTTCCGTGTTTGTTTCTTCCTCTTTTGGAAGGGGGTCTGCCAAACTATTCAAGGAAAAAATAAAAGCAATCCCAATCAAGAATAACCCTAGAAAGACTAATGGGAAACGAGTCTTCTGTTTTTTTCGTCTTGCGCTCATTTTTTCACTTCCTTTGTCTGACTAAACACATTTTCAGAAAACAAATTGCCTCCATTCAGCAACAACTCATCTTGTGGAAGCTCACTGCTTTCCTGACTTTTAGCAAGAGACCCCTCATAGATCCAGTCCTCTGCCAAAGGATCTTCCCATTCGTGAGAGGACAGTTCTGCTTCTTTTCGAGCGATGTGTTCTTTTGCTTCTTCCAGAAACTCTTCAAAGGTCAACTCCTGCTCCTCAATGTAGGTTGCCACTTCAACCCCTACATATCGTAGATGCCAAGGCTCATAATCGATTTGCGTAATAGCATGTTTTCCTTTCGGGTAACGGATGATAAACCCATACTCCCTTGCATGAGCTTGTAGCCATTTTCCACCCTCAGTATCACCGAACCCCTCATTGAGCAGTTCTCCTGTATGATTTTGATACCAATCCTGATCCACAACATCAACAGCAAGCCCAGTATGGTGTTCGCTATAGCCAGGCTCAGTAAAGGTCAGTTTCGTGATCCGAATTGCTTCTTCTTTTGTATGACCTTGACTCATTAGGGTGTTGACATTGGCATTGAATATCTCCTCTTGATACGCGACTGAACGGTAGGCAGAGACCATCACCAAAGGATATCCTGCAGCTTTTGCGGCATCTGCCAGCTTTTCATAAGCTGAAACGATGCGTTGATCGACGAGATAGCCATTCGACAATTTCCCTAAATCTTTTTGGGCAATTTCGCTTTTGATTTTATTGTTTGGGCCTACCAAAACCAGTGACCAATCATCCAATGAAACAGTTGGAAAATCCTCTTCGTTCACTTCATCACTAGCACTTGCTTGTTCTTGTGACTCTTGCGTGTTCCCATTTGGGTCTTTTTCATTTGTTTCTGTTGTTTCACCCGTTGTTGCTTGATCTGTTGAACGAGCGATACTTGCACTCTTTGTTGGGGTGACTGCGGTCACTCGGTTCACTTGAATGGTTAAAAGAACCATAAACAAGAAGCCCGCCGCCGCAGCCATTCCATAATACTTTTTCAAAAAATATCCTACCTTTAGTTGTAAGTTTCTTCCAGATTTTCTTTGACCCACTCCAACAGTTCGATTTTTTCATTGCGAATTTGCTGCTGAACAAAAGCGGGCAATCGGAAGTTTAGTATATCATCATAACCCCACTCATCATACGTAATACTGACTCTCAAATCAAGGTATTGGGCTGTTTCTTCAGATTCTGTTAACAATTCGACTTTCGCTAAATCGCTTGCTAACCACGTTCTGGCGATTTGAGTCTTCATTTTTTTGAACTCGACGACCGCTTGATTGCGTTTTTCTGGATAAATGACGGTTTGCCGAATGATTTTTTGGATCAACATCCATTCATAATCTGAAAACAGCAGCTTCACTTTCTGATTTTCAGCAGGTGACAGACTCATTGTGCCATTTTTCCATGCCTCCCATTGCTCCTCGGTGATGCCTAATTGTGTTTCATAAAACTGTTTTTCTGATGCGTATTGCTCGATGATGGTATTTAAAATAATTGCAATTGATACATTATGCATATGTTATCCCTCCTCTTCTATATTTTACTGAAAGTCAGCCGTAATGGAAACTTTTTGCGATTGTTTTTGATTATTTTAAAGAATTGATTTCTTTTGTTATACTAAATACGAAGGAGATGATCAATGATGAAAAAATACCGTTGGGGAATGATTGGCCTCGGAGATATCGCAACGCAATTTGCTGCTGGCTTTTCTAATGAAGCAAGTGAACTATATGGGGTCAGTGCCCGGAGTTTCCCTAAAGTCCAAGCATTTGCTGAGAAACACTCTATTCCCCATGCCTATGAAAGCACAGATGCCATGTTAGAAGATCCGCAAATCGATATTGTTTATATTGCAGTACCTAATGATCTTCATCATGAATTTATTATGAAAGCTCTGATGGCAGGAAAACATGTCCTCTGCGAAAAAGCCATCACCACCAGTGCCGATGAGCTAGCGGAAGAACTAGCCTTAGCCAAAGAAAAAAACCTAATCTTAGAAGAAGCAATGACGATTTTCAATATGCCGGTTTATGCTCGGTTGAAAGAAGAGATCGATGCCGGACGCTTAGGAAAATTAAAAATGATCCAAGCACCATTTGGCAGCTACAAAGATCCAGACCCAAGCAATCGTTTCTTCAATCCAGATTTAGGTGGCGGTGCTTTATTGGATATCGGTACGTATGCTGTTTCATTTGCCCGCTTTTTCATGACGGATACACCAGAAGTGACGTTTAGCAGCATGAAGCCCTTCTCTACAGGTGTGGATGAACAATCAGTCACGATCCTACAAAATCCAGCCGATGAAATGGCTAGTGTCACACTGACTTTTCAAGCGAAAATGCCTAAAACCGGTATCGTCGCTTTCGAAGAAGGATACATTACCGTAGATGAATACCCTCGTGCGGACAAAGCCGTGATCCATTTCCGAGATGGAACAAATGAAGTGATTGAAGCTGGCGAAAGTAGTCAAGCCCTTAATTATGAAATTGCCAATATAATCAAAGCCATCGTTGGCGAGATCGCAGGATCGATCCATTTGACCACCGATGTCATTGACGTTCTTGATCAAATGCAAGCTTTTTGGGAACAGCAGTAAAATGAAAAAGACTCCTTTTTAGGAGTCTTTTTTTAGTGTGCCATTGTTTGCATTTGATCAGAAAAATCGGCTTTGATTTCAATAAAACTTTTAAAGGTTTGCAGAAACTGAAACAGCTGAGCGCGATTTTCAAACTCTGCTCTTGTTTGGGGCAATGGCTTTTGTCGATAATCTTCATAAAGCGCAGCAATTTTTGCCAAGATCTCTTTCCCATCGTTATTTTCGTGAAAGGACTCGGCAGTAAAGGATAGCAACTCTTGAAACGCATTTGTATAGGCTTCTTCTACCCAAAACAACTGCAATAAGTCAACCATTTCTAAGAGTAAGCGTGCCTGACTTTGGCGCATGGTAAAGTACTCTTCATAATAGGAGGCTTCTCCTCGCCATTGATTTTCACTATGCACCATTGCTTGTTGTTTGCCTTGCTTGATATCCCCCAAAAGCGTTTGGCAGACCTGGGGAAGCGTCGCCTTTTCTTTTTCAGTTAAGGCAATCGACATGTCTTTTAAAAGATTTTTAAACGTTTCTTCCACTACTTGCTGTCTTTCTTTCAATGCTCGTTCGCCATCTGGCATATATAAATTGAACAAAAGTGCAAAGCCAATGCCAATACTCATCAATAAAAAAGCATTCCCAATCAGTGGCCAATCAAACGAACGTTCCATCATATAATGGGTCACCAAGACAGAATTGACGACGATCCCATCGGTCAAATTGAAATAGACAGCGGTTGGGATAAAGAGAAAGAGAAAAAGAACAAATCCTATCGGCCCAAAGCCTAATAAATGGAAGCTGACAAAAGCTAAGAGCGTAGCGATCGCCAAAGAGATCAAACGCCCGATTCCCGTAAAAAGTGACGTTTTCTTTGTATTACCGACGCTTAAAATGGCGATGATCCCTGCGGCTGGCGCATACAAAAGACCGATCTGTTGTGCCAGAAACATTGATAAACCAGCAGCAATCGCCGTTTTCACGGTCCTCATTCCGATTTTCATTTTTGTCACCTCCTGTGAAAAGTATACTAAATTGTGAGGAATAAGACTAGAATTTCTCAACTGCTTTGGGTATGATTAAGTAAAGGGGGCATTTGACCATGAAACTGGGGCGTTTTCGCTTGGGTATGCGAACGATAAAAACAGCCATTGCTGTCATGCTTTGTATTCTGCTCTTTCATTTTCTTGATCGTGGCCAACCATTGATTGCTGCCTTGTCGGCTGTGTTTTCTTTGCGACAAGACCTGACCACAACGATCTCTTTTGGTAAGTCACGGGTATTAGGAAATACGATCGGCGGCGGTACAGCCATTTTTTACTTTTTGACGAAGCAATATTTTCAAAATGACTTTCTGATCGAATTGTTTGTCTTGCCAGCGCTAGTCATTTTTGTCATCGTTTTTTCAGATGGCATCAATAACAATTCTGGCATTATCTCTGCTATTGCGACGATGCTTTTGATCACTTCCAGTGTCCCTCAAGGGGAATCGATCATCTTCGCCTTAGACCGTGTATTGGACACCTTTATCGGCACGTTAGTTGCCCTATCGATCAATTTCGTCATTCGACCACCTGAGGAAGAGAAAAAGGATGAGATCCAAGAAGATCTGGTGGTGCTGAGGCAAAAAGAGCTTGAACTAAAAGCCATGCTAGAAGAAGTCCAAGGTGAGATTTCCGAACAAGAAAAACAAGAAAAATAAAAACAGCCTTTTTCCAGAATCATTCTGAGAAAAGGCTGTTTTTGTTACTCATTGGCTTTCAGTGCATCGATCATATTGACATGTTTCAGTTTGAAATACATTGCGATCCCTACCACGCTTGAAAATAAGCAGGTCAATCCAGCGGCATACACATAGCTCATTGGTTCGACTGTCGGTGAAAACATGGCGATATCGACTTCGATGGTCTGTAAGACAAATTGATGCTGAAGCACCCCTAATAATAAACCAAATGCAATGCCGAAGATCGTCAGAAAGATATTTTCACGAAAGACGTACATGGTCACTTCTCGATCATAAAAGCCCAATACTTTGATGGTCGACAACTCGCGAATGCGTTCCGCTATATTGATGTTGTTCAAGTTGTACAACACGATAAAGGCTAATGCCCCCGCAGACGAGATCAAGATCCAGATGACGATGTTCAAGGTTGCTGTCGTGTCATCTAAGGCATCCGCTGAAGCTGAGAGGAAGGAAACATTGATGACATTGTCTTGTGCCATCAAATCAGCCGCGATCGCTTCTTCCTCCGATTTCGTCAAACGCTGACTGAATTTCAATAACTCACTGTTGTAAGAAGGGGCAGCCTGAAAGATCTTTTGATACGCATCTGGGGTCAAATAAGCAAAATGCCCTGTGTAGTTTTCTGCGATTGCAGCCACATTCAGTTCAAATGCTTCGCCGCTTTCATTCGTCAACGTTATCGTATCACCCACCGATAATCCAAACAACTTAGCAAGCTTTTCATTGATGATGGCGCCCTCTCCTTCTAGCTCGTAAGCTTCTCCTGAAACCCGATCATTCAAGTGGACAAATCTCGATAAAGCCGCAGGATCTTCTGGCACGGTGACGGTTACTTCTTGCTGCGTGACCCCCGATTGAGCCAACGTCAGACTTTCCGTATGCAAGAATAACCCTGCTTCAAAGCCTTCAATATCTTCTGCGGCGGCTTTTGTTTCACTCATTGCTTCAGAATCCTCATCATCAAAGGTGATCACCGCCTGATACTGCCAGATTTTCTCAAACTGTAAAGGAATGATATTGCTGATGGAATCTCTTAGACCAAATCCAGTCAAGATCATGGAGGTACATCCCGCGATCCCTAAGATGGTCATGAGCATTCTGGACTTGTAGCGAAACAGGTTTCGCATTGTAACTTTTTGAATAAAACTTAAGTGCCGCCATATAACGGTGATTTTTTCTAAGAGAATTCGTTTTCCTGTTTTGGGTGCCTTTGGTCGTAACAATGAAGCCGATGACTGTCTTAAATCAAAACGTAAAACCAGCAGCGCGATACCGATGGTGCAAAGCAAGCTGACTCCCACAGCAATCAATGAAAGCCGCAAATACCATGGGGTGTCATACTCCGTGAGATTGTAAAGCGGTCCATAAGCTTGAATGATGATTGCTGGAAAAAAGGAAAAGCCGACCGCTAGACCCAATACAGCACCTGTGATGCCTGCTGCAGAGGAATAAAGCAAAAATTTCTGTCCAATCTCCCAGTTACGATAGCCTAATGCTTTCAATGTACCGATCTCACTACGTTTTTCATCGATCATCCGCGTCATGGTGGTTAGACTGACTAACGCTGCAATCAAAAAGAAGATAACTGGGAAAATCGTCGCTAACGAAGAAACCCGTTCCGCATTGTCTTGGTACTCTGAATAACCAGGATTCGCATCGCGGTTCGCGACACGATAAACTGCCGGTTTTAGATCCAATAATTCCTGCTCTTTTTCAGCAACTTCTTTTTTGGCATCTTCAAGTTTTTCGCGTTCTTTTGGTGCTTTTTCTTTAAATTCGTCAAGCATTTCTTGAAGGGTTGCTTCGTTTTCTCGATATTCTTGCCAACCAGCAGCTAATAAAGACTGACCCTTGGCTTTTTCAGAAGCTAAGGTCTCACGAGCGTCGCTCAGCTGCGTCTCTCCTTGGGTGATCTGGGTCTGCGCTTGTGCCAATTCTTGGCGCCCAGCTCTGATTTGGCTCCAGCCAGCATTGACTTGCTGTTGTGCCTGCTGAAGTTGCGCTTCTTGGTCATTGATCGCAGCCATTTGCCCAAGTAATTGCGCACGTTGTTGCTCACCTTCGGCAATGAGTGGACGCAATGTATCTTCAGCTGCCGTCAGCATAGTAGCAATCATCGTTTCATCGATTTCCTCCAGATCAGGAATCGGACCAAGGACATCTGTCGGCAGGTTCAACTGTGCCAGAGCGGCGGTTACTTGTGCATAGACGGTAGGCAGCTGGGCCATTTGCTCCTCTGCAGAAAGTTGACCCACACTTCTGATTTGATCCATGCCTTGGTATGCCAGCGCCAGTTGCTCCTCTACCTGCTGGATGCCCTTTTGTAGTTCAGGTCTTTGTGCCAAAACGGGTGCCAACTGAGCTTGGGCTGACTGTACTTGGGCTTCTTGCTGAATCAATGCTTGTTCATTTTGATCTAGCAGGCGTTGATTTTCGATCAATGCCTGTTTCCCCTCAGCTAATTTTTGCGCTTCTCCATTCAATTGCTCTTGGGCAGTTTGAATCTCTGTCTGAAAAGCTGCTTCTTGTTCCGTCAACTCCTGATGCGCCTGCGCCAATTTCTCTGTTGCGTCGTCAAGTTCCGCTTGCGCTTGCTGCAATGCTTCTTCGCCATCACGGATCTGTTCTTTGGCCTCATCAATGGCTGGTTGCGCTTCATCGATCAACTCTTGCCGCCGTCCTTGTGCCCGCGGAGCCAACCGTTCTTCTACTTCATCACTTACTTGATCCCTTTTTGTCTGATATGCTTCTGAATAGCTAGCCACTTGCGATAGCTCATCAAAACGAACTAACAATCTAGCATACGCAGTTTCTTTAAAATCTTCTTCTGGAATTACTGCAAAGTAATCGACCGTCCCATTCCCAACGGTACTATTGCCTCGATGAAAATTCTCAATAAATTCGGGACTATTGACAAAGCCAACGATCGTGTAAGTGTGCGTTTCTAGCTGGTTTTCACCGCTTTCTGGCAGTTCAAAAGTTTCATCTAGTGCAAACCCACCGCTGCTTTGTGCCGCTTGATCCAAAGCAATTTCCCCTGACTTTTGCGGCAATCGACCAGAAGTCACCTGATATTGATTGACTTGCCGCTCCTTCGAAAGGGAAAAGACACGGATCACGGCACGGTGATTTTCGGCATTGATATCGGCGATCTGCTCTGCATCAACAGACGTGACACCAGGCATTTCTTCAATGATTTCCCGATCGGCAGTCGACAACCCTAAAGTTGACGCAATCGTAAAGTCAGCTAATTTCTGGCGAGCAAAATAATCTTCAGCTGCTTGTTCCATATTCGGACCAGTTGCACTGATCCCCACAAAAAAAGCGACCCCTAAAAAGATAATGCCTAATATGGACAAAAACCGCCCGGGTGCTTGCCTGATTTCACGTAAACTGGAACGTAATAATGTTTTTTTCATAGGCATTTACCAAGAAATAGAGGCAATTGGAATCGGATGAGTATTTTTTTCCATCTTGCGGACCTTTGCATCATTGATATGGATCACACGATCAGCCATGGGAGCCAATGCGCTGTTATGTGTAATGATCAAAACGGTCGTCCCAGTCTCGCGAGCCGTTTTTTCTAGAATTGCTAGAATCTGTTTCCCCGTTTCATAGTCAAGTGCCCCTGTTGGTTCATCACAAAGCAGCAATTTGGGCTTCTTCGCAATAGCACGAGCGATCGTGACTCGCTGCTGCTCGCCACCAGACAATTGCGCTGGAAAGTGATCCAAGCGATCACCAAGCCCAACTTGGGTCAAGATCTCAGCTGCATCAAGTGCCTCTGGCACGATTTGTGCTGAGAGTTCAACGTTTTCTCTGGCTGTCAAATTAGGGACCAAATTATAAAACTGAAAGACAAAACCGACATCTTTGCGGCGATAGGTCGTCAATTGTTTGGCATCAAAGCCAGCAATATCTGTTCCATCAACGATCACTTTGCCACTATCACATTGATCCATTCCACCTAATATGTTCAAAACGGTGGACTTACCAGCGCCACTAGGACCAAGGATCAGTGCGATCTCTCCTTTTTCTATGGAAAACGAAACACCATCATTAGCAGCAATGACCGTGTCGCCCATTGTGTATTTCTTCACTTCTTTCACAACTTCGATATAACTCATTATGTTCCTCCAAGAATTCCAGCACCGCATGCGCTTTCTCGCTTAATAGTGTATCATACTTATTCCTGCGAAAGAAACAGCAAAAAAGCAGCTTATTTTATCAAATTAAAAAATCTGAGACAAAATGATGCTCATTCTGTCCCAGAATCGATTTTACACTTCCATCTAATTTGATTGACAAAGAACAAAAACCAATCATTGTGCTTGGTCGGCAATTCTTCGCTGGGTTTCTTCCCAAAGTTTTTGCGCTTGCTGCCGCTCATCAAGGATCTCCGTCGGCACTGCCTGCCGATCGACAAAGTAGCGCCCGCTAATGCCAGCCACCTCGGGGCTTAGTGCCAAATATATCGCTGTATCAGACCCTTCCTCTGGTGTTTTGAAAAAAGGCGTGAGCATTTTGTAGACAAATTGACCAAATCCTGTTTGTCGGCTGACCCCTAAGCTCGTCGCCACAGCTCCTGGATGCAAGGCATTGGCAGTAACGGTCGTATTGCGCAGTTGAAACGCAAGCGCATCTGTAAATAAAATCAGGGCTTTTTTTGAGCGGCCATATTCCCGCCAAGGCAAAAAATTCGGCACATCGAAAAAGCGCTGATCCTTTTTCTTTACAAATTTGTAAGCACCAGAAGCAACATTAACGATCCTACCAGCATCCGCACGTTTTATTAACGGCAATAACTGACGGGTCAGTTCAAAATGCCCCACGTAGTTTACGCCCAGCATTTGTTCAAATCCATCCGCTGTTCGCTCTTTTTTTAAATTGACGATGCCCGCATTATTGATCAGTACATCCAATTTCTCAAAGCGGGCGTTGATTTCAGCGGCTGACTTGCATACGCTAGCCAACGACCCCAAATCACCGATCACTAGATCGATGCTTGGATTGCCTGTCTCTTCCTTCAAACGTTGCTGTGCTGCTTGCCCTCGTTCGGCAGAACGGCAATACAAAATCACATGCATCCCCAATTCTGCCAATTGTTTGGCTGTTGCAAAGCCCATGCCAGCGTTGGCACCCGTAACTAAAATCGTCTTCAATTTGCCACCTTCCCCTTCTAAGAATACCGTTTTCTATCATCATAACTGAAAACAAAAAAATCTGCTCAAAAAACAGATCAAGAGAAGCTCTCTTCTTGTTTCTTGAAGCAGATTGTTTCATTTTATGCTTGGTAACGGCAAACACCATCTAAATAAGTGGCTGCTAAATTCATTTCTTGATCCAAAACAATGAAGTCAGCTGGACGACCTTGCTTGATCATACCGCAAGCGTGGTCGATCTTGCAGCTGATCGCTGGGATCAAGCTGGCCATCATGACCGCTTCTTGAGGAGTAGCAATTCCCCACTCTACAACATTTTTCACGGCTTCTTTTAGTTTCAAGATGCTGCCAGCAAGATTGCCTGTTTCCATTCGAGCCGTGCCATCTTTTACAACTACTGGAAATTCACCTAAAATGTAATCACCGTCTGGCATACCGCCAGCCATCATACAGTCGGTGATCAAGGCCACATGGTCGTGACCAGCTTTTTCCATCAAAATCTCAGCTGCTTGAGGATGTACATGGTGGCCATCACAAATCAACTCAGAAAAAACTTCTTTTAATGAAAGTAAGGCACCAACCATTCCAGGTTCACGATGGTTTAATCCGCGCATTCCGTTGAAGGCATGAACAAAGACACTGGCACCAGCTTCTACTGCTGTTTGCGCTTCTTGTAACGTTCCGTTACTATGCCCTAGTGCAACCACTACGCCTTCTTCCGTCACTTGCGAAACAAATTCCTTCACACCTTCGCGCTCAGGAGCCAAGGCGATTTTCTTGATAATTCCACCAGAAGCTTCTTGCCATTCATGGAAGGTATCAATATCAGGATCACCAAAATAGATCGGATTTTGTGCCCCTTTATGTTCTTCAGTAAAGAACGGTCCTTCAAAGTAGATCCCTTGGATCTTCGCTCCTGTAACTTCGTCTTTGACTTTCCCAACGGTTTCAGCAACATCCCGCAACCGTTCTTTGCTAGATGTTAAAGTTGTCGGTAAGAAAGATGTCACACCACAAGACAAAAGACCTTCTGACATGGCTTTAATGCCTTCTGCATCGTTATCCATCACATCATGGTTCATAAACCCGTGGATATGAGTATCCACAAGACCCGGTGCTACCCATTTGCCTGAATAATCTTCTACGTCTGCACCAGCAGGGACTTCATCGACGATCGCGCCGAATTTTCCCTCCTTGACCTCCAAGTAACCAGGGCCATGAACCGCTGATTTCAGAAAGAATTTGTCTGCGTAAATATATTTATTCATCTTGATCGCTCCTCTATTTCTTTTCTTCCTTAAAAGTACTCTTATTTGCAGCAGAAGTCAAGAAAGGTCTACACCACTTTGTCAGATTGGCGAATATCCATGACGGCACGATACAGTTGAAAACTTTTTTCAGCTGCTTTTTCTTCTTTTAGTCTTTGAAGCAATTGTCCTTTTAGTTCAAACAATTCTTCTAGAAAATATAAGCTATTTTTCTCTCTCGCTAGAGCAATGCCTTCGTTGGTTACTTTTAGCGCGCGGCAGTCTTCTTGTTGCTCTTTTAAAAAGACCGCATAGTTGTAATAAATTTTGGTCAGCGCTGTGGACAGTCGCTCTGGCGGCAAGGCATGCATGGCATCGTAGGCTTTTTCTAAGTAAAAACGCGCCTCACCCAGTTGCAGCAAATCACTATAGACACGACCCATGCAGCTCAGGATACGAATTTCCATCACCGAAACATTGGTCTTATCCTGTTGATAGGAATAGGCCAGTCCTTTTTTCAGCGCCTCAAGGGCGGCATCATAGTTTTGATCGAGGAAATAATCACAGCTGCCTAGATAGTAGTAATACATTTGCATATCTGAATCCAGATACAGATAATCCTTGATCGCCTTGTCTTCCATTTTTTCCCGCATTTCTTGAAATTGTTTATGGACAAAATGTGATTCGATTTCGGCAAAGATTTGATTGGTTTTGTTGATTTCTTCCGAATGAAGCATCATTACTTGATCTAAGGTGACGCCTAAGCGTTGGCAAATTTGATACATCACCCAGACATTGGGCAGCTCTTCGTTGTTTTCGATACGACTTAACACACTTTGCGAACAAATATCTTCCGCTAACATCTTCTGGGTCATCTTTCGTTTCAACCGAATTGAACGGATATTTTGACCAAAAGATTCATCTCTTTTTTTCATAATCGTCCTCCAGGGGGAATTCTAAAAAAATCGAACGTTTCTTGTCAAAAATGCGAATTCGCATTTTTAATTTTCTTTATTTTAGCACATAATGACAAAAAGGAAAGCAATTTCAAGAATGTCTTGTTATTTTTCCACAATTTCAAATGAGGTGTTAAGATGACGATCGACAGTACGATCTTTTTTACATGGGAAGGCAAAAAATACCAAGGGATCATCGAACGGGAATATGAAAATTCGGTCCTCGTTCAAGTGACCGATCCTAGTGCTGAAATGCTGGATAAGTTTACCAATCGGATGATTGTCAGCAAAAAAATTTGTCAACCAGTTACCGAATAAAAACATAAGCACCGCTCCCTCACGATCGCTGAAGGAGCGGTGCTTTTTCATGTACTTACTTCTGGCGATACGCTGCCAAGAATTCTGTCATTTTTTCAGCAGTCGTTTTTAAATCTTCCATATTAGGAAGGTAGACGATACGGAAATGATCGGGCTGTTGCCAATTGAACCCACCGCCGTGCACCAACAAAATATGGTGTTCATGTAAAAAGTCGAGAACAAATTGTTCATCATTGGTAATGTTAAAGCGCTGAATATCAATTTTAGGAAAAATATAAAAGGCTGCTTTCGGTTTCACTGCTGACAATCCAGGAATATCATTGATTGCCTTGTAGATAAACTCTCTTTGTTCATAGATTCGACCACCTGGCAGCAGCAGCTCATCGGAGCTTTGATAGCCGCCTAATGCAGTCTGGACGATTTGTTGCGATAAAACATTGGAACACAGCCGCATCGATGACAACATATTCAAGCCTTCGATATAGTCTTTGACATTGGACTTATCCCCGCTGAGAACCATCCAGCCAACGCGGAAGCCTGCCACTCGGTGAGACTTAGACAAACCGCCTAGCGTCACAACGAAGCGATCTGGTGCTAGTGTAGCAATCGGTACATGGACATAATCATCCATGACTAAACGGTCATAGATCTCATCGGAGAAAATGATCAAGTCATGCTCACGAGCAACCTCGACGATTTGTTGCAAAACTTCTTTCGGATAAACGGCGCCGGTGGGATTATTTGGATTAATAATGACGATGGCCTTCGTCTTGCTGGTTACTTTGGCTTTGATATCCTCGATATCAGGATTCCAATCTGCTTGTTCATCACAAATATAATGGACGGGTTTTCCGCCAGCTAATGAGATCGAAGCAGTCCACAAGGGATAGTCTGGCATCGGCACGAGCACTTCGTCCCCATTGTTACATAACCCTTGCATACACATCGTGATCAGCTCGGAAACACCATTACCTGTGTAAATATCATTGATGGTCACATCAGGAAATTTTTGTAATTGATAATATTGCTCGATCGCTTTACGTGCCGAGAAAATCCCTTTTGAATCAGAATAGCCTTCCGACTCTCGCACATTCATAATCAAATCTCTAACGATTTCATTTGGGGCTTCAAAGCCAAAGGGCGCGGGATTCCCAGTATTTAATTTTAAGATACTGATGCCTTCTTCTTGCATCCGATCAGCTTCTTCTAAAACAGGGCCGCGCACATCATAACTGACCCCTTCAAGTTTTGACGACTTTGAAAATTTCTTCATATTCCATTTCTCCTTTAACCATAGGTCAACGTCAGGTTATTGGTTCTCGTCGTTGATCTCTTTTCAGATTGAACCTATTATAGCAAAAAAATTTTAACTGTGGCGAAAATTTTTCACCTCTCGGTCGAGAGGGCTTGCCCTGCGTTCATCCACTGAATTTGGTTCATTCAGGAATTTTCAGGAAAATACTTCAAGTACAATTCATTTAACGCCAAATGCCCCACCGAAAAATCAGTGATTCCTGCTGCGATAAAACGTTGCGGCAACTGCGGATCGCTGATTTCTACTAGATAGATTCGCCCTTGCAGATCGATAGTCACTGTCGTTAACTCTGGAAAAGCCACCAAGAAATCCGCCGAGTCCGTCTTTACATACAACGGTTCATTGACTAACGACTTGCGGCCAAGGTATTCGTGAATGATCTTACCGTCTTTTAAAAACAAGACCCGATCCGCGTAAGAATCTAAATTCGTCAAAATATGCGAAGCGATCACAATCGCTTTCTTTTGCTCCCGCAAGGCTTTCAACACGTTGGAGATCAATTCGACATTTGTCGGATCTAAGCCATTCATCACCTCATCCATCAGCATGTATGGCGTATCTGTCACGATCTGCATCGCAAAACACAGACGTTGCCGCATCCCCAGCGAATAGGTTCCCACTGGGCGTTTGATATAATCGCTCATTCGCAAACGAGCAATCGTTTCTTCCACCAAGCGTTCCTCTGAACGCCACATTCGCTGATACAGTTTCAAATGCTCGAGTCCGCTTAAATCATTGTACAAATCATTTTGGTCAGGAAAAAATGAAATTTGTTGATGCGCTGCCACTTCTGATTTTTTGGTCACATATACTTGACTGCCGTTTAAAAATACTGCGCCTTCATTCGGCTGGATGAAATTCATCACCACATTCAATAGTGTGGATTTCCCAGTGCCGTTAGGGGCGACTAACCCGACGATCTCCCCGGGAGAAAAAGCAACGGAAAGTTGATCCAATACTTTTCTCGTATACGTGACAGTCACATTTTTCAGTTCTAACATATCGTTCCTCCTATGCCAAATGAAATTTTTTGCGTTGGATCGTCAAAAAGAAACACATTTCGATCAGAAGCCAAACGCCGCCTAATAAAAGTAATCCTTTCTCAATCGTAAATCCTGCAGAACCAAAGTAAAAGCGTGTCCAGCCTGAAAGGACTTGTCCCACATTTTGATACAGATAGACATACAGCGTTTTATCAAGGTAGGCACTAAACCAGCGTCGTTGGAAAAGAAAGGGCGAAAGCAAACAAAAACCAGCCACAAGCAGATTAATCAGTTCTGAACGAAACAGGGCACTGAACAGCAAGATGCCGCGACAATAAAGAAACTGCAAGAAAAGCGTTGCAAGAAAACATTGGCTTAAAAAAAGACCGATGGCTTGTGTTTCAAAAGCATTGAAATCTGTGATCGGGTAGCGGGCATCAAAGGACGATGATAAAATCGTGACTGGCAGTTCCAAGGAGCCAAAGCCGAATTGAATACCAGAGCCAAACCAGATAAAGAACATGGTTCCTAGCGTTGCGATTGCAGAACCAACCATCAACGCTGCCGTTTTGCTCCAAAGGATCTCTTCTGCCGATAATGGCAGTGAAAGAAACAGGGATTTATGTCTTCGTTCTTTTGGTAAACAATCGATCGCCAAAAATAAAGAAACAGCAATTAATAGAATCGGTAAATATTCAGTAAAGCTTCGCTGTAATGCTTGCACCCCCGTTTTTTGCTCCATGACTGCTTGAGAGAGTTTGCTATTGGGCAGCTGGCTAAAAGCTTCCATCAGTTTTGCGGTTGATGCATAGCCGAAGCGCCCGTCATACCCAGCATAGTAATTTCGAAACGTGTAATAATCAGGGGTATAAAAAATATTTCGTTCATCGGTAAATTGCAAAGCGAGATGGTACCAAGTACTTGTGCTTTGTGCGTATGCTTGCCAGTCTTTCTCGGCTAGCGCGTCGAGCCGTTGTTTTTCTGCTTCATTCCATGGGGTAAACATTTCGACTGCCATGAATGCCGACCAATGGTCAGAGGGATTGGCTGCTTGTTGATCAAGAAAATCTTGTCGCACGGTATAGCGTTGTTGCATTTCTGTTTTATCTACTCGTTCAATCGGGCGAAAGTCTCTTTGCCAAAAACTGTAAACGCCGCTGTAGATCAGCAGCAAGCAAAAAAGGCCAATGGTTTTCTTGCTTTTTAACAGCTGGCGTAATTCAAAGAAAAAATAGTCTTTCATCCTTTACCTCCTCTCAACAAGCGATTCTGTTTATCCGCAACAAGCATGATGCTTAAACAAAGGAAGATCCACACTAGCGTCAGCAGCCAACTGGCATAGACGCCCCAAGAAGTGCCAGAGCCCAAAGCAAAGGCACCCGAATAAAATTTCTCCATAGCAGCTAGATGAACTGGTAATATAGGAATCTTTTGCAGCATCGGAATCAAACCGAATCCATAAAAAAGCACCAGTAAAAAGAAAGAGACGTATCGATTGGCTGCGACCATGTTCATGACAAAACCTAAGCATTCGATCAAACCAATCAGCAAGGCAAAAGAAACCATACTAAATAAAACGCTCTGCCAAAAAGGTAAGGCTGCCCAATCCCCACTGAGATAGACGGCTACTGGATACTGCCAATCCCCGAACTCCCCCAGAAGGCTCATGGACAGAAAGACTCCTAAGAAAAACACGAGCAAGATTCCTAAATTGGTAATCGTTTTGATAAAAACCTTACTGACCATCCGAATCGGGAAAATCTGTGGGTATGAGCGGATCAAGGAGAAATGTTCTCTTTCTTCTAATAGATTGTCACTAGCAAAAAAAGCCCAGAAGAAGAACCCAAAATTCAGTAAAAACGTTATTGCCAAAGCGACAGCCGTCTGGGTATTAGCAGCCGTGAGAACCGGATCTTTTTCTTGCTCGGCTAAGGCTTGATAGACCGTCTGCTCTTGTTCGATCGACCACATCGGCGGTAAAAAGGCTTTGTCATCAACTGCAGACGCCCAAACCTGCTTTTTTAGCTCCGCCATTTGAATACTCGTTTGATTAAATCGTTCATATTCCTCCATAATCAAGTCGGACAGCTGCCGTGAGGTCAGAGTATTGTTATCAAGTAATAGCTGATATACCTCTTGCTCATCCGGTGAACCAGATTGATTGGCTTGGTAGCGATCAACAAGCCGTGAAGCCTCCGCTTTTTCTGCGGTAATGGTAGCGGGCAAGTTGACAGGTTCCATTAGTTTCAAATAAATGGAAAAACAGCAGCCTAAACTAAAGGCCCCAATGAGCAGGAAGATGAATGTTTTCTGCTTAACAGCTTTTGCCAGTTGGTTTTTAAAATAGTTCATTTGCTCTCCTCTCAAAAAAATAATTATTCATTCTTTTAGCATACCTTTTATAGAAAAAAATGCAATCTAAAGTCTGAAAATTCTTTCAAATAGCATTTGGAAAAGTTATTGACAAACCTGCTGAAAATCAGGTAAGATATTTTCTAGACGCGGCGTGACAGAACTACCTCAGCCTGCGTTTCCTTCTATAGTATTTGCGGAAATGACGGAATGGCAGACGTGCAAGATTGAGGGTCTTGTGAGCAATCGCTCGTGTGGGTTCAAATCCCATTTTCCGCATCCTTACAGCTTCCCCATTGTGGGAAGCTTTTTTTTGTTTGCACAAAAGATCCCCCCTTGGTGATCCTTCAATGAATTCCCTCGATCGCTTTGATCTTGAGTACCTACTCCTCAAAAGTTGAGAGTAACCTTCCTTTCCCCAAAGATAAAAAATCCAATAAAAATCCTTTTATCGTTGCATTTAGTGATATTTTTCATATAAAATGAATAATATAACGACTATTCATAAAATTTAGTTCAATGTTCCGTCTTTTCTTATTAGCGTATCAGAAACAATTGCTTGAATGAACTTGTGATGGAAATCTTTTCAACATTTTTTCCATTCACCTGCCCTCCTCCTTCCCCCAGATGAACCAACCTCTGCCGACCGTTTTCTCAGTTACTTTCGATAGAAAGAAGGAGTCTAATGAAAAAAAGAATACTGATCACCCTATTGTCATTCGTTATTTTGCTTATCGGCTGCACGAAGGCAGATGAAGAACTGTCAGAGACCGTTGCGCTTGGCATCGACGCACGACTGGAATATACAAACCAGTCTGGAACGGGTTGGGCCTATTATCAACCAGCGACCTTAGAATTGCTGATTGCAGGCAGCCAAGCCGAACTGGCTATTTTGGAAGAACTTGATTCTTCCGACGAAGACCTTCAGCAATTGATCAGCCACACGATTGATTTGATGGCAACCGCTGAACGAGCGTTAGTGGAGCGTCGGATCGATGTCCCTGCTTGGTTTGCCGCTCGCATTGGTTATAGCCAGGCTCTGGCTGCGATTCATGAACGGAGCCCTATCATTCTCAGTAATCAAGACAACCTCAACAGTCTACTAGAGGTAGCAAACGAAACGATTCCTGAAGCCGATCCGCGGGAAAAGCTGGGGCTTTTGGCAGACGATATCGAGCAGCTTCAGCAGCTCACAGAAGATGCGCTTACTCTTCATCGCACAATCGAACTTGACGATGGACTCACTGCCACTGTTTACCACACAAGCGAAACGAATGTTGACGTCTTCGTTTTTGCGATACCCGATGAGGAGTACGCATCTGGGTTTACTGTTCTGAATCGGGAAACTGCCGACGAGCAAAAAGCTGCTTTCTATGAAACGATTTTACGAGCGCTCGCCGTAAATATTCCTCGTGAATCAATGATGTTTATGAATCGATTCGATCAATCTTCTGATGAACATCAGCTGGCGGTGATGACCTATGGCTTTGATCATGACATTGATCAAGACATGGTCACTACCGTGTATCAACAGCTTCAAGAAGCAAACGCCAAACAAGAAGTAGCTACGGCTTTGCAGCAAGAGCAAAACAAGGACGAACAAACTCAGACCGAGAATGAAGGATCTTCAGAACAAAGACGAGCGATCGCTCGTGCCGAATCCTATACGAACCTCATGGCTTTCTCACGTGCACGATTGATACAACAATTAGAATTTGAAGGGTTTACCCATAATGATGCACAATGGGCAGTTGATCAGCTCACGATTGATTGGAACGAGCAGGCGTTGAAGAAAGCAAATAGTTACCATTCCTTGATGAGTCTTCCTCCTGACAACATTCGCCGGTTATTGACTTTTGAAGACTTTTCAGAAGAACAAATCGACTACGCGATGACAAACATAGGTAACTAAAAGCTAGCGAAGAAAAGGGCATCACGATGCCCATATGCTGTTGTAGTGACCCCAAAAAGTTAGGTTTTTTGGTCTAACTTTGGGGGTCAGTTGATGTCCCTTATATTGTGACTATGTTTATACCCAAGAAAGTGCTCGATCTGATGCGTTCATTCGTACAAATTGGCGAGGTTTACTAGAGTCTCACGAGGAGGAGAAAAATGAAAAAACAAGTTTTGTTGCCTTTATTACTAATACTGTCCCTGATTTCAGGATGTGGGACGATAAATTCAGCAAGTCCTGAGGAACTTTCTGAGCGCATCGGGGCAGCTTTAGATGCTGGTTGGGAACATACCTATCATGCAGAAAACCTTACTTATGATTTAAGTATTGAAAATCTCGAACTGATGATTCGAGGCAAAGAAGCAGAATTGGCCTTTCTAGACCAGGTCAATAGCAACTCAAAACACAAGGCAGCATTCATTGAAAACACGGAAACAATGATCGCACTCGCTCAAGAAGCGATCGAAGCTCGCTATCTGGATATGCCCAGTTGGGTTGCCGCTCGCAATGGCCGTATCGAAGCCTTACTTGCCATCCATGAAGAGAGCCCGATCATCGTCAGTAGACGAGCAAGATTGCAAGAATTATTCAACGAATACGAAGAGGATTTGGCACTAGTGACCGCTGGAGCAAACAATCCACTTGCCGATGAAGAAGGAATTAATGAAGATACACGAGAAAAGCTTGGTTTGACACCTGATACACTTGAGCACTTACACCAACAAAGCGAAGACCAAGAAATCGAGTGGCAGAGTGCGATTGATTTGGCGAACGGTGTGACCATGAATGTCTTTTCAACAAAACATGAGCCAGTGGGGATTCTCACATTTACGAATGCTGGTGAGACCTACCCTTCCGCAATCACTTTGTTTAATGAACAAACGACGGAAATCGTTCCCGAGATAATGACTCCTTACGAAGCCGTTTCCGCTTATTTTTACGAAATTGCCGATGCTGTTTATGAAACGATTCCATACGGTTATCGATTTCTGGTTGAATCACTATGGCTTGAACTGGAAAACGACAATCGTTTTCAATTCAGAACCTACGTGTTTGATAACGAAGTGACCGAGGAAACGATTTTAGCAGGGTTTCATCTCGCCCCGACTGTAGCAGCACGCTATGAGCGCGAAAACAATGCGACAGAACGAGAACGTGAAGCCTTTTTCCTCGTTAGAGCGCAAGGAAATCGTCGCTTTTATTCAAAACAAGAGATGGCAGAACTGTTAGAAACAGAAGGTTTTACTGCGGAGGAAACACAATGGGCACTAGAAACCCTAGATGTAGATTGGTATCGCCATGCTTTAGGACGCGCCAATCAATCCCGTCGGGTGTTAGGGATCCGTCAAAGAAATATGGCTGCTCATCTTGAAGGGAACGGCTTCTCACCTGATGAGATCGAATTTGCGATTGAAAACATGGAAAATTAATCTGTAGGGGACGAGACCCCATTTCCCATTTTGTCTTAGCTTAAACAAAAAACCGACCAATCTTCCTGTTTAAGATTGGTCGGTTTCTTTATTTTTTGGTTTTGATTGGTACCATGGCTTTGCGCCGATGCTGCTTCATTATTGCTTGAAGACCATAGACACCAACTCCGATAATTCCTGCAAAAGCCGAAAAAGCAATAAAAATCACAGGAGACGCCCCACTTTCTATTAATTGTTTCCCTTGGACAAAGAAAAATAAGCCCATGCTGATCAATAATGCTAGAAATAGTGATTGTCCCGCCCCGTTTTTTTTCATGCTTGCTCTCCTTTTACTTGATTATAGGTTATTCTCTCATTTCATGAATGAAAAAACCTCCATCTTAAGGCTGATTCTTTCTTTCGATGATCAGATTGATCCCATTCGGATCAGTCAAATGCAAGCGGCTGTATGTTTCTAACTCATACGAAACGCCTCTTGCCTTGAGATGACTTCGTAACGTAGAAAAAGCCAAAGCTGGCAAAACGATCGTAAAGTACGCTAAGCCTAGATCCAGTTCTTCCATAGCTGGAACATTTCTTCCCATCCAAATATTCGATCCGATATGGTGATGATACGAACCAGCAGCAAAAAACTTTGCTTGGCTACCAAAATCTGAGGTCAAACGCATGCCTAAAACTTCGGTGTAGAATTCTTCTGTTTTTGCCAAGTCCGCCACTTTCAAATGGACATGCCCCACCGTGGTGCCAACTGGAAAGGTCGTTTGAGATCGGTCAGCGGCTCCCAGCACGCCTTGCGCGTCCATTTCGATCGTAACGCCTACGATCTCACCATCTGCTCGAATATCCCATTCACTCATCGGTTTGTCACGATACACTTCGATCCCGTTTCCTTCTGGGTCGGTCAGGTATAACGCTTCACTATATCCATGATCGCTGGCACCATCCAGGGGAGCTTTGGCTTCCAAATAATGAATCAGCATATTTCCTAGGTCTTTACGGCTAGGCAAAAGAAACGCCGTATGGAAAAGGCCTGTTTTCCGTGTCAAAGGCAACGGATCACTCACCTTCTCTAGAACTAAAAGCTCTTGCGCTCCCACGCCTAATCGCGCGTGATCTACACTTTGCTCCAATAAAGTCAGACCGATCACGTCCGAATAAAACTGGCTCATTTTTTCTATGTTTGCTACTTTTAAAACGACTTTGCCAATTGCGGCTGCTGCATCGATTTGATAGGTTGATTGAATCATTTTCATCGCTATTTCCTCTTTTCTAAACAGTTAAATTCACTTGTACCTTTAAGTATAACACTAACTTTTAGTAAGTAAATAAATCTGCTTGTTGAGGAAAGGACTCCGTTATCTTCCGTGATTCCTAGAAACAAAGCATTTCCGCATCAGTCACAATCAAAGACAACTCGCTCACTTTTTCAGTGCTTCAATCAGTGAAATGGCTGGCTGCATCGCTTCTTCGGTCGTCCCTTCTAACACAACATAACAATATGGCTTGTATTCAGCGGTGATGGCCAATAGTTGTTGATAATCAATCATTCCTTCTCCCAATGGGACTACCTTGATTTTCCCATCGATTACTTGATAATCTTTCAAGTGCAAGCAAACGATGGCATCGCCAAAGCGAGAAAAAGCTTCCCTTGTCAAAGCGACTTGCTCTTGATAGTTCTTCGCAGTAATCAGATTGGTTGGATCAAAGATGATCCCTAAATAGTCAGAGGGTACCCGTTCCAGCAATTCTTCGATTCGGTCGATCGATGATAGTGGATGATTCAAGCCTGCTTCAATTCCTAGCATCACT
The DNA here is from genome assembly GCF_002174385.1 of Enterococcus sp. 6D12_DIV0197. Lineage (NCBI taxonomy): Bacteria > Bacillati > Bacillota > Bacilli > Lactobacillales > Enterococcaceae > Enterococcus > Enterococcus sp. 6D12_DIV0197. Next base: position 2,438,220 of record NZ_NIBN01000001.1, read on the forward strand.
TGATGTCTCTTAGCCACTTGGACCAAACGCTTGATCACCTGAACCAAATCATCGAAAACGACGTCACTAAAATTTTCCTCGGTATACCCCATATTTGGCAAAACCGAACCAGTTTCACTTGCGACCATAGCTGCATCAAAATATTTGGCATGTGCGAGATAGGTCTCGAATCTGGATAAAATCGTTTCCCGTTTTTCCAGATCAGGATGGATCAGATTACAATAACAACTTAATAAAGCGACCTGAACGTGAGATTGACCAAAAACTCGTTTGAAAAAGCGGCCTAAACCAGGGCTTAATTGCTCTGGCTCTGCCCATTGCGGGAAGGATTTATTTAATGCAAATTGAATGTTATGAATGTTTTGGGCGGCAATTTTTTGCGCTAATTCTTCTGGGGACCCATAATTCTTTAAATCATGCCCCCGAACAGTTAGTTGAAACATAGCTTCTCCTTTCTTCACTGCTTTTGAAGCAAAAAGAAGACCAAGCAGCGAATCACTTCAACTGGTCTTGGTCTTCAAATCTTTCAGCAGTAGCGGCTCCTCACTTCATCTATTTCTTCTCAATAGATGATCAGAACCTTTTGTGACCTTTATTGTTGTGAACGATAGTCTTCCGTGAACTCGTCAATGATTTGCTGTCCACCATTTCTTAAGAAGGTTTCGATCGCTGTATCAAACCCATCGATCTCGATTTCCCCAGTCATATATTGGTAGTAAGCGTCTGAGATTCCTTCAATCAAGCTTGACCATGAACGATCATAGGTTTCAGAGGTCAGCGATTGTGCAGGATTGATCACCGCAAACTCTTCATTTTCGCGAATCTTTTCATTGGCTAAGTTGACATATGGGTTGCTTGAAGGGAAAACTGTTACTAATTCTGATGGACGAGACGAAGAAAATGGTTGTACTTCTTGTTGCCACTTCGTATCATCTAAACGGACATAGACACCCTCATCATCAATTTCATAATGAACCCCTTCGATCCCTTGCGTCATCAACGTAAACGGCTCTTCGTCCATCAAATCATTGATAAATTTCAAAACAACACGTAAGTCTTCTTCGGTTTCAACATTGTTTTTCGGAATGGCTAACCAGCCGCCCATTCCACCATTGGTATCAGAAAGGATACGACGTTCCACATTTTCATGGACGATATCATTGATCAAGACCCATTCCATATGCTCTTCATCAGTACCAGCTGCATCATCAATGTAGTTACGTACTTCTTGCAAACCACTCAATACGATCCCACCACGACCTTGAACGATATAGTTCTTCTGATCATTTTTCGCCATTACCGCAAAATCAGAATTCATCCAGCCATTATCATAGATATTACGGAACCATTCCATTGCTTCTTTGTATTCTGGTTGCATAAAGGATGGCATCACTTCATCATCATCCGTGATCGTAAACCAATTGTCTGCACCAAAGTAACCTGAAAGCGAACGGAACCCAACGTTAAAGGACTCATCACGCTCTACGAAACCAACCGTATCATCCGCACCGTTTCCATCTGGATCATCTTCCGTAAAGGCTTGGGCGACAGCAGCTAATTCTTCTAATGTCGATGGCACGTCCAAGCCTAAATTATCCAACCAATCTTTTCTGACAAGGACGCCATAACGAGCGATCGGTTTTAAAAACGGAACACCATAGATTCGACCATCAATTCGAGAAGACTCTAACCGATCTTCGGAAATTTCTGCCAAATTCGGGAACTCTTCTAAATAGGGTTCCACATCCCAGAACATTCCAGATGCGAGTGAGCTGCGGACGGTTGTGTTATTGATTTCTGTCAGACTAACGATATCTGCTAAAGAATTCGACGCCAATGCTGCATTCAAGCGCTCTGTTTTTGAAGCATCTGGCACCCACGTAAAGTCGATCTCGACCCCTGTGTATTCTTCTAGCTTTTGCGTGACATCTCCAGATGGTGGGGAAGCAGTATGTAGCATCGCCATCCAAGAAATACTTGATTTCCCTTCGCTTTCTGGTCCTTCAGGTGAACCTCCACCATCGCCGCAGCCTGCTAAAAACAGTCCAGCACATAATAATAAACTTGCAACTTTCAATTTTTTCATTTGTTAACCTTCTTTCTCTATTTTTAGGGAGCCATCATCGAGCGGATCTTTCCCTTGATACGTAAAATATTCAAAATCGGCATAGCTTTTGCCAAAGTGATCTAAATCATGGGCACTGATTCCAATGAAATTCCCCGTAAAACCACCAGACAAGAACTGGATGTTTTGCTTTTTAAAGGGATGCCACGTTTGTGATTGCCGATAGAACCATTGGGCTTCTAGATAAGAACCGACTACTTTCAATCCAATCGGCTCACTTGCAGCAGCGAGGGGCAATTTATCTGGGAACAAGTGAAATTCTCCTTCACAACACCGCAGCAACCGAAGGACCTTGTCTTCTTTTTCATCATAGGTTACGTAGAAAAACAAATAGTTTTCTTCATTTAAGAAAAGCGACAATCCAGCCATCTGATTGAACGATTGGGGGTGGTATTCCATCACTGTTTCAGCTTCAAAACAAACGTCTTGTTGACGAATCGCCAATAAGTGCTTATGAAAGTTCGATTGCATCGATTCTCCGCCGATCAATCGCAAATACCCTGGTCGCTCACTCAGATTGCACCACTCTTCATTGGGCAGCAATCGTCTACCGTTCCATGCTTTTTGCAACGATCCTTTAAAGTCATCAATAAAAACAGCAGGTGATGCCCTTTGCTTCTGAGCATCGCTAGCGAGCCTGATGGTTTGATCTGGGATCGTATCGTTATTGCTAAGACGCAGCCATCCTTCGTGATCCCAATAGACAGTTTGGAGTGCTGTCTCTCGTCCAAGGATCGCTGCCCCTTCTACTGGCCGAGTCATCAAATAGCTCATGACCCATTCTCCTGATGGCGCAATCGTCAAACTGCCATGACCTGTACATTGAAAAGGGGAATCTTCGCGCTGATAGGCACGCATCATGGGAAAATGCGGATCTACTTCATAAGGTCCAGTGATGGTTTTACTACGACAAACTGTTACCGCATGACCTGCACCCGTTCCTCCTTCTGCCGTCAGTAAGTAATAACACTCATTGTGGTAATAAAGATGCGGTGCTTCAGTCTTCGCCAGCTGGGTTCCAGAAAAAATTGGCACTCTGTCACCGATCAAGCACCCTTGTGCTTCAGAGTATTCTTGGAGCACGATCCCCACCGATTTATTTGGTGTATCCTTACGATAATCCCAAAGCGCATTCAATAACCAGATACGCCCCTCTTGATCATGAAACAAGGACGGATCAAAGCCACTACCATTTAAGTAAATGGGCTCACTCCATGGCCCATGAATGGTAGGAGCCGTGATGAGATAGTTTCGACAGTCTTTGAAGGGGCGTGTCGTGTTGCGAACATTTGTATAGACACAATAGTATTGTCCGTTTGCGTAACTGATTTGCGGTGCCCAAATGCTGCAATTTGCTGCGTTGCCTAATAAATCCACTTGATTGGTCAGAATATCTGTTTCATGGGACCAATTGACTAGATCTTGAGAACAGTAGACCCGAATTCCTGGCAACCACTCAAAGGAAGAAACCGCTAAATAATACGTATCCTCGACTTTTAAAATACTCGGATCAGGATGAAACCCTCTTAAAATCGGATTATTGATTATTGCCTTCATGCAACCCCTCCTTGTTTGCTGACTGCGTCCGTTGTTTTTTTCTTGTGTCCGTCATCGCGATGGAGAAAACAAAAACCCGCCGCTAAAAAGAAACAAAAGGCAATCGGAAAAGCGATCATTTGACTACCAATCAATGTCACGACACCAGTCAAAAAATAAATAGCACAAGATTGCTTTCGATAATTACGATAGCGAACAAGCATCGTCGCCACTGAAACCAACATCAGGAGTGCCAACAGCGTGAAGCCAAACCAAGCGCCGAGTGTTTGAAATTGCGCCAATGCTGCTTCTTCCGTCATTTGATTCAGTATAGTGGGAAACGCACGTTGAAAGATCTCTTCGAACTGCTGGACAGTCATTTGATTGATCGCCAAGGAAAAGCCGCCCATAAACACCAGAGCGAGAACCATCCCGATCCAGCCAGACCATTTTGCCTTGCTCATTTTTCTATCACTCCTTCAAGAGTCACCCATTCAGGACGTTGGGGACTTCTTTGGTAACAACACATTCGCTCCGTGAATGTGACCGTTTGGTGGCTTGCTGTTTTTCCCCAATCAGACCATCCGCAAGGGGCGAGCTGTTGATCAAAGCAGCAGGATAAAAAGGTGACTTTGGCGTCATTACGCCAAGGACGGCCTAAATAATAGGCTTTGTCCCCTGTCACTCGGCACCGATCGAAGGTTAACCCGCTTGCTTGTTTGCTGGTTGAGGCAGCAGTAATGTAGTTCGTTTGTGGTGTATTTTTACAATGCAAGTGACACTCTTCAAAGGTGGCGGAACCACCGCCAAAAATAAAATCGACTGTTCCACTGATCCTGCAATGCAAAAACAAACTCTGTTGTTGGTCAAAGATTGTCTTTCGCCAAGGACTGATCATTGGTTCGCCTTCTTTGGTATATTTTGGCAATGGACCCAGGCACAAGGTATCTTGAAAAGCATCGAGATGACAGCGTTCGAAGCGAATGTCATCCCCTTCGATATAGACGGCAACTGCTTGCCCGACTGCTCGCCCATACCCTGCGTCATTGATGATGGTCAGGTTTTTTACAAAGACTTCTTGGCTATTGATAAAGAGCGTCGCTGTTTGAAACGTTCCTCTTTTTTGCCCATTTTCATCGGTTTGCTCGGCAGCCAAGTGGTAGCATAAGAACGTGTTAGGTTCCGCGATCAACGTAAGCTGGTTTTTATAAATTTTCACCTGTTCTTGATACACGCCAGAGGCGATCGTGATTTCACAAGGTGCTTTTAAGGCTTCAGCAGCCAGCACGGCTGCTTGGATACTCGTAAAATCACCCTTTTGCGGCTCTTTACTAACCTTTAGCTTGATAGGAGGTGCTGTTTTAAAAATTCGATCCACTGCGCTCTCATCTCCTTGGTTTCTTCATGACCGCCTGGCAAGCAACACGCCTGCCAATGCTCCTTATAGCCTATTGCTTCATAATGCTGCCCAATCTGCTGATCCAAACGAGCGACGCCGCTTGAGGGGCAGCCACGATCCTCTTTGCCAACCAAACTCAAACGCGGGCGTGGTGCGATCTGTTTTTGGATCGCCACAGTCGTAAAGTCTTTCAACACATTAGGAACATAATAGTAAAACCCATGTTTGCTTAGACAGTCCTCTTCGATCAATGCTTGATAGTCCACTTGTGCTGCCATGTCCACCACCACTGATATCCGTTCATCAAGCGCTGCCAACCACCAGCTCATCAAGCCGCCCATAGAAAGTCCCAATGTGGCGATAGCGGAATGTTTCACTTCTTTGCGGGAAGCAAGATAGGTCAAAAACTGTTGGTTGTCATAGATTCGTTGTCCCCATAATGTTTTGCCATGCAACAGAAACCGCTTGTAGCTATCATTCTCACCGTTTTTTCGTTCGCCAAAGCCCCACATGTCGATCACCCCAACGGCGACGCCCAACTTCATAAATGTCGCGAATAGGCTTTCTTTTTGCATATAACACGGACTTTGTCGTAGTTCTTCTTTCCCCATCGTGAAGTCGCCGCCATGAGAATGATTGAACAAAACGAGTGGAACAGGTTGCTGAGAGCTAGGATAAGCAAAGTATGCAGGGACATCCTCTTCTTGATTTAATCGTAGAAGTAAATGTTCCAAGGTATAATTTTGCACTTGCTCTTTTGTTTGCTGAACCACTTGTGGTGCAACTTTCATATCAGGACCTAGCAGCTGTAGTAACTGAGGATCCCTCACAAAAAATCTCCTTGAAATGCCAGAGGCTGACGATTCTCAAATGATTGTGTGACGGTGATTTCCCGACTATTCTCGATATGGAACGCTTCAGTTACGCCTTCCAAATTGATACGATCAAACTGAATATTCCTTCCACAGCCAATATAAAAGCCTTGTTTTGTCATCTCTTCAATACCTGTCATCATTGCAGGCTTTCCTGGAATTGGGTGTTCAGCCATAGAGACAGCAATATCTTGGAAAGTGATATCTGAAATAAATTGTTCAGCCAAGCCATAAACAAACCCAGCGGCCGCATGAACATTCCGAGCCGAGATATTTGCAAAATGGATTCTCCGAAAATGAGGGGTTTCCTCGGTGATCGGGTACGGATTTTTATCCCAAACATACTTTTCTTTGCCTTTCGGTCCACAGAAATAGTAAAGATTTAAAGTGAATGGACAGATAACATTATCCATCACAATGTTATTCACTCGAATATCTTCGATCGTTCCGCCACGTCCCCGACGGGATTTCAACCGAATCCCACGATCGGTATCTTGAAAAATACAGTTACTGATGGTGACATTACGAATATCGCCGCTCATCTCACTACCTAGAACGACTGCCCCATGCCCATGAAGCATATGGCAATTTACGATCGTGATATTCTCACAAGCGACCCGTTCTTTGGTGTCCTCCGTTCCTGATTTGATGGCGATACAATCATCACCAACATCGATATGACAGTTACTGATGCGGACATTTTTACAAGATTCAGGATCGATCCCATCCGTATTTGGCGAATCCGCTGGATTTTTGATGCGAAGATTATCGATCGTTAGATCTTGGCAAAGAATCGGATTGACGGTCCAACTTGGTGAATCGACAAGACGGATATCTTTCAACGTAATTTGCTGGCAAGAGTCAAAACTGATTAATTTTGGTCGTGGATAAGCAAGCTGTTCACGGTTTTCCCGAAAGGTGTTCCACCATCTTTGCCCTTGTCCATCAAGCATTCCTAGTCCTGTGACAGCGATATTTTCCGCATTCTCGGCATATAAACAAGAGGCATAAACTTCCCGTTTGACCCCTTCCCAGCGAGACACAACGACGGGATAGTCTTTGGGATCATCAGAAAATACTAGGGTCGCCCCCAATAGTAGGTGCAGTTCAATATTACTTTTTAAAAAGAGCGCTCCTGTCGGGTAGCGTCCTGCGGAAAAAGTGATTCTGCCTCCTCCTTGTTGATGCAATTCATCAATTTTTTCTTGAATCGCTTCTGTCAACAGACCTTCTTTTTCTTGTAAATCAGCTGTAGTCAATTGGATATTCATTTCTTGCTTCCTTCCTCCATTAGTGGTTGCAGCAGTAAACTCGCTTGTAAAAAGGCACCGTATCCTTTGAAATCATTTGTGATAACGGGTTCACTGATATAGTAAACAAACGTACCATCCCGATCATCTGGGCCACCAAGACCAGCAACTTCACAGTTTCTGATCAGATTCAACCAGCCTTCTTTTGTTAAAAAGACAAACTCATCAAGCAATCCTTGATAGGTCTCTTGGGCAAACACTTGCCATTTTTGATCGATGATCCCTGCTTTGACTGCTTTCGCTGTTGCGTAACAAATCATTGAAGAAGCGGATGCTTCTAAATAATTCCCACGCTCACTGCCTTTATCTAAGACTTGATACCACACTTTTTTCTGGGGATCTCTTACTTTAGCAAGAGCTTCTAGACAAGAGACAAACATTTTTTCTAATGGATTCTTCTGCTCTGATTCCCCTAATAGCACCATCGTATCTGCGAGAGCCATCATGAACCATCCCATTGATCGTCCCCAGAAATTTTTTGAACAACCGGTCTCAGGATCTGCCCACGGCTGGACTTTTTGTTCATCCCACGCGTGATACAAAAGACCCGTTTTTGGATCTAGGGTATGAGTAAAGCATAAGGTGAATTGCTTGATTACATCTTCCAATGCTTCTTCTTTCTCAAATGTCAGTGCGTATTCTGTTAGAAATGGGGCCCCCATATATAAGCCATCTAACCACATTTGATAAGGATAGATTTTTTTATGCCAGAACCCGCCTTCGCTTGTTCTTGGCATCTGCTGTAATTGTTGATACAGCGTGTCCAAGGCGATCTTGTATTTTGAAGCACCTGTTTCTTTGTATAGTAAGAATAAACATTTGCCATTATTGATGTAATCGATATTCATCGCATCCATCTGATAGTTTTTGATACAACCGTCTTCGTCAATATAAAAATCCATCGTATTTTGGATATAGTCGAAATAGCGTCTGTCACCAGTTTGCTCATAGGCTTCTTTTACGCCTTGTAAAACGACCCCGATGTCATAGGACCATTTTCCATGATAAATTTTTTCTTTGCATAAGTAGTCATAGCGCTCAAATAACGTGTTCAAAGCAATTTCCGAATAGTTCTTCATGTACGATACTTCCTTTTATTGTAGTCTCCTCAATTCATAGAGCTGTTTCAATGAATTCGTTTTACTGGCTATATTTCTTGAGGGTTCAGCTTGTTTTGCTATTTCCAGGTGTTCTCTAGTGACCGTTTTGTTCACGGACTAGTAAAAGTCTTTGAGCCGTTTTCTTTAGATAATGACCTCATCTCCTTTACTGGCAACGGTTTGCTCCGTAGTCGATGCCGTTTTTGAAACCACCTGATCTGTATCAATTGGGTGGATATCTTGAAGAATTTTTTTACCAGCAAGGGCAAAAACACCACCAACTAAGCTGCTACCCATCAAAAAGAGGCCGATCAAGAAATAACTGCCCAGGACTAAATAGCCAACGATCAAAATCGTCCAACTTATGATCGAATAATGCAGATAGCCTAAACCTAACAACGCACTCCCCCGCAGGATCTCAAACACGGTCACAAAGTTGGTGGCTGCCATGACGGTATACACGTGCATGAATAAAAAGAGAAACGCAATCAAAAAGAGGACATTCGCTACTTGGATAAACCATGGAAATGGCGCAAATATGTTGGTGATCACGATCGCTGCAATGATCAGAAACAACCAACTGATCAGCACCGATTGTCGGAACCGTTCTTTACTATAGTAGAAAAAACTTTTGATCAAAGGTGGTCGTTCATGAAGACGAAGCCAGCGATCATAATATTTCATCATGGCATACGACGCAGGACCAATGCCAAAGAGGACCCCTCCCAGGAGAGTCACACTGAGCCAAAGAAAGTGAAGTGCGATCAGCGTCAAAAATGCGAGTAATCCTTCGTTGATTTTCGTGATCTTTTCGATCGTCATGTGATCCCTTCTTTCTTAATAAATCCCGTCTTCGCCAATTTTTTTCGCCAAACGATTCGCAAAGATAACGAGGATCAAGCCAACAAGTCCTTTAAACAGCCCAACAGCTGTCGAGTAACTCAATTGACCATTTTGAATCCCGGCGGTATAGACAAAGGTATCAAAGATTTGGGCAACTTCACGGTTCATTGAGTTCATCAACAAGAACATATGCTCAAAGCCCATATCTAAGATCGAACCGATCTTTAAAATCAATAAGGTTACGATCGTTGGACGAATACAAGGCAATGTGATATGCCACATTTTTCGTAGCTTGCCAGCCCCATCCATATCCGCAGCTTCATAAAGCTGTTCATCAACATTGGTAATAGCGGCTAGATAGACGATCGTCCCCCAACCGGCACCTTTCCAAAGATCTTGGAAAATGTACATTGGACGCAACCACGTGCGGCTTGTTAGAAACGGGATACGTTCGCCACCAAGACTTTCGATCATGTTATTGATTACACCACCTTCTGTCGTTAATAAAACATAGAAGATGGAAACAACGATGACCCACGACATAAAATGAGGCAAATAAATGATGGTTTGAATCCCTTTTTTCAAACGGCGATTGTTTACTTCATTTAGCATAAGTGCCAATAATATAGGAAAAGGGAAAGAAATCGTGATATTTAAGAAAAACATGATCAGTGTATTGCGCATCAACATCACGAAGGTATCTTCAGTAAAGAGCCGAATAAAATGAGTGAAGCCAACAAAGGGGCTTCCTAGGATCCCCAAGAATGGTTGGTAGTCTTGAAAAGCGATGACCAAACCGCCCATCGGTATGTAACGGAAAATAAGAAAATATAAAATCCCCGGCAATACCATAATATAGAGGGCACGATTTTTTCTGATTTGCGCCCATTTTTTCTTTTTCAGCCGCAGCCGCTGTTCTTCTTCATTAAGTGGTGAGAAGTAATTATCAACTTTTGTTTCCATACTTGTTCCTCCGAATTTTTTTGATTTGATAGTCCCATGGTAGCGTGAAAAAAAGATAACGTATATAATCATTTTCTCAGCTTTGAAAAGGCATACATTTTTTAGGATTATTTCTCAATCGAATTGGAAAACCCTTGATTTATCAACGTTTATCACTTTTGTGAATTTTTTAACATGTAAAAGTGATTATATACGTTGTCCCCGCCTCATGATACGTTGGAAGTACCTATTTAAGTAAAAAAAGATGGAGGTTTTTTCTATGCAACAAACCCTGAAAAAAACGAACCGCCCGAAAAGTGAACGGGTCGTTCAAGGATTTATTATTGGCTTTCTACTACTCTTCACCTTAACGTGTCTCTTACCTTTTCTAAACATTCTCGGAAGCTCCTTTGCTTCTTCTTCTGAGATCGCGACACGAACATTTATCATTATCCCACGTGAATTTAGCTTAAATGCTTACCGGTATATTCTCTCGACACCCACGATTTTTACGAGTATTGGTGTTTCCCTTTTCGTGACCATCGTCGGAACGGTTCTTTCAATGATCTTGACCTCTTTTATGGCCTATGCTCTTTCGAGAAAATATTTGCATGGACGCGGCATCTTCAACTTTATTGTCGTATTTACCATGTTGTTTAGCGGTGGGATGATCCCAAGTTTTATTTTGGTACAAAGCCTCGGCTTGATCGATTCTCTCTGGGCATTGATCTTACCGAGCGCCATCAGTGCATATAATATGATCATTATGAGAAACTTTTTCCAAGGGATTCCTGATAGTTTAGAGGAATCCGCAAAAATGGATGGTTGCTCTGATTGGGGCGTCTTTTTCCGTATCATCTTACCCCTTTCCTTACCATCGATTGCGACGATCTCTTTGTTCTACGCTGTTAGTTATTGGAATACTTATCAATCAGCGATCTTGTACATCAATGATTCAGCGAAATGGCCGATCCAAGTGCTCCTTCGACAAATCGTGATCGTCTCTAGCGGGATGAACGCTGATGCCGCTAGTGTCGATGTTGTCCCCCCAGCACAATCCGTAAAAATGGCCGTGATCGTCGTTGCGACTCTGCCAATGTTGATCGCCTATCCATTTGTCCAGAAGTATTTCGTGAAAGGTGCAATGGTTGGTTCCGTCAAAGGGTAACCAACAGGCAGCAAAGAAAAAAGCGCTTTTGATCAACGATCAAAAAGCGCTTTTTTCTTTTAGTCTTTGGATCGTTTGCGATACTCTCCAGGGGTCATCTGTTCTTTCTTTTTGAAAAAGCGGATGAAGTTTTGAGAGTTGGTATATTGAAGGTTGGCTGCGATTTCCTTGATCGTCATATCCGTTTCCCGCAACCATTTTTTGGCGATTTGCAACCGATAGTTTTGTAAGTAATCGGCAAAATTGATGGATAATTCCTTTTTAAACACATTACTTAAGTAATTGGCATTATAATGCAACTGTTCAGCAATGCTATCTAAGGAGAGATCTTGATCGTATTGTTGGTGTACGATCAAGACCATCTTTTCAGACAAGGAGCGAATTTCTCGATCTGTTTTGGCTTGTGTCGTTTCAACGATAGGTAAAACTAACTCATGATAGATGATTTGCTCAACTTTGAACAAACTAGTTTGATTGAGCACGGATTGATAAACTTTACGACTATTCTGCAAGCTGGTATGATCCGCTCCTAAGAGTTGCCCTAGCTGAACGATACTGTTGATCAACTTAAACAAGGCACTTTCAATCGTCAACGGATTTTTGTTTTCATGAATGATTTCCCGTACGACTTCCGTGTAACTCGCTTTGATGGTCGCTAGTTCCCCACTACGCATCGCATCCAAAAAGGTGCTTTCTGCTTCTCTAGGGTATTGAACGATCGCGTTATTGTCTAATTGTGCTGCAATGTCGTCAAAAAAGATAATGACTTCTTCCCCTAAATTCATTCGATAGTGCAAGGCTTCTTTGGCGTTATCAACCGCTAATTTGGTTTCTACGAGGCGGTCATAGGATTGTGAGACCCCACAACTTATTTTGATTTTCAAGTAATCTTTTGCCGCTTGATGGATCTTTTGACAATAGGTCAATACTTGTTTTTGGTCAACTGATTCAGGAAGCTTTAAAATCGTTCCTTGGGTTTCTTGACTGGAGATGATTGGTTGAAAACGCAAATTTGCTGGAATGATCTCAGAAACGAGATTCTCGATGGCAAGCAAGAAAATATCAATAGTCGCTGTTTCTCGTCCACACAAATCATCGATTTGAATCAGTAATACGGCAAAGTGTTCTGTTTTGGATACTTCATACCCAAATTGTGACAGTTTTAAGTGAATATCTTCTTCTGAGATACAGCCGCGAAACAAGTTTAATAGAAACAAGGATTCTAATTCGGGCTTTTGATGCTCGACTTTGACGGCGAGATCGTGGTTTTGATGTAAGACCTGGTCGATATCGGAAATCAATTGATTTACTTCTAATTTCTGACCTTGTTTTTTGGGCTTTAAAAGCTCACCGATCCGATTGATGGGTGAGGTAGCCACGATCGCAATGCGATAGGATACTAATAAAAAGAGGATGATCAAAAGACTGCCAATCACGATCAAACCGCTTCTTAATTCACGGATTGCTTGTGAAACGCTAGCAGGCGCCAGGCGGATCACATGATACCACTGATTGTAATCCGATTGTGTGACCACATACTTATTGTTTTCTTTGTCAGTGAAGATGCCATCGCCGTGGGCTGCTGCAATCATTGTTTCTTGTAAGGCAGAATCGATCACTTCACCATTATCGAAAAGCAGTTGTCCGTCTGCATGAAAAATATTCAAAAAGGAATCGTCATGATCTGCCACCAACTGCGCAATAGTATGGTCTTGGATTTCAGCAATCCCCAAAGCAGTGGTTTCCTGTCGAAACACAGGCAGCGTCATCACCATTTTTAAATAGCCATCTTCTGGCAACCAATACAAGTAGCGTTGGTTGTCGATCAACGCTTGAAAAGCAGCAAATTCAGTATCATCGATCTGTTTTAAGGAGCCTTCTTCGATTTTCCACTGCTGATTCAAATTCACCAATTGGTAGCTGGCGTTTTCAATCCCCATCACACCAATGTAAGCCAGTTGTGAATTGATCTCTCGCACTTGTCGATAATTCGTCACGGAAAACGGCTGTTCCATCGTATCGGAAAAGCTTTGTGTGCTACTGTATGTAGAAAAGGCATACTCCACCATCTGAATTTTTTGATCCAGATTTTCTTTGACTTGGTTGACCAAATTATGTTGACTTTGCAAAAATGTTTCTTGAATGTTTTGATACGTTCGATGATAAATGACCCCACTAAAACCAATGATTAAAGCGCTACCAATTAGAAAAATCAAAATAAATATTTTATAAAACAAGTTGGACGTTTGATGATAGCTTAAAAAGAATTTCATAGACTCCCTCCCATTACCTAACTATCTTCTTTTATACTAGCACATCCCAGAAAAAGTTCCTATGTTATTTTGAAAAATGTTTCACGTGTGCATCCTTGGTGTATTGACATTCTCGTGGGAACAAGCTATGCTTGAATCAAGCAAAAAGGAAGAAGGTTTTCTATGGTCACGATCAAAGATATCGCCAAAGTCGCTGGTGTTTCACATACAACTGTTTCTCGTGCGCTAAACGATAGCCCATTAATTAAGCCAGAAACAAAAAAGAAGATCGCAGCCATAGCTGAATCTTTACACTATGTGCCCAATGTCAATGCCAAAAGTCTGGTGAATCAAAAATCCTATATCATTGGTCTTTATTTTTCTCATCTATCCATTGGTACTTCCGATAGCTTTTTAGTCGAAGTGATCAAAGGAATCAGTGATACCCTACCATCCGAATATACTTTGGCGGTTCATGAATTATTGCAATCCGATACATTTGATGAAGAGCCGAATCGCCTCGATGGAGCGATCGTGATGAGTCAAAGCGATCGTGATGACGGTTTTATCGCTGCTCTTTCAAAGAAAAACATTCCCATCGTCGTTTTGAATCGTCAATTGCAGGATGCAACCTTGATGAATGTCACTAGTAATGATGCCCAAGGGGTCTATCAAATGATCACCTATGTGCTTGAACAAGGCTTTCGAAAGATCGCCATGATCGAAGGGATCGCTTCCTTTGGTTCCTCTAGAGAGCGCCGCAAAGGATTTATGAAAGCGATTCAAGAAAAGCAGCTTGTCTGCCCGAAAGAATACTTCGTAGCTGGCGACTACTCGTTGGAAAGCGGTCAGCTGGGTGCCCAGCAACTACTCGCTTTACCTGAACCACCTGAAGTGATTTTTTGCGCCAATGATGACATGGCGATCGGTGCGATCAATGCCTGTCATCAAGCAGGACGAAAGATCCCTGAGGAGATCGGTATCATCGGTTTTGATGATAGTTCTTTTTCTCCCTATACGTATCCCCCATTAACAACGATCCGCAAACCAGTCTATGAAATGAGTCAATTGGCAGCAACCCTGCTGTTGCAAGCATTTGCCAATCAAGTAGTTGAGAAACAACATTTCTTTGATACCTCGTTAATCATTCGTCAATCGTTGTAAGCCTCTTGTTTTCAAGAGCGCTTACGCAAAAAATGTTAACGTGTGCATAACTATTTTTTAAGGAGGATTCTATGAAAAAAATTACCGAACAACCCCATCAAACCTATCCAGCCCGAGTGATTCAATTCGGGGAAGGCAATTTTATGCGGGGCTTTTTTAACTGGCAGCTGCAGCAAATGAACAAGAACGGTCTTTTTAACGGCAGTGCCGTTGTGGTACAGCCGATTGATCACGGCTTGAAAGAGCTGTTGGCACAACAAGAAAATCTCTACACCGTTATCTTAGAAGGACTTGTCGATGGCGCTATATCTCAAACATTTGAAGTCGTCTCCACCATTGATCAAGTGCTGAATCCTTATCAGCAATGGGAAGACTATCTTGCTTTAGCCGAAGACGAGCAACTTGAGATTATCGTTTCTAATACGACGGAAGCAGGTATTGCGTTTCACCCAGAGGATACCTTACACGATACCCCTCCCCAAAGTTTTCCCGCAAAACTGACCGCTCTTTTGTATCGTCGTTTTCAACTACGAAAAAAGGGATTTTTGATCATTCCTTGTGAATTGATCGATCGGAATGGGGAAAAACTAAAAGAGATCGTCTTACAATATGCCGCATTATGGTCTTTGGAATCAGACTTCGTCAACTGGTTAGAAAAAGAAAACACCTTCTGCTGCAGCTTAGTCGATCGGATCGTTCCAGGATATCCTCGCGACAAAGTGGCACAATACCAAGAGGTTCTTGGCTATGAGGATGCCGTAATGGTCACTGCGGAACCCTTTATGCTATGGGTGATCGAAGGAAACGGCGTAGCCGAAAAGCTCCCTTTGCAAGAAGCTGGGTTGAATGTGATCGTGACAGAAGATATGACTCCTTACCGTGAACAAAAAGTACATTTATTAAATGGTCCTCATACGGCGATGGTTCCACTCGGTCTTTTAGCGGGTTTAGAAACCGTTGAAGAAGTAATGAACGACCGTGAATTTGCAGCCTTTTTGGATGGTCTTTTTCAGGAAGAGTTGATTCCAATGCTTGATTTGCCTAAAGCACAGCTTGCAGCTTATGCGGACCAAATCAAAGAGCGCTTCAGAAATCCTTATGTGAAGCATCAGCTGCAATCGATCGCTTTAAACAGCGTCTCAAAATTCCGTGCGCGTCTTCAACCAGTCTTAAGTCGTTATGTCCAACAAAACCAGCAGGTACCAAAACGAATCACTGCCGCACTGGCAGGATTGCTGACTTTCTATCTCACAGGACCCTTTCAAGATGATGAGCTAGTGACAACCATATTTCAGCAAGTGAAACAATTACCAGCAGAAGAACAGATCGCAGCTCTATTAAAAAATGAGCAACTTTGGCATGCAGACCTGAGCTTTATGACAGAGACAATCAATGAAATGTGCGCATGCCTAAAACAAGACGGACCCCGCCAGTTACTTGCGTCGATTGACACCCCTGAGCCAAGTTTGAAATAAAGGAGAATCTTTATGTCCAGCACATTAACAGAAACACCCGCGCAACTATTGAAATTGCACCCTAAAGACAATGTCGCAGTCGCATTAAAACCACTAGCTGCTAAAACGACCCTTGCATTTGAAGGCAAAACGATCACCCTTTTTGAGGATATTCCACAAGGACACAAAATCGCCCTCAAAGACCTAGCACAATCACAAGACGTGATCAAATATGGCTATCCCATTGGACATCTCTTAGCTGACGTGAAAACTGGCCAATGGTTGCATACCCACAATGTCAAAACCAACCTTTCTGGCACCTTAACATACACCTATGCTCCCGATTTGCATCCCGTCCGTTATCCAAAAAGGGCTGCGACGTTCCAAGGGTACCGTCGAGCAAACGGCAAAGTTGGAATTCGTAATGATTTACTGATCGTGCCAACAGTTGGTTGTATCAATGGCATCGCAGAGATCATTGTTGAAAACTTCAAGAAGAATCATCCAGATCTTGGCACTTTTGATCATATTACGATCCTTAAACATCCCTACGGCTGCTCTCAGTTAGGCCAAGATCATCAAAACACTCGTCAAATTTTAATTGATGCGGTGCATCATCCAAATGCCGGTGGCGTCTTGGTCTTTGGCTTAGGTTGTGAGAACAACACCGTTCCCGAGTTTAAGAAAAACCTGGGTGACTACGATCCAAAGCGCGTCAAATTTATGGTGGCACAGGAAAGCGACGATGAAATTGCGGTCGGCGAAAGCTTATTAGAAGAATTACTGGAAGCAGCAAAAGAGGATCAACGAGAAGCCGTTCCCTTGAGTGAGCTAAAGATCGGGTTAAAATGTGGGGGTTCCGACGGGTTTTCTGGGATCACCGCCAACCCTTTGTTGGGGGCATTTTCTGACTTTTTAGTTTCTCAAGGTGGCAGTACAGTCTTGACGGAAGTACCCGAAATGTTTGGCGCTGAACAAGTCTTGATGGCGCGTGCACAAGATGAAGCCACCTTTGAAAAAATTCTCCATCTAATCAACGACTTTAAAGATTATTTCCTTGCATACGGTGAACCAGTCTATGAAAATCCTTCTCCTGGCAATAAGGCAGGCGGTATCACTACGCTAGAAGATAAGTCATTAGGCTGTACCCAAAAATCTGGGACTTCCGCTGTCGTCGATGTCTTAAAATATGGGGAAAAACTCCGTAAGCCAGGCTTGAGCCTGCTGGAAGGTCCAGGAAACGACCTTGTTGCCGCTTCTGCACTGGCTTCTGCCGATTGCCAACTCGTCTTATTTACCACTGGTCGCGGCACGCCATTTGGTGCCTATGTGCCGACCATGAAAGTTGCCACGAATCAAGAGATTTATCAGAAGAAACCCCACTGGATGGATTTCAACGCCGGTCGCTTGTTGGAAGAGCCGATGGAGGTCGTGCTGGAAGACTTTATTCAAGCGATCATCGATACTGCCAGTGGAAAACCGACTCGTAATGAAGCCAATAACGTTCGTGAGATCGCCATCTTTAAAAATGGTGTGACACTATAATCAAAGAAAAGAGGTTCGACATGTTTTTAAATGAAAACTATTTACTGCCAAATGAAATTGCTCAAACACTTTACCATGAATATGCCAAAGATCTGCCGATCATTGATTACCACTGCCACTTAGACCCGAAAGAAATCTATGAGGATCGGCCCTTTAAAACTATCACCGAGGCATGGCTAAGTGGCGATCATTACAAGTGGCGGTTGATGCGCGCTTGTGGCGTACCAGAAGAAGCGATTACGGGCAATGCCAGTGATTATGAAAAATTTTTGGCATGGTGTCAAACAGTGCCAAAATTGGTGGGAAATCCCCTTTACAGTTGGACCCATTTAGAATTAAAGCGATTTTTTGAGATCGATCTTCCCGTTACTGAAGAAAACGCCGAAACTTTGTGGAGGCTATGCAACGAAAAATTGCAGCAAAAAGACTTTACCCGAAGAGCTTTGATTGCTCGCAGTAACGTCGAGATCGTTTGCACCACAGATGATCCAGTCGATGATCTTCACTATCATCACCAATTAAGCCAAACAGAACAACGTTTTCGGGTCTTGCCGACCTTTCGATCTGACAAAGCGTTACAAATCGACCATCCGAATTTTCTTACCTATGTTACCAAACTCGAAAAGAGTGTCGAAAACGCGATCACTACCTACGATGCTTTCTTGAGAGCCTTGCGGGACCGTGTAACCTACTTTCACCAGCATCACTGCCGCTTGTCTGACCATGCGCTGGATACTTTAGTGTATGCTGCAGACGAACAGTTATCCCTTGAAGCAATTTTTGCCAAAGCATTAGCTGGAGAATCTTTGGAGGAAAACGAAGTCTCGTTCTTCAAAACCAATGTTCTAGTTGAACTGATGAAGCTGTATCACGAACATGGTTGGACGATGCAACTGCATGTCCATGCGTACCGTAACTGCAATCAACGAATGTTTGAGCGCTTGGGACCAGATACGGGCTACGATGGCATCAATGATCAACCACTGACTCAAAGCTTGCAGAAATTATTGAACGCTGCTGATGCGCAGGACCATTTGCCTCAAACGATTCTCTACTCCTTAAATCCCAATGACTATGATGCACTCGTCGCTTTGATGGGGTGCTTCCAGCAAGAAGGCAATAATAAATTGCAGTTAGGATCTGGCTGGTGGTATAACGACACCCGCGCAGGCATGCGTCACCAATTGACGAAATTCGCAGACGGCAGTGTGATCTTTAACTTTGTCGGCATGCTGACGGATTCAAGAAGCTTTTTGTCTTACACCCGTCATGAATATTTCCGACGCGTCTTTTGTGAATGGCTTGCTGAGATCGTTGTACGTGGTGAAGCACCTGCTGATCTTCATCAGCTAAAACCATTAGTAGAAAATGTCTGTTATCAAAACGCCAACAACTACTTCAAATTTTAGGAGAAAGACAATGGAAAAAATCGTCATCGTCGGTGATTCCACCGCATCGATCAAAAAGCCTAGCGCTCGTCCAGAAACGGGCTGGGGTGAAAAGATCTCACGCTATCTCCCCCAGCATCAAATCGTCAACTTGGCAAAAAATGGGCGTTCCTCCAAAAGCTTCATTGAAGAAGGACGCTTGTTGCAGGCAAAAAAAGAACTACATGCTGGTGATTATCTCTTGATTCAATTTGGACACAATGATCAAAAAACAGATAGTCGCGGCACGACACCTGTTGTATATCAGCATAATTTAGCAACCTTCGTGCAAACGGCACGCCAGCAGCAAGCGACACCGATACTATTGACCTCGATCACTCGTTTGCATTACGTGGACCAACAGCAACTTGATCCTTTGGCAGTCGGTCCTTACCCAGAAGCAATGCGTGCTTTGGCTACCTCCTTGGATGTGGTCTGTCTGGATCTTTTTGCCGCAACACAACGGTTCTTTTCAGCACTGGAACCGCAACAGGCGAAAACCTATTTTCTTCATTTAGAAAAAAACCAGCACCCCAATTATCCAGCCGGCATTACGGATAACACGCATTTGAATGACCAAGGTGCTACAGCCGTCGCCAAATTAGTTGCCAAATGTTTGTCAAATGCTCCCTTACCGCTTGCACAACAAGTTTTGTTAGATTGAAACTCATTGTTCGTGTTGAATCTTCCCCTAACATAAATACGCTACCTGATTTGAAAAAGAGCTACTCAAGCAAAACGCTGCGAAGAACATTTTCCTTCACAGCGTTTTGCTTTTCACTCTTTCTAAAAGATTTGTTTGCCATTCCTTTGCTTCAACCCATTTATTTTTAAAGCCCTGCATTTCTTGGGTGTTGGACCATAAAAATGGGAACGATTGCAATCGTCCCCATCCTTACTACTGATTGTTTTATTCAGGTTGTTTCCCGATATACGCCAAGATACCGCCGTCTACATATAAGACATGGCCATTGACAAAGTTGGATGCCTCAGAAGCTAAGAAAACCGTTGGTCCTGCTAAATCTTCTGGCTCACCCCAACGGGCAGCAGGTGTTTTCGCTACGATAAATTGATCAAATGGGTGACGAGAACCGTCTGGTTGGATTTCTCGTAATGGTGCGGTTTGCGGTGTTGCAATATAACCAGGTCCGATCCCATTACATTGAATGTTAGCTGAACCAAATTCAGCACAAATGTTTTTCGTCAACATTTTCAAGCCGCCTTTAGCCGCTGCGTAACCAGCCACCGTTTCTCTTCCCAATTCACTCATCATTGAGCAAATGTTGATGATTTTTCCATGTCCTTTTTTGATCATTGACGGTAAGACTGCTTTTGAAACGATAAATGGAGCGTTCAAGTCCACGTCAACGACTTGGCGGAAGTCTTCAGCAGACATCTCCAACATCGGAATTCGTTTGATGATCCCAGCATTATTGACTAAGATATCGATCACGCCAACTTCTTCTTCGATCTGCTTGACCATTTCGTTGACTGCTTTTTCATCCGTTACATCACAGACATAGCCGTGGGCTTCGATCCCTGCTTCACGATAGTTTGCTAATCCTTTATCCACTGATTCTTGATCCAAGTTGTTAAAAACGATCGTTGCTCCTGCTGCTGCTAATGAACGAGCGATCGTAAAACCGATCCCATAGACAGCTCCTGTCACTAATGCGATCTTACCATCTAAACGAAATTGATCCATTGAAAAATCCATAATTGATAAACCCTCTTTCTTTTTATTTTAAGTCGTCCATTGCCACCATATCCATGTCGGTATAGGTGATATTTTCGCCACACATTGCCCAGATAAATGAGTAGTTACTGGTTCCAACACCCGAATGGATCGACCAGCTTGGAGAAATAACTGCTTGTTCTTCACTAACGACTAAATGCTTCGTTTCATCTGGTTTGCCCATCATATGGAACACTTTTGTGTCTTCGTTGGCAAAATCAAAATACACATATGCTTCCATCCGACGTTCATGTGTATGACTTGGCATCGTATTCCAAGCACTGCCTGGTTCTAAGATCGTGTACCCCATTTGTAATTGACAGCTTTCACAAACATTTGGGTGAATGTATTGATAAATTTTCCGTTCATTTAATGTCAAGCCCTCGCCTGTCTCCATTGGTGTGACTTGATCGATACTGATTTTTACATTTGGGTATTTCTTATGTGCTGGCACGCAAGATAGATAGAATTTCGCTGGATTTGCTGGATCATCTGAGTGGAACAAGACTTGTTTGGTTTCCTTGCCGATATAGTAGCCGTCTTGTTTTTTCATTGGTTCTTTTTGGCCATCGATCGTGATCGCACCAGGTCCTCCAATATTGATGACACCTAATTCGCGACGTTCTAAGAAGTATTCCACCCCTAATTCGCTGCTTAATTGCACTTCTAACGCTTCTTCTGTCGGTGTCACTCCGCCAAAGATCATCCGATCATTGTGGGTATAGGTCAGCATGATTTGTCCTGGTGTGAAAATTTTCTCTACCAAAAATTCTCTGCGTAATTCCTCGGTACTATAGTGACGAATATCAAGTGGACTATGGGTATAGCGTGTTTCCATGTGTTGCATGTTTTATTCCTCCTATCGGATAATTTTTCCTGAACCTGTTGCAATAAATTCTTGTATCTCATTGGCGCTAAACTGATTACAGTCGCCATGGATCGTATGTTTCAAAGCAGATGCTGCAGTGGCAAAATCAATGATTTCTTGGTCTTGTTTCTTCGTGACAAGACCATGTAGGATACCAGCTGAAAAGGCATCGCCGCCTCCGACGCGATCAACGATTGGATTGATCTCATGGGTAGCAGAAACGACATAATTGCCGTTGTGCCATAGGCTTCCTGTCAATTGATTGTGACTTGCTGAGAGCACCTGACGACTAGTTGAATAAAAGAGCTGGATATTTGGGTATTTCCGATGCATTTCTTGATAATAGTAGTCATCTTCGACTTCCTCTGTTGGAGCTGATACATCCATAAAGACTTGGGCATCTAACTGTCCTGCCGAGCAATAATCGACATAGGGGAGCACTTCTTGCAAAAAGACGCGTGCTTCAGCGGTCGTCCACAGCTTTCCACGATAATTGATATCGAAACTGATTTTACAACCAGCTGCTTTCGCTTCTTTGATCAACGTCAGCAAAAGTGTCTGCCAAGTCGTTGAAAGAGCGGGCGTGATCCCTGAAAGGTGAACAATATCAACCCCATCAAAAAGGTCAGATTTCCACTCATTTTCTTTCATTTGAGCAAAGCTAGAGCCTGCGCGATCATAAACCACTCGCGCTGCTCGTTCCCCGATACCGGTTTCAATATAGTAAGTACCTAGTCGGGAACCGCCACGAAGCACGTGGCGACAATCGACGCCATAGCTTCGTAAATGATGAAAAACGGCATCTCCTAAAGCATTCTCAGGCACTTTACTAGCAAAAGAAACGCGATGACCAAAATTCGCTAAGGAGATCGCAACATTGGCTTCTCCACCGCCATAATGGGCAGCAAACATCGAACTATGGGCGATTCGGTCGCCTAACGTTGTCGATAGACGCAACATGATTTCTCCTAGTGTCAGAATGTTTGCCATCTTACTTTCCTCGAATCTCTTTTAATTTTGCCGCATATTGTTTCGCTACTTCTGTTACTTTGTCAAAATCCCCACTTGCTGCTGGCGCTAACAAATTCCCCCCTACACCAACGGCTACGACACCCGCCGCAAACCATTCTTGCATGTTGTCTAAGCTGACACCACCGGTCGGCATAATGTTTAATTGTGGCAATGGCGCTTTGAAGGCCGAGATGATACTTGGTCCATACGCACTACCCGGGAATAGTTTAATGATATCTGCGCCTGCTTTTAAGGCGTCCTTCATTTCTGAAATGGTCATGCAACCAGGCAGATAAGGAATTTGATATAAATTACATAATTCAGCTGTTTCTTGATCAAAGGTTGGGCTTACCACATATTGTGCTCCTGCCATGATCGCTAAGCGAGCGGTCACTGCATCAAGAACGGTCCCCGCACCAACGACTACCTCTGGATTATCTTTGAAGGTTGCTACTAATTCAGCGATTACATCCGCCGCTTGAGGCACTGTAAAAGTCAACTCAATGCCAGTGATCCCCCCTGCAACGATCGCTTTACTTGCTTGTAGTGCTTCTTCTTTAGAAGCGCCACGCACAACAGCGATCACGCCGCTTTCTTTTAGTTTCATTAAATTCGCTACTTTTTTCATTGAGACCCTCCATTTATTTCCTATTTGGAAAATGGTATTTATTATAAAGAAACCTACACGTTTATTATACCGTTCTCGTTTTTATTTGCAAGGGCTTTCCACTAAAAAGTTTATAATGCTTGTTCAATTTGTTGTTTTGTCGCAATAATCGCATCGATCAATGTTGATTTGTATTCTGGGGTCAAGCGGTATTTCGGTAGGCTGATAGAAAACGCCCCAACGATCTCCTGATCCTTTATCAGTGAGGCGCCGATGCAATAGATTTCTTGTTCCATTTCTTCATCATCAAACGCTACTTGGTTTTCTTTTGCCTGTTCCAATTCTTTCTTCAATTTCAACTGATTCGTAATGGTGTTTTCGGTATAAGCGGTTAAAGGCGTTGCTGCCAAATATTCTTCCACTTGAGGGGCATCAAACTCCGCTAAAACGGCTTTCCCCATGGCAGAGCTATACAACGGTCTTGTGATCCCTACTTTTGAAGACATGCGGATCGTTTGATTGTGGGGCTCCAATTTATTGACATAAAGAATCTCATTGGCGGTCAAGACCCCTAAGTGGATCGTTTCATCCGCCGTTTTCTGCAATGCTTCCAAGTAAGGCAAGCTGATTTCCACTAAATCAAGCTCTTGAATGTTTTGATTGGCATACTTGATCAGCTTAGACCCTAAGCGATAATTCTTCTCTTTGTCGCGTTTGACATAGCCGATCATTTGCAGCGTTTCTAATATTTTCAAAGCTGTGGATGGGGTTAGTTTCGTTGCTTCTGAAATTTCTTGCAATGGTTTACTTGGCGCTTCTGCGAGATAATCTAAAATGGTTGCTGCTTTTAGTAGTACGGTTCCATATGGTTTTTGCGTCATCATTTCTCCACCTTTATTTTCTATATAAGAAATTATAATATCTTTTTAGGAAATGCACAATCCTTTTTCCTATATATCAGCATGAGGCGATTCCCATTTTACTTTCTGTCGTTATTCATTGTATGATGAAGACAAGACAAAGGAGTGCCGAACAATGGACTTAAATGTATTGATCAAAGGAAAAAAATTGACTGACAATGAGCTGCAAATCCTTGATTATTTGCTTGCAAATACCGCTGCGATCGATGGATTGCCCTTAAGAGAAATCGCTAAAGCGATCTACACTTCTCCCGCAACCATCGTGCGGCTTGCGCAAAAATTGGGTTTTTCTGGCTATCTAGAGCTACTTTACTTCTTAAAGAATCGCTTGAAAAATCAGACGATCACTGAAGCCGCCATCGATTACCAAATTGACGCTGCCAGTATTGCAGATACGATCGACGCGATCAAAGAAATCTATGGACGAAACAAGGACAAGTTTATTACGATTTATGCAACAGGTTTTTCTGGGATCGTGGCAGAATACCTCCACAAAAAAATGCTTGTCAACGGCATCAAAACCTTATTAGTCAGTGCTTCTGACTCAGGTGGGATCATTAGTAACAACATCGAGAACATCAGTATGCTGATCACCATCTCTAAATCTGGCGAAACACAAAAAGTGCTGGAAAAGATGGCATTAGCCAATGAACATCACATACCAACTGTTTTGTTTTGCGGGAACGGTGATCATCGCGCCAATCAACTAGCGACCTTTTCCTTTGAAGTGACCGATGAACGTCCCTACGACACCCAAAACATCCAGTACACTAGCTTCTTTGGTAAACTGCTCTTATTGATGGAATATATCGTCGACGCTTTTACCCATGTTGAAAAAGAAAACCAGCAACCCTAGTGGATTGCTGGTTTTTGCTTATGCTTGAAAATAGGTTTTTGCCAATTCTTGATAGAGCGCTTGGTTCTGCGGATCAGGAACAAATTTTTCATCTGGCTGATCTTGCCGCACAACAGAGCTTTTGTATAAATCATACAAGCCGAATATCGGTTCGTTTTCATCGGAAAGATAACAGGTCAGCCCCAACACATCCGCGGTCATTTGACCTAAAAGTTTTGTTTGAAAGAAACCACCACTTACAGTGACTGCCCCTTCCAACTGCGCCATTTGCTTTAATAAATCGATGTTCATCAGCATGCCTTCGATGACTGCCCGCAACATGTCTGAGCGATTGTGTTTCAAGGTCAAACCAGAAAAGCCGCCTGTGATCTCATTTGTCCAAAAGGGTGCCCGCTCCCCGTTTAAATAGGGAAAAAAACGTAAGCCGTTACTGCCAATCGGCGACTCCTCCATGACTTGAGGCAGATAATGATAAAACGCATCAGGATCTTCTGATAAGGTCTCTTTTGCCCAAGCAAGGACACAGCCACCATTGTTTGAAGGTGCCCCTACGACATAGAGGTCATCTTGCAGATAGTAGCAAAAATTTTGTTTTTGGCGATCAAAGACGGTGGTCTCACTTACTTTACGAACCGCCGCACTGGTTCCGATCGTCAAGCTGTTGCGGATCCCTGTAGAAATATAGCCAGCATATGCTGCTAAACACCCATCACTAGCCCCACACATCACTTCTACCTCAGGCTTCAAGCCACACCGCTGCGCCATCTCCTCGGTAATCAAAAAACGATCAGTCGGTGCACATAAAGGCGCTAACTGGGCTTTTGAAAGGGATAAATAGTTGAGAATCTTTTGACTCCATTGCTTTTCTTTCAAAGAAAAAAGACCGGTCGCTGATGCGGTACTATAATCGATCCGTGCTTGTCCAGTAAACAACGCCATTGCTAGTTCTTTTAAGCCAAACCATTTCGTCTCTTTGGAATATGAACCATTCGTTTGAAAATAAGCCAGTTTCGCAAAGGGAGACATCGCATGGATCGGTGTCCCTGTCTCTTCATAAAACGTTGCCGCCAGATCCGTTTGACGAAAGGCCGTCATCGTTTGACTCGCTTGATTGTCTGACCAAATGTAAATCTCTTCTGCGGTCTCACCCTCCACTGGCATCAAGCTGTGCATGGCGGTACTGAACCCGATCACTGTGATTGCCGCTTTTAATTGAGCGGGAATCGTTGTGACACCACTGATCAATTGGCTACTGATCTGGGTCGCTGATTGGGTCTGTTTTAACCCGTGGCTATGGGTTTTGATTGGTAATGACTGTGAGTAAATGATTTTCCGATCTTCAATGACCCCAAATTTTATGGCTGTCGTGCCGATATCAATCCCTAAAAACATCGCATTGCTCCCTCTCATCTGATTCAATTAGCTTTATTCTACCATAGTTAGTGGCATATTCTAGTATACCTGTCTGATCATTTTGTTGATAAGACGTTTCGTGGTGATTTTCTTCAGAGAATTATCCTTCCACAACAAAAATCAAAAAAGAGAAAGATTCTTGGAGAATCTTCCTCTTTCAGTTATCCAACCAGCGAATGTTTCGCAAATGTGAAACAAATCAAGACAATCCTGGCCAGTAATCACCATTTTCCGAGACCAAATCATCGAGTAACTCTTTGGCTACTTTTGCGCTAGGAATCGTTTTGGAAAGGCTTAACGCTTGCCACATTTTTTGATAGCTCTTTTCCACATATGCTTCGACCACTAATTTTTCCACAGTCACCTGTTGGAACATCAGCGCTTGTTGGAAGGCAGGAATTTTTCCTTGAGCAAGAGCTTCTGGTCCATCAGAACCGACGATACATGGCACTTCCACCATGGCATCATCCGGGAAGTTCGCAATTGCGCCGTTGTTTTCCACAATCATGACCATTCGCTCATGCGTATTAAAAGCGATGGCGCGTGCCAAATCAACGATAAAGGTTGCATGGGCATCAATCTCAAAAGCGATCCCTTCAGCAGATCCTTGGGCAGTGATCTTTTTGGCATGATCGAACACTCGTTTTTCCCGTCCTTCCATCACTTCATTGGAACGCGTATACTCTGGATGTTCTTTCATGTGTTCGTAGACGTAATCTGGGTATAAATAATACTTCAAGTACGTATTTGGCAGATATTCTGGTGTGAGCGCCAAGAGGTCTTTGGCTTTTTTGTGGGTGTCTTGCCAACTTGGGTCAGTATGTTGGGTATCCACTTCGATCTGCGTCAAATAGCCGTGTTCTGCAACGTAGTCACGAATGGTTTGAATGTACTCCGTGCCTTCTTTGTCTTTGACGCTGGTCCACCAGCCAAAATGATTCAAGCCAAAGTAGCGAACTTCTAGTTCCTCTGGCTGCTTGCCAATGATTTGCGACATGCGACGCAACGTGCCCACGGGCATGTCACAGATATTCAGAACCTTTGATTTCGGACGCAAGACCCGACACGCTTCAGCTACGATTGCAGCCGGATTGGAATAATTCAGCATCCAACAATCGGGGGAATATTTTTCCATGTAATCAATGATCTCCAGCATACCAGTGATGCTGCGCATCCCATAAGCGATCCCTCCTGGTCCACAGGTTTCTTGGCCAAAGACGCCATGACGCAAGGGAACTTTTTCATCTTTTTCCCGCATGTCATACTTTCCTACTCGGATATGCGCCATACAGAAATCGACATCGCTGAAGGCTTCTTCAGGATCCGTCGTAAACGAAAATTCGATTTGCGGTGCTTGTTCTTTTAATAAAATCGCTAGGGCTTCACCGAGGATCGCTTGGCGTGCTTCATCATTGTCGTATAGTTTCAGCTTTCTTAAAGGAAAGCGTTCTTGATTGTCAAGCAGCATCATAACGATTCCCGGGGTAAAAGTACTGCCGCCCCCTGCGATCACTACTGAAAAATTTTTCATCATTCAATCTCTCCTTCTCTTCCAAGATAATTTTCTAACTCTTCCCGCACTTTCGGCACGGTCAACCCATAGACGACATGGACATTTTCACCATTTTTGATCACGCCTTTGGCTTGTGTTTCGTCTTTTAGCAGTGCTTCATCCACGAGTTCAGGATCCTTTAGTTTTAAACGTAAGCGGGTATAGCAGTTGTCGATGGTTTTGATATTGTCATCGCCACCTAACGCTTTGGTGATGATTGCTGAGATACTTGTTTCACTAGTTGGACTAGGGGCGGCTTGATCACTCGCCATGACCCCGACACCTGCTCCAGCAAGTTGTTTTTCTTTGTACTCTTTCTTCGAGTATAGTTTGGTCTCTGCCCCTTCTTCTTCACGCCCGACCGTTTTCAAATTCAGTTTCGTGATCAAAAAGCGGAACAAGAAGTAATAAAGAAAGAAGAAGACGACCCCGACGATCAAGTACACCGGCCAGCGAGTTTTCTCGATGCCTAAGGGCAAGTTGTACAAAAGAAAGTCGATGAAGCCATTCGGTCCGATGGCACGAGAACCAAAGAGATTTAACGCCACCATGCTCAAGCCGCTAAGGGCAGAATGAATGACGAACAAAACAGGTGCCACGAACATAAAAGAAAATTCGATCGGTTCGGTCACACCTGCAATAAAGGAAGTCACAACTGCTGGAATCAAAATGGCTTTGACTTTGACTTTATTTTCTGGTTTTGCCGTTTGATACATCGCCAAACAGGCCCCGATCAGTCCAAACATTTTTGAGATCCCACGAGCGTCCCAAATGACACTTTGCGATAATACGCGGACTGCTGGGTCAGCAATTTCCGCAAAATAAATATTCCGTGCCCCTTCAAAGACTTGGCCGCCAACTTCTGCGACTCCGCCTAATGAAGTATACAAAAACGGCGTGTAGATCAAGTGATGCAAGCCAGTTGGAATCAATAAGCGTTCTAGCGTACCATACAAGAAGATACCAAAGTTGCCCGTTTGTTGAATGATGCCGCCTAAACCGTCGATGCCAGTTTGTATTACTGGCCATACAAACGTGGAAACGATGGCTAATAACACGACGACCGGAATCAAGACAATAAAGACGAAGCGCGCGCCGCCATAAACTTGAAAGGCATTGTTAAAGGTCGTATCGATAAAACGATTATGGATCAATGCTACGACGATCCCTAAAATGATACCCAGAAAGACCCCCATATCCAACACTTGGATCCCTAAAACGATCGCTTGTCCTGAACCTTGAAGGGCATCGGCTGGAACCAACATCCCCCGAAGCTCCATGAATTTGTTCATGGCATTTAAGAAGACGAAATATCCCAACAACGCGGTAAATCCCGCTTCAGCCTTTTTCTTATTGGCTAACCCTAAAGCGATCCCGACACAAAAAATAATGCCTAAATTGGTTAAGATCGGTAGTAAGGAAGCGGATAAGATACTACCAAAACCGGTGGTTATCGGATTATCCAAAAAGGGAAACTGCTCAAGCAAGCGGACATTCGTAAACACATTCCCAACGGCAATCAATATCCCTGCGATCGGCAAAATCAAAACGGGTACAAACATTGCCTTGGAGAATTTCTGCATCGCATCCATCACTTTTTCTTTCATTGAGGAAACTCCTTTGTAGTTGATTTGTAGGTTCATTATAGGAAACATTTGTTACTAATAGAATAGCAAACGTTTTCAATTCAATGCGTTTCAAAGATTGGAATGTGTTTCATCCATGACAAAGTACATTAAAAAATACATTATCACTGTTGATCAAGCTCTCCCTGAAAAAAATGACGCGAATTATCTTTTGGCTAAGAGTCGATGTAAGACAAGGAAGAATATAATCTTTTAATTATCCAAGAAAAACCAGGAGCTAATAGTACCACTAGTCCTTTGAGCAAAAAAAGAAGCTGCAATTTGCTGCAGCTTCTTTTTGTTTATTGTTAAGGAACAAATGATAGTTCCCAAAGAATGGTTGCTGAATATCTCGTGGCTTGAGGAGTCGCACTAATTGGCACCTCAAGTTTGACACTTTGATCCATTGTTTCTCGATCGCCAAAGCGCTGGACCCAAGTGCCTCTGCCTTGGTTGGCACCTGCTTGTGCGATTATCTCCGCATTTCCAACAGTCAGTGCTGCTTGCTGTTTATGAGTAGGTGGCTCAGACACGTTTTCTCGAGTCGTTACTACATCGATATTGTCTAATAAAATTCTAGCACCAGTCAGTTGATGCCCTTCATCACTTTCAAAAGGCTCTCGTAAGGTTGCACGGAGGGTCCAACCGGAATTTTCCCGCCTCCGATCTGAAACCTGCACATAATTAGGGCGTAGATTATCATTTGGATCAGCCGGCTGAAGGAGTTTTTGCGGCAGGGCATCGTAGGTCGTCGTTTCTGACCGAATGCCAACTGTCCCAAACTGGAATTGGGAAACAAAATCCAAGCTGACAAACCCTTGTTCTTCATCAATCTCAGGCGGATTCTCAGGATTTACTTGCGTATCCGGATCAAGAGGGTCTACTGGTTGCGGAGTACTTTCCAAACCATAAACCAGCCAGTATTCTTGTTCATCTCGGGTGACTCTTGTTTCCAGCGGCTGACCGTCCCGCTCGTAAAGATATTGGTAATAAGGAATCTCCTCAGGAAGGATATCGACCGATTCATTTACGAATTCTCCTTGATAGGTTGGTTCCCTCAATGCTACCCCTTCTTCATCTATGTGATTGATCTTGATGTTCGATGGCACGCGATCAAATAAAAAAGTAACATTCTGATGGAAAGGCTGCGGCATAATATCAAATGTACTTGGGTCAAAGTGTTCTGTGTTAAACTCAACCCCGTAATAGTCATACCCTAACTGATAGGGTTCATCGCTCTCTCGGTTCTTGGGGTCAAGGGTATGAAGGAAACGTAATGGTAGTTCTAATGTTTCAGTTGGTAGAATATCCTCCCCTGTCTCTCGATCTCGATAATCCACATGGACGGTTCCGGTACCAATGTAATAATTCATCTCTTCAAAATAAAAGGTATGGCGATCACTTCTCGCACCAGTACTACCAGATATAATAAATGCCATTGCAGAAATATCTGATGGCTGCCAATCACTGATGTCACGTTCCCATATCATATCTCTATAAGTAACTTTAAACCAGCGACCTTCATTATTTGGCTGATATTCAATCAGGATCGGATCATCTGCTCCATTTCTAGCACCCGTAGTTGCTGCTGGAGCATCACCTTCCATATATGTTTCCAGTAATAATGGTGTCCTATGATAAATAAAGCCAGCAAAGGGCGCTCCATTGACAGCTATAGGATCCCTCTCAACGATAAAACCATCCTCGCCAAAAGAACCACGGCTATCATTATAGTTATTGTCTAGCTTAAAAGCGAACGCATCCCTCAAACCTCCGATTCCAAACGCATTGCCATCATAACCTATTCTATTGGTCTCAGAATTGTGAAAGCCAAATGCCATTCCATCTGCGCCAAGTGGTTTAGACCCAATATTGGCTTTACCTTTAAGCGTAAATGGCTGATCCAGACTAATTCTGTCTTTTAACGTAACATAACCGACTGACCTAGATATATCTTCTGTAAGTACTAATAGCCCAGTTTCATCATTGTAAGTAGCAGTGCCTTGGACATCAAAGTGTTCTCTAAAATTTCTTTTGTTAATTGTCACTTCGACCATCTGTCCACTTCTATCATCTACTTCTGGCTCTCTCGCTTCCGCATCCGCAGCTTGATCTGCTTCCGCAGAGCCATTCTCTTCTTCAGTCGAATCAGTGTCTTCGGCCTCCGTATGATCTAAGATCAGCAGGCGCTGCGTAGCAGTCTCGGCAACGATGATCTCATATTCTCCGATCGTATCCACAAGAATCGGTAAGAAAAAAGTCGTTTGTGGGGTCTCGCTGTTCAGTTGCCACACACCTTCGTGGTCTGTTGCTACCACCGTTAGTTCATCGTTCAAAGCTTCCTGATCAATGCTTACTTCCTGAGGCAACGTGATGTCCACAGTTTCGAGGGCAACTTCTGAGTAGAAAATAAAATCTATTACGTGCTCGACCTCGCCTTGGATCAGTTCCTCCGCAAAGGAGATTTCTCCACTCACTTCATCGTCGGCCTTCTCCTCGTGTTCTTCCTCTGGTGTCCACGAAAAAATCGTCTCGGCATTCATGATTGTTAATGTTGTAATCAGTGGGAGTAAGGCAAGTAGAACCAGCAACCACTTATTTTTTTTGCGAAAAAATGAGTTCATCGCATTCACTCCTAAATGTCATTTCTCTTATTTTCCCCATGGGATCTAGCCCCACTTAGGGAATGTTGATTCCCCTTTTTTGATAAGTTGTTTTACTACGTATATGTTAAGTGCGGTGATCAGCAAGAAACTTCCGAGAATCACCCAATCCAACCGTTGAATGAAGTTTGTCTGGGGCAGCTGCCCGCCGGGTTTACCCGTGTCTTGCGGTGGACGCGGAACAGGACCGGTTGGTGGAGATGGTTCTGGTTGATCCAAAGGCTCATAAAT
Organism: Enterococcus sp. 6D12_DIV0197; assembly: GCF_002174385.1. Lineage (NCBI taxonomy): Bacteria > Bacillati > Bacillota > Bacilli > Lactobacillales > Enterococcaceae > Enterococcus > Enterococcus sp. 6D12_DIV0197. The sequence goes on from NZ_NIBN01000001.1 coordinate 2,470,838, forward strand.
CCCAGTAAACCCCACAGTCCCTTCCGTTTCCGTTGATCGTCTCTCATCGCCAAAACTCGTTCTTGTAAACCCGAAAGCGAACAATAAGACCAAACATACTTTCAAAGCTCTTCCTCTAATAGATGCACCGTTGATATCCATTCTCCCTCCTCCTTGTGAGTTGTTCATTTCGAAAACGATCGTTTTTGAGACGTGTTATTTTATTAAAGCCAATCTCTTTACAAAAGCCTAAATAGTACTGTTTATATGGAATTCACTCTATCTTGATCGTAGTCGTACTTGATATCTCAAAAACGATGGTTTTCAAACATGTCATACTAATTATATCGATGTTCTACTTAGAATAAAATTCACGATATTCCTCGATCGATGAATATCCTGCATGAAGTTAAAAAAAAACATACGTTTCATTCATATGTTATTGTTGCAACTATTTTAGAAACTTGCCATCTCCCTTTTATACAACAAAAAGCTCAATGATCTTAGATTACGTTATTCCTTTAATCCTCGACACCTTGAATCGACGCTTCATGTCAGGCGTTTCTCTCATTTTCTATAAACAAGACTGAACCGAAATTAGCTTGCTAAAATGCAAAAAAACAAACTGGTCCAAAAGTCATCAAAAGAAAAGTCTCTTGATCCATTAAACCTGTTTGTTTTTTTCATTTATTAAAGGAAAAATGTAGCTTATTCCCCTGCGGATAAAGAAAACTGACGAACCGTCTCCGACAACGCTTCGACTAAGAAAAGGCAAGGAATTTGCGTCGTCAAATCTTCATACTTGTTGATGCGCTTCACATCAACTGAATAGTCTAAGACATAATCGGACATTCGCCCCAGTGTGCTGTTGGCGTCACTAGTGATTGCTACAGTGGTGAAGTCAGGATTATTACGAAAGCCATTGACCACTTCAATGATCTCGGTGGTCGTTCCGGTGATGGACAAGACGACGATCATATTATCCGAAGTATGCTTCAACTTAGCAAAAATGGGGTACGTATTATCCACTAATGCATAGCTATTAAACCCAATCGTAGCAAAATGGCGGGCAGCGTATTCACACATGGAACCAGAGGCGCCGATACCATAAAAAATGATGTTGTCGCATTCCAGCATTCTTTCAGCGATCCGACGAATCTTTCCTTCAATATCTCGCGGAAAATGTTCAGCATTCAGGACATTCATGCTGCTATAAAAACTAACGGCATCTAATTCAGGGACTTTAAACTGGGTACGAAACTCCGTAAAGCTTTCGTACCCTAATTTACGGATAAAGCGCATGACCGAAGAAGCTGAAGTGTGGGATTCAAGCGCGATCTCCCGGACACGCATGTAAGGAATTTTATCACTTTGGCTGGACATGTAATGATAGATTGCACGATCGGTCTCTGATAACTCATTGAAATCGATTTTTCCAAAAAAAGACATGTTAAACGCTCCTATTTTTTTGTTCTCCTATCAATGTACCATAAGCTGGCAGAAACATCACAACTGTTTGACAAGGAACAATTCCATCGGCTGTTCAAATCCAGGACTTGTCAAAAGTAACCCACCGGCATCTTGGTAACCGAGTTTGCGATAGAAATGCTGTGCCTGCTCGTCGACTTGTGTGGAAGTCAAGCAAAGAGCGTGGCCAGCTGCTTTTTGCTGTTGTTCCCAATAAGTAACCAACCGTTTCCCGAGTCCCTTGCCTTGATGCGCTTTTGCGATCACTAACATGGTACAAAAAGGAATCGTGTCCCAGAAAAAATTGTAGCGTAGCAACCCTACTGGCTGGTCGTCTGCAACTACAACATAAGCAGTTTTTTCCATTATCTTTTTGGCGAAGACTTCCGTTGGTAAGTGAGTATCCAAAGAAAACCAAAATGCTTGATCTGCAGCTACTGCCGGTCGAATCGTAATCACTTATGTTTCGTCCCTTCCTGCTGTCTTTTTTGTCTTATCTTAGAAAAATGATCTGTTTTAGTCACTTTCCGTCTTTTCGTATTCAGAAAGCAATGCTAAAAAGGCGTCGCCATACTTATCCAACTTGTTTTGGCCAACTCCTTTGATCTGTAAAAACTCGATCGGTGTTTTTGGCTGGACTTCTGCCAGCTCTCGCAGTGTTTTATCAGAAAAAACCACATACGGCGGCAAATTTTGTTCTTGTGCGAGATTCAATCGTAAGGTGCGCAGTTGATCGAATAGCTCATCGTCCACCACTAACTGTTTGACTTTGGTTTGTTTTCTATAAACTTTTGCTTTTCCAAGCAACACATCAATCCCCGCATTAGTCACACTTAACAACGGGTATTGCCCTTCAGACGGCAAAAGATACCCTGATGCTGTTAAATAATCGATCAGCTGATTGACTTCCTTTTGGGACCAATCTTTCATTAATCCATAAGTTGGTAACTTTTCAAAGCCCCACTGTTTGACTTTTTGATCGCCTGAGCCAGTTAGCACTTTCCCCACCAAGGCTTTCCCAAAGCGTTCGCCCATTCGTTTCACACATGACAACACTTTTTGTGTATCCACTGTGATATCCACTTGTTCTCTTTCATCAAGACAATTGCTGCAACGACCGCAATCGGGACCATCTTCTCCGAAATAACGCAAAATATAGCGCTGCAAACACAGTTGGGTATGTCCATATTGGCTCATCTCCCGCAACTTCAGGTATTCGTTTTGACGATAAAGAATGTCTGATTCGGATTGATCGATAAAGAATTGCTGGATCTGCATGTCTTGCGGAGCATAAAGTAAGATCGCATCACTAGGTTCCCCATCTCGTCCAGCACGTCCTGCTTCTTGATAATAAGACTCCAAATTACCTGGTATCTGGGCATGGATCACGAAGCGGACATTGCTTTTGTTGATTCCCATCCCGAATGCATTAGTGGCTACCATCACTTGCAGGCGATCATAGAGAAATTCTTCTTGGAAAAAGGAGCGCTCTTCTTCTGAAAGCCCGCCATGGTAATACCCGACTGACACGTGTTCATGCTTCAACAGGTGATAGATTCGTTCCACTTCTTTGCGGGTGCTGGCGTAAATAATACCTGATTGTCCTTGGTTCATTTTCAAATACGTCGTTATGTAGGTATCTTTTTGATCCTTGACGACTTGAAAAGCCAAATTTTCCCGCGCAAAGCCGGTCTTGACTTGATTTTCAGCTGGAATCGAAAGTAAGTTTTCGATATCTTCGGCAACTTTGGGCGTAGCTGTCGCGGTAAGGGCTACGATCGTTGGCTTTTGTTCCCAATTGTCGATCGTTTCGGCGAGCCGCAGATAGCTGGGGCGAAAATCATGCCCCCATTGGGAAATGCAGTGGGCCTCATCAACGGCTAACAAAGCGATCGGCATCTGCCGTAGCGAATAGCGAAAAGCTTCTGAGTCCAGACGTTCTGGAGAAACGTACAGCAGCTTGATTCGTCCTTGGCGGGCTTCTTGCAAGCGTTGATTGATCTGTGCCCCTGTCAAGGAAGAATTGATGTAAGCAGCGGGAATCCCCATATCAACGAGGCTGTCTACTTGATCTTTCATTAAAGAAATCAAGGGTGAAATGACCAAGGTCACTCCATCCAGCAAGAGCGCAGGCAATTGATAACAAATCGATTTCCCGCCACCAGTAGGCATGATTCCCAAAACATTTTGTTGTGTTAAAATAGATTGAATAATCGTCTCTTGACCTTCACGAAACTGTGAATAGCCAAAATGTTCTTTTAAGACTGTTTGAATAGTTTGCATAATACCCTCTTTTCCATTTCCTTATTATACGCAATTAAGTACGCAAAGAAAACGGCATTAAGAGAACTTTCGCTTTTTATTCGCTTTTCATTGAAATCAACCAAAGGAGTCTTCTACTATGAAAAAAGTTGTGATTATCGGCGGTGGGATCATCGGTTTGACCCTCGCCAATTATCTTGATAAAACCAAATTTGACGTGACTGTCATTGATTCCCTTATCGGGCAAGCAACGTCTGCTAGCGCTGGCATCATCTCCCCTTGGCTCTCCAAACGCCGCAATAAAAAATGGTACCAGCTAGCACAAGACGGTGCCGCGTTTTTCCCACAATTGGTGCGGGATTTTGCATTAGATGAATCCATCTATGCCCCCTGTGGCACGTTGGTGGTGCGTCCCGAAAACGCGCTTCAGGAGCTAGCAGATCTGGCTGTAAGTCGCCGCAAAGAAGCGCCAGAAATCGGCGAGATCGAGTTACTGACAGGATCACAAACCAAAGAGGCACTGCCATTATTGAAGGAAATGCCCTCATTACGGATCTCAGGGGGTGGTCGTTTAGATGGTCGTGCTTATCTTGCGCACGTAAAAGGAGTTGCCTTACAGCAGCAAGTCACTTTTATCGAAGAAAAAGCCGAGATTTTAAGAAAGGACAGCCATTGGCAAATCAAAGCAAAGGATCAACTCCTTGAGGCGGAGGTTCTTTGTCTGACAGCTGGACCGGGATTGCTAGACTTGTTATCACCTTTAGGGTATCAGGTTGATATCCGTCCGCAAAAAGGCCAGTTGCTCTCTTTTGCCACCAGCCTGCCGACAAACAGTTGGCCGGTCGCCATGCTAGAGGGTGAGGGTGACTTGATTCCCTTCTCTGATGGGCAAATTTTATTAGGAGCCACCCATGAAAACGATGCGGGTTGGGATTTAACACCAACGGAAGCTGCCAAGCAGCAATTAATGACAGGAATCGGTGCTTTTCTTGAAGACCCCGAAGCACTCTTTGCATCGCCTATGACCATGCGCGTTGGCACGCGTGCCTATACTTCTGATTTTGCACCGTTCTTTGGAGAAGTGCCTGATGAAACGAATTTGTTCGCCGCCAGTGGACTTGGTTCTTCTGGGTTAACGACCGGTCCATATATCGGTTATCTCCTAGCCAATCGGATCAATGATGGACGATCTCAACCCAAAAACTTCTTAAGCTACACAAAACCGATGACAGAATATATCAAAAAGCGTCTTTGACAGAAGACTAAAAAACCACCAGAACCGCTAAGGTCTGGTGGTTGTCACTGTTAGTCTTGCAAAATTACGGTACAGTCTTCTAGCTGATCGCTAAACATATTCTCCTGTTTCCCAATAATCGAGTAACACTTCATTGATGATCTCGCGATCCAGTGGTTCTCGGAAATCATCATCAAACGCATCTTCGATTGGAACATCGCCAACAGCTTTGATACAAACTGGAACGACGGGATCTGGGTGATCTTCTGCGGTCAACACTTTTTCAATTTTGATCTTATGCGTCCAATCTGCCCCCATATCATAAATGTAGGTCATGGACTTGCAATACTGAAAATCTTGGTCAATACCGGAAGCATCCGTTGGTACGGAATTGCCTAAGCCGATCGATTTCGAACCGGCAATAAACAAGTACAAATGTTGATTCATCCACTCAAAGGCAATCTGAATCAACATATGCAACTGCTCATAGGTCAGCCCTGCAGGAATGATCAAACGACGCCAAATTGGCGGACGGTATCCTTCTAAATCAATACGGATCTGATAGGCGACTGGTCTATTCGCCGTTTCATCAAAGGCCGTATGTTTCGTTGGAAATGGGACGATTTTTGGCGAGATTGCAGCAATACGCGGGTCATCAACAGGCAATAGTTCATGTTCTTCAGGATCGGTGTCTTGAATCATCGCTAACATCGCTTCTTTCTTTTCAGCTGACCAAAACTGGGGTTTGGACATCCGTGCGAAAAAGATAGGTTGTTTTTCAGCCAATACAAAGGCGATTTCTTGGTATTGTGATTTGGTGATATGCTTTTCTTTATACATGCAGTAATAAAAGTCTTCAATGGCTGTTTTGGCAAACGGAAGAAAATTTAAACTGTACGGTACTTCTTGAGGCAGCATTTCGGTGTACACCGATTCGACAAAGACTTTGTCTTTTAATTTAGTCATGCCACCATCTGTTTCCGCGCAAAAGATCAAGTAAAAAACAGGATCTAAGTAGTGTTCAAGATCGTCGTCACTAACCACACTTGGTCCGCCGTACAAATCAACGTGATCCATCATGCGGTCAATCACTTTCGCTAATTTCTTCAATGTTTTTTCCAAAAAAATTCTCGCTCCTTCCTATCAAGTTTACTTTGACGAAAAGAGCGAGGATTGTCAATCTTTTTTTTTAATGGGAAAGCATTTCCTGTGCAATTTCTAATCCACTCATCCCAGTTGGGTAATAGGTTGGCCAATGATCCATTTCTTCTAATAAGGCTTCATGACTATCATTGCCGAAGTAGATATGGAAATGATGGGACGCACTTGGTGCGATCATATGGTCGCTGAATTGGATGTATTTGAATGCCGCATCTTCGTCAGTGCTTTCAAACAAGAAACGTACGCCACGATTACCAGCGGAATAGTTCAAAATCTCTTTGCCAGTATACACATAATTGGCTTCTTTCTCTGTGCCATCATCGAAGATAAACGTCATTGTATTGTCTGTGATCTTGATCTGAGCAACATCTGTTTGATAACCGGTCGTATAATACTCTTTGTATTCGTCAGCCGTCATTTTCTTGTCCATTTTTGCTTTATAATCAAACACTTGGTCTAATGTTCCGTCTTGTAAAAATGGATACACGGATTGCCATTCTCCTGCCCAATCAGATAATGGACGATCTTGTACATCTGCATCCTCGAAATAGCCGTTATAAACCGTTTTTTCTTTTTCGGCTTCCGCTATTTCTTTGTCATTTGCTACATCGGTCGTTTTTCTCAAGGCATCACGGTTTTGTTCCATGATCGAAATATAGTCTTCCCCGTTATCCATTTGCTCTTGGGTCAACCCTTCTAATGGATTCAAGACAGCCAGTTCGACACCTGCTTCTGAAGCTAACGTTCGTGCAATGCTGTCTTTGGCATTTTCTTCAAAGTAAATCGTTTGGATACCTGTTTCTTGAACGAACTCTTTTAGTTCTGCGATTCGTGAAGCGGAAGGTTCCTCACTTGGTGAAAGACCAGAGATCGGTACTTGGGTCAACCCGTATTCCAATGCCAAATAACCAAAAGCTGCGTGCTGGGTCACGAAGTGATTTTGCGCTGGATTGCTAAACGCTTCTTCATAAGACGCATGAAGCTCTTGTAACTTCGCTAAATAATTCGCAGCATTTTCTGCAAAGGCTGTCGCTTTCTCTGGATAAGCCTCACTTAGTTGGTCACGGATCGCCTCTACTTGTTTCATGGCTAAGCTTGGTGCTAACCAAACATGGGGATCCAATTCATGGGAATGACCATCATCGCCATGATCGTGGTCATGATCATGATCCTCGTCTCCTGGAAGTAAGACCATTCCTTCTGTGGCTTTGACCACTGTCACATCTCCATCATTTAACGTAGCTTCAATCGAAGGAACCCACATTTCCATGTTTTCATTGTTGTAGACAAAGACATCCGCATCTTGGATCTTTGCCATGTCCTTTGCAGAAGGTTCGTAGTCGTGGGAATCAGTGCCTGCGGGCATCAATAATTCGACCTGCCCTTCATCCCCTACGACTTGGCGTGTAAAATCATACATCGGATAAAACGTGGCCATGACCTGAATTTGTTCATTCTCAGAAGAGGCGTTTCCTGACTGCTCCGTATCGTCAGAACCACCTTGACCACAGGCAGCCAATGCGAGGGCTACTGCTGATAACATCGTTATTTTAAAAAACTTCTTCATTTTCTAACTACACTCCTTTTATTTTTCCTCTTTTTCTTTCCCTTGGTAAAATACTGATAAATCAATTACGATTTATAAAAACAAAACGTAACGCTTACGTTTTACCATCGGTTTTATACTTTACACAACTATTTGCAACCTGTCAACCGCTTTTTCACTTGTTTTTTTATATGTAAAAACCTTCATATGTACCACCACAAATATCAGTGAAGAAATTTCCTTGAAAGACTTGCTCTGCTGATTTTTTTTCAATCGTCGAACATCTCTTTTTATTGTCCTTTGCTGGGTCCTGTGCTACACTCGAGGGGTAATTGAATAGAAGATTATCCACTAGGGGCGCTTTATGCTGAGATAGACGTAAGTCTGGTCCCTTAGAACCTGATTTGGTTAGTACCAACGTAGGGAAGTGGCAGCGCATGATTTTTCGCGTTCCCATTTTTTCTGTCTACGTGTGGATAGAAAAAGGAGGAACGCTTTTTTTGTAGACAGAAAAACCATCGAGAGGAGAAGAGAAAATGACAAATGAACCAATCGCCTGTGCCGCAGGCGGGATCGATATCACTGGGTGCCGAGTAAGTTTGTACCCCATGAAAGACCACTTTGCGCAACAAATCGTAGCGAGCATTGAGCGGACGGATACAACAGCTGTTTGGCAGCAAACCGATCTGTTCAGCACCCTTTTCCGAGGGGAAGCCCCAAGTGTTGTCGATGCGGCAGCAGGGCTATTTATCAACGCTTACGAATCCAAGACACACCTCGTGGGTGAGTTTACTTTTTCTAAGGGCTGTCCTGGCGATTCTGCAGGTGACGCGTTTTTGAATGGAGAACAGGCACAACCCAATAAAGCAAGCAATCTTATGAATGGTACGTTTGACGTGGATTGTAAATACTCGTTTTATGTATTTGGGGAAAACAATTATATGGAAGAGATCGCCACCATCGTCCAACTGGCAGAAACCTATGGTTTGGCGCCTCGCTCCGCCCATTATGTCACGATGCTGACGGGAACGGCCAACCAACTCTTTGGGTATTTTGAAGCGGCATTAGCGTATGCCCATGACCATCTTCCCCATTATGTGTTAGAAGCAACGGTCTCAGTCAACAGTCCTTCCAAAAAGAAGGCGGTGTCGCATGACTAAATGGGTCTTAAAAGATGTCATTATGGTGGGGATCGCTTCGTTGATTTTTGGCGTGATCTATTTGGGCGCTGTTCATTTTGGGCTGTTGTTAGGTACGCTTTTAACACCCTTTGGTTTGTCTGTTTTAGCGAATGAGTTTATTTTCGGGGTTTGGTTCATGGCAGCGGCTTTTGCTGGCTATGTGCTGCGCAAACCGGGCGCAGCGACGATCACTGAGATGATCGCCGCACTTTTAGAAGTGTTTATGGGGAATTTTTATGGACCGATTATTTTTATCAGCGGATTTGTACAAGGGATTGGAACAGAAGCTGGCTTTGCATTAGGTGGCTACCGTCGCTATGGCTGGTTCCCTTTGATCACTGGTGCCATTGGCGCCACGATCACGAGTTTTCTTTGGGGGATCATTCGGTCAAATTTCGTTGACTTGCAATGGCAGTTGTTGGTGGTGATTTTTATTATTCGCTTGCTTTCTTCTTTATTCTTTTCCGCCTTTTTGGTCAAGATCGTCTGTGACCATCTGACACGCATGGGCGTTCTAAACAGTTACCCGATTGCTGAAGACCAAACCATTAGCGCCAAACGAGAAGCGGCATGAGCCTGCTCGTGAAAAACGGCTGCTTTTTCGTGGATCAAAAACGGCTTGATCTGACACTGTCTTTAGCCCCCGGAGAAACAAAAGGAATCTATGGTGCTTCAGGAACAGGAAAAAGCACTCTTTTCCACCTCTTAGCGGGGCTTAACGAGAAAGGGTTTGAAGAAGGAACCTATACGATCGATGACCGAACGCTAAACCAGCTTTCCATTCGAGAAAGAAGCACATCGATCAGCTTACTGTTTCAAAATCCAGATATGCAATTTTGTATGGCCACGCCTCGAGAAGAACTACTGTTTTGTCTTGAAAATCAATGTATTCCCCAAGCCGACATGCCAAAAAAAGTAGCGGAAGCCTTGACGTTTTGCGAGATCAGCCATCTTGCCGATCAGCCCTTTACGACCTTGTCTGGCGGTGAGAAACAGTTAGTAGCATTGGCTTGTTGTCTGATTTTAAAGAGTCGCTACTTGCTTTTGGATGAACCATTTGCCAATTTGGACGCTGACACAAGTCAAAAAATCATTCGAAAACTGCGACAGCTCCAAAAGCAACATGCCATTGGCATCTTACTGATCGACCATCAAATCAAAGAAACTGCTGACTGGGTAGCTGAGTGGCTGCTGATTGAAGAAGGATTCAGATCCGTCGATCAAAATAAGATGCGCACACTCGATCAGGAGCTGCGCAGGTCACTACCGCCTGTTGAGATTAAGAAACTTTCTGCAAAAGAGCGGCTATCTTTTCAAGATTTTCGCCTGCCGATCCGTAACCAAGCGATTGTTTTTCCGAATCTTACCTTTGATAGTGGGACAATGATTGGGCTCACCGGACGTAGCGGCAGCGGCAAATCTTCGTTTTTAAAAGCGATCTTGCAGCAGCAGGCGTACTCAGGAACCATTCGCCTGTGCGGGGATCCAATCAAGAAGCATCCCTCCCCTTTTCGGTCCATCAGCTGGATCATGCAAAATCCGCAGGACCAGTTTTTGGCTGCTACAGTGGCACAGGAGCTTAGCCAAGGACGTGCAGCGACCGAGAGTGACAAACTGCTGGAAAAATTGCGACTACAAAACAAGAGCACTCAGTCCCCTTTTCTACTCAGCCAAGGCCAGCAAAGACGCTTGGCAGTAGCAGCTTTATTGCAGCGACCAGTCAAATTACTGTTGGTGGATGAACCGACCTATGGCCAAGATGTCAAGCAAGCTTGGCAGGTCATGCAGTTGTTAGCCGAAAAAGCCGCAAGCGGCACCTTGGTTTTAATCGTTAGTCACGATGTCTTATTATTGGAAGCATTTTGTTCACAAATCATTGATTTTAATCATTATGAAAAGGAGGACATAGATGCGCACCCTCAACCCGACAGTCAAGTTATTCGCCATTTTAGGACTCGCCTTACTGGTTTCTTTTCAAAATAATTTCAGATTGAATCTGCTACTCTGTGTCCTATTCTTTGCTGTTTCTGTAAACGAACGCTCTTTGAAAAAAAGCCTTTTGCTTGTTTCTGCATTGACCTTGGCAGCTGTGGGGGTCTTTTTCACCGGACTCCTTTACTACCAGGACAACCAAGGTGGCTCCTCCTCAGCAGCAGCTATGCGCTATGGACTTGACATGGCAAGCCGTATCTATTGCTTTGGTATGTTGGGCAGTTCTTTCAGTGTATCGACCACGATCAATGAGCTGATTTATTCGCTGCAGCAACAGCTGCGACTCCCCGCCGTTTTTGCCTATGGTCTGCTCGCTGCGTTTCAAATTGCGCCCATCATTCCAGCCGAGTATCAGAATATCCGTAATAGCATGCGTTCTAGAGGAATCCCCGTCAATCTATTTTCATTCAAGATGCTGATCCCTTTACTGGTCAAATCGATTCGTTGGTCTGAGCTCTTGGCGACTGCGATGCTTTCAAGAGGATTTGACAGCGAGGCAAAGCGAACCTACGCCAAGTCATTTCGCATCACTTTTGCCGATATGCTCTTTCTATCTTTTTGTCTGATAATCGGCCTCGCTGGAACACTGCTCTTATAAAGGGGAAAAAGAGAAAAAGCCAAAGAAACACTGCCGTTTCTTTGGCTTTTTCCTTCTTATGGCTAAGAGATGATTGATTTTTTTATGGATCCAGATTTGATTTGATAGAGCGTTACAAACAAGGTGGTCACTAAAATATACATTGCGAAAAGGAAATACATGTTTTTAAAAAGCTGGATCGTCGTTTGATTGAGCCAAGCCCCTACTTTAGGGATATAAAAAATGGGTTGCCCAATCAATTGGCTTTTTTGGATTTCTTTTGGTTCCATCTGGCTTTGGTTATCACCGATCGTATAAAGCACCGATTGGTTTTCTCCCACTGCAACGATTCGCCGTGTGCGCATCTGTCTGCCGTGATCGACATAATAGGTCACTTCATTACCAACGACCAAATTTTCTTCTGAAGCCTTTTTAACAAAAAGTAATGTCCCTTCGGAATATGTAGGTTCCATTGCATCGCTGTTAACGATGGCCATTGTGAAACCAAACGCATGAGGAATCACGACCGCTAAAACAGAAATCAGCATAAACAACAATACAAAAAGTGAGAGCATGATACTTTGTTTTGGCAAAAGTTTCATTTTCTTTTCTCCTTCTAAGGCTCAGTTTCTTTTTCGATTCTATAACATATTTAAATTTTTTTCAAATATTTAAAAACGATTCATTGAATTTTTATGCGTATTTTTTCTGATTATTATTTGACTTTATTTTACTATTTATATTATGCTAAAGGCGATTAAAAAACATAGGAGAAAAAGTATGCTTTTTTTAAATAACAAGTTCTTTTTTAAACGTTGGATTCCCTTTATCCTACTCGTTCTATTTTTGCTAGGAAGCATCGGTTTTTTTCTTATACTCTTCCTATCTCCTACTTCTGATAACCATACCGTGGAGAAGAAGGAAGATTGGATTTTTTATGCGGAAGACAATCCTGATTCTACTTTTATTAGCCGTTATGTGAAATATTTACCTAGCGTAAAAGCCAATGAGCGATTTGTCATGCAGCGAAAAATGACCAATGAATACAAATATCCAACGATGCTGCTGATTGGCGATCATCAACACATGACCGTCTATTTGGATGATAAAGAAATTTATACCAATGAAGCTGCCGAACATTCATTGACCTTCAACCATCCTGGCAAAACCTTATCTTTTATCACATTGCCAGAGGATTACGTTGGAAAGACTTTGAAGATCTACGTGACTAGTCCTTTCGACACCTATTCTGGCTTTCCAGCCGAAGTCTTTTTCGGTCCTGCCAATGCATTGATCGGTTATGTTTTTAGTCTATCAATTTTGAATATCTATATCCTCCTATTTACCGGATTTATTTGTATCCTTAATTTATTTTATCTCTTCGTTTCATTTATCAACCAAAGAAAGCTGAAAGTATCTTCCATTTTATTCAGTGGCTTTGCCTTAAGTGCAGGTTTAGAAGCAGGCTTCGGGGATCTGCTGGGTGGACTGCTTTTTTCTCCCATCGTGAATTCATTTATGTTAAATTTTCTTTCGATTATTACGCCCATGTTTTTGATTGGGTTTTACTACACAAACATGCACTTCGTACGTAAGTATTATCAGAAATGGTTGTTTGTTCACTACTCCTTCGGGATCTTTGCCATGTTTTTGGCACTTTTTCAAAAACAAAGTTTGCCAGTCGTCATGAACTATCTGTTTTTATTAAATATCACCAGCACCTTTGTGACTTCGTTTGCGGCGATTTATGAGGCGTTAAAAAAGAATCAATTTTATGTCCTTTGTGCACCTTGGATCGTTGTCGCGGCAATCGGTCATGGGTTCTTGTATATCCAAAATATTTTAGTCCTCCCGCAATCTGACATCAATTGGCGCTCGATCATCTTTTTCTTACTGATACTTATTTTTACTTGTTATGGGTTCCTCGAACTCTTTTTTGCCAGTGAAGGCAAAAATAAGCAGATCGACACAGCAGACATCAAAGTGCGATTGTATGAAAATCAGCAGGCGATCGGTCCAGATCAAACGGCACAATGGCAGCAAGTTTTACAAACCATCAAAAAGAGAACCCATACCATTAAAGACATGTTAGAAGATGAACAACTAGCGGCTGCGTATGAAGGTCTTTGCGAGATTGAAGAAGAAATCAAACAGCAGCTAACGATCCCTGCGGTTGAAAAAGAATCGATCACGACGATGCTGCTTGCTGATTATCAACACACTGCCGCTCAAAAAAGGATCACGCTTACCTGCGATGACCTCACGGAACCACTGGAACGATTGGAAGAAAATGATCGTCTGTCCTTGATCGCCCATTGCTTAGAGTACGCCATCCGCTACACCTGTTCGGTCACAGATCCTCAAAATCACAGGCTTTCGTTGAAAGTGACTGACACAAAAGAACAGCTACATATCGACTGTCAAATGCCGATTTTGACAGAGGATGAGGCAGAAAAACTGCAAACTGACGAAGCAAAACGACAGGCGATCCATACCGATGTGCAAATGCTGGAACAAATATGTCTTGTCTATCAAGGAAGTATGCGTATCGAGGATTCAGATGGTTTTCATTTTTTGCGTTTGACACTTGCCGCTAAAGCGGATCTGCTGTCTTTTGACTGACTGCCTTTTCTCCGATACGTTAAACGGTCTATTTTAAGAAAAAGCGAAAAAACTCTTGCTTTTTTCGCTTTTTCGCTTTAGCATGATAAAGAACAGCAACAAGCATTGGAATAGTAATTTTATGATGGTCTTAGAGAGTCGATGGCAGCTGAAAAATCGACACCCGCTGATAAAATGAACCTACCCAATGGCAATGACCGCAAAACGGTCGGTGGAAAGGCCTTATCCTTTACGAGTTGGATTATCCCGATCGATAATCAACAAAGGTGGTACCGCGAAATCCAAGCATTTCGTCCTTTTTTAGGACGAGATGCTTTTTTATTTTTTTAAGGAGGAAAAAGAATGACACAAAAAAATGATTTTACAGAATGGTATATCCAAACGATCCAAAAAGCCGAATTGATGGCTTACTCCCCAGTGAAAGGCTCCATTATTTTCCGTCCTGACGGCTTCGAACTTTGGGAGCATATCCAAGAAGAGTTCAATCGATTCTTGAAAAAAGAGGGCATTCGCAATGCGTACTTCCCAATGCTGATTCCGCAAAATTTCTTTATGAAGGAAGCGGATCATATCGAAGGCTTTGCCCCTGAATTACCTTGGGTCACAGAAGTCGGCAACGAAAAACTGGAAGAACCTTTGGCCTTGCGTCCAACCTCAGAAACCATGATCGGCTCTGCCTTTTCTGATTGGATCAACTCCTACCGTGACCTGCCTTATGAAATCAATCAATGGGCAAACGTCTTTCGTTGGGAAAAGAAAACATTGCCTTTCTTGCGTACCTCAGAGTTTTTATGGCAAGAAGGTCATACCGCTCATGAAAATGAAGAAGATGCTCGTCAACGCACCATGAAAGTCTTAGATGAATATGCCCGCCTTTGCGAAGAATTCCTAGCGATCCCTGTTTATCGTGGACAAAAAACCCCATCTGAGCGCTTTGCGGGGGCAGTAGATACGTATTCGATCGAAGCGATGATGAAAGACGGCAAAGCAGTCCAAGCAGGAACCAGCCACTACATGGGGACAAAATTTGCTGAAGCATTTGATATTACGTATTTAACGAAAGAAAACAAGCATACCCATGCCCACACAACCTCTTGGGGTGTCTCTACCCGCTTGTTAGGTGCCTTGATCATGACCCATGGCGATGAAAATGGTTTAGTTTTCCCACCAACCATTGCACCAACCCAAGTTGTGTTGTTACCAGTCGGTCCTTGGAAAAAGAATCCAGCCATCTTAGAAAAATTAGAAGAACTGTATGCCAACTTTAAAGCCAAGGGCATTCGTGTTCGTTTGGATGATTCTGATAACTCACCTGGCTATAAATTCAATGAATGGGAACTAAAAGGCGCTTGCTTGCGAATCGAATGTGGCCCAAGAGATTTAGAAGCTGGCAAAGTCATGGTCAAAGTCCGTGACCTAGCTGACAAGCAAACGGTGGCGCTTGAGGAATTAGAAGCGTTTGTTGACCAAGAATTACAAGCAATGACTCCACGTTTATTAGCAGCTGCGAAGGAACGAAACAAAGATAATGAGTACACCAACATCGATACATTGGATGAACTAAAAGCCCATATCGAAATGTGCAAACAAGAAGACAAAGTGACTGGTTTTGTTTTGATCGGTTGGGATGGCTCGGAAGAAACCGAGGCCAAAATCAAAGAAGAAACTGGCTTTACTACCCGAAACATTCCGTTTGAAGCACCAATGGAAAAAACAGTCGATATTGTCAGCGGCAAACCTGCCAAACACACCGTTTGGATCGCCCGCGCATACTAATAAAAAACGAAGCAGCCAGATGGAAAAGGCTGCTTCGTTTTTTTTTTTAATAAATCAATGAAAGAAAATCTTCAGTCGTGATGTTGCCAAAATATTTTTTGACATCAATGTTGGCAATGACTTGTGCCAAATCTTCTTTGGCATAACGAGTACCGATCAGTGCTTGTTCTACATCTGCAATGTCCCCTAGGCCGAAAAAGTCGCCAAAGATTTTGGCATCTGTGATTTTTCCTTCTGCCACATTTAAACGAACTTCGATGGAGCCGATCGGGAATCGATGACGACGTTCGATATCAAAGGCTGGTGATTTGCCGTAATTCCAATCCCAGTTACGATAATACTTATCGGAAATCTCATTGATCTTGACCCAATCCTCTTCTGTTAGTTCATAGGTTTTGACGTCTTCCACGGAATCGACACCAAAAATCTTCAATAAGATTTCTTGACGGAACTCTTCAGTCGTCATGTCTTGCTTCTCTTTTGGCAAGAATGGTTTGATGTTGGTCACTCTTGAACGGATCGATTTGATGCCTTTTGATTCGATTTTGTCTTTACGGACTTTCAAGGCGTTAACTACTTCATTGATATCACTGTCAAACATGATCGTGCCATGAGCAAACATCCGGCCATTTGTTGCGTACATCGCATTCCCAGAAAACTTCATGTCATTGATCACAAGGTCGTTGCGGCCTTTTAGTTGCGCCCCTTCAACCCCCATCTCATGTAAAGCTTGGACGATTGGTTTGGTCAGTTTTTCAAAATCTCTGAAAGAATTCCCATCGTCAGGCATAATAAAGCTGAAATTCAAGTTTCCGAAATCATGATAGACTGCACCGCCGCCGCTGAAACGACGAACGACATGGATCCCATGTTCATCCACATATTCCTTATTGATCTCTTCGATCGTATTTTGATTGCGTCCAATGATAATCGATGGTTCATTAATGTAAAAAAGTAAGATGGGTTCATCCACTTTCATTTCTTGAAGAAGAAAAATCTCGATGGCTAAATTGATGCGTGGGTCATTCAGTTCGTTCGGTACAAAAAGCATACTATTCGTTCCTCCTAATTAGATGATTTCAATTATTTTTTGAACAGCCGCCAATTCAACGGGGATCCCATTGGCAGCTAGTGCAGCCTCTTCTCGTAACTGTTCTAAATCACCGTGTTGCGGCAAATGCGTCAACATTAATTTTTTTACCTGCGCCGCATGGGCGATCTCGCCTGCTTCTTTTGACGTAAAATGAGCCTTGTGCCGCTCATTGCCTGCAAAAAGATAGGTATCTGCCAAAAACAGGTCAGCTCCTTGTGCAAACGGAACAAAAGATTCTAAGTAGCCAGAATCGCCTGTAAAAACAAAAACCTTTCCTGTGCTTTTCTCAACAAATCGCATGGCATAGCAAGTGACTGGATGGATCGTTTTCATAAAGGTAATGGTAAACGGGCCCAATTCCAATGACTCCGTTTGGAGGTAATCAATTCCTTGAGTCACTCCAGGCATCGTCAGGCTTTCAAAATGAACAGTGTCCTCCCCATGTCCGTAGATCGGCAAAACCTGGCGTTCTTCGTTTCCTGGATATAATTGCCAATAGTATTGCAATACCCCTAGATCCGCAATATGATCGTGATGGTAATGCGTCAGAATCACTGCATCTAAGTCTAAGGGATCAAGGATTTTTTCTAGTTGGACCAAGGTGGTGCTTCCCGCATCAAGCAGCAAATGAAAGCCTTCCGACTCAATTAAATAGCCAGTAGTCCCTTCACCATTATACGGATAGGCACCTAAACAACCTAAGACAGTTATTTTCACTTGTGTTTCCTCCTCTTTGGCTCAAGCTGGTTTTCTACTTCTTTTATGCTATCACATCTCAGCTGATTTGACTAAAATCCGACCATTTTTTTGCAAAAAAAGATCGAGAAAACGAGAAAAAAACGATGCCTATTGGTAGAACCCTATGAATGAGTTTTTTACTCTATCTGCAGGGAGCCAGACCAATGGGCCATCGTCTTTTTTGTTTATCTGATCATCGCTCGTTGTTCATTGATCAATTCCTCATAAAATACTGCATTAACTGCATAAGCGTAGGCGTTTGCCCATAGCATCCCGATCATCAGTGCCAAAAAGCCGAGAATAAACCAACCAATCAATGATAACTGTAGCCAAATGTATTGACCCAGATGTGGACGCAAGAGCGCAAAGGCCACTTTAATTGACTGAAGAACCCCTAATTCCGGTTGATCATAGCGCAGATAGATCGCTAATTGGATCACACCAGTAACGACTTGTGACAAAAAGAAGAACAAAATGATGGCGAGAAAAGTCCCGAGTACAAAAGCCAGGGAGCCATTAAACATCGCCAAATCAATAGAGATTCCCCGATTAAAATTGAATACCAAGTCCAAATATTGATTGAGCCCTGATAAGACAAACTGCGGCAAGAAAATCGCAAAACTCAAAAGATAATTTAAAAGCGCGCTCACTAAATTTAGTAGCAAAAACGGTACATACAGACGCTTATCAAAGACGAGAAAAATATCCCCCACGTTGATTCCTCTGCCACGAACCAGATAGAGTGCCATGATACTCAACGCTACCGAAAACGCAAAGAAGACAAAATTGTCCAAGATCAGATCGATCCAGCTCCCTGCATTGTTTGCACCAAAAGAAGTCCCAATACTACTAAAAAGCGAGCTGACCACCGCTTGTACCGCAACCGTCGCTAAAATACTTAAGACGAACGTTCCCCAGAATCCGCGCAAGGCGTTTTTGGCGGTCTCTCGAATCATTGTATTTGATCTCATAGACTCACCTTAATAACTGCGCAATGCTTTAACGGTCTTATCGTCTAAGCGGCGAACCACTTCCGTTACAAGCTTGACTGTATTGAAGTAGTCATCCTCATGAATGACAGAAGTATGAGAATGCAGGTAACGAACTGGCACGGTAATAGCGATCGAAGGGACCCCATCACGAGTCAAATGCATTTGACCAGCATCGGTTCCTCCACCAGTGATCACGGTATATTGGAAAGGAATTTCCATCTCTTCTGCGACATCGATCACAAAATTCAATAATTTCTTGTGAGGAATCATGGAAGCATCAAAAATCAGGACTTGTGGGCCTTTGCCTAACACAGAATCCGCTTCTTTTGGTGTCATTCCAGGTGTGTCCCCAGCGGTACCAGTATCTAGTGCGATCGCGATATCGGGATTCACTAAGTGAGTGCTTGTTCGCGCCCCTCTTAGGCCAACTTCTTCCATCACGTCACTGCCAGCAAACAAGCAGTTGGGATGTCCTTCTGCTGCCAAGGTTTCTAATACCCGCAGTGATACCGCCGTACCGATTCGATTGTCCCATGCTTTGGCTAATAAAAATTTGCTGTCGTTCATCCGTTTGTATTGGATATAAGGGGTGATCATATCTCCCGGACGGATCCCCCAGCCTTTGGCTTCTTCTTCACTTGAAGCGCCGATATCAATGAACATATCTTTGATATCATACGGTTTATTTCGAGTCTCTGGACTCAAGACATGGGGTGGTTTTGAACCGACGACACCGTGTATCAATTTGCCTTCATTGGTTTTGATCTCGACTTGCTGTGCCAGCATCACTTGCCCCCACCAACCACCAAGAGTCTGGAATTCAATAAAGCCTTTTTCTGTGATTTTAGTTACCATAAAGCCGACTTCATCCATATGTCCCGATATAAAAATTTTCGGTCCACCGCCATCACCAACATGTTTGGCAATGACACTTCCTAAACCATCAAAAAAGATATCTTCAGCAAAGTCTTTGGCATATTCTTTAAAGACTTCACGCACTTCCTCCTCATTACCAGGAACCCCACGTGCAGTCGTTAGGTCTATTAAAAGCTGTTCTTCTTTTTTCTCCATCTTGCTTCCTCCTTTGTCTCATTGATTATGATTATACCATTCTCTTAATCTGGTGCCAGAGGGAAATACAAAAAGATTGGTTAAATGAAAAAACGATCCTCGTTTTGTAGTGATCCTCAAGATTAGATTTTTTGGTCTAACTTGTAAGGTTCGCTTCAATTCTAAGGATCGTTTTATCAAGAATTCAATCAAGTTTCAATTATTCGCAGACACAGCTTGACGGTAATCAAATAGGCAAATAGATAGACGACTGCTGCAACAGCCGCAAACAAATGAGCGACCCAATACCCAGGACTGTCGATGATTTGGGTGAAGGTATTGATGGCAAAGACGGCATGCAAGATCGCCAGTAGCGTACCTGGCATAAAAATCCAGATGTTTTGCCAGTAAATGAGTTTGCGTACTTCTTTTCGGGTGTAACCTAGTTTGGTCAATAATCGGTAATTGTGTTTCTCCCGTTCGGTATTTGAAAATTGCCGAACGATCAAACTGCTGGATGTCGTGATCAAAACGATCACACCTACAAATAATGACACAAACAAAACGATTCCTGCTTGCCGCCGCACGCCGCGCATCGTTGTAAAACGATTCGCTAAGGTCAGTCGATATGCGGTCATCTGGTTATTCTCACTAGTGGAATCTCGGGCAGTCTCTGGATAAAAACGCACGCTTTTTTGGTCATCGCTAAACTCATAGGTCAAAGGATGCGTCCACTCAATCGGCAGCTCTTCATCTAGCAGCTGAGTCAAGCTCTCCGTTTGCATCTTGTCTGTTTGTAAATAAGCAACGCTATAGGTGAAGCCCTCAACTTGCTGGTACGCATCATCTTGGATGACAAGGACATTCGGCAAGGAATAGCGCAAGGCAGAATCCCCAAAATAATCCTGTTCTGCTTGAATGAGTTTGAACGTATGTTGACTGCCGATTTTGACCTCATCGCGATAGGTGATAAACGAACGAGTCACATCGTATTGACTGTCAAAAAGCACCGCTTGTTTATCGGTACTCAGTTGAATCTCCGGGGCATCGGGAACCAGTTTTCGCAGACGCTGATAATCAGAAAAAGCGACCAGATTCACCATGATATTTTCAATATTTTCGTCTTGCAACTCTCCAAGGTAACGGGTTTGAACCGTCATATTGGTCATTTTATAGGGAATCGATTGTTCGGCAATAATCGGTGTATCGGCTTTTTCTAAAAGGTCCCGCAAGGTATCTGCCTGCTCTTCTGACACTTGAAAGGACGTTGGATAAATGCGGTTCGTTGCTTGATAGTTTAATGAGATGACCCCCATCGTTCCCCCGATCAGGGAGATTGCGATCGCTGTGATGATCGTCAAAAGCGCATAGCTTTTCCACGTTCTTTGCAAGTAAGCACGCACGTTATTGTAAGCAATCAGTTTCGCCCCTTTGATAAGACGTTTTTTCGGCTTACTCAAAAAATATAACAATGCCGGCAACGAGCAATCAAAAAAAAGATAGGTTGCCGTCACACAACAAAACAGAATCAATAAAGGAATCCATAAAATTGCTGAAAAATCTTGTGTGTACGTGATATAGTTGGTCCAAGTTTCCCGCAGGGTCAAAGACAAATAGTAGCCTACCCCCAGTAGAATCAGACCTAGAACCCCCATTAATGAACGAAACGGGGTCATTTTCATTTTCTTGATCGGTAAACGGTATTCAGTCTTGATCAGCTCACTCATTGGGGTACGCCATACAAAAAGGATCACTTGAATACTCAAAATAATCATCGCCGCGATAAAGACAAAAACCGTTGAAAAAATCGATTGGGGCGAATTAAAGAAATGACTCGTTAAATTCAAGCCCATCGCTCGAATCAAAATCATAGAAAAAAATTTCGAAAAAATAATCCCCATAAAGATGCCGGTCACTAAAGAGAAAAAGTTCAATAGAAACGTTTCCCGCAGCAACAGCCAAGCCAGACGACCTTGCCGCAGCCCCAAAAGCTGGTAAACACTGATTTCTTTTTGCCGCTGACTAAGAAAAAAATGATTGGCACTCAGCATAAAAAACAAGACGACAAAGGCAACCACACTGCTGCCGAATCCTAAAACCCCTTCAATGCGGATATCTTGCTGGACCCGTTGATTCAGCAGACGATCATTCATCAAGGCGTTAAAGGAATAAAAAATCATCACAGCGGTCATCATACAAATAAAATACACCATATAATTGCGAAACTGCCGCAAAAAACTCCGCCAGCCGATTTTAAACAACATGGCGCGGACCGCCTCCAATCGTAGCCTGCATATCGATGATTTTTTCGAAAAATTCCTGACGGCTGCCTTTTTTGACAACTTCCGCAAAGAAGACACCATCGCGAATGAACAGAATCCGATTGCAGTAGCTGGCGGTAAAAGGATCGTGGGTGACCATCAAGATCGTCGTTTTTTCTTGTTGATTGATCTGCGCTAAATACCGTAACAATTCTGTTGCCGCTTTTGAATCAAGGGCTCCCGTGGGTTCATCAGCAAAAAGGACCGCCGGACGACTGATGATCGCCCGAGCAGCAGCGACCCTTTGTTTTTGCCCTACAGACAATTCTTCTGGGTAGCGATCCAACAAGTGTTCGATCCCTAACAAATTGGCCGTCTCCTCGATACGTACTTGAGTTTCCTTCACGGGCAAGCGATCAATCGCTAAAGGAAGCAAAATATTGTCTCTGGCAGTCAACGTCTCTAAAAGATTAAAGTCTTGAAAGATAAAACCGATCTGCTGACGACGAAAATCACTGAGGGCTTTTTCCGACATTCGGGTAATGTCTTTGCCATCGATATAGATCGAGCCTAAGCTAGGTCGCATAATTGAAGACAACAGATTCATCAAGGTCGTTTTCCCAGCGCCGCTGGGCCCCATCACCCCGACAAATTCTCCTTGATCCACTGCAAAAGAAAGGTTATCTAATACTTTGGTTTGATTGAAACGAGTGCCGTAACTTTTGGTCAGATGCTTCACATCAATCATATTTTTCACATAGAACCCTCCTTTAATAAAATTCTCTCCTTATGGTAGCATACTTTTTCATTGAATACTTCTGCTTCAAAACAGAGAAAAAATAAATTTAAAAAAGTTTTTTATTCATTATGTGAAACATGGAACAACCAAATCCTTAATCTTATCAGTTTTCTCAGAAAACACTCCAATGAATATACACCATATATTGTGTATATCCAATTTATCAACCCTCATTCACCACTATATATAGTTGCTCATTTCTACAATTTGTTTTATTATATTGAGGAAGATAAGGAGTGGTAGAAATGATGAACATTAAGAGAAATCCTGAGCAAGGGTTGGAAAGACAGTCCGCTTTGCGTCAGTTAAAAATCGTAAAACGTGATGGACGGCTTGTCGATTTTGATGATCAAAAAATTTACGATGCGTTAGTGAAAGCCCTAAGAAAAATCAACGGCGAGCTTTCTCCCATCGACCACGAAAAAATCACCGAGATCGTTGACAGTGTCGATCACGAGATCGCGGAACGTTTTCGTACGAATGTAAAAATCTATGAGATCCAAAATATCGTCGAGCATATCTTATTAGCAAAAAACGAGTATGCCTTGGCTGAAGAATATATCAACTATCGGACCCATCGTGATTTCGAGCGCAGCAAAGCCACAGACATCAACTTCACGATCAACAAATTGATGAATAAAGATCAATCGGTCGTCAATGAGAATGCCAATAAAGATAGCAATGTGTTCAATACACAACGTGATTTGACCGCTGGGATCGTAGGAAAATCGATCGGTTTGAAAATGCTCCCTCCTCACGTGGCAAATGCTCACCAAAAAGGCGACATTCATTACCATGACTTGGATTATCATCCTTACACCCCAATGACCAACTGCTGCTTGATCGATTTTAAAGGCATGCTGAATAATGGGTTTAAAATTGGGAACGCCGAAGTGGAATCGCCAAAATCGATCCAAACGGCCACCGCTCAAATCTCACAAATCATTGCAAACGTAGCATCGAGTCAATATGGCGGCTGTTCTGCTGATCGAACAGATGAATTATTGGCTCCTTTTGCTGAGTTGAATTATCAAAAGCATCTAAAAGATGCCGAAGAATGGATCGAGTCGCCTGAACGTCGGGAAGCTTATGCGAAGAGCAAAACGCGCAAAGATATCTACGATGCAATGCAAAGTCTAGAATACGAAATCAATACGTTATTCACCTCAAACGGACAAACGCCGTTTACTTCCCTTGGCTTTGGTTTAGGAACCAACTGGTTCGAACGGGAAATCCAACGAGCGATTCTCCAAATTCGCATCAACGGGTTAGGCAGTGAAAAGCGTACCGCTATTTTTCCAAAATTGATCTTTAGTATTCGCCGTGGCGTCAACTTGGCCCCTACCGATCCGAACTATGATATTAAAGAACTGGCTTTAGAGTGTGCCACCAAACGGATGTATCCTGATATTTTGAATTATGATAAATTGGTTGAATTGACCGGCAGCTTTAAAGTGCCGATGGGCTGTCGTTCTTTCTTGCAAGGCTGGAAAAACGAACGTGGCGAAGAAGTCAATGTCGGTCGGATGAATCTAGGCGTCGTAACATTGAATATTCCTCGGATCGCTTTAGAAGCAAATGGTGATCAAGAAAAATTCTGGACGCTGCTGGAAGATCGTCTGCAAATCGTCAAGGATGCTCTTGTCTATCGGGTGGAGCGCTGTAAAGAAGCCAGCCCTGCGAATGCGCCGATCCTTTATATGTATGGGGCTTTCGGTGAACGTTTGGATCGCAAAGACAATGTGAATGAACTATTCAAAAACAAACGTGCTACTGTTTCTCTTGGATATATCGGTTTGTATGAAGCTGCTTCGGCTTTTTATGGTGGAACATGGGAACAAGATCCAGAAGCAAAAGCCTTTACCCTAGCGATCGTGAAAGAATTGAAAGCTCATGCAGATGCTTGGGGCGATGAATACGGCTATCATTTCAGCGTATACTCGACGCCTAGTGAAAGCCTGACTGATCGTTTCTGCCGCTTGGATACCGAAAAATTCGGTGAAGTTGAAAACATTACCGACAAAGAATACTACACCAACAGCTTCCACTATGATGTGCGGAAAAATCCGACACCATTTGAAAAACTTGATTTTGAAAAAGAATATCCAAAATACTGTTCTGGCGGGTTTATTCATTACTGTGAATACCCAGTCTTGCAGCAAAATCCAAAAGCGTTAGAAGCGGTTTGGGATTACGCTTATGATCGGGTCGCCTATCTTGGAACAAATACCCCTATCGATCACTGTTATGAGTGTGGGTATGAAGGAGATTTCAATCCAACCGAACGGGGCTTCGAATGCCCGCAATGCGGCAATCATGACCCAAAAAGTTGTGACGTCGTCAAAAGAACCTGTGGGTATCTTGGAAATCCTCAAGCTCGTCCAATGGTCAATGGACGGCACAAAGAAATTTCTGCCCGGGTCAAACATTTGCAAGAATAAACGAAAAAGGAGTGCTAGAATTCTTCTACACTCCTTTTCTTGAAGACCAATCCCTGTAATTCATGATAGAAAGAAGTTTTCTTATGAGAAATCCGAAACCTAAAGAATGGCAAGCCAAAGAATATAGCCAAAATTATATTGCTGATTACAAAGCCTTCAACTTTGTTGATGGTGAAGGCATTCGAAATAGTTTATACGTGAGCGGCTGTCTCTTTGCTTGTGAAGGCTGTTTCAACAAAGCGGTCCAAAACTTTCGCTATGGTACACCTTTTACGCAAGAACTAGAGGATCGAATCATCGAAGATCTGCGGCATGATTATGTCCAAGGGCTGACCCTCCTAGGCGGCGAACCTTTCTTGAACACAACAGTCTGTCTGAAAGTCGTTGATCGGGTTCGTGCTGAATTTGGGCACAGCAAAGATATTTGGAGCTGGTCAGGCTACACCTATGAAGAATTGCTTTTGGAAACACCCGATAAATTGGAACTTTTATCCAAAATCGATATTTTAGTCGACGGTCGTTTTGAACTGAGCAAACGAAATTTAAACTTGCAGTTTCGCGGCAGCAGCAATCAACGAATCATTGATCTTGCTGCATCTCGGGAACAAGGAAAAGCGGTTATCTGGGCAAAGTGCAAAGATGCTGAAGCAAGTTACGAACAAATCAAAAAACAAATTTAAAAACTAAAAACACCGTGCATCTTGAGGTGACCCCAAAAGTTAGACCAAAAAATCGAACTTTTGGCGGTCCCCTCCTCTTTCTTCAAAGATGATGCACGGTGTTTTTTTATGTTATCTCAACTCAGTGACCAAGCTTTTTACAGGTACTTACTTGCTTCACGAATCGTCAAAGGCGCCAGACTTGTTTGATAGCGAAGAAGAAAGTCTTGGACCCACTGAGGATTCGTCTTGGCATAATCTCGCAAGCTCCAACCAATAGCTTTGTTGATAAAGAATTCAGAACTCCCCAAATTATTGACGAGGACCTCTTCAAGCAGTGGTTGATCCATCCGTTCTTTTTGCAGCAGTTGATGGAGTATTGCCACTCGCCGCAACCAAAGATTTTCCTCAAGACTCCAGCGAAGCATTTCAGCTTTTAACGCTGGCAGTCGGCGAACTAGTTTTCTGACAACCTCACTTAGGGCATCCACGCTATCCCACCAAGCTTTTGTTATGACTAGCTGTTCAATTTTTGCCAGATCGATGGCCGCTAGAAACGGCTCCATCACCACTAAATAATCAATCGCAAGGTATTGGTGTTCACGATAGCTGCTTTGCCAACAATGATCGATAAAGTCCCAATCAACCGTTTTCGTTTGTTTTGCTGCTTTGAAGGTCGCTTTCTCCTGCTGGCGGCGCAACGGCGTAGGAATGCCTAAAAAATCAAACTGATGCCGCATGTAGGCGGCCATTTTTTCACTTCGCTCCTGATCAGCCAACCCCACCATCGTGTCATATACTTGATAGAGTGTCATTTTGCTCCTCCTCTTCTGACTACTGCTCGTCAGATAGTTGCCATAAGGGCAGTACGATATTTTCATAGGTCAGTGGATCAAGATTTGTGACGGTGATCCCCAAAAGACGGATGCCTTTTTCCAGACCTAAAATTTCTTCCCAAATCAGACTTGCTTCGGAAAATAGCTGTTCTTTTTTATGAACATAGGTTGGCAAGGTCACTCGCTTGGTGATCGTAGAGTAATCACTGTAACGAACTTTCAACACGACCGTCTTGCCATGTTTTTGTGTGCGCTTCAGTGATCTTTCAACTTCTTCTGCGATAGCCCGTAACTGGCTCAATACTTGTTCTTCACTGGTTAATGGATTGCCGTATGTATGCTCTTTTCCAACTGATTTCCGTTCTCTCGTCACACTAACTGGGGAATCATGGATCCCTCTAACTTTCCGATACAAGGAATACCCCATTTTGCCAAATTCACGAATCAGCGCCATCTCACTCCAGCCATACAGATCAGCTCCTGTAAAAATACCTAACTCATGCATCCGCGGAACAGTTTTCTTCCCGATCCCGTGAAATTTATCAATGGGTAATTGTTGCAAAAATGCCACTGCCTCATCTGGCATCACCACCGTCAATCCTCGTGGTTTATGATAATCCGAAGACAGTTTTGCTAAGAATTTGTTGTAACTGACTCCTGCCGAACAGGTCAGATGAGTCTCTTGCCAGATGTCTCGTTGAATCAAACGAGCGATCTTAATTGCTGAAGGACAATTGATCTTGTTGACTGTGACATCTAGATACGCTTCATCAATAGAAACTGGTTCGATGATGTCGGTGTACCGATGAAAAATTTCTCTGACTTGCTGGGACACTTCACGATACTTTTGATGATTTCCCGGTTTAAAAATCGCTTGCGGACAAAGCTCATAGGCTTTTTGCGCACTCATTGCCGAGTGGATGCCATATTGTCGTGCCAGATAATTGGCGGTCGTGACCACTCCTCGTCCGCCAGTATCACTTGGGTGACGGGCAATGACGAGGGGATGCTTGGCAAGCTCTGGATCATCCCGTTCTTCCACCGAAGCAAAAAAAGCATCCATATCAATATGAATAATTTTGCGGCTCGTATCATTTTTTAAGGGAAATTGTAGTTCCGACATCGTTGTTCACCTCACTTCTTATTATAAACGAACAGAAGTTCCCTATCAAGCAAGGAATCGTGGGAAGCACGCAAAAAGGACCAATCTTCATTGGTCCTTCCTTCTACATTCACTGCTTTTGCGGCCCTCTTCATGGTCCAAGAAGTTCTACTATAAGGCAGCTTCCCCTCGTTCATTAGTGCGAATCCGAATCGCTTCTTCCAACGGGTAGACGAATATTTTGCCGTCACCGACTTCATCTGTCCGACAGATCGATACAATCAGTTCAATCACCGCATCGACTTTTTCATCTGCTAAAACAAAACGGACATTTACTTTTGGTAAAAGAGTTGTGATCACTTCTTGGCCACGAATAAACTCTTTGAGGCCTTTTTGATTGCCGCAGCCCAGCACTTGACTGACTGTCATGCCGCTGATCAAATCAGACTGGTCTAATGCGGCCTTTAGTTCTTCTAATTTTTCTTGGCGAATAATCGCTTCAACTTTTTTCATGACTGCTCCTCCACTCTTAAGAATCTAACCCCATAAAGGTAGGATAGGCCGTTTCGTCATGTTCGATCCGATCCATCCCCACTGCTTCTTCTTGTTGCGATACGCGAATCGGCATCACCCATTTGATCAAAGTGATAATGACAAAGGATAAGATACCTGCAAATAGAATCGTAAATACGATACTTTCGGCTTGTACGAGAAAAAGATCAACGCCGCCATAGAGCAATCCTGACCGTCCACCCACTGCTGGATCCGCAAAGATCCCCGTCATCAAACCGCCAAAGATCCCGCCTACGCCATGGCAACCAAAGGCATCCAGCGCATCATCTAATCCTAGACGATGTTTGATGACAGAAATAAAGAAGTAGCAAAACGGACTGACTAAAGCGCCAATGATAAAGGAAGACCAAAGCGAGACAAATCCCGCACCTGGTGTGATGGCAACTAAGCCCACGACGGCTCCAGTACACGCACCAACGATCGTCGGTTTGCCCAACACGATTTTTTCGATCAGCATCCAAGAAAGCATCGCACTGGCTGCTGCCGTATTCGTGGTCATTAGGGCGTGGATCGCTAGACCATCAGCTGCTAACGCAGAGCCAGCATTAAAGCCAAACCAGCCAAACCATAAAAGGCCAGCACCTAGTACAACAAAGGGAATATTATGAGGACGATATTCGGTTTGATGAAATTCTCGCCGCTTACCGACAACGACCGCTAAGACTAACCCACTGATACCCGAACTGATATGAACGACATTGCCTCCTGCAAAATCGATCGAGCCGATCGCATCTAAGAAACCGCCGCCCCATACCATATGTGCCATTGGAAAATACACGAGAACTAGCCAGAAGCCGATAAATAGGAAAATAGCTGAGAAACGCATTCTGCCCACGACAGATCCAGTAATGATCGCCGTTGTGATCAAGGCAAACATCATTTGAAAGGCCGCAAATAACCCTTCAGGAATCCCTTCTCCTTCTGTCATCGAGACATGATTGAAAAAGACTTTATCTAAATTCCCAATAAATGAGCCTGTGCCGCTAAAAGATAAGGTATACCCTAAAGCGACCCATAGCACAGACGCCAAGCCCATCGTACAAATCACCATCATCATGGTATTGAGGATGTTTTTGCGACGTTCCAATCCTCCGTAAAAAAATGCCAATGCTGGAGTCATAAGAAAAACCATGCCGCTACAAATTAAAATAAATGCAATATTCCCTGTGTTCATTTTTGACGCCTCCTTTTCTTTATGTTAGCTATCCTAACATCATATTTTCAAATAATCTAGATTTTTCTGAGAAAACCGTGAATTTTCTGAAAATAGCTAACTATTGATGTCAGATAATTTAACACAAGTCCGAAAAAAGACAAAAAAATACCGAGAGAATTCTCGGTATGATTACGTTTCTAATTGATGGTAGGCTTGATAAACAAGCTGTTTCTTCACTTGATTGCGTTTAGCCACTTCTTTGATGGCTTCTTTCGAAGACAAGTCTGCCTCTTCCATCAAGGCTGCCACCTGTTCAGCATAGCTTCCTTCATAAACGACTTCAGGGATTTCAGAAGCGCCTTCCACTAATAGACAGCATTCCCCTTTGATTGGTTGTTGGTCGAGGTATTCAATCAATTCTGAAAAGGTCCCTCGCAAATATTCTTCGTGGATTTTTGTCAATTCACGGCAGATAACTGCTTGACGTTCTCCCAATACCTCTTTCATCGTTTCGATCGTCGCTGCGATTCGATACGGTGACTCATAAAAAATCATCGTAGCTTTTTGGCTTGCCAATTCACTTAACGCTTGCTTTTGTTCTTTTTTCTTACGAGGTAAAAAGCCATAAAAAAGATTCGGCTGCGGTGATAAGCCAGAAGCGATCAGCGCGGTCAAACCAGCCGTAGGTCCTGGGAGCGCAATCACTGCGATTCCTTCGACCAAGCACGCCTTGACTAATTCATGACCTGGATCACTAATGGAGGGCATACCAGCATCACTGCATTGGGCAATAGTCTTGCCCATTTGCAGCTGTTCTATCAGCTGTGGCACCCGTTCTTTATAATTGTGTTCATGTAAGCTTTTTTGCGGTGTCGCAATCTCAAAATGATTCAACAATTTCTGGGTATTTCGAGTATCTTCACTTGCGATCAGGTCCGCTTCTTTTAAAATTTTGACACATCGGAACGTCATATCTTCCAAGTTACCGATCGGTGTTGGAACAAGATATAGTTTTCCAGTGTCTTGTTTATAACTTTGCTGCTTTTGCATGTACTGCTCCTTTCGAAAAAAAGACCAGCAGAAACTGATCTTTTTTCTAACGAACCGCTTCGTCTGTCAGCTATTTGCCGCTTTCACGATAGATCACTTCTAGACAAAACGCACAAGGTTCGTCATGTTCTCTGCGAGAACCGTATAAGTCATAACAAACATGAAATCCTTCTTCGTAAATCTTTTCTAAATTCATCCGTGATTTAGAAAGCTCTTGTTTGACCGATTCAGCGGGTGCATCTGCCACTTGGTTCAACTCACGAATGTGTTCACGTAAGCGTTGATTTTCCAATTCTAATGTCGTATTTTTTTCGACGATTTCTTGCAAAGACTGCTTCATTTCCGCTAGATTATTCAAGGAATTTTGCAACTCCACTTCTAACTGATTCAATCCGTCATATATTGATCGTTTGTCCATGCTCATTATGGTCACCTACTTATTTTGTCACTAGTTCTTCATAATCATACTCGATTGGTGTTTGCCGATCATGCAAACGGACTTTGATCACTCGGCTCAACAGATCCAGCCCGACCACACGTCCTTTGCCATCTGGCGTTTCAACTTCCTTGCCGCGATCCGGCAATTCTTTTTTTGCACGCTCATACTCTTCACTTTCGTACTTAAGACAACACATCAAACGACCACATAACCCTGAAATTTTTGCAGGATTTAAGGAGAGTCCTTGATCCTTAGCCATCTTGATGGACACTGGGATAAAATCGCCTAAAAACGTCGCACAGCATAGTTTGCGACCGCAGGGTCCAACTCCGCCTAGCGCCTTTGCTTCATCCCTGACACCAATTTGGCGCAGTTCGATCCGTGTATGAAATTCACTTGCCAAGTCTTTGACCAACTCACGAAAATCGACGCGGCTTTCTGCCGTGAACGAAAAAATCAGTTTTGTGCGCTCAAAGGTATATGCCACCCGAATCAGCTTCATTGGCAGCTGGTGTGCTCGGATTTTTTCTTTCCCGATTTTCAACGCATCGTCTGCTGCTTTTTGATTGGCGGCAGCTTGCTCCAAATCTTTTTTCGTCGCTCGACGCAGGATCGGTTTGACTGCTTGAGGCAAATCGCTCTCATTCATTTTTCTGCTTTTTGTAACCACCGTGGCAAGACATTTGGCATCTTGTGATTCCACGATGACTTGTTCATTTATGGTATAGGTCTGTTTTTTTGGTGTGTAAAAATAAATCTGGCCCACGTCATGATAACGCACTCCGACAACTTCGATCATCTCTGGTCTCCTTTTCCGGCTGCTGCGTTTTATCCATAGATGATTTTCACGGAAAATTGTTCTGCCACTCCTTGGAAAGACACATTGGCTTGCAATTTTTTTTGTGCTTGCAATGCGGCTTCAATGGCACGATTGATCTCTTTTCCCCATAAACCTTGTGCCAACAATCGATCTCGTTCCTCTTGAAAGTAAAATAACAAGAGCAAAAAGATTTCTGATTGCTGATTTTTTTCTTTTGCTAGACCCAATAATTTTTTCTGAACAAAAATAAATGCTTGCGGGTCTTTCTTCAAAAGGTAATTCACCCAACGCTTAACAGCATCCTTAGTTTCATTAAACCATTCATCCTGCGAGATTTCAACTGCTTTATGATAACTATTCGTCAAGTGGCTCAGAAGTCGACTCGTCTCTTTGGAAAGTCCTTCTTCTTGGAGCTTCTCCTGTAGTTTTTCTTTTGACAGCTGCGAAAAATGAATGATCTGACAGCGAGACTGAATCGTCGGCAAAATACGTCCTAAACTCTCAGTTTCTAAAATCGCCAAAAAGTTTCCCACCGGTTCTTCCAAAAACTTTAATAGGCTGTTGGCAGCGCTGTTGTTCATTTTGTCAGCTTGAGACAAAATAAAGATTTTCAGACGACTTTCAAAGCCGCTTTTTGAGAACTCCTCTTGCAGCTGCCGAATCTGGTCGACTTTGATCATCTGCCCATCCGGCTCGATTTGGATGACGTCAGGATGCTCTCCTTGGGCGATCCGCAGACAATTGCTGCAAGTGCCGCACGGGGCTTCTTCTTGCACATTGGTACAAAAAAGGCGTTTTGCGAGCCACAGACTTAATTCGTGCTTGCCAGTCCCCTTGTCCCCTTCAAAAAGATAAGCATGAGCAATGCGCCCATGCTTGATACTTTTTTTTAGTTGGGCAAAAACAAGAGGCTGATATTCTTGTAGAAATAACTCCTCCATGAAAAGCTCCTTTTTTAATATTGATGGAATCCGTCAACCGGTAGCACGAACACAGTTGCTCCGCCGACTTCGACTTCGACTGGATAAGGAACTTGACCGTCTAAGGAAATGTCTAAAGACATCGGTGTCGAGACATATTGTTTTCTTGATTGACAGGTTTTTTTGATCAATTCTAATGCATCTTGTACCCGATCGTCTTCAATACCAATGATAAACGTACTGTTGCCAGCCTTTAAAAACCCACCCGTTGAGGACAATTTTGTAGCACGGATATTGGCATCAATAAACTCATTTGCCAAACGATTACTGTCTTTGTCTTGTACGATTGCCATAATTAATTTCATGGGACCATCTCCTTTGTGTTATCCAACCTACTCTAGATTGACTTGAAGTAAGCAGGATACGATTCAACGATTGCTGAATAGCTGGATTCAACAACTTCTTGTAACCCCATTCTAGCATCAATCTTATGAATGCGTACAGGATTTTCTTCCGCCAGCTTAAGATACGCATGACGAACCCGTTGATGAAACTCCAATCCTTCCGAATCTAAGCGGTCATATTGATGTGCGCGGTTTTCTTGGATGCGACGCAAGCCAGTATCAGAGTCAACATCTAGATACAAGGTAAAATCAGGCGTCGTTCCTTCCGTCGCAAACTCGTTGATCCGTGCGATCTCAGGAATCCCGATGCGGCGTCCAGCTCCTTGATAGGCAAGCGAACTGTCAACAAAGCGGTCACAGATCACGATGTGTCCAGCATTTAATGCCGGCAGGACAACCTCAATCAAGTGTTGGCGGCGGGCCGCTGCATAAAGTAAGGCTTCCGTCCGCTCATCCATTTCTTCATTTCGCGGATCTAAAATAATTTTACGAATCTTTTCAGCGATTTTAACTCCGCCAGGTTCTCTTGTTTTCACGATTTTTCTTGTTGCTTCAAGCTGTAACCGAGGATACAACTCTTCGATCACACTGGTTTTTCCAGCACCATCCGGTCCTTCGATGGTTATAAACAATCCATTCACCCTAATTGCCTCCAATATCTTTATAATTCTCGGCGACCTTCAACTGCTTTTAGCAAGGTCACTTCATCCGCGTATTCAATATCGCTGCCCACAGATAAGCCATGAGCCAAACGCGTGACTTTAATACCAGCAGGCTTGATCAAACGTGACATATACATCGCCGTTGCTTCACCTTCCGTGGTCGCATTGGTCGCAATAATCACTTCTTTGACCTGATCATCATGCAGCCGCTGTATCAGCGATGCAATGTTGATATCTTCTGGACCTGTCCCTTCCATCGGGGATAACACGCCATGCAGCACATGATAAAGTCCATGATACTCCCGGACTTTTTCTAGTGCCATGACATCTTTAGGCTCTTCAACCACTAAAATCGTTTCTTTGTCTCTTGTTGGATCACTACAGATCTCACAAGGATCTTCTTCAGTTATATTTCCGCAAATACTGCAAAAGTGCAAATCTCGTTTGACACTAAGCAACGATTTGGCAAACTCATTGACGACTTCTTCTTTCATATCGATTGTATAAAATGCCAAACGTGTCGCGGTTTTTTGTCCGATTCCCGGCAGTTTCATGTAACTGTCGATCAATCGGGCGATCGGTTCAGGATATTGCACCGTCATTTCTCCTTTTATAGACCCGGAATGTTTCTTGTATATTTGCCCATCGTTTGTTCCGATTCTTTTTCAATTTTCTTCAATCCGTCATTAACAGCTAAAATGATCATATCTTGCAGCATTTCCACATCGTCAGCATCAACGATCGCTTCATTGATAGTAATGTCTTGTAATGTCTTATCGCCAGTAAAGGTCGCTTTGACATAGCCATTTGTCGATTCGCCGATAAATTGTTTGCTGTTCAGCGCTTCTTGTTCTTTCATCATTTCTTTTTGCATTTTTTGCATTTGTTTCATCATGCCTTGCATATTTCCCATGCCTCGCATCATTATCAATCACTCCATTTTCATTAATTTTCTTCAATGCTGGTTAATTCACCAAATAACTCTTGCGCTTTTGTTACTAAGTCGTCATTTTCAGGTTCGACAGGAGCGGCTTCGGTCTCTTCTTGGTCTACTTCAATTTCCGAATCTGCCGTTGCTTGACCGCCGGCCAAAAACTCTTGCCGTAGTGCTGGCCAACTTTCTTTTGTGATAAAGACAGCCTGGGGGGCGTAGTCTTTGATCATGCGAGACAATTGATTATGGATCATCAATTGAAACTCTTGGTCGTTACTTGCTCGCTGGCATAAGATCTCATAGTCAAAAGCGATCACGACGCCCGATTCGCTGGCAGCTTTTGCTTCACTGGAATGCAGCATAGCTCTTTGCGTCACGGAAAGAGACATCAAAAGATCGTCCCAAACATTGCGAACGTTTGCCAAGTCTTTCTTCGTTGCACTTTTCAGTACTTGGAACACGCGTTCCTTTGGTAAACGGAACGTAGTGGTCGCCTTGGCTTTCTTCACTGGCGCAGTGGTTTCCGCAACGGCACCTGCCGGTCGATTCTCCTGCAGTCGTTGCACCTCTGCCTGAAGTTTTTGCAATGCTTGCCGTAACTGCGCCACTTCTTGACTATTATCAGCTGAATTGCTAGCAACAGCAGCACTTTCTGGATCATTGGCTAATTTGACCACAGCCACTTCCAGATAGATCGTAGGATTGTTCGTAAATCGTACTTCATTTTGCGTATCGTTTAAGACCGTGATCCAGTGATAGATTTTTGCTGGCGGGGTATTTTTTGCCAGCGTTTGAAACGCTTCAGTCAACTGCAGCGACTTTTCAGATAGCAGCTGCGGCGCTTGTTGATACATCAGCAAGTCTCGACAATAAACCAACAAGTTTTCCAATAAACGTCGGGCTTCTTTACCAGAGGCTAATAACTCCCGCAAGGTCGCTAACGCATCGGCAACTTCTTTTTCCCCGCAAGCTTGCATCAGACGGTCCATCATTTCATAGGACAAGCTGCCCGTCACTTCAAGAGCATCTTGGGTCGTTACGGTTCCATCACTAAAAGCGATCGCCTGGTCGGTGATACTCAAGGCATCCCGCATACCGCCTTCTGCGGCTCGCGCAATGATCTGTAAAGCTTCTGCTTCGTAATTGATCTCACTAGTAGTAAGGACCGTTTCTAAATGACCCACGATATCTTGCGTATTGATCCGTTTGAAATCAAAACGTTGGGTTCGAGAAATGATCGTTGCTGGAATCTTATGGGGCTCTGTTGTTGCCAAAATAAAGACAACATTTTTCCGTGGTTCTTCCAATGTTTTTAGTAAAGCGTTGAATGCGCCTGTTGACAGCATGTGCACTTCATCAATGATATAAACTTTGTATTCAGCTTGGGTCGGTGCATAGTTCGCACGATCACGAATAAAGCGAATTTCTTCTACACCGTTGTTGCTTGCCGCATCGATTTCGATCACGTCTTCTTGCGTCCCTGCTGTGATTGAGCGACACATATCGCACTCATTGCAAGGCTCACCGTTGACCTGGTTCGGACAATTGATGGCTTTGGC
This sequence comes from Enterococcus sp. 6D12_DIV0197, assembly GCF_002174385.1. Lineage (NCBI taxonomy): Bacteria > Bacillati > Bacillota > Bacilli > Lactobacillales > Enterococcaceae > Enterococcus > Enterococcus sp. 6D12_DIV0197. The sequence goes on from NZ_NIBN01000001.1 coordinate 2,507,123, forward strand.
AAAAATTTTCGCTGCACTTGTTTTCCCGGTTCCTCGAGGACCCGTAAATAAATAGGCATGCGAGATCTGGTTTTGATCGATTGCATTTTTTAAGGTTTGGGTAATTGCTTTTTGTCCGACAACATCATCAAAACGCTGAGAACGCCAAACACGATATAATGCTTGATAAGCCATAGTTTTCCACACTCATTTCAAAATTCGCTACCTTCTATTATACGTAATATCAGCCAAAAAAACCACAGTTTGCGTGGGGGAATCTCAAAAGAAATGGAAATTTAATCCGCAATCTCCAATTTGTCTCTTTTATTCAAATCCACCTGCGAACGAACCGTTTATTGATGGATTTTGCGAAAAACTCCTCTCCAACTTTAGACTGATAACGTAAATCTCACCTCCTATGGTATAATGAATCTATGTTCATCTATTGTGATGAAAACAATTTAAAGGAGGACTGAAAATGGGTATTATCAAAGCGGCAACAAGCGCAATTGGCGGCGGATTAGCAGATCAATGGCTAGAGGTGATCGAGCCTGACAATATGAGCGATTCGACAGTAATGACAAAAGGTGTCAAAGTGCGGCGTAATGACAAACGCGGTTCCAACAGAAAAGGCACAGAAGATGTCATCACTGATGGCTCAGTGATTCATGTCTATCCGAATATGATGATGTTATTGGTTGATGGCGGGCGAATCATCGATTATACCGCCGAAGAAGGCTACTATACAGTGAAAAACGAATTAGCGCCTTCAATGTTAAACGGTTCATTGAAAGATGCGATTTCTGAAACGTTTGACCGCTTTAAGTTTGGTGGCGTTACACCGCAAAAACAACAAGTTTTTTATATCAATCTACAAGAAATCAAAGGGATTCGCTTCGGTACTTCCTCGCCTTTGAATTATTTTGACAACTTTTACAACGCAGAACTTTTCTTGCGGGCGCACGGAAACTATTCCTTACGAATTACCGATCCAATTTTGTTCTATACGAATGCGATCCCAAAAAACAAAAGTCAAGTCGATATCAACGACATCAACGAGCAGTACTTAGCTGAATTTTTGACCGCCCTACAAACAGCGATCAACAAAATGTCCGCTGATGGCGAACGAATTTCTTACGTTCCATCTAAGAGCATGGAATTAAGCAAATATATGGGAACAGTTCTTGATGACAGCTGGCGAGAACTCCGAGGAATGGAAATCGTTTCGGTTGCCGTCGCAAGCATCTCTTATACGGATGATTCCGTAAAATTGATCAACATGCGGAACCAAGGGGCAATGTTAGGTGACCCTTCGATTCGTGAAGGCTATGTTCAAGGTTCGGTAGCTCGTGGTATGGAATCTGCCGGTAGCAATGCCGCTGGCGCTACGACTGGGTTTGTTGGCATGGGCATGGGGATGAACGCTGGTGGCGGTTATTTGAACCAAGCGTCACAAAACAACCAACAGCAGATGCAGCAGCAACAAGCACCTGCACAAAGCAACGCAGATCATTGGGACTGCCCACAATGCGGCACATCTAATACTGGTAAATTCTGCAGCAATTGCGGCACGCCTAAACCAACGAGCGATGGACCAAGTCTGAAAATGAAATGCAGCGATTGTGGTGAAGTGATTGATTTAGCCAACGGCATTCCAAAATTCTGTCCGAATTGCGGCAAACCTTTCAAAGGTGTCCCAGTAGACTAATTGAGGAGGATTGCTGATGGATGTTATCACACATAAGTGCCCCAATTGCGGGGGCGCTTTAACCTTTGATCCTGGCGATCAAAAATTTCATTGTCCATTTTGTCTGAGTATTTTTACTGAAGACGAAGTCACTGCCTTTGAAGAAAAGCAAAAAGAAGCGCAAATGGCCGCTGATTCTTCTGTAGATGCCACGGCTACCTCAGTGACGGAGCCGAGCCTTGAAGAAGAAGTGCAGCAACAAGCCAATGCACAAGCGGGACAGATGGACCTTTTCACCTGCCCCAGCTGCGGTGCTGAAATCGTGACGGATGCGACTACAGCTGCAACCTATTGCTACTTTTGCCATAACCCGGTCGTTTTATCTGGACGGCTTTCGGGAGAATTTTTGCCAAACAAAGTCCTTCCCTTTGCGATCGAAAAAGAAGAAGCAACGCAAAAGTTTTTAGAATGGGCGCAAAAGAAAAAATTCGTCCCACGGGATTTCTTCGACCAAGCACAAGTAGAGAAATTGACTGGCGTATACTTCCCTTATTGGGTCGTCGATGCCGAGATGAACGGCTCCCTCTCAGGAATGGGTACCTCCTTGCGTATTTGGCGCGTTGGTGATATTGAATATACTGAACACAAACAATACGATGTCTTGCGACGAGGAAAAATCAAGGTGAATGAATTGCTCAAGCATGCGCTGTCAAAAAACGTCCAACAAAAAATGGTAACTGGCGTTCAGCCGTTTCCCCTTGAAAAAGCTGTTAATTTTCGCAGTCAGTATTTAGCCGGCTTCCAAGCAGAAAAAAGAGACATTGAATACATTGCTCTTTCCGACGAAGTCAAAAACGAATTATCGGGGTATGCTGAAAACCTGCTAGCAGGTACCGTCAATGGCTATACTAGTTTTAAACGCAACAATCGATCCATCAATCTAACAAAAGAAGAAAACAATTACGTTTTGCTTCCTGTATGGCTAGTGACCTATCGAGCCGATGATGAAAACAAGAGTGCCTTTTATTATGCGATGAATGGGCAAACAGGAAAAGTCAGCGGTGTTTTACCAATCAGTTACAAACGCTTGGGAATCGTCAGTGGCGCAATTTTCGCGGCAACGACCATCCTCGCATTGATTGGAGCGTATTTCTTATGAAAAAACTATCCTATTTGTTGCTTCTGCTGGTTGGCTTTTTCTTCACCACCCTGCCCGCCTTCGCAGCCGAAGAGACAGTCGCAGACCACGCTGGACTTTTTACCGAACAAGAAATCCAGAAGTTGAATGAAGAAGCAGAAGCGCTGAATGCGAAAATCAAAGGCGAAGTGTTTATTCAAACAACGAACAGCAACACGGGAGATATCGAGTTGTATACTAATCGATATCTTTCAAGACGGATCGGCAACGACAACAATGGATCCGCTTTGGTGATCGATATGTCGCAACGTAAATTTCACGTTTCGACTTCTGGAAATATGATCGATTACCTCACTGACTCACGTCTAGACAAGCTACTTGATGCGGTATTTGACCAGATGGCAGAGGGAAATTATTACCAAGCGGCATTGGTCTATCTGCAAAAAGCGGCTGGTTTTGTGGAAGCAGGTGTTCCTGCCGATCACTATCGTATCGATCGTGATACTGGAAAAATTACTTATTACAAAGTGATGACGCCACTAGAAATTGCTATTTGCTTAGCAATCGCAGCAGTGATCAGTATCGCCTTTTTCATCATTGTTAAATCCCGTTACCAATTAAAAATGGGCGGCTACAAATTTAACTATCTAGAAAAATCAAGTATTGATCTGACCCAAAAAGAAGATCGCTTAGTCAACTCCTTTGTCACAACCAGACGCATCCCTCGGCCTTCGAATAATGGCGGAGGCGGCGGTGGTGGCGGTTTTTCTGGCGGCGGAGGCGGCAGTACGACCCACTCTTCTGGCGGCGGTACTTTCGGCGGCGGCGGACGCAGCTTTTGATTTTTCAAGAGTTCCTTTAATCAGGAACTCTTTTTTTGTTGACATTTTTTATAAAAACATCTACCATTTAGGAAAACATAGGAAATGAGTTGGTATTTTGATTGAAATTATTAGAAAGAACAAACTTTTTATTAGTTTGAGTAGCCTACTAGTATTCTTAACTGTCCTAACAAACCTAGCCTTCCCATTGCTTTTACAAGAAGATCACGCACTGCGCTTCGATCATCTCGTTGGCTTATTAGCGTTCATATTAAGCATTACTTATTGCGCACAATTCTTACTGATTGTGATGAAAGAGCGCTATGCAGCTACGATGAACGTTCGCCATCTCTTGGAATTGTTAAAAAAAATGAAAAGAAAGAGTTATGTAGAGCTTTCTGAAAAGGAACCCACTTATCTATTAAACCGCATCTTTGGCGTTGTTGATTCCTTATACTTGTTTATTTGTGGTAGTTTTAGCGAAGCCATTCGCTGCTTTTTCTTATTGCTGATCCCGCTTTTTTTGTGTTTCCAATTGCATTATTTACTGGGTTTCATTTTACTATTGCTATTTCCCATCAATGTTTTTGGGTTTCGATGGATCAATCAACAGTTAAGTATCAAGATGAAAAATATGCAAGAAGCATTTGCTCTTAGCAATAAGGAAATGTTAACAACATTGTCCCATATTGATACAATGAAGCAATGGAGTGACGCTGTTCTTGAACAGCTGTTTTCCTCTCAATTGACATCGATGTATCAAACATTAGCAAACACCAATACTTTTGCCCAAACGACTAGTTTAGTCCTTAATGCGATCAATCAGATCGCCCAGATAGGCATCTATTTGTTTATGATTCAAGGAATATTACAAGATGAATTGCCAACCTCTGCGTTGATTTTGATTGGCGTGCTATTGCCCATTTACTTTTCTGCATTAAGTGGTTTAACGAAAATCAATCTTGATACAGCCACTCTCAGGATCAATCAACGTTTTGTTAACGAAGAATTGGCTGCTCCCGAGGACTGCTCGCACCAAACGAGTGAAGCTGCTCTAAGTCTTACTTTCGACCACCCTGTCGTATCAATTGGCAACCGCAGCTTTTCCTTCCCCATTGAAGAAACCTTGAAACCTGGTGAACATATTTACTTGGCTGGCACTTCAGGAAAAGGAAAATCAACGTTTTTAAAGGCGATTGCTGGTCTGTATCCATCAGAAGGAATATCGCTTTCCACGAAGAGTAAACGCATCAAGCCGAGAAAACCTGAAACAGATAAAACCATCTACCTTGCTCAAGAACCTACGATTCTCTCTCGGACAATTGAAGAAAATCTTGTATGGGGAAGAAAAATGACGGAAGAAGAAAAAACAATTATCGAAACCTCTGGTATTTTAGCGCCCATTTTTCAACAGCGCTCTTGGACCAGCAGGCTTACGGAAAACGGAGCCGATTTATCAGGAGGAGAAAAGCAAAGAATCGCTTTGGCTCGCTTATTAGTAAGTGATGCAGAAATTTTTTTGCTAGATGAAGCTACTAGTAGCCTTGATGATGAATCTGCCGAGACGATCATGAAGTGTCTAAAAAAACATGCGGAAAAACGTATTATCATCTATACTAGTCATAAGAAAGAGGAGCAACGCTTTTGCGATCGCATAATTACTTTGTAGGAGGAACCGATGAAAGATTATTATACCGTTGAAGAAGTCGCTGAAAAACTGGGCGTAACGACTCGAACCATCCGAAATTATCAAAAGACCAACCAACTTAAAGGGACAAAAGTTGGCGGACAGTGGCGCTTTTCTTACAAAGATGTGGCTTCGTTGATGGGCGAACCATTTGAAGATCCCCTGCTTTCTTTTGCTTCAATACGTTCAGAAAAACAGATACCCGAAAGCTTACTTGCCATTGATTTCTTTATTGAATCAGAAGAATTACTGCAACAGCAAAAAAAAATCGTTATTGATGAATTCAATGCACTTTACTCAGGGGAAAGTCGGCGTTTTTACTTTGAAAAAATCCACCCAACGATGGCACGATTTACATTGGTCGGACCATTGAAATATGTAACAACCTTTGGACAGTGGATCGAAACAATACTTTCTCCCCCAAAGTAATCATCTGAGCACCTGCTTTGAATTTAAAAGAAGAGACCCAATTAGGAGAATGTCTAATCAGGTCTCTTCTTTCTTTTTTGGAAGGCTTGTTGCACTCAGATGATTTCCTTAAACACAGAGAAATCAATATTGCCGCCTGAGACCAAAGCCACAGTTTTCTTTCCTCGAAGTAAATGATCGATCTGTCCGCTTAAAATCGCCGCTGTACTTAATGCACCAGCACCTTCTGCAATGACTTTTTCCTTCAAAGCCAAGTAATGGATCGCTTGTTCGATGTCGGATTCTTCAACTAAGACCGTTTCATCGATACGGGTCTTTAAAACATCATAGGTCAGCTCCCCTGCCAAAGCAACATCACAGCCATCGGCGATCGTTCTACTGCGGCGATTGGCTACCAGCTTTTGCTGCCAGATCGATGCGATCATACCATAAACGCCATAGGATTGAACGCCGATGATTTTGACTTCTGGACGAAGTTCTTTTAAGGCTAAAGCCATCCCAGCGATCAACCCACCACCGCCGATGGGAATAATGACATTATCAACATCTGGAAGATCCTCCAACAGTTCGATCGCAATCGTTCCTTGCCCCTCCATTACTGCACGATCATCAAAGGGAGAGACAAAAACTTCGCCACTTTCTTTCATGGCGTCTACTGTCAGTTGTTTGGTTTCATCAAACGTCTCTCCTGCTAAAACGACTTGTGCGCCATAGCTTCTTGTCGCCTCTATTTTTGTTTTAGCAGCCGTTAATGGCATAAAGATTCGGACATTGATCCCCAGTAACGATCCTGCGAGAGCAACACCTTGCGCATGATTTCCTGCAGAACAGGCGATGACACCGCGAAGTTTTTCTGCATCAGTCAATGAAGCGAGCTTGTTATACGCCCCCCGCGCTTTAAAGGAGCCGGTACGCTGTAGATTTTCTAATTTCAAAAATATCGCGCCCTCTTTTTCTTTGCCTAAAATATTACTTGGTGCAAGTGGTGTATGGATCATGATTGGTTTCAATCGTCGATACGCAGCAGCGATCCCCAGACTGTCCGTCAACACTTCCTCAATCACAAACGTTCCCCCTTTTTTGTTTTTTTATACTCTCATTGAAGCACAGAACTTGTAGAAAAACAAACTGGGGAACTCGTACAAGCAAAGAGCACTTCCCTATCCTTTACACGTCAATGTCACCAACTATTCTTACAGAAGAATTTTCAGAAAATAATGACATTTCTTTTCTGAAGTGCTATACTTAGAAAAATTAAAAAAGGGTGTGAACGAATGACAATCGATTGGTCAAATTTAGGGTTTTCTTATATCAAGACGCCATGGCGTTTTTTGGCAACATGGAAAGACGGTTCTTGGAATGGAGGCGAACTTACCGAGGATAATTATCTGCATATCCACGAGGGATCAACCGCTCTTCATTATGGACAGCAATGTTTTGAAGGACTAAAAGCCTACCGAAGAAAAGATGGCGGCATCAATTTGTTCCGTCCAGACGAAAATAGCAAACGGATGAATCGCAGTGCCTATCGCCTGCGCATGCCAGAGGTTCCTGAGGACTTTTTCTTAGATGCGGTAAAACAAGTAGTAAAAGCAAATCAGGAATATGTTCCACCTTATGGCAGCGGCGCCACCTTGTATATTCGTCCTCTATTGATTGGGGTCGGAGAAAACATCGGTGTCAGTCCAGCACCAGAGTATATTTTTACGGTTTTTTGTATGCCTGTCGGTCCTTACTTTAAGGGCGGATTGACACCGACCAATTTCATTGTTTCTGATTATGATCGCGCGGCACCAAATGGTACTGGCGCAGCCAAAGTTGGTGGAAATTATGCTGCGAGTTTGTTGCCTGGATACGAAGCCCATCAGCGGAAATTTTCCGACTGCATCTATCTGGATCCAGAAACGCATACCAAAATCGAAGAAGTCGGTTCTGCTAACTTTTTCGGAATCACGGCTGACAATGAATTTGTGACACCAAAATCTCCTTCTATTTTGCCAAGTATCACAAAATATTCATTGCTGCATCTAGCGCAACACTCATTAGGATTGACCCCTGTTGAAGGCGATGTTTATCTCAATGAGCTGGATCGATTTGTCGAAGCGGGTGCCTGCGGAACAGCTGCTGTTATCTCCCCAATCGGCGGGATCCAAAACGGTGAGGATTTTCATGTGTTCTATAGTGAAACGGAAGTTGGTCCACAAACAAAAGCATTGTATGATCAATTGACCGGCATTCAATTTGGGGATATTGCGGCCCCAACAGGTTGGATCTTTGATGTCCCATTGAAATAGCCACACCCATAGACCATTATAAAACGAACGGTCCACTGTGATCGTTCGTTTTATTCTCTTTCCGCCAACCAATTCCTTTCCATCAGGAGAGAATTGATTGCCACAACTCTTTCGACTTGTTACAATCATAGCAAAGGGAGGCGTAATGATGGGTAAACGACTCGGCTATTCTTTGCTTGCAACAGCATTGTATTTGGTGGTTTCCAATATCGGTAATCTCGTTTTTGGTATCAACCGCAGCTTTAGCTGGACCACAACATTGTGGGAAGCATTTTTCTTTTTTATTTTTGTGTTCCTATTCCAACAATTCCGAAAAAAATAAGCAGTGATCCTCGCTAGTAAGAAACGGGGATCGCTGCTTATTCCTTTTGCAGGAATTTCATTTACTAAAAAAAAGCGCCAAATCCCTTCATACAAAAGGATTTGACACTAAGAAAAATTATTTTACAGTTACTGAAGCGCCAACTTCTTCTAAAGCTGCTTTCAATGCTTCAGCTTCGTCTTTAGAGATGCCTTCTTTAACTGCTGAAGGAGCTCCGTCAACGACTGCTTTCGCTTCTTTCAAGCCTAAGCCAGTTGCTTCACGAACTGCTTTGATAACTTTAACTTTTTGATCGCCAGCTGCAGTCAATTCTACAGTGAATTCAGTTTGTTCTTCAGCAGCACCAGCATCGCCAGCTCCACCAGCTACAGCTACAGGAGCTGCAGCAGATACGCCAAATTCTTCTTCGATAGCTTTAATTAAATCGTTTAATTCTAAGATTGTCGCGCCTTTTAGCTCTTCGACAATGTTTTCAATGTTCAATGCCATTTTGTTTTCCTCCATTTAAGTAAGTAGTTTAGTTTTTTAATACTGAAAAATCATGCGGCAATTATGCTGCATCTTCTTCTTTTTCTGCCACTGCTTTGATAGCGTAAGCCACGTTGCGGATAGGTGCTTGTAGCACAGATAGCAACATAGAAAGAAGTCCTTCGCGGTTTGGCAATTTCGCCAATGCAGTAATTTCTTCCAATGAAGAAACTTTGCCTTCGATGATACCGCCTTTGATTTCTAAAGCTTTTGCGTCTTTTGCGAAATCGTTAATGATTTTTGCAGGTGCAACAACGTCTTCGTTACTGAATGCTACGGCAGTAGGGCCAGTGAATACTTCACCTAAACCTTCTAGACCAGCTTTTTCAGCAGCACGAGAAAGAATTGAGTTTTTGATAACTTTCATCTCAACGTTTGCATCACGCAATTGTTTACGTAAGCGAGTTACTTCATCAACAGTTAGACCACGGTAGTCAACAACGACTACAGATGCGGCTGCAGAGAATTTTGCACTCACTTCATCAACGATCGCGGATTTTTTAGCGATAGCTGCTTCACTCATTTATATTTCACCTCCTGATTTTGATGGAAGAGTTTCTTCGAAACAAACTGTTCCTTCGTCCTATAAAGGACAATAAAAAAACTCTATGCCACCGTAGACATAGAGGGACTATTGAAGATTCTCAATAAACGTCCTCGGTAGGAAATTAAGGCAAACGCCACCTACTGTCTTCGGTACAGTTAAACTTTTAACCTTGACTACCTTACCATAGATAAGGTAGTCAAGTCAATAAAAGTTTTGAATTTTTGTATTAAATTAGAAAGAAGCTTGTTCTACATGGATCCCAGGCCCAAATGTTGTTGTAACTGAGATATTTTTCATGTATTGACCTTTTGCTGCTGAAGGTTTAGCTTTCAACAATGTTTCATGGATCGTTTTGAAGTTTTCAATCAATTTGTCATCTTCAAAAGAAACTTTTCCGATTGGTACGTGGATGTTCCCAGCTTTGTCAACACGGTAAGTAACTTTACCAGCTTTTACTTCGTTAACTGCTTTTGTTACGTCCATTGTTACTGTACCAGTTTTAGGGTTAGGCATCAAACCTTTAGGGCCTAACACACGACCTAATTTACCAACAGTAGCCATCATGTCAGGCGTTGCAACAACAACGTCAAAATCGAACCAGCCACCTTGGATTTTTTGAACCATATCGTCGTCACCAACGAAATCAGCACCAGCTGCTTCTGCTTCTTTGGCTTTATCGCCTTTAGCAAAAACTAAAACTGTTTGTGTTTTACCAGTACCGTTTGGTAATACAACCGCGCCACGGATTTGTTGATCCGCTTTTTTAGGGTCTACGTTTAATTTGTAAGCAACTTCAACCGTTGCGTCGAATTTTGCAATATTTGTTTCTTTTGCCAAAGCTACTGCTTCTTCAACTGAATAAGCTTTTGTAGCATCAACTTTTTTCAATGCTTCTTGCATTTTTTTGCTTTTTTTAGCCATTTTGTTTCCTCCTTGATGTGGTTATAACGGTAGAACCTCCCACGTGTCCCATATTTTTCAATATGAAGCCGACTGAGAAGCTACTTCCTTAGGGCTGTAATTATTCTACAGTGATCCCCATGCTTCGTGCAGTTCCTTCAACCATGCGCATTGCTGCTTCAACGTCAGCTGCGTTTAGGTCTTCCATTTTCAATTCAGCGATTTCTTTTACTTGATCGCGTGAAACTTTTGCAACTTTTGTTTTGTTTGGTTCGCCTGAACCTTTTTCAACGTTTGCTGCTTTTTTCAACAATACTGCTGCTGGTGGTGTTTTTGTAACGAAAGTAAATGAGCGGTCTTCGTATACAGAGATCACTACTGGAATGATCAAACCTGCTTGATCAGCTGTACGAGCATTGAATTCTTTAGTGAATCCCATGATGTTGATACCCGCTTGACCTAGCGCAGGACCTACCGGTGGAGCTGGTGTTGCTTTACCTGCAGGAATTTGCAATTTAACGATTTTTTCTACTTTTTTTGCCACGAGACATACCTCCTTGAGTCCGTGATGTGGTTAATTGGAGATCCAAATTTCTCCTCCCACTTTGGTGATTCATGTGCACACACAAAAAACGTGTGACGAAAGCACACTGGAATATTATAGCATCTTTAAGGAATAATTCAAGGTTTTTCAGCTGATTTTTTTGAAAAAATACTCACCATCGCTTTTCGTCATTCCTTTGATAAAAAAATAAATAAAAATCCCTTGCTTTTGGTCTGCTTTTTTCATTCTCTCATTTTTTTATGCTACACTACTACTGGAATTCTTCCCTATTCGTTTACTACTATCGAGGTGAAAAAAATGGAACAATTAAAATACCGCAGTGTATTTGATATAATCGGTCCCATCATGGTGGGTCCCAGCAGTTCTCATACAGCCGGTGCGGCTCGGATCGGAAAAATCGTTCGCAGTATTTTTGGTGAACAGCCAGACAGTGTTGATATCCTTTTGTATGAATCGTTTGCCAAAACCTATCGCGGTCATGGAACCGATATTGCGTTAGTTGGCGGTCTTTTAGGCATGGAGCCAGATGATGCTCGCCTAGCAGACTCTTTAAAAATCGCTTATGAGAAAGGGATCGAAGTCCTATTCGTTCCTAAAAAAGAAAAAGCGGAACATCCAAATATGGTCAAGATGATTTTGACAAAAGGTAGCCACAAACTTTCTGTCACTGGTATCTCGATCGGTGGTGGTAATATTCAAATCTCAGAGCTTAACGGCTTCAAAATTTCTCTGACGCTGGGTACGCCAACTTATGTGATCGTTCATCAAGATGTTCCAGGAATGATTGCAAAAGTAACCAATTTACTATCAGAGGCTCAAATCAATATCGGTACGATGACCGTAACAAGAGAAGCTGTCGGTGATAAAGCAATCATGATCATCGAAGTCGATCAGCGCAATGATCAGCTGGCCCAACAAATCAAAGTTTTGCCACATGTTTACAGCGCTGCGTATTTTGATTAAAGGAGAAAAGGCATATGTTCTATACAATAGAAGAATTAGTAACAGAGAGTAAAAATTATCCTTCCGTTGCAGAGATGATGATTGCGATCGAAGCTGAAAATACTGGCCGTAGTCGCGAACAGATCCTTGCAATCATGGAAAAGAATTTAGTTGTTATGGAACAATCAGTCGCTGAAGGTGTCGCTGGTGTAAAATCGGTGACGGGATTGACCGGCGGCGATGCGACACGCATGAACGACTACCTTGCTGCCGGTGATTTTTTAAGCGGAGAAACCATTCTACAAGCGGTCCAAAATGCCATTGCAGTCAACGAAGTCAATGCGAAAATGGGCTTGATCTGTGCAACACCGACCGCCGGTAGTGCGGGTGTTGTTTCTGGTGTCTTGATGGCCGTACGTGAACGTTTGGCACTGACTCGAGCGCAACAAGTCGACTTTTTGTTTACAGCCGGCGCCTTTGGTCTAGTGATTGCCAACAATGCCTCGATTTCTGGAGCCGAAGGCGGTTGTCAAGCGGAGATCGGTTCTGCTAGCGCAATGGCAGCGGCAGCTTTGGTTTGTGCAAAAGGTGGCACCCCTCACCAAGCGGCTCAAGCGGTGGCGATCACCCTCAAAAATATGATGGGCTTGATTTGTGACCCTGTCGCGGGCTTAGTCGAAGTCCCATGCGTGAAGCGCAATGCCCTAGGATCTTCCCAAGCCTTTATCTCTGCCGACATGGCACTGGCAGGAATCGAAAGTGTTATCCCACCTGATGAAGTGGTCTTAGCGATGTATCAAGTCGGTCGCCAAATGCCTAGCATTTTCAAGGAAACGGCTGAAGGCGGTCTAGCCATGACACCGACTGCCCAACGCTTGCAGGCAGAAATCTTAGAAGCCAATCGTTGATTTTTTTAGAAACGAACACGAATAAAAACCAACCAAGAACAACCAATCTTTGCTTGTTCTTGGTTGGTTTTCATTTTCCCATTATTTCCAACGACGAAAAGGCAAGCACTCCCTACTTGTTAAACAAGTAACAAATGACATTGGCGGTTTTTCTACTCCCACTCGCCTACCCTATAGTGTTTCTTTTGGGCAACGGGTTTTAATACCTTCACAGGCTCGGAAAATTTAGGTTTTCCTTCTGTTTGATCCAATGGGACCAATGGCTGCTCGCTTTCTTGTGCTTTCAAGTCCATTTGTGGTTTTTCATCATTGGTAGCTTGCGCCTGATCGGCTGATTTTTGCCAGAGCTGTTTGCTGAGATCCAATAAGGGAATGATCATCATGGCGACGAGCCCGCCAGAAAAACCATTGTTATACAGATTCAAACCTCCATGTAAGAAATCAATATTCAGTACCATTGAGGCGTGGACAAAACCGACCACCAAGCCGCCTTTCCAGCCATAGGCATTTGTTACTGCACAGAGCATCATCGCAAAAATCGCTGACGTGACTGTAACCGTCTCGTTGATGGTGTATACGCTCAATAGATTGGCGATCGTCACCCCTGCCAATAAAGGCAGCGAGTTAAACACATGAGAGCCACAAGCAGAAAAGCCGATGACACAAAAGATCGCACCGATAACTGGTCCATTTAAAACCGCACCAATACTGACAACGTAAGCCACTAACAAGAATGTCATTAACCCCATATTGATCATCGTGTTATAAACGCCAGTATCCCTTAAAATATCTCGCTCGATTTTGCCACTATGCGACCAAATCGCTCGCATATTCAATCGTTTTTTCTTGATCGCCATCAACAAGCCATAGCCGACGAATACCCCTCCTAAAACCAGCATCATAAAAATCAATCGAGGTTGCTGCTCTTGAGATACTAATGTTCTTAGCTCGATTGTCAAGCCAAACATTCGGCAGATGGCAGCGACCAGTGTACATAGCATCCCTGAAGTAAATCCCGCACTGTATAGACTGACGCTTTGAAACAGCGCTTGAAAGTATAAGGCCATAGGAACCATCAAAAAACCGGTGAAGATCCCAATGCCATACCCCATCACTAGACTAAAGTATGGTGGTAAGGAATCATTGAAAGCAAAATAGCTGACGATTGGGGAAACCGATGACCCATAGAGGGCGATCAACAGAAATTTTTTCAATGGTTCGTTCATAAAATACGAATACAGTCGAACGCCTAAAAATATTGGGATAAAATTCAGGAGATTTTTTCCAAAAAAACCATAGCCAGTCACCATGAAGATCGCAGAGACTGCACCGCCCGTGATCGGTACCCGATAGTGATAGCAAATCGAGATCGCTACAAAGGTCATCAGACTGCTATTTAACAAAGCCGTCCCTACCGAGGTCATGGCAATATAATCGGTGACTAAATGACTTTCCGAAAACAAAATCAACTTGAGCTCTTCGATTGCCACCATTGGATCAAAAAACAACATAGCAAAGAAAAATAGCAGCAAATTGAAAAGAAATAACAAGCTATATCCATTATGTACAGAGATCATCCCTTTACCATGGGGATGAAAATCATTGTGAAACTTTACTCTAAAAAAAGTGACTAGTTTTGACATAGGACCCCTTCCTCTTATAAAGCGCTTACTGATTTTGAGAAAAAAAGTGGGCCAACGAATTGGTCCACTTTATTCTCATTACTGTTATTTTACCGTAAAAGAGTCATTCTTGCTAGTGAATCCAGTAGTTAAATCTTATCTACTTGCTCAAAATCAAGTTCTGTACTCGTTTCACGACCGAACATATCGATGTTCACTTTTAGTTTTTGTTTTTCTTCATCGATTTCTGCTACTTGTCCTTCTAGACCAGAAAACGCACCTTCGATGATTTTGACGGTTTCGCCAATTTCTACTTCCAGTTCAACCGTCCGAGTGCTCATACCGATCGAACGTAAAATTGAATTGATTTCTTCTTGTAATAAAGGCGCTGGCTTGCTTCCTGCACCATGGGAACCAACGAAACCTGTTACCCCAGGAGTATTACGTACAACGTACCAAGATTCATCCGTCATGACCATTTCAACTAATACATAGCCAGGAAATGTTTTATGAACGATTTCTTTGGTTTTGCCGTTTTTTTCTTCTGTTTCTACTTCTTCGGGAACGACGACACGGAAAATATAATCACCCATACCCATGCTTTGTGCACGTGACTCTAGGTTCGCTTTTACTTTGTTTTCATAGCCAGAATACGTATGCAGTACATACCAATTTTTTTCAAAAGATTCCATTTTTTTCGGACTCCCCATCTTTTTGTAAAATAAAAAAACCTCAGCTGCACCGAAGTTTTTCCTCAAAGCGATTATAGCATGATTTGCGATAAATGACTAGCGCTATCAGTAAGAAGTCTTACTTTAGGATCCAATTGAAGACTGTTTGAATCAGTGTGTCCATCACAAAGAACATCAATGCAAAAATAATGGTTGTTTGAATCACCACAAAGGTATCTTTACGTAATTGCTTTTTTGATGGCCAAGAAACGTTTTTCATTTCTTCAACAACATTTTTCAAAAATTTCATTTGATTCCCTCCTTACTTCGTTTCACGATGCAACGTATATTGATTACAATACTTGCAAAATTTGTTGATTTCAAGGCGTTCGCCTTTTTTACCTTCACTGACTGATTTTGAATAGTTGCGGGATCCGCAGACAGAACAAGCCAAAGCAGCTTTTTTTGTTGCCATCTTAGTGTCCTCCCCCTTTTTATAAAGTTTTCCAACACTAAAAATACCATTTATTTAAGAATGTGTCAATTTTTGATTTTCCGTCGTAAAAATATAGTTTCTTCTAATTTTGTGGTATGATAATGGTGTTAAATGGGTATTTGGGAGGGAAAATTATGTTATTAAAAACAATGGTTTACAAAAAACGCGATTTAACAACGGTAAAGGAAACAGCTACCTTAGAAGAAGCGCTGGCAATTTTAGAAGAGTCTGGTTATCGTTGTGTGCCTATCCTAGATGAATCAGGAAAGATTTTTAGAGGAAATATTTATAAGATGCACATCTATCGCCATAAAGCAAATGGCGGTGACATGACTTTACCCGTCACCTATCTGCTAAAAAATGCGACGAAGTTCATTTATGTCAACTCTTCATTTTTTAAGGTTTTCTTTACAATCAAAGAATTGCCTTATATTGCGGTACTAGATGAAAACAATCAATTTTACGGCATCTTGACTCATAGTTCCTTATTGAATATGTTGTCACAATCATGGAGCGTCGAACAAGGAAGCTATGTGTTGACGATCGCATCAACAGGTCAACAAGGCGACTTAGCGGTTATCTCAAAAATAATCGCAAAATACAGCAGTATCGCTAGCTGTATCACTCTCGACATCGGTAAAGACGAATTTATTCGTCGTACGATGATCACTTTACCAGCAAACACATCAAAAGAATTATGCGACAAGATCGTTGCGCAACTAGAAGCGAAAAACTTCAAAGTTGTGGAGATCGAAGACTTAAAAGCAGAATAAAATAAAAGATCATTCCTTCATTTCTTAGGAATGATCTTTTTTCTTGTTTTTTGAGAACCATCAAAGCAAAAAACAAGCTTTTTTTAAACGCGCTTATCGAAACGAACGGCACGATTGATGATATACATCACAGGTGCAGTGATCGTCATCACGATAAATTCACTCAATGCCGTTGTTGCAAAGGTTGGCCAGAAAGGTAATGCTAAGGTGATGTTTAGCATAATCGCAATCAGGAACATGCTTAATGAAAAAACAATTGTATTAAATGCGAGTCTTAAGAAAACATTTGGAATCTTCTTATGTACCAAGGCAGTTGCTCCTAAGGCTAAAAAGCTTCCGAAACCGCCGAATACGACATCCAAGATCCCCATTCCAAAGAACAAGTTATACACAACGACCCCACCGACGACACCCCACATCAATTTTCTGTTGAAAACGACTAAGTGATTCAACCCTTCAGATATTCTGAATTGAATCGCTCCTGAGGCGACTGGTGCGACCAGAACCGTTACAGCAACATAAAGTGCCATAATGATCCCATTGGCTGCGACGACACGCAAACGTTGATTGGTTAGATTTGTTGATTTTTCCATTTGATCCCTACTTTCTCCGAGTTTTGATTACGCGGGATGGTTGATGAACCGCGGTGCGCTTCGCACAAGTACTTATTATACACATTAATAGCCATATATCAATGTTAAACCAGCCAAATCCTTTTCTAAATCACCTTAAAAGCTTTTTCTAAGTCAAGTTTCTCACCGATTGCCATTCATTCAGTGCTTCTTTATTCTACTTAAACAAGCTAGTCATGCTGATCTTTCAGATAGAAAACTAAAAAAAGAAGGGAGAGAAGCACTTGTAATCGATGTCGCAAATCACGTGATGGATAATCATATTTTTTTACTTTAACGAGGCACGCAATAAATATGTTACGATATACTCATATAAACAAAAATAAAAGGAAGAAAAGGTGTGATAATGAAAAAAATAGCGATAAACTTAATAACTCTCCTTCTGATGGTCATAGCTGTTGGTTGTGGAAATGGTAATGGTAATGAAAATATCACAAAAGAAGACTTACAAAAAAATGACTGGCTTATTGAGATAGATGATGATGATGGTGAGTATGCAGTGATGACAGCCACATTTAGTGAAACGAATCTTACTATTGGTACCGATAATAGCTCGCTACAATCAGAAGATGATGATGAACTGGAAGAGCTTGGAGTAGCTTTTGATGGGGTAGTCTGGGAAGAATTCGAGTATACCTACAACTATACCCTCGAAGACAATCAGCTAGTGATGCAAGATCCAGAATATGAAACTGAGATGTCCTACTTCTTCCTTGAAAGAGATGGTAAAAATATTATTTTTACATTTATTGAAGGAATGAACGATGAAGATGGTAGCTTTGTGCTGAAACCTCGCTAAAAAAAGGATCAGCCTATAAAGCGGGCAGCCAGTAAACTTACTTTGTGAATCCTCATATCTAGCAAAAAATACTATGGAATAAAAAACTCCTTTCCCGCTGAGGGGAAGGAATTGTTTATAGTGATCGAACCAGTTTCAAGTGCCCGATTGTGTACACATTGACTGAGTCCTTCTCTATTTAGTTGGTCGAAAGCCCGCTTTGCAAGCTTCCACCTCTGTCTTGAACATACGAATCGGACTGGTCGTTTTCTTATAGTATTGACTGCCCGGCAGGTGATAAATCTTTTGTTTTGACCCTTTGATCAATCCTTTGCCCCGTTTATCTACATATTTTTTTCGTCCATCTCGAAAGCCATTATTCGTCGTTCCAGGTGCTTTCCCACCTTTTTTTACCAGCTTAATCTGAATTGCTTCCAATTGAAAGCCAAAGCCAGAAGTTCCTGAGGACTGCCCGTTTTTTGCCCAGCCCATCCAGCCAAATTGTTGTGCATTGACTCGATAATAGACATCATAATACTTAGCGATCTCACCGGTAAGTTTGATTTGGATCGCTTCCAAACGTTGCCCCTTACCGCTTGTACCAGATAGCGCACCATTTTTTCTAAAAGATTTTTCCCATCCTTGTTTCTGAATGGATGTTTTATATTCAATACTTCCTTTATATTTTTCGTTTGTAATTTTTATTTTGATTGCTTCAAGTCGCTTCCCTTTTCCTGTAGTCCCTGACGTCTGAGCGTTTGTTTTCCATGATTGCCATCCTTGAGACTGGACATTCGTTTGATAGCTCACGCTCGGTGAAGAAGCAGCGAAAACTGTCACTGGAAAAACAACAAAACCAAGTAAGAAAACAAGTAATACAGAAACTTTTTTCATTTTATCCCCTCCTTATTTTTGATTATCTCAATATAATATCTAAAAAACAAACTTTTTATAAACAATAAGTAGTTTTTTATCAAAACAACTTATATAAATGATAACAGGACTGAAAAATCAAAAGAAGGATCACTCATGGAAATGGAAAGGAGCTTTAAACGAGGAATGCGAAAATCAATTCATTTTAAGTTAGGTTTACTTATTGTATTCCTTTCAATACTCAAAGTTGATAAGTGCATAGGATAAAACTAGCTTTTCGACTACTGGTAGAATTTACCTCTCAACGCACGATGAAAGAATCGTTGTTCATTTTTCTGAAAATCTAAAATATGAGTGCTTGCGATATGGTATAATCTATTTCGTTGAAATTGTTTTGAGAGGATGGCATGATTGAAATTATTTGGATTGACCTTTGGCTTAAGAAATGTAAAAACTGGCATTAGTGTATTTCTATGTATTTTGATTAGTTTTCTTTTGAATCGTGAAACGTA
The DNA here is from genome assembly GCF_002174385.1 of Enterococcus sp. 6D12_DIV0197. NCBI lineage: Bacteria > Bacillati > Bacillota > Bacilli > Lactobacillales > Enterococcaceae > Enterococcus > Enterococcus sp. 6D12_DIV0197. The sequence continues at coordinate 2,526,227 of NZ_NIBN01000001.1, forward strand.
TGTTGTATCGACGATCACAGCTGTTTTCACATTACGAGAAGACCATGAAAACACTGTCAAATACGGGAAACATCGGATTGCCGGCAACAGCTTTGGCGCAATCGCTTCCGTGTTTTGTATTGCGATATTTAACTTTTTCGGACATTCGTCCGTTATACAAATCATTGCGATCCCTTTAGTGATCATGTTGATGATCGCTTTATTGGTCAAATTTGATTACTCCGAGGGAACAGTTGGCGCCTGTGCCACACTATTGACGATTTTATTTATGATTCCTCAAACTGAATCATACTTGTATGCCTTTAACCGGATTATTGACAGCTTCATAGGCATGACGATCGCCATACTGGTGAATCGCTTTTTCCCATTTCCCAATAAACGCACTGCACAAACGAAGGCAACACCGAGTCAGAGCGATTCGGTTTGAAACAAAGCAGAAAAAGAACCCCATCTCAAAACGGAATTGAGATGGGGTTTTAAAAATGGATCAGTTACTGAAAAATACTTGTTGGTCTTCAACTAATGGATAAGCGATCGGTACATTGCCTTCCAAATCTTCTTTATTCATATCGACTGCAACGATTTGACTATTTTCATACGTACGATAGTAATAGATCCCTTTGTCTGTATTGCAGCAAGAAGTATAAATCGTGTATTCATAGTTTTCATTTCCAATATCACATAGTCCTTTTTGCTGTTCGACAGAACCTAGAATATGGAAAAACTGACTAATGCTTTCGGATTCAGATTCTCCAGAAACGGAATTCAATCGGGTAAATGCCGCTTTGACAAAACGAGACATCGAAGAAAGATCTCCTGGCAGACCTAAGCCCCCCATTCCACGACTGTACTCATCAAAATCCAGCTTGTCAGAAAAATGCGTTTCTGGTGTTTTCGATGATAACACACGGTAGTTATTCAAATTGAATAACTGGTAGTCAAATGGCGGATTATTCGTTAAGACCCCGACCGGATTTTCATGAATATGAAGACCATCACTCATACTCTCAACAACGATGGCGCTCTTTTTATCAGCAATCATCCAATGCAATGGCGATAATGGTAGTTCTTCACTAAAATTGATCTTTACCAGATTAACCTTCGCCAACAGGGCTTTTGCCTCTTCCACGGTAGCGCATTGTCCTAGTAACCATGGGATGAATTCAAAAGGCGTGACGTTTTCTTTCCCCTCTTGAAACTCATTGTATACAGCATTTTCAGGAAAATTCAAACCAGCGATACCTAAGCCTTTTTCGTTGACCGCATCATAATAGAGTGGGTATTCAGCGACTCCAGCAGCAATTCCGATCATCGCATAATGGTGATCTATTTCACTTACTTTGCGAAATTTCAATTGGTAATTTCTCGGAGTAATGGTCACCACTTCTTTATAAGAAACATCGTAATCAAAATTTCTGCCAAAATAATGATCCTTCGTTACATACGTTAGCGCAGTACACATCCTAATTCCTCCTAAAATAAGTTTTTACACCTTTAATTTACTCCTATCGCATTTTTTTAACAAGTAAAACGGAAGAAATATTAATAAAAAAATAGTTAGATATATTATGATTGTTTTAATACTACAAAACAACAAAAATCAGCTACCTTGAAAGTCCCTCCATCGATGAAAGCTAAAATTTATTCAAATTTAATAAAATTATCACGTATTCATTGTTAAACAATGATTAAAAAACGGAATATTTCTTTATTTAAGAAGTGCTTAAATGTAAAATAGATAGAGTATTAGGAAAGAATGGTAACCGTTCTTTTTTTACAATACAAAAATACTAATTCATCGAAAATTACAAAAAGAAATTATAGTTTTCTTTGAACAAAGGGGATAAACAAATGAAAAAGACTCTATTTGGATTTGTGTTGGTAACAGCCTTATTTATGGCTGGCTGCTCGAGTGAAGACGCGGAAAGTGATACTGTCGAATCCTCACAACAAACAACAGAAACCACGACGGCGCCATCTGAAGATGATGAAGAGATAGATGATTCAGACGAAACTGATGATTCTGATGCCGACATCAGTGAAAGTTCTGAAGAAGAAACTGACAGCGAAGCGAATCAAGTGTCTGCTGACGATCTAGAAGTACAACTTGAAAAATTATCCGATACGTACGCTGAAATGATTGCAGAAGTGGAGGGTTATATTGCGAATCCTGACACGTATGACTTAACAGCCTACACCTCTATCATGCGCAATTATACTGATTTGATGAGAGAATTACAAACGACTACAGAAGCAATTGAAGCTGCTGATTTAGGTGACGGCTGGGCCTATCACGATATCTATATGGATATTTTGGAGGACTCTGTAAAACTAACAGAAGCTTTCGGTAATTTACCAGAAATGCAACCATAATTAAAGGAGAAATGCGATGAAAAAAGTACTAATCAAACTGGTACGAATCTTAAGCATTATCGCGATTATTTTAAATGTGATAGGCACTTCTGCTCTGTTTTATATTGCTCACACTCATAATTTACTGGGATTTATGATTCAAACTTGGCAAAATAATCCATTAAATTTTAATAATTCAGATGTGCTGATAATCAATAATGCGATTATATTTTTGGTGATTCCAATTTTACTTTTAACTTTCGTGAAAAATCCCAAAAAATAATCTTTCGTGGCTCCTCGAGCCGTAAACTTTAAAAGCAAAATCGTTTGTCCATCGATTTTGCTTTTTTTCTTTACCTTTCATTTAGAAAGTTTAAAATTCTTTAAAAAGCACAAAGTAAACATTGTAAGCGATTGCTAAAATAGGAAAACCTGCTATACTGTAAGTGTAAGGAGCAAGGATTCCCAGTAAAGCAGACGAAGCAGGTTCTGCAAGAAAAGAATTGTTGTCAACTTAGAATAAAAGACAAAGGATGTGGGAATTTGAGTTACTCCTTACTAATTGAATAGGATTCGGCGATGGGCATCGTTACCTGAGGATCAAAGTGGACATAAGAACCTTTGAGAACCTAGAAAGCACAATCGTCGAATCTATTTTTTTGCTCTTTTTTTCAGGCATCGTCCCCCCTCCTTCTGTCGAAACATGCTATAATTAATCGCATTGAACGAAAAAACGATATGGAGCTATTCATAAAATGAACTATTATTATCACTTCCTCGTGAACCCTGCCTCAGGCAGTGGACGAGGAAAAAAAGCGGTGGAACGTGTGCAAAAAATTGTAAAAAAACATCGTTTCCCCCATCAAGTCTATGTAACAAAGTCTCCAGGTGATGAACGAACGATCACACGAAAACTCTTAAAAGAACGCCTCATTCCTTGGGATGAGGTCTATTTAGAAAACGGCGAGATGCTTTATCCATTATTGGTGGTTATCGGCGGTGATGGAACGTTGCACCAAGTAGTATCAGAGTTACAACTTGAACAACAGCAAATCCCCGTTGCCTATATCCCTGCTGGTTCAGGAAATGATTTTGCTCGGAGTATTGAGTTGCCGCGGGAACCAGAAAAAGCATTTTGGAAAATTGCTGGTACTACTAAACCTCAAGAATTGACCATTATCCGTTATGAGGAGCAGATCCAAGAAGAAAATGGCATTGCCCTTAACAATGTCGGGATTGGTCTTGATGCGGCAATCGTCTATACCACCAATCACTCTGTGGCAAAAAGCAATCTAAATAAGTTTAATCTTGGCTCCTTTTCCTATATCGCTGCAATTATTCGGGTTTTGTTTCGCCAAAAAGGCTTCCCGATCTTAGTTGAGTGCAATGGGCAGCAGTTCAGTTACAAAAAAGCTTTTTTATGTACCACGACCAATCATCCTTACTTTGGCGGCGGTGTGGCGATTGCCCCAACTGCTTCAGTCAAAGAGAAAAAGTTTGATTTCGTTCTTGTCGAACGTGTGTCGCTTTTTAAGATTTTTTGGCTGATCGGCTTACTGATGCGAAAGAAACACATGAATTCACGTTACTTTCACCATCTTTCCACTTCGAAGCTGAGAATCATCTCCACCGTTCCTCAACATGGACAAGAAGATGGCGAGGAAATGGGGCAACGCCCCTTTGATATTACCTTTACCACGGCTTCACAATTATTCTGGTGCCCATAAAAAAACGATACAAATCGCTGCTGATTTGTATCGTTTTTCTATACGTTCGATCATCAATTTTTCGCCGAGTGGTATTGCCAACGACGGCTTCCTTCTCTTCCCAAAATAAATTGGAACATTGAAAACACGGCAGAAAAAGCAACTAGTACGAAGCCATTGAACCAAAAGGATTCTGTGAACGCTTGATTATAAGTGAGGGTTTCACTGATCAATGTATTGTTTTGTACAAACCAATAGGTTGGCGTAAACGCTGCAATTTTATTGACGATATCTGGCAGGAAATTCGCGGATACAAAGACGCCACCGACAAAACAACTTCCTGTTATGAAGATATTGCTGATCCCACCGATTGCTTCTGAGTTTTTCACCAGGGAAGTGACACAAGCTGAAAAGCTGATAACTGGCAACAAAAACAAGAACGTATTCAAAATGTGGTACCAGGCTGCTGTATCCCAAGACGTGCGAATCACTAATAACACCATCAGTAGTAGAAAGCCGAAGGTCAAGAGTAGCGAGTAGCTGATCAAACTTAGAAGGATTTTCCGCTGCAATACACGCTTCGGAAGTGGTGCACTCTGGTTTCGCTTGCTGATTTCTTTGCGATTGAATGCCAAGTTGATCACACCAAACCCGCTAAATACCGAGAGAAAGAGCCCATAAGACAATAAGTTAAAGGTCATGCCAGTCAACAGTTTTTTCATTCGCTGCCCATACTCTGCACTCAGCTTCACATCCCCTGTGACCGCCAATGCAGATTGCGCTTGTTCTATTGCCGCTGCGACGGTTTTGCCTTCCTCCTGAAACAAAAGGACTGTTTGTAAAAAAGTGTTCACTTGCTGAGTGACGACTGTTTTAGAAAAGGCATCGGGTCGACTTTGAATCTCGATCGTCGGCATCTTGCCTGCCTCAACTTGATGAGTGAAATCTGCTGGCACATGCAAGACTATGTTTACACGATTAAAATAAAGCGCATCATCAATTTCTTTTTGCGAGGTGCCATCCAACGTGACCAAGGTTTGCTTTTCTTTTAAATAGGCTCGGAGACCATCCACGACAGGCGACTCCTCCTCACTGATCAAAGCAATTTTTGCCTCTTGCAAAGAGGTGTTTTCGACATCGATGCTTTGTGCATAAAAGAATGTGACAACAACAGTGATCAATACCCCAATCAGTAAGTTCGACTTATTTGCTTTAAGCAAAGTCCAAATCGTTTTATAAAGCGTCATAGCGCACCCCTCTTTCGATCCAAGCATTCCCGATGGCAAATAGGACGATAAAGCCAGTCAGCCATAGAAGATTGGTATAAAAGCTAGTCAAATCTGTATAGTAGTACAATTGATACAGGCTTTCACTGATCAAATTGACGAGATTCACTTGCCCCAACAGTGGCACATGCAGATCAAGCCAATACTTGATTTGTTCCGAGCCCATCATCCCGGCAAAAAAGCTCATTGCCATTGTAACGGAGACCAAAATACCATCCTTTTGCACCAAATTCATTTTTGGTGTCAGATTCCCAATCAATGTCCCTAGCAAAATCGCACACAATGATCCTAATGCGGCAACCAGCAGTAACCACTGCCAACGTTGTCCGAAGTCTACTTGATAGACAAAACGAAAGACGGCTAAGATAAGATAGATTTCGACTAACACAATCGTAAAACTTGCCGCTAAATTCGCACTTGAAACCAATGTCCGTTTCCTTGGTATCAAGGAAAGTCGAATACCATTCGCGGATTGATTGGCTTGCTGATCCTGGACATTGCGGACACCCCACATCGTCCCGTAGAGGATCGCCATCCCGATCAACGTAAAGAAATAGAAACTTTTGAAACTCATGTCACGATCAGCATTCACTTCTTGAAAAGTCGCTTCCTGCTCAAAAGCCGATAGAATTGGTGCCAGATCAAGGCTCTCAAGTTCTGCCGCTTTACTAGCAATGATTGCTGTGCGTTGTAAAAATTGATCCATTACATTTTTCATCAACGACTGGCTCATGCCCGCTTGGCCCACATGCAGAGAAATGGTTTCATCATCAATCAGATAATACCCAGCTAAATCACCGGCAGTCAGCTTCTCAGCTGCCTCTGCCTCTTGTAATTCCTCGAGTTCAAATAATGGTTTTTCATTGATTTTTACTTGTTCAAGGACGGTGGAAAAATTTTCCGAAAGCGCTGTTTGATCTCCAGTCTTTACGATCCCCGTTGTGATCGTTTCTAGATTGGCCGCTTGATCGATCTCCCCGAAGGCAGCCATAAACATTAGACCTAAGAGGATAGGAAACGCCAACGTCCAAAACAGCATGGATTTATTTCGCAGCAATACTTTTGTGCGGTATTTATAAAAATGCCAAAACATTGTGATTCCCTCCTTTAATCTCTCAATTCCTTGCCCGTGATCTCTAAAAAGACATCATTCAAGGTGGCTTCTTTGGTTGCGATTTTTCCATAAGTAATATGCTCTGCTTGTAAGAGCGTCAGAATCGGTAATAAAACTGTATTCAGCTCCGTCGTTGTTACTTCAAGCTGACCGTTTTTATAGGCGATCCCATCAGAAGCAATGGTTTGCTGAATCGTTGTCAATACAGGCTCAGGCAGTAAGGGGATATCGATGGTCAAACGATCCGCTGTCCGTACCATATCTTTTAGAGATTCTTTGGTTCCTTTAGCAATCACCTGTCCTTGATCCATAATCACGATCTGGTCACAAAGAATCTCCACCTCTTCCATGTAATGGGTCGTATAAACAATCGTCGCTCCTTGACGATTCAGTTCTTTGATACTTTCTAAAATTTTGTTCCGACTTTGAGGATCGACCGCTACCGTGGGTTCATCTAAAAAGATCAAGCGCGGCTTATGAGCGATCCCGCAGGCGATATTCAATCGTCGCTTCAACCCACCGCTGAGCTCGCCTGGGTGAAACGTCACAAAATTTTCCAATCCCACTAATTGAATCACTTCTTCGATCAAGGCTTGGCGTTTCTGTTTGTCAGCAACATATAAACCGCAAAAGTAATCGATATTTTCTTGCACACTAAGTTCTTCAAAGACGGCAACATCTTGAGGAACGACGCCAATCATTGCCTTGACGGCATAATTTTCCGGCGTCATGATTGATCCAAACAGTTTAATGGTCCCTTTGTCATAATTTAACAAAGAGAGCATACAGTTGATGGCGGTGGATTTTCCGCTCCCGTTTGGTCCCAATAATCCTAAAACTTCTCCTTCTTGAACTTGCAGATCAAAATGGTTCAATGCCACAAAATCACCATAGCGTTTTACTAATTTATCAATTTCGATAATCATGATGAAAAACTCCTTCCAAATTTCTTGTTAATCTGACTATAATAAAGTTCAAGGAAAGAAACTAGTGACGATTGGCTAAACCAACCATGACATTTGTCACAATGAAGGAGTCTCCTATGACGAACTATCGACCACTCACCGAAGCGGGCTTTTTCCTCGCTATCTCATTGTTCTTATTGGTAAACCAAGGATTTGTTGCTGTGCAAGTCATCTATCTGCTGATCGCTGTTTTATTTACTGGCGTCAGTTATTTGCTGCCTAAGAAACCAAGCTGGTTTTTTCAAGTTATTCTGTTGCTGCTATGTGCCTTTTGGCCAGCGCTTGCCCTCTTTTTGCCCGCAATGATGCGGGTGATCGCTCCAAAAGAAAGACAAGATGATGGTTTATTCCTATTAGGTTTTTTATTGATTTCGACGGTTGGCAACCATTCACCCACTGAGCTCGCCTTTATCATCCTGCTACTGCTTTTCGCTTTTTATTTACGAAAAAAAGAGCAGCGAATGATCGATCTTGAGAAAAAATATATTGCTTCAAAAGATACCCATTGGGAAAAGCAACAGCAGTTATCGGAACAAAACAAAGCATTAGCCCTGTCACAAGAGACAAAATTAGCCTTACAAATCGCGGAAGAACGAAATCGAATCGCGCGAGATATCCATGACAATGTCGGTCATCTACTTTCGAGTGCCATTTTACAAATTGGTGCGCTTGAAATGATCAATCAAGAGCCGAAATTAAATGAGCCGTTAGCAAATTTGAGTGCAACGGTTCACACTGGGATGGATCGCATTCGGCAAAGCGTTCATGACCTCCATGAAACATCGATTTCTTTTCCGCAAGCCATAGAGTTTCTGATTGCTGATTTTCCTTCTTCCGTAACGATTGAAGGAAACTTGTTTGAAGGATTGAGCGAAGCACAGCAAAACTGTTTCTTAATGGTCATCAAAGAAGCCTTGACCAACAGCATCAAACACAGTCATGCCAAAACCGTTGTCGTGCATTTTCGCACGCTGCCCGCCTTTTACCGTTTGCAAATCACCAACGAGGACGTCAATTCACCCCAAACTGCAAACAGCGGAATCGGTCTGAAAACGATGCGTCAACGGGTCCAGGAGCTGCAAGGTCAAGTTCATATTTTGCAAGAAAACCAACGCTTTCAGTTGACGATCATTTTACCAAAGGAGGAACACCAATGATTACTGTAGTCATTATTGATGATGACCCGTTTGTGACGACCTCGTTACAAACCATTCTTGAAAGCACAGAAGAGATTCAGGTGTTGGGTATCGGTCATTGTGCCAAAGACGCCATTGCTCTTTACGAAGCCCATCGTCCTGACGTTTTGTTAACCGACATCCGTATGCCGGAACAAACTGGGATCGCTGCTGCCAAAGAAATACTGGCTAAATTTCCGCAAGCGATCCTCTTGCTTTTGACCACCTTCAAAGATCAAGAATACATTCGTGAAGCCTTTTCTATCGGTGTCAAAGGATATTTGATCAAACAGAACCTGCAAGCGATCATCCCTTCTGTCAAAGCCGCATACAATGGGCAAGTCGTGTTTGGGAATGAGATCGTCGAGACCTTCACGCAAATGATGAAGAACCAACCAGCGATAGATAATCAAGCAACTTTTAGCGAACGTGAACTTGCGATCATTAAAGAAGTAGCAGCGGGTAAAAACAATAAAGAAATCGCCGATGCCTTGTATCTAAGTGATGGAACCATTCGTAATTACATCAGTCAATTACTAGAAAAGCTGGAGTTGCGGGATCGCACGCAATTAGCGATCTATTATTATCAGCATTTACAGTAAACCTCATCGATTGCAAAAAAGCCTGAAGAATGCGAAGCTGCATTCTTCAGGCTTTTTGTTTTCTATTCGAATATCCGACTGTCGTAGTTTTTTGGTGGACAAGCTATGGATTTCCAGGACTGCCAGGATTCGTTGGATTATTCGGTGTGTTAGGCGGAAAAATCGGTGCCTTATCTAACGTTTTTTCTAAGCCAGATTCTTCCCGATCGCCTCGTTCTGACTCAGGACTTTCATCCAATTTGAATTCTTTTTCCATCTCATCTAACTTTTTAAAGTCGTTGCCAGATTCTTTTGCTAATTTTGCTAATTTATCTTCGGTTTCTTTCGCCATAACGTAACGCCTCCTTTTGATTTTAGCTTAGCATAAGAAGCTAAAAAACCAAAAGAAAGCGCTCACTAACGACCCTTTTTTAGTATTTTCTCATCTTTGAATCATCCATTTTTTGTGGGCATAAAGTCGTATGGAGAACAATCCTTCATGCCAATCATTGGATCCACTAAATGCTTTTTGACCATCGTTAAAGTCAATACACCATCGTTTGGCGTTTCTTCGATGAGTGCTTCTTCCCCCGTGGTCCCTTCACTTAGAACCTTATCCCCTGACAGAGGCTTTGCCGTTTCTGTCTGATTTGATGCTGACGGCTCCGTCTCGGCAAAAGCAAACAAATCAAGCCCACTATCTGAGGTCTTTTCTACCGCTTGCTTGTTAGCACTAACTTCAGTGCTGGATTGCTCCTTTATCTTCGTCGAAGACGTTTTTACTTTCGTGTCAACAGAGGAATCATCATAAAATGGATCATCCGCTTCTTCAAATTGGGCCAATTTTGCTCGTTGCAATGGCGTCATTTTTTCTGTGCCATTGATGCGTTCTTTCAGCGTCGTTAAACGAGTCGCAGATTCGTGGTTGACACAAGTTTGGTACGCTTGTGGTTCACCAAGTAAAATCAGCATCTCTTTGCTGCGGGTCACAGCAGTATATAGCAAATTGCGCTGCAGCATGCGTTGGTATTGATGAACCATCGGCAAAATGACCATTTGAAATTCACTGCCTTGAGATTTATGGATCGAACAACAGTAGGATAACGTGATCTTGTTCCATTCATTCCGCTTATAGGTTACTTCGTTGGCATCAAATTGAATGACCAGCTCGTCGATCTTGTCTTCCGACTGTTTGGCTAGAGTGATTCCAACGATTTGCCCCATATCGCCATTAAACACGTTATCTTCAGGAGAGTTTACCAACTGCAAGACCTTATCGCCGATACGATACACCGTATCATTGAAGGTCACCTCTTTTTTGGTCCCATCATTGGGGTTAAAAATCTCTTGCATCATTTTATTAAGGGCATCGATACCCGCTGCCCCACGATACATCGGTGCCAACACTTGAATATCTTGCGGCGTGTAGCCTTTGTCTTTTGCCCGTTTCACGATTTGAGCGATCAACGGTTCGATTTTGTAAGCTTCACACGCAAAGAAAGAACGATCTTTTTGGTTTTGTGTAAAATCAGCAGGCAGCTGCCCGTTTTTTATGGCATGGGCGAGTGGAATAATACTTGACCCATCGCCTTGACGATAGATTTCCGTCAATTCTTGTTTCGGGATCGCATCGATCGCTAGCAAGTCATGAAGGACTTGCCCTGGTCCCACAGAAGGAAGCTGATCTTTATCCCCCACAAAAATCACTTGCATATTCGTAGGAATCGACTTAAAGAGGGTATTCGCCAGCCATGTATCCACCATAGACATCTCATCGACGATCAGTAAGCCGCCTTCTAATTCTTTTGGACTGATCGATGGCGCTTTTTCACGTCCGTTCAAGCCTAACAAACGATGGATCGTACCACTTGGCAAGCCAGTCGTTTCGTTCATTCGTTTGGCGGCTCGACCAGTCGGTGCTGCCAAGAGAATCGGAAAGGTTTCGTCGCTGTATTTTGATGGTTCTAAGTCCAAATCGTTCAATTCAGCAAACAATTGTACGATCCCATTGATCACCGTCGTTTTCCCAGTACCAGGTCCTCCTGTCAAAATAAACAATGGTGAACGAATGGCTTCTTTGATTGCTTCTTCTTGCGAAGACCCATAGGTGATGCCTAAATGCTTCTCAATTTTTCGCAGCGTTTTGCTGATTTTTTTCTCAGGATACACGATCTCTTTTTTGCGGGAAAGCAAGCGTTCGATGGAACTAGCGATTCCCCACTCAGAAAAGTACAAACTGTTTTCATATAAACGAGTTTCTTCTTGCTGGATTTTTCCTTCTTCCACTAATTGAATGATCGTTGATGCCAGGTCGTCTGGCGCGATCTCAATAGGTCGACTCGTCTCTAATAAACGCAGTGTCTGCTCTAACAAGTCCTGGGCGTGGATAAAGGTATTACCCGTCTGCAAGGATTGGGCAAAGATCTGATGCAAGACTGCGGCTCGAAACCGTTGCGGTGACGAAGCTTCGATCCCTAGCTGCTCAGCGATGCCATCTGCGCGTTTAAAGCCAATGCCTTCAATGTCTTCCACCAGCTGGTAAGGATTTTCTTCGATAATTGCTAATGCTTCATTTTTGTAGGCTTGGTAGATTGCAAAAGAAAGCTGACTACCAAAACCATAACGGCTCAAGCCAACGATCACTTGATCCATCCCATGATTTTGCCGAACGGTATCTAAAATCATTTTTTGCTTACTTTCATTCAATCCTGGAATCTGCTCCAACAATGTTGGTTCTTCCAGCATCCGGTCGATCGCTTCTTCTCCTAAAAGATCAACGATTTTTTCAGCGGTCTTCTTACCGATCCCAGGAAATTTTTCTCCAGAAAGATAGGCGATCAACCCTTGTTCAGAGGTCGGTTGTTCTTGTTGGTAGCTTTCGGCCTTCAACTGGACGCCATACTTGGGATGATTGACCAGCTCACCAAAAAACCGATACTTTTCCTCTTCTTGGATTTCGCCGAAACTACCAGTAACGACGATCTCCGAGTCTTTGTAGTCGGCATTATTCTCAGTGACTTTAACTAATAGTACTTTATAAAAATTGCTGGGATTCTGGAAAAAGATGGCGGCAACATGGCCGACAAAAAACGTTCTTTCTGGAATCATGGTGCCGCTCCTTTCATAGTTTACAATAAAGCGTCTAATCCTGCCTGATTGCTTAAAAAGCTTGCTTCATTCCAAACTTTTAGTTCAAAAGGCAATACTTTTTGTTCATTCGTCTCTAATAAGCTAACGCTGTTATTGACTAATCCACCTTGCTCTCTTAATTCGGCTAATGGTTTGCCTGCAAGCCACTGTATAGCAGCCGTAAAGGATGCTCCATGACCGACGAACAATAATGGGCCTTCATGCTGCATCACCGCATCCATGACGACGGTCTCGATTCGGCTCAATGTTTCTTGGATCGGCTCACCTTTAAAGGCACTGGGATCGTAACGATCCAGGTGATTACGCAAATCAGTCAGTTGTTGGGGATACTTCTCATGCATTTCATCGATGGACCGACCTTCCAATTCACCGAGTCCGATTTCTCGCAGGTTCTCATTATAAATGATTTCAACAGGGTGTTGGAGTCTTGCTTGGATCTCTTGAGCAGTCACTTTTGCTCGCAAAGATGTACTTGAGTAAATCTTCTCAAAAGGAATAGCTGCCAGATAATCACCGAGTAATTTGATCTCATCATAACTTTCTGGCAATAACGGCGAATCCCCCAGCATTCCTTGAAAGCGGCGTGCTTGGTTCCACTCTGTTTTTCCGTGACGGGTAAAGTATAATTGCATCGAAAAAGCCTCGCTTCTTAGTCTAATTTGTCGTTCTCGTAATGATGCGTCAATTCCAACTGCGGAAATCCTTGCTGCCGCAAAACTTCATAAATGATCAAGGCCGCCGTATTTGATAAATTAAGGGAACGAACGTGCTCATCATTCATAGGGATCCGCAAGCATTTTTCGGCATGCTCACGCATAAAACTTTCTGGAAGCCCCGTCGTTTCTTTCCCAAAAATGAAGAACTGATCGTCATCTGCGGTGTAATCGACATCAGAATACACGCGATTGGCAAATTTCGAGATCAGGTACAACGGACGCGTTCCTAAAAAGTCCATAAAAGCAGCTAAATCTTTATGATAGGTAATATTGACATCGTGCCAATAATCAAGCCCAGCACGCTTCAATTGCTTGTCATCCGTTGAAAAGCCTAAAGGCTCGATTAAGTGTAAATGAGTATTTGTTGCTGCACACGTCCGTGCAATATTCCCCGTATTGGCTGGGATCTGAGGTTCAAAAAGAACGATGTGATTCATAGATAAAAACTCCTTTCGATCGGTTACTGCCGATCGGTTCTCGCATTGATTTGTGTCGTTAAACGTTACGTTTTCCATTGCATGCTCAGTAACTACTTCAATAACTTCTATAGTACCATATTTTGGCACGCTTGTTTTTCTAGAAACAACATTTTTTGGGCGCTTTTTTGGGCATAAAAAAAACGTACCAACTCGGTGTCGATCACTGCGAGTCGTTACGTTAGTGAAGCTCTTTTCACTAACTTTTATCAGAACAGGAACCTGATAAAAACCAATGAAAAATGACTTGAGAACAATATATCACTCCCATGGCATGATTGCAAGAGTAAATAACAAAAAAGTTCAAAATATTTTCAGGAAATTTTCGCAATCAACACCTCAACATCAACCGTAATCTGTGTCAAAGGGGTTTGTCGCAGCTTTTCTTTGCGTTCCTCCGAAGCCCCCCACTCTAACGGGGACATGGCAAGTAAATCTTGACGATTTTCTTCAGGGATCGCAAAAACATGCGTCACTCTTTGACGGGATGCGTTGGGATAGTGTTCAAAAAATTTGCTAACGACCCGTTCATTCGAATACTGCTGTTTTGTTTCGTTATCAGGATAAAAAGCGGCTCGTAGTTCTTTTAAATAGTCCGCCGCAGGAACCACTTTGATCAGCTGTCCGCCTTTTCTTAGAATGCGGTTAAACTCCCCATAATTTGACGGCGAAAATAGATTGAAAATCGTATCAAAGCTCGCTTCAGCAAACGGCAGGTTGGTCAGATCCGCCACACACCAAAAAGCTGGTACGTTTTGATTGGTTGCTAGATAGACTCCGTCCTTGGCAATATCAAAGCCGACAGCCGCCTGAGTCTTTTCATTGACCAGCTGAGCCAGAAAACTGCCTTCCCCGCAGCCAATATCTAAAAGATGCTTAGCATCTCCCAAAGCTGCTTTGATGGTCTCAAGGACTGGTGCATACATGCCGCTAGCGATCATTCGTTGACGCGGCAAAAACAGTGCTTGATCATAATCTGCTTTGACTTGATGATCCAAAAAGAAAAGTGTGCCTTTCTTTGATAAGTCAAATCGATGACGATTTGGACAAACCAAGCCATTTTCGGTCGGGAAAAATGCTTGGCGGCACAATGGACATTCAAACAAGTGATAATGGGCGTTTAAAAATAGGCGCCCGCGATCGATTTTTTTTAACATTCAACTTCCCTCATCTCTGCTCTACTTTAGCATATTCTTGTGGTAGAATGCTAGTGGATAGAATAACAAATCAATTGAACACCCATCAAATGGAGGTAAATCATGTTAAAAGAATTTTGTGCAGAAAACTATACCAATATTCCCTTAGCAATCGCCCGAGGTGCAAAGCGCATCGAACTCTGTGATAATTTAGCAGTCGGCGGAACAACACCAAGTACCGGCGTGCAAGAAGAAGTTCTGCAATATGCTGGCGAAAAAGGAATACCCGTTATGACGATCATTCGACCTCGGGGCGGTGATTTTGTTTACAATGATACAGAATTGAAAATCATGCATACCGACTTGATCGAAGCAAAAAAATTAGGAACAGACGGCGTTGTTCTAGGTTGCTTAACACCTAGCGGCTGGTTGGACGAAGAAGCATTGGAGCTACTGTTAGAAACCGCAGAAGGCTTGCAGGTTACTTTTCACATGGCATTCGACGCGATTCCTGCAGCGCGCCAATTCAAGGCGATCGATTGGTTAGCTGAGCATGGGGTACAGCGGATTTTGACCCATGGTGGTGCTGCAGGCACTCCAATCGAAGCAAATTTCGATCGTCTGAAAGAATTGATCGCCTATGCTGGTGAGCGTTTAACGATTTTACCTGGCGGTGGCATTTCCTTTGAAAATGCCCAAGAAGTTGCCGATACACTAGGTGTAAAAGAAGTTCATGGAACCAGAATCGTTGACCTTAACGATTGAGCTTGAAGGACACAAAGAAATCCCCACAAACGATGCGTTTCTATCGTTTGTGGGGATTCTTTTAGATCGCTTGCAATAAGTCGTATTGTGATTGATACAAATGGTGATACAAGCCTTTTTGTGCCATTAGCTGATCATGGTTACCCGATTCAGCGATTGTCCCCCCTGCCACGTAAAAGATTCGATCAGAATTTTTGATCGTGGACAGTCGGTGAGCGATGATAAATGAGGTTCTGCCTTCTAACAGCTTCAACAATCCTTCTTGCAGCAATTCTTCTGTCTTCGTATCGATACTTGAGGTCGCTTCATCTAAGATCAAAATTTTTGGATCAGCCAACAACGCTCGGGCAAAGGAAATCAGTTGCCGTTGCCCTGCAGATAAAGTACTTCCTCGTTCTTCGACGACGGTTTGATAGCCGTCTTTCAACTCCGTGATAAAGTCGTGGGCACGGACGATCTTCGCTGCTTCGATGATCTCTTCTTCTGTCGCATCTAATTTTCCATAACGAATATTCTCTATGATCGTTCCTGAGAAAATAAAGGTATCTTGCAGCATGACACCCATTTGTGAGCGCAGCGATTCCAGCGTCACGTCACGAACGTCCATCCCATCCACTTTAACACTGCCTTCATTGACATCATAAAAGCGGCTCAGCAAGTTGATGATCGTGGTTTTCCCTGCACCAGTAGGACCAACCAAAGCAATACTTTCCCCAGGTTCAATGTGGAAGTTAACATCAGAAAGAATGTTTTTGCCTTCTTCGTATCGGAAGGTCACGTGTTCAAAATCAACGGTCCCTTTCATCGTCGGCAATACTTTTGCATCAGGTTTGTCTTCGATATCTGGGACTTCATCCATCGTTTCAAAAATCCGTTCAAGATAGGCTGTTGCTGTAATCAAAGAATTATAAAAATTCCCGATATTGATGACTGGATTCCAGAAATTATTGATATAACTGATAAAAGCGATCAGAGTACCTGTGCTGACATCGACACCGATCTGACGAATGCCGACAAAATAAATCAAACAAGTCGTAATGACTGAAATGTTTTGCACCCCTGGCCACATCAGAAACTGAATTTTGACAGCTTTCATCCATGAAGTCCGGTAATCATTGCTGACTTCTTGGAAGATCTCAGCATTTTCTTCTTCTCGCGCAAAGGATTGAGTAATCTTGATACCAGCAATACTTTCATGAATGTAAGCATTTAGATTGGATTGTTTATTACTCAACACCTGATAGGCTTTGCGCTGGTTATTCTTGATCACCATCACCATGATGAACAAAATTGGCAGCAACGCAAGGGAATACAAGGTCAATTTGAAGTCGATCGCAAACATAAAGATCAAGGTGATGATGACGTTGAAAACATCCGAGATCAAATTGATCAGGCCGTTGCTCAATAGGTCACTCAGTGTATTGATATAGTTTACGATGCGAATCAAGATCTTGCCGTGGGGCCTTGTATCAAAATAAGAAAAAGGCAGTCGCTGCAGATGTTCAAAAATATCAAAGCGCATATCCTTCAATACGTCTTGACCAATATTCGTGATATGGTAGATACGGTAACGCATGCAGACGCCGATAACGATCAAGGTCACTAGAAAGGCAGCTCCTAGAAGCAGCAATTGGTTGACATTTTTCTCAGGAATCGATGAATCGATCGCGATCTTTGTGAACACGGGCGCCAGCATTCCTGCTAAGTTTGCCAGAATGATCGTAAATAGGACTTTCGCAATACTTCTTTTATAAGGAACGACATATTGTGACAAGCGTTTGAAATCCTTCCAGCTAAATTCCTGGTCTAATTCCTCATCCACATCAAATTTATTTCTCGCCATCGTCTTCACCTCCTGACAAGCCTAATTGTTTTTGATACACTTCGTAGTATTTGCCCCGCAGACTGACAAGTTCTTCATGGGTCCCTTGTTCAACGACTCGTCCTTTTTCCATCATCAGAATCTGATCGGCTTCTCGAACAGAGGAGATCCGATGCGCAATGATAAACGTCGTTTTCTCTCCTGTTAATTTTGTCAGCTCCTGTTGGATCTTCGATTCTGTCTCCATATCGACGGCAGACGTCGTATCATCCAAAATCAAGATCGATGGATCTTTGGCTAAGGCCCGTGCTAGGGAGATCCGTTGTTTTTGTCCGCCAGAAAGCCCTACACCTCGCTCGCCCACGATCGTTTCATAGCCTTGAGGCATCCGAGAAATAAAGGTATCTGCATCAGCGACTACCGCCATTTGCCGAATAAAGCCTTCATCAGCTAAAGGATTTCCAAAAGCAATGTTGTCGGAGATGGTATTGGAAAACAAGAAGACATCTTGCATCACCATTGAAATGTTTTCCCGCATTTGACGCACGGGATACTCTTTGGCGTTTTTTCCATCAATCAATACTTCCCCTTCAGTCGGATCATAAAAGCGTCCAACTAAATTCACTAACGTCGTTTTCCCTGAACCGGTTTCCCCTAAGATCCCTAACGTTTGGCCAGGGCCAATTTTGAAGTTGATGTTTTCCAACACATTTTGATTCGGATCATCCGAAAAGTGGAAGGAAACATCTTTAAACTCTACAAATCCTTTGATTGGCTCTAATTTTTCTTGTTGATGAACAGGAATTTTCGATTCTTGCGCCAACATTTGCCGAATTTTGATACAGGCTGCAGAAAATCGCTGAACATCGTTGATCAACCAACCACTCATGCGCATAGGATTATTCAACATCCAAAGATAGCCATTAAACGCAACAAGATCTCCTAAGGTCATGTCCCCATTGATTACGAAAATTCCGCCTAAGACTAAGGCAATGACTGACAAGCTTCCTGCTAAGCCGTCAAGCCATGGCAGATAGGTACGGGAAACTTTGGCAGATGCCATGTTGCGGGTCTTAAAATCTTCGTTGTAGGAGCGAAATTTTTCAATCTCAAAATTTTCACGAGCGAAGGCTTTTACGACCCGATTGCCGCCGATATTTTCTTCCACCATTGAATTCAAGCGCGAAAAGCTCTCACGAATGTCAAAAAACAACGGGTGTGCTTTCTTAGACATGCGATTGGTCAACAGAAATATGATCGGTGTGACAGCCACCAGCGCCAACATCAATTTCCAATCAATAAAGCTCATAACCACCACCGCTGAAAAGAACCACAAGATACATTCAGCGATATTGTAGGTCACCCAAGAAACAAAGTGGCGAATGGCATCGGTATCACCAGTCATCCGTGCCATAATATCTCCCACACGAGTATGATTGAAAAAGTCGAAATCCAATTCTTGCAGCTTCTGATACAAATCTTCCCGTAAATCGTATAGCGTATTTTGCCCGACCCGTTCAAATAAAATTTGATAACTGTAGCGGACAATGGTACGAATGACGGTCGTTGCGATCATGATCAACAATAATGGAATCAATAAGTGCGTTTTTTGCTGATTGATGACATCATCGATCACCATTCCTCCCAAGTACGGATTAACAATTATCAGCGCTGCATTGATCACTAAAAACAGGACTGCCAATATGATTTTTCCCCGGTTCTTTTTGGCATAGCGCCAGATCCATTGTGTATTACTCATCTAATTCCCCCTCTCGTTGTTAAGCTTAGCGTTTTGAAAAGCGATTTGAATGGTTTTTCTTACTCATTTTGATGTAAAATATTAGTAAGAAGCACCATTCCCTTTTTTTACAGGAAATAAGCACCCAATTGGAGTGAATCAGCCATGAATTTAGTTAACCCTCGCACGTTTAATCCAGAAATCATCTATCTCTTTGACCCATGGACACAATCAGAAAGTCATGGAGAAATGCACCATCATGACTTTTTAGAAATCAGCGTCTTATTAGAAGGAGAAAGTACCTATTATTTTGAAAAAGAACCAGCGAAAAAAATCCGTGCTGGCAGCGTCATGCTTTTCAATCCTGGCGTCGATCACTGCGAATTGCAGCCTAAGGGCACTCGCTCCCATCAGCTGCATATTGGTTTAAAAAATATTTCTTTGGAAGGTTTTAAACGGAATTTTTTCCCTAACAAACACCCCTTGTTGGAGCTAGGCAAATACCATCATCAAGTTTTGGAAAAAGCCTGGCAGTTGGTGAGAGAAAGCAGTGAAGAGCGGGATGAGTTTCAATTGATGCAAAAGGCTGTTTTGATGGAGATGCTCGTCTACATTTTACGTGGACTAAATGAAGACCATATCAATGTCGTGCCTTACCTTTCCAAAAGCCAACGACGACAACAACAGATCGTCAACTATACGGTCTATTACTTGGAAAATCATTACAAAGAAGAAATCACGTTAGAGAAGCTCGCACAGGATCAATTTCTCAGCCCGACGTACCTTTCAAAGATTTTTAAAGAGGCGACGGGTGTCAGTCCTATCAACTACTTGATTGAGATTCGCTTAAAGCGTGCCAAAGACATGTTAAAAAATGAAAACCTCACGATCAAAGAAGTCGCCTCTGCTGTGGGCTATCAGGATGCTTATCACTTTAGCAAGTCTTTTAAAAAACTTTATGGTGTCTCTCCTTCTGGGGTATTGCCAAAACCAAAAAATTAAAGAGCAAGCCGATGATCTTCCTTTGAATGAAGAATCATCGGCTTGCTCTTTTTTGTTCATTGAATAAAATAGTTCATAAAAAGACTGGCAATGTTGAAGTAGATCAAAACACTGGTCAAATCGCTAAGGGTCGTGATAAACGGACCACTTGCCACTGCTGGATCAAAACCCAGCTTGTCCATCAGCATCGGGATCAAACTTCCCGCTAAGTTGGCTACTGTGATGGCACACATCATCGCCATCCCAATCACAAACCCTAGAATCGGATTTTGTTTCCAGACAGCTACGATAGCAAAAATCGTCAACCCCGTGATGGCACCTGTGAACAGTCCCGTCAGCACTTCACCTACAACCGTCTTCATAAAGCTGTTTTCTTTGTCGTCATTGATCGCCAGACGACGAACGGCTACGGCTAAGGATTGGGTACCAGCATTACCGGCGGTCCCAGTGATCAGTGAGATAAAGACAGCGAGAATACTTGCTTCGCTGACCAACTCTTCATAATGACTGATCAGACTGGCGGTGGCCATTCCGAGAAAGAGTAAGGTGATAAGCCAAGGCAAGCGTCTCGAAGACGCTTTGATCGGGTTCTCACTGACTTCTTCCACATTGACCCCTGCCAAACCAGAGTAGTCACTGGCTGCTTCATCATCGATAACGTCGATGATATCATCGACGGTCACGATCCCTAATAGGTGATCGTCATAATCGGTGACTGGCAATGCGAGAAAGTCATAATCTCGGAAGGTCTGAGCGACATCCTCTTGGTCATCTCCAACATGGACCGACATCACCCGCTCGTTCAAAATATCAGCGATCATGGTATCTTCATCATTGATGATCAAGTCTCTTAAAGAAATAACGCCCACAAGCTTATTATCAGTATCCACGACGTAAATATAGTAAATCGTCTCGGCAACATCTGCGGCATTTTTTAAGACATACATCGCTGAACGAACCGTTTGGTTGGCAACAATGGAAACAAACTCGGTAGTCATCAGCGATCCAGCAGTTTCATCTTCATAATGCAGCAGCTCTTTGATTTCGCTAGCAGCTTCAGCGGTCATCAAACTCAAATATTTTGCTGTTTGTTTTTTATCCAGAGTATTCAGCAGGTCAACCGCATTATCGGTATACATTTGCGCCAACATATCAGCCGCATAGGCAGGGCGCATCTCTGAAAGATAGTCCACCATGTGTTCATCATCTTCTTCAATGACGTCAAACATGTCTGCCAATTCTTTCGGGGAAAGATACGTATAGACGATTTGTCGATCGGCTGCTTCTAGAGATTGGTAGAACTGACCCTGCTCGTAGATATGCAGATCCAAGAACGCCTCACGAAATCCCTGGATATCATTGTCTTTTAATGCTTGATTCAGTTGATCAAACCGTTCAGTTAATTCTTGATTTTCATCCAATCTCTTCACCTCATTTGTTATTGCCTATCCATGGCTGAGCAAACAGCGGCCATGTCTGCTGGTAAGGGCAGCTTAAAAGCCAACGGTTCATTCGTAAAGGGATGCTGAAATTGCAGCTGACAGCAGTGTAATGCTTGTCGTTTGATCCCAAGAGCCATTGTACCGCCATACATCTCGTCTCCTAATAAAGGACAACCGATTGCAGAAAAATGGACCCTTATTTGATGCGTCCTGCCTGTGTGTAACTGAATATCAACTAAAGCGCAATCTGAATTGCGTTGTTTTAGCCAATACTCCGTCCGTGCTTCTTTTCCTTCGTCACTGACCTTGCGTTTCAATAGTGACGTCAGGTCTCTAGCAATCGGCAGCTCAATCTCACCATGGGCAGAAAGTGCGGGCAGTTCACCAGCAACGAGGGCTTGATATTTTTTTACGACCTGCTTCTTTCGCAACTGGCTATCCAGCTTCGCATGGGCAAACCCATGTTTTGCAAAAAGCATCAGTCCTGATGTGTCACGGTCTAACCGCGTGACTACATGAATCACTTGATCTTCATAGTGCTGCGCTTGATAGTAGGCCTTGACGCGATTGGCCATCGTGCCAGTCGGATGATATTGCGCAGGGATCGATGAGATGCCTGCTGGCTTATTCACGACTAACAGATGGGCATCTTCATACACGATCTCAATCGGTGTCGGGTCAGCCAGCATCGTCTCATGTTCCCCTTCAGGAGGAATTACAATAGTTACCCTATCATTTTGCGCCAAAGAAAACAAGACGTTTTGCTCGTGATCGTTGACAAATATCTTTCCGCCTTGAAATTTGATTTTTGCTAACAGTCCTTTGGACACCCCGTGTTCCTTCAAAAAGTATTTGACTTGCTGTCCTTGTCCAGTATAGTGATACGTAAATTCCATGGGTTTATTCTTCTCCAATAAAGGAATCTTTGACCCGATTCCAAAAATGCATATGCCGATAAGACGCAAAATGAATCCGTTCATCGGCAATACGGTAATAGATAGCATCGATTTCTTCTTGTTCGATGGTAAACTGATCGATCGTCACTAAATAGTCGGTGCTTTGCTGCAGTTGTACTTTGACCCATTCATGGTGACCCACGACGATCGGCGAACCAAGGGTCCGAAAGACACGATTGTTCAACGAAGCAATCTCTGCCAATTGAAAGGCATTGATACTTGGGTGCAAGACTGCCCCACCAACACTCTTGTTATAGGCAGTGGAGCCAGTGGGCGTTGAGATCGATAAGCCATCGCCGCGAAACTTTTCAAAGAGGTCTTCTTTAATAGAAATATCGGCAACCATCGTTCGATTGCCGCGCTTGATCGTTGATTCATTCAATGCTAGGAAATGCTTGTCTGATTTTCCATTCGCATACGTGATACGGACATCTAATAACGGATAGCTGACGCTTTTTTGATGGTCATTGCATAATGACTCGACTAGTTCTTCCAATTCATAATCTCGCCAGTCCGTGTAAAAGCCGAGATGACCCGTATGGACGCCTAAAAACTGTACTTGATCCAACTTATGATTGTACAAGTGAAAAGCAGAAAGGAGCGTGCCATCTCCCCCAACAGAAATCACTAATTCAGGATTGTCTTGATCGATCTTATTTTCTGACTGTTCTAAAAGCGTAGTTAAACGCTTTGTCACTTCTACCGACTTGCTTTCTTGATTATGGACGATTGCCACGCGGATACCTTTCATTCCGTTTCCCCCTTTGGCAACGGGTTCTGATCATGTCCGCCTCGCTTGCCTTTTCCATGTGAAAATAACCGTTGTGCCTCTTGGATCTCTTCACGGATATTGGACATTTCTTCATCTAGCTGATAGGCGGCTTCTGCCGACCGACGCAGCCGTTCACTGATTTCAGCGGGAAATTCCCCTTGGTATTTGTAGTTTAGTGAATGTTCGATCGTTGCCCAAAAATTCATCGCTAGTGTCCGAATTTGAATCTCAGCTAAAATAATTTTTTCCCCGTCGATCAGTTGAACGGGATATTCGATCACTAGATGATACGAACGGTAGCCACTGGCTTTTTTACTGGTGATATAGTCCCGTTCAATGATCACTTTCATGTCTTTGCGTGTTCGTAAGAGTTCAACGACTTGGTGAATGTCTTCCACAAATTGACACATGATTCGCAAGCCAGCGATATCAGACATCTCTTCTTCAAGCCGATCCAAAGCAATCCCACGTAATTTACTTTTCGTTAAAATGCTATCCACTGGCTTGACCCGCCCAGTGACAAATTCAATGGGAACATGCTTGTTTTGTTCCCGATATTGTTTTCGTATGCCTCTTAATTTTACTTTTAATTCTGAAACCGCCTGTTCATAAGGCGCTAAGAATTCTTCCCAATCTCGAATCATTCTTCTCCCTCGATTCTGTTCATAACATACCTCTTATTCTACCATACTCTTGGAATAAAACTGAATGAACAGAAGAGCAGAAACAAAAGATTTTTTGTCTCTCCCCCAACATCTCTGCTTTTCTTTGTTTGGTTTCTTTGACGGAATAGCTGAAACAGCGTACACTATGGTTGCAATAGAAAGAGAGTGAGAAACGATGGGCGAACAAGTAGAGATCGAATACAAGACGATGTTGACGGAAAAAGAATACCACCAGCTGCTTGCTTATTACAATTTGTCAGAAGAAGCATTTAAGATACAAACCAATTACTATTTTGATACGGTAGATCATAAGCTGCGGGAAAAGCACTTTGGCTTGCGTATTCGCACGACTGCTACCAATGCGGAATTAACGCTAAAAACCCCCATTGAGCACGGGTTATTAGAGACGACTGATCCTTTGACGAAAACGTCCGCAGCTTTATTGATTGCTTCAGAAAAAATTCTACCTACGGGTATCGTTGCTCAGCGCCTAAGAGCGGCAGGTATCGAGCCTGACACGTTACGTATGATCGCAGCATTAAAAACGAAACGGGCGGAATTTCCGATTGAAGAAGGATTGCTCGCGTTAGATGAAAGCTGGTATGGTCAACAGCATGATTATGAGTTGGAGTTAGAAGTCAACGAACCGATTAAAGGGAAAGATGCCTTTCACTCCTTGTTACGTCTCTTTGGCGTTCCTTACCGACCAGCGAAAAACAAGATCATCCGAGCCGTTGAAGAAAAATCGTAGTAAGCTGTCCTTTTGCTTACTTTTTTCGCGTTTTTTTGCTATATTTAATAAAACATACTTATTTTGTTTTTCAAGGTACAAAAGAATCTTAATTGGGGAGAGATTCAAATGATCGAACTGTTTTTATTTATTAATCCGATTGGGCCTATTTGTTATGATATCGAAAAAGAGATTCTCAATAAATTAAACACCAGCCGCAAAAAAATCCATTTGCAGATCCTACCTTTCGTTAACTTGTTTTCCGTAGGTGTCTCAATGGACTATTTGTCCATGAATAAGACGGATTTGGTCTTGCGAAATGAACAGACCAACCAAATCTATGCTGCATCACTGGACTATAAGGCCGCTCAGTTGCAAGGGAAAAAAATTGCGCGGGATTTCTTGTTGAAACTGCAACAACGGATAGGGATCGAAAGACAAGAATATAGCGATGCCTTAGTGAAAGAATTATTTTCTGAAACGAATGGTGATTTAGAGATGTTCCTAGAAGATCGATCCTCTGAGCTAGTGAAAAAGAACTTTGCCACCGATCAGCGTGTAGCCAAAGATATGGGCATCACGATCACACCCTCTGCTGTGGTGTATGATTTTTCAAGTGAAGAAGAATATGGGGTCCTTTTAGAAGGATCAGAGGAACTGAGAAGTCTTCCGCTCGTCTGTGGTACAGCAACAGAACTCGATACATTTTTGCAAAAAGCTCAGTCTTTGAAAGCACCAAAACTTTCCACTATTCATGAAATTGATCGCGGGTTGATTCTTTTATGAAACCCTATTCAATAGCGACGCTGTGCAGCGAGCCAAACGATGATCTTGTGTTTGGCTCGCTGCGCAGCGTTTTTTATTGTGGACAAACAAAAAACAAACCAATCCTTTACGGATTGGTTCGCTTTTCAATTATGCTTCAATTTCTTTGACGAGTTCTTCCAATTCATTCAAGCGTTGCTCAAATACTTTCATCGCGTCTTCAATATAATCTGCTTTTGTCATATCGACGCCCGCTTTTTTCATGACTTCGATTGGATAATCACTGCGTCCAGCTTTCAAATAGTTCAAATAGTTGGTTAAGGCATCTGGTTCACCTGCTAAGATTTTCTTCGCTAAAGCAGAAGCTGCCGAAAATCCGGTTGAATACTGGTAAACATAGTAATTGTAATAGAAATGCGGAATGCGTGACCACTCAAGACGAATCTCAGGATCTTTTTCAACAGAAGGTCCGTAGTATTTTGCATTTAACTCGGCATAGTTCTCGCTTAAGAACTCACTGGTCAACGGCGTTCCTTTCGCATCTTCCACGTGCATGAAGTGTTCAAACTCGGCAAATTGCGTTTGACGGAAAATCGTTCCTTTGAAGCCATCAAGAAAATGATTCAAGACATAAGCTTTGACCCGTGGATCTGTTTCAGTCTGCAGCATATACTCTGTCAAAATATTTTCATTGGTGGTTGAAGCGATTTCTGCTAAGAAAATCGAATAATCGCCATAGGCATAAGGCTGGTTATTACGTGTAAAGTAACTATGCACACTGTGTCCCATTTCATGAACAAGAGTAAAGAGTTGATCCAATCGATCATTCCAGTTCATCAGGATATATGGCAGCGTATCATAGGCACCAGAAGAATACGCGCCACTGCGTTTGCCTTTGTTTTCAACGACATCGATCCACCGATTGCTGAAGGCTTCTTCAACCACCGCAAGGTATTCTTCACCTAATGGTTTTAACGCTTCTTTCGCTTTTTCGACCGCTTCTTCATAGGTATATCGAATGGGTGCTTCCCCTAAAATCGGCGTATAAACATCATACATATGCAACGTATCGACAGCCAACAGGCGTTTTCTTAATGCCATATAACGATGCAACAATGGCAGGTGCTGATTGACGACATCCACTAATGTATCGTAGACACTTTCAGGAATGTGGTTGGCACTCAAAGCGGCTTGCCGTGCCGAATCAAATTTGCGGGCTTTTGCTTTAAAGTTATGGGCTTTGATATTGGTGCTTAATGTTTGGGCAAAGGTATTGCGGAATTGCTCATAGACACCATAAAGACCTTTAAAGGCTGCTTCACGGACAGACCGATCCGTGCTTTCCATCAACTCACCGTATACACCATGAGATAACTGCACTTTTTCCCCGTTTTCATCTTCAACTACTGGAAAATCCAAATCAGCATTGTTTAAAACAGAAAAAATGTTGCCAGGTGCCCCAAAAATTTCGCCAGCACCAGCTAATAACGCTTCTTGCTCCGCTGGCAAGACATGTGGACGTTCGTTGATGGTTTTTTCGATCATATGACGATAAACAGCTAGTTTCGGCTCTTGATCGAAATAGTCCCAAATCGTTTCATCAGACATTGTCAATAGCTCAGGATCAAACCAAGCAACGGCTTCACTTACTTGCGCAACTAAGTTACTTGCTTTTGCATACAAGCCTTGATACGTCGTATTGGCAGTATCTTGATCGTTTTTCAAATGACTGTATACATAGAGTTTCTCTAAACGACGAGAAAGCGCTAAAACAAATTCTAATGCGGATAAGAAGGCTTGCGGCCCATCGGCTAAAGTGCCTTGGTAACGACTTGCTTCTTTGACTTGTGCTTGGATCTCTTGAAATTCTATGTCAAAAGCCGCATCATCGGCATAGATTTTCGTTAAGTCCCACGTTTTTTCGACTGGAATCGATTTACGTGCTGGTAATTGTTTTGTTTCTGACATTCCCTTCACTCCTTGTTCATTGGTTAAAAATATCTTATCATACTTTTCAGTGAAACCAAATCATTGGCTTAAAAAGAAACCGAATTTTCTAAATATTGGCATTCTTGAAAGAGTCCGCGCAAAATTTCCCGTTGATCCAGTAACGGGAATTGCCATTGCCAATCCAGCTGCCGCAGTCGTGCCACCCATTGATCAAAACGAAGTGGACAGTCACTTAAATAAAGAAAGCGAAAAACCAATATTCGATGCTCAAATAAAATGCCAAAGCTACTTGCACAATAGCACCACATAGGCAGCTGGGAGACATTGCCTTTTAACGGATACAATATTTCTTGGATCACACGGATTTTTGGCAGGTTCTTTCGCAGTTTTTGTATCAACCACACCTGATAGTCTGCAGCAAGCCACTCAGGAGGACGGTGATGGTTTGATCTTTGTCCTTTGCACAAAGGGCGAAGTGTTTCTTTATTGTAAGGCGCCCCTTTTCGAGCATCGCTTTGTTGACTGCTGACTCCTTCTTGATAGTGCCAGTTGATTTGTTCTAACTTCATTAAGGATTGATTTTGCGTATCAATCAGCCACAAACAAAAACCAGTTGCCTGATAACTACAGCAGGCTTTTGCCAAAAGTGACCATTGGCGTTTCGGATGCAATTTCTCCCCTAAGATCCACCATGGTCGATAGCCGTTTGCTAAATACGTGCTGGTTCTTTCAAGAAAACGTGAAAACTTGAGGGAAGAACACTGTACTTCAATGGCGATATTCTTATAACAAAGGTCAGGACGCTGTTGGAGTTTAGGCAAAAAGGCTTCGATCTCAATCCCTGTATCTTGAAACCATTCAAACAATAGTTGTTTGGCTTCCAAGTGTTCCTTCGTCTCCCCTTCGCTGTAAGTCTGACAATCAGCAGTTGCTTGATGGGCAAAGTGGGGCTGTCGTTTGGTTCCTTGCCGCAAAGTCACTTCTTGGTGACACCCTGGGCAATAAAAAGGACCTGATGCTTTCTTTCTCCCTTTCGCTGCAATGACTTCTTTTCTTTGGTTCAATGCTTTCAGCATCTAACTCACCTCAATAAAAGATACGCCATTTTCATCAAACACAATTGAAAAAGCCAAGAACATTAGCAACATGTTCTTGGCTGGAAATGAATTTCATTCATTAATCATTCTTGAAGTAGAAACGAGTCAATTCAAGTGCATCGTTTTCCATGATCAACTGACCATATTCAGATAAAACCTCTGGCGTCACTGATGTCCGTTGGGCAAATTCCATCAAATAAGAAAGTGCATTTTCCACTTCAATATCAGTAACCTCTGCATCCATGAATCGAATTTCAATATAATAATGGTTACCCATTTGGTAAAGATTGGTTGCAACGGAATCCAAATATACTTCGGATGCCAATTGAATCATATCTTCGAATCGCAACAACTCGAATACAAAACGATTGCCGATGTCTTCTGCTTGCTCCGACTCTTGTAATTGAGCCGCCACATGCTTTTTCAACATGTCGGTAATGTCTTCATTCGCTTCATCGTTCATCTCATCAAAATTTTCCATTCCTTCTGGTGGAAGATTTTTGCTAATAAACAATTCTAACCCATCGCCTTTAGGCAAGACTTGGAAAGTTACAGCTTCACTGCCCTTAAATTCTTCGTCAATATCAACTTCTTCAAGAATACTGTAAAAGAAGTTTTCAATTTCATTGTGATTTCCTAGAAGGTCAAGAAAAGTGATGCCTCTCGCAGCTAAGTCTTCACTTTTGATCAATACACGAATGGTGTTCTCATTGATATGTTCCATTTCCATATTAGCTACACCTCACTTTTGCTACTCACTATAGGTTCATTGTATCGAAACCTGATAAAAAGTAAAGAGAAAACGAATATCCTCTTAAGAAAAACATAAAAACTCAAAAAAAGACTCACTTTCAAAGAGAAAGCGAGTCGATGAAGTCAAATTTATAATCCTGCCATTAATTGCGCTTGTCTTAGTTCCAGTTGGCGAACATCCCTAGGTAAGAACCGACGAATTTCATCTTCGTTGAACCCAACTTGCAATCGTTTTTCATCAATCATGATCGGACGACGCAATAATCCTGGGTTTTCTTGAACAAGTGTCAATAAATCTTTTAGGGGCAGGTCATCTAGATCCATATTCAACTTTTGGAATACTTTGGATCTGGTGGAAATAATTTCTTCTGTGCCATCTTCTGTCATCTGTAGAATTGCCTTAAGCTCAGAAATATTTAACGGTTCTGAAAAAATATTTCTTTCAACAAAAGGGATTTCGTGCTCTTGTAACCACGCACGAGCTTTGCGACAAGATGTGCAACTTGGGGAAGTGTATAGTGTCAACAACGTGCATCTCTCCTTTTTAATTTTCAATCAAGCAAGTCCTGTTCCCTCGCTTGATTTCAATTATACAGGTTTAACTAAAAAAAATCTAGTCTAAATCTCATAT
>NZ_NIBN01000001.1:2556071-2663245 GCF_002174385.1 Enterococcus sp. 6D12_DIV0197
TTAAAAGCGAAACCTTTAAGGCAAAAGGTTTCCTTCAAAAAGTTTATTTTTAAATGAGAAAACTCAAATTTTTTTTTAATATTACTCCTTTTATACAACAGTGTGTCAAAGGTGTATCAAAAAGATGTCAGAATATTAAAATATTCTTTTAACAGAAGGCAACGTTTTTTAATTTTACTACGACAATTACAGATGTAATCAAAAACTGAGAGAAAAACCAAGGCAGTCGCTCAATCGTTTTCAAAAGAACTTTTTCACGATCCTTCCTTTGCCGAGAAACGATCGCGCTACAATGAAAATGAATGTTATTTTTTTGTGCTAGTAATCGCAACCACTCTCTTTCTTCTTGGTTTTATTGTATCACATTCCTTTTTAATCAGAAAACCATAGAAGCATTTCTGTCATAATCTGCTATAAAACAGCAGCAGAAATGAACATCTGCTTATAAATGAAAAGGGTTTCTCACAAAAAACTCAGTAAAAAACGATCAATCCAAGAAGCCAGCCAATTTGTTGCTTGGTCACTGACAAAGCATAATAGACTGTACTATTCTTGAACTGATCGTTTGCCATGTCTTTCTTCTAAGCGAGTGTTGGTTCTCGGTCACGAGCAAATTGAGCATCATGCAATGCACGATAATGCCCTTTTCTCGCCATCAACTCTTCATGGGTTCCTTCTTCTAAGATCCCCTTCTCACTAACGACAATGATTCGTGTCGCATGTTTGATCGTTGCGAGGCGATGGGCAATGATCAAGGTTGTACGCCCATCTGCCAAAGAATTCAATGATTCTTGGATCACTTGTTCCGTTTCGGTATCTAACGCTGAAGTTGCTTCATCTAGAATCAAAATCGGCGGGTTTTTCAAGAACATCCGAGCAATCGCTACCCGCTGCTTTTGGCCACCCGATAATTTGACGCCTCGTTCACCGATGACCGTATCCAAGCCATCCGTCATTTGATCAATGACTTTTTCTAAGTGTGCCAATTTGACTGCCTTTAAAATCTCCTCTTCTGTTGCATCAAGTTTGCCATAAGCAATATTTTCTCGAATCGTTCCTGGGAAAAGAAAAACATCTTGCTGCACCGTACCAATCTGCTGACGTAAAGATGCCAAGGTCATCTCCTGAATATTGATGCCATCAATCGTAATGGCGCCTTCCGTGACTTCATAAAACCGCGGCAACAAGTTGCATAACGTTGTTTTCCCTGAACCACTTTGTCCAACGAAGGCGATCGTCTCACCCGCTTTGATCGAC
This sequence comes from Enterococcus sp. 6D12_DIV0197, assembly GCF_002174385.1. NCBI lineage: Bacteria > Bacillati > Bacillota > Bacilli > Lactobacillales > Enterococcaceae > Enterococcus > Enterococcus sp. 6D12_DIV0197. The sequence continues at coordinate 2,557,329 of NZ_NIBN01000001.1, forward strand.
AAGTCGATGTGATTCAAGACTTTCGTCGCATCCGCATAGGAAAAAGAAACATCATGGTAGACGATGTCTCCCTTTAAGGAAGTTACTGCCCGTGCCCCTGGCTTGTCTTTGATCGTCGGTTCTTTATCCAACTCTTCGGTCAAGCGTTTGAAGCCAGCGATGCCTTTCGGATAGCTTTCGATCATCGTATTAACCTTCTCAATTGGTCTAACAAAGACATTTGACAATAAAATAAACCCTACGAACTGACCGTTCGTCAGTTCACCACGAATCACGTAGTAGGCACCAAAGATCAGAGCAAACAAGTTGATCAACCGAATCAAGAAATAATTGTACGCTGAACTGATTGCCATTACCTTATAAAAAAGGATCTTAGACTGCCGATAAATCTCACTTAACCCGTCAAAGCGTTTATGTTCAAACGTTTCATTGGCAAATGATTGTGTCACTCGAATGCCACTGACAGATGCTTCCACTCCGGCGTTGAACTCACCGAGATTATCATAGATCTGTGTGTTGACTTTGGTCATTTTCTTATTGAAAAAAACCAAGGCGATCGTGATCAAGGGAATCAACGCAAATGTTGCCACAGCTAATTGAACATGCATATTTAACATCAATAGGAATGAACCGACCAAAGTCATGATGGTAATAAAAACATCTTCTGGCCCATGGTGAGCGACTTCAGAAATCTCAAAGAGATCCGTAGTCAAACGACTGATCAGCTTGCCAGTCTTTTGATTATCATAATATTCAAAAGATTGCGTTTGCAGATGTCGAAATAACTCTTGACGCATATCAGTTTCAATATTGACCCCAAGTTTATGACCATAAAAAACCACGATATATTGCAACACAGTATTGATCACATAAAACAAGAACAAGCCTAAGCATGCCAACAGTATTAGGCGAAAGTTGTTCTGGGGCATGATCTTATCGATTACTTGGTTGACGGCAACTGGAAAGGCTAGTTCCAATAAACCAGCAAATACCGCACAAGTAAAGTCAAGTATAAATAGTGACCGATACGGTCGATAATAACGAAAAAACCTTTTTAACACATTTCCCCCTCCTCAATAGCTTTCATTATAAGCAACTCTCAGTAGAAATGCAAAATGAGAAACATGTGAAAATGGGTAAAATTCACTATAATTTTGAAAACCTATAAAGACGCGGATTTCTAAAAACAGTAAATAAAACCTTTATTTTACAGGGATTTCCCTCTTTTTTTTACAGGAATAATGGCTTATGATTGATTCGAAAACAAACTGAAAATTTTCACTAACTCTGAAAGGCGTGTCTTTTTTGATCACTAGTATTCTTTTTGATGTCGATGATACCTTATATGACCAGCAACAACCATTTCGCAATGCCGTAACCTCATGTTTCCCACAAATAGCCCACAAAGATTTAACTGCTCTTTACTTACGGTTTCGGGTGCACAGTGATGAGCAGTTTGGACGGGTATTGGCAAATGAATGGACGCTAGATCATTTTCGTTATTTTCGACTGACCCATTCATTAACGGATTTAGGGTACTTACCTATTACAATGGAAGAAAGCTGTATGTTTCAGCTGTGTTATGAACAAGAACTAGATGCCATCACACTGCATCCTGAAGTTGAGTCAACTTTGAACTATTTGTCCACATTGCCAGTCAAACTAGGAATTATTACCAATGGTCCCACTGACCACCAGCAAAAAAAATTGGATCAGTTGCAACTGACTCGATGGATCAAACCAGAGCATATGATCATTTCACAAGCAACTGGTTATCAAAAGCCGCAACTAGAAATTTTCCAATTGGCAGAAACCGCCTTTGCTCTTGATCCGGAAACCACACTGTACGTTGGTGATAATTTTGATAATGACGTGGTTGGCTGTAAGAAAGCCGGTTGGCAAGCTTTGTGGTTCAATCATCGTCTCCGTCAAGCGCCTAGTGGATTGGAAGACTTACCAGATGCATCGATCACTGCTTTTTCACAGCTGCAAGACAGTATTGACACACTGATGCAAGTGCCTGCATACATGTATAACTAAAAAAAGATGGACCTTTGCTCCTGCGGCAGGTCCATCTTTTTGATTGGCTAACTTTCTTCGCCGATACTCAATATCAAGCGAATATCTTCTTCTGTCATTTGTTGAAGCTGTGTTTCATTGCCTTGGATCACTTTTTGGAAAAGCTCACGTTTTTCTTGTTGCAACGCATCCATTCGTTCTTCAATGGTTCCTTCAGCAATCATTCGCCAGACTTCGACAACATTTTTTTGACCGATCCGATGGGCTCGTCCAGCGGCTTGTTCTTCTACCGCCGGGTTCCACCACAAATCGTATAAGATCACGGTGTCTGCGCCGGTCAGATTCAGTCCTGTTCCTCCTGCTTTTAACGAGATCAAGAAGACGTCCTTTTCTCCACTATTGAAGGCATCGACCATCGTCAAACGATCTTGCGGCGGTGTGCTGCCTCGCAAGTAAAAGGACTCAAACCCTTCTTGTGCTAGCTCTTCTTCAATGATCGAAAGCATGCTAGTAAACTGAGAAAATAACAGCACACGACGCCCATTTTCTTTGGCTGCTAAGAGTAAATCTTTGACCTGTTCAAGTTTCCCAGAAGACCCTTCATAATCCTCCACGAATAATCGTGGGTCACAACAGATTTGCCGCAGTCGAGTCAAACCAGCTAAGATACTGATTCGATTTTTACGAAAAGACGTAGAATCCATTTGCGCGATTTCTTCCCGCATTTGCCGCAAGTACGCCAAATAGATTTTCTTTTGTTCTTCTGTTAAAACACTGTAATAATTTGTTTCCAATTTTTGCGGCAAATCATGCAGCACGGATTTTTTGTCTCTTCGCAAAATAAAGGGTTTGATCATTTTCGCAATTTCTTGCGTAGACAGCTCTTTAAATTTCTGCTTGTTCGGGAAAAAGCCTGGCATGATCATTTGGAACAAGGACCACAATTCTTCTAAATTATTCTCGATCGGTGTGCCGCTGAGGGCGAACCGCTGTGGAACTTCCAAGGAGCGCAAGGCCTGTGCCGTTTTGGTCGCACTGTTTTTGACCATTTGCGCTTCATCTAAAATCAAACAAGTCAGATCTAGTGCTTGATAAGCATCAATGTCTTGCCGCAAGCTTGCATAAGAAGTGATGCGGACGTCCGCTGACTGCGCCATCTGCCCTTCGCGCTCTTCTTTCGTTCCGCTGATGACAGACGCAGAAATCGTCGGCGCAAACCGTTTGATTTCTTGTTGCCAGTTGAATGTTAGACTCGCCGGTGCCACGATCAATGCATTCAATTTTTGTTTCTCTTGTTTTTCTGAAAGTAAATAGCTGATCGTCTGAACGGTCTTCCCTAACCCCATTTCATCGGCAAGGATACCGCCAAATTGATAGTGGCTCAACATTTTTAACCAACGGAAGCCAACTTCTTGGTATTGTCGCAACTCAGCATGCAAGTTTTCTGGCAGCTGCGCCTCAAAGTTTTCTGGGTGGATCAAGTCTTCCGTCATTTGCTGAAAACCGGCGCTAAAGCTGGCTTGATCAGCAAACTGCTCTTGCAGGAGCAGCCCTTGATTCAAAGGAACTTGGATCGCCCCATCTTTCGCTTCTAATGAAAGACGCAATTTTTTCAGGGCAGCACTTGCTTCTTGAAACTCTTCCGATTCCAATGAAAGGACTTGCCCATTTTCAGTGGTATAATATTGTGCAGACTGTAACAGGCTGCGCAAGACCTCATTGATCTCTGACTCTTGAATGCCGCTGACATCAAACTTGATATCCAACCAAGAACCATTTTCTTCGATAACGATTTCTGGTCGATGGTGTTGGGCGTCAAGGTAAAGTTCCCGCAGCTTCTTGCCGATACGGACTTCACCTAATTGCCTTAAAACAGGGATCTCCCTTGTAAAAAAGGTATAAAGTTGTTCCCCCGCAGGTAAGCTTTTTTGCCAATTTTTAGTGCTCGCTTGATAGCCAAAGGTTTCAATAATCGCTTCAATTCGTGCTTCTTGTTGAAAATCACGTAAAATCTCGGGATGATTTTCTGGCATATAGTGATGTTTTTCATCACTTGAAAAAACGACTTCTCCATAAGTGAAGTCTACTTGTAAATCGACTTGTCCTTTGATTTTCCGTAACGAAAAGACAGCTTTCAATTCAGACTCTTCGATTTCATTTTGAACTTCAGGTGCTACTTGGACACGCCCGATTTTTCGCAAATAAGGCAATACTTTCATAAAAAGATTCGCTAGTTCTTCTTTCGGATAGTCGATGACTGGCTGTTCAAATCGTTTAAACAACTGTTGCATCGTGACATAGATTTCCTTTTGTTCGACAGTCAGTTCATAAAAGGTTCCATCCAGCAGACCCCAATTATAATAGCTAAGTAAATGGTCAAAATCTTTCACGAATTCCAGCGGAAAATGATCCTCTTGTTTTGTGACTGAAAACGACAAAGGTTCACCGATTTGAAAATCGGCTTCATTGACTTTTGTTTCACCAATGGTTATTTGCGTATAGACTTCGTTTAACTGTAACAACAATTCTTTGCCGAACTCAACTGGTAGCAGCAAATACTTTTTGTCAAGTTTACCACTGATCTGAATGCCTGCTTGCCCGATTAACTGTTGCGTTTGCGCGATTCCTGCCAATCGATTCAACAAGGCTCGATTTTTCTCATCAAAGGCATCCGCAGATAGAAAGAAGGTCTGCTGCTTATTCGCTGCGTACTGCTTGTTTTCTTGGTACATCTGCAAAAATTTATAAATGTTTTTAACGACATAGGTCCGTGCGGTGCCACGATGGCCGACTTTGAGGGAAATCCCTAAGATATCCATTTCTTGATGGTAAGGATTGGTGGCGATGGTATCTATCCGAAATTCAACCTGTAAGGGTTGGCTCGTTTCTTTTTCGCTCCCTAAGCGGGCAAAGCCGTTGGAAAACATCTCTGAAGCAGAAAAGGCTTTTTTGATGGGGGTTTGCTCATTGATTTTTCGTGTTTTCCCTTGTTTGCGTAGATAAAGTTCGACTGCCACCGTGTGTTTGCAATAATGATGCTCTTCCCAGTACGGACATTGGCAATAATCTACCTCTTTGGCTGTAGCATCTAAGGTCACTAAATACAATTCTGTCCCCAATACTTCTGCGTGCCACACATTTTTTTCTTTGTCTGGTGTGACAGATAAGACGCGATCTTCGTTGACATACGTTCTGCCACGCTCAATTACTTTTTCTGGAATACTCCACTTCATAAGAGCCCTCCTCTCCTTATTCTTTTATTCGGATCCGGCTTTGCCCGCTGCCGTTAGTTTCTACGAAAACTTGCTGCAGGATTCTTGCCCGCAGTTCTCGAACATGACTGATGATCCCAATCATGCGCCCTTCATTTTCGATCATTTCTAATGCTTCCATCGCCATTTCCAATGATTCTTCATCAAGCGATCCAAAGCCCTCATCAATAAAGAGGGCTTCGATCTCGATCCCACCAGCTCGTTGCTGGATCACATCCGCCAAAGAGATCGCCAACGCTAAGGCAGCAATAAAGCTTTCGCCGCCTGAAAGTGTATGAGCTCTTCTGACTTGTCCCGCATTATCGTCATATATGTCAATTTCTAAGCCTGTTGAGCTTCGATAGCTCCCGACTTTATCCGCTAATTCAAATTGATAGCGGCCACGAGTCAACCGAGCCAAGCGTTCATTGGCGACTTCTAAGATCTCTGTCAGAAATTGCTGCAGTACATACCGTTCCAAGCTGGTTTTTTTGACGTTTTCGCCGTTGATGGTTTCTGCCAACTGCTGAAGTTGGCCTAATTGGGCCAGTTCTTCGACATTTTGCTGATAAATGACCTGCAGCTCGTCAAACAACCGTTGATTGCCGTTGACTTTCTCCTGTTTGCGAACTGTTTCTTGCTGTAGTTCCTCCATGACGGTCTGCAACTGAAGGTAGTCAGCTTCCAATTGGTTTAAATCGATCGCAGCTTGCTCTTTTAACTGTGCATCTAACAATGCTAGCCGTTGCTGAACAAACACCGTTTCTTGCTCATAGGTTTTGATTTCTTCTGAGAGAACGGTTGTTTGAGCGGCTTGGGCAATCAATTCCCGCATCGTTTCCTCAGTCATACCAGCTTCTTGAAGTCGCTGCGTCAGTCGTTGTTCTGCTTTTGTCTTAGCCGCTTGCTTTTCTTCAAAAAATTGCTGCAGATTTTTCAGCTTCTCTGAAAGAATCGCTTGCTGTTCGTTTAGCTGCGCTTCTTGTCGGGCATCAGCCTCAATTTGTTGCGTATATTCCCTCAGTAAACCATTGGTTTTTGCTAAATCGGCTTGTAATTGTTCATACGTTGCGCCTGCAAGTTGTTCCTGTAAAGAAGCCAATTTCCCCTCCGCAAGCTGGCGCGCTTCTTGGGCTTTTTTCGCTTGCTCACTGACTAGCTGATAGGACTCATTTAACGTTGCTAATTTCTCATTTACTGCCTGATGTTTCTTCTGCGCGTCTTCATAAGAAGCGGCTTTTTGTTGATTGAAAGATTGCCGTTTCTTTAGTTCCGCTACCGTCGTTTCCTCGGTAATCGTCTCTTGGTTTTCTATCGGCTGTAAGGCAGCAAATGCCTGTTGAACTGCAGTCCAAGCGAATGCCACTTGCTTCTGCGCAGCAACACTGGTGGCTTGCCATTCGCTGATTCGCAATGCGGCTTGCTCCTGCAGCGTTTGATTTGCCGATACTTGCTGCTGGATCTTCGTCAATTTTTCTTGTGTTTGCTCAAGTCTTTGTTCACTGGCAATGATGTCCTCGATGCGATAGGTCGTGTGCTCCTGTGTATTCGGATGATCCAATGATCCACAAACCGGACAGGGTTCATTTTCTTCCAGCAAAAGACGAAGCCGAGCAATTTGCATTCGAGCATTTTGACTGGTTTCTTGTTTTAACGTTTTTTGCAGCTCCAGCAAGGATGCTGCTAATTGCTGATGTTCAAGAACCAACTCCGAATGAATTTGTTGCTGTTCCCCTGCTTTTTGCTCGGCTTCACGAAACTGCGCTTTTGCTTGCTGCCATTTTTCTACCAGAGCCTGCGTTTCTACTAATTTCACCGTTTCTGCTTGAAACCCTCGCAATGCTTCGATTTCTTCTGCCAGATGCTGCGCTTGCGCTTTGGCACTTGCTTGCTCTTGGTTTATCTTCGTTAATTCGGTGGTCTGTTTTTGTGCGGCTTTTTCAAGTTGCACCACTTCTTCTTGCTGCGCTTGTGTGCGCTGTGCTAGCGGGATCTGCTGCTGGATTCGTTGAACTTTTTGACTAGCAGCTTCCTGTTTTTTCTTGATGCCGTCAATCAACGCTCGTTGGTCTTGCCAGCTTACTTGTTGCTGCTGAATTTCTTGCAGCTGCTGCTTTGTTTCGTTGATTTGCTGAGTAGCTTGCTGTGCTTCTTTCACTCGTTCTTCTTTTTGCTGCATGATTTCTTGATGTTCAAGCGCCCACACCAACTGGTTCAACTGTGCTTTTTTCTGAGCGATCTCGTTTTTTTTAGCATGCAGCTCTCGGGCTTTTTCTTGTAGACCTTGCCATTCGATCCGTGCATTTTCAATTTCTTTTGCACGGTAAAAAGCGTCTTGCGCAGCTTTCATTTCTTGGATCGCTTGGTCTTTTTTGTGCAATAACTGCTGAAGCTGCGCCTGTTGTTTTTCTAAATCCTGCGCCCACAAAGTCAGACCTTCCGCAACCGTTAAAACCTCCTGCGCTTCTTCCCATTCAAAGCGCTCCATGATTTGCGAGGCGAGCAGCTGCTGATGCTCAAGCTTTTTACTTTGTGCTTTGACTTGCTCTTTCAACCATTCATTAAATTGTTGATACATTTCCGTGCCAAATAAATTCCGTAAAACGCGTTCTTTCTCATTGCTGCTGGCAATCAAAAAATTACGAAATTCTCCTTGCGGCAACATCATGATTTGAAAAAACTGTTTGGCATCCAGCTGCAGCAGATCCTTGATAAATGCATCAACTTCTGTGCGTTTACTGATCTGCTTTTTCTCTTTGCCCTCGGCGTCAAAAATTGTCAGCTGGACTTTTGCCGTTTGGTTGGTGACCCCGTCACCACGTTTTTTTGCTAAGGTCTGTTCCGGTTTCCGTTGGATCTGGTAAGTAAAACGCTGATGTTCAAAAGTAAAGGTGACGCTGGTCTCTTCGGTTGGTGAAGCAAACATCGAGCGCATTTCTTTGCCTGAGCGCAGATTCCCCGATGTTTCACCGAACAAGGCAAACGTCATGCCATCGAAAATCGTCGTTTTTCCTGCACCCGTTTTGCCGCTGATCAAAAACAAACCACCAGCTTGCAACTGACTAAAATCCAATTTTTCATCAATGAATGGACCAAAATTTTTCATTTGTAAAGACTTAGGTTGCATGACTATTCCCTCTTTTCCACGACAAATGCTTCATTTAATCCTTGTTCGATCCACTTGGTTTGTGCATCGAGCAATGAATCTCCCGTCATCTCTTGAAAAAAATGACTGATCAAGGCCTGCGGGTCGGTTTCTCGTGTCGTTAGCTGTCTTTTTTTCGTCTGTTCTCGACCATTCAACCGTTCGACAGACAAAATAAATGGATAGATCTTTCGCAACTGATTCATCATATTTGGAATCACAGCACGATCCGTCAGTAGAAAATGCCAAAACGCCTCACGATCCAGCTCACGGTAAAAAACCGGATCGATCAACTCCTCAAAGGAGGCTGTCAGTTGCTGGATATCCCTTTTTGGTGTCAGGGGAATAAATTCATTTGTGTCTTTTACAGTATCCACAAGATAGACCCCTTTTTGGTTCGTCCGTTCAGAAAGGGAAAATTTCAGCGGAGAGCCACTGTACCCGATTTTCGGATGTTTCAGGGCGGTATTGGCATGTAAATGCCCCAAAACGACTCGATCAAAAGGCGCAAAAGCTGTGGTCGGCACGCTGTCCAATCCGCCAACTTGAATTTTCGTTTCAGAATCCGTTTGGCTAGCGCCCGCCACAAAAAAATGGGTCACTAACACTTGTTTTTTTGACGAATCAAAGTGCTTGGTCATCTCCTCGATCACTCTTTGGACACTATCTGAAATTTTCGTTAACGGTTCGTCAAAAAATAAACGCGCCTCGATCGGTTCAAAATAAGGCAGCAAAAAGAATTGCGTATCGTCAAACTCGACCGGTTGTAAACTTTGTTCGATGCTGGTGGACAGATAAAAACGTGTTTGCTGAAACCACTGACTACCAGTTTCTAGCCGCGCTGGGCTATCATGGTTTCCTGAGATAGCCAATAAAGGCAGTTCATTCGTTAGATTAATTTCTGCGATTTTTTCATTCAATAATTTGACCGCATCGACAGCGGGAACGGAACGATCATACAGATCACCTGCAATGACGATGGCAGCGGCTTTTTCTTCTAAAGCGATCGCAATGATTTGATCAATAATTGCTCGCTGGTCTTCCAGCAAATCATAGCCATGTAGTTTTTTTCCGATGTGCCAATCAGCTGTATGTATAAAGCGCATTTCTTCACCTTCTTAAAAAATATCCTTCCAATCATTATACCACTTTCCCTGATCGTTAGACATCTCTCTGCCAGCAAAATTTCACTTACCACCCATTTTTGATAAAAAGAGCGAAGACCTGACATCATTATGTTGAAATGTTTTTTCAATTATAAATTTATATCTTGAAATATAATTACACTTCATTTACAATGAGTGTGAAATCGAATTCAACAATCGCTTTCATCACTATTCTAAAAGAAAGGAGAAACGCTATGCTTGCAATAGGACTAATGTCAGGAACCAGTTTGGATGGGATCGACGCTGCTTTAGTAAAAATCAATGGCTACGGCACCGAAACTGTTGTACAGCTGATGGAAATGGTCACGCTGCCAATTGATGAAGAATTGAAGGAACGAATAAAAACCGCTTGTGATCCGGTGGAATCAAATGTTCCCCTCATCTGCCAATTAAATACTGAATTAGGATATCAATTTTTGAAAGCGTGTCAAATCCTCTGCCAAAAAGCTGGTATTGAAGAAAAAAGCATTGATTTTGTTGCCAGCCACGGACAAACGATCTGGCACTCCCCCGATTCTGATCCAGCGAAAAACAGCACCTTGCAAATTGGCGAACCTTCGATTATCGCTTATGGCTTACAAACGAAAGTCGTCGCCGATTTTCGAGTGATGGATATGGCTGCTGGCGGTCAAGGCGCCCCTCTTGTTCCTTATACAGATTATCTGCTCTATCAATCAGACAGCAAAAATCGTTTGCTGCAAAACATTGGCGGCATCGGCAATGTTACTGTACTACCAAAAAGTGGCAGCTTAAACGAGCTGTATGCCTTTGATACAGGTCCGGGAAACATGGTCATCGATGAATTAATGGTTCAGTTATTCGGCCAGCCTTATGATGCGTTTGGTGAAACAGCCCGTGCGGGAGCAATTATACCCACCTTGCAAAAGGATTTAAGAACTCATTTTTATTTGTCCCAGCAACCGCCGAAAAGCACCGGGCGTGAGCTTTTTGGAAAACATTTCGTGCAGCAGTTATTGACCAAGTATCCCGAAGCAGCACCTGAAGACTTGGTGAGGACTTTAACCGATTTCACCGCTTTTTCCATCGCTGACAGTTACCAACGGTTCATTTTTCCTCAGTTGGGAACAAACGATCTGGAGGTGATTCTCTCGGGCGGCGGTGCCCACAATCCTCTGCTGATTGAACTGATCCAAGGCTATTTACCAGAATCAGTAGCCGTTGGAACACAAGATGACATTGGCGGTTCCAACGATGCCAAAGAAGCGGTGGCTTTTGCCATCTTAGGAAATGAAACCCTTCACAGCCGTGTCAATAATGCCCCTGCAGCAACCGGGGCAGCCCAAGGCGTGATTTTAGGGAAAATCATTCCGAATCCATGGGAAGCAAAAATGTAAAACACCTTAGGAGGATAAACCATGTTAGATAAATTCACTCAATTCATCGAGCGCCATTTGGCAGGACCGATGGAAAAACTTGGCAGCCAGCGTCACTTGCGGGCGGTTCGTGACGGGATCGTTTCAACCTTGCCATTGATCATCGTCAGTTCGTTCTTTATGATTTTAGCCTTTCCACCGCTGCCTCAAAGTTGGGGTATCTATCAATTCTTGTCTAGCAATGCCACAACGATCTTATTGCCTTATCGAATGACGATGTACATTATGAGCTTGTATGCGGCATTCGGGATCGGATACAGTCTTTCTCGCTCTTATAAGCTTGATGGTCTTTCTGGCGGGATCCTAGCTACGACCGCCTTCTTACTGACCTTCACCCCTGTCAATATCCCAGCAGAAGCCTTGGATGCTGCTGGAACGGTCGGCTTTGTCTTGCCAATGGCCAATTTAGGGAGTGCTGGTATGTTCGTGGCGATCATCACCTCGATTCTTGCCGTTGAAATCTATCGGTTAACGGACAAATCGAAATTTAAAATCACGATGCCAGAACAAGTCCCACCTGCAGTCGCTCGTTCTTTCGAAGCCTTGACCCCTACCTTAGTCATTATTTTAGGAATGGGTGCGATCACTTACTATATCGGCTTTGACTGGCACACGATCGTGGCAAAAGTCGTTGATCCTTTAGTCAGTGCCGCAGACACCTTGCCAAGTGTGCTTTTGATCACCTTCTTGACGACCTTCTTCTGGTCATTCGGGATCCATGGTGCTTCTATCGTTGGTTCACTGGCTCGTCCATTATGGTTGCAGTTATTGGAAGGAAATACGACTGCGCTTGCTTCAGGAGATATGATTCCCAATATCGCAGCCGAACCATTTTATCAATGGTTCATCTGGATCGGTGGGGCTGGTTCAACGATTGGTTTGGCTATCTTGTTAGCGTTTCGCACCAAATCGGAATTCGGTTCAAAACTAGGAAAAACAGCCTTGATTCCAGCTATTTTCAACATCAACGAACCACTGATTTTCGGTACACCGATCGTTTTGAACCCAATCTTGATCCCACCTTTCATCATTGCACCACTGATCAATGGCGTCATTGCGTGGGTCGCTACCTCAGCTGGTTTAGTCAATGCAGTTACGGTCAATGCCCCTTGGACATTGCCTGGACCAATTGGCGCTTTCTTAGCGACTGGCGGCGATTGGCGTGCGATCGTGCTGAATGTTCTTTTGATTCTTTTATCGATCCTGATCTATTACCCATTCGTAAAAATCTATGACAAAAACGAATTGGAAAAAGAAAATCAACCAGTCGTACAATAATGTGTAAATAAAGGTCGTACGAAGCACCCACCAAGACAAACAGAAGAAGCCTTCCTCACCAGCTTTTTCCAATGCCAAGAGGTGCTTCGTGCGGTTTTTTAGAAAGAAGGAAAACCATTGAAACGAGAAATTGGCCTTTCGATTTACCCCGACCATAGCGATCCTTTACTGGATCAAGACTATTTAAAAAAAGCTGCTGCCCTTGGTTACTCTCGCTTATTTATGAGTATGCTAGAAGTCAGTGAAGGCAAAGAGACCGTCAGAAAAAAATTCTCTTCGATTATCGGCTTTGCCAAGAACCTTGGCTTTGAAACGATATTAGATATTTCGCCTGCTGTTTTTAGTGATCTGGCGATCTCTTATGACGATCTTAGCTTCTTTGCAGAATTAGGTGCGGACGGTATCCGCTTGGATCAAGGGTTTGATGGCAGTAAAGAAGCCCAGCTGACCTTTAATCCATTTGGCTTGGCGATTGAATTGAATATGAGTAATGATGTGAACTATTTAGAAAATATCCTTTCTTATCAAGCCAATGAACCTTTTTTATATGGCTGCCACAATTTTTACCCCCAACGAGGCACAGGCTTAACGGAGGCTTTTTTCCGCAGCTGCAGCCAACGTTTTAAAAAATATGGGTTGAAAACAGCCGCCTTCATCACTAGTCAATCAGCCAAAATCGGCCCTTGGGAAGTCAATGATGGCTTACCGACCTTAGAATCTTGTCGAGATTTACCATTGGCACTGCAAGGGAAGCTGCTTTTTGCTTCTGGGTTGATCGATACCGTGATTATCGGCAATGCTTATGCGTCGGATGCAGAGCTGAAAGCTCTGGCGGCGATCGATCGTTACAAGCTGACCTTTGGCGTTTTCGTAGAAGCAGAGGCCAGCGAAATCGAACGGAGAATATTAGCCGAAACCAATCATTTTCGTCGTGGTGACAGTAATGCGTTAGTCGCTCGTTCCACACAGTCACGGGTGAAGTACCGTCCCATCGAAAACCTCCCTCATACAAACCAAGAACCTTTTGCCTATGGGGATATCGTTATCGGCAATGATACCTTTGGCCAATACAAAAACGAATTGCAGATCGTTTTGACCCCTCACCAAGACACACGAAAAAACAAAGTCGGCGCCATTTCAAATGACGAGCTGCCTTTGTTGGAATATTTAAAACCGTGGACCAAATTTGCTTTCGAATTATTGAATTAACTCATTAGAAAAAAGCCGCTGATCACAAAAGGGTCAGCGGCTTTTCTTAGGTATTAATCTTCTCTTTTGGACTCATCAATTTGATAAACAAATGACGGATCAATCGCTTGATCCAGTGTGTCAAATGCACCCTGGATGCGCCGTTCGACTTCCGCCAAGCCCTCTTTGTCCATCTTTTTGATGTCACTGATGTCAATGGGCTCCCCAAAGCGGACGGTTACTCGTTTGCGTTTAAAAAGATCTTTTAACGTCAGCGGTCCTTGATAAACAGAGGGAACGATCTTGACCTTAGCCATTTTTGCGATCAACGCCATGCCGCCTTTTAAAGCCGTTGCGTGTCTCGTACCACTTGGAAACATGATCAAGCTAAGATCCGTTTCCTTCAAAATTTTGACTGGCGTCTTTACCGCGCTCGGTCCCGGTTTGTCTCGTTTGACTGGAAAAGCATTGGCATGGATCAATATGAACCGTAAAATCGGGTTTTTGAACAGCTCTTCTTTCGCCATAAAACTAAATTTCTTTGGTCGAGCAGCCACTGCTAGGTACAATGGATCCCACCAGGTTCGGTGAGGAGCCACTAAAATGTAGTTTTCATTTTTAGGTAAAACCTCTTTGTTTTGATAACGAGCATTGCCGTTGATCAAAAATAATACTACGCGAACCACACCGCGCATAAAGCGAAAAAACATACTCATTTTCCTTTCTATTTCTCTCCTATTCAAGTATGCAAAAAAACGATTTAAATGACAAGCATTTTTTAGCGTTTCCCATTATTCTTAATCGTAGTATAATACATTGTAATGAATTTAGAACAGGAGTATGCTTCATGTTGCAACCGAACGAACGCATCGACCAATTGTATGCCGATGACATCAAGATCATTCAAAGTTCCGAAGTTTTTTCTTTTTCATTAGATGCTGTCTTATTAGCAAATTACGCTAGAGTGCCAAAAAGAGGTGTAATCGTTGACCTTTGTACAGGGAATGGCGCAGTCGGTTTATTTATCAGCAAAAAAACGACCGCTCATATTTATCAAATCGAATTGCAGGAACGCTTAGCGGATATGGCGCAGCGCAGTATCGAATTAAACGACTTGCAAGACCAGCTGACGGTCTATCCTATGGACTTGAAGAACCTCTTTCAAAAAATCAAACCTGATTCCGTTGATCTATTGGTCTGCAATCCCCCTTATTTTAAAAATGTACCGACGGCGATCAAAAACCCGAATCCCTATTTAGCGATCGCTCGGCACGAGATCACCACAACTTTAGATGAAGTGATCCAAACCGCTAGCAAAGCGTTAAAAATGAACGGACGGTTTGCGATGGTTCATCGCCCGGATCGCTTTCTCGATATTTTGGACCATATGCGCGCCCATCGAATCGCACCAAAGCGCGTCCGCTTCGTCTATCCGAAAGTAGGCAAAGAGGCCAATATTTTATTGATTGAAGGAATCAAGGATGGCAAGGCGGATGGCTTTAAAATTGATTCCCCTCTCATTACCTATGATGAAACGGGTGCCTATAGTCCCGAAGTGAAGGCGATGCTCTATGGCTGCTGAGAATCATTATTTTTATGTCTTGCGTTGCAACGATCAATCCTTCTACGGTGGTTATACCACTGATTTGAGCCGCCGCTTATTAGAGCACAACAAAGGGATCGGAGCAAAATATACCCGTCCTGCTAGTCGCAGACCATTACAAATGATCCATGCGGAAAGCTTTTCCACTCGCAGTGAAGCCACTCAAGCAGAAGCCGCCTTCAAAAAATTGTCTCGCAAAAAGAAAGAGGACTACCTGAGCAGCCATAGCGAGAGTAATGTTATCTGACCAAGCATACAAAAAACTACCTGCGCACGGAAGATTCCTGCTTGAAGGAGCTTTCTTTCGTGACTTAGGTAGTTTTCTTTTATGGTTATTCATTCCTATTTGGTAACGCCCATTGGGTTTGACTTTTCCCAAATTCTTTCGGGATCACAGAATCGACGGATTGATATTCGAGGGTTTCTTGAGACTTTGGAATCGTAATTACCGTCAAATAGTTGTTGGTTTCGGAATAGAAGCCGATCGTTTCAAAGGAAGGATCAATCAAATGGTATTGAACCCCCTGCAGCTTAGCCGTTGTTTCCTCTTCCACAAATGTCGGTTGATAGCGAGCATAGTAAACCTGGGCGCCCATTTTAAAATATACGGAGTTATGAGCAGATCCAAGAAATTCAATCGCCCGTTCCACTGGTACTGCTTGATAGATCCCTAAAGTTTCAATCGCTTCATTGCTTTGGATGCGCTGATAAACTGCTGTAGTATCAGATTCGTAATATTTATAGCCTAAAAACATTTTTTCGCGGTCTCGGATATTTGGTGTGATCAGCGCATTGTACGTTTTGAATTCACCATACACTTGATCTCCAATAAAAAAGCCTAGCAGACACGCAACGACTATGCCGCCAAGCAATAGCGTCACTTTTGGGTTACGGTTTTCTCGATAAAGCAGAACCATCAGGAACCCTAATAATGCGATCAGACCAACCACCATGAGAATTGGTAGGATCACATAGTAAAAACGCTCACTTTGCAGCCATTTTTCGATCGTCATAAATGCAATCATTCTTTCTTCCCCTTCGATTCCTCACTACCTACTGTTTTTCCCTTGGTCAACCAGTAGAAGGATCGTCCTTTCATCCCTTTTCTTGCCAGTGACTCTCCCGACGCTCAATTCACATGTAAATTCTTATGAAATTAATTTTACCATAAGTATGTATAAAAGATAAGTATTCGTTGGATTGCTTTTCACGACCAGCATCCATTGACAAAACGAGGGTTTTATCAGATAATATTGATGCTAATAGGGAATGAATGTCTCCCTCAGTTCTTACTGAAACCGCAATTTTGCTAATGACTTCTACCACTTTTTTTTAGTGTGTAGTAGTCATTTTTTATTTTCACTCGTTCGTCATAGTTGCAAGAGCATTATTCCTATCTTTTTTAAAGGATCGTGATAGAAATGAAGAAACAAGAAACAACGTATTTTGAACTGACTGCATTAGGTTTGCTCAGTCTAGTGATTGGGGTGCTTGCTGGAGCTGTTGACACTTTCTTTGGCAAAATTTTGCTGTTCTTAAGTGCCTTCCGTGAAAGTCATTTTTTGCCATTGATTCTCTTCTTACCAATTATCGGTATTTGCTTTACTTACCTTTTCCAAAAGTATGGCGATCGGAGTCCTCAAGGAATGAACTTAGTGTTTTTAGTCGGGCAGGAAGAAGAAAAAGATATTCCGCTGCGTTTGATTCCTTTTGTAATGGTGGGAACCTGGCTGACGCATTTATTTGGAGGAAGCGCAGGCAGAGAAGGAGTTGCGGTTCAGTTAGGTGCCACCATCGCCAATCGTTTAGGAAATTGGCTGCGACTAGAAAAGTACGCCAGCACCCTGATCATGATTGGGATGGCTGCGGGATTTGCTGGTTTATTTGAAACCCCCATCGCTGCGACGTTCTTTGCATTGGAAGTGCTTGTCATCGGTAAATTCAGTCATCATGCCCTCTTACCTGCTTTGCTGGCTGCTTTCACTGCTAGTACGACTTCTCAATGGTTAGGCTTAGAAAAATTTAGTCTTATGTTGCCTCAATCCGTCGATTTGACGATACCTGTTTTTCTGAAATTACTTGTGATTGGGTTGATTTTTGGTATGGTTGGCGGCAGCTTTGCGGGCTGTTTAGAAACGATGAAACGCATCATGAAGCGGCGCTTCCCGAATCCACTGTGGCGTATTGGGATTGGCGCATTGGCGTTAGTCTTGCTTTTTGTTTTATTGTATCAAGGGCGTTATTCAGGCTTAGGAACAAATTTGATCAGCGCGAGTTTCACGAAGCAACCGATCTATTCTTATGATTGGCTGCTTAAGTTGGTGTTGACCGTATTAACCATCAGCATTGGTTTTTTGGGTGGAGAAGTCACCCCTTTGTTTGCGATTGGCTCTTCTTTGGGGGTCGTGTTGGCACCACTGTTCGGACTGCCTATCGAACTGGTAGCAGCACTAGGCTATGCCAGTGTTTTTGGCAGCGCCACTAGCACCTTATTTGCACCGATCTTTATTGGTGGAGAAGTCTTTGGCTTTCAAAATCTACCCTTCTTTGTGATCGTCTGCTCCGTCGCCTACTTTATCAGTAAACCTTATAGTATCTATCCGTTACAAAAAAGATCGGCAAAGGGACAATGAGCCACTTCTGAACACAACAAGAGCAAAGAAAAAACCGCGAACAAGTCGCGGTTTTTTTGCTATTTTGCACGTTTTAAATAAGTACCTTCAGCTGTATTGATTTCTAGCATTTCGCCTTCTTCAACAAAGTCAGGAACATTGACAACTAAGCCCGTTTCCATCGTTGCTGGCTTTCCTGAACCAGTCACAGTTGCCCCTTTGATCGATGGCTGTGTTTCAACAACTTTCAAGATTACACTTGAAGGTAATTGCACGCCGATTACTTCGCTGCCGAAGAATTGAATTTTTACTTCCATGTTTTCTAGAATGAACTTCATTTCTTCTTCAACCACTTCAACTGGAATTTCATATTGTTCATAGGTTTCCAGATCCATAAAGAATGCGGTATCGTCCATTGTATATAGGTATTGTACAGCTTTCGTATCGATATGCGCTTTTTCAAATTTTTCTTCTGGACGGAAGGTTGTATCGTAAGTAGAACCAGTCCGAACGTCACGTAATTTCATACGCATAACCGTATTTCCTTTACCTGGTTTGTGGTGGCTGGCATCTAATACTTTGATAAGTTTGCCGTCTTGAACAAACGTCATTCCAGCTCTTAAGTCACTTGCATTGATCATAATTTTGAAATCTCCTTCACTATGTGATAATCCTTGTCTATTGTATCAAAAAAAACAGCTTTATTCTAGCTAAATCAGTGGGAAGGTCGCACAAGTTTGCGCCGCTTCTCCATGTAGTGAGGATCGTACTCATCCGTTTCAATATAAATATAGACTTTTTTATCTGCCATTTGATGTCGAATCTCGGCTTCGATCTCATTAATGATCTCATAGCCGACCTCTTCTTGTTTTGCGGCAATATCGACTTTCGCTGCAATCAAAATTTCTGCTGGCCCTAAATGGACTGTTTTCACATCGATCAAGCGATCAACATCGGGACGTTCAAACGCTTGTTTGATCACCGCTAAATCACGTTTAGTAACACTTTCCCCAATCAGTAGACTGTAAAATTCGCGGGCTAAGAAGATCGCTGCTACCATCAATAAAAGACCAATCAATAAGCCGCTGAAGGCATCAAAAAATGCGTTCCCGGTAATCATTGTTAAAACCGTTCCGATCAGTGCGATCATCAGACCGATCACCGCACAAAAGTCTTCTGTGAAAATGATCAAAATCTCACTATGTCGACTTTCTTTCAAAAAACGATAGATTGGTTGACGTTCGACGTTTAGCTCGCGGATCTCCTTGATTGCGATCCACAACGAACTTCCTTCAACGATCATCCCGAAGATCAAGATAGCGATCACTAACCAAGTATTGCCGACTTCATGGGCGGGATGCAGCAGCTTTTCCACTGC
Organism: Enterococcus sp. 6D12_DIV0197; assembly: GCF_002174385.1. Classification (NCBI taxonomy): domain Bacteria; kingdom Bacillati; phylum Bacillota; class Bacilli; order Lactobacillales; family Enterococcaceae; genus Enterococcus; species Enterococcus sp. 6D12_DIV0197. Next base: position 2,576,363 of record NZ_NIBN01000001.1, read on the forward strand.
TTCCATCACGCCTAATGCGCCCCCACCAAAGAAGAGCATCATCGCAACGATCGTGCTGAAAAAATATTTCGCCCGACCTTCACCAAACTGATGCAGTTCACTTTGTCCCTTTGTTGCCCGTTTATCACCGATCAATAAAAAGATCTGATTGCTGCAATCCACGACACTATGAATGCTTTCATTCAGCATGGCCGCACTACCGCTCAAGGCATAACCGACAAACTTACTGATCGCTACCAAAATGTTTGAGATCAGTGCAGCGATGACCGCCATCATGCCATTTGCTTTCTTTTCCACACCTAACGCTTCCTCTCATCAATAAACTCCCTGCTTATTATGCAACTATTCTTCACGAATGGATCAAGCTGCCTCTAGTTCCTCAATCAACAGGTGCTTGCTTTTTCAACTTCGCCTCTCTACGGCTGATTTTTTTGGTCCAAAAACCGCCCGAAATATACTTGGGTTCATAGCTGATGATAAACGCTCGCTCTTCCACCGCTTTGATCGTTTGATAGAGCTTTTTCTCACTTTTTCTTTGGGAAAGAATCTCTAAAATCAGTCGCGGGCCTTCCAATCCTTCACCAAAGCTTTGTGTCACACCATAACCCTCTTGTCGCAAAATCTTCGGCAAACTCTTTTCTTCATCCGTATTACTAGGTAGGATCACTGTGACCATTGTATAGCCCAGAGCCAGCTTATCTTCGATTTTGATCCCGATACTGACTCCTGCAGCATAGCCTAGTGCATAGAACAAGAGATTCAGCGGGTTATCCAAACGATCCAATACCATAGATAAGCCTAAAATATAGATCGTGATTTCGATCATACTCACTAATGGGGCAATCACGCGATACCCTTTCATTGTCAATAAAAATCGCAGTGTGTTCAATGTGACATAGGCGAGATTGATAAAGAAAATCATCGCCAGCATTTGTAGATCAACTTCCATCTTTGATTCCCCCTTGTTCTTAGCATATCAAAAGGCAAGCGAAAATTAAAATATTTGAGCAGGATTTAATTACTAAAATAGCTAATTAAAATTTATTCTGGAGAAGACACAGTGCTTAGGTGATTTTGTTGATGGCTACCATGTTATGATTTTGCTCATCGATACACTACCTGTGGTTTCACTCACTTCTATTGATTGAAAAGCGTATCTACCAAAGTGGGAAAAGTAGTGTAAACCACTACTCGTTTGTTTCAGACAAAAAAGAAGTCCAATGGCAAATGGACTTCTTTTTGTCTGATCAACTTTTACAGTGTTCGATCATATTCACGATTGCAGAACATACTTACTTGTTTTCCAAGGGGTTATTCGTCAGCACTAGGTACGAAACTCAGCTCCCAATGGATGGTTCCTTGATAACTTGTTGCTTGCGGCCTCGCGCCAATAGGGATTTCCAGCTCGACACTTTTTTGCATGGTATCCTCGTTTCCATAGCGTTGAATCCAAGTTCCCGCCCCTTGCTTTTCATTGGCACGTGCAATCACTTGGTTCTGCGGTCCCAGCTCGATTGCATCAAAGTAGTCTGGTGCTTCAGAGGGATTTTCTCTAGAGGTAACCATTTCAATATTCGTCAAATGCACACTCGCTCCTTTTAAGTGGTGCTTAAACGCATCCGTGCTAACGAACCCTTCCTCTGATAATCGGGCACTCAAGGTCCAGCCCTTTTGAAGAAATCGACGATCGGAAACCTGAATGTAGTTTGGTCGTTCGGTTGATTCATGATCATCCACTAAAGAAATTCGTTGCGGACGCGCCGGATAGCGGCTTGTCGACGAGCGAATCGGTACTGTACCAAAATCGAATTGTGAAACAAAGTCTATACTGATAAACCCGCGATTTTCTGGTATCAAGGGTGGATTTTCAGGTAGAATCGGTTGATCAGGATCAAGGGGATCTTTTGGGTCTACGTCACCAATGGGTTCCACAGTGGTTGATGCTTCTGCCCATTTGCCATCAAGAAATGCCTGAGCGGTGACCACCTCACCTTGAGTAAAATACTGGAAAGGTTCTAAATCAGATAGATCAAGTAAATAATGCCCGTTTTCATCCGCTTGGGTGTGAAAATACGTGCTATTGCCAGCACTATCGACTGTCGTTTCAAGCGTCGGTTCTGGCATCAGTCCCTCTCTTTGGAATCGAAGGTAGCTACCAGGATTGGCGGTTCCCGAAATCGTATAGGCCTTAGGTAAGGTTCTATCTTCTGTCAAAGGATCGATGGTCACCGTGACGTCTGGTATGTTCTCAAACAATAACCGTTGCGAACGAGAAGCAAACTGCGCGGCAAACCCTCGACTTGTTTCCTCATTTAGCGAAGATACATTGGTCACATTGGTATTGGTTCCTGAAATCGCCGCAGTCATGGACAGAATCGGTTGCCACTGAAAATCAACTGTCTCTCCTGTATTTCCATGCCGCCACTGGCGAATCGCCTGATTCTTTGCAGTGATTCCTCCCCCTTCAATTAGACCATTTGTGGTGGTCGTTATGGGGCGGGTTCTTTGCAAATTGACACGCTTGGCATCGTCGATCGTCAATCTTGCGGGATTGTTGGCACCGGTAAAGAAAAGTAGCCGTTGGACAGCTTGTGGGCTGTCCGAACGAATATCTAAGGTAGCGTCTTTGCCTACGTTGAGATTGCCAGTCGTGCCAGAGAAGTGGAAAATATTTGCGGTTGTATTTTGATTTGTTGCTTCAACCTCTAAGGTGCTGCTGTCTTCTAAGGTGACATGCGTATTGGCACTTAACCAGAAAATATGACTGTACAACGTTCGGTTTGCAGCAGTAACCGACAAGCGACTTTTTTCCATTAAGCGAATATCATGGGGCGTGCCTAATGTGATGACTGCCGGGCTGTTGTTTTGTGTATTTAATGCCAATTCCGCGCCTTTTCCTAACTCAATGCGTCCATTGCCAGCGACAAAGCGAATATTAGCACCGCCTGCTTCACCAGCTGAACCGTTGGCATTTAATGATAGTCGGGCATTATCCCCTAATACGAGACGCGCATTTGTATTATAAAAATCAAGATTTCCTGAGCTGATCGTCGACATTTCGACGTTTGCTCCCTCACGAAGCTCTATTTGGTTGATTTCAAAATTCGCCTGAGTATTTGTGTGAATCATCCAAGAAGCATTGAAGTCTGATGTATATCTAGGCGTTTGGTGCGAAACCGAATGTCCAGAAAAGCTGGCTCGAGAGTGCAACCCGTAAAACAACTGATTGCCCGTATGGTTGAGATTGTGGTACCGAATGATTGAACGCTGCTGATTTGACATATTCAAATCATGGTATTCAATTGCCCCCCAAAAGTTTCCATGGTAGAGTTTCAAATTTTGCAAAGTAATGTCCCACGGGGAGTCTGGATTGACACTCGAATCGCGAAAACAGATCGCTACGGCTCTAAGATCCATCTGATAGTTGTCGAGGCCATCGATGATTAACGTTCTTGAGACTTCCCTGGCATTGATATAAACATAGGCTAATCCGCCATTAGGATTGACGCTGCTGCTCCAGCCGTCAATTCCCGTAATGCCTAAACTAGGATTATCGTTCGTTTGAAAACTGGCTGTCAAATAAATATAATTGACCGTCGGATCGACCATTGCAGCCATAAATTCGATCCAATTAGCAACTCCTCTTTTTTTTACATCGTCGCCTAAAAGATAAAGATTGCCAGGATCAGATGCTGATGCCTCAGGAAGCTGGCTTTCTATTTCCTTCTCTTCTGCTAGTTGATCTTCTTGATCCAAATGATCCCATTGATCAGTGGAGTCACTCGAATCAGTTCGCTCATCCTCTTGTGTGTCCGTAGGGTTTGTCTCCCGTGCTTCCTTTATTTCAAGCATTATCATTGAATCTGCTGCTTCAAATGGAAACGATCCTGCTGTATCAACTATCAATGGAACCAAAAAATCACTTCTAGGGGTATCGGTCGTTAGTTTCCAACCGTTCTCCTCAGTGAGTGGCGTCATCTTGACTCCCTTTGGCAACTCCTCTTCAGCAATAACCGCAGCTTTCGGCAATCGGATCGCTATTTCACTAATGGGACGGTCCGTATGAAACGCAACCAGTAACAGGTCTCCTACAGTCCCGGATTTCGTTGATTCATCAAAATAAATGGCAACTCTTTCCTCAGCCTCTTGCTCTCGTATCGGATCGAATGATTCACTCGCAACCGTTTTTTCCTCCAGCTGCGCAGCAAAGAAAACGTTTGAAGAAAACACACTCATGGTTGAAAAAAAGTAGAGTCCTCCAAGTAAGCCAATAATGATGGTGAAATATACCTTTCTCTTTTTCTTGTTCATTTGTTGATGCCCCACCTTTCAGCGTATCTTTCCCTTGAAATCGATCAAGGATCAGGCCTTCCCAAAGAGCAGCTTTAGCCATCAGGACGCTTGCTTCCCTTTTTCAATTGCAGCTGATCAGAAAACCACTGTCCTGCCACCGTTTGACTTGCCATCGATTTTAAATGACAAAAAAAATCGCCAATTAAAATAACAAACATTATAAATAACGATGGTTTTGATCGTTTCACTTTATTCTATAGCCCACGCTATTGCTTAGTAAAATCAGAATATTCCTCAGGCGGTGAAAAATGTATTTCAACTAATCACTTTGTGAAATCGATAGTTTCGGCACACAAAAAAAACAGCTAGATGTTAGCCATCTAGCTGAAATCATTCATGGTTATGCTCAAAGGACCACTTCTATTAAGAGTAACTGTCACTGCTATTTAGAACGAAAATAGCCATTTGAAGATTCTTCTTGTTGATCGTCTTCAATCATTCCTTTTAATGATCGATCTAAAACGGAACGTTTTTTCTCACCATTTTTTTTATTGCTGGCTCGAAACTCACTGCGTGTCATCCCAACAGAGGGGTGGCGATTGAATTTTTTGACGGTCGGATCATTTTCTTCTTTGACTTGATAAGCTGCTGGTTCAGTATCAAACAACAAATAACTTTCTTGTTTTTTTGCCATTGCATCCATCAAATCGTTCGGCGTAATTTCAGGTTTTTGCTCATCTGGAATAATCGATGCAGGAATATATTTAGGCACGAAGTAAGAGCGCCCCGAATATTCTTTTTTCGAAGAAACAGGAACCTCAGCTTTTTCCTTCTTACTGGTTACTTGATAAGAAGAATGGTTCGCCTCTTTGCCAAAAAAGTTGGTTTTTCCTGTTGGCATCTGCTCTTTCACTGGACGTTTTCCGTACTGAGGCAAGTTGGCACGGTGATTGGCAAGCTCTTCTTTTTGACGAACATTGTGCCCCCGATCCCGTTGGCTGGACTGCACTTTGCGCTGCAAAGGTTGATTTTCATCCTTGTGAGAATGACTCACGGGATCTTTGATTTCGGTTAAAATCCAATCATCTGCTTTACTGAATGCGGGGCGATGCTCGGATTGCAGCTTCACACCATCTGTATCATCATAAGCAGGAAAACGGAAGTGTTTTCGTTTCACATCTAAATAATTTGCCACTGTACTCATCCTCTTACATGCATTTTTTTCATCATACCATAAATTAAGGAGAATTTCACGAAAGACTACACCATTTCAGATGAGGACACTTCAGCTAAATTCGGCTGGAGGCACCGTCTCAGTCAAGCTTGCTGCATTTGGTTCTTTGACATGGGCAAATAATGGATCGATCTGCCAAATATCTGCAGCATAATTTCGCACCGTTTCATCTGCCGAAAATTTGCCTGCATTCGCAATATTCATTAGGCTGACTTTACGCCAACGTTGCGTATCCTGATAGGCACTATCTACCCGATGCTGCGCGTCACAATAGGCATGAAAATCCTTTAATAAAAAGTATTCATCATTGTATTTCAAAAGGGAATCAAAGATTTCCCGACCTTCAACTTGAATATTCGGGATCGTCCCATCAATAAAGGCATTGACCACCCGTTGCAAGACTGGATCTGACTCATAGTAGGTGTAAGCAGAATAATTATGCTGGGCGTAATACTGATACACTTCTTCTTCCGTCAACCCAAAGATCGCAATGTTTTCATCACCGATCGCATCTCGAATCTCAATATTGGCACCATCTAAAGTCGCGATCGTTACTGCCCCATTTAGCATCAACTTCATATTGCTTGTCCCTGACGCTTCTTTAGAGGCCAATGAGATTTGTTCACTGACATCCGCTGCTGGAATGATTTTTTCTGCTAATGAAACGTTGTAATTTTCTAAAAATATAACCTTGATTTTATCATTGATGGTTTCATCATGATTGATCAGATTCGCCACTTCATTGATGACTTTAATGATCGATTTTGCGTAGTGATAGCTTGGTGCTGCTTTGGCACCAAAAATAAAGACTCTTGGATGAAACGCTGCAGTCGGATCGTCTTTGACCTCAAAGTAGAGCTTCAAGATATGCATTAGATTCAGCAGTTGTCGTTTGTACGCATGCAGGCGTTTGATCTGCACATCAAAAATTGCCGTTGGATCTACTGTAATGCCCGTTGCTTTTTGAATGTACTTTGCCAGTGCACGCTTGTTACTCATTTTTGCGTCAGCAATTTGTTGCAGAACGTTTTCGTCATCATAATAATTTTTGAGCAGCTGCAGATCCAAGGGGTCATTGCGCCAACTCGTACCGATCGACTGATCCAGCACTTTGGCTAATGGTTGATTGGCTAGCTGAAGCCAACGCCGTTGTGCGATGCCGTTGGTCTTATTGTTGAAACGGGCAGGATAAATGAGATAGAAGTCATGGAGTACCACTGATTTTAGTAAATCAGAATGGAGCTTGGCTACCCCATTGACACTATGGCTGCCGATGATGGCTAGATGTGCCATATGGACTTGATCATCAATAATGATTCGCGTCCGATCCAGTAAGGCTTGCGGATGGACCCCTTGCATTCCTTCGACAAAGCGCCGATCAATTTCTTTGATGATCTGATCCATTCTCGGCAACACTTCTTCAATCATGCGAACTGGCCATTTTTCTAAGGCTTCCGCCATGATCGTATGGTTCGTATAACTCATGACTTTCACGGTGATCGCCCACGCTTGTTCCCAAGCAAGGCCTTCTTCATCAACTAAAATACGCATCAGTTCTGGGACACAAAGCGCTGGGTGCGTGTCGTTGATATGGATTGCTACTCGTTCACTGAGCATCGCTAAAGGCAGATTCGATTTTTTATAATAGCGAATGATACTTTGAATGCCTGCAGAAACAAAAAAGTATTCTTGCATCAATCGTGTGCGTTTGCCGATCTCGTTTGAGTCATCTGGATATAAAACAGCAGTCAAATTTTCTAAGGCTTGCCGTGATTCCAATGTCGCATAATGCGCCTCATCTTCAGCAGGCACTTCGACACTCCACAAGCGCAGTGTGTTGATGTGTTGATTCTGATAACCAACCATCGCGGTGTCATACGGAACTGCCCGCCAGGTAAAGCCGCCTTCATAGACTGGCGCTAGTTTTCCGTCCTCTCCCGTAACGAGATAGACCTGCCCACCAAATCGAATAGGCACCGCTTTGCTTTCTTTGCGGACTTCCCAGACATTCCCAGAGCGTAACCAATCATCTGGTAATTCTACTTGATGGCCGTCAATAAATTTTTGTTTAAATAATCCATAGCGATAGCGAATCCCATTCCCATTTCCCGGCAAGCTTAATGAAGCCAGCGAGTCCATAAAACAAGAGGCCAAACGACCCAGGCCCCCGTTTCCTAAAGCCATGTCTTTTTCTGTATCCGCAACGTCATCAAGGGAAACGCCTAACTCTTCAAAAACGGCTTCCGCTTGCTCCAACAGCTGCATATTCAACAAATTGCTTTTTAGCATTTTGCCAGGCAAAAATTCGATTGAAAAATAGTACGCTTGTTTTTGATCCTCCAGCAAGAGATTTTTTCTGGTTTGACGCCAGTCTTCTGAATACATTTGCTTCACCACATTGGCTAGTGCTTGAAACAATTCCTGCAGTGAAGCTTCATCCACTTCAATCGCAAAGAGTTCATGAACACTGATTTCTAGCAGTTCACGCAATCGTTCTTTTGTCATAGGGTTACACTCCTTTTTGCATTCAATTTATAAAAAAGAAGAATCCTTGCCGCCAAAATTGCTAGTCATACAACTAGCAGTTCTGTTGCAGACAAGGATTCTTCTGTCTTAAAACAATCAAACTTTGATAGTATTATACAACTGGATATAAAGATCGGAACTTTGATTCCAGCTGAAATCTTTTGCCATTGCTTGCTTGACCAATACGTTCCACGTTGCCTGATCAGATTGATACAATTCGACCCCTTGCTTCAAGGCATTCATCAAGTAAAATGGTGAAAACTCTTGAAAGCCAAAGCCGGTACCTTGTTTCGTGATCGGATTATAGGAATCTACCGTATCTTTCAAGCCACCGATTTCGTGAACGACCGGTAATGTACCATAACGCATCGCGATCATCTGTGACAGTCCGCATGGTTCGAAGGCGGAAGGCATCAAGAAAAGATCCGCTGCTGCGTATAACTTTTGCGCCAATGCAATATCAAAAGAAATCGCGGCAGCACATTTGTCAGGATATCTCTGAGCAAAATAGCGAAAGCCTTCTTCAAAATCATGTTCGCCAGTCCCTAGTAAGATGAACTGAACATCAAATTGCAAGAGATTTTCCATTTCTTCAAGGACCAAATGGAACCCTTTTTGAGTGGTCAAACGGCTAACAACAGAAATCAATGGGACATCTTTACGGGTAGGCAAACCAAATTGTTCTTGTAGCGCTCGCTTGTTTTTAGCTTTTCCTGATAAATCTTCGACACTGAAAGGATAGTCCAAATGAGGATCGGTTTCTGGATCGTTCATTTCGTAATCAATTCCGTTTAAAATGCCGCTGAGTTTGCCGCTTTCCATACGTAAAATCACTTCAAGCCCACAGCCGAACTCAGAGGTTTTGATTTCTTCACTATAGGAAGGACTGACCGTCGTGATGCGGTCCGCATACAAGATTCCTGCTTTCATAAAGTTCAAGCAATCGTTTAAACGTAGTGTGCCATCATCGTATCTCTCAGTCCCCATACCAAAAAGATCTGGTAAAATATCGCGACTATACCACCCTTGAAACCCAATGTTATGGATCGTCAAAACGGTGCGTATGTTTTGATACGCTTGAATCCAATGATATTTTTCTTTGATCAAGAAGGGAATCATCGCCGTATGGTAATCATTGACATGCACGATGTCTGGAATAAATTCAATGCGTTCCATCATTTCGATCACGGCTAATTGGAAGAAAGCAAAACGTTCCCCATCATCATAAAAATCATAGAGCCGTTCGCGGCCAAAATAGTAGAGGTTGTCTATGAAATAATAGGTCACAGAGCCTAGAACTAATTTTTTGATCCCACAATATTGCTTGCGCCAACCGACCGCCACTTCAAAGGAAAAACAATCTTCCATTTGCTCCTGGTATTCAGCAGGCATTTTCGTGAAATAGGGTAAGACCACAATCGTCTCGACGCCTTTTTTGACCAATTCTTTTGGTAATGCCCCTGCAACATCCCCTAATCCGCCTGTTTTAAAAAATGGGGCGCATTCCGCTGCTGTAAACAGAACCTTCATGCGCTTGCCCCTCCAATAACGTCTTGGGTCACATGAGAATTTTTCTTAATGACGATTGGCGTTTCTTTGGTTCCTTGCACTTTGACACCTTCTGCGATGGTCACATTTTTATCTAGGATCGCATAAGAGACTTCGGCACCTGCTTTGATCTCATTATTTCCGAAGATGATCGCTCCTTTGACTTTTGCTTCAGGATGGATCTTCGTGCGGCGGGCAACGAGTGACTGTTCGACCGTTCCTTCCACGATGCAGCCAGAAGCAAAGTGGCTATTTTTCACGTCAGATGTTTCTGAATAATACGTTGGCACTTCGTTTTTCAGTTTGGTATAGATCTTTTGATTCGAATAAAGCAACGACGTAAATTTATGCACATCGAGCATATCCATATTTGTTTGATAGTAAGAAGAGATGTCATAAATGTTACTTAAGTAACCAGTGTACTCATATAGACCTGTATTTTCAACAGCGATCATTTCTCGTAAAAATTGACCGAGGTCTGCCGTTGCGCCAACTTTTTGCCCCTCTTTTAGCGCAGCGATCAGACGATCTGTTTGAATGATAAAAATATCCGTACATAAGTTGACAAGGTCACTGACCTCACCTTTTTTCGCTTGGATCGCTTCTTCTAAGTGACCTTCACTGTCTACATTGAACAACAGATCACTTTCGCAAACATTGTCACTGCTGATGCGTTTGTATACGACGGTCATTTCATTGCCTTGTAGCTGATGGATTTTCAGCAAGGCACGCAAATCAATGTTGCATAAGACTTTGCTGCCCATAAATACGGTATGATCCGATTTGGATTTTTCCAAATAGTCGATGACATTATAATAATACTCTTGTCCTTCAGCTTGCTTTTTCAATGAGTCTTGGAACAGGTGAATAAAGAAACGGTTTTGTACGCCGTCCAAGTTCCACTCTTTTCCGCCACCGATATGATCGAAGACCGACTGCGTTTCTCCTTCATTGAAAATCATATAGACTTGTTTGATATTAGCATTTTCGATACTTGAAAGATTAAAATCTAACAAGCGATATTTGCAGTCAAACAATAAAGTCGACAGCGGACGGTTTTCTGTTAATGGCATCAAGTCTTGGTATCGTTGCAGATTCCCTAAAATCGCACACATTTTATTAGTTCTCATCAATCGTCACCCCTAAAATTTCAGAATAGCCGACTACGGCAATTTCGTCTGTTCCATCGATCTCTGCATCGTCACCAATCACTGCATTTTCCCCAACGATCACTCGGTTTAATTTAACATTTCTACCGATCACCGCTCCAGGCATGATCACGCTGTCCTTGATCGTCGATCCTTCTTTCACCTGCACATTTTCTGATAAAATACTGTGCTCGATTTCCCCTGCAACATAACAGCCATCCATCACGAGAGAGTTTCTCGCAGCCCCGGTCTCAGTCACAAAATGTGGTGGTGCGATTGGGTTTTTAGAAAATACTTGCCAACTTTTATCCCGAATATTCAACTCCATTGCTGGATCAATAAATTCCATATTGGCTTCCCACAATGAATCGATCGTTCCTACGTCTTTCCAATAGCCAGAGAAGCGATAGGCAAAAACGTTGTCGCCGCTTTCGAGATAAGAAGGAATGACATGTTTCCCAAAATCGACCATTTCGCCGTCTTTTGTATAGTTACTCAACAGCATACTGCGCAGACGACTCCAATCGAAAATATAGATCCCCATTGAAGCGAGATTGCTTTTTGGTTCGGCTGGTTTTTCATCAAATTCGATGATACGGTCATTTTTATCGGTGTTCATGATTCCGAAACGCGAGGCATCTTTCATCGGTACTTCGAGAACTGCAACCGTCAATGAAGCATCATTTTCTTTGTGTTTTTCCAGCATTTCTTCATAATCCATTTTGTAGATATGGTCCCCTGATAAAATCAAGACATATTGCGGGTCCATCTCATCGATATAAGCGATGTTTTGATAGATCGCATGGGCGGTTCCTTCAAACCATTTTTCGCCTTCTGAATTTGAATATGGCTGTAAGATCGTCACACCGGTACTAATTCCATCCAATCCCCAGCTTGCACCATTTCCGATATGGTTGTTTAGTGCTAATGGCTGGTACTGAGTGACAACACCCACATTTTTGATTCCTGAATTGACACAATTACTCAACGTGAAATCGATGATCCGATATCTGCCACCAAATGGAACCGCTGGTTTAGCAATATTCTTTGTTAATTTCCCTAATCGAGTCCCTTGTCCCCCTGCGAGGATCATTGCTAACATCTCTGTTTTCATTTTGTTTGGTGATCTACTCACCGTTCCCCCTCTACTCTTTTTTTTGTGCTTTCTTTACTGCTTTTTTTCGAGTCATTTTGATTTTTTCTGGTTTGATGATTAAAGCCCCAAGTGCAGGCAAAATTGTTTTGATTTGATAGTCGTATTGCTTAAAAGGGGTATTACTGGTCTGGCAGTCTGGGTTATTCGCCACCCAAGTTCCACCAAATACATCCCGTTCCGTGTTTAAAATCTCGCGATACGTTCCTTCGTATGGCACGCCGATCGCAAAATCGTGACGCTCCACTGGTGTCAGATTGACAACCACGATCAAGAAATCTTTTTTCGTTTTTCCTTGTCGTAAGAAAGTCAATGTCGTTTCATCTAAGTTGTCTGCATCGATCACCATCAATGAATCTTCTTGATCATCCAATTCCCAAAGGGCTCGTTCTTCTTTGTATAATTCATTCAAGGTCTGGGTGAAGAACTGCATTTTTGCATTGAATGCGTCGTTTAAATCGACCCATTCAAGACCATGATCATATTTCCATTCTAAAAACTGTCCCCATTCACTACCCATGAATAACAGTTTTTTCCCTGGATGCATCATCATGTACGTATAGAGATTTCGTAGTTGTGAAAACTGTTTGTAGCGGTCTCCCCACATTTTGTGCATCAAACTTTTTTTGCCATGAACCACTTCGTCATGGGAGAGTGGCAAGATATAATTTTCTTGCATCCGATACATGAAAGAAAAAGATAAAAGGCTTAGATGATCTTTACGGAAAATCGGGTCCATTTCGTAAAAACGCAGGACATCATTCATCCAGCCCATATTCCATTTGTAGTCAAACCCGAGAGCGCCTCCTTCGACCATTCCTGTTATTTTGGTCTCGGAAGTACTTTCCTCTGCAATCATGACAACTGCAGGATGGGCTAACTTGATGACTGAATTGAGCTTTTGTAAGAAATAGTACCCTTCAAAATTCCGATTGCCCCCTTCGTGATTCGGTTCCCATGGACCTTCATCATAATCGCGATAGATCATGTTGGAAACGGCATCTACCCGAATACCATCAATGTGGTAAAATTCGATCCAGAACAATGCACTTGAGATCAGAAAGCTTTGGACTTGCGGTTTGCCTAGATCAAAGTTGATCGCACCCCAGCGAACATTTTTCGCACGGTTTTCATCCATGTATTCAAAGGTCGGCGTGCCATCATAATAGGCAAGACTGTCATCATTGACACAAAAATGTCCTGGCACCCAATCAACGAAGACACCTATATTTTCCAAATGACAAGCCTCTACAAAGTCTTGAAATTCTTCTGGTGTCCCATAATAGGAGCTAAGTGCAAAGTAACCAGTCAATTGATAGCCCCAGGAGGTTCCTAAGGGATGTTCCATCAAAGGCATAAATTCGATATGGGTGTAGCCCATTTTTTTCACGTAAGGAATAAGTTCATCTTTTAATTCGGAGAAGCGATAAGGGGTGCCATCTTCGTGGTGCTTCCAGGAGCTGGCATGAACTTCATAAATATTAAGAGGTCGATTAAATGTTTTTTGTCTTTTTTTCCGTCCTTGCCATAACCCATCCCGCCATTTTTTTTGTGGGATCGAATGCAACACGGCAGCAGTTCCTGGTCGAGCTTCAAAATGGACAGCAAAAGGATCGATCTTCAATACTTCTCGTCCATTTGATTGTTTTACTTTGTATTTGTAAAGCTGTCCTTCTTTTACTTGGTTGGTCTCAATTTCCCAAACACCGGATTCCGTCCTTTTGTTCATCGGCAAGGTATCCGTCCATTGGTTGAAGTCGCCAACAAGCCAAACTTGCTGAGCATTTGGTGCCCAAACGCGAAACACGTAGCCATCATCTACTTGATGGGCGCCTAAGAAATGCTGTACATAAAAATTTTCACCACTCAGAAAGTCTTTTTCCGCAGTCAGTACCTGTTGTTTGGTAACCACTCTCTCATCAGTCCTCCTCAAATTCATTTTGATCGTTGACTGAAATGCCAACGAACTTGTTACGCTCTTTCATCTTTTAGAAATCGTTTCAAAATCAACTACATCTCTATATCTAGCATAGCATAAAACACTGCGCTAGTAACGCAATAACCTTAGTTGCCAGCAAATAATCTTTGACAGAAAAAAACAGCTTGAACGTATCTGTTCAACCTGTTTCAGCTCTACTTTTTAGCTTTTGGAAAATGAAGTATGTGACTACCCATAACTGAAACAAACTTGCTAAAACAAGAATGAAAACTACCATCACTGGAAGTGTTTCAGTTAATTCAAAATATGCCAACAGTGTCCCAAATGCAGAAGAGGCGGAGCAAAAACACCAAAATCGAAACCCATAAAAACTGGTCACCACGGTATAAAGACTGATGATCCCCAACAAGAAGAGCTGAGTAAATCGGTCAAATACCGTATCGGTATAATAAATTTCACCTAACAAGGCTTGGATCGCACCAAAACTTGTCGGTACTTTATAAAGCGTCAGCAGAGCGCCGAGCAAGCTGAATGCACCAATCAGAAGATGACTGCCAGCTAAGCCGATTCGAATGTTTAGTTTCACGCGTCTTTCACAACCTTCAATCTAAAAAAATCCTTTTTCCGCTAACTACTGCTTACACAGTCGTTTTCCTTATTCACTAGAGCCGAAATCATCTGTACTTATTTTGCCTGCCAAAGCTCTTTTACTTGTCCATCCGTGTAAACTTTATAGACTTTATTTGCCGATGAGGTGGTGTTTGTGCGAGCAATCAAGTAGTAGTTCCCGTCACAATCAAACTCACCCTCACTTAATAATTTGTAACTCGTCACTGGCCCATTTGCCATTTTCTTTGCTAAGTAACGCATGGCATGAGCTGGATTCACCAGATAGTTTTGATTGATGAGCCAATCAATGATCACGGAAACGATCGTATTTGCCCCAAACCGTTCCTTTTGTTTTAACGCAAGAATGAGATCGCCATCAGAAAAACGCGTTTCATCGATCCCCGCTTTTGTAATTGCTTGCCGAGCAGCTTCTATTTCTGACATTGATACGAACGTGATCATTTCTGCTTTCGTTTTGTTTTGTTCCAACTGTTCAAAATCAACCGTTTTATATCCTTCCATTTTTATATCCCCTTTCAAAGTTCTAGAATCATCATATCATCAAGAAATCAAAACTCCAAACAAAACGATTGTTGTTTTTTAATTTTTATTCATCAAATTATCATTTGAAGAAATAAGAAAAAAAGCTGCTAGAATCGAATCTAGCAGCTTTTTAATAGTCAGAAAATTTAAAACAAATAACATAATTATTAGAAATTTTAATTATTATTGAAATAAAGTGTATTGTATGAACCTGATTTATTTGCCAAGTGAGCGATCACAAGGCGTTGGACGAACAGATCCTTTTCAGAAGACGGATAACGCTCGTTTTTTAGATTATCACAATTTATTTCTTCCAGCAACAAATGTAGCTCAGGGCTTATGATCTCGACCCGTTGAAGTGATTCCAGAAAAATACTCGGACGGACTTTTTTGTTTTTACGAATGCGTTCAAGGATCACACTCACTTGGTCTAAGTAATAGACTGGATCGACATCACCGATCAAATCCATTAATTCATCATAGATCGCAAGGGGACGCAACTGTTCATTCGCTTCAAAAAAAGCAGGCAGTGTTGGTGGCCACTGTGTTTCTGAGTAAGAGATCAACTGAAATTGTTCATGACTCAATGCATAGACCGCTCCTTGTTCAACTCCTTGCTGACAACCGTAAAAGTATTTATTTTCAACACTTGACGCAGCAAAACTTTTGATAAAACCAGCGATTTCTTGTGTTGACCAATTGCGCGCTGCTTGATAGAAATCATCACTTACTTGTATCTGCTGTTGATCATGTTCAGTATAGATGGGGAAGCCTAAATAATAGCGTCGTTCTTGACGGATGATCAACTTTTCTGCGATCAAGCGGTCAAGAATTTTATCAAAAGAACCATCTGTAAACTTCGCTTTTAATGCTCGTAGTGTCGGCGGCTCTTGGCTATTTAATAGCTCCTCTACCAATTCATGGAATTTCGAAGATTCCAGTATCGGTTGCAATGAGCGAAAGTGGGGACTATAAAAAAATTTCACTGTGTGTACTCCTTATTAAAAAAATCATGAAAAATGCTGGCTTGATCTACCAAAACAGATCTCACCAGCACTCTGACATTTATCCTAATTATCCTTCGAAAACCGCTGTTAATTGAGGAACGATTTGTTTTTTACGAGAAACAACGCCAGGTAAAAAGGCACGATGGTTCGTTAATGTCGTTTCAAACGCTGCTTCTACTGGGGCAATTGGTTCACCAACAACTAATAGCTCAGAATTACTGTCTAAGATATCAGTAGCAACAAGCAAGAACAAATCATAGCCATTTGCTGACATTGATTCTTTCATGGCAGCTTCCAATTCTGCTTGACGGTCAAAGACCTCTTTTAGGTCGACTGTATTGACTTGTCCGATACGGATGTTTTTCCCGCCCATTGGGAAGCTTTTTGCATCAAGATCCAGCAATTCTGCGGCTGATTTCGTCTCAAGATTTGTGCCGGCTTTCAACATATCCAATCCGTATGCTTCCAGTTCAACACCTGCTAAAACCGCTAATTCTTTTGCTGCCGCTACATCTTCATCGGTACATGTTGGCGATTTGAACAACAATGTATCGGAGATGATCGCTGAAAGCATGATTCCTGCGATCGCTTTTGGAATTTCCACTTGATTTTCTTTGTATAACTTCAATACGATCGTACTGGTACAACCAACAGGTTCTGCACGATAATACAACGGATTGGCTGTCTCAAAGTTAGCAATACGGTGATGATCAACCACTGCTAATACAGTAACATCCGCAATATCTGCTGCACTTTGTTGAAATTCGTTATGATCCACTAACATTACTTCTTGGGTTTCCTTTGCCACTGAATCGATCACACGAGGAGCAGCCAGGCTAAAGGTGTCTAGTGCAAATTGTGTTTCTTCATTCGGTGTACCTAGCGCTACTGCTTCACAGTCTTTCCCAAGTTGATTTTGTAAGTTCGCAAAGGCAATCGCTGCACCAATGGCATCGGTATCAGGATTTTGATGACCAAATACTAATATTTTCGACATTTCTTCATCGCTCCTATTTCAATTGATATTCACTTTCTAATCATAGTAAAAAAACAGGAAAGAAGCAATAGCAATCTCTTCTTTCCTGTTTTGATCAACGGGTTAAGTAGCCTTTATAGTCATCTACATGGAGCAAACGTTTGGCATTTTTCACCCGATCTTCGGTTGGTGGTTCGATCCCTTCAAGGGGATATTTCAAGCCTAGCTCATCCCACTTGTATTTCCCCATCGTGTGATAAGGTAAGATCTCAACTTTATCGACATTCTTCAACGTCTTGATAAATTCATCCAAACGGATCAAGAAGTCATCATAATCGCTTCTAAAAGGAACCAGCACATGACGAATCCAGACAGGTTGATTGATCTCTGAAAGATAATTTGCCATATCCAAAATATTATCATTGGATTGGGTGGTCAGCTCTTTATGGGCTTTGTTATCGATATGTTTGATATCAAACAACAGCAAATCAGTCACAGTCATCAACTCTTGAAACTTACTGAAAAAAGGCTCTTCTCGTGTAAATGGTTTTCCGCAAGTGTCCAGTGTTGTGCTGACCCCTTCTGCTTTGGCTTTACGAAACAGATCGATCAGAAAGTCCATTTGAAGTAACGGTTCCCCACCACTAACGGTGATCCCACCTTTTTGTCCCCAGAATTCGCGATATTTCAACGCCTCTTCTAAGACGTCATCAGTCGTTCGTTCGATACCCGTGCCAATCTTCCAAGTATCTGGATTATGACAAAACTGGCAACGCATGCGGCATCCTTGCATGAATACAATAAAACGGATACCTGGTCCATCTACTGATCCAAAACTTTCTGTTGAATGTACTTGTCCTGTTACTGCCATAATGCTCTTCCTTTCTTCGAAACGACGGATAACCATGCTCCGTCTGATACTCTCAAAACAAGAGGCGGCGGATTTTCCCGTCCGCCGCCTGAAGTTGTTGCTTATTACATTGCTTCGTGCATTGTACGAGCAATGACATCATCTTGTTGTTCTTTGGTTAATTTAATGAAGTTAACCGCATAACCAGAAACCCGAATCGTTAATTGTGGGTATTTTTCTGGGTGAGCTTGCGCATCAAGTAATGTATCACGGTTAAATACGTTGATATTTAAGTGGTGACCACCTTTTGCTGCATAGCCATCTAGCATTGTTGCTAGGTTTTCTTGTTGTGTCTCATCGTCACGACCTAATGCTTTAGGTACGATTGAGAAGGTGTTTGAAATACCATCTAATGAGTAATCATATGGTAATTTCGCAACTGACGAAAGACTTGCTAATGCACCATGCGTATCGCGGCCATGCATTGGGTTTGCACCTGGAGCAAATGGTGCACCTGCACGACGTCCATCAGGCGTGTTCCCTGTTTTCTTCCCATAAACCACATTAGAAGTGATTGTAAGGATCGAAGTTGTATGTTTTGCATCACGATATGTTTTTGTGCGTTTTACTTTCTTCATGAAAGCTTTCAACAAGTTGACTGCGATATCATCTACACGGTCATCATTGTTTCCGTATTTAGGATAATCGCCTTCGATTTCGTAATCTTCAACAATGCCGTTTTCATCACGAATCGTACGAACTTTGGCATATTTAATCGCTGATAATGAATCAACTGCAACAGAGAAACCAGCGATACCAGTAGCCATCGTACGTAGAATATCTGTATCTTGGAGCGCCATTTCAATGCGTTCATAAGAATATTTGTCATGCATGTAATGAATGATGTTCAATGTGTTCACATACAGATCACAAATCCAGTCCATCATTGTGTCATATTTTTCCATTACTTCGTTGTAATCCAAGTATTCAGAAGTAATTGGTTGGAATTTTGGTCCAACTTGTGCTTTTGATTTTTCATCGACCCCACCGTTGATTGCATACAACAATGTTTTCGCTAAGTTGGCACGAGCACCAAAGAATTGCATTTGTTTCCCGATGCGCATTGCGGATACACAACAAGCGATTCCGTAATCATCGCCCCAATGTCCACGCATCACATCATCGTTTTCATATTGAATCGCTGATGTTTGGATCGACATTTTCGCACAGAATGTTTTGAAGTTATGAGGCAAACGTGTTGACCATAAAACAGTCAAGTTTGGTTCTGGTGCTGGACCTAAGTTTGCTAGAGTGTGTAAGAAACGGAAGCTGTTTTTTGTTACCATGTGGCGTCCATCTTCACCCATACCAGCGATTGACTCAGTTACCCAAGTTGGGTCACCAGAGAACAATGCGTTGTAATCAGGCGTCCGAGCAAATTTCACAAGACGTAGTTTCATGACAAAATGGTCAACGATTTCTTGTGCTTCTTCTTCAGTGATCACGCCATTTTTTAAATCGCGTTCAACATAAATATCAAGGAAAGTTGACGTACGTCCCAATGACATTGCCGCACCATTTTGCTCTTTGATGGCTGCTAAGTAACCAAGATATAACCATTGGAATGCTTCTTTCGCCGTTTGAGCTGGTTTAGAAATATCAAATCCGTAAATGTTTCCTAATTCTTTCAATTCGCTTAAAGCGCGAATTTGTTCACTTAATTCTTCACGTTGGCGGATAATGTCTTCAGACATGGTTCCGTTTCCGCAATACAATAGGTCTTGTTGTTTTTCTTTGATCAAGAAATCCACTCCGTATAATGCAACACGACGGTAGTCACCAATGATCCGGCCACGGCCGTATGCATCAGGAAGACCTGTGATTACACCAGAACGACGAGCTGCTCTGATTTCAGGTGTATAGGCATCAAATACCCCTTGGTTATGTGTTTTACGGTAGTCGCGGAAAATGTGAGAAACTTCCGCATCGATTTCATAGCCGTAAGATTCTGCTGCTTGTTCTGACATGCGGATGCCGCCAAATGGTTGCAAGCTGCGTTTAAATGGTTTTTCCGTTTGGAAACCAACAACTGTTTCTAAGTTTTTGTCTAAGTAGCCAGGTCCATGAGAAGTAATCGTTGAAACGACTTTTGTATCCATATCCAATACGCCGCCAGCTTCACGCTCTTGCTTGTTCAGTTCCATGACTTGATCCCATAGCTTCGTCGTTGCTTCAGTAGCATCTGCTAGGAATTCATCTGTTCCGTCATAAGGTGTGTAGTTTTCTTGGATGAAGTCGCGTACGTTTACTTCTTCTTTCCAAGTTTTTCCTTTAAATCCATTCCATTGTTCCATCTGATGGACCTCCTTAAATTTTCTGTTCACTAATGTAACAGCTTTACGTGAACAGTATAACACACACCCTAATGACTGTCTCTTATACACATCTAGATGTGTATAAGAGACAGGTATAACACACACCCTAATGATTGCAAGTGTTTTCAAGAATTATTTTGAACAATTTAGTTTTTTTTAAGATTTTTATTATTAAAAACGTTGATTTATAAGCATTTATCAAATGTGAATCTTTTATTAAAGTGCGTTTTTTATTAATGTGAAAGATTAATTAAGAGGCAAAAAAGCAACCATTCTGTACTGGTACAGAATGGTTGTTTTGTTATAATTTATAGTACAGAATCCTCTGCGATTGCAGGACTGATTTGTGTTTTCACTTCGTAGATTTGCCCCCCTGTTTTCTCATCCATGATAAATGAGCCGTTGGAGGTCCGATCATTGATCGGGATTTGATTCGTGATGACTTCAAAGGCTTGTCCTTTTTGGTTGGTTACCAGTAGCTGCTGGTTCTCTCCATTCCCCATATAGACTACGCGATGAGGGTTTTTCTTCAATTCCCGTAAGACCATCAATCCACGCTTCGCCCGTCCTAATTGGGTGATCTCTTGGGCTAGCATGCGTTTTGCTGCGCCACGTTGGGTAATCAGAACGATCGGTGTATCCCCTTCTGAATAAACTAACAACCCATTGATAAGATAATCATCCGCTTTAAGGTTCATCGCTTTGACCCCAGCTGCTTTTGGTCCCACAACGGGCACTTCATTAAGCGAATACCGTAAGCCAAAGGCAAGATGACTGACTAAAAAGACATCCATTTCTTCTGTTTGATCAGTCAAAAAGACATTGACTAATTCATCTGATTCATCTTTCAGCTTCATGATCGTCATTGGCCGTGTCTTATAGGTGCGCCAAGGTTCAAATTCCGTCATTCGTGTTTGTTTAATCATGCCGTTTTTACTGATCAGCACAAAGTTTTTCAACGGATCGATCTCTTTGTAGGCAAAGACCCCAATGATCATTTCATCTTGCGCCAGTGTCATAACCGTTTGCGAAATATGTTCGCCTAGATCTTTCCATTTTAAATCAGGCAATTCATGAACCGGACGATAGATCGTGTTTCCTTTATTGGTTACCAATAACAGATGATCCAACGTATTCATTTGGTTGCTGTAAAGTAAAGAGTCGCCTTCTTTCATGCCGATCTCTTCTGGTTTTGAGGCACCGTAAGAACGCAAACTGCTGCGTTTGACATAACCGTCTCTTGTGACTGTCACGACGACTTCTTCTTGCGCGACTAAAACTTGTGTTTCGATCTTGATTTCTTGAATTTCGGCTTCGATCTCAGTCAATCGCGGTGTCGAATATTTTTTCTTGATCTCCCGCAATTCCTTTTTGATCACTTTCAGTAATTCACTTTCCTCATTTAAAATCGTTGTCAATTCAGCGATCGTTTCAGCAAGTTCTTTCGCCTCTGCTTGCAATTGTGTGATATCCGTATTGGTCAAGCGGTACAACTGTAAGTTCACAATGGCTTCTGCTTGCTCTTCCGTAAAACCGTGCTGAACAACCAGATTGTTTTTGGCATCTTTTTTGTCTTTACTGCCGCGAATGGTGGCGATCACTTCATCAAGAATCGATAAAGCTTTGATTAACCCATCGACGATATGCTGTCTCTTTTGGGCTTTTTGCAGTTCAAAACGACTGCGTTTTTCGATCACTTCACGCCGATGCTTGATGTAGCTTTCTAAAATCCGTTTCAAACCGACTTGTTGGGGGCGCATATTGTCGATAGCCACCATGTTGAAGTTGTAGTTGATCTGCAATTCGGTATTTTTAAATAAATAATTTAAAATTCCTTGTGCATTTGCTTCTTTTTTCAGCTCGACAACGATCTGCAAACCAGTACGGTCAGTTTCATCACGCACTTCAGCAATCCCGTCGATCCGTTTATTCAAACGAATCTCATCCATTTTTTTGACTAGATTGGCTTTATTGACCTCATAGGGAATCTCATTGATAACGATTTGCTGCTTGCCACCTTTGATGTCTTCGATCTTGGTTTTCGAACGCAAGATCACTTTGCCTTTGCCTGTTTCATACGCTTTTTTGATTTCTTCTTTCCCTTGTAAAATACCCCCTGTTGGAAAATCAGGGCCAGGAATGTACTTCATCAGCTGATCCAAAGAAGCTTGCGGATGGTCGATCAAATAGATCGTTCCATCGATGATTTCCCCTAAATTGTGGGTAGGGATCTCTGTTGCATA
This sequence comes from Enterococcus sp. 6D12_DIV0197, assembly GCF_002174385.1. Taxonomy (NCBI): domain Bacteria; kingdom Bacillati; phylum Bacillota; class Bacilli; order Lactobacillales; family Enterococcaceae; genus Enterococcus; species Enterococcus sp. 6D12_DIV0197. The sequence goes on from NZ_NIBN01000001.1 coordinate 2,598,807, forward strand.
GCCAGCTGAGATCCCAGTTGAGCCATTGACTAACAGATTCGGGTATTTTGCTGGTAGAACAGTTGGTTCTTTTTCAGTATCATCAAAGTTCCAAACTAATTCCACGGTGTTTTTTTCAATATCTTTTAATAGCTCACCACTTAATTCCGAAAGCCGTGCTTCCGTATAACGCATGGCAGCTGGCGGATCACCATCCATACTCCCGTTGTTCCCGTGCATTTCAATCAAAATCTGACGTAGCTTCCAGTCTTGACTCATGCGGACCATTGCTTCATAGATACTCGAGTCACCATGGGGATGAAAGTTCCCCATGATATTCCCGACTGATTTCGCTGATTTGCGGAAGCCTTTGTCATACGTATTGCCGTCTTGGTTCATGGCAAACAAGATGCGCCGCTGAACCGGTTTTAACCCATCACGAATATCTGGCAATGCCCGTTCTTGAATAATGTATTTGGAATATCGACCGAAGCGATCTCCCATCACTTCTTCCAATGTCAATTCTTGTATATTGCTTCTGTGTTCCAAGAGACCACCTCCTATTCCTTAACTAACTGTTTGCTTTCTGCTTGTTCGGTATCCATTAACTTTTCATCAACTAATTCCGGTACCGTATCTTCTTTTTTATCCAAAATACTGCCATCTTCTTCTAAACTGAATTGAACATGGCTTTCGATCCACTTCCGACGAGGTTCTACCTTGTCCCCCATCAAAGTGGTGACGCGACGTTCTGCTTGAGCCGCATCATCGATTCTTACCCGAATCAGCGTCCGCGTTTCTGGGTCCATCGTCGTTTCCCACAATTGATCGGCATTCATTTCCCCCAACCCTTTGTAGCGCTGAAGCATATAGCCTTTACCGATTTTTTGGGTCAGTTTGCTTAGTTCATCATCCGTCCAAGCATATTCGACTACTGCCTTTTTCCCTAACCCTTTAGACACTTTATACAAAGGTGGCAAAGCAATGTATACTTTTCCCGCTTCGATCAAAGGTTTCATATACCGGTAGAAAAACGTTAAAAGCAGCACTTGGATGTGCGCCCCATCGGTATCCGCATCGGTCATGATAATGACTTTGTCATAATTGCAGTCTTCAATCGAAAACTCTGGGCCAACACCGGCACCGATAGTATAGATCATGGTATTGATCTCTTCATTTTTCAAAATATCCTGCATCTTGGCTTTTTCTGTATTGATAACTTTGCCTCGTAACGGTAAAATCGCTTGGAACTTGCGGTCACGGCCTTGCTTCGCTGACCCGCCGGCTGAGTCCCCCTCCACCAAATACAATTCATTTTTCTTAGGATTACGAGACTGAGCAGGCGTTAATTTTCCAGAAAGCAGTGACTCACCTTTTTTGCGTTTCTTTCCTGTGCGGCTTTCTTCTCTCGCCTTTCTGGCAGCTTCACGGGCCTCTCTTGCTTTGATCGCTTTACGAACCAGCATTTGACTCATTTCACTGTTTTCTTGCAGGTAATAGCCTAGTTGCTCGCCAATCACATTGTCTACAGCATTTCTTGCTAAGGGTGTTCCTAATTTCCCTTTGGTCTGTCCTTCAAATTGCAAAAGATTTTCTGGAACACGGATCGACAGCACGGCCGCTAAGCCTTCACGAAAATCACTACCTTCAAGGTTCTTATCTTTTTCCTTCAACAAATTGACCTTGCGGGCATATTCATTGAAAGCTTTCGTCATTGATGTTTTCATCCCAACTTCATGGGTACCACCATCTTTGGTACGTACATTGTTGACAAAGGACAAGACATTTTCCGAATAGCCATCATTGTATTGAAAGGCAAGTTCTACCTCGATTGCTTCTTTGGTACCGGAAAAATAAACCACCTGGGTCAAGGTATCTTTTTCTTCATTTAAATAATCAACGAATTCTTTGATGCCTTCTTCATATAAAAAAACTTCATGAATTGGTTCTTCCCCACGTTCATCCGTCAGGGAGATTTTGACCCCTTTTAGCAAGAAAGCCGATTCTCTTAAACGTTCTGCGAGAATTTCATAGGAGAATTTGGTTGTTGAAAAGATCGTGTCGTCAGGTTTAAAGGTGACTGTGGTTCCAGTTGGTTTACGAGTTTTGCCGATTTTTTTCAAAGTACCAGCTGGTTTCCCACCGTCTTTGAAGCTCTGTTTGTATTCGATGCCATCACGAACGATGACTACTTCCAGCCAGCTGGATAGAGCATTTACAACACTGGCACCAACCCCATGAAGGCCGCCAGAAGTTTTGTAGCCTCCTTGGCCAAACTTCCCGCCGGCATGTAGCACTGTGAAGATCACTTCAACAGTAGGGATTCCCGATGCATGTGTCCCGACCGGCATTCCTCGCCCATTGTCTCGAACACTGATACTATTGTCTTTGTGGATCGTAACATCGATTTCATTGCCGTATCCAGAGAGTGCCTCATCAACCGCATTATCGACGATTTCATACACTAAGTGATGTAAGCCGCGGCTATCGGTCGAGCCGATATACATTCCTGGCCGTTTTCTTACTGCTTCTAGGCCCTCTAAGACCTGAATGGAAGCATCATTATATTCTGTGGTTTTCTTTGCCAAACCCACCGCTCCTTTAATCTTGATCAGTCCTTTTCTAATGCTGAAAGGACTGCAAAAAAAATCTTAACACAAAATACGCTTTTTTCAAGCGAACATTTTTCTAAACTATCTTATCCTTTTTCCTTTGTTTGCACAAGCTAGAGTCGCAAAATGGCTTGTTTGTGTTTCACAGCTCTGAGAAAAGCTGTTTTTCTTCTTTGTCTGACCAGCGAAAGATTTTCTTATTGTTGGAAAGGCGTTTTCATGCTAAAATTGCCCTAGCCTTGCAAAGAAAGTTGGTTATTATGAATACGATTCTTTTATTTATTGTTGCTTACCTTTTAGGTTCGATCCCCTCTGGTGTTTGGATTGGCCAACTGTTTTTCAAAAAAGATATTCGCCAATTCGGCAGCGGCAATACGGGAACGACCAATACATTTCGCGTCTTAGGAAAAAAAGCCGGCATCGTTGTTTTATTGATGGATATCTTAAAAGGAACTTTGGCGACCAGCTTGCCAGTCATCTTTGGTCTCCATACTGTCAATCCGCTCTGGTTTGGGGTCTGTGCGATCTTAGGTCATACCTTCCCGATCTTTGCCAAATTTAAAGGCGGCAAAGCAGTGGCGACAAGTGCTGGGATGCTCTTAGGATACAATCCGCTCTTTTTCATTTATTCTTCATTGATTTTCGTTATCTGTCTTTATGTGACAAGTATGGTGAGCCTGACCAGTATGATCGCGGCGTGTTTGATCACCTTATCGACAATCGTCTTGCCTTTTATCGCACCTGCGATCTTGCCTGAGCAAAATTGGCTGCTGACCTTCATTGCGATCGGCGTAACGATTTTTATCTTTATTCGCCATCGTGAAAACATTACCCGCATCAAAGATGGGACCGAAAGTCGGGTACCCTTTGGACTGAATAAGGGTCAAACGAACAAATAAGCAGAAGCTGAGAAAAGTCATTGCGCTTTTCCCAGCTTCTTTTTTCATACGTTTATTTAACTGTAATGGAATACTTTGTTTCAAATAGTTCGTCAGGTGGAAGTGCTTGAATCCCCAGCTTTTCTGACAGCTCACCGGAGGCTTCTAGCGTATCTGCGATGCCGCACCATGGTTCAATACATAGAAATGGCGATTTCACTGGATATGTGGACCAAAAACCGACATACGGCATATTATTGTAGCTTAACGTGACACTATGAGGCGATTTTTCACTGCGAATCGAGTAGGAATGTAATCCTTTCGTTTCATAAACTAACGCATCATTTGCAAACATGTCATGGGTCAAGCGTAGATCCGTATTCGTTTGACCGAGTGTGCGTTGTTCATAATCAATATAATTGCCTTTTAATGGCAATTTCACTCGTGATTTTTTTGGAGAAAAAGAAAGGTAGTAGTCTTCAAATGTCAGCCCTTTTTCAAGTGGGACGTTGAATGCAGGGTGTCCTCCAATGGAGAAGAATAGTTCTTTTTGACCGCTATTCTTTACTTGGTATTTGACGACTAAGCCATCACCGCCTAATTCGTAACTGACATACAGCTGAAAATCAAACGGATACTTCACTTTGGTTTCAGTTGAACTTTCTAATAGAAACAAGGCATAGTCTGTACGTTTTTCAACGACAGTAAACACCATGTCTCTGGCAAACCCATGACGGGGCAAATGATAACTTTTGCCCTCATGCTGATAGGTGTCCTCTTTTAAGGCGCCAACAATCGGAAATAAGATTGGCGCATGCTTTCCCCAGTGGTTTGGATCAGCTTGCCAAATATATTCAAGGTCATTGCTTGTATCAACTAAGCTTTGTAGCTCAGCCCCTTTTTCTGCAATTTTTGCTTGCAGATGACCCGCCGTGATGGTAACTGTCATGGTCTCATCTCCTAATATTGATGTTTCGTCAATTCCTCTTTAAAGCGGCTGTTAAGCACTTTTAAATAGGTGCCTTTCATCCCCAAAGAGCGGGATTCTATAATGCCGGCAGACTCTAGTTTACGCAAAGCATTTACGATCACCGACCGTGTAATTCCAATGCGATCAGCGATACTTGACGCGGTCAGACGACCTTCGTCGCCTTCTAATGCCTCAAAGATCGCTTGAACAGCTTTCAACTCACTATAAGAAAGGGTGTTGATTGCCATTTGAACAGCTGTGGTACTGCGAACATCTTCTTCGATACTGCGGGATTTTTGGTACAAGAATTGCATACCAACAACTGTCGCACTGTATTCCGCTAATACCAAATCGTCGTCATCAAAGGACTTATCGATTCTGGAAAGAATGATCGTACCTAAACGTTCTCCTGCACCGTAAATCGGTACGATGGTCGTTAGTCCGTTGGGATACAACTCACGGCCTTCTACAGGAAAAGCGGTCATATCATCACTGATTGGCACATTAGCTTCTGTGGAAGTCAGGTGATCGACTAAATCTGTATAATTTTTAGGAAACTGTTTTTCAACAAACATTTTTTTGATGCGTTCATTATTGACATCATGGTTCTCAACAAAACCTAACACGCTACCGTCAATGCTAATAATATACGCATTGCTGTCTAGGATGTTTCCTAAAATGACAGCCATCTTGTCGTAAGGCAAATCAGAAGCTAAATTAAAGGTGTTTTTTTGCTGCAATAATTCGTTGATTTGTCTTGTCTTTTCTAATAATGTTTTCATTGGTCCGCTCCCTTTATAAAATATACCGGCTTAAGTCTTCATCTTTTGCGATGGACGCAAGTTTTTCTTCCACATACGCTTCTGTGATGGTGATTTCACCCATTTGCATCTCAGATGCTTCAAATAATAAGTCTTCAAGTAGTTTCTCTAGAATCGTATGCAAACGACGAGCACCAATATTGTCGGTATCGCGATTCACTTGATAAGCAATTTCGGCAATTTTCTCGATAGCTTCCATCGTAAAGACTACTTTGACATTTTCGGTTCCTAACAAGGCAATGTATTGCTTGACTAAGGCATTGTTGGGCTCCGTTAAAATTTTAACAAAGTCTTCTTTTGTCAAATCATCTAGTTCCACACGAATCGGGAAACGCCCTTGCAATTCAGGGATCAGATCGCTTGGTTTCGACAGGTGGAATGCCCCAGAAGCAATAAAAAGGATATGGTCTGTTTGTAGGGTTCCGTATTTCGTATTGACTTGCGATCCTTCAACGATCGGCAAGATATCTCTTTGCACCCCTTCACGAGAAACTTCTCCTGACTGCTGTGATTTCGAAGATACTTTGTCGATTTCATCTAGAAAAATGATGCCACTAGATTCTGCTAAACGTAATGCTTCACTATGAATATCCGCGTCGTTGACCAGTTTTGAGGATTCTTCTTGAATCAGCAATTCTCGTGCTTCTTTTACGGTTACTGTGCGTTCAATTTTCTTTTGCGGTTTCAATGCTCCTAAGGTTTCATTCAAATCGATCCCCATTTGTTCTAAGCCATTGTTCATCATCGGTGCTTGATTTTTCGGCTCATCGACTTGGATCGTCACTTCCCGGTTGTCTAAAAGGCCCTTTTCTAATTGCTCAAAAATGGCTTGACGGTTGCTGCGAATCTCATCCGTCAATTCTTCTTTTGGCTCTTCTGGTTGTTGTGCGGCGTTGAACATATTCATCATTTGTTCATAAGGATTGGTATTCTTTTTCTGTTCCTTTTTAATACCAGGAACTAAGACTTTTACTAAACGACGGTTGGCTTTTTTCTCTGCTTGGATCCGCACGTTTTTATATTGTTCTTTTTTCACGATTTGGATCGCATTCTCAACGAGGTCACGTACCATCGATTCTACGTCTCGACCGACATAGCCGACTTCCGTGAATTTCGTCGCTTCTAACTTAACGAAAGGTGCATCAACGATCTTTGCTAAGCGTCGCGCAATTTCCGTTTTACCAACCCCTGTTGGTCCGATCATCAAAATATTTTTTGGTGTGACATCTTGTTGCATCTTTTCATCTAATTGCAGCCGGCGGTAGCGATTTCTCAAAGCAACAGCCACTGATTTTTTGGCGTTGGTTTGTCCAACGATGTATTCATCTAACTCTTTCACGATTTCTCGTGGTGATTTGTTTTGGTTTGTCATATCGTCATCCCTCTTTAAAACTCTTCTACAATGATATTGTGATTCGTAAAGACACAAATGTCTGCGGCAATATTCAAGGCACCTTCAGCAATTTCTTTGGCAGATAGTTCACCGCCATAACGTTTCATCGCACGGGCTGCTGCCAAGGCATAGTTTCCACCTGAACCGATGGCTAAGATCCCTTCATCTGGCGAAATGACTTCGCCTGTCCCAGAGACCAAAAGCATCTCCTTATCATTCATGACGATCAGCATCGCCTCTAATTTTTGCATCGACTGCTGAGTCCGCCATTCTTGTGCCAATTCTACTGCAGCTCGTTGCAAATTTCCGTTGTATTCATTTAGTTTTCCTTCAAATTTTTCTTCCAAGGTAAAGGCATCTGCCACACTGCCGGCAAAACCAACGATCACTTCACCGTTGTAAATTCGACGGACTTTCCGAGCGGTTCCTTTCATAACGACCTGTTCTCCCATCGTTACTTGTCCGTCACCGGCCATGGCAAATTTCCCATCTTTTTCAACCGCACAGATGGTGGTTGAATGAAATTCTGACTTCATTTATGTTCCTCCTGTACCAATTTTACGCGCGTGGATGAAATTGGCGATAATTTTTTTGTAAACTGTCTTTGGTGACATGCGCATAAATCTGTGTCGTCGATAGATTGGCATGCCCCAACAATTCTTGAACGGTCCGCATATCGGCGCCGTTGTTTAATAAATGGGTTGCAAACGTATGCCGAAGCATATGAGGATGGATTTTACTGTCTAAACTGCTTTTTCGAATGATTTGATTCAAAACATATTCGATCCCAGTTGCAGTGATCCCGTCACCAAGATGATTCACGAAAAGGATCTCGTGTTCCTTGTTCTGCTTTTCCATCAGCTGTTTGCGTCCTGAGGAAAGATAGCGTTTGACTGCTGCTTGTGCGTAACTACCGAAAGGAACATAGCGATCCTTATTCCCCTTCCCATGGATCAGTAATACGCCACTTTCCCAATCGATTGCCCCCAGTGTGAGACTGCTGCACTCACTGACCCGCAAACCTGAACCATAAAGGACTTCTAACAATGCTTGATTGCGCTGTTGTAGTGGCTCATCGCCAGCAACACTTTGAAAGAGAGCATCCATTTCCTTCTCATAAAAAAAACGCGGCAATTTGGCGTTTTTCTTTTTTAAATGAATGTAGGCGAAAGGATTCTCTTTGACGATCTCATGCTTGGTTAGAAACTGATAAAAAGATCGCAAACTAGCCATTTTACGACTGATGGAATTACGGCTGTACTCTCGTTCCGTCAAATAGCTTAAATAGACGCGAACATCGCGGTATTCCACTGCTAATGGGTCTTCATTGCCAGACTCTTTTAAGAAGTGAAAAAAATCGCCCATATCTTCTTGATACGCTTTTTTTGTCTTTTCCGAATACCCTCTTTCAACAATAAGATAACGAAAAAACTCTTCTTGAAACTGATCTGTTTGCAAATTAACCCCCCTTTTCATGATTCGAAATAACTTTAGCATAGACCACAAAAAAAAACAAATGAATTGTCAGAATTTAATCAATATTTCAAAGTTTAGACATAATTGTGAAAACTTTCTAAGAATCTACGTAAGATTCTTATCATTGTTCAGAAAGATCCGTTAAATGCGCCAGAAAAACGTACCAGTCCCTCTCCTCAAAAGAAAGAGGGACTGATACGTTTCCACTTATTTGCTTTTATTCGATTGGATCAGTTGTTGTCTGATGCGAACCAGTGCTTTCAGATACAGCCTGAACTAGCTCTTTGTTTCCTTGTTTTGTGGACATCGTGTCATTGATTAACCCAACTAAGTCTAATCCGGTTGTCTCTTTGATCGTATCAAAGGTTCGCGCTAAACCAGCTTCCCCCATTGATTGAAGACCATCATTGCCGCCAAAGCTAACCACTTTATCAATATTGCTCAGTGGCGCATTGACCTCTTTCGCGATTTCAGGCAGCACTTTGATGAACTCCATCAAAATACCAGCTTCGTTCAGTTTGGTCAAAGCAATCGCCATCTTTTCACGGCTTTCCGCTTCGGCTTGACCGACTTTTGCGATCCGTTCCGCGTCGGCACTACCTAGTTTTTCAATTCGTTCGGCTTCTGCTTGGGCAGCTAATTTGACTTTTTCCGCTTCCGCTTGTGCTCGTGCGATTTCTCTTGCTTTGTCTGCTAAAGCGTTTTGTTCAACCACATATTTATCCGCTTCGGCTTTTTTACGGACAGTTGCATTCAATTCTTTTTCCGTCAACTCCGCTTGTTTTTCTTGAATCTCGATATTTTTTTCTTGTTCGATCAATTGAACTTTCATTTGTTCGCCGACCGCGATCTGTTCCGCTTTCGCATCCGCAACTTCGCGTTCTTGTTTGTATTGTGCTTGTTTCAATGCCATATCTTTCGTCGCTTCTGCAATTTCTGTTTGGCGACGGATCTCTTCATGCTGTGCCAATTGCTCATTCTCAGCTTGCTTGATTCGAGTTTCTCTTAAGGCATTGGATTCCGCTACTTCGGCATTTTTTTTCACTTCAGCAATCTGAGGGCGTCCTAACGCATCCAAGTAGCCATTGCTGTCGCTGACATCTTTGATCGTAAACGAAACGATCTCCAACCCCATTTTCTTCAAATCCGTAGAGGCAACTTCTTGCACTTGTTCCGCAAAATCATCGCGGTTTTTATAGATGGCTTCTACCGTCATCGTTCCTAGAATCGCCCGTAAGTGACCTTCTAAGACTTCTTGGGCTTCATCTTCCAATTCACCTGTGGATTTGCCTAAGTATTGCTCAGCAGCTGTCTTGATCGACTCGGTACTGTTGCCGACCTTTACAAGCACCGTCGCACTGGCTTTGATCGGTACGCCTTGTTCCGTATAAACTTCTGGTGTCCCAATCTCTAACTTGTGGGTCAATAAACTTAATTTATGGGCTTTTTGAACAATAGGAATCACAAACGTCCCACTGTTTTTTAAGATTTTGATGCCTTCTTTTCCTAAAAACGACCCCGTAACGATCAATGCTTCATCGGGTTTCCCAATGCGATAGCGTATCATCAAAAAAGCGATCAATAAAACAACGAGGACAACACCCCATAAAATCGGATTACTTAAAAAATCAACTGCTGATCCTGTATCCACCATAACCTAACACTTCCTATTCTATAAAATTTTTACTTTCAACCACCAACGCGATCCCTTTTTTATCAAAATCGACAATGATGACTTTGGTGCCGACTGGCAATCGAACATTGTTTTCACGATCTTCTTCTCGAAAAAAACGAGCAGGATAAACAGAACGTGCACCTTGACTCCCTATTTCCATGACTTCGCCGATTGTATCTCCGACAATCTTTTCCGTCAGTTCGCCGATCACAAACTCATTGCGGCTAATGACATTGCTGCGGTTTTTGTCTGTGATGCGATTGTAGAGCCACATAAAGGGCCCCAACAGCAAACTAAATGCAACAAAGACAACGAAAATGACCCCGACCAAGAGGATCAGCCAACCTAAAAATTGGATCACTGTAGGAAAACGCTGTAAATAGTTTTGAATCAAATGAATCCATTCTCCGATCACCATCTTCACCACCTTCTGTCATTGTTACTGTCTATCATAAGTCACCTTGATTAAAGTTTCAAGACAAATTAAAAAAAAACTTTCTCACCAATTATCAGTAAGAAAGTTTTCGATCATCGTGCTTATAATTGTTCCTTGGCTTTTTCTAAAGCAGCTAACGCTCGATTTGCCAATGCTTCATAACGGGATTTCTTGTCTCTGATTCGCTCTGGAAGTTCTGGCAACAACCCAAAGTTTGCATTCATTGGTTGGAAGTGTTTGCCTTCAGCATGGGTGATATAATACGCCATACTACCAATCGTCGTTTCTTGTGGCATAATGATCGGTGCTTCGCCTTTTGCAAGTTTGGCAGCGTTGATGCCAGCCATCAACCCGCTGGCTGCACTTTCCACATACCCTTCGACCCCTGTCATTTGTCCAGCAAAAAAGAGGTCCTCACGTTTTTTCGATTGATAGGTTTGTTGCAAAAGCTCAGGTGAATTCATAAAACTATTCCGATGCATCACGCCATAGCGCACAAATTCAGCCTCTTCCAAGCCAGGGATCATCCGGAATACCCGTTTTTGTTCGCCCCATTTCAAATGTGTTTGAAAGCCAACGATGTTGTAAAGAGAAGCCGCCGCATTGTCTTGGCGCAGCTGAATCACTGCGTAAGGACGCTTGCCAGTTTTCGGATCTTCTAACCCAACTGGTTTCATCGGACCAAACAACATGGTTTTCGGACCACGACCAGCCATGACTTCGATCGGCATACACCCTTCAAAGAATTTTTCTTTTTCGAATTCTTTCAAAGGAGCCACCTCTGCATTGACCAAGGCCTCACGAAACGCATAAAACTCCTCTTCATTCATCGGACAGTTCAGATAGGCTGCTTCACCTTTATCGTAACGAGATTTCAAATAAACTTTATCCATATTGATGGTTGATTTGTCAACGATTGGAGCTGCGGCATCATAGAAATAAAATCCTTCAGATCCGTTAAACGCTTGGATCGCTTTTGAGAGCGGTTCAGAAGTCAATGGACCTGTTGCGATCACAGTGATGCCTTCTGGAATTTCAGTGATCTCCTCTTCGATGACTGTAACTAAAGGATGCTCCTTGACACGTTTGGTGACCAACTCTGAAAAATCATCGCGATCCACAGCTAAGGCACCACCTGCTGGAACCGCTGTTTTGTCTGCAGAAGTGATAATCACTGAATCCAAGCGACGCATTTCTTCTTTCAAGACACCGACCGCATTCGTTAAATTGTTGCCTCGTAGTGAATTGGTACAAACAAGCTCGGCAAAATTATTTGTGTGATGGGCTTCTGTCGACTTCTTAGGACGCATTTCATAAAGATTTACTGCGACACCTGCTTGCGCTGCTTGCCACGCAGCCTCGCTTCCGGCTAAACCGGCACCAATAACATTGATTTCTTTCATAGTGCTCTCCTTTTATTTCAAAAGCTCGTCTCTTTTCATAAGAAACAGCTTGTATTAATCAAAAGGACCGGCGCTTTCTTTTGTCAGCCAACGATGAGGCTGACCGTTCAAGAGAATACGCCGATTCTTTTTTAACAGGATATCCTGCTAGTTATTTTTGCACATTTTCTTCATAGTCGCCTTTGATACAAACGACTTGTTTCCCGCCTTTGACTTTCTTTTCGACTAAATAATTATCACACTTCGGACAATTACGACCCACTGGTTTGTCCCAAGAAGTAAAGTCACATTCAGGGTAGCGGGTACAACCATAAAACAACCGGTTTTTCTTCGATTTGCGTTCAACGACTTGCCCTTGATGACAGACAGGGCACTCAACGCCGATTTCTTTCACGATTGGTTTTGTGTTGCGGCAATCTGGGAAATTACTGCAAGCATAAAACTTTCCGTAGCGGCCTAATTTGATCACCATCGGATGACCACAAAGATCGCAATCAAAGCCTGCAGGTTCATCTTTGATTTGAATTTTTTCGATACTTTCTTCTGCAGTCGTCAATTCTTTTTCAAATGGGCGATAAAACTGATCGACAACTTTGACCCATTCTTCTTTCCCAGCTTCAATGCTATCCAAGCTATTTTCCATTTCAGCAGTAAAATGCATATCAACAATTTGCGGGAAGAATTCCTCGATCAACGAATTGACGATCTCACCAAGTTCAGTTGGCTCAAAACGTTTTTGCGTCAATTTCACATAATAACGCCGCTGAATGGTTTCTAACGTCGGTGCATAGGTTGAAGGACGACCCACACCGTTTTCCTCAAGGGTTTTGATCAACGTTGCTTCGCTGTAACGAGCAGGTGGTTGGGTGAAATGCTGTTTCGGTTCGATCGATACGGATTGAACGACATCTCCTTCGACTAACTCTGGCAAGATGTTCTCTTTGTCTTCTTTGCCATCATCGCGTCCTTCCACATAGACCTGCATAAATCCTTTGAATTTGATCTTTGAACCATTGGCAATAAAGATGACACCATTTTGATCCAAAGTAACTTTCATCGTATCCAAAATGGCAGGCGTCATTTGACTAGCCACAAAGCGAGACCAGATCAAGCGATACAATTTTAATTGGTCTTTGTCTAAGAATTTCTCCATGGCTTCTGGCGTACGCAAAACACTGGTCGGTCTTACTGCTTCATGGGCATCCTGCGCCCCTTGTGCATTGGCGCGTTTTTTGCCACCGTGAGCGGAGAACTCTGAACCATAGGTGTTTTCGATAAATTCGGCTGCTTCCCCTTTGGCTGTGTCAGCGATTCGCGTCGAGTCGGTACGCATATAGGTAATCAAACCGACAGTCCCTTGTTTGCCAAGGGCGATCCCTTCATAGAGCTGCTGTGCGACCATCATGGTTTTCCGTGTTCGAAAATTCAGTTTGCGGGCTGCTTCTTGTTGCAAACTACTGGTGGTAAATGGTGCAGATGGATTCCGTTTGCGTTCTTTCTTTTCAACCTTTGTCACTTGAAAGTCTTTACCAGAAAGGCGATCGGTGACTTCTTTAATACTTTCAGCATTCGGTAATTTTTTCTTTTTGCCATCTAAGCCCCAAAAATTGGCTTTGAATTTCTTCGTGGCTTTTTTAAAGTTTCCATCAATGCTCCAATATTCTTCAGGAACAAAATCACGGATCTCTTTTTCACGATCAATAATGATCTTAAGCGCCACCGATTGAACACGTCCAGCACTTAACCCTTTTTTGACTTTGCGCCAAAGGATCGGACTCAATGAATACCCGACTAATCGGTCTAAGATCCGCCGTGCTTGTTGAGCATCGACGAGATCCACATCGATCGTTCTTGGCTCTTTGAAGGCTGCTTTGACCGCATCTTTAGTGATTTCATTAAAGACGACACGATTTTTATCTTTTAAATCTAGTCCAAGTAGAAAAGCTAAATGCCAAGCAATAGCTTCTCCTTCTCTATCCGGGTCACTTGCGAGGTAGACTTTTTCAGCTTTTTTCGCAGCAGAACGGAGACTTTTGATCACGTCACCTTTTCCACGGATGGAAATGTAATGAGGCTCATAATCATTTTCGACATCGATCCCCATCTTACTTTTAGGGAGATCACGAATATGACCGACACTTGCGACGACTTTGTAATTTCGTCCAAGGTATTTTTCAATGGTTTTCGCCTTTGCGGGCGATTCCACGATTACTAAATATTTATATGCCATATAAAGAATGGCTCCTTCCTGAATTTTTCCTACTATTATATTCTATCAATCAGTGAACCTATCGTATGCAGATGAAACATACAAATCGTAGCTTATCATAGCTTTCAAGAAAAGGTTTGTCAAGGAAGGTTGATTGGAAAAATCAAAAAAAGGCTAACTCTTGTAAAATATCCGACACGCTAATTGTACATTTTGCACCATCTTGAATCAAGCGGTGACAACCTTTTGACTGATCCGAAATCATTTCACCAGGCACTGCAAAAACTTCTCGTCCGTTTTCCATCGCTAACTGTGCCGTAATCAAAGAACCGCTTCTTTCCTTGGCTTCAATTACGCAGACCCCTTTTGAGATCCCAGCAATAATGCGATTGCGCAGCGGAAAGTGGTATCTTTGCGGTTGGGTATCGTGCGGATATTCGCTTAGCACCAGATGTTCTTGACGGATCTGCTGGAACAAACGGTAGGAAGATGACGGATAACAATGGTCCATCCCAGAAGCAATCACAGCAATGGTTTGTCCACGATTTCTGATGGCTGATTCATGGGCAAAGCTGTCGACACCATTGGCCAATCCGCTAACGATGGTATAATTTTCCGTCACTAGAGGTGGAATCAGCTTTTCGCAAACTTTTCGTGCGTATAAGGACGCCGTTCTTGCACCAACAAAGCCAATCATGGTCGTTTGTAGCAATTGCAGATTCCCTTCATAAAAAAGCATCAATGGCGGGTCCGCAATTTGTCGTAAAAGCATCGGATACTCCGCCGAGAAGAAAGTGAGGTAGTTTTGTGCGCCCATCTTTTGTGCGATGTGTTCGTCTGTCAATCGCTCCCATGATCGCCGAAAAACCGCACGGTGCTGTGGAAGGACCCCGATGGCAATCATCTCTTCCAGCGAACAATTCATCTCTTTTGTTTCCAACCAATGCCAAATGATCTTCCAACAACCTTGCAGACCAATTCCCTGACAGTAGTACAGTTTTATCAACTGTTTTTCAAAATCTGTTGCTTGTTGATACTTCATAAACAAAGCCCTCTTTTCTTAGTAATCTTACTTATAAGATTCGCTAAAAAAAGAGGGATGGATGAAATTTATAGATATTGTTTTACTGGCGCAAATGTTTTTCGATGAATAGGACAGATTCCGTGGGCAGCTAGCCCTTCTAAATGGACTTTGGTTCCATACCCAGCATTTTGATCAAACCCATAAAAAGGATAGACTTCATGAAAATCTTTCATTAAGTTGTCTCGATATACCTTGGCGATGATACTTGCTGCGGCAATGGAAATGGAACGGGCATCTCCTTTGATCAAGCTTTGTTGAGGGATTTCCGTATCGATCGTCATCGCATCGATCAGTAAATACTCGGGCTTGACTGCTAAGTCGATCAAGGCTTCTTTCATTGCTAGACGACTGGCTTGATAGATATTGATCCGATCGATCTCTTCTGGACTGACCACACCGATACCGACAGCAACGGCTTTGTTTTGAATTTCGATAAACAGCTCTTCTCTTTTCTTGGCAGAAAGCTGTTTGGAATCATTTAGACCTAAGATCTGACATTCCTTAGGCAAGATGACCGCAGCTGACACAACGGGTCCTGCTAATGGTCCGCGCCCCACTTCATCTAAACCAGCAATAAAACGGGCGCCTTGCTGAAATGCTTCGTTTTCAAAACGCATCATTTCTTCGTATTTTTCCTGCAATAGCTGGTGTTTCACTCGCTGTTTCTCGTATTGTTGCAGCAGCTTTTGGACCCCCGCTCGTTCATCTGCTTGCAGCGCTTGCAAATACGCTTGGTCATTGAAAGCTGGATCAAATAATCGCTCTTTGATTGTCTTAATCGGTTGTTTCATCTTGGCTTTCCATTTCCTCCACTCGATCTAGTGTATATCGGCCCAATTTCCCTTGCCGAATGTCGAAGACAACGAGTTCGCTTCCTCGATCGTAATTGTCTTTATAGCCACGTTTTTCCGTGATTTTCATCAACAGATCGGGCGCTAACAACGCCTCTTCTTCCGCTTTTAGTTGGTAACGATTCGCGATTCTTTCAGGATAATAGCGGGCAAAAAAATCAAGACCATACAATGCGATATCATCCAAATGGATCAGCTGGTCTTTGATCGCTCCGGTCAATGCCAGCTTCTTGCCGATCTCAGGATCTTCAAATTTTGGCCATAAGATCCCAGGCGTATCTAGAAGCTCTAGATCAGTCCCAAAACGCAGCCATTGCTGCCCTTTCGTCACGCCGGGTTTATTGCCCGTCTGAGCGATTTTCTTCCCTACTAAGCGGTTCATCAAGGTCGATTTTCCGACATTCGGGATGCCGATCACCATTGCTCGAATCGCACGAGGCTTCAAGCCTCTCGCTTTATCGCGAGCAATTTTTTCCTTCAAGACTTGTTTTGCTGTAGGAACAATGGCTTTAACCCCTTGATTGTCTTGGGCGTTGATTGCCAGTGCTAGATAGCCTTGTGCTTGGAAATAATGCTCCCATTTTTTGGTTTGAACGGGATCTGCGAGATCCGCTTTATTAATCAAGATCAATCGTGGTTTTTGTTGTAATAATTGATCTAACATGGGATTGCGGGATGAAATCGGCAAGCGTGCGTCCACGAGTTCAAAAACGATATCCACGAACTTTAATTTTTCACTTACTTCACGTCTGGCTTTCGCCATATGGCCTGGAAACCATTGAATGGTCATTTGAACGTTTTCCTCCTTGGTACTTCTTCGAATTGATAAAAAAGACAGTCGTTTTTATATTCGTGTAGTCTATAGGTGACAAGAACGAAGGCTACTTGCTTTTTTTGAGTCAGAGAAACCCATCAGTGCAGCAAACTAGCTGAACTGTTTGCGGATCAAAGTTCTTTTTCCAACCTGATGCATAGGAAAAGCTTCGAGCGCGTTTGTTTCAACGCTCCTTGACTTTTAATTTTGGGGAAGTGGTTGAATGAAGCATCCTTACCGCTTTATTTTGGTTTTTCCTAACACACTCACAATAGTCTGACTGCTTTTTTGCTATCTTTTATCTTAGTTATTGTACCATATTTCACACGACATGTTTCATTCTGACTAAGGTTAAAAAGTCATTTTCTTCTACTTAGTGAGAAAAACAAACGATCCTTACTTTTCATCAATGGAAGTATTCGAATGAAGACGTTTTTTCCGCTGAATCCTATTACTAATCAACAAGAGGAGGATAAGAACAGTGATCACGCCTAGCATCAATCCTACTTTTTGCTGCTGTGCTTTTTTGGCGGCGGCTGTTTCTTTTTCTTCAACATAAGGAATTCTTTTGCCCCGTACCAATAAACGATGGCTATTGACCATATAGGGGGTACAGGTCAACAGCGTGACGTAATCGCTGCCTTTCACAATTTTTAATGCCTGAGTATCATCAGGGTCGACCATTTTTATCTGATCTACTTGATACGCCAATGTATCATCAAACGTTTCGATATAAAACTCATCACCGATCTGCAACTTAGGCAGATCAGTAAAGAGCGTTGCACTCGTTAACCCACGGTGCCCACAAAGAACCGCATGGGTATCTTCACCACCTATTGGATACGAAGCGCCCTCCAATAATGTTGTGCCTCTTTTTAACAACGTATCGGTGGTTTGATCAAAAATCGGGAGAGCGACACCAATCACGGGGATCTTTAAGACGCCGATCGTATGTCGTTCATAGTAATCAGGTGTATCAACTGATTCTGAGTCCCTTGTTTCTGATAAATCTTGCGTTTCTTTGATTCCAGGATTGCTGGGCTGCTGTGCTAGCTCTTGATTTGCTCGTTCCAACTGGTTCCTTTTTTGTTGTTTTTCTATTTCACTCATTTTTTTGGCTTGGCTTTGGTAGTAACTGATCAACTGTTGATCCAAAATCGTGTTGAGCTGATTACTTACAAAAGGATAACTGATGATCAAAACCCCTAGCAGCAGCAGAACACCCATCAAAAAATCCAATAAAGTTACTTTTCTAGTTGGTGCTTTTACGCCATTTCTTCGTCTGATACTCATCGTGCTTTTTCATCTCATTTACTTACCCTTTCCGTTTTACAAAATAAACCCCTGCTAAACTAACGATCACCACTCCGATTGCGCCCATTAGATACGTGCCGACACCACCAGTTGCTGGTAAGGTTCCTTTGCGGCGGTTAGGAACTTTTTCGGGCTCTCCCAATTGCTCTTTCGTTCCATAAGACGTTTCATGGACTTCAAAAGCGATGCGATTTGTTAGCAGCACGTAATTTTTCGGTGCTTTTACTTCTTCCAAATAGTACGTGCCAAATTTCAACCCGATGATATCAACCAATCCATCTGTTCCTGTGGTAAATTTCGTCGCTTGATCCGCTGTTTGCACCCAAGATACCTGTTTGGTTCCCTCTTCGATTTTCAAGTAGTTGGCATCATCACGGTCTTGATCTCGTACAACAAAAACTGCATCTGCCAGCGCTTCGGTAGCGGTCACAGCCCCATCGACTTTTAAGAAGCGTTTGCCCCCTGTCAAAACTTCCACGCTTGGCGGCGTTTGATCCGTCATGAAATCTGTTTCTACATTTGCTTCATTCGTAAAGCCATTGATAGGCATAGCCTGTTCATTTAAATACATATAATACACAAAGCGCAATTGATTTCCCGGCGTTAGTTGCGGCACAAATTCTGGATTGATGGTTACCGTAAAGCCATGCTCTTTTTCCGTTACTTGATAGTTCGTTGAATCGATTTTCTTTTCTCCATCATACAACGCATAGCCAGTTTCTCCCTCTGCTGTATTTTCAAAAGTCAACGCTGGATCGTGCGCATCGATCAATTGGAAATGTTTGTATTTGTTTTCTGCTCCTACTTTGTCTTGGATACCTAATGGGATATTGACCGTTAGGTGATATTGAATTCTTTCGCCGATTCCCACGTCTTTGCCGTCTAATTGTGGTGTTGTTTTGGTAACATTTGTCGTGTCATTCTTGACTGTTAACTCAACCGTGACGTCATTGCCTGCTGCGATCGAAAAATCCTTGATGGTTTCTTGCTCGATCAAGGCGGCTTGACTTGGGGCTTTCGTTTCCTCTAATTGATAGGTGCCTGCTTCTAACTGCTCAACTTTTAACTGTCCTTTTTGGTTTTCTTCAACATCGATGGTCGTTTCTCCAGCAGCATATTGTTTACCTGTTAAAAAGCGGTACGCTGCTTGTTTGTCAGTCGTCCACGTATAAAGTCCATCGGCTGCACTTAAAATATATTTCTTGGTCTGTGCGTTTCCTTCTTGCTTTGAGATGACAAATTCCGCATCATTCAGTGGTTCGTTTTCCCCCGTTCCTCGTTTATTCACAAGGAGCGTTCCTTCATTTGTGACAGTATTTTTAGGATAAAGATGAATCGTGTCTAATTCTTCTTCCCCGTAAGCATACGACCCGTCTGCTTGTTGGATCATTTCGTAAACAGGAAAGGCGATCACCATGTTCTCAGCAGTGGTAACACCGTCTTTAGGGTCTTCTACAATGGTGTAAACTGCATCCCGATCGGCTTGTTTTTTCGGCAATTCAAAACCCAAATCACCGGCTGCATCTGTTTTCCCGCTAGCTACAGGGGAACCAGGCGCCAAGGTTTGGACTTGACGCTTGGCTTCTTCAACGGATGCCCCTGCAGATCGTTTTTCATAAAATGCTGTGGTCACATCATAGACAGAAAAAGTGACATCGGCTAAGCCTTGGTATTGATCAAACTCTGCCATCTCAGTCCCACTATTTTGAATCAATGAACCTGGCAAATTGACCATTTTCTTTTTATGCAGATGGACCTGTGCCAAATTGCTCTCTGCGGATACTTGCTGATTTTTCGTTCCAAAAAAGACAAATGGCAGAAGTAAAAATAGGAGACAAAACATTTTCGTATGATTAAAAATCTTTTTCATTGTTCTTTCCTCTCTTCTATGTTTGATATGTTTGATATTTTCGTTTATTTCACGAATGGTCAAATTACTTTAATGAGGGCTTATCTTTGCGCGTAACGTACAGATAGCTACCTGTTAAAAGGACTAGTAGACCTGCTGAAAGAATCGCCAGCCACCCATGCCAATTCCCTCCTGTTTCAGGAAGAGACACTTTTACTTGATTGGTGACGATCAATTCTATTTGATTGTTCTTTTCTCCAGAAACAAGAAGATTCGGCTGCAATTTTTCGTCAATCAAGACACTGCCATCCTCTTCGATCCTGATTTTCACAGGTGCTGTTAAACCAGCATAGCCTGCAGGCGTAACAATTTCTTCTAAGGTATAGCTACCCGGTGTTAGATCATGGAAATGAAATACCGCTAACGATTCTTGGGATTCTGGTAATTCTATCGTCTGACCGTTTCCGCTTAAGCGGAATTTGGCTCCCTCAAGCGCTTGTCCCACTTCATCCTGTTTATTGACAACCAAATCAAAAGGTTTTAACTGATTGCCATGGGTAAGAGTCCAACAGTTGGCATCTGCAGCGACGTTTTCCCCTTGATACTGGATCTTTCCGTCTGAACCAACGACAAACTCATAATCACCAGCAATCGTATCGTATCCAAGCGGACCAGCTGTTTCTGAGATGCGATAAGCGCCCGGCTCAAGGATCGTAAATTCAGCCATCCCCACGTCATTCGATGTTTCTGAGGCAATTTCTTGATAATCCCCCGCTGCTGTTTTTTGTTGCAGAGAAAAGACAGCCCCAGCTAACAGTACTTGCTGCTCTTTTTGTACCGTATATTTTCGAATAGCAACTGGAATTTCTGTAAACGGATTGGTGATCTCCAGCGTAATCGTATGATCGTCCACTGTGACGGGTTGCCCATCGATCGTCGTATTCCCTTGCGCATCGATATGAATTAGCCACTCTGTCTGCTTAGACAAATGATGTCCCGCCGGTGCAGTGACTTCCTCCAAACGATAGGTCTGATCTTTTTGCAACACAGTATCTGCTGGCAGCTCATACGTTCCATCCCCTTGGTCCACAAGGGTCACTGTCTCTCCTGCCCCCGTTAATTCAAAAACGGCACCTGTCAGCTTCACCTCTCCTACAGCGGATTTTTTGATCAGGTTTAATGCCAAGGGCACAAACGCCTTTGTGTTTTTCCATGTATAAGCGTCCACTTTTGTCGCTTCATAACCTGCCACTGCTCGCTCATTTGTGACTTGATAATCAAAAGTTTCTCCTTGATTGTTATACAGCGGCAGTAAACGGGTTTCTTCGTACTCCGGCCCATCCTTTTCAGAAAGCGCGTAAACCTTGCTTCGTTCCCAAGTTGTCTGGTCTTGGGCATCGGTCTCAGTAAGTTTGAGATACCCTTTTTGCCAGCTTTTCTCATTGCTGACAGGACTCCTGCTTATTTCAAAATAGATCGTTTCAGGACGACTGGAGGTATCGCCATCGTATTCTTCCCAGTGCTTTTTGATCGTCACCTCCTTCCCAGGTGCTTTGGCGGATGGCACACCAAACAATGCCTTTTGATCGGACTGATGATTCGGATAAAATACAGTTTCGCCATTCATTTGATACCAAGTATCTGGTTTAAAATCCGCTGCTTCTGTTTGAATCCGCACTTGATAAAGAATTTGCAGTTCTTGCCCTTCGCCTAAATAAAGACCAGAAGCATGGATTGTATTGTCAGACATCGAAATGTCAGGCTGCACCGTTAGAGCAGCCGACCCGACACTTTTGACGGACAAGCTATTTTCTTCGTAGACAAATGGCTGCGAAATGGGGTCAGTAATCTCGCCATCGGTGACTGTTGCCGCAATGTGAAGGGCTTTTTTCTCGAGATAGTCGGCAATATCCGCTGCTTCATTGGCTGACTCATAATAAAGATGGCCGTCTTCATCAGTAGAAACCATCTGTCTCATTTTTTTCTCGACATCGGCCTTTGTATACCCAGCGGTTTGATCTCCTTGCAGTTGAATCCCCAACCCATGAATCTCGATACCACGTTCTTTTAACGCCATCGCTTCACCAATCGTGGCGATAAAGGTATTGTTGATCCATTTATAATTGTTCTGTTGATCAAACGCAAAATAGCCATTGTAGAGAAACGATGTATTCATCGGCTGGTCTTGAGTAAGAGAAAAGGCGGTTCCATAATAACTGCCGTCTGCCTGGGTATGCACTTTAGACACATGATAACTGTAAGTAGGAACGCCATCCGTTAGCAAAACGATGACTTTCTTATGTCCATTTTGCGTCGATAGCATATCCCCTGCTTGACGTAGCCCCCTTTGTGTAAAGGTTCCCCCAGCTGCTGTTTCTGGCGTCATCGATCGGATCGTCTCTTTGACTTCAGAAAATTTTCCTAATTGGCAGGTTTTGTTTTGATAATTGCTGCCATCACTGGAATAACCGACATAGCCCATGTAGACACTATCCTGAATGCCGCTTCCTTCAATTTGATTCAAAAAGCGATCCACGCCTTTTTTCACTTCTGCGATCCGTCCCATCTCATTCATACTGCCTGACCAATCCACTACCAACACGATATCGATGGGATCAATTTGACGTTGAACATTCCCTCGTACATTTAGGTAGACATCAAATAGTCCCGGGGTATTCGTCTCTTTGGCAAATTTTCGTAGCGCGAAATCCGCTTCGTCTCCTACACCACCATATTCAATATATGAATGGGTCAAATTTGCTGGATCGCCATTCCATGTAGTTATGCCGTCCCACGTTTCGCCTGCATCCTTGTTCCCCTGATGATTTAAGACATTACTGTTTTCATCAGTTTTCCAGTTCGCCGCAGGATACGTCCCGCTTTGGTATGTCGTATAATCTGGTTCAATCGAAGTAAAAGCCTGTGAAACGGTCGTTTTTTGATAAAGATGTTCTTGTTTAAATGGTTCAATGAGCGTTTCCTCTTCAGAAGCACTTGTCGCCGTTCCTGTCTCGTTTGTCTCTTCCTTCGTTTCTTCTTTCGAAACTTCTTTTGAACTTTCAGTCGACGCTTGCTCCGAGGTCGACTCACTCACGGCTTCTGAAGAGGATCCAGTGCCAGAATTGACTTCTGACGTTTCTGAAGAAGCAGAATTTGTGGCAAGTGGGATTTCAAAAACTGATTCATTCAAAGACAGTAGGTTGTACGATTCTTCATCTTCCTTGTCATATTCTTCGATCTGAATCATCAATTTTAGCTTTTTCGTTTCTTCAGGCAGCTGAAAGATTAGTTCTTGTTCCGTTGGTGTTTGCAAGAAAGCTTGGGTTGTAAGCCAAGACTGTGCGGAATCATCCTTGACTTGAGTCATCTCTTCATTGCTTGTTTTTAATAACGACTGTTCCTTCGTTTCATAGATCGCGTATAGTTGTACCCAGAGACGCTGCTGTTTGTTTTTTTGCGGTAGTTGATAGCATAAAGAAAATTGATGGTCCTCTTGGTGACCAGTCAGTTTGATCTGCTTCGTTTCAGCAATAGTGATCGTATGTTCTTCTTGTGCACTTGCAGTCCCGTTTGTTTGCAAACTCGAATAAATGAAAAATAGTATCCCCCCTAACATACAGAAAATGAAAGAGAACCAGTGGTGTCTCTTTGTCAAAAACATAAAAAGACCTCCTTTCAAAGAATCAAAAATTACAAGCTGATCATACAAGAAAGAAGCAAAAGACACCTCTTTTTTTTATTTTCTGAAAAATAGAACTAATTGGCACACCTGTAGTTATTCATAAGAAAAAAAAGTTGGTTATTTTAAAGTTAATTCATTATCTATATGTTATTTAATAATTTAAAAAAACTATCGTTTTTCACCTGCGATTTCTATTTTTGTTCTTTATGAGACAGTTCTATGAAAAATTTGTCTCAATTTTTCTAAAAAAAAGCAAAAGTTTTGAGACGTGTCTTTACACCGTTATATAAATACGTTATTAATAAAACAAGAAGGTGATCATTTGATTGAAAAAATACTCTTAGATACCCGAGCGTTAGACAAAATCGGACTCTACGGAAAACTATTATCAATTGCTCCGGGTGAATACAACCTAGAGTTCGTGAAAAATCTGACCCACTTAAGTACAACACGATTGAAAAGTTTACTTTCCTCGATCCAACTCGACTTGCAAAACCTCTCCCCAGTGAATCTTTCATTACATAAAAACACCCTGAATCTTCCTAAAAATTTGATTGAATACAACCAATATCAGCAATTTTTAGCGCAAGAAAGCATTTCTTACAAATTATTGTTAAGCATCTTGACCAATCAAGATGAAAGTTTACTGGCATTTTGCCAAAGAAACTATATCAGTCGTTCGACTTGCTTTCGGCAAACAAAGAAGCTGCAAGACCATTTGAAAGAATTCAACGTGACGTTAAATCAGTCCGCTATGGCACTTACAGGTTCGGAGATGGTGATTCGCATCTTATTGTTTAATTTTATCTGGCACATTTCTTTAGGAGATAGTTTGGCGAGGGCATTTGATCAAGAGATCGAAGAACTTTTTGTAACTTACGAAGGAACGAAGTACAAAAGCAAGTATGAGATTGGCAAAAAAGAAGCCTTGCTTCATTGCAAAATCTGTCTATTTCGTATCAAGAATGGTCACGCGACAAATCTTTATCAGTTAACGAACCAGTCCTTTATTCCCAGTGGTGAAAATCTTGATTTCTTTTCAGCGTTTTTTGAAATCATTGATTCAGCGATAGATATTCTTGAGATCAATGCTTTGTTTTTCCTTTTTTATTACTGGCCGATGCTAACTTCAGCGGCAGACGTGCGCCTTCCGATCATTCAAGACTGTTACAAGCATGAAAAATCGGAGTTAAAGGAACTGATGGCTGAATTTGAAGCACACTGCCAAAAATTTCTCTGTGACTTTGATTTCGACCATCAATCGTTTCTTTATATGAATACATATCTTACATTGCTGAAGTTCTGCATATTCAAGCAAAAAGTCCCTCTTTTAAATTTTTTTGAAGCTACTATAATCAAAGATAAGTACCCATTACATACGATTTTGACAAATACGATTCAGAGTTTTTGGCGTAAAATAGCAAATCGCAAAGGCTACGAGTGGTTAAAAGCCTGTTATACGGATCTTGCTTTTTATCAAGCGTGTTTGCTTTACCCCATTTACATCGAAAAGGAACAGAAATATAAGCTTAAAGTTGCTTTTGTCTATGTATCCAATTACTTGGTCTCAATGGAAGTGTTTAATATATGTGAACGATTGCCCTATGTTGAAATTGAACGGATCACGCTGCCCACAGAGGAACCCTTTGACTTTTATATTCTGAGTTCCCCACAGCTTTTACCTCCTTTTACAACCGAGGAAAACACTGCGATCATTGATTTTTGCCGCTACCGTGATTTTGAAACGAATCTATGTCAGAAACTCTTGGCTGCTTTTAATGAAAAAATACAAAGAATAACTGCCAATAGCGCCTAAGTCCACCCTTTTCTCGATACAAACCACATCCTTTTGAAAAAGGATCATTGCTTATACAAAATCCCCCCTTGGAATCAACAGATAATTCCAAGGGGGGATGTTTATTAAGAATATTCTATTTTTCTCAGTCTAAATCAGCCGAATATGAGTCAATGGATAATAAACAAAGCGGGCATTGCCTAAAATCGCATCGCCTGATATAGGACCAAAGGAGCGGCTATCTTTAGAGGCACGTCGATTATCACCAATGACAAAATAACTGTCTTTGCCTAATTTCTCCACGCCCAATAAAGATTCCAAATCAAAATCATTGGTATAAGAGGCAGACTCATGATCGTTGCTGCGGTTTTTCACTAGAAAATCTTCATCTACCGGTTCATCATCAATGTAAAGCTGATCATTGACATATTTCACCGACTCACCCGGCAAGCCAATCACCCGCTTGATATAGGTCGAACCATCTGGCAGCTGGAAAACAACGACATCAAAACGCTGGATCGGTGAAATCTTTTCGATGACTACCATATCTCCTTGTTGCAACGTTCCTTCCATGGAGTTCCCTTCAACAGGAACCGGAATCAGTAAAAATGCCCGAATCAAGAAGGCTGTTGCAAAGGCGATCAAGGCATATTTCACAACTAGCCAAAAACGATCAATCCACTGTTTCTTGGCATTCACAAATCTACCTCCTCTCCGATTTATTCCTTACTTATTTTTCTGAAAGCAAAGACAGTGCTTTTAAGTACGCTGGGTCCTCTGCTTTGAGTTTTTCTGCTACTTCTTTTTCAATTGCTTGGGCAGTGTCGGCATCGACTTCACCAGTTGCCTTTAGGTCATGTGCTTCTTGGAAGGCTTTCACAGCTGCAGTCGTCTCATCATTGAAGGTATCGCCGCTCGTGGCATACCCTAACGCTTTAAGAAATTGATTCAGATTGTTGACAGCCGTTGACGATTGTCCAGCTTTTAAGGCATTATCACGAGGTAATGGCGGGAAATACGCATATTCTGGATAATCCTCTTCATAGTCCGGCATCACACCTTGATCGTTGACCCAATTTTCATTCGGTGTCAGCCATTTCATGACCGTCATTTTTAATTCACTATTATCCCCCAGATCCTTCACATTTTGAACGGTCCCCTTACCAAAGGTTTCCGTACCAACGACTGGGATATCCGCTGATTCTTGCAAGGCTGCGGCAAAAATCTCAGCTGCGGAGGCACTGCCGCCGTCGACTAAAACAACGACTGGCTCTGTGACTTTGAATCCTTCATCCAATGCTTCGCTCGCTTTGGTCTCACTGACAACCCCTTGATTGTTGGCAAACTTCACGATCGTTTGGCCGTTTTCTAAAAACATACTTGCCATGATCTGGACTTGATCCAGCAATCCACCAGGATTTTGTCTTAGATCAAGAACAAACGACTTCGCACCGTCTTCCCGCAACTCGGTGATCGTTTCTTTCAACTCAGCTGCTGTGTTTTCGGCAAAGGAGGTAATATCAATTCGACCAATCGTATCATCATTTTCAACCAGTTCACCATGGACTGTTTCGATTGGGATCACGTCCCGAGTGATTTCCACATCAAAGGTATCTGCTCCACGCTGAATCGTTAAGGTCACCTGCGTGCCTTTTTCCCCTCGAATCTTACTCACGACTTCAGACAATTCCTGTCCTTGCGTATCTTCCCCATCAACTTTGACGATTCGATCATTCATGCGCAGACCACTTTTTTCTGCAGGGGTGTTTTTGATTGGCGCTTGTGCGACCTCGGGATAGTCTTCCACGATCGACAAAGTAGCACCGATCCCTTCAAAACTTCCTGAGAGGGACTGATCCAAGTTATCCGCATCTGATTGGTTTAGATACGTCGTGTAAGGATCGTCAAGCGCATCGGTCATCCCTTGAAGAGCACCCTCAATCAATGCATCCTCATCGACTTCTTGGTAATAATTCGCAAGGATCTGGTCATACAACGACTGGATTTTCTCCATCCCGCTGGCTTCTGTCGTCGTTTCTGTCGCCGGCTGTGTCGTCTGCTGATTTTGCTGGGCTGTTTGCCATAAGTAGACACCGCCTCCCGACAAAATCGCGACACAGACAAGAGAAACGATATATCGGCTTGTCGTTACATTTTTCATTCACAACACCTCTCTGAGAAAAAACAACTTCGTTCTGAGCATTTATGCAGGCAAAACGAAGGACGTTTTTATTTGTTATTTTCGAGATACTCTGCCCAGATACGATCAAAAATATCCATGGATGGCAAATAATCAACGTTTAGTTCCAGATAAGAAGAGACTTCATCATAATCATCACTGTGCTTTGGAAACTGAATATCATGACTCGCATGAGTGGCAAAGATCTGAGCCTCATCTGTATGACTCGGACCTTTGACTGCCATTAAATAGCTATAAAAACTTTTACGCATGTTCTTGCTCCCAATGATCTTCTAAAAAGGCTGCTCGACGGGCATGATTGCGAGCAAAATTTTCAGGATTCTTTTTGTAGTACTCTTGATGTTCTTCTTCCGCTAAATAAAAGGGTTGCGCTGGTTCGATCGTAGTCACGATCGGATCGGTAAAGCGACCGGAAGCCTGAAGTGCTGCTTTGCTGGCTTCGGCTTTTTTTCGCTGCTCTTCGTTAAAATAGAAGATAACTGGACGATAATTGTCACCGCGATCTTCAAATTGTCCAAAAGCATCCGTTGGATCTGTTTGCTGCCAATAAATCGTCAAGAGCTCCTCATAACTGATTTTTTCTGGGTCGAAAATGATTTCTACTGCTTCAGTATGCCCTGTTTGATGGCTTTTGACTTCTTCATAGGTTGGATTTTCGGTATGTCCTGCGGTATAGCCAGAAAAAATCGAATGCACCCCTTCGAGTTCATCAAAGGGCTGGATCATACACCAGAAACACCCACCTGCAAAAATTGCTCGTTCCATTATTCATCCTCCGTTTCAGCTGGTAAATATAAGCTCATTTGAATTTCATCATCTACAAGATTGATTTTGTTTGCCTTGATGAACAATCCGTTTTGCATGCGGAATTGATCCAATCGTATCAGTATAATTTGTTCATCAGCATTGACATCGATCCATTCGGGAAATTTAAAACTACGTTTGATCATTTTCATTACTTCACTGGTGGGCAAATCCAAGGTGCCAATCGATAAACTTTTGGCTTTTAATTGGACATTGCCTTCTTCTGTCACATAAGGATCAAAATAGAGATAAAACGTGATAGGAAACCCTAATACTTGAAACTCGCCTGTTAAGAGTGCTTCGTTTCTCAGCTCAAAATTATATTTTACCTCTTGATCCTTTTGAAAATCAGATAGATAAAAATCAATCAATTGATTGACTTGGCTTTTGTTGCTGTTAACGGTCAGAACAGGACTGCCCTCCCGTTGAACAAGTTCAGCACTTTCATTTAAGCCAGTTTCTCGCTGCTGAAAAATTCTTGAAGCAAAGAAAACCGTTGTCCCCAAAAGGATGCCGACCAGAACTAGAAAAGCAATTTTCCAGTAGTTGATCGATTTTTTAGTGTTTGCAGCTGTTTTTTCCGGCTGCTTCGTTGATTCGCTTGGTTTCATTTTGCTTCCTCCTCTAGCAACCAATAGTTTTGTGTTTTGATTACTTCATCGCGAACGGCATTCGCCATCAGTTGATACCCAAGATTATTGGGATGGAAGCGGTCGCCTTCATACAAAACATTGTTGGTGATATTATTCCCGACAGCTTGCGATGAGTCGGTAGTCGCCGACGTGCTGCTTTGTGTCTCATCAGCATTTGGCGCCGATGACTCAGGTAAACTTCCAGTGTCGGTTGTTTGTGTTGTTTCCTCAGTTGCGTCTTCTTCTGTATCCGCAATACCGACCTCATCACTTAACCCTTTATAGAGCAAATCGTTGATAGGAATAAAAAAGGCATTTTCTTGCTGATTGACGAACGTTTCCGTCTGTTTATTCCAGTTATCAATGATCGTCTGCATGTCGGTGATCTCTGGAAAGTTCAGATAAAATGGATTGTAAATACCCAAAACATAGATTGGGGCATCGCTATTTAGTTCACGGATTTGAGCGAATAAATCTTTTAAGCGTTCATTATATTCTGCCATCGGTTCCGTAAACGTCTCGATACTCAGACCGAAGAAATTGCTTTGGATCACTTTTAAGACGTCATTTCCGCCGACGGTCAAAGTAATCAGGTCCGCTTGACTAAGGTCTTGGCGCAAGTCTTCATCATTTTTGACTCGTTTTAAAATCTGGTCGCTTCGTTCACCAGCGACCCCATAATTTTTGGTTACTAAATTGCTCAGATCATAGCGGTCCTCTAGATCTCCTGCCAAAATAGGCACAAAGCCGCCCCGAGCTGTTTCATCCCCAACACCCTCTGTCAATGAATCCCCAAGTGCGAGGTATTCAATGGCGGATTTTTTCGAATCATTGGCTGCTAGCTTATCCACAGGGGTCAGCAGTGGTTGCGCTTTGGGAACAGCTAAATGAAACAGTACACCCGTTCCAACGGCTATCAGTCCCACAACGATCAAATAAGTTACTAATTTCTTCCATTTCACAGGTATTCAAACTCCTTTGTAATCTTTGCTATTTTAACAAAATTCTCATAAAATTCCTAGTCGCAATCCTTCAAACTTAAGAAAGAAAACAGCTCCCTACTCTCTGAATAGACAAAGAATCGCAGCTTCATTCTGCTTTTTCTTCCTTTCAGCTTTTCATACACCAAAAAGCGATTCGTCGTCAAACGAATCGCTGAAAGGAAGCACCTTTTTTATTCCGTACTGTAAGTGATCGCAAACGCACCTCTACCTGTATGAGTGGCGATGATCGGTGTTGTGTGAAGCAATGGGATCTCCAAGTCAGGAAACAATTCTGCTAGTTCTTTTTGGAAACGTTCCGTGATTTCTAACCCTTCTGCATGAGAAATACCAATTTTCGTCACTTTTGGCATATTCTTCAATTCTGCTTTTAATTCCTCAAACCATTTATTGAACGTCTTGACGCCGCGTCCTTTGACGACTGGAATCAGTTCTGAATGATCAAAATCCATGATCACTTTCATGTTCAGTAAGCTCGATAAAAGACCTTTGGCACGACTGATGCGCCCACCTTTTACTAAGTTTTCTAACGTTGAAACGCCGATAAATAATTTCGTATGCTCACGCACCAGATCCACTTCTGGTAAAACTTCTTCTAGTGTCTTACCGGCTTTAGCCAATTCTGCTGCCCGAATCACTTGAAAAGCCAACGCTTGGTCTGTCGTGTCGCTATCGATCACGGTGACTTTGGCTTTTGATAAATGACTGGCTTGACGAGCCGCTTCCACAGTTCCACTAAGACCTTTGGTCATATGGATCGATAGTATTTCACTGCCATCTTTGCCTAATTCGTCATACAGTTCTACAAAATGACCAATCGGCGGCTGACTAGTTTTAGGTAATTCTTTGGCTTGCGCCATCATTTGCATAAATTTTTCTCCCGGCAGCGTTTCATCATCTGGATAAACGACACCATCGATCATTACAGATAAAGGCACGACATGGATAGCCAAAGCATCACGGACACTTGGTTCCATCGTACTGGAAGAATCTGTCACAATTTTAAGATTTGCCATCATATATTCACTCTCTCTTTAAATCAAGTCTTTTTTCGTGGTAAAATAACCACAGACCATTTATACTAAGTATAACAGAGAGAAAATTTTTTTTCATCTAATTTCGATTCGAAAGGACGGTGCCGAATGCAGCACATGAAGTTTAGTCGCAGATATTTGATCGTCAATGAAGTATTAAATGCAGTAACCCACGGGATCGGATTAGGACTGAGTATCGCAGGACTGGTCATCCTCTTAATCAAGGGGGCAAATCTAGGGTCACCTATCCACATCGTTTCCTATGCCATTTATGGGTCGATGATGATTTTGCTCTTCCTCTTTTCTACCTTATTTCACAGTTTGATTTTTACCAAAGCAAAAAAGGTCTTCCAAGTCTTTGATCATGCCTCCATTTTCTTGCTGATCGCTGGAAGTTATACACCTTTTTGCTTACTTAGTATCCAAGGCTGGCTTGGCTGGTCACTCTTTGTCTTGATTTGGCTACTAGCAATTAGCGGCATCGTTTATAAGTCACTGACTCTTCATAAAAAAGAGACCGTCTCAAAAATCTCCACCCTGATCTACATCATCATGGGCTGGTTATGTGTTATTGCCTTTAAACCTCTGATCGAACATTTAGGCTACTGGGGAACATTTTTACTAGCAAGCGGTGGTGTTTCTTATACTGTAGGTGCGCTATTCTATAGTTTAAAATCCGTTCGGTTCATGCATGTGGTTTGGCACTTATTCGTTATGTTAGGTGCTGGACTGATGTACTTTTCCGTCTTGTTGTATACCTAAAAATGAAGCACTGCTTATAAAAAAAGAACAGGAAACTTTCGCTGCAGAAAGCTTCCTGTTCTTTTATTTTCTACGATAAAATTCAAATTGATGGGGATAATGGTTCTTTTCATCGACGATCCCATCAATCACATGATCAAGTTTCCATTGCGTCCAATCAATCTCTGGGAAATACACATCTCCGTTAAATTCCGCAGCGATCACTGTACGGTACAATTGATCGCAATCGTCAATCATCGCTTCAAAAACACCTGCTCCACCAGTTAAAAAAACGGGATGCTCTTGCTGCTTCACATACGCCAAAATTTCCTCACGGTCATGCATCACTAAGGCGCCGTTGGCTTGATAATCCCGATCACTCGTCAAAACGATCGTCGTACGCTGTGGCAGTAATCTTTTTCCCATGCCTTCAAAGGTTTTGCGTCCCATTATAATCGTATTATTGATGGTTTGCTCTTTAAAAAATTTCAAATCATTCGGCAAATGCCACGGCAGTGTACCATCCGCTCCGATCAACCCCTTTTGATCTTGTGCCCAAAGTGCGATCAACATAAAAATTACATCCCTTCTGTATAAAATGATTCCGAAATAATAGCAGCAACCTGCAGCCGCTGCATCAGCTGAAAAGCTGATTCATGCTCAAATGGATCTTTGTTGCGCTCCTCAAAGCGCAAGCCATCACAGGCTTGGTAAACAATTGTGCCGCCGCTTCTTTGGACATTTCGCGGCCATTCCCCATCGTTTAAATGCGCGTTGTTGTTTTTCAGTAAGGTCGGTATCAGGGAGATTGGAAAGAGAGCACTACCAGCTGCGATATCAACTTCTTCTATTTGAAAGAAGTCAGCAGCGATCTCGTTGATCAAGCGCTCCGTTCTTTGCCACGTTTGCGGATGACTCGCAAACGCCCTTGCAGTTCGTCCTAGGATACAATACGTATTCGCAGATAAAGGCTTTTTGCTTATTGCCACTAGTTCTTCGGGATAGGTCTTCATCCACGTCACCACGCGATCAAAATCACAAATATGCAGCGAATCCAAAGCTGGCAGGTGGTGCTGGGCAGCAAAAACAAGCCTTCTGCGGGCATCCGCTGCTCCTTTTGCTGGTATAAAAATGGCAGTACACTGCTGATTTGATCGAATGGCTTCCTTTAGCTCTGGCACTGTTTCTTCGGATACGGATAGCCAAACTGCATCATAGTGCTGATGCAAGAAATCGATGACTTGCTCAATGAGCGCTGCAGTAATCGATCCAGCATGTCTCTGATGAAAGGTCGCCGCAAAGCCTCGCTTGTGGGTATTTACCATTACGCCTCATTCCTTTCTTTATGAAATGAAACCCAAACAACCACTTAAACTGCGATCGGTGCTTTGATCGTTGGATGCGGATCATACCCTGCCAAGGTAATATCTTCCATTTCAAAATCAAAAATCGACTGTTTTTCAGGATTTAACTGTAAGGTTGGCGCCGGACGTACCGAACGAGTCAACTGTTCCTTCATTTGTTCCATATGATTGCTGTACAGATGAGCATCGCCTAATGTATGGACAAAATCCCCGACTTCTAGTCCAGTTTCATGAGCAATCAGGTGCGTTAATAGCGCATAACTAGCAATATTGAAGGGAACGCCTAAAAAGACATCGGCACTGCGTTGATACAGCTGACAGCTTAAGCGACCCTCATGAACATAAAATTGAAACATTGTGTGACAAGGTGGCAACGCCATCGTCGGTACATCTTCAGGATTCCATGCGGAGACGATCAGACGGCGAGAATCCGGCGTCGTTTTGATCATGTCGATCACTTCTTTGATTTGATCGATAAACCCGCCCGTACTTTTTTCCCAATGGCGCCATTGATACCCATATACATGGCCCAAATCGCCGAAAGTTTCAGCGAAAGCATCATCGGCTAAGATTTTTTCACAAAATAGTTTCAACTCATGTTGATACTGTTCATTGAAAGCTTCATCCACTAATGAACGGCGACCAAAGTCTGTCATATCAGGACCTGTATAAGCCTCACTTTTAATATAGCGTTCAAACGCCCATTCATCCCAAATGTGGTTATTATGTTCCAGCAGGTAGCGGATATTGGTATCTCCCTTTAGAAACCACAATAATTCGCTCTTGATCAAGCCAAAAGGAACTCTTTTTGTTGTCAGCAAAGGAAAGCCTTGGGACAGATCAAAACGCATTTGATGACCAAAGACACTGCGTGTTCCCGTTCCTGTACGATCACTTTTATCATTGCCTTCTGCTAATATTTTTCTTCCTAGATCTAAATATGCTTGTTCCATCGTTCTCTCCTTTACTCTACACATATTCGCTCAAATATTCCCAACGATCCATTTTTTCTGCAAGTTGCGTTTCAACCTCGCTGATTTCTTGCTGTAATTTTTGGAGCTTGGTAAAGTCAGCTCCTTGATGATTCATCTCTTCAGTCAAAGTGGCAGCTTTTTCTTCTAACACCGCGATATCATCTTCAATTGTCGCCCACTCTTTTTGTTCCATATAACTCAGTTTCTTTTTGACAGGCGCTGCAGCAGACTCCTCACTATCAGCAGAAAGGGAATCGTTTTTTGATTCTTTTGGCTCTAGTACACTTGAACTAGCTTTATTGGTATTGGCTGCTAAGTACTCATTAATGGAACCAAAGTAGGACTTAATCCTGCCGTCTCCTTCGAAGATCAGCAATTTTTGGGCAACTTTATCTAAAAAGTAGCGGTCATGGGAAACAGTGATCACTGCACCTGGGAATGTTTCCAAATAATTTTCCAAAATCGTCAGGGTATCAATATCCAAATCGTTGGTCGGTTCATCTAACAAGAGAACATTTGGCTGCCCAATCAATAGCTTGAGCAAAAATAGGCGTCGTTTTTCCCCGCCAGATAGCTTGCCGATCTTAGTGCCGTGCATGGATCGCGGAAACAAAAACTGTTCCAGCATTTCTGCGACACTGACTTGTGAGCCATCCACTTTTTGCACTTCCTCGGCTGCTTCTTGCAAATAAGCAATCATTCGCTGATCAGGGTTCATCGCTTCAATCGTTTGCGTATAATAAGCCATTTTCACAGTCACGCCAATCGTACGCTCCCCTTCTTCTAAAGGCAGGTGACCAGCTAAAATATTGAGCAACGTCGATTTGCCCGCACCGTTTTCTCCTGTGATCCCTAAGCGTTCTCTTGATTGAATCAACAAATCAAAGTGAGACAAAATCGTTTTGTTTTCAATCTTGAAACTCGCATCTTTTAGCTCTAAGACTTGCTTGCCTAAGCGTGTCGTAGCAACATCAATGGCCACTTCGCCGTTTCGTTTTACTTGATGTAGGTTTTCTTTTAAATCATCGAAACGATCGATCCGTGCCTGTTGTTTCGTTGTACGGGCCTTCGCTCCAGTGCGAATCCAAGCCAACTCATGTTTGTACAACTGCTTGCGCTTGTCTTCTTGCGTCTCCTCCACACGTTCTCTTTCTGCTCGAGCATGAAGGTACGTCTCGTAATTGCCCTGATATTCATGTAGCTTGCCAAAAGACAATTCAAAGATCCGATTAACGACTCGATCCAAAAAGTAGCGATCGTGGGTCACCATCAATAATGCACCCCGATAATTTTTTAGATAGCCTTCCAACCATTGGATCGCATCATAATCTAAGTGGTTAGTCGGTTCATCCAATAACAACAAGTCTGGTTCATCGATCAATACTTGAGCCATAGCCACTCGTTTCTTTTGACCTCCAGATAACTCACTGACCTTTTTTTCTAACTCATTGATCCCAAGTTTTTGTAAAATGATCTTGGCAGTTGTATCTGTATTCCAAGCATCGGCTTTATTCATCGCTTCTTCTGCCAACTGATAATTCCGTTGCGTTTGTTGATCCAAGCCATTATTCTCTAAGGCAATCAGCGCTTTTTCATAGTCACGAACAACGCGAATCAGCGGACTGGTGCCTTGAAAAACAGCATCTACAACAGATAATTCTTCTCGTAACTGATTGTCTTGAGTCAAGAAACCGATGCGATAATCTTGGGCGGCAAATACCGTTTGGCGATCGCCATCACCGCGATCCAAACCGGCCAAGATCCGTAACAAACTCGATTTACCCGTGCCATTGACACCGATCAAACCGATTCGATCTTTTTCATGTATCAGAAAAGAAAGCTGATCAAACAGTGTTTTTTCACCATATGTTTTGGTTAATTCACTTACTTTTAATTCTTTCACAGAATCCCTCCTGAGTTTTTTCTTCGCTCATTGTACCACATTTCATCAGCGGAAACGATGAGAGAAAAAAATCAATTTTTGCAAAAAAAGAATGCCTTCGTCAGTCTACTCCTTCGGATCATCGATGTTGATCATCGTTTAGGAATAACCTGACGAAGACACTCCATAAAACGTGCCTTAAGTTGTGCGCCTCTTGAGACGTATTATCGGCGAAACATTCGCTGCTTCGGCTGTTCTTCTGCTCGAGACATCGCATACGATTCTAACAGATTGACATTGCGTCGGTATTCATTTGCCGAAATCGTTGAGATTTTCTCAGCCACTTCATATTCATCGATCGTTTTGCGCTCAAGGTAATAGCCCCAAAGGACTTTCTTAACAAAAATCGGGTCTTGCTCGATCATGATCGTTTCAATGAAATTGCTGTGTTCAAATCGTTTGATGCTCATTTCTCGTTGACGAATAAAAAAATTGATCAGCGAGGAATCATAGACATCTTCTAAATTGCTCAAACTATGAAAAATATATTCACTGTTCTTTAAGTAAATTTTTTGTACTTCAGAAATGTCTCGTTGCTTCAAGGCAGCTTTTAGCTGCTGCTGTCGCTGTAAAAACAAGCGAGGATGAATCAAAATACGGATAAATCGCTGAATAAAGAAGAGCCAAAAACTAAAGAATGAGAGAATTTGTTTTGCGAGGGAATGCTGTTGCTGAGAAATAAACCGTGAATAAAAACGGTAGCCATTTAAGCTGACTTTCCCATTTCGATAAGCTTCATCCAAGCCGTCTTGTTCGATCGATAGGATCAATCCTTGAATTTCTTGGATTTCTTGTTTTTCTGAATCAGTCAAACTATTGCGATACAACTCCCAGCGCCGATTTTCATAGGAATTGATGACAGCATCGATCGCTAAACGGCCTTTATCCGAGAGTTCTTGCTTTTCTTCTGCTTCCAATTGTTCGATGACGTCTTCTAAGATCAGCAAGTGATTGAAGTCGACGCTTTCGGCAGCTTCCCCATCTGCCAAGTATGGCAAGACTATCACGCTGATGATCAATGTCAGTAAGATCACACAAGCGGTCAAAAACAGAAGCAAGCCTCTTTCATGAAAGGGTGCATCATGCACCATCACAGGCAAAATAAAGATGGCTGCCAAACTGACTGTTCCCTTGACTCCGCCAAAAGTCAACAAGGCGACTTGATTCATTGATACTTGTTTTTTTGACTGTAAAAACCAATAGTAAAACAACAAAAAGAGAAAACGAACAAGGAAGATCACCGCCGTGATCACCAAAATCGTAATCACTAGATGCCAGTTTGCATAATTATTGCTCTCCCAGATTGGTGAAAATACTTGTGACAACTCAATTCCTAGAAAAAGAAACACCAATGCATTCAATGTAAAGACAATGGTCGACCAAGTACTTTCTGAAATGTTCGCCAGCTCTGCATCAAACAACGAGATCCGTCGTTTTCTTTGGGCTTGGGCTACACCTGCCACAACGGCTGCGATGATCCCTGAGACCCCGATCATTTCGGCCAGCAAATAGGCAGCAAATGGCAAGAGCAGTTCGATCAATAAGTATACTGTGACATCTTGTGCCGAGATTTTTTCAATAAAGCGCAAAATTCGACGTTTCAGCCACACGATCAAGTAACCGACAAGCCCGCCGCCGATACTAGAGAATAGGAGCTGGAACCCTGCGTTGGCTGCTGAAAAGCTCCCGGTGGTCAAAGCTACGATAGCAAACTGCAATGCGGTAACCCCTGAAGCATCGTTCAGTAAGCCCTCGCCTTCCAGAATGTGCATAATGTTTTTGGAAATTTTCAAACGTTTTGCTAATGAGGAGACTGCCACTGCATCAGTTGGTCCTAACGCAGCACCAAAAGCGAAACAAGCAGCCAGAGGAATCGTGGGCATCAACCAATGGAGCGTTCCGCCGACAGCAAACAGTGTCATTAAAACGCCGCCAAAAGCCAAAAACAATACGATCTTGCTGTTTTTGAGGATTTCAGGTACATCTGCTCGTTCTCCTTCACGAAACAGCAATGGTCCAATGATCATTACTAAAAACATTTCCGGTTCAAAAGCGATTTCCTGTCCCATTTCTGTTAAACCTAGTAAAATCCCTAAGATGATTTGAATAAAAAAGATCGGTACCGAGGGTAATATTTTGCTCGCCACATTTGATAACGTGACGAGAATTGCAATGATAATGACGAGTTCAATAAATTCCATCCATTACCCTCTTTTCTTTCGAATAGCTAATAACAGCTCAAGAAAATCTTCTTTTTTCAAAAGGATCTTATCGTTTAGAAGACCTAACTCCTTTTCGTTATTTTCAATTTCGCATTGGACACGCCGTGATTCCAAGCGGTAAAGATCGTGTTTCATTCGCTCAAATTTACGAAAAAGCAATGGATTTTTCCGTTGCAAGTACTCACGAATCTCTTTTTTTTCAGCTGGTGTAAATTGTCCCAACTGTTTCATCAGTTCTTGTTTGCTTAAACATTCCTTGTTCATGATTGTGCTTTGGGCCCCTTTTTATTATCAATTTATCTTTTTATTTATCGTATAAATCAAAATTATCTCTTGACCGCTAGTATTCTAAGCCAATCATTCAAAAATAGCAAGTCTTTCTCACTAAAAGATGGTTTTCTATCCGCATTCTTATAAACTAAAAAAACCGCAGCTTTCACTGCGATTTTTTGTTTATTTCATATACAAGTCGTAATAAGCATCCATGATCTCTTTCGCGATTTGAATATTGGGATGCGTATCGGTGTCTCCTTTTAATTGAGGCATCACGATCGCAATCGCAATATCCGCATCACTGCTTGGCCCGTAGGCAACGATGTTTAAGTTAACTAAGCTGATGGTATTGCCATTACTATCCACGATGGGTGTTTCGGCAGTACCTGTTTTGGCAGAGACTTCCATTTTCGCCGAAGCCAAGCCTTTGGCAGTTGCCCAAGCATCCGTTCCATGAACCGCATCGTAAAAGCCATTTTGGATAATTTGCATTTGGGCATCTGATAAACCAACCTCGTTCAATACCGTTGGTTCGATGTCCTCAATCAGCGAACCTAGTCCGCCTGTTTCATCATTGTCGTAGATTCCGTCAACGATGTGAGGCTGCAATCTTTTGCCACCATTAGCAACAGTTGCTGCATATTGTGCCAGTTGCAGTGTCGTATAAGTATCAAACTGGCCGAATGCCAAGTCGAGGATCTTTCCGCCATCACTGACAGGGTCCATGTTCTCAATGGATGTGCTGATACCAGTTGCTTCTCCTGGTAAATCGATCCCTGTTTCAGTTCCCATACCAAAAGAGGCAAAAGAGGAACGGAGTTTTTCGTAGACATCCCCTTGACGATCCACTGTTGGAATCGAGATGCCTGACTGATAATTGATGCCCATCAAACGTAAAGCGACTTGCATCATATAGGAGTTAGAAGAAACTTCTAACGACTGCTCTGCAGAAAGATTGCGATTATTTGCCCCAGTTGGGTTGAAAATAGAAGCTTTTACATCGGAGCCGATTCTGATTGGTTGATCCAGCAGCACTTCGTTGCCGTTTAAGACGCCGTTTTCCCAACCGGCAGCCAAGGTTCCTGCTTTGACGACGGACCCTGGTACAAAGGAATTAATAAAGGTACCAATGGCATTTTCTTGCATTTCATTTGATCCCGTGTCATGATGATACCCGGACATGGAAAGGACACCGCCGGTTTTCGGATTTAACGCCACTGCGTATACCCCTGGGGAATACTCTGCAGCACCAGAATCAATCAGTTTTTGAAAATTGTCTTGCAAAATCTTGTCAACTTTCGCTTGAAATTCAGCATCGAGTGTTAAAACCAGATTATCTCCCTTTGCACCTGCAAAGGTTTCTTTTTGACTTTCAATATTGTTGTTGTTGTCAAGCGATATTTCAGAGATGGATTTTGTTCCTTGTAAAACTTCTTCATATTGCTGTTCTAAATAACTACGGCCAACGCGATCATTACGTGCGTAACCTTTTTCTAAGAATTCGTCTAGAACTTCTTCAGGTATTCCTTGTTCTTCACTAGTCACCGTTCCGATCAAACTAGCCAGAGAACTTCCTTCAACGATCTTTCGTGTCCAATCGGTCCCGGTGGAGATTCCTGGTAAATCGACCATGTTTTCAGCAACAACTGCCAATTCTTGGTCAGACACATCCGACGTCTTAATAAAGACCGTACTCAAGGATTGTGCGCTGTTCATCCGCTTGAAAATCGTGGCTGCTTCTAATTCGGCATCGGAGAAATTGATTTCTTCCTCGGTCACTTTCTCAACGGTTGCCGTATATTGTTCAGAAGTACCTAAAGAACGCTCTTCATCACTCAATCGTTCAGTTGCTTTTTCAAGATTGTCTTCATCTGCCAACCAAAAGTCCTTAAGATCTCGATCAGACAAGTTTTTGTCGACTGGCATTTCGATCAACTCGCTCAATTTTTTGGCCGTTTCTAAAAGATCTTGAGCGGTCATTTTGTTTCCCCGGGTAAAAGTGATTGCTGCATTGGCTTGATTTTCCACTAAAGCTTTCCCAGAAGCATCGTAAATCATCCCCCGAGGGGCACTTCCTTTTACTTCCACTACAGATGAAGCTTTCAATTGCTGCTCAATATTGTCGCCATTGACGATCTGTAGATAGCCTAATTGGACAATCAATGATACAAACAAAGCAAAAATAATAAAAAACAAAAAGTTCAATCGAAATGGAACATGAGATTTGCGATACGATTTGGCCTTTGGTTCTTCTGGCCCCTTACGTATCCCTTGGACAACTTTATCTTTCAAATTCTTCATCTCATCTATCCTTCCAATCTATAATGACTACTGTCCTATTTTACCAAAAAATTCGATCTGAAACAGAAAAAACAAAAAATATCCATTAATCCTTAGAAAAAACTATAAAAACTCAACGATATCTGCCTGAATGTTTCACAGATAGATTGTTTCATTTTCACTCTTTCATGAAAAAATTGTTTTTTTAAGCTTTCTTATGTTTTTTCATTTGTTGATTTCGTGAAACAAGAAATTGATTGATGTTATTGTGGAAAACTAAAAGCAGGAGGACTTTCGGTCACCCTGCTTTTTAGGCTTCTAAAGAAACTAGCTACTCCCCAGTTGTTGAATTTTCTTCTGAGAAGGTCAAACTGTCGTCGTATAACTGATAATTAGGCGATCCGTTAGTATATTCATCGCCTTGGGTCAACCCCTCGTTCGTCGGAAGTTGCAACTGCTCCTTTAACAAATTTTGCGTATGCAACAACTGATTCGTCCCCAAAAACTGATAATACACTCCACCAATCAGTTGTCCTTCCCCTTTCAGCTGCTCTTGCTCAATGGTCGCAAAAGCTGGCATGTAATTCGTACCGATATCCATCATGTCATTCCAGGTAAGATCCGTCTTCGAATTTTTTTCAACTGCTTTAAGGATGTTGCGGTAATTTCCTATTCCCTCCAAACTCATGACTTTTTGAAGGATTTTCGTCACCACTTCTCTTTGCCTTCTTTGTCGCCCTATATCTCCCTCTGGATCTTGTTTGCGCATTCTTGCGTAGGCCAAGCCTGTTTTCCCATCTAAAGTGATTTGTCCTTTAGGGACATGGACACCTTCTAACGTAAAATCGATGGCATTTGTCACTTCGATACCACCTACTGCATCAATCAAATCCCGCATCCCTTGCATATTGATCGTCACATAATGGTCGATAGGAATGTCTAAAAGATTTTCAACTGAATCCATTGCCATCGCTTCACCACCGAAAGCATAGGCATGATTCAACTTATCGATCGTATTAAAGCCAACGATTTGCGTATAGATATCACGGTCAAGACTAACGATCGTTGACTGCTTTTTCTCAGGATTGACTGTTACCACCATCATGCTATCTGAACGGCCTTGCTCGGTTCGTCCCAGCGCCCCTGTATCAATCCCCATTAACAGAATGGAAAATGGATCGCGCTCTTCAATGCTGATCGCTGTTTCTCGTTTGTCTGTTTTACGATCAACAGACTTTGAGATTTGGTTGAATGTAGCATTCGTCTCTTGATAGATCTGCATGCCATAAATCGTTAAGCCAATGATTCCAACTACTAACACGACTAAAATACTGACTATTACTTTTTGATAACTCCGCATCCTGCACCTCGCCAATAAAAAATCACTTATCGAGTAAATTTTCCCACAAAATACAACGTTCAGCAACCGCTATCAAGAATAACTTTCATCCGTAACGCTTCCGTAACTTATTTGAAATAAAGAAAAAATTACAAACAAATAAAGTGCGCTCTCTAAGATAGAGAGCACACGTCAAAACATCATTTTTAAATGTAATCAACAAAACGAGCACGGAACTTCATATGCAAATGGCTTCCTAAAATAAGAAGCATCAAAGTTAGACACCAGAATATAAGTGTGTAGGTCGTTTTTTCCCAAACCCATGCTCGAGAAAGCAATGAGTCTCTAAATCCTTCGATAATATAATAGAAAGGATTAAGTCTTAAGATTTTGACTAACCATACAGGCATATTACGATTATTTATATCCCAAATCGGACCTGATACATAAAAAAGCAATCGTAACACAGATTGTAGAAAAATATGATAATCTCGAACTAAAACGGTTATTGTGGCATTCAAAACACCATAAGCAAACAAAAAGCTTACCATGCAGAAAAAGTAATAAAAATATTGAAGCCAATAAATAGTAGGTGTATTTCCCGTAAATAATAATGATCCCACAACAATTGCTACCATCGGAATGTATGATGACAGATTACTAACTATATTGATTGTTGGGAGTATACTTACAGGAAATTTCATTTTAGCAACCATTCCGACTTGCCTATGAATACTGTTTGACGCTCCTAAAACTGATGAGCTTATATAAAACCAGGCCGTAATACCAACCAACATCCATATGATAAATGGAAATCCATCCACTTGACGATTGTTGTTTACACCTAATCCGAA
Organism: Enterococcus sp. 6D12_DIV0197; assembly: GCF_002174385.1. Lineage (NCBI taxonomy): Bacteria > Bacillati > Bacillota > Bacilli > Lactobacillales > Enterococcaceae > Enterococcus > Enterococcus sp. 6D12_DIV0197. The sequence continues at coordinate 2,641,708 of NZ_NIBN01000001.1, forward strand.
CACAAGATAATAGATTCCAATTTGAATTGCTGGATTCAAAATTTGCCAAGCTAAACCAAGATAATGACTTTGATAGGTAGCTTTATCTTCATAGCGAGACATTCGAAAAATCATACCACTATGTTGAATTTGTTCCTTTAAAACTGCGATTATTTCTTTCACAAGGCTCTTCCTCTTCTACATAATATAAGTAAGTATCGTTAACTATCTCACGATAACTTTAGTAATAACTTCTATAGGATTCTTAAGCGCATAGCCTAAAGATCTTCCGCTAAATGAAACAATACTGAAGAAAAGAATACTTAAGACTGTCAATGATAAAATAAGCTTAGTAAAAATAGTCATCTTTTCTCCGAATAAGGTTCGCTTAATATTTTTTTCAAGCTCGTTATCATTTAACTTTTGATTCAAGGTTTGTGGATCGCTTTTAGCTTTTTCAGCTAATTTTTCCATATTAAATTGCTTTTGTTTTTCTTTGTATTCATCTTGGTATTTTTTCTGTTCCTTTTTAGGCAATTTCTTAAACCAATCAATAAATTCACGGTATTCTTTCATTACCTCATTTGTCGGACCAAACATTTTTAGATCACCATAATGCATCCAAATTGTTTTATCACATAGTTTTTCTACTTGACCTAGTGAATGAGAAACAAAGAAAATAGTTTTGCCATTTTTTTTAAATTCCATGATCTTATCCACACACTTTTGATAGAATGTTTCATCTCCAACAGATAAAGCTTCATCGATTACCAATATATCCGGATTATTATGAACCGCAATAGCAAATCCTAATCGAGATTTCATACCACTTGAATAGCTTTTTACAGGTTGATTAATAAAATCTCCTAAATCAGCAAAAGCAACAATTTCATCTAATTTATCATCAATTTCTTTATTCGTCATTCCTGACATTAACCCTTTTAAACGAATATTTTCTAGACCAGTCAATTGAATTTTCAAACCTGCACCAATTGCAATGATTGAAGTTTCTCCATTGACTTCCATCGTTCCTGATGTTGGTGGAATAATTCCACTAATTAGGTTAGAAAGCGTTGATTTTCCAGATCCATTAATACCGATGATCCCCACTGATTCACCTGCATTTACTTCAAAGCTCACTCCCTTTAATGCCCAGAACGTACTCATGTTTTTTTTGTAAAATTTAAAAAGAGATTTTACTTTGTCTGATTTCTTCTTTAGAAGATCATATTCCTTTGTCACTAAAGTACTACGAACTTTAATTTGTTTTTCCATTTTATCTTCTCATCCATTCTAAAAATCTTTGCTCATATATTTTTTTTGAGCATGGTTAAATCAGCTTTTATTTGCGTTGTTGAAACCTCTGGCGTACGAGGAAGGTAAACAACCTCCACCCCAGATTCAGTATTTAAGTAATCAAACTTACCTGTCCAGTCATCACCTATTACAAAAGTATCAACGTTATATTTTTTTACATCATTTATTTTTTGCTCCCAATTTTCTTCAGGAATGACTAGATCTACATATCTTATTGCTTCTAAAAGCTGCTTTCTCTTTTCATAGCTAAAGTAACTAGTCTTGTTTTTTTGTAATAAGTTGAACTCATCTGTTGATAATCCAACAATCAAGTAATCGCCATATTGCTTAGCTGTTTGTAATAGATTAATATGACCATAATGAAGCAAATCAAACGTTCCATAGGTAATAACTCGTTTCATTTTTAGCTCCTTCTTATTTCAAAATAAAAATCACTAATAGATTATATCATAAAACAAAGAAAAAAAAATTTCTCAGAGAAGAATTAACAAATTTGAAAGATTATCAATTCTAAAAAATTTGCTTTAGTTCCCTTTTTTCATCTAAATAGTAGCACCCTATAGGAAGTGCTTCCTCAACTATAAGTTTAACAAGAAAAAGAAACCAGTGTAAATGTATAAAAAAAAAGCAGATATTCATGCTCTTTTGAGATGAATAATCTGCTTTGTCTACCGTTTGTTTGATTTTAGACTTTGGTTACTTCCGCTGCCTGCGGTCCGCGGGCACCTTCAACGATCGTAAATTCAACTTCTTGTCCTTCTTCAAGCGATTTAAACCCATCTCCTTGAATGGCAGAGAAGTGTACAAATACATCATCGCCACCGTCAACTGTAATAAAACCAAACCCTTTTTCGTTGTTGAACCATTTTACTTTCCCATGTTCCATAGTGTGTAAAGCCTCCAATAATTATAATCCGACGATTCCGTCGATTTCATTATAGCGGAATATGTAAGCGTTAGCAATAACGAAATTTCTTTCCATCAACAAAAAAGAAGCCCTTAGTCAGGCTTCTTCCTAATAGTTTGTTTAAGCTTTTGCGAAATATTCGTTTACTTTGTCCCAGTTAACAACACTCCAGAAAGCATTGATGTAATCTGGACGAACATTTTTGTATTTCAAGTAATACGCATGTTCCCAAACATCTAAACCTAATACAGGTGTTTGACCATCCATCAATGGTGAATCTTGATTCGCGGTTGAAGTGATTGCTAGTTTACCGTCTTTAACGACTAACCATGCCCAACCTGAACCAAAACGTCCAGTTGCAGCAGTTTTAAATTCTTCTTTAAAGTCTTCAAAGCTGCCAAAAGTTTCTTCAATTGCCTCTTTGATTGCTCCAGTAGGTTCGCCACCGGCATTTGGGCCTAAGATTTCCCAGAAGAATGTGTGGTTAGCATGGCCGCCGCCATTGTTGCGAACCGCTGTTTGAATATCTTCAGGTACAGAAGAAAAGTCTGCTAATAATTCTTCAACTGTTTTTTCACCTAATTCAGGATGTTTTTCAATCGCTGCATTTAAGTTTGTTACATAAGTGTTGTGGTGTTTATCATGATGCAAATGCATCGTTTCTTCATCAATATATGGTTCCAATGCATCGTATGCGTAAGGTAAATCTGGTAATGTGTAAGTCATAAAAAAAATCCTCCTCAATGATAATGTTTACATAAGTAACATTATCAGACTATCAGACTTTGTTCAAAAAATATGCTTACTTTTTCTCACTTTTTTTCGTATTGAAAATCAAAAATTTACTAAACACATAATTTGCCAAAACAACAACGACTTGGGTGACCAGCTTGGCAACAAGATCGCCGGTAGCTAAAATTGAGATAAATAGATACATACAGAGCATGTCCAAGCCTAATGATATAACGCGAAAAAAAATGAACTTTCCAAATGCCGCCCAAGACTCTTGCTTCGTTTTTGTTTTTGTTTCAAAGACCCATAACTTATTTGTAAAGTAAGCGAATAAAACAGAAGCGATCCAAGAAATCACATTCGCTGTTTGATAATAAAAACCAAACCCTTCACGAAAAATAAGATAGACGACAATATTGACTACGGTGGTCAAACCACCAAAAAATAAATACGTGAGTGGCTCCCACAGTTTTTTTTGTTTTAAGATTTTTTTGTATTCAATAAACTTTTGCATACATGTGCCTACTTTCATTACTTTATTTACTTATTCAATAGATATTTGGCTCTTTTTTTGTGAATTCCTTGTAATCCTAAGAACCCTTCGTTACAATTACTCTAGTTATACCACAAAGGAGTTTATCAGCAAATGACTATCGTCCAACTATTTAAAATTGCTTTTTTTCGAATACCCGAACTAAAATTCGTCAAAAAAGCAGAGTTTTCCAAAGTAATCGTTTTTCTATTAGGTGCAGCCGTGATGATGGCTTTGCCAGTTACCATCAATGTCTTAGACGTCTTTCGTGATGTGCAAGCAGATGGACAAAAAATCGGAGAAACGATTCCTGATTTCACGATCGAAAATGGACAGCTTTCTGTCGCTCCCAATACGCAAGGGTTCATCTATCAAACCGATTCGATCATCTTTACTTTTGATCCTGATGGCAATCGTACACCAGCGGATATTGCATCTGATGTTACCGGCTCGGTGATCGCAGTAGGTTTGTTAAAAGATCAGCTGGTCATTCGTATCCCTTCTTCTGGTTTCTCAACGTCTATGTTCGATTCAAACCAATTAGAGTTTGATTATAGTGAACCAGCACTTCGTAATCTTAACGGTCAGGCGATTCGAGAAACCTTATCCAACCAAGCGATCCCATGGCTGATAAAAATCATTGTCTTTTTTGTCGCCTTATATCCCACGTTTGTCAGCTTACTGATCACCTTAATCATGGGAACCTTTATTGCAACGATCTATACGAAATTGAAGCTATTCTCTTATACCTTTTTCGAAAATTTAAAGATTCTCATTGTCTGTGCTGCATTGCCTACACTCATTAGTGTTATTGTACAACTAGCGCTACCTTCCTTTGATGCTACCACCTTTATTTTGTTTGGTTCCCTATTCTTATTTACGCAAGGTGTCAAAGATTCCCCAAAAATACAATTAAAAAAATGATCTATGCCATGTTCAATTCATTGAACATGGCTTTTTTCTCATTCTTTGCTACACTTAAGATACAAGGAGGCTTGGCAATGAAAAAAATAATCTTAACCACTCGCAACTTTCGCAACACTTATGTGGAACAAATGGAAAAAGACTATCAATTTCTCGTGTACTCAAAGGCCCAAGCAATTGATTGGTCACAAGTGGAAATCACTATCGGTTGGAAGCCAGCATGGAACGAACACCTGTTAACCGAAAAAACAAATTTGAAATGGGTCCAAGCGATTTCGGCTGGTGTGGACACCTTGCCATTAAAAGAGTTTGCAAAATACGACATTCTCTTATCAAATGGCAGTGGCATCCACGCAGAATCGATTACAGACCATTTATTGGCTTTGCTCTTTATGGAAAACCGCGGGATTTTCCAAGCAATCCAACAACAAAGAAAACAGCAATGGGCACCGGATACGATTCCTTATGCAAAGCTATCTGATCAAGAGATTTTGATCGTTGGTACGGGACAAATCGGCCAAAGATTAGCCCAAGCATTAACCTTTTTTGGTGTACATCCGATCGGCATTAATACAAGCGGCCATGAGGTGGCGGGTTTTGAAAAAACGTTTGCGTTATCTGACTTACACACTTGCGCAAAAACCGCCGATTGCATCATCAATATTCTTCCACTGACAGAAGAAACCGCACATTTGTATGATGAAGCCTTTTTTGCACAAATGAAGCCTTCTGCTTCATTTTATAATGTCGGTCGCGGTCCTAGCGTGGATACTGCCGCATTAACAAAGGCATTAGAGAAAAAGCAGCTGGCATTTGCCGCACTAGATGTTTTTGAAGAGGAACCTCTACCAGAAAATGATCCGCTATGGCATACCGAAAACCTGTTGATTACTCCTCATATCTCAGGACACACGCCCCATTTTCAAAAGGCATTTATGGATATTTTCTTAGCGAATTTCCAACAATTTTTAACAAAACAAGAACTTGTTAAAAATGAGATAAACTTGGATAAGGGATACTAACAAATTCTTTCCGAAAAAAAAGTGTACAGTTGAAGGCAACCCCTTCACATTGTACACTTTTATTTTATCATTGTTTTTCTTGGTCTTTTTCGGTTTCTTTCAAGAAGTACAAGGGTCTATTTTTAGTCTCTAAGAAAATTTTTCCGATATACTTGCCGATGATCCCTAAACAAAGCAATTGCAATCCACCAACAAATAAGAAGATACTGACCATTGAAGGCCACCCTGATGTCGGATCTCCAAAAATAAAGGTTCTTATCACAATAAAGATCAAAGCAATCAGAGAACCAAAACAGGAAAGCGCACCAATAAACGAGGCGATATTCAAAGGTGTATCTGAAAAATTGACGATGCCATCGATCGAATATTGGAATAGCTTCCAGAATGACCAGGACGTCTCACCCGCTACTCTTTCTCGATTCTCATAGGCGATGTATTCTGTATCAAACCCAACCCAGCTGAAGATCCCTTTTGAAAAGCGATTGTACTCTGACAGCTGTAAAACTGCATCAACCATATTGCGGCGCATCAAGCGAAAATCTCGCGCACCGTTTACCATTTCAGTATCGGCAATTTTGTTGATGATGTTATAGAACGAGTTCGAAAAAAAACTGCGAATCTTTGGCTCACCTTTTCTATCGGCACGTCTCGTACCCACACAGTCAAGCTCTGGTTTACTTCTTAGCAAACCAAACATTTCAGGTAGTAATGACGGCGGATCTTGTAAATCTGCATCCATTACAGTGACAAAATCGCCTCTAGCAGCTTGTAGACCCGCATAAAGAGCAGCTTCTTTGCCAAAGTTTCTCGAAAAAGATAGATAGCGAACACTTTCAGGGTGGGCGTGATACAAGTCTCTTAAAACAGACAGAGTTTGATCTGAAGACCCGTCATTAACAAAAATATATTCAAAAGGCATATTTAAGTGTTTCTTCACTTTTTCTGTTTCTTCAAAAAAAATCGGCAAGCTTGCCTCTTCATTAAAACAAGGTACAACAATTGATAACATCGGTTTCATCTCCTAGAGCCAATCGTGGGAAATCGGTCAGCTGGGACCGAATCCACATTATTTTTTATCTTCGCTAAAATCATATTTCGGTTCATCTAACGTTTCATCATAGTCCACAGTTAGATCATAGCCTTTGAAAAACCATTCGTCTGCTTCATCAATAAAAAAAAGCAAGCCATCAATGGTTTGTTCGACGATCGGACGTTCTGGTTTATCGACTGACATTCCCACGGAAAATCCGTCATGCACTTGCGTTTTGCCATAAATTTTTCCGAAAAAACGAATCCCGCTTCCTTGGTCTACCACCAATTCTTTTTTAAACCATTGCATTGCTTCAGGACTTATTGTTAAGTTCATTTTCTTCACTCCTAATCATTCATATGTTCATCAAGTATATCTACATCATCTGTATTGCCGATCACGAGTAAATTGTCATTTTCACGCACGATCGCCTCTGCATCAGGCGAAACGATCACTTGTCCTGGTCCCCGACGAATCGCAACGACTGTCAGACCATACTTTTGTCGAAAATTCAGCTCAATCAGGGATTTATTGAAAAAGCGTGGATTGGACACGCGAATCTCTGCTAGAGAAAATTCGTCAGATAGTTCAATATAATCTAAGATATTTTTGGAAACTAGATTATGGGCGATGCGAATCCCCATGTCACGTTCGGGATGGACGACACGATCTGCGCCGAGTTTTTCCAGTACACGGGCATGGTATTCGTTTTGGGCTTTCGCTAAGATATTAGGAACACCCATTTCTTTGACCATCAAGGTCACCAAAATACTAGCTTGAATATCCTCACCAATCGCAACAATGACATGGTCAAAGTTACGGATACCCAATGAGCGTAACGTCATCTCATCTTGTGCGTTGCCGACCACCGCATGGGTGGCGATATTCATATACTCATTGACACGATCTTCGTTGCTATCGATCGCCAGTACTTCTTGTCCAGATTCAATCAACGTACGACAAATACTGCCACCAAAACGGCCCAGACCGATTATTGCATAATTTTGCTTCACCACAAACGCTCCTTTTTTACCAGATCATAATTTAGTATAACAAAAACCTCCTCTGCTTGCCATGAGGAGGTATGATTATTAAGACTTTATTTTATCAAACCATGTTTAAAAGCATATATAGTAGCTTGTGTACGATCTTCTACTTCTAATTTTGATAAGATATTTGATACATGTGTCTTCACTGTTTTCAGCGTAATGAAGAGTGCATCCGCAATCTCTTGATTGCTCTTTCCTTCGGCGATCAACAGTAACACTTCTTGTTCCCGATTGGTCAAATCTTCATGTAGGATCGGTGTCCGATTCGTCAAACGATCCATCATTTTCGTGGTGACTTCGGGTTCTAAGACCCGCTCTCCTCGCTGGGTTGCACGAATGGCTTCCGCAATCTCATGAGCAGTAGACGTCTTTAACAGGTAACCTGCCGCACCCGCTTCAATAGCAGGATAGACTTTTTCGTCATCAATAAAACTAGTGACAATAATGATTTTTGCTTCGGGCCAATCATTTAAAATCAATTTCGTAGATTCGATCCCATCCATTTCATCCATCACCAAATCCATCAAAATCACATCTGGACGTAATTCCAATGCCTTTTCATACCCAACTCGACCATTTTCCGCTTCCCCAATTACTTCTATATCGTCTTGAATCGATAGATAAGAAGAGACCCCCAGACGAACCATTTCATGGTCATCAACTAACAACACTTTAATCATACCTTATGCCTCCTTCAACAGTGGAACTTTAATTTCAATACTGGTTCCTTGATTTTTAAAACTAATAATTTTCAACGTTCCGCCAACGGCACTTACCCGTTCTCGGATATTCATCAAGCCATAGCTGCCGGCCTTTTGATCTTGTGGATCAAAGCCAACACCGTCATCGATCACCCGCAACAACACGTTATTATCAATGCGATGCAAGTAAACTTCCAACTCATTGGCCTTGGCGTGACGCAGTGTATTAGATAAGAGTTCTTGGATCACACGAAAGAGTTGATCTTCAATCGAACTAGGCATCGTAAAGTCTTCAATATCCCAAGTCAATAGAATTTTGATTTTGGTCTCTAATTCTTTTAACAATTGCTCGATTCCTTGCTTTAGACTCTTCCCTTCCAAAGTAACAGGTCGTAGATGAAGCAAGAGCGCCCGCATTTCAGATTGCGAAGCATTGATAATGTCTGTGACCATAGCTAACTGTTTCTTTTGGCTTTCTGGCGCATCTGTTCGAATCGCTTGCTCATTTAGTGCAGACATCATCATCATGGCGGCAAACAGCTGTTGAGAAACAGAGTCGTGCAATTCACGAGCCAGACGCTGCCTTTCTGCTTCTAAAATCTCTTCTTTCGTCTGACCATCAACAAACTGCGGTTTCGCATTCAATTGCTGTAATTCCATCGACATCTGTTTCATCTTCGATTGGATACTGGCAATATCACGATCCACATTCGCAATCAAATGGTTTTCAGACGCATGGGGGATTTTTGTTTCTAATAAAGGGCTATCGATATAGCCGCTGGCTAACAGTCTTAACTTTTCTTCCACCGGACCGTATTGACGGTTGCGAAAAAAAGAAATCAGTAAAAAGACAGCTAAAGCAATCAATGCAGATATTACAAGTAAGTGAAAGACGATTGGGATAAAGAAGAGCTTGATTTGAAAGACTTCTATCAGCCAATTATTTTTCCCACTGGCATACAAATAGGAAAACAGCATCAAAATCATGGTGAAAAAACTTGCTAATCCTGCATAAAAAGCGATCATGCCTCTTGAAAATTTCCCGATCATACCCGAATCACCTCAACATCACCAACAAGGGTATTCGTCAATATTTTCAAACGCCGACTATTTTCGCCATAATCCGGGCTGTAGATCGTCACTTTTTCATTTTTCAAGCTCGTTTCTTCGCCTTCAAAGATAACGGAGCCAATAAAAGTACTGTGCTCTAATTTGATTGCTACGCCAGCAGGCACTAAAATACGAGTTCTGCCAAAGCCTTTTCGTACGATCACGACGTTTTCTTTCTTAGGCAATAAAGTGTTGCCTAGATCGATAAAAGTGTCTCCCGTCAAGATATCTAAATTGATATCGTCCCATTCATAGACTTGACTGCCGATCCGTTCATTGCCTAACCATTGCTGCTTTTGTTTCAGTGGATGATCAGCTTTGGGTTCTTCAGTTTCAACAATAATCATTTGTTTTTTGCGCCAGAATGAATTTTTAGTTAAGTCGATTCCGGTAATCTCGACTCCTTTTAAACCAATAAATAAAATCGCAAAAATCAGCATCAGCCACAGTGCTGGACTATTTAACAAACTGATCAAAATAGCAATGGAACTTGAGACCATCAAGAAATTTTTAAAATTGCTCTTGCGCTCACTTCGGTTCACAAGGACCAAGCACGTCACACCAAGTATTAATAAAAATAATAATGGCGGATTAGATAAAATTTGCCATACCGCAAAAAGCAGTAAGAGCGCTTCAACAATAAAGAAAAAACGCCAAGGACTTTTCATTCAAGCTCCTCCTCCTAGTAATTCTACTCTATCATACCTGAAAAAAATGGTTTGTCCATCCGTCGCTGGTCCGAAAAAAGACCCTGTTTGATCAAATTCCCTAAAGGAGAATGAACAACAGGGTCAACTAGATTGATCGAGTGATCAAGCAATTAGCTTTTCTTTACTTCTGTGATTCTTACTTGCATATCTCCGCCTGGCGTTGAGATCGTCACTTCATCATTGACTTTTTTCCCAATCAAGGCACGAGCGATTGGTGAATCATTGGAAATTTTACCAGAAAACGGATCTGCTTCAGCACTACCGACGATCATGTACTCTTCTTCGTCACCATCAGGCAACTCAACAAAAATCACTGTTTTTCCGATGGAAACTTCATCAGAGTCTACACCCTCATTATCAATGATCTCTGCAAAACGAATCATATTTTCTAAAGTAGTGATTCGGCCTTCGACAAACGCTTGTTCATCTTTAGCAGACTCATACTCTGAGTTTTCGGATAAATCGCCAAAACTGCGGGCTACCTTGATACGTTCAATGATTTCGCCGCGTTTTACCGTTTTCAATTCTTCTAATTCTTGTTCTAGCTTTTCTTTTCCTTCAAGTGTCATTGGGTAAACTTTTTCTACCATAGTTCTTTTCTCCTTTTAGTAACTTCTAATAAATCGCAAAAGGTAATCTTTTGCGATGAGTCCACAAAAGATTACCATGCTTTTTTTTAAATGTAAACTATAAACCTATGAAAATTTAATTTGAGGTATTGTTTACATATTGTTCCACTAATTGCATATGCTGTTCATAGGTTTCCGCAAAGTAAACTTCTTGGGTTTGAATGTCAGCAACGAAATAATAGTAGTTGTTCGGTGTTGGATCTAAGACCGCTTGGATCGCTGCTTCGCTTGGATTGTTGAATGGTCCAGGTCCGTAGCCAGTATGCACATAGAGATTATAAGGAGAGTCAACTTGAGTGTCCTCATAAGTGACTAGCTCTTTGTGCTCACCTAACGCGTATAGAATCGAAATATCCGATTGCAGCGGCATATCAATCGCTAAACGATTGAAGAATACCTGTGCGATATTTTTACGATCTTCTAGCTTACTACCCTCTTTTTCAACAAGTGAAGCCAATGTAAGGACTTCTTGAACCGTCATTTCTTTTTGAGCAATTTGATCGAAATATTTGGACAAGACTGAATTTGATTTATCCACCATTTGGGTAACGACTTCTTCTAGGGTATTCCCTGTATAGTAGTCATACGTCGCTGGGAACAAGTATCCTTCTAGTCGGTAACGCACACCTTGCGCATCGCCGGCACTTGCTAAAAGCTCAGGATAGGTTTCTTTCATTTTTTCAAAGAACTCGTCACTTTCCATCAAAGCTAGGAAATCGTCTTTCGAGATATTTGTTGCTTCCGCTAGAGCATCACCGATTTGATCCACATCAAATCCTTCTGGAATCGTCACTTTTGCATCAGAGATGACCGAGCCTTCACCTTTTTGCAGCATCTTTGAGATTTGATCCAATGTCATACTAGGAGAAAAATGATAATTTCCTGCTTGAAATCCGGTTAAATTATTGAATTTCGTATAATAGTTAAAAATCATACCACTTTTAATGATATTGTCTTCTTCCAATATTTCTCCAATTGCTTTGTTGGACGATCCACTAGGAATCTCAACCGCCACCGTTTCTGTATCTTCTGGATTCAACGGCTGCAATCCTGATGTTACATAACGATACATTGAAAATCCTAAAACACCACCGATGACGAGCAGAGCAAGGACTACGATCAAAACGATCCGATTGACAATCCGATCTTCTTTTTTGCGTTGCTGCTTGCGCAATTGCGTTTCCCCACCTTCAGCTATGGGCACTTCTTCTTCTGCTGCCCTACGACTTGTAGCAGCTTGCTTTGCTTGTTTATTTTTGGCCTTTCCACTTGCAGTTCGCGAACCCACCTCTTCTTGAGGTTGTTGAATAGGACGCTCGTTCAAACCATTGCTTTCTTGGGTTTGATCTGATTGAGGTTGCTTTAAAGCTCCTAATACTTCGTCTTTAAAGGATTTATCCTCTGGATGTTGTTTACTCAAAACAACTCCTCCTAACTTTCGTAATACTGGCTTGTACCATTATACACGAAAGTTAGGAGGAAGGAAATGATTAATAAATTACTCAAACACTTCTTTTAAACTTATAGTCTTTCACCTGTTGCGTCTTGAATCAATTGCTTCGCTATTGTATCAATATTTCTCCTGATTTTTGCCACATCATTAGGATTTGTGATGAATCCAAGTTCTATTAGTCGATAGTCGATTCCTCTATCTTTAAAGACTCTTAAGTTCAATAGATCGCTACGCAAGCTCAGCCCTCGATTATTTGCAAAAGCAGAATGCCAACCTACATGCTGACGAATAGTTTCAGCCATAGCTATGCTCGATGATGAAGGAACAAGATCTTTATGAACAATAACATGTCCACCTGTTGATAAGGCTCCACCGGCATCTAAGTGGATTTCGGTAACAGACAAAATTTTGGAACTAACTAAATATGCGCCCCCCATGATCTGGGTATCCTGATACATGTCTTTTGAAGTATCATAAAAATTGATTTTACTCGTTTTTAATTGTGCAGCATATTTTCTTAAATAGGGCAACAGTTCATTACGTGTGAAATCACGTTCATTGGTTCCACTACCAACTGCTCCTGGATCCCATCCCCCATGCCCCATTACAAAAAGGTACTCACTTTTTTCAACAAATGGTTTTTCCGTTGAGCCAGGAGCTTTTTGACCTTTGGGGATCAGTTGAATTTCTATTGCTTCAGCGCGTTTACCTAAAGAAATAGTTCCAGCTTTCTGGTCATTGACAGCCCAATCAAGCCATCCATATGTTTGTGAGTGAACACGGTAATAGACGTCATAAACTCGAGCAAGCGCACCAGTAAGCTTCACTTGGACTGCTTCTAATCGCCTGGACTGCCCAGTTGTGCCAGATAAAGCACCGTTTGAGCGTTCAGCTTGCCAACCAATACCCTGAATATGTGACTTGTATGAAATCCCTCCAGACAACTCAGCATTGGCAATGTTCATTTTCATGCCTTCTACTCTTAAAGATTGGCCGGTAGTCCCGCCACGGATATAATTCCCCGTAGTAGATGACCAGCCCAAACGTTGCACATGAGTGGATAAATTAATCGTAGCTTTCCCTAAATTTGCTGCCGAAACAAAAGATAATCCCTGACCGGTCGGATCACTTAAATATTTAGGTTTAACAATTACTTGGACCGCTTCAATGGCTAGATTGTAAGCTGTAGATCCAGCATTTCCGCCATTTTTTGTCCAATTCAGCCACCCTAGTCCCGCAACGTGAACGCGGTAATAAACAGTGGCCATATTTGCTAACTCTCCTGTCAAACGAATGCGAATACCTTCTAAGTTTCTGCCTGTCTGACCGATCTCCTGACCAGCACTCATATAAGATGACCAACTAGAATTTTGAACAAGACCGCTATACTCCACACTTCCTGCAAAGTTTGTTGAGATCGTACTCATTTTAAATTTTTGTAAAGGTCGGCCCTGTCCTGTTGTTCCAGAAGTAATGCCATTTCCAACTGGGCTACTCCATGAAGAATTGCTAAAGGTTTGATAAGCGCTGTTGATCGTTCCAGCTTCCACCATACTGGCCTCATTCAGATTACTTGGGGCCGTAAAGGTTATTTGAACTGCTTCGATACGCGCACCTAAGCCAGTTGTACCAGCAGTTTCACCATTTTTCGCCCAACCGAGCCAACCAAGGCCACGGACGTGAACACGATAAAAGATGTCTTGATTTGTACTTCGAATTTGCAACGACTCTAATTGACGATTGCTTGAAGTATCCCCTATCGTCTCATTGACGGGACTCCATGATCCCCAACCCGTATTTTGAAAATGGCCGCGATATGTGATACTGTTGGCATCATCTAAGCCATCACTGAGAATTTTAAAGCCTAAGATTTTTTTCGATTGTCCTGTAGTGCCGCTTGTAGCGCCATTGTTCTTGATTTCTTGCCACCCTTGCCCTTCAACAAAGCTTTGGTAGTTTATGGTTGATATATTGCTCTTTTCTGAGAGGCTAGTTGTTGGTGACGTTACTGACACATCAAGAAGTAACTGGTACTCATCTTCCTCGATTTGTTTAGCAGAAGGGCCGCCTGTCGCTTCCTCATCAGATAGATCTGGCATCGTGACAGGCACTGCTAATGACAATGGTTTAAATTCTTTTCCTACTAATTGCGCTGGATTGCTTTCATTTAGATGCCATCCTTCAGTTAAAATCTTGAATTCAGGAACCGCTTCAGAAAACAGATCATTCACTGAAACGACATATTTATTTTCTTCAAAAGTTGCAGTGATTTCGTGGTCTTGCGTACCGCTCACAAAATGCTTCAATTCAGTATTTTGTGATAAATCCAATACTGATAAATGATTACTGGAAACATCTAAACTTTCTAAGTGAACAAGACCTTGCAGATCAAGTTCTTGAAGATCATTATTGCTGACATCTAAGTGAGTTAATTCTGTAAAAAAATGAATTCCTTCTAATGAACGAATATTTTTGTCCGACAAATCTAGGGTAGTTATACTGGCTATTTCATGGGATAAAATTCCATCTCCATCACTATCCAGTGTGGCAATATATTGACGAAAATGTTCGTCAGGAAAATGTTCAACATCAATCGGTACAGAAAGTGCATCTTCATTAATTGCATCTTCACTAGAACTCTCCGTAGTCTCCATCAAAGAATTTGAATCTGTTTCTTCATTTTCTGTCGATGATTGTTCAGGAACATTTGATGTCTCTTCAGTAAAGTCTTCTGTACTTTCTGAATGCTCCGACGTATCATCTAAATCTACTTCAGAAGTAATTGATGTGTTGCTTGTAGAAACTGTTTCTGCAATAGCTAAACTTGGCGCTGTCAAAGTACCGCTTAAAATCGTCAATAAACTAAATATATGAAAAAAGTTCTTTTTTACCTTCATTTTTTCTCCTTTTTATTAATCACATTGTGTCAACTGCCAGTCTATAAAGATCCTACGTATCTACTAGCTCACCAGTTAAACGAAAATGGATAACTTCCATCCTCAACCTTTATCCACTTGTTCCCGTCACCCATCCTAAAGATACAGAATTTTGTCAGCCAAAACTTCGAATGCGGGAATGTTAACTTATTTAAGGAAGCTCTAACTGGACCGTTTTTTCCATACCTGTTACATTCGGTACTGCTGCCTCTTTTTTGGTTACAGCAATCCTGACCGCTTCAATGCACGCTTACTCAGACCATCAACAAATCCTGTTTCTTCATCATTTTCCGCCCAATCTAACCAACCATAGTTTTGAACATGTACTTGGTAATATATATCATAAGCTTCTTGATTGACTAAGCTTATTTTTAACGCATGAATTTTTTTTGCTTCACCTGTTGTACTAGCTAGTAAAGTACCAGCACTATCGGTTGCAGCAGAAGTCCATTCTTCATTACCTTGGACTTTGAACTGCACATCCATAGCAAAAGAACTGTTAAGTGAACCCACTTGAAAAGCTTCTAATCTCCAGCCTTTTCCGCTACTGCCAATCCGGTCATAACAAAATTGCTAGTATTCCCTTTAACAGCACGCTGCCACCCCTCACGTTGAAGGTGCCCCTTAAAAACAAAAGACGGTGCTGCTTCAACGGTCTCTTCCGATTTTTTAGCCTTATTTTCAGCAAGTTGATACTTCAGTTTCATCTTGCTGTTCTTTTTCACTTTCAGTCTATACACTGCTTGATTCTATTGCTTTTTGAATTGAATCAGTGTCTTGACTTTTCGAGTTTGCTATTTCTTCATGCGTATCGGAGATTGGTATTGTTTCAATTGATGGCGCCGTATCCAGACTATCACTATGATCTGCAACGCTGCTGTCTGCATTTTCTAAAAAATAGTAGAGATCCTTGTCTGCTCATCCTATCTTTTTCAAATCTTCTATCACTATCTACTGAAACGTTGATTGTAGACAATGACAGCATACTAAGAAAAATCCAAAACACTCTTTATAATTACTTAATCACTGATCGCAAGAACCCGATAGCATTTGTTGTAATGCTTCCTGCCATGTCGGAATCTCAAAGCCGGTTTCTTTGGCTTTTGACAGATCCATCACCGAATACTGCGGACGGGTCGCCTTTTGTGGAAATTCTTCTGAAGTTACCGGTTTCACGGTCACATCCGTATCTTTCAAAATCTCTTTTGCAAATTCGTACCATGAACAGCTATTGTCATTTGACAGATGATAGATTCCTTTAGGGGCATCGTTTGTGATCACATAGGTCATAAACTCCGCCAAGGTGCGGGTCCAAGTAGGACGGCCGAACTGATCATTGACCACGGTCAATGTATCGTGTTCTTTGGCTAAACGCTGCATGGTAAAGACGAAATTGTGTCCGTATTGACCAAAGACCCATGAGGTACGGATAATATAGTACTTGCTCATGATCGATTGCACGGCTTTCTCACCTAGTAATTTGGTCCGGCCATATTCATTTTGCGGATTGACTTGGTCGTCCGTCGCATATTCCCCGTCTTTTTTGGTACCATCAAAGACATAGTCGGTACTGATATAAATCAAGGTTGCCCCGACTGCTTCGGCTGCCAATGCAACGTTTTTGGTGCCATCGACGTTGATTTTTTCATCTAATTCCTTGCCTTCATCTTCAGCTTTATCCACCGCAGTATAGGCGGCACAATGAAAGATCACCGTTGGTTGTATTGCTTTGATTTTATTCATTGTAGCTTGTGCATCTGTGATATCCATTTCAGCGGAATCTGTCGATAGATAAGCAGCCCCTTGTTCATCCAATAGATGACGTAATTCTGTGCCTAATTGGCCGTTTCCTCCTGTAATTAAATACATGTATCTCTTCCTTTCGAAAAAAGCAGGAATTCTCGCTTCCTGCTTTTTTGTTGAATTATTGACCTTGCTTGGCGTAACTTGCTTCAACGCGGGCTTTTTCTGCCTGCCACCATTCGGGATTATTGCGGTACCATTCGATGGTATCCGCCAACCCATCTTTAAAGTTGGTGAATTGCGGTCTCCAGCCCAGCTCTTCTTTTAGTTTTGTTGCATCGATGGCATAGCGCAAGTCATGGCCTGGTCGATCATTGACATGATCATAGGCATCTTTGGATTGTCCCATCAATGTTAAGATCAACTCGATCACTGCTTTGTTATCTTCCTCGCCATCGGCACCGATCAGATACGTTTCTCCGATGCGTCCTTTGGTCAAGATGGCCCAGACAGCAGAAGAATGATCATTGGTATGGATCCAATCACGGACGTTTTTGCCTTCGCCATATAATTTAGGTCGAATGCCGCTTAATACATTCGTGATTTGACGAGGGATGAATTTCTCGATGTGTTGATACGGTCCATAATTGTTGGAACAATTCGAGAGCGTTGCTTGTAATCCAAAAGAACGTACCCAAGCTTTGACCAAGAGATCGGAGCCTGCTTTGGTGGATGAATATGGACTTGATGGATTGTATGGTGTTTGATCGGTAAACTTCTCCCCCGGTCCCTCACCATGGCCTGGCAGGTCTTCTCTCAGGGGCAGATCCCCATAGACTTCATCTGTCGATACATGATGATAGCGGACTTGATGCTTGCGACAAGCTTCAATCAATGTATACGTGCCGATCAGGTTGGTTTGCACAAAAGGAAATGGATCTTTCAATGAATTATCATTATGGGATTCTGCCGCATAATGGACGACCGCATCTGTTTGTTGGACCAGTTCATCAACTAATGCTGCATCGGCGATATCCCCCACCACTAATGAAACACGGTCTTCTGGCAAGCCAGCTAAATTGGCCTTATTCCCTGCATACGTTAATTTGTCCAAAACCGTGATGTGGACATCTGGATGATGCGCCACGACGTAATGAACAAAGTTGGAGCCGATAAATCCAGCACCACCGGTTACAATGATTCGTTTCATAATTAAATACGCTCCTTATATTTCTCCGTAGACGAAGGTATTTTCTGCCTCAAAGGCTTTCAAGGTCGGATGATGCTGATCTTTTTCTGACAGGATTGCTTGTTCTTTGGCGATTGGCCAATCAATTGCCAAATCTGGATCGTCAAAGGCAATACCGGCATCTGCTTGTGCATTGTAATAATTATCACATTTGTACAAGAAATTGACATTAGGCGTCAAGGTTACAAAACCATGGGCAAAACCTTTTGGCACCAACAATTGTCGGTGATTACTTTCGGATAAAATGTAGCCTTCCCATTGTCCATAGGAAGGAGATCCTTTACGAATGTCTACGATCACATCCAACACCGCACCGCTTACCACCCGAATCAATTTGGTTTGGGCCGCTTCGCCTTTTTGAAAATGCAGTCCCCGCAAAACACCAGCTTCTGCTGATAAAGAATGATTGTCTTGGACAAAGTCATGGCCAATGCCCGCTTCTTTGAAATCAGCTTGCGAATAGCTTTCGGTAAAGAAACCACGATGATCACCAAAGACAGCCGGTTCAATGATCAAGACATCTGCTAATTTTGTTCTTGTTACTTTTAATTTTCCCATCGTTATGCCTCTTTTGCTAGGTTCAATAAATATTGACCATATTGATTTTTCTTCAGTGGTTGTGCCAAATCGATCAATGCTTCACGATTGATATACCCCATGCGATAAGCAATTTCTTCCAAGCAAGCCACTTTTAAATTTTGTCGTTTTTCAATTGTTTCAATAAACGTTGACGCCTCTAATAATGACTCATGGGTTCCAGTATCTAACCAAGCATACCCGCGTCCCATGACTTCAACGGATAGTTGCCCTAATTCTAGATATTTTTGATTGATATCCGTGATCTCAAGCTCTCCGCGTTCTGAGGGTTTGATTTGTTTCGCGATTTCCACGACTTGTTTATCGTAAAAATACAGTCCAGTAACAGCATAATTTGATTTTGGAGTATCGGGTTTTTCTTCGATCGATACAGCTTGCATCTCATCGTCAAATTCCACGACCCCAAAACGTTCGGGATCAGTGACATGGTAGCCGAACACCGTGGCACCTTGTTCTTTTTGCGCTGCTCGCTGCAACATATTTGACAAACCGCCTCCATAATAAATATTGTCACCAAGAATCAAACAAACACTATCATCACCAATGAATTCTTCGCCGATGATGAAGGCTTGCGCTAACCCATCTGGACTTGGTTGAACGGCATACTCGATGTGGATGCCTAATTCATGACCATCTCCAAATAATTCTTCAAAACGCGGGGTGTCTTGCGGGGTGGAAATGATCAAAATCTCCGTAATTCCCGCCAACATCAACGTCGACATAGGATAATAGATCATCGGTTTGTCATAGATCGGCATTAATTGTTTGGATGTTGCTTTGGTTAAGGGATACAGGCGTGTGCCTGATCCACCTGCTAGAATGATACCTTTCATGACGTAGCTCCTTAAAGTTTAATTATTTCGTCTATCTTTGTATTTTTCCCCTTATAACAAATAGTCATCAAGAAATCACCTGACAAGTTGATATCATTGATTTCAAGTTCTATTTTCCCCTCTTTTACTAGTAAATTTGCTTCATACTCAGTAAAATTATGCACTGTTTCATCCGTTACTTCAATTGGATCAAAAAAAACATAAAGTTTCTCGGAGGATTCACCATAGACATGGCTACCTGATAACGGCACGATGATTTTACTACTTAATTTTTTTATATTTTTAATATCCACATATATTAAATCAAAAAAACTTTTTACTGAATTGTTCATATCGACAGAAAGCAAGCCACTCTTGTTCTTATACGCTACGTATGAATTGCCATTTATATAGGCTACTTTAGAAAAATCATCTCTAACAGCTAAAGCGCGATGCGATGTTGTATCATATGCTGAAAAACGAGCAGCAAAATCCCAAGCTTGATTTTTATCTTCAAAATCATGAATATATTTTTCTAATTGAATCGTTGCTGAGATTGAAGCTGATACTGTAGCTTTCATTAATCCCCGTTTAACAGTAATTTGACCACTATTTTCATTTTGATCGATTGGCCAAGTAATTCTTGTATTTCTTCCTTTTAGACTTAGATTATATGTGAAAGCATTTTGTTCTTGTTCATTATAAGTTAACAATTCTTTAGGAATTTTAGCTTCAATTTCTTTGTTATACCTTTTTATTATTTTTCCTTTACTACTAGTGAACTCCACTTTTGATTTCTCAGATTTTGTTAATACAGATTTTGCTTCAATACGAATTTTATCCTCGATAAAGTCAAAACTTTCCATATAACTTCTTGCTGTATACCCTTTTTCAAAATCCGAAATTTTTATTAATGTATCAATATCTCCAGATTGAAGCAAATAATCACGGATTCGGTCTCGCGTAATAAGATTTTCAGATTTTATATAAGAAGCGTATAAGCGATAAAATTCTTTTGCATATGAAAACTCAATTTCTATCCGCTCTGATTGTTTATTTTGCAGCCATTGGCCTAAAATACCTAACACTCTAGTTCGATACCAATGAGTAATCATAAAGGATAGATTAGCTTCTGATTTTATTGTTTCAATAAAGAAGTCCATTAATTTATATATTTGGTTCCATTTCTCTTCTGGATTTCTTCCAAAAGAACTGGAATTATTTTCGCCAGTAGCTACCCAATGGTATACAGGATAATCCGCTAACACACCGACTACGGCTTGATGAGAGAAGCATAGTGTATTAAAATACACATCTTCCCATAGTACTCTGCTTCCTTCATTGAAATGAATATCATGTTCAAGCAAAAAACTTCTTTTATAGAATTTATGCGGTGTCATAGGTAATAAGTAAGATATATCCTCTGATCCAACTTTATTCTCTGAAAATTCTTGCCATCCCCATGTCCAGCCATCAGTTCTAACCTCTTTAGGATTCACAACATCTAAATTATTTTCTTCAGCAAAATCATACACTTTTTCAAACGATTGCGGAAAAATAATATCATCGTGATCCATAAAAAGAAGATATTTTCCTTTTGCGACGGAAATTCCGACATTTCGCGGACGGCTCCCCCAACCAGAATTAGTTATTCTATGAACACAAATATTTTCATGATGACTCTTTAACTCTTCCAAATAATAAAACAATCCGTTTGGAGATCCATCATCAATAAAAACTATTTCATATTCTGACTGATCCATTGTCTGGGATAAAATTGAATCAACTAACAGATTCAGTCTGTTCAAATTTGTATTATATGTTGGAATAATTATACTAAACTTTATCATATCTCACCTCTTGATTTCTTGAAGATAATTTACTACTCTTTGAGCATTCTTACCATCTACGTATTTATATGTTGATTTCTTAAGATCTTTGGCAGTTAAATTGATTTTTTTATCTGTCAAAATATGGGGTAAATCAGCCTTTAATTCATTAAAATCCTGGTAATTTGGAAATTTTAAGTATTCCTCAAAATCGACATAAAACCCGGTTTCTTCCTTATATTGTTTTATATCTGGTGTAAAAAGAACAATTTTTTTT
>NZ_NIBN01000001.1:2663467-2799964 GCF_002174385.1 Enterococcus sp. 6D12_DIV0197
GTTATTAATAAATCAAAGTGCTCTAACATTGACTCTAATTTATTACCATCTTGAATAAAAGTTATATTTTCAGGATATTTCGACTGATTTAACCTTACATAGGGATGCAGTGATATTGTTATATCATACTCTTCTACTTGATCAGAAAATACTCGAATAAAAGTCTCTATCAAAGAAAGAGAAAAATCTGAGCTACCTGTTCTGTAAGTCGGAGCATATAAGACTTTTGTCCTGCTCCCTTTAGAATGAGTAATCCTTTGATTGATAATACTGTCACATTTGGGATTGCCAAGAGCTTTTACATTTTCTAAAGCCATACCGAATGCTTCGGCAAAAAAAACAATATCTTCATCCGCATTAACTACCGCTAAATCATAATTTTTATGAGGTTTGATCACATCAGTACGATTTTTTTTCACTGATAAACCAAATTTTTTCAAATGACCGATTGCATGCCAAATCTGCACAACGAAATTTCTTTCATTCTTGGTTACACAATGTAATGGAAGGAAGTAATCATCTACAACAAATATGCCTGATTTCGCTAGGTAATATAGCCCCTGAATAGAATGATACATATACAGAATTCTGCCTTTAAACGATCGTTCAAATCGAAATGTTAAGATACGTGTCTTATAATCACCATTTTCTTCAAAAGCTTTGTACATATTTTTTAACCCACCATATAACTCAGTATCACGATTCGAGACAAAAGTGACTAAATCTCTGTCATATGAACAAAATACAGTAAATAAAATGTAAAGAAGATTAAAAAAATATTTCACTACCAGCAATTTTATTTTTTTCACATCAGATGTCCCATTTCATCACTGATTTGCCCCAACTGCTGATCAAATCATCTTCAAAGAATTCAACAACATCTGATAAATGGCGAATCGTTTTGCGAATGCCAATTAAATTAACCAAACGTTGTCTTGTTTCTTCGTGCGCGCTTAAAAAGTCAACCGTCTTTTGAAATGCTTCTCTGCCGCTGCGAGAACTGCCAATCATAGTTAACCCTTTTTCAAGGATCATCCGTGTATTTACTTCGACATAATGTTCAGAAACTCCCATTAAAGCAATCACGCCTTGTGGCTTGATCAAATCAATAATTTGGTTGATTGCATCTTGACTACCCATTCCGCCAGTACACTCGATGGCATTTGAAATTTCTAAATTTGCAGGAATATCATCCACTTGATACGTTTCATCCGCAAATGAAAAATAATCCAGCTTTTCTTTATGTTTTCCAAAAACGATCAATTTGGCATCTGGATACATGTTTTTCAAAAGAACTGAGGAAATATAGCCAAGATTGCCATCTCCCCAAACGCCAAACACTTGTTGATTGTCATTCATTTTTTGATCCAAGCGGCTGATTGCATGCATCGCTACTGAAATCAACTCAATAAAGGCTGCTAATTCAGATTCAATATTATCTGGAAGAGCCACTGCTCGATCACGGCGCAAGTATACATATTCTTGCATGTAACCATCATAGCCACTAGAGCGAAATTTAGTACTTCGCAAATAATTTTCCTCAATAACGGGGTCCTCTTCAAATGGTGTGTTAGGTATCATCACAACCCGTTGTTTTTTTTCGAACTCGCCCTTCGGATCAAAAATAACTTCGCCGATTCCTTCATGGATCAATGCCATTGGCAATTTTTGACTCATGACTTTCTTATCTCTACTACCGGTAAAATAGCGTTGATCTGCATGACAGATCGATAGATAGGTTGGGCGGACGACGATACAATCTGATTGCTCGATTTTCTCATCAACGATAACCGTTTCAAATTGACGTGGTGAAACCAATCGATATACTTGGTTTAACATTACTCTCTCTCCTCAATGATTGCTTTAGCAATTTTCAAATCAAATGGTGTAGTCACTTTAATATTGGCTGTTGAGCCTTCTACGAGTCCTACTTTTTCTCCTAAAAGCAAGCAAATTTTACATGAATCACTTAAAGTTTTGATATCTTCTTCAGAAAGCTTATTTAGACAATCCAAAAACACATTGATATTGAACGTTTGTGGTGTTTGACCTTGATACATTTCATCTCGGATTGGTATTTCTGTTACTTCAGAACCATTGCCGCGGACGATCGTATCGGTAGCAGGGATCACTGTATCAATGGCATTGTATGTTTTAGACAAGCGAATATTGTCCTCAATGATACGGCGAGAAATGAATGGTCGTACAGCATCATGCACAACGATCACATCATCATCATGTTGTCCAAAAGATTCATGGATAAATGCGATCCCACTTTTCAATGTGTCATTTCTTTCTTTACCGCCAGCAATGATTTTGACCCGATCATCGTGAATATATTTGGCGATAATATCTTTGGCGTGCTGAATCCAGTTTTCTGGACAAGAAACAATAATCGCATCAAAGGCATCATTTAGGACAAATTTCTCTAATGTATGAATAATAATTGGTCGATTGCCTAATTGTAAAAATTGTTTTGGCATACCTACATTACCCATTCGTGTTCCTTTACCGCCCGCTAAAATTTGTGCATATAACATAGTTTGATCTCCTCACCTTAGTCGATTTCTTCTGTTTTTATTTTTTGTTTCTTTTTGTTTGTGGATTCTCCCCAATGAGGAATAAATTTCCCATCTGCTGTATATCTTGAATCAACTGCTTCTTCTGTCTTATCTTCTTCATAAAAATCATTGATTAGATAATCAACAAAGCGTTCACTTGCTTTGCCATCAAGATCGTCAAAGAAATAATGAACAAAATCATCAATTTTTTTATAATCGATTTTTTCTTCTCTAATTTGCGTGATCAATTCATTGGTATTGGTTGCAAAAGATCCCGGTATAAAGTCCAAGTAGTCATAATAAAAGTTTCTTGAACTCATATAATCCGCTAGGTCGGGACTAAAGAAAATCATTTGCTTATTTAGTAATGCATATTCAAAACATACCGATGAATAGTCCGTGATCAAGATATCTGTCACCAATAACAAGTCATTAATTTCACGATACGTGGACACATCATAAAAGAAATCGGTATATTTATAGGGAATATTAGGATCATTTTGAACAAAAGGATGTATTTTTAATAAGAAAACATAATCCTTACCCGAAAATTCTCGATAAATCTTTTTGAAATCAATCATTTCATAGGGATAATAAGCTGATTGTTGTCCATTCCCTCTGAATGTTGGTGCAAATAAAATCACTTTTTTGCCTTTTAAAAAAGGTAATTCATTATAAACTTTCTCTACAACGACCGCTTTTTCAACCTCATCAAAGAATAGATCTGTTCTTGGTATACCGATCGGTAAAATATTATTGATCGAGATACCAAATCCCTCAGCATACTTATCCGAGATATTGTGAGAACTAACCAATGCCCGAGTATAGTTTTTATGGTTGACACTATCCGGTTTAGGTCCCCCTGGCATTCCAACACGGCTATAGCCGAAAGTTTTAAATGCGCCAACTGCATGCCATACTTGAATCAATTCAGATTTTTCTCTAATCGTCAAAGGATAGATCAGTGGATAAAAGTCATCAACGATGATGTATTTACTTGTTGCAATTGCTTTTGCCAAAAGTCTGATTTCTGAGAAGGACTTCTTTTCTTTAATACTTGATTTTAAGTAAAATCTTATATCCACATCCAAATTTTTTTCCAATAGTTTGCGATAGATATACTCAAAATTTCCAGAAATATCGATCCGACTATCAGACAAAAAAGAAATCTTCTTCTTGTTTACAGGTTTCAAATGATAGTATTTATAGAAAAAGGAGAATAAATACCGTTTGAACACGCGAGATAGCGGGCCGTCTACGATTATTTCTTCTGTAGAATATTCTAACGGGTCAATATCTGAGAGTTTCTTGGACAAGATCGTGATAAAGCTCCCAGCAAAATGATGAACGATCGTCAGACTGAACTTTTTGTTGCTGCGGGCTGAAAAGCTGTACATTTTTGTGGAAACTATTATATCGTTTGTTGCATGTTTAACTTTTCCGACAGTATCTCTTTTGGTTATCCAGCCACCAGCATCCCGCAGAAATTGTGTAACTTCAATCAACATTTCGTAATTACCGACTTCGATTGGTTTGCCATCACTAAATGTTGAAAAATTGATCGCGCCTCTGTATTTTACCCAACCTTCTCCCTCTTTAGCTTTTTTATTGATCAAAGGTACCGTGAATTCCTGATTGGTTTCTTTGTTGATAATAATCAAATTTTTACGTATCAAATCATCTGAAATAGTCTCATCTGTTTCGAAATAGGCATAGCCATCGATTTTAAAAAATGAGTTATTGAATTCGATCTGATCAACGCCTCGTTTAAGAACATACTGGTTATTTACACTTTTGCCAGCTGCACTTCCTTTGCTGCTTGTTTTATTGATTACATAGTCGCTTAGAATTTGATCCATTACAATACTACGCAATTCTTTGCTATCAATTTTGGTTTCTTCCGTGTTATTCTTAACAACTACTGTCGAATTTCCTGTAATTTTTCGCTTAACACGCCCTAAAAATGATCTAATCCCCATTTGTCCACCTCATAGTCTTATTTCGATAGTTCCAGTATAAACTTTTCCCCAAAAAAACAGGTAATTGCAACATTCTTC
Source organism: Enterococcus sp. 6D12_DIV0197 (assembly GCF_002174385.1). Classification (NCBI taxonomy): domain Bacteria; kingdom Bacillati; phylum Bacillota; class Bacilli; order Lactobacillales; family Enterococcaceae; genus Enterococcus; species Enterococcus sp. 6D12_DIV0197. The sequence goes on from NZ_NIBN01000001.1 coordinate 2,668,086, forward strand.
CAATCCTTGTAGGGTTACTCACCGAGCGGTATAACCACTCCAAGTGCCACTTGATAAATAGGTCAGGCGCGCGCTTTACATGACCACTCAATACATCAAAGCTTCCACCTACATCTTGAAAGATGTGTACGTTGAGATCTTGAAAATGTTTTGCTAAAAATTGCTCTTGTCGTGGAAATCCTAACGCAACAAAAAGGAAATCAGGCGATACTGCATTGATTTGTTTGACGATTTCTTCATCTGTTGATGTTACATACCCGTCAATCATACCAACAATCCGAAGATTAGGATACATTTCTCTCACATGCTTATCTGTATCTTTTAAAACATTCGGTTTGGCGCCGTACAAGAAAATCGATTTTTGATGTCTATCGGCATATGCGAGCATTTCTAGCATTAAATCATATCCAGCAACGCGTTCTTTGATCGGACCGCCTGTCAGCTTTGAAACCAGCACAATACCAATACCATCCGGAATTCGATGAGTACTTTGTTTAATAAAGGCTACGACTTCAGGATAACCTGCCGCTTCAGTAACAATTTGGGGATTGACACTGATCAGCGTCATCTTTTTGTCTTCAGACAAATAATTTGGTACATCCTTTACAATATCTTCCATCGTCAATGCATCTACAGGTATTCCCATCACTATATCAGTTTGCATATTGTTTATCGATCCAATCTATTAATTGTTTGGCAGCATTACCTTGTGGGAATGCATTCCATTTCTTATTAAATTCTGTGCTATCATCATGACTTGTTGTCAATATTTCCCTAACTAATGCTTCATTTGAGTCAACACTTTTTTTGGATGTTTCTTCAATAAAAGATTCTTGCACACCTACTGTTTCAATATACTCATTCAAGTCATAGCAAAAATATACAGTTTTTCCTGCTGGATTCGCTAATGAATATTCAAAGGGTACTGAAGAATAGTCTGTGATCAAACAATCCGCTACAAAGAGCAAGTCGCTTAACGGCCAATGATCTAATTTTGATGTTTGCTTGCCGTTATCGGCAATTTTTTTCTTCAAAAAATGATCATGAGGATGAGGATGTATCATAAAATGCCACCCTTCCCCCAGTGCTTGTTGCATGTAATCAATCTCAATTGGATTTTCTTGGTAATGTTCTCGATAAGTAGGTACATATAGAGCGAGTTTCTTTTGCTCTGGATTATCTTCATGATATTTTTTTTCTACTTGCTCTTTGATTTTTTGATCAAAGTAACGATCAGTCAATGGATAGCCGAAAGGTAGAACCTCGATCGATGTATGATAACTTTTGGCAAAGATATCTGCCATGTGTTGTGAGCTGACAACGTAATGTGTATACCGTGCATAGACTTCTTGGTATCTTTTTTGATCTATTTGTGTAGCATGTTTCGCATAGTTCGCTTCTAAACCAAATTTTTTGATAGCCCCATTTGCATGCCAAATCTGAATGATTTTGGTGGATTCTAAAAAATCAATCCCACCTAGAACAGCAAAATAATTATCACAGACAATCACTTTGCTATTTTTCAAAATTGGCACGATTTTTCTTAGTAACACATCAAAGGTATCGAGAGGATAGACTTGGCACCCCTTTTTTTTGTATTCTATTGCCATCCCTTGAGCATTTTTTGTATAGCAAATAACCAATCTTCCTTGGTATCTTTCATAAAGTTTTTCCAATATATACTCGCTTGTACTAGGAAAACTCATCATGAAAACGACTTGGTCATGTTGATGACGTGCAAATTTACTAGCCTGTCTGACGCAATGCAGATAAAATGATTTTGATAATGACTTCACTGAACGAATTTGCATAATTCCCCTCTTTTTCACACTAACCTTTATTTTAACCGATATTCGCACAAAAGAAAATATTTGTAATAAAACCGTCATATTTCCTCCCTGATCCTATGGTTTAGACACAGCATGATATTAGCTATTTTTCATTGTTCCCCTTATAATGATGTGATAATATATTACTTCGACGAAATTTTACAAGCAGCAGAAAGGAATTAATTATGAATACTCATAAAAGAACAGGTTTTAGTTTATTAGCTATCGCCATTCTTGCTTTATTTTTTATTTCACCCCAAATTTTCCAACGATCCTTGATTGTTGCCAATGACTGGATTTTTCATATGAATCGTTATTATGATACATCTATGCAAATTCAGACTGGTCACTTCAACTACTTCCAATCCTTATTTGGATTTAATCAATCCGGTCGAGTAATCAATGCGATGTACGGAGCTGATTTTGCTTACTTTGCCGGTTTTGTTTTGGCAGTTGTCAAGAATTGGTATCATTTCGAATTAATTCTTAATTTTTTGTGTTTTTTCATCGCAGGCTCTTCGATGTATATACTTACGCGATCTGCTAAACTGAACAATAAAATTGCTATTTTATGTGCTGTTTTATATATGGGTTCTCCTTTGATTGTCTGGTGGACCACGACTCAAGGGTTTTCTGGAATGGGAGCTGCTTTCTTACCTCTAGCTTTTGTTCCAGCTCTTCGCATGATACAAAATCGTGAATATCCCATTCAGCCTATTGTTTTTGGGAGTATTTTTGCCCTACTTTTGTCTATTCATATGTTTACCACATTGCTAGCATGTATAGCAATTTTACCTTTTTATATCATTGGTTTCATTCGCTCAGATCAAAAAATGCAAATGTTTAGACAGACAATCCTTGCTGTGTTCATTGCTGTTTGTTTGTCTTTGAATACATTTGCTGCCATACTTGATTTGCATACTGATACTTTAATCATGCCTCTAAATGCCGCTGGACTATATAACGGTGGAACATTTCTCTCCTTAGGTGCGATGGACTATAACAATTTTGGCTTGATATTCTCGCTTATATTTATCTTTCAACTGGTCATAACAGTTGCCTATTGGAAAAATATGTCAACACTGATCAAAATAACCAATGTCACTGGACTCATATTTTTTGTTATTTCTTCAAAATACTTCCCTTGGAATCATCTCACAGAACAGTTACCTGCTCTGCTGAGTATTCAGTTTTTGAGACGCTTTTCAGGTATTACCTGTGTCTTGCTGATTCTCGGATTCGGTTATTCAATGAACCACTTGCGTCATTATCTCAACAAAGATGAATCCAAGAAATCCCTAATGATTGGTTTAGCCGTTTTAGGATTGATCAGTACAACAAGCGGTTGGCAACTAATAGATAAACAAGCACAAAGATGGAATTCTGATACTCCTCTTTCCGGTGATACGAATGCAGCACAACCTATTGAGTCTGATCCTATTAAAATAAGAACAGGATTGACCAGTTCCGACTTATCTCAGGCATTCACAATTACACAGAAACCTACACCTGATTATTTGCCTACAAAGACCAATTTGATCAATGGCTATTCAACTTATTCAAATGAAGTCTTGCATAACGATCTTGCGATTACTAAGACCGTCACGAATGATGCAAAACTTAAAATCACTTGGGATAGCAATCAAACTGAGGAAAAAAACATCTTACTGCCAGTAATTGTTTATAACAATAGTACATTAAATTTAAATGGTAAAGAGTTAACTGCTGATGATTACCAACTATCCGATATTGGCGCCTTAAAACTAAGGAACAACCATGAAAAAAACACCTTAGTGATTGGATATCAGCCATCAATCTTCTTTACTATTTCACTTTATATCAAAGGATTAGCCTTCATTGCTCTTGTTTTATACAGCATCTGGAAACTCACGCAAAGCAGGATACTGCACAAAACGAAAGATAAAGAGTGATCGAGAAGTTTCTATCAGATGAATCACGTCAAAAAAAGAGCTTGTGATATAAGTAAAAAGACGACATTAATTTCCAAACATTTGGAATTTGATGTCGTCTTTTAAATTTAGAAAAGCTACTATGTTCTAAATTAATGATGAATTACACGCAAAATTTAACGAACAATTAATAATGATTTTGATGCTTTGTTCAATTATCAAACTGCTTAAACATTTTATGTTACACTCGTCGTTTTGAGCTCGATTTTACGGATAAATCCGATTCAACAACCGTGGAAACGGAATGGATTCTCTTACGTGCTCGATTCCTGATAACCAGGTAACGGTCCGTTCTAATCCAAGACCAAAGCCGGTGTGAGGAACTGAGCCGTACTTGCGTAGATCTAAATACCATGAATATTCATTTTCGTCCAAGCCGTGGGCGCGGATTTGTTCTAGCAGGTATTCATGATCGATAGCACGTTCAGAACCGCCTATGATCTCGCCATAGCCTTCTGGTGCGATCATATCGGCACAGATCACGACATCTTCTCTCGTTGGATGTGGCTTCATATAGAAAGGTTTGATGGCTTTTGGATAGTTTAAGATAAAGACGGGCTGATCGAATGAATTGGCAATAAAGGTCTCATGTGGTGAGCCAAAGTCATCGCCCCATTGAATATCATCAAAGCCGTTCTTTTGTAATAATGCCACTGCATCATCGTAAGAGATTCTTGGGAATGGTAATTTGGTGTATTTTTTCAAGACTTCACGGTCACGGCCTAAGACGTCTAGTGCATAGTCACAGTTATCAAGCACATTTTGCACTAAGAATGCCACGTACTGCTCTTGGACTTCTAAACTTTCTTCTTGGTGCATAAAGGCCATTTCTGGTTCAATCATCCAAAATTCAATCAAGTGACGACGTGTCTTCGATTTTTCGGCACGGAAAGTTGGTCCAAAAGAAAAGACTTTGCCAAACGCCATAGCGGCAGCTTCCATGTACAATTGACCGGACTGAGATAGATATGCTTTTTGATCGAAATAGTTGGTTTCAAATAAATCGGTCGTTCCTTCTGGTGCTGATCCGGTTAGGATCGGTGGATCGATTTTGATAAAGCCATTCTTGTTGAAGAATTCATACGTTGCCCGGATGATTTCGTTTCTGATTTGCATGATGGCGTGTTGTTTTGAGGAACGCAACCATAAATGACGATGGTCCATCAAGAAATCTGTTCCGTGTTCTTTTGGTGTAATTGGGTAATCGTGGCTTTCACCGACAACTTCTAAACCAGAAATGCCAATTTCATAGCCAAATTTTGAGCGGCTGTCTTCTCTGATTTCCCCCGTGACCAGTACGGCAGTTTCCTGATTTAAATTTTTCGCTAATTGGAAAACTTCTTCCCCTACTTCACTTTTTACAACGATTCCTTGGAAATACGCTGTTCCGTCGCGAAGTTGTAAGAAGGCGATCTTGCCGCTAGAACGTTTGTTAGCAACCCATGCTCCGATTTGAACGGTTTCGCCAACGTGTTTTTTTGCATCTAAAATTTGAATAGATTCCACTTGATTCTCTCCTATCTAATTAATAAAGGCACCATAGAGCATTTTAAGCTTTTTGGCGCTTCTTTTCAACAAAATCATGGATTCGTTTGGTAGCTTCCTCTAACGTGTCCCAATCAGTTGCATAGCTGATCCGTAAATAATCCGGTGTGCCAAAACCAGCACCAGTCACTACTGCCACGTGGGCTTCCATTAGTAAAGCTTCTACGAAGGCATCAATGGTTTGATAGCCGCACATTGTCATGGCTTCTTTGACATTTGGGAACAAGTAAAAAGCGCCTTGGGGTTTCGTCACCTGAAAACCAGGAATAGCGGCAATTAGCGGATATAGTTTGTTCAAGCGTTCTTCGAAGGCCTGACGCATCACTTCGATCGATTCTTGATTACCAGTCAGTGCCTCAACTGCAGCGTATTGGCTAGCAGCCGGCGGGTTGCTGGTAGCTTGGGAAGCGATATCGACCATCGCTTTGATGATTTTTGCATCGCCGACAGCAAACCCGATCCGCCACCCAGTCATAGAATAGGTTTTAGAAACGCCGTTGATCACGATGGTTTGTTTGCGGATCTCTTCTGATAGACTAGCGATTGATGTAAAGGTATTGCCGTTATAAACCAAACGACCATAGATATCATCCGCTATGATCCAAATATTATTTTCCACTGCCCAGTTGCCGATTGCCGTTAATTCTTCTTTTGAGTATATCGCCCCTGTTGGGTTGGCAGGCGAGTTTAAAATGATGGCTTTCGTTTGCTCTGTACGAGCGGCTTCTAATTGAGCAACAGAAACTTTAAAATCTGCTGATTGCTTGGCTTCAACAAACACAGGTGTCCCTTGCGCTAAACGGACTTGTTCCGCATAGCTGACCCAATAAGGCACTGGAATGAGTACTTCATCCTCTTCATCAAGGAGCGCTTGAAACAGCGTATAAAGGGCAAACTTCGCGCCATCTGTCACGATCACTTGGTTTGAATCATAGTCAGCACCATAAAACTCTTTCATATAAGCAAGAATCGCCTGTTTTAACTCAGGAATCCCCGCAGTTGCTGTGTAAAAACTAGCCTTGCCGCTCTCAATCGCTGCGATCGCTGCTTGGCGAATGTTTTTCGGGGTAATAAAGTCGGGTTCACCGACAGTTAGACTTAATACGTCTACACCTTGGTCCGCTAACGCTTTTGCCTTAGCAGATGCCGCTAACGTTGCGGAGGGTTCCAATTTTTCTGCTCTTTTTGAAAGTACCATGTTTATCATCCTTTCTACGATCCAAAATTCATTCTATCATAAGCGTCTTCCTATAGTTCAGTGATCGCTTTGATTTCTTCGCCATCTTTGAAACCAATCAAATAATAGTTCAAACGACCATCGCCATCTTTCGTCATGACTTCCCAAGTTGGCTCGCCTTCAAAAATACCCAATGCGGCCTTTTGGATTTCCTGACCTTGATGATTGTCGCGAACAAATGCCTTAGCTTGTGCTTCCGTCAGCCCATCCGCTTGATTAAAAACAGAAACCTTCTCACCGCTTTTTGGGATGATCACAACGATCTCATTGTTATTCGTATCCTTTCCAACAATGCTAAAGGAGGTTTCCTCACGGGTAAACCAATAAAATTGTTCGACCTCTGCTAAATCGGTGTATCTTTCTGCTATTTCGATTGCTTCGTTTCTTGCTTGTCGCATTGGACGAGAAGAACGGAGATAGAAAATAGAAGCGAAGAGAATAACGACCAGTAAGACTGTGATCGCACTCAGCAAAATAACCACACGCCGATGTTCTTTGTCTTTTGTTTTCACACTTCGTACTCCAATCTTAAATAAAATCCATTATATCAGATGTTCAACTCATTTTTCAAAATCGGCTGCTGCTTTTTCCTCTTGCGCAAAAAAATGTTGGATGTCTTCGGCGATCTCGGTTGGACTTGCTTCAATCAGAGGTAAGTTTTTGGGTAAGCCTTTGACCATTCGTTTGCCATACTTTGTCGATAGCAAGCGTCGATCAAGGACGACCATCACGCCGGTATCCTCCTCGGAACGGATCAAGCGCCCCAATGCTTGGCGCAGCCGTAAAATCGCTTTAGGTAAGGCATCTTCTTTAAAAGAATCAATGCCTTCTGCTTCCAAAAAGGCGTGCCGTGCTTGGACCATGGGTTGTTTAGGGTTCTCAAAAGGCAATCGGGTCACCACAGCGATCTTCAGTGCCTGTCCTGGTAAATCGACCCCTTCCCAAAAACTGCTAGTCCCTAATAAGATACCATTTTCCGCTAATAAAAATTTCTTTAAGATTTTCTCACGGGTTCCGCCAGTCCCTTGAGCAACGATTTCTCTGCCATAATGCAGGGCTTTTTTATTCAATCGATCATAGACATTTTTCAAAGTTTCGTGCGCCGTAAACAACACAAGCGCTGGTTGCGGATTGTCAAACAAAATCGGGACTAACGCTTCGACTAAATAATCCGCGTATTCGGCAGCTGATGCTTGTTGGATCGAGAGACCTTTTTTGATTACATACAGTCGCGTTTGCTTGCTGTAATCATAAAAGGCAGGAATCGTTTTGACTGGCACATCCGTCAAGCCGATCTGATGGGCAAAATATTCTTTGTTGCCTGGGATCTTCAATGTCCCCCCTAGATAAATGATGTGCTGATAGCGTTGGTACCATGTGCTCTCCACGATCGAATGTCCTTCTAGATCAGCTAACTCAATCACAGCATTTCCTGACTGGGGATGCTTTTTCAGCCAATGAACGTAACGAGGATGCCACCAAGTCAACCACGCGGTCACTGTTTGTTCCTGTGCGTCCATTTGACTAAAGAAATCAAATAAACGGGCAATCACGATCCGTTGTCTTGCATACCACCGATCATTGGTCAACTCGAATCGCTGACGCAGCTGCTGTTGAATCTCATTGATTTCCTGATAATAGAGGCTCAATTTTTGATGTAGCTTGTCCTGCTCTAATGACCCCTCATAGAGGTCACGATGCTGAACGACTTGTAATTCTGGGGCATCGATCGATAAGGTGCGAAAATACTGTTCTTGTGTTTCGACCAAAACCGACAATGCATTTCGATACAACGAGAACATCCGTTGCAAAAAATCGTCCTCGGTAATGATCTGGGCAATTTCTTCAAATAGTCCTTCTTCATTCAGCTGTAAAAACTGCCGCTTGAAATGAGCAGAGTCAAAGACATGTTGACTAAATCCTTCTGCTTGCTGCGGCAACTGTTGGGCTTCATCGATCAACAAATAATCACTCGTTGGCAACAGTGGCTGCGCCCGTCGGTTTTCCTGCATTAAAAAGGCATGATTGACGATCAAAACATTGCTTTGCGCCATCCGCCGATATAAATGTCGAACAAAATCTTGTTCATAGAAGGGTTGATCTTTGGCTAAAAAGTCGACCCCGCGATGGCGAATGTCGGTAAATAAAGGATGATCAAGACGAACTAAATTCAATTCATCAAAGTCACCTGTTTCTGTTTTGGTCAGCCAGACTAAGATCCCCATCTGATATTGGGCGTATTGCTTTTGTTCTACCGGTTGATCCAGCGTCGCTTTAAAGCGCTGCAAATCAATGTAATGACGATGGCTTTTGACCAAGACCGCTTGCAAAGGCTGCTGCAGTACTTGGTTCACCAATGAAATATCTTTGCTAACGATCTGATTTTGTAAAAGAATCGATGAGGTGCTAACGATCAATGGATTTTCTGGCGTCGCTAAATAAGCGGCTGGAAACAAGTAACCGATGGTTTTTCCCATCCCCGTTTCTGCTTCAATAATCAAATTTTTCTCTGGTTGGGTGTAATGCGTATACACCGCATTCATCAAACGTGCTTGTTGTTTCCGATAGATCAAGTGCTCGCCAAAGCGCTGTTCTTTTTCCGTTTTTACTTTCGGATACGTTTCTTGAAAATGCGTGGCTTCAAAAAGCGGAACAGTTTTTTTTCGCAGGACGACGCCGTCGATCACTTCGAAATCTTCCGCCAACTCTGGTCCTTTTTCTTTCAAAATTCCGTGAATATACTCACTCGTTTGCATCCCCATCTGACCGCTTAAAAGCGCAATCTGTTTAAGAGTCGTCCGTGGTAGCTGTCGCATGATTGCTTCAATGTATAAAAATAATGCTGCGGTCACTTCTGCATCACTATCGGCTTGATGCGGGTTGTCATGACGAAAGCCGATGCTGTCTGCCAGATCACCTAAGCGAAAGCTGCTTTCTGTCGGCAAAAACACTTGCGCCAATTCCACCGTATCGATCCCTGGAATCGATAAAGGCGGCAGACCGCAACGAACAAATTCATTGCTTAAAAAATGATAGTCAAAATAAATGTTATGCGCCACAAAAATCGTATTGCTGAGTAAGTTGTAGATCGTGTCAGCTATGTCTTCGAAATAAGGCGCTTTGCTTACTTGCTGGTTTGTGATGTGTGTCAATCGTTGAATTTGCTTAGAAATTCTGCGGTCAGGGTTGATATCTGCGGCAAAACGATTAATGATCTTGCCATCTTGGACTAAGACGCAGCCAAATTGAATAATTCGATCAATCGTCGAATCGGTTCCTGTTGTTTCAAGATCCACCACAGCGTATATGGGTTTCATTGTATTCCTCCTTGCACACTGTCTGCATTATACTACAAAATCAATGGCGATTACATCTGTTTTCCCATCGGATACGAGGGTTCGCAGGAAGAAGAACCTTACTATCTAGTATCCGTATTTATCAGCCAAAGGAATTTGTCACTCGTCGCTGATCGCTTTTTTCGACAAAAAAAGGGATCTTTTTTATAATTTACTATAAGGAGGCGAAAAAAATGAATGATTTCAAAAACAAACAAGTGATTGTAACGGGGGCTGCTTCAGGAATTGGAAAAGCGGTGGCAGAACAATTTCTAGCCCAGGGTGCTCTTGTTGGATTGATTGATCGCAACGAAGAGGAGCTACAGGAGTTTCTTGCTGACTATGACGCACAAACCCACTATCGTGCCGTTGACGTCACTGAAGCAGAGAAGCTGCAAGAAGCGATGAGTGGTCTTGTGGAAGAACTAGGTGGTCTCGATGTACTTCACGTCAATGCCGGCATCAACGGTACTTGGACACCGATCGAAGAATTGACGGTGGCGGAATGGGACCAGACGATCAACACAAATTTACGCAGTACCTTTATTACCGTCAAAGCTGCGATCCCATTTATGAAAGCAAACGGCGGCAGCATTGTCATCACGAGTTCAGTCAATGGAAACCGCATCTTCAGCAATTTTGGTGCAACTGCTTACAGTACATCTAAGGCAGGTCAAGTCGCCTTTACAAAAATGGCTGCGCTGGAACTTTCTGGTTATAATATTCGGGTCAATGCCATCTGCCCTGGGGCGATCGCAACGAATATCGATGCCAGCACAGAAATTGAAGAAGAGGTTGCTCGCGTTGAGATCCCCGTCAAATATCCAGAACGTTCTCGACCATTAAAACAAGAAACAGGCGTGCCAGAACAAGTCGCCAACCTTGTGCTTTTTCTATCTTCAGAGGCTGCGGGCAATATTTCTGGAACGGAAGTCTATATTGATGGAGCGGAATCTTTGCTTTAATCCAACAAAAAAACGAAAAATCAAACCTGCTCCCCTCACTTGTTTCAAGTAAAACCTGTGAGATGGATCATTTCTTGATTTTTCGTTTTTTCTTTTTGTTTATTTTTCCACCAAAGCTGCGATTTCTTCTAGAAAAGCAGTCTTTCCATAAAAATCTGCATTCAATAACTCGGGAAAAATGGCTTCAAAGAAATAGGTCACACATGGACGATGCTGAAACGCTTTGACCGTCAAAACCGCTTCACGAAACATTTCTTTGAACACTTTGTCGGGGTTGCTTTTTGAGATCTCTTCAAAAGATTCATACAAAAGATCGATCTTATCCGCAATTGCCAACAGCTGTCCTTCAAGGCTGTTGTCTTTGCCATCCGCCAAGCGTCTGCGATACGTCGCTTGAAAGCTTTGGGGGATTTCTTCTTCGATGAAGGCATCGGTCATTTTTTCTTCAACGGTTGATAACATCGCCCGCAATTCTTTGTTTGCATATTTGACTGGCGTTTTGATGTCGCCAATGAAACGTTCCGTGTAATCATGGTTCAAGGCTTTTTCATAAAGAATTTGCCAATCGACTTGATTTCCCGCTTGTTCTTCGATATCGGCTAAGGTCTGGGCAATCATGGTTACTCGAAACGAATGAGCGGCCACGCTGTGCTCGGTAAACTTAAAAAATCCAGGTGCTCGTTGGATTTTTTCTAAATTAGCCAATCCAAGAATAAATTCATTCAATCCCATCAGTTTGCCTCCTTTTTTTTCTAAGAGTATAACAACTACTTTCTCCGCAAGCAAATATCACGCGCACAAAAAAAAGAGCAGCTAAGCTGCTCTTAAAAGGCATTCACAAATTACGCTTTGTTAACGTTAGTTGCTTGAGGGCCACGTTGTCCGTCTTCGATATCGAAAGTCACTGCTTGACCTTCTTCTAAAGTTTTGAAGCCTTCGCCTTGGATAGCTGAGAAATGAACGAATACATCGTTACCGTTTTCTGCAGTGATGAATCCAAAACCTTTGTCTGAGTTAAACCATTTAACTGTACCTGTTTCCATAATAAAAATCCTCCTTGTGTTTATACACATATTTTGCAATTACTTGTATAAGGTGAAAATGTGGAAGATGTTTAAGATGAAACAAGCTACCATAATTTACCGTAACAAAAACTACACTTTGTATTATAGCACATTATCTTCTTTATGACTAATAGAAAATCAAAAAAAATGAAAACGCCTTTATTTTTTTATGATTCGCAAAAAGACTGCTGCACTAAAGATCTGCAACAGTCTTTTCTTTTTTGGAAACGATTTATTTACGAAGGACGCAACTGCGTTTAGTAGCGCAAAATCGCAGTCAAACTTTTTTCTCCTGGGGCATCTTTTTGTTCCAAAATAGATACCTCGCCGCCATTTTCTAAAACATCGATTGCCAGCGTATTTAACACTTGGCGACGATCGTATTCCGTGTCAGGATCTTCTCCAAACCCATCGGCGAGATTGGAAGTCGCTACAAACAGATTGGCGATCCTGCCTTCTTTAGCTGCAGGTACGATATCAACCAATTGGTCAATAAATTTCCGATCCAACAGCTTGCCGTATTCCCCAACTTCTTTTTGTGTCAACTCCGCAATCAGCTTTTGCGTACACGTTTGGATCTCTTTCAAAGATAACGATGCTGGTGAAGAGGAAATGCTTGGTTCTGCTTTGAAAAAGTTCGTTTTTGCCACTTTTTTAAACAGGGTTTGATTTTCTGGTAAAGCAAAAAGATACATTGGTAAATGCTCTTCGTTTGAATAATCATTTTTAAAAAATGCATCAACTGCTTGGTAGTAGTTGACGTGATCGATCTCGACTTCTTCATCTTTGGCACTAAAGCCGTGATAAGCGACGCCTTCTCCCCCTGAGTTAGGGCCACCTTGGGCACTGTAATTAAAGTTGCCGCCGCCAGTGATTTCTTCCCCCAGCGCTTTTTCGATCGTTGTCGGTGCCTCTTCTGGCAACTCGACTTCACGCACTTGATTGTTTTCAACTTGATAGACTTGCATTGAATCGCGATTCAACGCTAAGAGATAAAATGGGTAATTAAATTGTGCGTTTTTGATGACAGCTAATACATACGGGGTTTCCCCTACATAATATTGATCATCCACACGAATACTTAACCGATGGACCAGTACATCTTCTGGTGTGATAATCACCGCCACACTCGTTGTACTGTTACGCCAAAATGATTGATCTGCAAGCAGTTCATCAATTTTCGTTTGAAAAAGATCCCAAGAATGTTCTGGGTATTTCTTTTCAAAGCGGCGCTTCGCATCTTTGGCAAAGTTCTTAAATTTGATTTGATCCTTTTCGACATTCTGGTGGCCGACATGCGTATTGAGCATGATCGTGACAAATGGTCCTTTGATTCCGTCAGATATTACCTGCGATAAAAAACTTTTTCCAAATTTTCCCATTCCACATTACCTCCTGCTTAATCAAATACAAATAAAGTGTACCATGCTTATTTTCTTCCATAAAGTAAAACGATTGCACGCGTTTATTTCTTCATTCGTTTTTCTGATTACTCACTATACTGGCTATTTTTCAGCGGATCAGCCAAGGTATTTCTGGTGGCCCATAGAAAGCCTCGTTTGGTCCAAGTCTGAATGGTGGGCTCTTCTAGCTCTTTTAGACTGTGTCCAACGGATTGGAAAAAGACTCTGCCCTTGCCCCATTTTTTGATCCACATCATTGGCAGTATGACGTCTTGGTTAGCTGCATTCGGATGATCTTTAGCGGCAAATGTTGAGGTAGCTAACACAGTGACGGCTGGATCAACCAGACAATAGTATTGCTCCGTCGTCAACTGAGGGATCGATTGAGTATTTGCCGTAATATAGTGATCTGTCGTAAGATCGATGCTATAGGTCGTTTCCAATCCACCAGGATGTGCCAAAAAACAGCCGCCAGTCAGAAACAACCAGCCTTTACTGGCTTGAAAAGCCGAGGCAAAGCCGCCATGAACGCCTGCTAATCCTAACCCTTCTGCTACAGCCTGAGTGACATTTTGCAGCGGCTCATCAGGCAATTCTCCTCGCGTCCAATTCATGATCAACAGATCCAGCCTTTTTAATTCTTCTTTATGATAGAGAGGTTCAAAATCTGAGGCGAGTGTCACCTGATATCCTTCTGACTCCAGCAACGTTTGGTAAAACTGACTGGTTTCTTTTGGGGTGTGTCCTTCCCAACCTCCGTAAATGATCAATGCTTGTTTCATTTTGTGTTTCCTCCTTTCTTTCTAACTTAGCGAAAAAAATGCAAAAAGCGAAGCAGAACGATTCTCCGTTTTCCTTCGCTAGTAATTTTTTCTGATTTAACGGTTGATTGAACGTCCGACGCGATTGATCGTATGGTGCATGCCTCTAATTGCAACCGATGTTTCGAAAATATTTTCGGTCGGTGCCATGCCGCCATAGCCGGCATCACCAATATGCTGCAGATCGACCCCACAAGTTTTGTTGATAACGGCTAATTGTCGCAACGTTTCTGGACGCGCGCTTTCTTGACTCGTTCCGATCGCTGACATCGTCAATAAGTCATATTGTTTGGCAATTTGAACAGCGTCGATCAGATCCTTTTCTAGAAAGCCTTGAATCGAGCCAACGGAAGGCAGTAACAAAATATCTGCTCCAGCTTCAGCGTAAGAAATGATGGCTTCTCGATCAACCACAGGTTCATCTGAGCCGGCACTGTGCATTTTTCCAGCGATGATCAACCCAGAGAAATGTTCTTTTGCCAATTTTACTGCTTTAGCGATTTCTCGGTTGGTCACACCCGTTCCAGGATTGCCTGTAAAGCAAAGAAAGTCCACCCCGAGTTCTTGGGCTTTTTTGATGGTGTCAACCGAACTTGTTCGGCCTTGACTGATGCTGATCTTTTCACTCATCATTTCCGTCGTAGCTGGGATCGGCTCAAGATTGATGCCGACAGGTCGTCCAATCAGTTGTTTTAGTTGAGGAATCGGATTTTCAATGGGCTGTGTAGGATCAAGCAGCTGCTCCAATGTGATACCAGGCATCCCAAAAATAGCTGGACGATAACAATCAAAGCCATTCAACAAAATCAAGTCAGCCCCAAAAGCTGCCGCGACTTCTGCGTTGGTGATGTCGCCAGCTTGCGGCATGGTTTGAACCACCGTTTCACAGACGATCACTCGTCCTTCGCTCGCTTTAATGGATTGTTTCAATTCTTGCGCCGACATTTCTTTGATTTCACTATAGTTTGCACTTATCAATCGTTTGACCATGTTTTTCTTCCTTTCTTTTCCTTCTCATCTTGCGAGAAACACGAATAACAGGTAAAATATAGCTATTGTGTTCCCTTAGTTAAATGGATATAACAAGTCCCTCCTAAGGATTAGTTGCTGGTTCGATTCCGGCAGGGAACGTTTTTTGAAGAAAAAGATTCCTTATTTTTAAGGAATCTTTTTTTGTTGGAAAGCAAATACCTCTGCCTCGATTTGCTTAGAAATAATCTTCCAGAATCGGCTTTCCGTCTGGTAAGTTTTCCTGAATCATCACTGCAGCTTCCTTCTCCGTTTCCATTTGCTGGAAAAAGACCAAGGAATCAAGGGATTGTGCCTTAAAGAACAGTTGTACAAAACGCTGAATCGACAAGGTTGCTTTTGGCAGCTGGGTGGCGGTCGTTTTCGTGACATGATGCTGAGCGTTTTCGATCGTCACTTCATAACACCCATTATTCCATGGGGCATATTCGTCCCCTTGAATTTCTATGGCAAAACGACCAGCTTTTTTCAACGTAAATGGATAGCTTGTTAGAAACCCTTCCACATCGACGACTCGTGCCATCATGTCGGGGCGCACTTGATAGTGAGCCAATGGTTTGGCTGCATTTACTTGCAGGACTTCCCCATCAAACCCTGGTCGATAATGGATCTGCGCTACTGAATCTGCATGGGAAACGATAAACCGATTGAATCCTTGATATGCGTCAGCGGTCAAATAGCCCCACTCTTGAATATCAAAGCGTCCTCCTTCAACAAAGTAGATCAAATACCCTTCAGGAACGCCCGCTTCATTGCGATAAATCGCAAACGTATACGGTCTGCGCAAAACAAACTTGATTTCTTCCCACCAGGCTTGGCGAATCAGCCCACCTTTTTGATGGCGAGGCAATTGATGATAAATCTCGTGAATGATCGGCTGTGCTTCCTCCCAATTCATGCGTTGAATCCTTCCGTTCACTTTCTTCCCATCGGGCCATTGATGCGCATCAACTTCATAAACGGTGCGTTCAAAGGTATATTCAAACCCATATCTGCGATAAAACGCAAAGGAGAAAGGTGCCAGATAGGACAGAACGATTTTTTGTTCATAGCAATCTTTAATGATTTGTTTCATGATCCGATCGATCCGACCTTGGCTGCGATACTCTGGATAAGAAGCCACAAAACCGATCCCTGCCATTGGATAAGTCGTTCCATGAAAATTCACATCAAAAATAGTTGCCATGATTTGGCTCGCTAGTTTTCCATCCTCGTCGTAGGAACCATAATTCCATGAATTCTCCGCAAGCTTGCGATAGCGCTTGATATTTGTTTCATTCAACTCCCACTGAAAGGCATAAGAAACCAATTCCAGTACTTCTTGCGAACCGAATTCGGTCATTTTTTTGACATCTGTCATTCCTTCATCTCCTCTACTTGAAAACACGCAAGAAACGCAAAAAAGGCGTCAGTCGACCCCTTAATATGCTTCTTCCATCATACTCAACATTTTTTTAAATTGCTTGCGTTTGAAATATCCTAGAATGGTGCCTAAGAGCATGTCATTCAATTGTTGCATGAAGCCATGTGATTTCATGGTTTCCGTATAAATGACTTTACTGCTCTTTTCATCAAGCGGCGCTACTTCATAGCGAGCGACAAATTCATTTTTCGTCGTTTCTGTTTTGAATTGATAAACTTGATTTTCAATGATTTCTTCGATCTCTATCTTCGCACGACTCGTAGTAGAAAATTCCTTTACATATTGAAATCCTGCCAGTTGCTTTCTAGAAAGTGTTTTTCCAGTTGCTTTTCGTACGTCAAAGATAACAGAATCCATAATTTGATCGTAAAAGACATTTGCTGGAATCGATAAATCTTTTTCAATTCTCATTAAGACTTCCTCCTATCTGACTCTTCGGCTTTCTTCTTTCCTTTCATGAATAAAAGACTGCCAGAAATAAGCAAGAAAATACCTGTTGTAAAACTGAATATATCTAACTGCTGATTACTTGGATTCATACTGTATAGGACTACGAGTAGACCGATACTACATATAAACAAGCCGTTTTTTATCATTTTCAATCATCCTATCTATTCGTTGATCCACAGAGAACCTACTCAAACACCAACTGCTTGAAAGTATAAAACAGAACCCCAAGGCTGTGCTTTGATCAATTCTTTTGCTTTTTTTGCCGCCGCTTCTGAATCGGAAGCTGTGGTAGTAAAAATAAGTTTAATCCCTTGTTTTTCTTTAAATGTAAAAGAAATTCCATCTTCGTTATATCCTTCAAGTAATTCTTTGATGGCATCTTGCTGCATTGCACTTGCTATTGAAATCATATTCTTTTCCTCCTAAATAATCAATAATAAAAGGAGGAGCTGCTTTACTTCAAGCGAAGCCATAGCAGTTCCTCACAATCTACAGGTCTATTCGCCTAGTTTTGGATCAATTTTATTTGCTGAAATAACGAATGGTGCCCAAATGAAGAATGTAACGACCATACATACCAACGTTACGATTGGGGCACGCCAGTCAGCTCCTGTTGCCAAGAATGATAGCAACATTGGTGGAACGACCCACGTTACTTGTTGTGAAACAGGTGCTACTAAACCAAAGTACGTTGCTAACCAGCCGATTGAAGTGGCTACTAGCGGAGCAATAATGAACGGAATAAACATGATCGCATTCAATACGATTGGCAGACCGAACATTACCGGTTCATTGATGTTGAATACACCAGGTCCGATTGACAATTTTGCAACAGTTAGATAATCCGCACGTTTTGATAGGATCAAAATAGCAATCAGCAATACAATTGTACCACCTGAACCGCCAAACCAAGCAAATGAGTCAAAGGATCCGCGCACCCACATATATGCCTTGCCGTCTTCGATTGCGGCAAGGACCGCGTTTGTCCCAGTTTGTCCTTCATATCCTTTTTGGAAGATATCGATATTGATCAACTGCGCTTGTCCCCAGATACCTTCTAAAACTGGAGCCAGTACGTTTGGACCATGGATTCCGAAGAACCAGAAAATTTGAACAAAAACAGTTACGATCAAAACTGCGCCAAGTCCTTGAGACAAGCCCAGGAATGGTTCTGCAATATATTTTTGGACAAGATCAATAATTAATTGTCCATCAGTTAGTTTACCGACAATAAAGTTAATAATAGCAATGACATATAAGGCGATTGTTGCTGGCAAAATCGCAGCGAACGCTTTCGATACTGCTGGCGGTACTGAATCAGGCATTTTGATAGTGATATCAGCTAACATCAATTTACAGAAAATAATAACTGAAATAGCCCCCATGATCATTACGGTAAAATAAGCGTTTCCGTTTAGATGATCGAGTTTCAACCAACCCCATCCACCTGCTGTAATTGCATCTGCTGTTGCAGACCATCCGGAAGTTGCTGACCCAGCATTGATTTCATCCATCAAAGCTGTTGGAACAGCTGTCGCCACAGAAGTGCTGTATGAAAAAGCAATCCCTTGAATCAGTGTCGCTACCCCAACGATCCCACCTGCGAGATCATTCACTCGATAAGCACGAGCCAGATTATATCCCCAAGAAAAGGCAAATACTAAACCAGCAACAGCCAATGTACCATTCCATACGAAGCCATTGATACTAATAATTTCACGAATAACTGGAATGGTACTGGCATCATAACTCGGCCAGAATTGCGGTGGTAAGTCACGAATGATCGCGTTGATCATTACTGCGATCGAACCAGCCATAGTAGCGGGCATTGTTCCAATAAAGGCATCACGTAATGCAACTAAGTGCTTCTGGGCTCCAATTTTTGCAGCTACAGGGAGAATGTACTTCTCCATCCAACTTGTTAATCCATCCATTCTTAATTCCTCCTATAAGTTCTATTCGTCAAAGAAGATTTTTTGATTCATCGACAATAACTACTTCTATCCGTTCAAAGATTATTCGTTATTTAGACGTCGATAGACATCAATGATTTCTTTCGCTAAATCGGTAAATGCGATTGACGTCATTAGGTGATCTTGTGAATGCACTGTCAACAATGTCACGGTCATATGATTGCCTTGCGCTTCTTGTGTCAATAATCCTGTTTGCGAATGATGCGCTTCCACAAGAGATGCTTCAGCATCTTTGATTTTTTGGTCAGCTAATTCGAAGTCCCCTTCTTTTGCTGCCGCGATTGCTTCCATTGCGTCACTTTTTGCATTACCACCATACATGATCAATCCCATAATGGCTTCCAAATTTTGCTCATCCATCTTTAAAAATCCTCCTTACACTTCGATCCTAAAAATCTTAGTTCATTAATGTTTCTGCTTGTTGCAATACTTTTTCGCCGTTCATCATGCCATAGTCTGCCATGTTGATCACGTCCAAAGGAATGCCTTTTGGTGCTAGTTTTTGTTCAAATTGTGATTTCATGAATCGTACTTGTGGTCCTAATAAAAGAACATCGACTGGTTTCGACTCCAAATGTTGGTCGGCTTCTGAAGCTGAAACAGCAAAGATATCCGCTTCCATTCCTTTTGCTTCGGCTGCTTTTTGCATTTTCGTCACCAATAGACTGGTACTCATTCCTGCTGAACAAACAAGCATAATCGTTTTTTTCGCCATCGCGTATCCGCTCCTTTCTGTTGTAAGTTACACTTTACTATAAAGCAAAAAGCGTGCCAAAAAAAAATAAGTTCAGACCTTTATATATCAATGGTCTGAACCAATTTTTCTTTTGCACACTTGCGGATTTATCATTACACACTAATATTGTGTGCGGATTCATCATAACTTTTTATTTCATTTTCTAAAAACATTTGTGTTAAATAGGCGATCTCATCTTCAGAGATTTTGATTTGATAGTTTTTCTCTATCTGCAATAAATGAGTTCGCAACACATCTGTTTCGATACGATAGCGTTTTTGGAAGGCCGCCAAATTGGGGAAGGTACGGGAATGTTCCTTCTTCAATAAACTTTCCACTAGAAAGGCTAAATGAATCACTATGCCGGCGTCAACGGTAGGTTCAACAATCACATGCAATTGATTTTGAATTTGATGAACGATTCGCTGCAGACTTTCGATCAGATGATAGACGGACCCCACATGCGTTAAAGTATTTTCTAATGAACGTACGATTTTTTCAATCGGCACTTCATCTGAAACGATCCGCTTCAGTACATTCAACCGATTGTCATCAAAGACATCATAGGCGGAAAAGAACGGGATATTTTGATAATCGATCTCGACGGTGCCCGCAATGGCTTTGATCTCATATTCTTCTAGCAAGCCATCAATATGTTTCTTGAAGGTTTCTTTTTCAATAAACTGCATTTGAATGATCTCGACTTTTGATTGATCAACGACGGGATAAATTCGTTGATAAAGTTTGGCAGCGACACCTTCTCCAGTAAAGCAAGTGACGATGACTGCCTTTTTATTCCCCTTCGCTTCGCGAACTGTGCGGAACTGTTCTTGCACGATGGTTTCAAAAGAACGCTGAATGTTTTGATAAATGTCTTCTAAACTTCGGCCACTTTCCGCCATTCGCAAAGCCTCTAAGACGATCATCGTACTGACCATCGAGATGGCTTTCGTACGAATCCCGGTCTCTTCAGAAATCAAATTCGCAAATGAATTGAGGGAACCCATATCAGTTAAAAGCAATAAGCCGTTGCTCATCTTTTCCTTATTGTCAGTGACATAGTTCAATAGCTGCTCATACATTTGACCGACTTCCATATCCAAAGACATATTCATCGCTTTGCCGTGATAGGTTTCCAGCAGCTCTTGTGCCGTTTCCAACATACTGCTGGCAGTCGCCTTGCCGTGCATCAAGACAATGATCTCGACTTTTTCAAGGGGCAGCGGCGAAGGTTGCTTGACTTGAATCGCTAAAAACATACTGATAAAGCCGATCTCATCGAAGGGGATCTCGACATGTCGTTCTTCTTCGATAATGGTCGATAGATCCATTGCCACTTGGAACTCGGATTTCAAGTTTTTTCTGACTGTATTCAAATCTGGATGAACGATCATATGTCCTTCCTTGACACGTTCCAGTGTACTTTGCAAATGCAGTGCAAAGGCAAAGCGGGCTTTTTCACTATAGGTTCGAGACAATCTTTGCCCAGCTAGATCATAAAGAACATTTGTCAGCTTCCAGATGTCTTCTGGAATCAGTTCTTTATGAACGGGATTTTGGATCAATTCTTCGACATACTTTTCAAAGTACGCATCGACATCTTTGGAGATCAAATTTTCTAGATCGACATTGGCTACACCCGTTTCAATCAGTGAGCTGACTTTTTCTTCGATCTCATTATACACTTGCATATTCCGTTGTGGATCACGAGACCAGACGACATCTGGGTCGCCAGGTTCAAAACTTAGAAAGTCGCCTTTGCCATCTAAAAACCGATCCAAGCGTTCCGACATTTCTTTGATCTTCAACAAGCCTTTTTGAACTTGCAAGGAGCAGTCGCCTTTTCGTATCAGCAAGTGTTTTTTTCCATAGGTTCGATAATGCAAAAATGCTTTGGCACAGACGAGTTTAAGGTCGCGCTTGATTTGACCAATGTTGCCTTCTGCATCATAGAGCATAAAGGCCAATATCGCATCTCGTTCGACATCGATTCGTTGATTTAGACGGGTCGCCTCTTGCTTGATAAACAACGAAATGATTTCATACCGTTCATCTAAGGAACGACTTTCCACATTTGGCAAAGTAATAGCCATGGGAATTCGCCGATTGAAGGTCGTTAAAAAGGTTTCTGATGATTCCGTGGTGGCACCGATGATCTGCACGGCGGCTTCATGAACTTGATTACTTTCCCCTAATGGACGGTAGATCCCTTTATCAATGAAGGTAAAGAGCATTTCTTGGCCTTCTGGCGGCAGTCGATGGATCTCATCTAAGAACAGGATGCCGCCATCGGCTTTTGCCATAAGTCCTGGACTATCTTCTGCAGCACCTGTGTAGGCGCCTTTTTTGATGCCAAAGATGTGACCAAACAACAATTGCGGATTTTGTGCATAATCCGCACAGTTAAAGGATACGAATGGGGCATCTTTTTCTAACATATTTGATTCAACCGCAAAGTGATACATACATTCGGCAAATAAGGATTTACCGGTACCTGTCTCACCAAAAATAATGGTATGGAGTCCTCTAGGTGGATATAAGATCGCCGCTTTGGCTTGCTGGATACTTACTTTCAAGGAAGCTTGGACTCCAACCAGACTTTCAAAACTAACTTCAGAGGAAACATCCACATGGACCGTTTCTTCTAAAGGCTCATAAACAACCGGACGGCCGGAACGTTTGCCGATTTTCTTTTCTTTATAAAGCTCACTGAGATAACGGCTTGCATTGCTGCGATCGATTTGTAAGATTTTAGCGACATCAACTGCGGTCAACCCTTGCTTATGCAGTTCGATCGTTTGAAAAATCTCTTCTTTTCGCGAATTCATTCGATAGCCTCCTCATTTTTTTACACACTAATAATAAACAACGTTAATGGTAACACAAAAAGACGCTCAATGGCGTCTTTTTCCTTTGTCTTTTTGCTTTTTCGTCTTTTTCTTGCTCTTTTTAACAGGAGTGTGTAAATTTTCTGGTGTTTTCTTGGAAATTTTCTGCACACTTGTTGTTTTCATTTCTTTCTTGCTTTCTTTTTCGACAACAGGTGCTTCTGTGTGTAACTGTCCCCCATGCAGATAGACTTCCTTGAGTTCTATGGACAACTGATTTGCGATTTTTTTCAAATCCTTCAACGAATGGTCTTGAACGATCGTAACGACAGTTCCTTCTTTGCCCATTCTTCCAACGCGTCCTGCGCGGTGTAAATAGGATTCTTTTTCTAAAGGGACTTCTGTATTGATCACGTAAGGCAGATCCACGACATCTAAGCCGCGAGAGGCGACATCGGTCGTCAATAGTTCCACTAGTTTTCCTTGACGAAAGCTCTCTAATGCACCTTTTCGTGCAAGTTTGTTTTGATCAGATGCCAAAGATGCCACCGGCAAGCCATGAAACAATAGCTTTTCTTCCGCATTCCCCATTGTGCTTAATTCATTGAAGAAAACCAAGGCTTGAAAGTTTGGTAAATGAGCAAAGCGTCTTAAAGCATCCACGATTCGTCGTTGCGGATAGTTCAAATAGTAATGATGGATGACGCCTTTGCTCTGATCTTCTTGGGTAACATCAACGATCAGCGGCTCTTTTGACACGAATGGTCGAATCTCATCGATCACTTCGTTCGCGGTTGCTGAAAAGAAACTACGCTGGATTTGTTTTGGTAATGTTTGATTGATCTTGGCTGCCAGGGTGAAGGCACCCTCTTTCAATAATTGATCAACCTCATCCAATACCAACGATTGCAGCTGCTGGGTCTTGATTTTTTTGGCTTTGATCAACTCTAACACACGGCCTGGGGTACCGATCAAGACCTCGGGTTTGTCTTTTAGTTTTTCCACTTGGCGTTTTGTACTTGCGCCGCCAATTAGCGGCAGAACGGTCAAACCAATGGCTTGGGCCCATTCCCTTGCTACTTCTGTGACTTGCATCGCTAATTCTTGTGAAGAAGTCAAAATCAACAGCTGATTGCCTTGCTTTTTTTCAACCTTCGTTAACAATGGCAAGAGATACGCCAAAGTTTTACCTGAACCGGTCGGTGAGATTCCTATGACAGACGCGCCGTCTTTTAAAGGACCAAAGGTTTTTTCTTGGATCAAGGACGGTGCGTGATATCCTGCCGCTTGCCATTTTTCCTGCCAGACGTCTGGCAATTGTGTCAATTCAAATACTGTCATAAATGTTCCATTCCTTATTTTTTATCTGCATCAAAAATGATGTCGGCCTGCTTACGCATCAAAGAGACGGTTTCATTGACACTGCGGGCAAGTTCCACCCATTCCTCATAGCGTTGTCCTTGTTTAGGATCATCTTTGTTTTCAATGATGTCTGCAAAGTCTTGCGCTTCTTCGATCATCGGATTGTCTAAAGCAGCGACTGCTAATGGATGCGTTTGTTTTGTTTGGCGTTCATAAAATGCTGCTTCTTCAATAGCATTGACGGCATTCAAATCTAATGTCCCGTCTTCAAAATAAATTTCTGATCGTAACTCTGAATCAGCGATTTTGCCTGTTTGGATCGTGACATCAAAATCAGCATAGCGTAGCACAGCAGTCCCGATACCATCTACACCGGTCGGTAATTTGCGCGCAAAATAATGAACGTCCTGCGGTTTACCAAACCAAGCGACCGCCGCATATACTGGATACACACCCAAGTCGGCTAAAGCTCCGCCAGAAAAATGTGGAGAAAAGATATTTGGTTCCTCCCCAGCTAGTACAGCGTCATAACGAGACGAGTATTTCATATAAGAAAAGTTCGCCCCAAGAATGGCACCGCGTGTCGGTAAGAATTCGGCTACGGTTGAAAAACTCGCTTCATGAATGTTGCGAGCTGCTTCAAAGAATAAAACCTGTTGTTGGTTTGCTAGGTCAATGATCTCCGCCATTTCCTCAGGCGTTGAAAAGGCTGGCTTTTCCACAATGACATTTTTTCCTGCCAAAATACCTTGCTTGGCTTGTTCAAAGTGCAAACTGTTCGGAGAAGCGATATAGACCGTGTCCATATGAGCTAAGCCAAAAAAAGTGGCCAAATCGGTCGCATATTCGATGTCCCCGTATTTTTCCCCAAAGCGTTGCGCTGTGGCTAATTTCCTTGAGTATACGGCTACCAATTGATACCGTTTGGTTTCGTGGGCTGCTTGTACAAATTGATCGGTGATCCAATTTGTGCCGATAATCCCTAAATGAATCATGTGTTTTCCTTCTTTCTTCTATAGATTGGGGTCGTCAAATTCGACGTTCAAATCAAAAGGGATCGGTTCTTTGACCGCGATCATCCCTTGGTTTACCTGGCAATTATAAGCAAACACTTCGACACCTTTGCTTTGCGCTTCAGCGATCTTATCGGCCAGATCCGGCTGCATCTGTCGATGGATCGTGGCGCTTTGCACCACTTCAAATTGGATCATGAACAAAACCGCCGCATAATAGCCTGCTTCTTTGGCATGGATCAATTCATTGACGTGTTTCAAGCCGCGAATCGTTGGCGCATCTGGGAAAGCGCCGATTTGCTTGTTTTCAAGTGTCATCCCTTTAATTTCTATAAACCCTTTTTCTTGTTCGTCTGTTTCAAAATAAAGATCAAACTTAGACATCCCATAGACGACTTCACGCCGCAAGAGGGCAATTTTCCCTTTGATATTTGGCAACTGGATCGTGCCATCCAAAAGGCCTTCATAGCCTAACCGATTGGGTACTTGACTATCAATATTGATCCATTGGTCTTCTTTCTTGACTGAGATCAAATCGTAATTGGTTTTACGTTTCGGATTGTCCCAATATTGGAGGGTCACGAGTGCCCCTTTGTGCAATAGTTCTTTTCCTCGTCCCGTATTTTTCACATGGACGATCACTTCTTGCCCATCGACTAGACATCGGGCAATGAATCGGTTGTCGCGAACGAGAAACGTGGCTAAGAGGGTATTCGGATAATTCATTTTCTCACCTGCTCTTTTGAATCATAGCATATTTTGATAAAAACTTCTAAACTTCAAACTAAAGTACCATGCTTTTTTACCTTCTCATGGTATACTTATGGCAATTATTTTCTAGTGTGCAGAAGCGGGCATCTTGTTCACAAGGTGCA
Organism: Enterococcus sp. 6D12_DIV0197; assembly: GCF_002174385.1. Classification (NCBI taxonomy): domain Bacteria; kingdom Bacillati; phylum Bacillota; class Bacilli; order Lactobacillales; family Enterococcaceae; genus Enterococcus; species Enterococcus sp. 6D12_DIV0197. Next base: position 2,693,944 of record NZ_NIBN01000001.1, read on the forward strand.
ACTAGATGAATCGTAAGTGATAGGACGTGTATAAATGAAGAAAAGGTCTCTATTGATTGGTTTATCTCTAGCAACGGGCGTGGTCAGCTCCTTGCTGTTGCGAAAGGAAAAACAAAAAAATGAAAACCGCCAAAATTTCATTGGAAATTGGCGTTTTACTTCAAAGACAAAAGAAGATGTCATTTTAGAAATTGCCAATGATTATTCATTGACCATCGAAGGCAAACCGTTGCCTGTTTCCATTGTTGAACTGACTCCGATGCGATTAGTGTTACTGGACACATTTGGCTATCATTTAGTTCTGGAACAAAAAGGCTCCGTTATTACTTTATATGATGAAGCAGAAGATTGCCACTATTCTTTGACAAAAATCGCCTAAGGGACATGAGAAGATCGAGTTCATGTTTTCTTCACATTTTCTTCGGTCAATTCTCAGACTTTTTATCAGCATTTCCTGGCAATCCATGCTATCATTAACTTAACAAGTGGTTGAACAAGGTGTTCCGTTGAGTGATGTTTGATCGTTCATAGATTAAGGTGTAGGTTCGATTCCTACCTTCCACATTTATTTTAAACAGAAAGAAGGGATTTTTATGTTAACGACCTTTATTTCACTCTTTTCCGTCTTTGCTTTAGCTGCGTTACTAGCTGGGACATTCATTTTAGCAAAATTGGCCATGCAACAAGAAACGAGAGCAGTGAAAGTTCCCGTCAGAGCCCAAAACCAAAACCCGAGAATCCATTCCAATCGTCGCTAAGTGAAATCGTTTGACCCGATGTCAATTCAGAAAAACTTGTCTTCTTTATTAAATAGAAAGGCAAGTTTTTTTTGCTGTCTTTTGCCCTTAGGTCTTCTAGGTTGAAATGGTTTACCAACGCCCATTCCCCCTTTGAGCGGTCTTCTCGCAATTAAATGCTAAGTTTTCTCTTAGAGTATTGCAACAGCGGATACTCTTTGTTAAAATTTTTGCTTAGATACAACTTAAAAGGAGCTACTACATATATGCAGAAAATAACCAAGTTCGGGTATTCCTTCGTTGCTGCTTTGGCAATCCTCTTTGCTGCTGTCGGCATCCCCCTCGTTTCATATGCTGATGATACAGCAATGAGCATCGAAGAGATCCAAGATTTTTCGATTGACGCCAAAGCCGCCTACTCCATTGATTTTGACACAGGGAAAGTGTTGTATGATCAAGATGGCGAGACAGCCATGGGTATTGCCTCCATCACCAAGATCATCAGCCTCTACCTTGTCGCTGAGCAAGTAGAACAAGGAACGATCGCTTGGGATGATCCTGTGCCGATTTCCGATTATGCCGCTAATCTCAGCGTGTCCCCTAACTTATCAAATGTCCCTTTGCATCAAGACGTTACCTATACAGTAAAAGATTTGTATGATGCCAGTTATATCCAATCTGCAAATGCTGCAATCGTCGCGCTCGCGGAGCTGATTGCTGGGTCTGAAAGTGCCTTTGTGGATTTAATGCAAGAAAAAGTGCAATCATGGGGCATCACCGATGCAAAAATCGTCAATGCTTCTGGCTTGAACAATGCTTATCTTGGGGAAAATATTTACCCAGGATCAACTTCAACTGATGAAAACGAACTATCCGCAAAAGATGTGGCATTGATTGCCCGTCATTTGTTAGAAGACTTTCCAGATGTTTTGGAAGTAACCAGCCTTTCAACGAAACAATTTGGTGAAGGTTCCTACTCGCCTGTCGAGATGGTCAATTGGAACTGGATGCTTCCAGGTTTTACGAATACGAAAGATGGTGTCGACGGTCTGAAGACTGGTACGACAGATATGGCAGGCGCCTGCTTTGTCGGAACCGCCGTTAAAGATGGCCAACGAATCATCACCGTGGTGCTAAACGTCAATGGTCATGCAGAAAATCCTAGTGTTCGTTTTATTGAAACAGGCCGTTTGATGGATTACTCGTTTGACGCTTGGGAACAAGTAGAGATTTTACCAGAAAATGCGCAACTAGAAGATACCCAGACGGTTGCAGTCAAAGATGGGAAAGAATTGAGTGTGCCCGTTGCCTTAAATCAAGGTTTGACCTTATGGGTACGTGGAGATATGGATGCCACCGCCTTTGAAACAACCATTGACTTTAATGAGCATTATCGTGATTCTGCCCTGCAAGCGCCATTGACTGAGGGCACAGAAGTTGGTACCGTAAGTGCTTCGATTCCAGCTGATACGCTTGGTTATATTGATGATTCCGATCATGACGAGACTGCAGGATTGATCACAACACAAACAGTGGAAAAAGCCAACATCTTTGTTCGTGCTTGGCGCGGCGTGTCCAACTTTTTCAGTAATCTTTTTTAACCTAAACGAAAAAATCTGTCCGAAGCAAAGACTGCTTCTCGGACAGATTTTTTTTATTCTACTGTTTCCACCGTTGCTGTTGCCAATGGTTCTACAGGGAAAAACAATTCAACTTCCCCCTCCTTAAAATGAGGAAGATACCTTTCTTGGATGGCTGCTGACAACTGGACGTTGTTTTCTGGTAAAACGTCCATCAGCATTTTTTCAGTCATCATCGTTAAGTTTTTTTCATCCGTTTTTACAACGAGATAGGTCATTGCGGGAATTTCCCAACGGACCCAACCGACAGGAGGAAAATTTTCTGTCTGGACTTGAACGCCTGCCAAGTAGCGACCGGTTTCTTGCCAAGGCTCTAACCAATTGGTGCCATCACTCATCAAGCCCCAAAATTCCAGTTCTTCTGCCTTTTGATCACTTACGAGAAATTCGATCTCTTCAAAATCCTTTGTTGCAAGTTCCCAAAGCGCTGGTACCCAAGAAGCACCTTCTTCTGCTAATCCCTTGCCCTCTTTTCCAATCACATAAAAAGCGGGTCGTTCGACGCGAATCACTTCACCTAATTGCATGTTCCTTCCTCCTTCTTTCCTTCATTTTAGCGAATTGCAAGAAATTCAGCAACTTTGACCTTAGCAACAAGCAATTTCTGCCATTTTTCGGTATACTAAGTGTATCGTTAAAGGAGTGAAAAACATGGATTTTACGCAATTGCTGATTTTTGCCATCAGCTATGTGTCGGGCGTGATCGTCGTTCAAAAATGGCGCAAGAAAAAAGATGATCCGGATATTTTCTTTTTTGAATGTTGTTGGACGATTCTAGCCCTGCTAATTTATTTAGCTGTCTCAGAATTACGGACAGGTAGTTTCTTTATTCTGATACCCGTCGCCTTCGCCGGCCTTTTTTTATTTTCTTATCGGCGCAACAAGCACCAACTTGTAAATGGCTTGCTTTTTAATTTGTTCGTGCTGGCTTTTGGTGGCTACTTAGTCATTAATTTATACCGAACCCAAGACATACTCGTAGGTGGTTTACTCGCTGTATTACTGGCAATCTTCGTTGCTGTACTATTATTCGGTTTGGCAACACTCGTGGTCTTTCTTTACTGGAATTCCATTATCGTACTACGAAGAGAATCGCGATCGATCGCCAATTTGTTAACCCTGATCTTAGCGGTGGTTTTGACCGTTTTACTATTTTCAGATACCCTTTTGCACTTTTTCCCAGATTGGATCCGAACCTTATTCGGCATTGTTCCCCTAAGTCTTTTGTATCTGTTTGTAGTCTTTTTGAACTTTTTATCCATTTCAGTCATTTATCAGTTCAACCATCCTCGCTATAATCAGGACTTTATCATCGTCTTAGGTGCAGGCCTTTTGAATGGCACCACGGTCTCCCCTTTATTGGCAAAACGCATCAATACAGCGATCTCGTTCTACGAATCGCAATTTAAAGCGAAAAAAACCGCGCCTCGATTACTGATGTCAGGCGGACAAGGAAGCGATGAGCAGCTGCCGGAAGCTGTTGCTATGAAAGAATATGCGATTGCCCAAGGCGTACCAGAAGGTGAGATTTTAGTGGAAACAAATTCCACGACTACTTATGAAAACATGAAATTTTCGAAAGAAATCATGGATTCGCTTAAGCCAAACGGCTACAAAGCAATCTTTGCCTCAAACAATTACCATATTTTTCGTGCTGGTCTCTATGCAGATCAAGCCCAACTTAAAGCGGATGGCATCGGAGCACCTACTGCCTTTTACTATTTACCGAATGCCTTTTTAAGAGAATTTGTGGCAATCCTTTTTATGCACAAAAGACGACATTTAACGGTATTGATCACCTTACTGATTCTCTATGCAGGAGCAGCGATCCTCCAACTTATTTTTGGCTAAACAAACAAAAAAAGTTCTTTGAACCAGTTGGTTCGAAGAACTTTTTTCTTATTGAATCGTGCGATGTTTCTTCCAGAAGCGTTGTTGCCATTTTTCTTTCATGCTGTCTGTAAGGGGTTCTGATGCTTCTTTGATCGCACAATATTTGTCCACCATCGTGACGATATAGCTTTCTTTATAGCGTGGCGGTGCAATCGTTGCTCCCCACATATGTTTCAAGATGATATCTTTTTCAAGATCACTAAGTTCAGTGATTTTTTCGGCATTTTTTACTGCGATTCGTGGATGCATGTACGCATGGGTACCTTCGTCAAACTTTGTAGTACGCCAATCGTAATAAAATAAATCATGAAGGAGTCCTGCACGAGCTGTTGCACGAGCATCGCCGCCCCATTTCTTGGCCAATTTGTAACTATAATAAGAGACGCTGATCGAATGTTCCAAACGTGTGGAGTTCATATGCTGCACAAAATTGGCTAATTTTTTTACAGCTTCTGTTTCTAACAGGTCAGCCACGTAAGACATATATTCGCTATCTTCTTGCCATTTTTCTGTCATAAATTTTTGTCTGCCACCTTTTTTGATCTGCTTGATTGTTACAAGACAAAGTATAGCACCTATTCCTGCAAGTTTCTAGGTGAGGTGCAATAGATTCAAATAGTTTAACAGTTCCTTAAAATCTAGCTGACAGCAAAATACATCAAAATACCTGCCGCAATGGCGACGTTCAATGATTCCGCCTGACCATAGATAGGAATATATAGATTTTTATCGGTCAATGCCAACAGTTCCTGATTGACCCCTTGCCCCTCGTTGCCTAAAATGAAGGCAGCCGCTTGTTCTTTAGGAAGCTCGGTATAAGGGACTGCTTCTTTGTTTAACTCGGTACCATAAATCGCCACACCAGCTGCCTGCAGCTGCTTTAAAAATGACGGGATCGCTCCTTCTATGATCGGCAGATGATAGTTGCTACCTTGCATGCTGCGCAAGACTTTGGTGCTGTAGAGATCGGCTGTTCCTTCGCCGAGAAAAACCCCGCTGAATCCAGCGGCATCCGCTGTTCGAATCATGGTGCCAACGTTTCCAGGATCTTGCACATTATCTAAAATCAGCCAATTGCCCGTCAGTGTCTGTAAGTCTTGTTCTTGCTTTTCCACCACGGCGAAAATCCCTTGGGGTGTTGGCAAATCAGAAAGCATCGCTGCGATCTCCTCTGTGATCAAATAGCTTTCTTCCTGATAACCATCGAGTTGCCCGTTGGCTTCACTTAACCCTCGCGGGGTCACCAACAATGCTTTGATGGGTACTTGTGCATGCAATGCTTCTTGCACCAAATGCCAGCCATCGATCAAATAGGTATTGGTTTGTGTCCGATGTTTTTTTTGTGTTAGTTTTTTGATTTCCTTGATAAAGGTATTTTTTTTCGATTGAATTTCTTTCATCTTGTCACCTCGATTCATTATAGCATGAGTCAATCGATCTAACTTGTTCTTTTGCTGAAAAAACGCTATCATATAAAGCAGAGGAGGGATTGTCCATGAAGAAACTACGAATCCATGTGCAAGGACGTGTCCAAGGCGTCGGTTTTCGTTATACCACAAAAATGCTTGCCGATCAGTTGGGCGTCACCGGATCTGTAAAAAACGAAGCGGATGGTTCTGTTTCGATTGAAGCAATTGGCGATGACAAAGCCATCGATGCCTTTGTTGCTGGGGTTAAGGATTCTCCTTCACCCGCTGGGAAAGTAAATCAGATCGACATCCAACCAGACGATGCCATCAAAGAGCGTCGGAGTTTTGATGTAGTGTACTATTAACAATTGAATATTTTCTAAGTCGAAAGATTGATTTTTCAATGAATTTCTCTTTGTACATTGAAATAGTCGGTCTTTTTTAGTATAGTTATTTTTGTCTAAATTTATTGTGAAGAGGAAGAATAGAATGTCTAAAATGAATAAATGGCTGCTTTCATCAGGATTATTTGGCCTGTTATTAGCATTATCAGGCTGTGTCAGTACCAATGCTGATGGTACGCCGAAAGAAACAGGAATGATTTATCGCTTTTTGATGAAACCATTAGGGGATATGATCACGATGCTCGTAGAAAACTTCAACTGGTCTTACGGCTGGGCGATCATCGCCGTAACGATCGTTGTCCGTGTCATTATCTTACCATTAGGGATCCATCAGTCTCGAAAAACGATGGTTCAAAGTGAAAAAATGCAGTTTCTGAAACCTCAAGTGGATATTGCACAAGCCAATTTGAAAAAAGCAACCACTCGGGAAGAACAAATGCAAGCGCAAGCGGAGATGCAAAAAATTTACTCTGAAAACAACGTCAGTATGTTTGGCGGTATCGGATGTCTCCCTTTGCTGATTCAGATGCCGATCTTCTCTGCTCTTTATTTCACCGCTCGTTACACACAAGGAATCCAAAACTCTGAATTCTTTGGCGTATCTTTAGGCGACCCAAGCATCCTCTTTGTGGCGATTGCTGGTCTTTCCTACTTGGCACAAGGATATATCTCAACCATCGGGATTCCTGAAGAACAGAAAAAAACGATGAAAACCATGTTGATCGTTTCTCCATTGATGATCGTTTTCATGTCCATGAGTGCACCAGCTGGTGTGACACTCTACTGGGTAGTTGGTGGGGTCTTCAGTTGTATCCAAACGTTTATCACGAATGTCATCATGAAACCAAAAATTCGTGCCCAAGTCGAAGCGGAAATGAAAGCAAATCCGCCTAAAACGGTAGTTACGCCTCGTAAAGACGTAACGCCTGAAAAAACAGAAGCTGTCAAAAAAGCGTTGAACACGACAAAGCCTAACGGAAAAGGTCGTAACGCTGGCAAGCAGCAACGGAAGTAATTCTTGACCAAATCGCTCATTGGGCGGTTTGGTTTTTTGTTGTTTTCAAATGGGAATCAGTTGCTTCTTCTATTGCCTTTCGCTATAGTAAATGAGAGGTGAGCGCATGTTTCAAGCATATATCAATATTTTTGTCATTTTCAGTCTCATGTTTGCCGGTTATTGGTTGTCTTACAAACAATGGTTTTCTAATCGAACCGCCGATACGTTTTCAAAACTGGTGTTAAATGTCTCATTACCCGCCAATATGTTTTTGACGATCATTAAAAACTTTACGAAAGACGAGTTTCTCTCATTAGTTTCCGGGATGATCATCCCTTTGCTTTCCATGATGATCACTTACTTCGCCGGTTATTTATGGCGCCGTTTCGCGCAAGTTGAAACCAAACACCAAGGGGCATTTTCCGCCATGTTTACCTTTTCCAATACGATCTTCATCGGCTTACCGATCAATTTAGCCATTTTTGGTGAAAAAGCCGTTCCCTATGTGTTGTTGTACTACATCGTAAATACGACATTATTTTGGACCATCGGTATTTTTGAGTTAGCAAAAGATAACCCCGATTTCGGCGAAGCCCGCATTTCCTTTCATCCATTGGTCATGCTAAAAAAGATTTTTTCGCCAGCCTTGATTGGTTTCATTATCGGCTTGATCTGGATGCTGTTCACATTCCCACTGCCCTCCTTTGTTGATGGGCTTGGAAGCTACCTAGCAGATTTAACGACGCCTTTATCAATGTTTATTATCGGGATCATCGTGTACTTTGGCGGGCTCAAGAACTTGCGAATGACCAAAGACATTGCTGGTGTCTTGTTTGGTCGCTTCATTCTTTCGCCCCTCGTTGTATGGCTATTAAGCAGAATCATCCCTGTTCCTGAATTGATGCTTTCTGTGTTTATTATCCAAGCCTCTATGCCCGTCCAAAACTCTGTCCCAATTCTTGTGCGAAACTATCAAGGGGATGAAGAATTTGCAACTTCTTGTCTAGGCTATTCCGTCTTACTGTACATGGTGTATCTGCCTGTTTTGCTTTTTTTCTTTTTTTAGCTAGTTAACGAACTTTGTCGAAAAATACTCGTTGCCAAAGGCATTCGCTTCTTTCGGTAACGAGTATTTTTCTTCTCTTTGTACGGTAATGGGTCTTTTGCTTCGCTGTCCGATCGGCAAACCGCTTTATGATTTTTCACTATAGATCACGATTTTTCTGATTTTCGCCAGATTGTGGCTGCTTAGGTTACCTTCATAAACAAGACAAAAAAAGCCCATCATGCAGAAACTAGCTATACTAGATGCTGCGATGATGGGCTTATTTTTTTAAGTGAACAGCCGTTGGCTTACAACATATCGAACAACGACAACTGATTTTCATCTGGTAGATCTTTTAGAACACCGTTATCCGTCATGTATTCAATCAATGTCTTAGAAACTTTCCCGCGATTGGCGAGGTCTTCTTTCGATAAGAAGGGACCATCTTTTCGTGCTTCCACGATTTGTTTCGCTACGTTCAGCCCTAAACTCGGTACTGCTCGGAACGGTGCGATCAATTTTTTCCCATCGATCACGAAATTTTCTGCATCGGATTTATACAGATCGATCATCCCGAATTCATAGCCGCGCTCCAGCATTTCATTGGCCAATTCCAGAACTGTCAACAGATTTTTTTCTTTCGTTGATGCATCCATTCCTTTGTCATTGATTTCTTGCATCCGTTCTTTTACGGCATCTTTTCCTTTTGACATGGCAATCAAATCAAAATCATCCGCCCGGACAGAGAAATAAGCACAGTAATAGAGAATTGGGAAGTACACTTTAAAGTAAGCCACCCGCAACGCCATCAAGACATACGCCGCGGCATGGGCTTTCGGGAACATGTACTTGATCTTCGAACAAGAATCGATATACCATTCTGGGACATTGTTCTCCCGCATCGCTTGCAAGTAAGTATCCCGCAAGTCGTCAGGGATCTTGTTCCATTGTCCTTTACGGACCGTCTCCATGATTTTAAAGGCCATCCCGTCATCTAAGCCAGCATGGATCAAATACACCATGATATCATCCCGACAGCCGATTACTTCCGCTAGGCTGGCATCTCCGCGACGGATCAATTCTTCCGCATTGCCTAACCATACATCGGTACCATGGGAAAGACCAGAGATCTGCAGGAGTTCAGCAAAGGTCGATGGATGGGTTTGATCCAGCATCCCCCGCACAAAGCGGGTACCAAATTCCGGGATGCCTAATGTACCGGTTTTCGAATAGATCTGCTCTTCGGTCACACCTAACACATCCGTGCCGCCAAAAATACGCATCACTTCTGGATCATCGGTGGGGATCGTTTTTGGATCGATGCCTGATAGATCCTGCAGCATCCGAATGACTGTCGGATCATCGTGTCCGAGGATATCCAGCTTCAAGATATTGTCATGAATCGAATGGAAATCAAAGTGGGTCGTTTTCCACTCCGCATTTTGATCATCCGCTGGGTATTGGATCGGGGTGAAATCATAGACATCCATATAGTCGGGAATAACGATGATCCCCCCCGGGTGCTGACCAGTCGTTCGTTTGACGCCTGTGGCACCTTTTGCCAGGCGATCGACTTCGGCTGCTCGATAATGAAGATTATGATCGCGCTCAAAGCCTTTTACGAAACCAAAGGCTGTTTTATCGGCTACGGTACCGATCGTTCCTGCACGATAGACGTATTCTTCACCGAAGAGTACTTTCGTATAGTTATGGGCTTCTGGCTGATATTCCCCTGAGAAGTTCAAATCGATATCGGGTACTTTATCGCCGTGGAAACCAAGGAACGTTTCAAAGGGAATATCGTGGCCATCTTTGTTCAGACGGGTGCCGCATTTTGGACATTTTTTCTCTGGCATATCATAACCAGAACCATACGAACCGTCTTCGTAAAACTCCGAATACTGGCAATCGGGACAATAATAATGAGGAGCTAATGGATTGACCTCAGTGATCCCCGTCATGGTTGCCACGAAACTAGAACCGACTGATCCCCGTGACCCTACTAGATAGCCGTCTTCATTGCTTTTATGAACGAGTTTTTGTGAGATCAAATAGATCACGGAAAAGCCGTTCCCAATGATCGAATCAAGCTCTTTTTTCAAACGTTTTTCCACGATCTCTGGTAATGGATCGCCGTATAACTCTTTGGCACGGTTGTAACTTAAGTCGGTGATCTCTTGTTCTGATCCGGGAATCTTTGGTGTATACAGATCATCTTTTACCGGAATGACTTTTTCACAAAGATCGGCGATTTTATTCGGGTTCGTCACCACGATTTCTTTCGCCGCTTCCGGACCTAAAAATTGAAAAGCGGTCAGCATCTCATCCGTAGTACGGAAGTGCACGTCTGGTAGGCTATGACGATTCAACGGATTGGCGCCTCCCATGGAATTGATCAAGACCTTGCGATAAATGGCGTCTTCTTCGTTTAGGTAATGGGCATTACCAGTAGCCACAACGATTTTCCCTAACTCTTCCCCCATTTTTACCAGATTCCGAATGATGTCTTCTAGGTCTTTTTCACTTTTCACGAGTTCCGTTTCCAAAAGATGGGCATAAACTGCTTTGGGCATGACTTCGATGTAGTCATAAAACTTGGCAAGTTCTCGTGCTGCATCGACCCCTTTTTGCATCATTGCGACAAAGACTTCTCCTTTATCACAGGCGGTTCCGACTAACAATCCTTCCCGCAATTTCACCAATTCTGAACGTGGGATTCGTGGGACTTTATCATGGAAGTACTTCACATTCGACATCGAGATCAGCTTGAATAAATTCTTCAATCCTGCCTGTGTTCGAGCCAAGATCGTGGCATGGAAAGGTCGAGCTGCTTTGTAGGAGTTCTCGCCCCCCACGTGTCGGTTCAACTCTTCGTGCAGCAGCATCTCATGTTTTTCCATTGCTTCTTTGACAAAGATCCATGCTAAATGACCGGTTGCCTCCGCATCGTAGATCGCTCGGTGATGTTGTTCTAAGCTGACACCGAATTTTTTGGAAAGGACACCTAAACCGAATCGCTTAAACTCTGGATACAAATAACGAGCGAGTTCCAATGTATCAATGACGGGATTTTCCGCTTCTGGAATACCGTATTTTCGATAACTGGTATTTAAGAAGCCCATATCAAATGACGCATTGTGGGCAACTAAAATGGCTCCTTCAGAAAACTCACGGAACAAACGTAAGACTTCTTCTTCTGATTTTGACCCGCGAACCATTTCATCGGTGATTCCCGTCAGTTCTACGGTCGTTCGCGATAAGGGATGACCTGGATCGATAAATTCATCAAAGGATGCCTCCACGTTGCCTTTATGCATCCGCACAGCAGCCAACTCAATGATGGTGTCGTATACTGCAGACAACCCAGTGGTCTCCACGTCAAACACGATATAAGTAGCATCGGTCAGTGGAACAGGCTGAGGATTGTAGGCAACCGCTACGCCGTCATCCACGATATTGGCTTCCACACCGTAAAGAATTTTAACACCAGCCTTTTCTCCTGCATGATGGGCATCAGGGAACCCTTGCGCTCCACCATGATCGGTGATCGCAATCGCCTTATGGCCCCATTTGCCTGCCTGAGCGACAAAATCCGCTACGTTGTTGGTGGCATCCATCGTACTCATATTGGAATGCAGGTGGAGTTCGACCCGTTTTTCGCCTTCAGGTGCATAGTCTTTGCGAGCTTCGTGTTTAACTTCCAGCAAATCTTGCGCATTCATAACAAGATCTCGCATGAAGGTATCTTCTTGGACGCTACCGCGTACTTTGACCCAACTACCTTTGGCGATGGCATCAAAGACTTGTTCATCTTTTTCATTGTTGGAGAATTTTTTCACACTAAACGATGACGTATAGTCGGTGATTTTTAAGATCAAAATCTTCCGTTTTGAGCGCAGTTCTCGGACTTCTTTATCAAAGACATAGCCTTGGATCGTGACCCGACGTTCTTCCTCAATGATATTGATCATCGGTGTCACAGGTTCATCGGCAGGAATATTACGCCCCAAGGCGATTGGTCCGTCAAATTCGACTGTTTTGACTTCTTTTTTGCGTTGCTCGTGAGCCATTAAGTTCTCAGCAGCTTGTTGTTGGAACGCTGCTGTTTGCTCTTCCTTGCGTGCTTCAAGTTCTTTTAAGGCCGCCTCCGCTTGCTCTTGGTCTAGCTGCGGCAAGATCCGAAATTTTTGAAAGCCGAAGGTACTATAATTTTCCTCAATGATCGGCAAGTACTGCTGCTGCAAAATCGTGATGACCGCATCATTGTTGACTGGCAAAATCACTTTGTTCTCTTGCAGCACAGGCATTTGGTTTTTGATCACTTGATGAACCAATGGTCGATCACAATTTTGATTGGCTAACGCTAATGGCCAATATTCTTGAATGAATTGCTCATCAAAGGAACCATCTTGAGCTTCAATGATGATACGAACTTCCGCAATCTCTTTAAACGCCAATTCAATATGTTGTTTAAAGGACTGATACACCATCACCGGTAATAAACGTTCAAATTGGAAATAAAACGTCCACGCTTTTGATTGTCGATGCACGGTCACTTGTTTGATTTGGGCAGTCTGCATCAACGGATGCTGCCGAAGATTTGGGGCAGCTGCAATTTGGTCTAATAATATCTCAAAGGTCTCTCTTTCTTTTGACAATTGAAGATCCTCCTTTTCTCAGTACTCACTAGTATACCTCTTTTTGCCCTCATTTTCATTAAAAAATCGAGAAAGGATTTCCTCTCTCGATCTGTTATTCATTCTTGTTCGTTCCTGTTTATTCCTGATTGGCTAACAAAATCGTCAAGGTCGAAGCGACTTCTTCTTTTCTCACTTCAACGGTCGCACCAGTATGCTTGATTTTGATCTCCACGATGCCTTCTACGGCTTTTTTACCGATAGTCAAGCGAATCGGACAGCCAATCAAATCGGCATCTGCAAATTTGACCCCTGCACGTTCATTGCGGTCATCTACCAGCACTTGATAGCCGACTTGGTTCATCATTTCTTCTACCTCTTCACTTAAGGCATTTTGATAGCTATCTTCAATCGACGTTTGAATGATATGCACATCAAATGGGGCAATTTCTTGGGGCCAATCGATCCCAAATTCATTGCCGTATTGTTCGACGATCGTTGAAAGCAGCCGAGAAACCCCCAGCCCATAACAGCCCATGGTGATTGGTTGCTCATCGCCGTTTTCATCGACAACCGTCGCTTCTTGCGCCTCACTGTACTTGGTTCCTAACTTGAAGATATGCCCAACTTCGATTCCTCGCGTAAAGGTTAAGGTTCCTTTTCCATCTGGGGAAGGATCACCTTCTTGAACCAAGCGAAAATCGGCAAAGGCTAATGGTTGAAAATCACGCCCCACATTCGCATTGAGATAATAGCTTTGTTTTTCTGCCGCTGGAACGATCAGATTCGCCATATCTTGGACATGCTGATCGGCGTACAACTGAATCGAATCAGCAAGCGCAATGGGACTGCGCAGCTGCGTCTCACTCGTCAGATAAGACTCCGCTTCCTCAACAGTCAGCACCTTCACTTGATCAGCGGCTAAGTAATGCTTGACCTTTGTTTCATTGAGGCTGTGATCGCCTCGTAATAACACCATAATGACTTGCTCGTCAACGAGTAATAAAGATACTTGAACGATTTTTTGCAAGTCTGTTTCGTATGCCTGCGCCAGCTCCTCTAACGTTAAAGGCTCATCCTGAACGACTTTTTGTAATTCTAAATAGGTCTCGTGAGATTTTTTGGCGATGTATTGACTGGTTGCTAATTTCCAATTGGCGACATAATCGCTTTCGGTCGAGTAGCAGATCAGCTCTTCGCCGATCCCCGACAATGCCAAAAATTCTTTCGAATCTCTGCCACCCATCAAGCCATTGTCCCCGACCACTGACCGATACTCGATCCCACAGCGTTTCAATATTGCATGATAAGCCATTTCGTAACGATTATAGGTTTGATCTAAGCTGGCTTCATCGGCGTGAAAAGAATAGCCATCTTGCATGATAAATTCACGGCTGCGGATCAATCCAAAACGCGGCCGCTGTTCGTCCCGATATTTCGTTTGGATCTGATACAAGCTCAATGGCAGCCGTTTATAAGACGTGATCTCGTTTTTGATCAATGTCGTAAACGGCTCTTCATGAGTAGGTCCTAAAACGATCTCTCGTTCGTTTCGATCTGTTAATCGATACAAGGATTCACCATACAAGGAGGCACGTCCTGACTCCTTCCATGGCTCATACGGAAGCAAAGAAGGCATCGCCATCTCTACGGCATCGATTTGTGCCAATTCTTCACGGATGACCCGCTTGATCTTTTCTAACACCCTTTGTGCTAGCGGCAAGTAAACATAAATGCCTGCCGCCACTTGTCGAATATACCCTGCCCTAACTAACAGTTGATGACTTAACGTCTCCGCATCGCTGGGGGTTTCCCGCAATGTCGGAATCAAACATTTTGACTGTTTCATTTTTTTCTCCTTTGCTACAAAAAATCATGTTCACCCGATCAACAATTGATTTGCTTGTGCGTCTTATTTTTAAAAGAAGAAACGTTGGATATCATTCCAGGTAACGAGAACCATCAGCAGCATCAAAAACCCAAACCCAATCAGAGTAATGATGCCTTCTTTTTCTTGGCTGATTGGCTTGCCTCGCAAACCTTCTAAAATATTTAAAACCAGCTTACCGCCATCCAATCCAGGAATCGGTAATAAATTAAAGATCCCCAAGTTGATAGAAATCATCGCCATCATCGCGATCACCGTTGTTACCCCTTGCGATGCAGCTTGAGAAGACAGTTGGAAAATCGCTACCGGTCCACCCAATTTATTGATATCTGGTTGGGCAATCAAGTTGCCGACTGCTCTAAAAATCACCAGTGAATTGTCAATGGTCGTTTGCAAGCCGCCCAGTAAGATATCTCCGATCCCAGTTTTTAAGGAAGCGGTGATCCCTAAGAAACCAATCGTGGTCTCCCCTGATTCTTGACTCGCAGGAGTTGCCGTCAAATCAAGTGTTTCTGATCCTCGTTTGACTGCTAGAGCAATCTGAGTATCTGGGTACTTTTGGATCTCAGTCGTTAATTCTGACCAGTTAGAAACATCGACACCTTCGACAGCTAAGATTTCATCGCCATTTTGCAGCCCTGCTTCAGCTGCCGGTGTTCCTGCTTCGATTCCTGTCACGATGGTTGCATCTTGATTCGCAACACCACCTTGTGCAAACACCAACCCAGTGAATAAGACCAAGGATAAAATAAAGTTGTTCATCGGTCCAGCAAAATTCGTCAGCATTCGCTGCCAAAGCTTTGCGGACTGGAATTGAACGTCTTTAGGTGCGATCCGAACTTCAACGCCATCTTCATGGATGATCGTTGCATCATGATCCACAGCGTACGTAATCGCTTCT
Source organism: Enterococcus sp. 6D12_DIV0197 (assembly GCF_002174385.1). NCBI lineage: Bacteria > Bacillati > Bacillota > Bacilli > Lactobacillales > Enterococcaceae > Enterococcus > Enterococcus sp. 6D12_DIV0197. Next base: position 2,709,495 of record NZ_NIBN01000001.1, read on the forward strand.
TGTTCATTGCCATTGATGAACCCTGTGATCGTCAACTTCTCCTCCAAGTCAAAGTCGGTCACTTCCATAGGGATCGCTTGCGGCAATTGGATCTTTTTGCTCGTATTGATTTTGATAACTTTGCCAGTTGCATCTTGAACCAAGGAGACTGGCATACCTGGTGTTAATTCTGTTTCATCTTCACCCCAGCCCGCCATTTGGACATACCCGCCTAATGGCAGCATCCGAATCGTGTAGGTCGTCCCATCTTTCGCTTGATGCGCGAACAATTTAGGCCCCATACCGATGGCAAACTCTCTTACTAAAATACCTGCCCGTTTTGCAAAGAAGTAGTGTCCAAACTCGTGAATCACTACCACTACGGAAAAGATAATGATAAATACAAGTATCGTTTTCATGCTCGTTCCTCTCTTTCACAGCATCCCTCTCATTCAGGGCAGCCTTTCCTTATTTTATCACACCGATTCCCGTTGAGGAACTCACATTCCCGTTGTAACAAGAATTTAAAAAAAGAAGCGCAAGCCAAGCCTGCACTTCTAAATAATTTCTAAAAAACACCGAATAAATACATGATTGGAAACACAAACAGCATGCTATCGAAGCGATCCAAGATCCCGCCATGTCCTGGCAAAAGATTGCCTGAATCCTTCACGCCATAATGACGTTTGATTGCCGATTCCACTAAATCCCCGAATTGACCAGCGATCGAAAAGAGGACCGTCAATAAGATCATGATGGCACTACCATGTCCAAAATAATCTTTCCCTGGAAATGCTAGCAGATACAAACCGGCTACGACCACCGCAGCAGCAATCCCGCCTAGGGCCCCTTCGATCGTTTTATTAGGGGAAATCTCTGGCCATAATTTTCGTTGACCGTAACGCCGTCCCACCATGTAAGCCCCAATATCCGTTGCCCACACGATAAACAGACCGAAAACTAAAACGACTAAGCCATCTGTTGCTGAACGTGCCGTCAAGAAACGTTCAAAACCGACACCCGTATATAAGCTGACGATCACTGGAAAACCAGCTTCATCGATAGTATACGTATTTTTAGAAATAACCGCGATCCCTAGTAATAAAAGGACGATTACATAATACAAGGCACTTTTATCTGTGCCCTCTGGCAAAAAGAAAAACCAGCGTTCTTGAGGTAAAACTAAAATCACCGCACCGATGATTGAAAGAATTCCTTCAAAACTGAAAACAGCTAGTCCTTTCATCCGAAATAATTCATAAACACCAATCCCTGCCATCGCTGCTGCCAGCAATTCGACGGCAATGCCGCCAACGTAAATAATTGGCAGGAAAAAGGATAATGCGACGACCGCAGTGATTACACGTTGTCTCACTCTTCTTCCTCCTTCGTTTTCAAACCGCCAAAACGCCGGTTTCGTTGTTGAAAGCTCCCGATCGCATCTTCTAGTAAACCAGCATCGAAATCAGGCCAGAGCGCTTTCGTAAAGAATAATTCGCTGTAAGCAATCTGCCATAACAAGAAGTTGCTGATACGTTCTTCGCCACTCGTGCGAATCACCAATTCAGGATCACGTAACGCGTTTGGCAAAAAACCAGTCATCAAATGTGTCGCCAGCATGTCTTCCGTGAGCTTGGGCAGGGCTTCCTCCGAAGCTGCAAGCTCTTCATAAAGGGCTTGGACCGCAGTCAAAATTTCTGCGCGGCTGCCGTAATTTAAAGCAAAATTCAAGATCATCCCAGTATTATCTTTGGTTTGGTCAATCGCTCGCTTGACCGCTTCTTGTGTGTGTTCGGGTAAAGATTCCGTGAAACCCATCACTTTGACTTGAACATTTTCTTTGATCAGCTCAGGAACAAACGTGTCGAAAAAGTCGACGGGCAGTTGCATCAAAAAGTCCACTTCTTCATTTGGCCGTTTCCAATTCTCTGTTGAAAACGCATAAAGAGTCAATACTTTCACACCAAGGTGTGAAGCATGTTTCGTGATCTTTTTTACCGTCTCCATGCCTTCTTTGTGACCAGCTACTCTTGGCAAGCGCCGGTTTTGCGCCCATCTGCCATTGCCATCCATAATGATCGCGATGTGTTGGGGAATCGGCAGTGATGGATCAAATTCATGTTCAGCCGCTTCTTTGATATATTTGTCTTTTTGTGGAAAAAAACGCAGCATCGTATTCGCTCCTCTTCCAATTCTTGAAATTCATCTTTTACATTATAACAATAATCAGATTTCTTGCCTATGAAAACCAAGAAAAGATTTCCATATTAAGAAAAAACAAAAAAACAGTCGTGATATTCAAGTACATACGGCACTTTCGACCATAAAAAAAGAGCCGCTGAAGCGACTCTTCGTCATTCCTTTTAAACCTCAAGTAGCTCTTGCTCTTTTTCAGCTGCGATCGCATCGATTTCTTTGATGCTGTTATCTGTAGCAGTTTGCACTTCTTTTTCAGATTCACGCAAATCATCTTCTGTGATATCGCCAGCTTTTTCTTGTTTCTTGTAAGCTTCCATCGCATCACGGCGAATGTTACGGACCGCGATTTTCGCATTTTCAGCTTCTTTTTTCACGTCTTTGGCTAATTCTTTACGACGTTCTTCCGTTAATTGAGGAATCACCAAACGAATGACTGTTCCGTCATTGGCAGGCGTGATACCAATATCACTTTGCATGATAGCTTTTTCTACTTCTTGGATCATTGTTTTGTCAAAAGGTGTGATCATCAAAATTCTTGCTTCTGGAATCGTAATTGAAGCCATTTGGTTCAAGGGTGTTGGTACACCATAGTAAGTAACCATTACGCGGTCTAAGATGCTCGCGTTCGCGCGGCCAGCACGGATTTGTCCTAATTCCCGCTGCAAGTTTTCTGCTGCTTTTTTCATTTTGTCTTTTGCTTCTGTTAAAATTTTGTCAGCCATGTTATTTCCCCCTTACTGTCGTTCCAATATGTTCACCTAAAATGGCGCGGCGAATGTTTCCATGCTCATTCAAGTTGAATACGACTAATGGAATATCGTTGTCCATACTTAATGAACTTGCGGTTGAATCCATTACTTGCAATCCTTTAGAAATGACTTCTAAATGGGTCAATTCTTCAAATTTCACAGCACTTTGGTCCGTTTTAGGATCTGCTGAGTAGACGCCATCAACATTGTTTTTCGCCATCAAAATGACATCAGCGTTGATTTCAGCTGCCCGTAAGGCTGCGGTCGTATCAGTTGAGAAATAAGGGTTTCCGGTTCCGCCTGCAAAAATGACGACCCGCCCTTTTTCTAAGTGACGTTCTGCTCTGCGACGAATATAAGGCTCTGCGATTTGACGCATTTCGATCGAAGTTTGGACACGCGTTGGTACACCAGCATTTTCTAGCGTGTCTTGTAATGCTAAAGCATTCATCACAGTCGCTAACATGCCCATGTAATCAGCTTGTGCTCTTTCCATCCCCATTTGCGCGCCGATTTGTCCACGCCAAATGTTTCCGCCGCCGACCACGATCGCCATCTGTACGCCTAATTCGTGGACTTCCTTGATCTCTTTAACGATCTCTTGGATCGTCGGTGGTTTGATCCCAAAGCCTTCGTCACCCGCTAATGCTTCACCACTTAATTTTAATACAACACGTTGATATTTTGGTTTGCCCATCATGATTCCTCCGTACATTCTCCAATACTATTGTAGCATATTGGTGCTCTTTCGTTGAAAATTATCTACACTATTTCTTCAAAAACCGTTTTTGCTTAAAAAAAGGGAGCGCACTTCCATGCGTTCCCATCTGTTCGAGGAACAGAATTATTTTTTCACTTGGCTCATTACTTCTTCAACGAAGTTGTCTTCGCGTTTCTCGATACCTTCGCCGACTTCAAAGCGGACAAAAGATTTCACAGTTGCGCCTTTTGATGCAACATATTTTTCAACTGTCATATCTGGGTCTTTAACGAATGGTTGGTCAACCAAAGCGATTTCTGCTTTAAATTTCTTCAAGCGTCCTTCAACCATTTTTTCAACGATGTTCGCTGGTTTGCCTTCGTTCAATGCTTGTTCTGTCAAGACTTGTTTTTCATGATCCAATTCTTCTTGAGAGATTTGTGCTTCGTTCACGTAGCGAGGGTTGATCGCTGCAACGTGCATTGCAACATCTTTCGCAACTGATTCGTCAGTTGTTCCTTCAAGAACAGTCAATACAGCAATACGTCCGCCCATGTGTAGGTAACCGCCGAAAGCAGCATTGTCATCTTTTTCAACAACTTCAAAACGACGGAAGCTGATTTTTTCTCCGATTACTTGTGTTGCTTCGATCAACGCAGCATCCATTGTGCCTTTAGAAGTTTCTAATTTTAAAGCAGCATCCATATCAGCTGGTTTGTTTGCTGCGATTACTTCAGCGATTTCTTTTACTAAGTCTTGGAACATTTCGTTTTTAGAAACGAAGTCAGTTTCTGAGTTCACTTCAACGATTGCTGCTGTGTTGCCGTTGATCGCTACAGATGCTAAACCTTCAGCAGCAATACGGTCGTTTTTCTTCGCAGCTTTTGCCATACCTTTTTCACGTAATAAATCTACGGCTTTTTCGATGTCGCCTTCTACTTCAACTAATGCACGTTTTGCGTCCATCATTCCTACACCAGTCATATCGCGTAATTCTTTTACTAATTTAGCTGTTACTTCTGCCATTTTTTGTTTCCTCCTAAATGTTTTTAAACAAGATTGCTTGTCTTTAAAAAAAGCTGTTTCAAAGGAGAGTGAGGCTTGGCGCCTAGCCTTTGAAACAGCTCCATCATTTATTATTCAGCTGATGCGTTGTCGCCTTCGACAACATCAACGATTTCTTCGATTGAAGTTGCGTTTTCTGTTGATTCAGCAGCAAAATCTTCTTCTGCTACTTGGTCTTCGCCTTGGTTACCTTCGATGAAAGCATCTGCCATTTTCGCAGTGATCAATTTAACGGCACGAATAGCGTCATCATTTGATGGGATAACAACATCGATTTCGTCTGGATCACAGTTTGTATCGACCATAGCTACGATCGGGATATTTAATTTGCGTGCTTCTTGGATCGCGATACGTTCTTTACGTGGGTCAACAACGTACATTACATCTGGAATTCTTGGCATATCAGCGATACCGCCTAAGAATTTTTCAAGACGTTCGCGCTCTTTGTTCAAGCCAACGACTTCTTTTTTAGGAAGAACAGCAAATGTGCCATCTTCTTCCATTTTGTTGATTTGTTTCAAACGAGCAACACGTTTTTGGATTGTTTCCCAGTTTGTCAAAGTTCCACCTAACCAACGATGGTTAACATAGTATTGACCTGAACGGATTGCTTCTTCTTTGATTGCTTCTTGTGCTTGTTTTTTAGTACCTACGAACAATGCAACGCCGCCTTCTTCAGCAACATTTTTCATGTAGTCGTAAGCTGCGTCTACTAATTTCACTGTTTTTTGCAAATCAATGATGTAGATGCCGTTTCTTTCTGTGAAGATATATTTCTTCATTTTTGGGTTCCAGCGACGAGTTTGGTGACCAAAGTGTACGCCGGCTTCTAGTAATTGTTTCATTGAGATTACTGCCATGTTGTGTTTCCTCCAATTTGGTTTTTTTGTTTTCCTCTCTTGCTCTTTTACTCCTTGAAGAACTGAATCGATCAGCACCGCTTCGCAGATGGAACAAGATGTGGGATTGACGTGAAAAACTCACGCCTTAAACAGTATACAGTAGCTAAAAAAGAAATGCAACTGATTCAAATGAAAAACTACGATTCGTGGTCCAGCTTTTTTTTAACGTTCTAATTCTTTTCTTATTATATCTAGGTTTTTTCGGCTTTATCTGCTATGATAAGGCTGACTTAATCAATCATGCTTAAAGGAGTTTACCTATGCGAAAAGCTGATCGCCATTTACTTATTAGACAAATCATTACTGAACATACTGTACGCACGCAAGAAGAATTATTGCAGCAATTGGAAGCCCAAGGCGTCTCCGCCACGCAAGCGACCATCTCTCGCGATATTCGTGATTTGAAAATCGTGAAAGTGCCCGATGAAACTGGTCAGACGAAGTTTGTCATTTTTCAAGGAATGCAATCGTCAGAAGATGAAAAAGAAGAAGAGCAGCGTTTGATACAGATGATCGAAGACGTTGTCACTAAAGTAGATCGTGTGCAATTTATGACGTTGATCCATACCGTTGCGGACAATGCGCCTTTGCTTTCGGCTGCGATCGATGAAGTGACTATGCCAGAAAAAGTTTGCTCGTTGGCGGGCTTTGATACAGTAGCGGTGATTTCCCGCAGCGACGAAGATGCCGAAACTTTTTATCAATTTATCAGAAACCACGCGGTCTTATAAGACACCGAACATGACCTATCTGTATTTTTACTACAAAAAAGCTGTGTCCTTGTCGAAACAAGGACACAGCTTTTTTTGTTACATTTTGTCGGGTGCATGTAAACCAAGCAACCGTAAATCTTCTTTTAATAAGGTCGTTACTGCATAAACTAGAGCCAGACGTGCGTCTTTTTCCGCATCTTCAGCCAAGATTTTCACATTGGCGTAATACTTATTAAAGGCCTGTGCCAATTTGATGGCATGTTTAGCAATGACGGATGGTTCATATTTTTCTGCTGCTTGCAGCACGGTTTCTGGGTAGCGCTGAATCAATTTGATGACTTCCCAGCTCTCAATATCTGCCAATGACAAACTGCTGACAGCAGCAGGATCAAAGTCGGCTTTTTCAAGAATGCTCATGGCACGGGCATGAGAATATTGCACATAGGGTCCGGTCTCTCCTTCAAAACGGACAACTTCTTCTAGCGTAAAGTCGAAATTATTCAAACGGTCATTTTTCAAGTCGTGGAAAACGACTGCCCCAACACCGACTTGTTTTGCAACTTCTTCTTTGTTTTCAAGCATTGGGTTCTTTTCAGTGATTTGTTCTTTCGCTGAATCGATCGCTTCATTCAATACTTCTTCTAAAAGAACGATCTTCCCTTTTCTCGTAGATAATTTTTTCCCATCTTTGGTGATCAATCCAAATGGTACGTGGGTCATATCATCTGCCCACTCAAAGCCCATTTCCTTCAAAACAGCTTTTAATTGCTTGAAGTGATAACTTTGCTCATTTCCTACCACGTACAATGATTTAGCAAAATTGTAGGTCCGTTTGCGGTACAATGCAGCAGCCATGTCCCGGGTGATGTAAAGGGTCGCACCATCGGATTTGCGGATCAAGGCTGGATTTAAGTCATACGCAGCCAAATCAACGATTTCTGCCCCTTGGTCTTCTTTCAGCAAGTGTTTTTCCTCTAATAATTCCACGACTTCTGTCATTTTATCATTATAGAAAGCTTCGCCATTCAATGAATCAAAGGAAACTTCCAACATATCATAGATTTTATTGAATTCTTTTAATGATTCATCACGGAACCATTGCCATAAATCCATTGCTTCTTGGTCACCATCTTCTAGTTTCTTGAACCAAGCTCTCGCATCATCTTCTAATTGTTTATCTGTCTCGGCAGCTTCATGAAAATCAACATACAAACGCAACAGTTCGTTGATTGGTTCCGCTTTGACCGCTTCTTCTGACCCCCATTTTTTATAGGCCACGATCAATTTCCCAAATTGTGTGCCCCAGTCGCCTAAATGGTTGATGCGAATTGGCTGGTAACCGATTTTTTCTAAAATAAAGCCGATCGAGTTACCGATCACAGTGGAACGCAAATGCCCCATTGAGATGGGTTTGGCAATATTGGGTGAAGACATATCGATGGGTACTGCTTGCTGATTGCCGATGGTTTGATCGCCAAAATGATTTTTTTCTTTGAGAACCATCTCTAAGACGTGGGCAGAGATTGCTTTTTTATCCATAAAGAAGTTTAAATATGGACCGACCACTTCAATTTTTTCAAAAGACGCTTGATCGATTTTTTCTGCTAAGTCTGCGGCAATTTGCTGCGGCGCTTTCCGATAGACTTTTGCTAGCGAGAAGGCTGGGAATGCCACATCCCCATGGTCAGCTGACTTTGGATTTTCCAGTAATTGCTGAACTTGTTCGATCGATAGATCTTCTTTTACTACTTGATGGATGGCTTGTGCGACGATTTCTTTGTTATTCATAGTATCCCTCCTATAATGACTGAGCCCATGTTTTGATGAAACGTTGTTTGAAGCAAGCAAACAGCTGTATGTTTTTAACACAAGAAATGATTGATAAAAACAAAAAAAGCCTCTAGCGCATAACATGCACTAGAGACGAGATTTCCCGCGGTACCACTCTGATTGTCCTTTTCGGACCTACTTTTTTCTGATAACGGCAGAATTCCGTTTGCTTGGCAAATTCTCACAAGTGCGTTTCACAATCTGATCAATTCGGCTTCCACCACCCCGAACTCGCTAACTGATACTCGAATCGCTACTTCTCTTGTTTCATCAAATCAAGGCTATTTACTTCCCAGAAAGTATAGCAAAGAAATGTTTGTTTGGCTAGCGAGATTTTGGCATTTTCAAAAAAAAATTATTTTATACTTTAGGAATAAATAGATCTCCAGCAGTCACTGCCATGATCGCTTTGATTGAGTGCAAACGATTTTCGGCTTGATCAAATTGACGGGCATACTTACTGCGAAAGACCTCATCAGTGACTTCCATCTCAGAAATCCCATACGCCTGCGCTGCTTTTTTGCCATACGTGGTCTGATCATCATGAAATGCTGGCAAACAATGCATAAAAATCACTTGATCGTTTTGTGTTTTTTTCATCAACGATTGGTTGACTTGATACGGCAGCAGCTGTTCGATCCGCTCTTGGAATTTTTCTTCTTCACCCATTGATACCCAAACATCGGTATACACGACATCAGCGCCTAGAACACCTTGATCCACATCATCAGTCACCAAAATCTTTGCGCCCGATTGCTTGGCATAGGCTTGTGCCTGTGCGATGATGGTTGTTTCTGGCTGCAAGACTTTCGGAGTGACGACATGAATATTGACCCCTAAAATCGCACTGGTCACTAATAAAGAATTAGCGACATTGTTGCGCCCATCCCCACAGTATGCGATGGTCAAGCCAGTCAGCTCACCAAAGTTTTCTTGAATGGTTAAAAAGTCAGCAATCATTTGCGTTGGATGCCATTCATCCGTTAAGCCATTCCAAACAGGTACACCTGAATAGTTGGCCAGATCTTCGACAACCTGTTGACTAAAGCCGCGAAACTCGATCCCGTCAAACATACGGCCGAATACTTTGGCGGTATCTTCAACGGATTCTTTAGACCCCAACTGAATATCATTGGCCCCTAAAAATTCCGGATGTGCCCCCAGATCCACCGCTGCAACCGTAAAGGCTGCTCGCGTCCGTGTCGAATTCTTTTCAAACAAAAGTGCAATGTTTTTGCCATCTAAATAACGATGTGGTTGATTGTTGGCCTTCATCCCTTTCAAGTGCTGGGAAAAATCAATCAAATATTGTAGTTCTTCTTTTGTAAAATCCTTTTCTGCTAAAAAACTGCGTCCTTTAAAAACCGATGTCATTGCATACCCGCCCTTCAATTAACTAATAATTATACATTATGATATCAAATGATGAAATAAAATACAACGGAATCTTCTGTTTGCTCATAAAGAAACCAAAAAAAAACACCTAAGAACGGATCTTAGGTGCAATCATCTTAAGAAATCGTATGGGCAAAGCTGACACTTGGATCAGCATTCAATGAAAGATCTGCTAAGCGCTGCTTTTTCAACGCAACATGGGCATAAGCTCCAATCATGGCCGCATTATCTCCGCAAAGACGCAACGGTGGAATCAACAATTCCACTTCCGGCAATTCCTGCATCGCTTTTTGTAAAGCGTCACGCAAGCCTTGATTCGCCGCGACTCCCCCAGCAACGATCAGCTGGTTTACAGGATAAGCTTGGCACGCCCGCAACGTTTTGTGAACCAATACTTCGACAACGCTGGCTTGGAAACTAGCTGCTAGATTTTCTACTGACAAAGCTTCCTCTCTTTGCTGTGCATTATGCACAAAATTGATAAAGGAACTCTTTAAGCCGCTGAAACTAAAATCAAAATTATCTTCTTGTATCATTGCTCGAGGAAAGTGATACGTATCACTGCCTAGATGCGCAAGGCGATCAATTTTTTTCCCACTAGGATAAGGCAAACCTAGAACACGACCGACTTTGTCATAGGCTTCACCAGCGGCATCATCTCTCGTTTCACCGATGATCTCAAAAGAGCCATCTTCTGCCATATACACCAATTCGGTGTGGCCACCACTGACCAATAACGCCATTAAAGGAAAAACCAATGGCTTCACTAGGCGAGCTGCATAAATATGTCCTGCCATGTGATTGACCGGAATCAGCGGTAAGCTGTGGGCCCACGCAAAGGCTTTTGCTGCAGAAAGCCCAATCAACAGTGCCCCAACCAACCCTGGACCATAGGTAACAGCAACAGCTGACAACTCTTCAGGTTGGGTGTCGGCCTGTGTCAATGCTTCTTCGATACATAAAGTAATCTGTTCGACATGGTGACGACTAGCGACTTCTGGTACGACACCGCCGAAGCGCTGGTGGCTCTTGATCTGCGAAGCAACAATGTTACTTAAAATGGTGTCGCCGTTTTTAATCACTGCCACACTGGTTTCATCACAACTGCTTTCAATGGCTAAAATCAATTCATTCATTTGATTTTTGTCCGCCTACTTTCTTTTCCATAATCAACGCATCCTCTTCTGGATGACTGTAATATTTTTTTCTACGACCGATGACTGTATAGCCCATACGTAAATAAAGAGCTTGTGCTTGCAAATTCGACACACGCACTTCAAGATAGATGCGCCGACCATCGGTTTGTTCCACGAGCGATTCCATTTGCTTCAACAATTCTTTCGCCAAACCACGACCTTGATACGCTGGTAAAACCGCTACATTAAACAACTCTGCTTCATCCAGCACTTGCTGAAAACAGAGAAACCCCATTAGCTCTTGATTGGTTTTTCCATAACGGAACAAATAGCGACTGTTGCTGTTTTGCAAATCTTGTTGAAATTGCTGCACATTCCAAGGCGAGCCAAAGGGATAGCTCTGATCTGCCAATGACCAGAGCATTTGCGGTGTCGGGATCGTTTGATCTGCTTGTTCGTTAGTCATTTAAAAATTTCACCATATCCAATGCATCTTCATTGCCTTCGGTGTAGTACGCCGTTTTGATCGCCTGTGAAACAAACCCGAGGGTCCGATACAAACGTTGCGCATCACGATTGCCCAGGCGAACTTCTAATGTCAAACGGTCGCATTTGTTTTTCCGTGCATAACGTTCGATTTCTCCTAGCAAGAAAGAACCGATCCCTTTTCCTTGATAATCAGGAATGATCGCGATATTGGTGATATGGGCATCAGCGCCTAAAATCCGCACCCCGATAAACCCAATCATCCGCTCATTATGCAAGATGCCCAAATAAAGATGTTTGACCCGTGAATAAAGTTCTGACAAAAAGGCGCTCTTGGTCCAAGGCAGTTCCCCCGCATACACGAGACGCTCCACCTGCAGCAGCTCTTTAATGTCATCTCCGACTAATTCACGAACAACGTACATTTCCCCTCGTATCTCTTTTTTACGCTCTGGGTATTGAATCTGACGGAAAAGGGCCAGCTTTTCCGTCATCGTTTTAAATTTTTTCAACATAGGCATCCACTCCCGGTTCATGCGAGGCTAACCATTTTTCTTCGGCTTCAACTAATTTTAAATAGTCTGGTACAAAATCATGGATCGAAGCGACCGGCGCTTCTTCTTTCGCAATAGCAGCTAAAACAACGCCATTCGGGTAATTCCATAACGATACTTGATTGATATGGGCTGTCGGCAGTTCCGCCTCGATCATGTCTTTAAATTTGATGGTATCGGCGCCGACAAATAGCACTTCTTGACCATCGACTGCTTTTAACTGGGTCAATAATTCAGACAGTGAGATATGCTGGTCTTTGATCCTTGTTTCTAAGGTCCCATTATGCCATTGGTAGGCACCTGCGTAGACATTTTGACGGCGAGCGTCAAACAACGGCACGATCACTTGCGATACGCCCACACAATTGGCAGCGACTGCTTTCAAACTAGAAACACCAATCAGCGGGATGTTCAATGTTTGCGCCAGCGTTTTTGCTGTTGTGACGCCGATTCGCAAACCTGTATACGAACCAGGACCTTTCGCAACAACGATTTGCTCCAGCTCTTTAGGTGCCATCCCCACCGCTTGCATCAATCCATCAATGGCAGGCATCAATGCTGTGCTGTGGTTTTTGATCGCCATCGTCTGGCTTTGTCCCAACACTTCTTGACCATCGACCACCGCAACCGCCAGTGTCTGGTTTGAGGTATCAATCGCTAATGTTTTCATCTATCTTCTCCCCATTCAAAAAACTCTCTCATATTCTACCATATTCTAATCAAATGCCCAACCAAGTCTCCAAAAAGATGCCTGCGTTTAGAAAAAAAGCAATAGGACAACAATACCCGAACCTTTGAAAAAAGCAAGCACGGTTGCAGCTGCAAACCGACGAGGCTGTTTAAAGGTTCGGGTAAGACGATAGTCATTTTTTGTTATTCCATTAAAACTCAGTTGACGTGTGTAACGACATCCTTCGGTGATTCAACTGGTTGCTAGGAGGATTGGCGCGTGATCAGTTCCGTTGCGATCGTAACTTTGCGAGGAACGGGGGCTGCATTCGTAATGATATCCAGCAAGGTCGTCACTGCCAGCTCCCCCAACCATTCCGTATGAACTTTGATGGTTGACAGCGTCGGAAAGACGTACTTTGCAACACTGACATCGTTGAAGCCGATAATTGCGATCTCCTCAGGAATCTTGATGTTTTTTTCTTGCAAAGCACGCATAGCGCCAATCGCTAAGGCATCACTGGAAGCAAATAAAGCACTTGGCAACTCTTTGTTTTGCTGCAAATACTCTTTCATCGCCTCATAACCGCCCTCTACTGTAAACGGTGCGCTGAGATGATATTGTGGGTGGTGCAGCTTCAACCGACGGAGCCGTTCCTCAAAAATTCGGCGCCGAGGGTCTTCGATTTCTTGGTGATGATCCTTGGTAAACTCAACGCCTGATAACAAGCCGATCCTTTGGTGGCCTTTTGCAATAAAGTCATCGATCACTAAATCCACCGCTTGTTGAAAGTCCACCACCAGGGAATTGACGCCTTGAGCCAATGCGTCAAAATCGACCATCAACAAATTGGCTTGGCTTTTTTTCAATTGTCGAATCTGGTGATCATCGAATTTTCCTAGTGCAATCGTTCCATCGACTGCGGTATCAGTCAATCCTTCGTAGGGTTCTTTCAGCAAACGAATCCCTAATTCTTCGGTTTTGTTTTCAATCCCGATACGGATCGCTAAATAGTAAAGATCCGCTAATTCTTCCTCGGTATCAAACCATTGGATCAAGCGCATACTACTGGTTTCTGGCTGACTCTTTTTTTTATGTTTTGTGTAATTGAGTGCTTCTGCGGCTTTAAAAATTTTCTCTTTGGTTTCAGAACTGACCGATAATTCTGAATCGTAATTCAGCACCCGTGATACAGTGGCTGGCGAGACGCCAGCCTGTTGTGCAATATCTTTGATCGTTGCCATCTTCCAGCCTCCTTTTTTTGCGGGGAACTTTTTTATAAAGTAGCTATAAAGCGAGCAAAGGCCGCTTGCCCTGTCTGGTCTCGCTTGAAGACGCCTGCATGCGTCAATACTTGTGTAAAGACTTCCCCTAATGCATTACGTAAAATCTGCGACACGTTTTCGGCATTGCATTCTGGGTGCTGGGCTTTGATCGCATCTGCCCAAGGAATATGGTATGCCGCGATTTGATTGGGCTGATCCAATAGATAAGCAGTCACTTCTTCTAGTTCCGGAGCTAAACGCGGCGGGAGAACTGCCAAGCCCATGACTTCAATCAATCCGATATTTTCTTTTTTGATATGCTGCACTTCTTGATGCGGATGAAAAATGCCGTCAGGATGTTCTTTGGAAACATTATTATCCCGCAAGACTAAGTCCATTTCAAACAGCTCTCCTTGCTTGCGTGCGATCGGTGTCACCGTATGATGAGGCGTTCCATCTTCTGAAAAGGCATTGATCGAAACACTTGGATCTGAGTACTGTTGCCATTGGGCTAACACATATTGGCAAGCGGCGGCTAATTTTTGTTTGTTTTTCGCTTGTAGTCGTATCACCGACATTGGCCACTTCACGATCCCCGCAGCGACATCAGGAAAACCAGTTAAAGAAAAGTGTTGCTCGATCGGCGCTTTTGCCATGGCAAACGTGTGCCGTCCCCCTTGATAATGGTCATGAGACAAGATCGAACCCCCAACGATCGGCAGATCGGCATTGGACCCGACAAAATAATGCGGCATCACTTCAATGATCTGCAACAAGCGAGCGAAGGTTTGCAAATTGATTTTCATAGGACGATGGTCTAAAGAGAGAAAAATCGAATGCTCATTGTAGTAGGCATAGGGCGAATATTGAAAGCCCCATGCTTCATTATCCAAATTCATACGGATGATCCGATGGTTGGTCCGCGCTGGATAATTGACTCGTCCTTGGTAGCCTTCATTTTCCAAACACAACAGACATTTCGGATAATCTACAGAAGCAGCAGCTCCTTCTTTCGCTATTTGCTTGGGATCTTTTTCAGGTTTTGATAAATTGATCGTGATCTCGATCTCCCCATATTCGGTATCAACTGGGAACACGATATTCTTTGCGATGGCCCGAGTCTTGATGTAATCATTTTGACGGCACAGCTCAAAGAAATAATCCGTCGCTTCTTTAGGATCATTGGCATAATGCTGCGCAAAAAAAGCATTGACTACTGAAGGCGGTGGCGTCAAAAAGTCCATCAACTGTGCTTCAAAGATTTCTCTTTCTGCGTGAGAATCGCCAATTTGCTGATTGCTTAAAGCGCATGCCACCAGCTCGTCCATCAAATCAATGGAGGACCGATCGACAGAACGAATTTCGCTGGGCTCAAAAACAGCTTCCCCGATCATGGCTAGTACTCGGTTTTGCAAATAAATACGATCCATTTCCATCCAGCCGCCAGCCTTGATTGCTAAAGTGACGAAATCGCTGATTGTTTGGCTGATCGTCATTGGTTATTCCTCCTGCCCTTGATACCCATTTGGATGGCTGACATGCCAATTCCAAGCAGTCTCGATGATTGCTTCGACGTCGGTATAGACTGGTTTCCAGCCTAAAACCTTTCGTGCTTTTTCACTCGATGCCACTAAGGTACTTGGATCACCGGCACGGCGAGGCGCCACTCTGGCTGGGATCTCTTTTTTCGTTACATTGCGAGCAGCTTCCACCATTTCTTTCACAGAGTACCCATGATTGCTGCCTAAATTGAAAACATTGCTCTCATTGCCTTTTTGTAAATATTCTAATGCCAACAGGTGAGCAGCGATCAGATCTTCGACATGGACATAATCGCGAACACAAGTACCATCTGGAGTATCGTAATCCTCCCCAAAAATCGCTACCTCTTTGCGTTGTCCTAAAGCAGCTTGCAAGATGATCGGTACTAAGTGTGTTTCTGGATCATGGTCTTCACCGATCGAAGCATCCGACTTTGCGCCAGCCACATTGAAATAACGCAATGCGACATACTTCATTCCATAAGCTTCATCGCACCAACGCATCATTTTTTCCATGATCAACTTGCTTTCGCCATATGGATTTTTAGGATTTGTTGGGGTTTCTTCCGTGATTGGACTATGGTCAGGTTCCCCATAAGTTGCTGCTGTAGAGGAAAAGACGATATGTTTCACTTGATGTTCCTTCATCACTTCTAAGAGGACCTGCATCCCATACACATTATTGTTGAAATACTTCAATGGTTTTTCCACAGATTCTCCCACCAAAGAGCTGGCAGCAAAGTGAATCACGCCATCAATCGTTTCTTTTTCAAATACCGATTGTAAAAATGCTTTGTCGCGAATATCTCCTTCATAAAAGGTTGCTGCTGGATGGATCGCTTGGCGATGTCCTGTCAGCAAATTGTCAACGACAACGACTTGTTTTCCTTGTTCGATCAATTGATCGACTGCATGAGAACCGATATAGCCGGCTCCTCCTAATACTAAAATCGCCATATTTTCAGCCTTCTTTCTTCATTCCTTCATCGTTTCTTATTCTACAGTTTTCGTGCACCATCATCAATACTTGCTTGATAAATGTCGGTTGCGTAGCCGATTTCTGCTAAATAGGCTGCTTTGACTGACGCTTCGAAATCAGCCCATTCACTTGCTTTGACCAATGCGATCCCGCAACCGCCAAAGCCCGCACCAGTCATCCGCGCACCTAGAACAGCAGGGTGCGCTTGAGCGGCTGCGACTAGTGTATCTAGTTCATGCCCTGTCACTTCATAATCATCTCGCAATGAAGCATGGGAGGCATTTAATAACTGGCCGAATTCTTCAAGATCACCAGCAGTCAAAGCAGCTTTTGCTTTCAATGTCCGTTGGTTTTCCGTCACCGCATGTTTCGCCCGTTTGATCAAGCGTGGATCATCGATCAATGCTGTATTTGCAAAAAAGGTTGCTTCGTCTAATGCGCCCAATGAATCAATGGCTAATGATTTTTGCAAACGAGCCAATGCTTCTTCACATTCTGCACGTCGTTCATTGTATTTAGAATCAGCCAATTCGCGTCGCTTATTGGTATTCATGATCGCTACGACATAATCGCCAAATGCCGCTGGTACGACTTCATAGTTTAACGTGTTCGTATCTAAAAGCAGTGCATGGTCTTTTTGACCCATTCCGATCGCAAATTGATCCATGATCCCTGAGTTAACGCCAATAAACTCATTTTCGACTTTTTTGCCAATTTTAACTAAGTCCAAGGTCGTCAGGGTTAAATCAAAGAGATCTTTTAGACAAACCCCCGTCAGCAATTCAATCGATGCCGAAGAAGAAAGACCTGCGCCATTCGGAATGTTGCCATAAAAAGCGATGTCAAAGCCTCGATCGATCACTTGCCCCGCTTCTTTTAGAAAACGAACGACTCCTTTCGGATAGTTTGTCCAATCATCTTCTTTTCGGTACTCCAGCTCATCTAACGAAAAGGAGATCACGCCTTTTTCTGGAAAGTTCTCTGAATAGAGTTGGATCAACTGGTCTTCACGTTTTCGCGCTACTGCATACGTCCCTAATGTGATCGCCGCCGGGAAAACATAACCGCCATTGTAATCCGTGTGTTCACCGATCAAGTTGATTCTCCCTGGTGCAAAATACATGCCTGTGCCTTCTGTTCCAAATTTATCAATAAATATCTGTTGCAATTGCTCCATTTCTCTCACTCCCACTTTCTTTTTAGTAAACTTATTGTAAAATATTTACTAAATTATTTCAAGCGTTTTCAATCCCAAAAGTGATTTTTTTTGATATTTTTTCCGTTTTCATTCATAATGAACCTATAACTAAAGGCGAGGTGTTTAATGATGAAACGATTTCTTTCAGGATTTTTAGTAGGAACAGTCGCAACGGTTGCTGCAGCTGCAAGTGTTGTTATGACGGTCAAGAAACAAGTGATTGATCCAATTGATGAACAACAAGCGGATCATGATGAAAAACGGAAACGTGCGATGCGTAAAAGCGTTGCCCGTTAATCATTTGCTACAAAAGAGCCGTCAGCCTTCAATAGGCTGGCGGCTCTTTTAGGTAATCATTCTTCCTTCTCCAATAAGTCCTGCAAAATCACGGCTTGATTTTGTTCTTCATTTTTCGCTCCGTATAGTAAGGTAACGGTCTCTTGTTCAGCAACCAACGCGTTTAACTGCGCCAGGGCAACTTTTGCGGGCGCTTTCTCTAATTCTTGTAGATAGCGGTCTTTAAACACATCAAAACGTTCAGGATCATGCCCAAACCATTTGCGCAATTCAGTACTTGGTGCGACTGCTTTGAGCCATAGATCGATCTGAGCTGTTTCCTTTTTCATCCCTCTAGGCCAGATGCGATCCACCAATACCCGATAGCCATCTGTCGTTTCCGCCGCTTCATATATTCTTTTTCGCTTGATCAACGCACACTCTCCTTATTAATAGACCTAAGTTCAAATAAAGGCAAAAGCCCACAATGTAAATTGAACAATGACTTACTTGAAACACTCCGTTTGGTGTTTCGTCACTCATTCAAATTTGCTTGTGTTCTTTTGCCTTGAGTTCTCTGTTTTATAAACTATTTTTCTTTTTCGTCTTGCCGCTCCAGCCTTCATATCCTTCTTTTAGGATATAGACATTGGTAAAGCCTTCTTTACGTAATTTATTCGCTGCGCGAATACTCAACGATTTACGCGTGTCATATAAGTAGATCGGTTGATCTTTACGAAATGCGCTGAAGGAATTGGTTAAAACAGTAAAGGGAATATTACGCGCCCCTAAAATATGTCCACTGTCAAACTCATTTTTTTCCCGAACATCGATCACTTGGGCTTTCTTCATTCCTGCTTTGAATTCATCTTCTGAGATGATCGTTGCTGAACGGCGTCCCATGATTTGAAAATACGCCCAGTTCAAAGCGATTGCTAAGATGATTAATCCCAAAACCAAGTTTAGCCACATAATTGGTGTCATTTCTTCTATTCCTCTCTATTGTAACAATCATTCTTTTTTTGATTTATGCTGCTTGAATGTATCATTGCCTAGCAGCTTGGCATCTAAGCTTTTGCTGCAAATTGCAAAGCTAATGATGCTGCCCCGATCACACCGGCATCATTCCCAAGTTCTGCCAATTTGATTTCGGTACTTTCCGTTACCTGTGGGAAGGTAAACTGAGCAAAGTAAGCAGCAACCCGTTCACGTAAAAATTCACCGGCTGCTGATACGCCTCCACCTAAAACGATACTTGATGGATTTAATGTGTTTCCTAAATTTCCGCATGCCAACCCAAGGTAGAAGCACACTTTATCAACGACCATCAAGCCAAATGGATCGTTTGCTTGAGCCGCTTCAAAAATATCTTTACTTGAAACATCTTCCCCATTGTCCAGCTGCTGTTTCAATGCCGAATCGCCAGCATATTCTTCTGCCAACTGTCGAGCAACTCGCACAACACCCGTCGCACTAGAAACCGTTTCTAAACAACCACGTTTGCCGCAAGTACATTCAAACCCTTCAGGATCAACAGTGATATGACCGATTTCTCCAGCACAACCAGCAACCCCATGAAGCAATTGCCCTTCCATGATGATACCGCCGCCAACACCTGTACCTAGTGTGATAAAGATGACATCAGGATTGTTATCCCCTGCCCCTTTCCAGCGCTCACCTAAAGCTGCTACATTGGCATCGTTATCGATGGCAAAGGGGATTTTTGTGCCTTTTTCAATCAGTTCTTTGACTGGCTGAAGTGTTTTCCAGTTCAGATTGTAGGCACCGATAACGGTTCCTTTGTCACGATCGACACTTCCTGGTGTCCCCATACCAATACCGATAAATGCTTCTGGCTGTAAGCCATATAATTCTAGGCGATGATTGATCGATGCCACGATTTCTGGCACAATATGTGAGCCTTCATCAAGAATATTGGTGTCAATACTCCATTTTTGCTGAATCTCGCCTTCGCTCGTTAAAATAGCGAATTTCACCGTTGTTCCGCCTAAATCAATTCCGATGATTTTTTTGTCCATCACTTGTTTTCCTCCCGGCTTTCTTCAATTCGATGCTCCCGCGTAAGAATTCGCCGGGCAGTCAGATATACATCCCGATCTATCAAGCGACTGTCATAAAAGTTTTTCAGCTCGATTTGCATCAGTTCTATATCGTAGATCCGCTTGCCGACATATACGTAAACACCAAATTGTTTCAGTAATTGTTGTACGTCATATAACGTTTCCATTTAACCACTTCCTGCTTATTATACAAGTAATTAATATTTTTTAAAACCATATATCACAAAAATAGCCAATAAGAAAACAAAGAGTACGCCAGAGAGGATTCTGGTGTGGATCGAATATTTTCCATAGTTCTTTGGCAATGCCAAAAGATTCCCTAACAATAACCCACCGAGGATCCCCCCAATGTGTCCCCACATATCGATCGTTTGATCAAACACCCCAAAAACCAGGTTCAATCCAACGAATAGGGCAAATTGCCGTACCATTGCTTGGATGCGGTAATCATTTCTAAAATGCCAACCTAAAATCAAAAATGCCCCGAAAAGTCCGAATAAAGAAGTACTAGCGCCTGCTGATTGAACCCCTATTTGGTTGAAGGCAAAACTCATGGTATTGCCCATGATGCCGCTTAGCAAATACAAGGCAAAAAAACGGCTATGACCATAGATGGCTTCTACTTGCTGCCCCATATAATACAGAATCACAGAATTGATCGCAAAATGAGCCAAACCGAAATGTAGAAAGATCGGGGTAACGAAACGCCAATATTCATTTAAATAAACGACAAACGGACCAAACATCACCCCGCCTGATTGAATAGAGGGACTAAAATAACCTAAGATAAACACAATTGTTTGGATAGCTAAAAACAGATACGTGAAGACCGGCTGATTCAGCCATCTTTTCATTTGAGAATTCATTGACGTGCTCCTTTACGTGCGAATAAGAGAATCCGTATAGATTTTATCGATTGGGATGTCGAATACATCTGGTGTCCATTGATCGTTGAATTGCTCTCCGAAGACCAAAGAAACGGTCTTGCCATCGAAAGCTGACAAGAAACGATCATAATAGCCACCGCCAAAGCCGATGCGATAGCCGTTTTTAGAAAACGCCAAACCGGGAACAATCAGCAAATCCAAGTGATGGGCTTCTTGCTCACTGATCGGCTCTTCAACTCCAAATGCCGACGCTTCATAACGTGTTGTCGGCTCCACATGATAAAACTGCAATTTTTTCTGTTGTGCTTTCGGCACTGCGATTCGTTTGTTTTGTTCAAATCCTTTAGCAAAAATAGCCGCTGTATCAAATTCAAATGGCAACGAACGGATCACACCTACTGACTCAGCTGTTTGCCAAATTTGAGAAGAAAACAGCAACTGCAAAATCAGCGTTTCTTTCTGCTGCTTTTGTTTGATTGGCATTTGTTTTAATGTTTGGATCATGTGCTCTCTAATGACTGGTTTTTCCATTGGATCACTCCTCTCAGAAATAGTACCAAAAACTGTGTCCAAATAGCAAACTAGAATCGCAGTTTTCTTGACAAGATCATGACTAGTTGCTCATCCTTCTTTACGTCGGATCAGCAAAAAGACAAAGTACGGTGCCCCTACGATAGAAATGATGATACCAGCTGGGATCTCGCCGCTTGTCAATAGCAAACGACCGATCGTATCACTGACTAAGACTAGCAGACTGCCGATCATTCCCGCTAAGAAAAAGGCACTGCGAGATTCTCTGCCGATGAGTCCCTTAGCGATATGAGGCGCCAATAAGCCCACAAAGGCTAAATTACCAGTATAGCCAACCGTACTGGCAGCTAAACCAACCGCGATCACTAAAAACCACGTCCGCAAACGGGTCAAAGAAACCCCTAAGCTAATTGCCTGCTCCTCGCCAAAGCCAAGTAAGTTAAGCCTTGGTACGGTCCAGAAAGCTGCGGCAGACAATACGATGACCCAAGGAAGCAGACTGGTGATTTGCTGCCAAGAAGTTCCCCAAATCGAACCAGAAAGCCACGCTGTTACAAAGCGATAGCGGTCTTTTGATAATTCCACCGTAAAGAGTAAGGTAGCCGCCGCCAGCCCTGCATTGACGGCGATTCCCGCCAGCAGTACTCGCTCCATCGATAACAATTGGCGGTGCTTATAGGCAATCAAATAGACCAGTACAGCAGCTAATAAACCACCGATGATCCCAACGACAGGCAAAAGCTGCGATCCTTGGGTATAAAAACCCAAGTAGATCATCACAAAGAGCCCTGCCCCATTGTTGATTCCTACGATACTTGCATCAGCCAACTCATTTCTCGTCACTCCTTGCAAGACAAACCCAGAAAAACCAAAGGCACCACCAGCGATCAGCGCTAGACAAGCCCGTGGTAGTCGAAACTCAGTAAAAGTCAGTACTTGACTCGAAGATGCCGTTCCTTGAAAGATTGCCCCTAATGCCTGAAAGGATAAAATTGTTTTTCCCACCATGACACTTCCTAAAAAAGCGACCATCAGCAGTAGGAAAAAAACAGAGAGTGTTTTTTTCATCAGCCTTCCCTCCGTATCTTGATCAATAGAAAAGGCACACCAATCAATGCCATCAGTATCCCAAAGGGTGTCTCAAAGGGCGGATTGATCAGGCGGCCAGCCAGATCAGCGGCCATCACCAGTGTTCCTCCTCCAAGAATCGTCAAAGGCAAAATCAGTTGATAGTTTTTGCCCACCATTCCCCGCACGACATGAGGAACCATTAAGCCGACAAAACTGACCGGTCCAACAAGCGAAACCGCCATTCCCGCCAAAACTACGACTAACAGTAAGGCAGATGCCCGAATCAGATGCGGGTGCTTGCCTAATGAAATGACGGTGTCATCTCCTAGCGCTAACAGATTCAACGCTTTTCCTAGACGTAGCACAAAAGCGATGGCAATCAGATAGATGGGGCCCACAAAACGCAGTTGCTGCCAAGTCACATTTGCGGCACCACCGATAAACCAAAAGGCTAGCTCTTGATTTAAATCAAATTGCAGTGACAGGGTCTGACTGATGGCTGAGAAAAAAGAACTTAGTGCCACACCAGCCAAAATCAAACCTGTAGGTGACATACCCAATTTGGCATAGCGAGTCAATAAAAAAAGCAGCGCAGTTGCCACAAAGGCACCCAAAAACGAAAATAGCGCCGCTTGACTCGGTTGAATACTAGGAAATAGGATAAATGCGATCGCTAATCCCATCGCAGCCCCACTGTTGACACCTAAAAGACCGCCATCTGCCAGAGCGTTTTTCGTAATTCCCTGCATGATAGCTCCCGTAACAGCAAAACAACTTCCTACTAGAAAAGCAGCCAACACACGGGGCAATCGAATATTGCGCAAGACTTGATGCAGCTGATTCTCATAGTCAAAAGCAAAGATAGCATCCCAGATCGTTTCAAAGGAAAGGTCTGCAGCGCCTTGGGTGATCGCCAAAAAGAAACAGATAATAAAGCAGCAGCTAAAAAGCAGCAGCAACCAAGAAAACTTTTTCATGCTTGGGCTCCTAACTCATAGGTCAAGACCAATGGCTTTGTGCTATTAGGAAAGGTTCCTAACATGGCGTCGATCTCAAACAAACGCTGTAGCCACTCTTTGGTCAGCACTGTTTCTGGTGTACCAGAGACCAACAGTTCTCCACCTTTTAATGCATAAATATAATCAGAAAAACGTGAGGCATGATTCAGGTCATGAATCGACATAATGATCGTTTTTCCGTAGGTTTTATTGATTTGCTGTAATAAGAGCAAAATTTCTAATTGATGCGCTGGATCTAAAAAGGTCGTTGGTTCATCTAAAATCACGATATCCGTATCTTGCGCAAGTGCCATGGCGATCCAAACGCGCTGTTTTTGTCCCCCTGACAGCGTGCTGATCGTTTCATCTGCTAGTGCTGTCAAACCCGTTGCCTGCAAGGACCAGTCGATCGCCGCAAGATCTTGTTCCGATAAACTATTTAGTCCTTTTTGATAGGGAAAACGACCATAAGAAACAATTTCGCGAATCGTCAAGCCAATCGATGAATCGCTAACTTGTGAGAGCAGCGCAATCTTTTTCGCTACTTCTTTGGTTTTGATGTTTTGCAGGTTTTGTGCATCTAAGAGGACCTCACCAGACAATGGCTGTAAAATTCGGGCAAGTGCCTTTAAAAACGTCGATTTCCCACTGCCGTTCGGACCAATCAAGCCGATGATTTTCCCTTCTGGCATCTCAATTGTTAGATTTTGCACAATTTTTTGTTTTTGATAGCCGACACTCAAGTCAACTGTTCGTAATTTCGCCATATTCGTCCCCAAAATAAATGATTGATAATGCTTATCAATTATGAATGTAATCCTACTATTCGTCAATAGTTCTAAAAAAAGGAAATAAAAAAATAAGATTGACAAAGGAGCGTTTCTTCGTGATAATAGCTATCAGCAAATGAGAACTATTCTCAATTAAAATAATAAGTGCTCAACATGTAACAAAGGAGGAAGTGTTTCTATGAAACAATGGTCAAAAAGAAGTACTTGGCTTACCCTGCTAGCTGCCTGCTCCCTTACCCTACTGGGTGCTTGCAGCACGAATAATGACTCAACGGATAGCAGTGGATCAGCCACTACTTCTTCAGAAATAGCAACAACCTTTACCGATGCTATGGGAAATGAAGTCACTGTTCCCGAAAACCCACAGCGGGTGATTGGTAGTTATTTGGAAGATTATTTGGTCGCTTTAGAGGTAACACCGGTTGCTCAATGGACCGTCGGCAATGACAGTGATCAAGCATACTTGCAAGACAAACTGGCGGAGGTTCCAAGGATCAACTACGATCTGCCCTTTGAAGATGTCTTGAGCTTTGAGCCAGACCTGCTACTGATGGATAGCAATTCCATGGTGGAAGGTGACAAATATGATCAATACAGTAAAATCGCGCCGACCTATGTGGTCACAAATGGCGAGGACGTGACTTGGCGGGAACGTCTGACAGATATTGCAAAGGTGTTACACAAAGAAGAGCAAGCTGCCCAAGTAGAAGCTGATTATGATGACTTAGTCGCTGCTACCAAGGAAACGTACGCTGATCAAATCCAAGGCAAGTCGATCGCTGTTTTATGGGTGGTCAATAACTCTGTCTTCATGGTTTCAGAAACAAAATCAAGCGGTCAGCTGCTGTATCACGAACTCGGTTTTAAAGTTCCCTCACTGGTTTCGGAAATCAGTGAAAGTGCCACTGCTGATTGGTCTGCCGTTTCTCTGGAAAAATTAGCAGAATTGGATGCCGATTACTTGATTTTAGTAAATAGTGATAAAGGCGCTGATTTTTTCAGTGAACAAGTCTGGCAAAATCTTGATGCAGTCAAAAACAATCATTTATGGGAATTCGGCCCTGAATCAAGCTGGCTCTACAACGGTCCGATCGCCTATACCAAAATGATCGAAGATATCCAGAGCAAATTGGACTAATGCGTTTCAAGAAATTCGTCAAGTAAAACTACTTAACAAATTTCAGGAAAAAGCTAGCATTCCCTCACGAAACATGCTATTATATTTTAGTCTGAGAGATTTCTTAGAGGATTCTTGTATCGTTAGGGGGGAAAATCATGCGCGTAAACATCACATTAGAGTGCACTTCTTGTAAAGAACGCAACTACTTATCAAACAAAAACAAACGTAACAATCCTGATCGTTTGGAAAAGAAAAAATATTGCCCACGTGAAAGAAAAGTTACTTTACACCGCGAAACAAAATAATGCTATTTAAGAAGTTCGCAAACGCTGATAACCAAGGCGTTTGCGAACTTTTTTTTTTGTAAAAACTAGCTTTGAGGTGATGGTTTTGAATGGAACTCCCCTTCTATTAGCCCTTGTTCTTTCAAACTTAGATAGTAATTGCATCGTCTCCTTGATTACTCTTTGTTTTAGCTGCTTCTTGACTTCTCTTCTTTGGACTTTTAAGCCATTTCTTTGTAAAGTCACAAAAATAAATTTTAATGTATAATGTATAGAAAAAAGGAGAAATTAAATGTTTAACAAAGAAGAAAAAGAGTTTCGTTGCAACCATTGCAAAAAAGTGATCGACACAGGGGAAGTCGTTTGGACAAAATGGTCGTTTCCGCCGAAAGCTTCTGCTTACCAACTAAAACCCAGAAAAGAATTAGCACTGATAAACGCGCCGATCCTTTGCCTAAATTGCTCAGAAAAGCTTCTCCTGGAACACATCGAATAACTATTCTTTTCATCGTTTTATTGTCTCTCTTTGTCCATCATAAAAAAAAGCAGGCAGTAGCCAAATTCACTTAGTGAATGTATTGCTGCTTTTTTTGAATAAGCATCAGGAGAACGCATGAGCAGCAACAAAGATTTCAGGGGCGATTAAGCGGCAGCTTCATTTTCCGAAATTTTTTGCAGTATCTCTCCCGCGATTATGCGCGAGATGATTTTGGCAATAACCATAATATGAAGCCGCTCTCTCCCGTTGCCACCTTTTCTGTATACTTTGATCTCCGATCGACCCTTTCATGCTATACTGCCTATAGGAGGTGAACCCATGCTTGGCAATTTTACGTATCTACCTAGTAACTATCGTCTGTTTTATGGTGCTTTTCTTTTTGCTCTTATTGGAAATATGCTTTTCATTTTCATCAAACACCCTGCTTGGACCTTTAGCCTACCGACGGTGATTGTCCTCTTCTTAATAAATGTCTTCTTTTGGACCAAATACACGAAGAAACTTATTCCTTGCGCAACAGATGCACTGTTTTATGTTCTTCTCTTCCTCTTGGTATTTCACAATCACTAACATAATGCTTCTTTTGATACTGATTGTTTCTCTTTCCCCTATTTCGTCATAGCAAAGGAGTGTTGATGCGATGGAGATTTCCCATATCACGTTGATCGTACAGAATTTAGCAAAGACGACAACGATGCTGGAAACATTGTTTGATGCAGAGGAAGTTTATGATAGTCAGGACCAGGCCCATTCTTACTTCCCAGAAAAATTCTTTTTGATCGATGGCTTATGGCTTGCTGTTATGGAGGATGCCTCCCAGAAGCTGCCAAAAACGTATAACCATATTGCCTTTAAAATCGATCAAGCTCAAATCGATTCCTTGATTACGCGCATCCAAGGACTAGGATTGAAGATCGAAAAAGATCGTTCCCGCAGCAAAGGCGAAGGTGCTTCTATTTATTTTTATGACGATGACAACCATTTATTTGAATTGCATACTGGTACGTTGGCTGAACGGTTGCACCATTACCGTCTGACAAAAACGAGGTGATCTTCATTGCTAGCAACTGCATTGACTGTTATGTAAAGAACGCCCACATGAAAGGAAGAAAACAATGAAACTAGATATGGTCGGTATTATCACAAAAAACATGGAACAGGCACTGGCTTTTTATCAAGTACTTGGCTTCACGCCATTAGGTCAGCACTCAGAAGATTATATGGAATTAGCAAACGACGGGATTCGCATCTCCTTGAATAGCCGCCAGATGGTTGCTGGGATCTACGGACATGCACCAATGACTGTGGGTGATACGATTGAATTAGCCTTTTTATGTGATTCTCCTGAAGAAGTTGATGCCCTTCATGCAAAAGTCGTTGCTGCCGGGTATCAGTCTTTCAAAGAACCTTGGTCTGCCTTTTGGGGGCAACGCTATGCCATTGTCAAAGATATAGACGGCAATCTCTTAAGTTTGTTTGCAACCCTACCTGCCGAAAATTGATTTAAGCTACGACAGTCGGTCCAATGGAGCGGCTGTTTTTTTATCCGTTTTTCGGGTAAAAAGACAAAACCCCGTATGTATGTCCAATCGAATTCTGATAATCTGAAATGAATGTATTCCTTATAAACCAACGTTTCCCATCATTATAAAACAAAAATAACTTCTCTATAAAAAAACAAATCCCCCTCATCCGCTCCTGTTCGCTTGACAAAAAAGAACAAACGTTCGTATAATTTCGGTAAGGAGTGATAAAAATGGGTGGTTTTAATTATGCGCTCGAGCCAAAACGCGATATCTTATTTATTGATGTCAAAAGTTTTTATGCTTCTGTAGAATGCATCTCTCGTGGATTAGATCCTATCCAAGCGATGCTGGTCGTCATGTCACATTCTGACAATACTGGTAACGGCTTAGTCTTAGCAGCTTCCCCAAAGGCAAAATCGGTATTGGGAATTTCAAATGTGACTCGCAATGACAACCTGCCGACACATCCCGATTTGTACAAAGCATCGCCGCGTATGAGTTTTTATATCAAAGAAAACACCAAAGTCAATAATGTCTTTCGCAAATATGTTGGACAAGACGACTTGCTGCTCTATTCGATCGACGAAACGATGATGGATCTGACCCGTACATTGGATCTTTTCATTCCCGATAAAACGATCTCTCGCGAAGAAAAACGTTGGTTGATTGCCCAGCAAATTCAAAAAGACATTTACGAAACAACGAAATTGTATGTCACCATCGGCATTGGCGACAATCCATTGTTAGCAAAACTAGCTTTAGATAACGAATCCAAACACAATCGTTCCTTGATCGCTGAATGGACCTATGACGATGTACCGACAAAAGTTTGGCAGATCGCCCCTATGACAGAGTTTTGGGGGATCGGTCGGCGCACAGAAAAACGACTGCACTTGATGGGGATTGAAACGATCGAGCAATTGGCTCACGCCAGTCCTGATCTTTTACGCAGTCGCATGGGGATCATTGGCGAGCAGCTCTATCATCACGCCCATGGCATTGATCGCACGATTTTATCTGAACCGACACCACAAGTGATGGAAAAAAGCTACGGCAATAGCCAAGTCCTACATCGCAATTATTATTTACAAGAAGAAATCGAGATCGTCATCAAGGAAATGGCGGAACAAGTTACCGCTCGGATTCGCCGTCATCATTGTCAGACCGCTTGTATCAATGTTTACATCGGCGTAGCCTTTGGTGAAACTGCCTCTGGTTTTTCCCGACAAATGAAGATCCCGCCAACTGACAATACCCGCAAACTTGTGGCTCATTGCCTGTTTCTCTTTCGAAAATTTTATACGGGGCAAGTCGTTCGCCACATCGGTATTACCTATTCAAAATTGGTTTATACAGAAAATGTCCAGCTGGATCTTTTTGAGCAAGCAGAAACGCAGTTGCGCCAGCGTAAATTAGATTTGATCATCGATAAGATTCGTGAAAAATACGGCTTCACTTCGATCGTTCACGCCACAAGCCGGATGGAAGGCGCTCGCGCCATTGCTCGCAGCAAATTAGTCGGCGGACATGCCGGTGGTCTAGATGGGATCGCTAATATAGGACCCGTCCATCAGCAAAAGGAAAAAGAACCGTTTGCTGATGGTTCGAAAAATACTGGCACTTGATTCGTTTTTCTTTCCTTTTTGCTGACAAATCTTAAGATAACATTAACAAACGGTCCATTTTTTAAAGATTTATGTAATTTCGATTCGCCCACCTCCCCCTTTGTTCTTTTCTAAGGTACTTTAATAGCAAGGAGTGTGAGCAGATGAAAATTGACAAAATCGAATACAAACGAGTCATCAACGGTGCGGGACACCTTGAGTACGATTTGCTGCAATATTTAGAAAAGAATCGGGCGACTGCTGCACAAAACCTGAAACAGTCTGAGATCGATTACCTTTTAGAAAAAGATATTCAGCATCGTATCATCCAACATGCGCGTAAGAGTTTCTTTGGCGATACGATCGTTTTAAAAGATGAATATGCCGAAGATTATCTTTTATTAAAAAAGTATACGGATATGTTCCAAGAATCATTCTAAAAAAAAACGCAGAACCAACTGGTTCTGCGTTTTTCTTATTCTTCGAAATGTTCTTTATAAACATCATCGACTGTCTGGTTCGGGTCGATCACGATATAAAGGCTCTTCGTTTTCTCACTGATTTTTGTTGATTGGTATACGTTATCCAATCCTTCCGTATCTTTGTCCTTATATGGGAAATACACAAGATCCGGTGTACCGTTACGGTAAAGAATTTCCATCCGTTCGATATCTTCATATTTCAACGCACGGGCAAACATCCCTAATTCAAGCCCACCTAAGTTGATGTCATGCGTTGCCACATGATCGCCTTCTTGGAAGATTTCAATTTTGAACCCAGCACATGGATGAATCTCAACAAATTCGCTTCCGTGGATGCGGCCAAAACTGGTCGTGATTTGTTTGATCCACAAGTCACCGATGTAACGGCGCTCAATCGTCCATGTTTCTCCATTACGGAAATAAAATTTTAAAGCTTTCATTTCTCTAGCCATGACAAAACGCTCCTTTTTATTAGTAATACACTTTAATTCTAACACATAGTCGCCATCGGGACACAAATTAACTTTGTTTTTCGTTGACTTTTTTCATGAACCGAGAGATTTCCACTGCTGCTCGTTGATGCGTCCCATTGGCAATGATCTGTTGTTTCGCGTCTATTACCTGATAATGAAATTGGAGCCCCTGTTCTTTTTCCCACTGCACAAGAACTGTGATTGTCGCTCCAACTGGTGAAGGCTTCAAATGATTGATCGAAAACTTTGTACCGACGGTAGTAAACCCTTTATCTAAAGTAGGCTCAAGGGCTTCCCAACAGGTGTTTTCCACCATTGCTACCAATCGTGGGGTTGCTAAAACGTCTAATCCCCCAGAACCCAAAACAGCCGCAGTGTCTTGCTGTCCCACGATAAATTCTTTTTTGCTTTCCATTTTTCAGTTATCCCTCCTTTGCTAAATACGCTTGGATAAACGCTAATAGTGCTTCTTTTTCATTAGGGATTTTTCGTGTGATGACTGCAGCTTCGGCAGCGGTCAAGACTTCTTTGAGCCACGGACCAGAAGAACGATCGATCGTTTGTAGTAAATCACGTCCATCGATCGCCAACTCCTTCAGTGAATGGATCGGCAGCTGCTGATAGCGCTGACTGATTTTTGCTGGATCGTTGGGCTGATTGTCATAACGCAATAATCCTTCGGCTAAACAGGTTGCTTCTAGACCGAACTGATACAACACTAGGTCATTCCATTCGCCGTTTCGACGCGCGAGCAGTGCTTGATAAGCCGTGTGTACTTGGCGGATGCAGTCATTGGAACATTTCCAAGCTTTTAAAAAGCTGCGGACTGCCTCTGGCGCTAAACCCATTTGGTCAATGAGCAAAACCCAGGCCGCCGTTTCGTTTTCTAATGGGATCGCTGGCAGGTCTGCCATCCGCAGTAACGCCTCACCGTATTCCCGCAAGCCTGGGCAATAGATATAGCATTCGGTTTCTACTAGCGCCCGTAGTGCTTGGTTCCGATGATTGCCTAAAAGCAATTTCACGAATTCAATCATGATCCGTTCAACAGAGATTTTTCCCAACAAGGCATGATTCGCATGGATAGCAGCCAATGTTTCTGTTTCTAAAACAAAGCCCAATTGACTGACAAAACGCAGCCCCCGCATCATTCGTAGGGCGTCCTCATGGAAACGTTCCTGGGGGTGACCCACTGCTCGTAAGATTTGATTATCGATATCTGCCAGACCATCGAAAAGATCAATGATGACACCATCTTCTTGAAGTGCCAACGCATTGATGGTAAAGTCCCGCCGTTTTAGATCTTCTTTCAGGGAACGGACAAAATCCACTTTGTCGGGTCTGCGGTAATCTTGATAGGCTGCTTCCGTTCGAAACGTAGTGATCTCATACTGCGCCTGCTCCCACAAAACCAACACCGTCCCATGCTCGATGCCAATGTCAATGGTTCGAGGAAAAAGCGCCTTGATTTCGGCTGGAAATGCACTGGTAGCAATATCGACATCATGAATCGGCTGGCCTAAGATCGTGTCTCGCACGCTGCCGCCGACAAAGTATGCTTCATAGCCTGCGGCTTCGATTTTTTTTAAAAGCGGTGCAGCTTCTGCAAATTCTTTTGGTAGTTTAGTCAGTTTCATTTACTTTCCCATCTTTTCTTTCAAAACGATACGCATCCCGCTGATTGAATTTTGCCATATTTTCCTCAAACACTTCAGTCAGGTCGATGTCTAGTGAATTGGCCATGATCATCGTCACAAAGAGTACATCACCGAGCTCTTCTGCCACTGTTTTTTCAACTTCATCGCTTTTTTTATTTTTTTCCCCGTAATAGTGATTCACTTCTCGCGCCAATTCGCCGACTTCTTCGGTCAAACGAGCCATTTGGGCGAGGGGGCTGAAATAGCCAGTTTTGAATTGCTGAATATACGCATCGACTTCTTCTTGCATCGATGCCAAAGAACGTTTTTCTGTCATTTTCTCCACCCTTTCTCGTTTATCTTACCAAAAGAATGGCTGCCTGCCTAGATAGAGCCCCCTTCAGGATTTGTTGTGCATTCAATGATTTCGTGCTACATTGATACTTGTGGAAGTTGAATAACGGAGGAAACAGGATGCGGGCATTTTTTTCATGGCGAACGATTCGCGATATTGTTTTGATTATTTTTGGTACAAGTATCTATGGCTTCGGTCTAGTCTATCTAAATATCCCAAATGACTTAGCAGAAGGCGGTGTGACGGGGATCACCTTGATCCTGCGAGCCTTATGGGGAATCAATCCTGCCATCAGTACACTGATCTTAAATATTCCGATCATTTTGATCGGTGGCAAAATTCTTGGTCGACGCTCATTAGTGTATACGATTTTAGGAACTTTTGGTTTGTCTTTTTGGTTGGCATTTTGGCAGAGTGTTCCCCTGTTGATCGATCTGCAGCACGATCTGCTGATCGTTGCGCTCTTGGCTGGTTTGATTGCAGGGATCGGTAGTGGGATCGTCTACAAGGTCGGGGGAACGACTGGCGGAGTCGATGTATTGGCACGTATTTTAGAGAAAAACTTTGGGGTGACGATCGGGCGGTCGCTTTTGATCTTTGATGTGTTCGTCCTGTTGCTTTCTTTGACCTATATAGATTTGAACCGCATGATGTATACCTTGATTTTTTCTTATGTCTTCACTCGTGTGATCGATTCGATCTTAGACGGCGGCTATTCAGCCAAAGGGATTTTAGTGATCAGCAATCATAGCGAAGAGATAGCTCCTGTTTTAATGGATGAATTGGAACGCGGTGTCACGTTTTTACAGGGCGAAGGGGCTTACTCAAGAGTATCGAAACAAATCATTTATATGGTGGTCAGCGGACGGGAGATTTCTGAAGTCAAGCGCATTGTTCATGACTTTGATCCGCAAGCGTTTGTTTCTGTCATCAATGTCCATGAAGTCGAAGGCGAAGGCTTTACTTACTTAAGACCTAAGTCACGGTTCTTACAGCGCAAAGCAGCGGTCTCTAAAACAAAATAAAGACTAAAAAAGCAGTCCCGGTTAAAGGACTGCTTTTTTATTTGTCAGCGGCTTTTTTCTTTTTGTTGGAGCAAGTGCCGATTTACTTCATCGGAAAGTTCTAAGAAGGCATCACGATCCCCATTTTCCAATGCTAGATCGATCTGCCGATACAAGGTATCAATTTTGGTTTTTGCTTCTTCTTTTTCAAGGTACTGGGTAACATGTTGGGTCATTTCTTGATCCAAGTGGTCGTTCCAACGTTCATAAGGATTGTCTTCTAAAACTGCTAAATAAAAGGATTGCGACCAAGAATCTGGAAAGAGACATTCAAGATACAAGGGTTGTTTCCAATTCATGCGAATCTCGTGAAAAATCTGATCAATGTCATAAAAGGTCTGTCCTTCGATACTCAAGACAAAGGGTTCGCCTCCAACTTCCGTACTGCGGACACTTAAGCCCCGTTTGGCTGCGGCTGCCCCTTCTACAAAATGAACATTGGTCAAGATCGCTTCATGGTTCGCCAGATAGTTTAACACCCAAGAGACTTCTCGGCGGCTGAAGGAAACGGTCGAAACTAACCAATTAAGAAACTTTTTCTTTTCTTGTACATTGATGTTCATTTCTCTCACCTATCTTTCTAATAAGTCCTCCACGATCGACTGTACTTCTAAATCACCTGGTTCGTGTGCCAAATAATGTTGTAGCAAATGAAGAGCTTCAGGTAAACGCCCTTCTTCACGTAAGAAAATGCCATATTCCTTCATAAACGCCGGTTCATGGTGCAAATCAGCATTGGCTTCTTCGTAATATTTTGCTGCTTTGTCAAAATCTTCTAACGCATTGAAGGCTTGCGCTAGATTCCATAAAGCGTGAGGCTGTTCATTGTCTTCCATTCGCTCGATCGCCAAGATCGCTTCTTGCCAACGCTCTTCATTCAAGTATAAATTACTTAAAGTCAGTAATGTATCCTCTTCTTTTTCACCAGTTTCCAGTGCTTTAAGTAAAAATGACTCGGCTGCTTCACTGTCATGAAGTCGGTAAGCATTCTCGGCAGCAAAATGATAGAAATCCACTTGATATGGATCTTCATGAATCCCTTCTTCGATCACACGTTGCGCTTCTTCCAGCTGTTCTTCTTCTTGCAATGCTTCAGCCAAATAAAGATACAAGGCCCGGTATTGGGGATTCATGACCCGCAACTGCTGCAAGTAGCGAATCGCTTGTTCATTTTCCTTCAGCTGCAAATAGACTAAAGCCGTTTGAAAGAGACGCTCGTCCGTCTGTTCGTCTTCTAAGCTTGCTTCAAAATATTCCAACGCCTCTTCAAACTTACCTGCCATACTCAATGACGTTCCGGTCCGTTCAACGATCGAAATCCCCGAAATATCCGTAATATCTTCTTCCAGCAATCCTTGATAAAGGTCAACAGCTTCTTGATAGCGATCCGTTGAAAAAGCTAACTCAGCTAAGGCAAAACGAATCAAGGGTTCCTCTGGCACAAGGCTTTGCGCTTCTTTTAATTTAGCTTCGCTGACTTCCGGAATACCGATCAGTTGATAGAGATCCGCACTCAATAACAAGGCTTGCAGATAAGCTTCACTCGTTGGTAGTATTTGATCGATATAAGTGAAGGCTGTTTCAATCTGGTCTTCTTCCATCGCAATTTCCGCTAAAGGAAGCAGCAAAGCTTCATTATCAGGATGTCGTTGCTGCAAGGTTTCAAATAACGTTTTCGCCTCTTCCAAAAAGCCGATCTGCAATAGTTCATCACCTAAAGCGCCTAATGTCTCATCATCATCTTTTTGCAGAGCTTCGGTAAAATTTAATTGTGCTTCAGCCAGTTCTTCCGCGGCTAATGCTTTTAACATTTTTTCACTATATGTTTCCATTTAAACCCCTCGAATCTCATTGATTAATCGCTGATAAGTCTCCATCGTCTGGACGAGATCTTTTTCCTCGATTTTTGTTCTGCCCCCTATTGTACCAACTTTTGCCAAAAATAACAGTTTTTTTTCTTTTTGCTGCAATTCCAGTACATGACTGAAATATTCGCTTAATGAAAAAGACTCGGGCAATTCGATAGGAAAACCCAATCGGGCAAGCCATTGGCAGAACACGGGCAGATCGACAGTCAATTGCTGCTGCTGGACGGTCCACATAAAATGAAACAAAAAGCCAAAGAATAATTTCATCGCATCAGACAGCAAGTGCCCATTTTCCGTTCGATAAGCAGCATCGGCAAAGAGTTGGCCAAACTCCTCCAATTCGCTGCCTGATTGCTGGTATAGTTGGATCAACCGATCGGTATACGCAGCCAACGAATGTCTCATCAACGCCTGATGACTGGGATAAGTTCGATAAAGCTCTTTTAAAAACTCACTATCGGCAAGCACGCCACAACGAATCAGAGTCAAAAAATCGACCAATTTCCCATCGATCTGTTTTTCTGCGATCGTCTGATCGTAAATAACAAATTCGGGTGTATTAGGATTTTCCAGCATCGGGATATCTGGCTTTTTCACAACGATCGCTGTTTCTTTCACACTTTTAGCTAAGGCCCGCAAGGAAACGGGAATCAGCCAAAGCTGTGTCGTCAGAACCGACGTCGCGTGGATAAAACTGCTCAATGCCAACACGCCTTCATTCCCAAAACCGACGATCAGCAGCGGCTCTTGTTTTGAAAAGCGGCCGAAGAAATCCATTGCAGCTTTAAACTCACTAAAGTTGTTGCAATACATTTGATTGGTACAAATATACCAATTGACCTCTCGTGGCAAAAACAGGCGGGTCAATTTTTCTGAAAAGCGGTCATAATAGCGCTGATTCGTCAAAATGATCACCTGCTGCGGCTCGATCGACTGTTCTCTCATGACCGATGCTAGTGTTTCACCATAAGAAATTTGGGTTTCTTGTTCATTTCGGAAAAAAACAGCTTCCATCGGCTCACTCCTTTGCTACTACTTCCTATTATAACAAGAAGGAGCTTAAACACCTACTAAATCGCTAATGATTAGGAAGTATTTTCCTGTGATTGGTTCAACGATCCGATAAAAAGCAAAAAACATGATTTCCTCTTCTTCCAAAGGAAAATCATGTTTTTTCTTAAACCAAAAGTGAGTAGAGTGATTGATTTTGCTGAAGGTTGATATAGTTTTTGTCAAACTGTTCAATTCGTGACAGTAATGCGGGGAGATCTTTTTTGTGTTTCAACAAGATTCCCAGCATTACTGGTCCTGTTCCACGATTGATTTTTTTTGTATATTCAAACCTAGTGATATCATCATCGGGACCTAATACATGGCTAACAAATTCCTTCAACGCACCGGGACGTTGTGGGAAATTGACGATAAAATAATGTTTCAATCCTTGATAGATCAGTGATTTCTCTTCGATCTCTGCCATACGGGAACTATCATTGTTACCGCCACTCACAATACAGACGACTGTTTTGCCTTTGATTTGCTCTTTGATCAGATCCAAAGCTGCCACACTCAAGGCACCAGCTGGTTCAGCGACGATCGCTTGCTTGCTGTACAATTCCAGAATCGTTTGACAGATTGCGCCTTCTTCCACAGCTACCAATTGATCCACATAGCGTTTGGCATGGGCATAGGTTTGAGCTCCGACTTGTTTGACCGCTGCACCATCCACAAAGGTTTCAATATGCTCCAGCGCCACTGGTCCTTGATGATCAAAGGCGGCTTGCATCGAGGCTGCCCCTACAGGTTCTGCTCCAACAACTTTTATCTTCGGTTGCTTTTCTTTCAAATAGGCTGCGGTTCCGCTGATCAAGCCGCCCCCGCCAATCGCTGCCACGACCAGATCGATCGTTACTTGTTTTTTTTCAGCATCCGCCAGCATCTCCACAGCAACGGTTCCTTGTCCTGCGATAATATTAGGATCGTCAAAGGGAGCAATGAAGGCCATTTGCTGTTCTTTTGCAAAGTGTTTAGCCGCTTGGGCTGCCACATCAAACGTATCTCCCACCAATTCGATTTTGACATAATCTCCACCGAAAAAGAGGACTTGCGCGATTTTTTGCTGTGGCGTCGTTGTCGGCATGAAAATAACCGCTCGGATCTGCTGTTCTTGACAGGTATAAGCAACACCTTGCGCATGGTTTCCGGCACTGGCACAGACGACGCCACGACGAGTCAGTTCAGGATCTGCCTGGGTGATCGCATAGTAGGCACCGCGTAATTTGAAGGAGCGGACTTTTTGCAAGTCCTCTCGCTTCAACAAGACCGTCGCTTGATACTTCTCAGATAAAAAGCGATCATACTGCAGCGGCGTATGACTAACTGCTCCCCGCAGTCGCTCGTAGGCTTGTTCGATTGCAGAAACTGTCACCAACAAACGCGTCCCTCCTAATCTTTCGCAACAAACGGCATCATTTTCCGTAACTCGCTGCCGACTTTTTCAATTTGATGATTGCCGTTTTCCTCACGCATTTTATGGAATTCAGGGAAGCCGTTTTGATTGTCTTCAATGAATCCTTTCGCAAATTGGCCGTTTTGGATGTCTGTCAATACGGCTTTCATGTTTTCTTTGGCTTGTGCAGTGATCACCCGAGCACCAGAAACGTAGTCACCATACTCAGCCGTATTCGAGATCGAATGGCGCATTTTTTTGAAGCCTCCTTCATAAATCAAGTCAACGATCAGTTTCAATTCATGACAAACTTCAA
Source organism: Enterococcus sp. 6D12_DIV0197 (assembly GCF_002174385.1). Classification (NCBI taxonomy): domain Bacteria; kingdom Bacillati; phylum Bacillota; class Bacilli; order Lactobacillales; family Enterococcaceae; genus Enterococcus; species Enterococcus sp. 6D12_DIV0197. Next base: position 2,747,165 of record NZ_NIBN01000001.1, read on the forward strand.
AATAAGCCAATTCCGGTTGGTACCCCGCTTCTACCAATGTTTCAAAGCCCGCTTCGATCATACTGGTCAAACCGCCACAAAGTACGGCTTGCTCACCGAAAAGATCGGTTTCGGTCTCTTCTTTAAAGGTCGTTTCCAAAACGCCGACCCTTGTGGCACCAATGCCTTTTGCATAGGATAAAGCCGTTGCTTGTGCGTTACCAGTCGCATCTTGATAAACTGCAAACAAGGCTGGTACCGCAAACCCTTCGGTAAAGGTTCGACGCACCAAATGACCTGGTCCTTTTGGCGCAACTAGAAAAACATCCACCTCTTTTGGTGGCGCGATCACATCAAAATGAATATTGAAACCATGAGCAAATGCTAATGCATTGCCCGCAGAAAGATTCGGTTCGATCTCATTTTTATACAACGATCCTTGGATCTCATCGGGTGCCAAGATCATGACTACATCCGCTTTTTGAACGGCTTCGGCTACTGGGAAAACCTCAAATCCATCGTTTCTTGCGGCTTCCGCTGATTTTCCTTCACGAATGCCGATAAAGACTTCATGACCTGTGTCCCGTAAATTTTGCGCATGAGCGTGCCCTTGAGAGCCGTAGCCGACGATCGCAATCTTCTTGTCTCCTAAATTATCTGTAACTTCCTCGTTGTAATATACTTTTACCATACTTGTTTCCTCCGAATTCTTTCTTTATTTTAAGCAATTCAAAATTGCACTTACCCTCTTGTAAAGCCAGTGACACCCGTCCGTGCCAATTGTTTGATGCCGTATGGACGTAAAACCTCGATGCACGCTTCTACCTTTTTCGTATCGCCAGCAACTTGCACAACGATTGTTTTTAGTGCCACATCGACAATGTGTGCTCGAAATGGATCGATCACTGCTTGGATCTCCGAACGGCTTGTGGTTGGCGCATTGACTTTGATCAGCACCAGCTCCCGTTCGATATGAGGAACTTCTGTAATATCAGAAACCTTCAAGACATCGATCTGCTTGTTCAGATGCTTAGTCACTTGTTCTGTTTCTGCCAAATCGTTCACGTTGACAATGATCGTCATACGTGAAAACTCTGGTCGTTCTGTCGTACCGACAGAGATACTCTCGATATTGACTTGACGACGGTTCAAGACACTCGTGATACGGCTCAAAACACCTGCTTCATTATGGACGATTGCTGCTAATACCCGTTTCATCCCCTTAGACCCCCATCATTTCATGATTGGCTTTCCCCGGTGGGATCATCGGCAGCACATGCTCAGATGGCGAGACCATTACTTCGATCAGCTGCGGCCCTGCTTGAGAAAAAGCTGCTGCCAATTGATCAACCAGTTGCTCTGGGTCATCGATCCGACAGCCTTCAATGCCATAAGCCTGTGCCAGTTTGACAAAATCAGGCTGCTGCGCAAAAACGGAGGCAGAGCGCCGCTTGCCATGGAATGTTTCTTGCCATTGGCGAACCATTCCTAAAGAGCAGTTGTTCAATAACACAAATTTGACATTCAAGCCATACTCATTCAAAATCGCAAATTCTTGGTTCGTCATTTGAAATCCACCATCGCCAACGAACACCACGACCATTTTTTCTGGATGAGCAAATTGAACGCCGATTCCTGCAGGGATGCCATAGCCCATCGTCCCTAGTCCGCCACTGGTAATCAATTGTTTGGGAAAGCGAAAAGGATAATACTGCGCGACCCACATTTGATGCTGACCAACATCGGTGATGACGTAAGCCTCTCCTTTGGTCAAACGCCCTACTTCTTCGATGACTTTTTGTGGTTTGATTTCTTGTGTCTGAGTGCGATCATAGCGATAAGGTTTTTCCTTTTTCCGTTTTTGGCATAGATCCAACCAAGTCGTCCAGGTTCCTCTTGTTGGTGGGTACCGCAGCATTTGCTGCAAAGCAGCCTTGGCATCGCCGACGATTGGGATCTTTGTCGTTACGATCTTGCCGATCTCCACTGGGTCAATATCGATATGAGCAACGATCGCCTGCTTGCCGAACTGACTGCCGGCCGTTGCTAGGCGATCATCGAAGCGAGAGCCGATATTGATAATCAAATCGGCTTCTGATAAAGCCATGTTCGCCGCATAGGTGCCATGCATACCGCCCATGCCTAAGAAAAATTGATGATCACTTGGCAGTAAGCCTAAGCCAAGCAACGTTGTCACTGTCGGCAACTTGTACTTGGCAATAAATGCATTTAGTTCAGCTGCAGCTTCAGCAGCGATCACGCCTGCACCCGCCAGTACCACTGGTCGCTGAGCTTTTTCCAAGACTTGCATCAGTTTTTCGATTTGCAGACGGGATGGCTCTGCCGTCGGCTGATAACTTTTCCTTGTGATCGGCAATGAGCAGGTTTCAGCGGTTTCTTGTAATGTAATATCTTTCGGAAGGTCGATGACAACCGGTCCTTTTCGCCCTGTGGAAGCGATATGGAAGGCTTCAGCGATCACTTTTGGCAGCTCATCGACACAGCGGACTTGGTAGTTGTGCTTCGTGATCGGCAACGTGATACCCAGAATATCCGCCTCTTGGAAGGCATCTTTGCCAATTCCTGGTACCGCCACTTGTCCCGTGATAACTACCAATGGTACGGAATCACTCATAGCATCGGCAATGCCCGTGACGACATTTGTAGCACCTGGTCCGCTCGTCACTAAAACGACCCCAACATTGCCAGTAGCTTTGGCATAGCCTTCAGCGGCGTGGATCGCGCCTTGCTCGTGACGCGTCAAAATATTCGGAATCGCTGCATCATATAATTGATCATATAACGGCAGGACGGCGCCGCCCGGATAGCCAAAGATCATTTCGACGCCTTGCTCTTGTAAGCTGTCCACTAATACTTGTGCGCCAGTCCTTAGATGCGATGCTTGATACTCGATATTTTCCATTGCTACTCCTCCTCATCAGGTACTCGCATAATCCCGCCCGTATTGGCAGAGGTCACTAAAGCGGTATAACGTGCAAGCCATCCTTTTTTCACTTTTGAACGAAACTTCGGTCGTTCTTGCGCACGCTTGGCAAGCTCTTCTTCTGAAACTTGCAGATTTAGCGTTCGATTTGGCAAATCAATAATGATCTCATCGCCATCGTTGACTAGTCCTAATGGACCACCGGCTGCAGCTTCCGGAGAAATATGTCCAACTGCGATCCCCCGCGTCGCTCCTGAAAAGCGGCCGTCTGTAATCAAGGCGACATCTTTGCCTAACCCACGTCCAACGATGCTTGAGGTAGGCGCCAACATTTCTGGCATACCTGGTCCTCCTTTTGGTCCCTCATAGCGGATCACTACAACATGTCCTTTTTGTACGGTATGATTGTCGATGGCAGCAACTGCTTCATCATGTGAATCAAAACAGATCGCTTTGCCTTTGAACACTTGGACACTTGGATCGACCCCACCGACCTTGATGACACTGCCTTCTGGGGCGATATTACCGTACAAGATCGATAGACCACCCACAGGACTATACGGGTTTTCTTTGGGATGAATAACTTCTTCGTTGTGGATCTTCGCTTCAGCGACATTTTCTCGTAACGTCTTGCCTGTGACAGTCGGTCGATCAGGATGAATCGCTCCCTCGATATCACAAAGCTCCCTTATGATTGCGGAAACGCCGCCAGCTTCATGAACATCGTGCATCGAATAGGCTGATGATGGCGCGATTTTTGAGAGATAAGGCACTCTTTTAGCGATTTCATTGACCCGTCTTAAGTCATAATCGATCTCAGCTTCATTGGCGATCGCTAAGGTATGCAACACTGTGTTGGTGGACCCCCCCATCGCCATGTCTAAAGCGAAGGCATCATCAATAGCTTCTTTGGTCACGATGTCTCGAGGTTTCACTTGTTTTTCAACAAGATCCATCAACTTAAAGGCGGCTTGTCTAACTAGTTCTCGTCGTTCTTCAGACACGGCAAGAATCGTACCATTGCCTGGCATTGCCAATCCTAAGATCTCTAAGAGACAATTCATTGAATTGGCAGTAAACATCCCAGCACAGGAACCGCAAGTCGGACAGGCATTTTGCTCCATAAATTCAAAGTCTTCTTTCGTCATGTTGCCAGTCTTGTAAGTCCCCACGGCTTCAAACATGGAAGACAAGGTTATCTGGTGGCCCCGTGGATCAATACCGGCTTTCATCGGACCGCCAGAACAAAAGATCCCCGGTACGTTCGTCCGCATCGCTGCTAAAATCATGCCAGGAGTGATCTTGTCGCAATTCGGGATATAAAATACGCCGTCAAACCAGTGAGCATTGATCACGGTTTCTGCGGAATCAGCGATCAATTCTCGGCTGGGTAGCGAATAACGCATGCCAATATGGCCCATCGCAATGCCATCATCCACACCGATCGTATTGAACTCAAAAGGGATGCCGCCAGCTTCACGAATCGCTTCCTTAGCGATATCTGCTAACTCCCGTAAATGCACATGTCCAGGCACAATATCGATATAGGAATTACATATCGCAATAAATGGCTTGTTCATGTCATGGATATTTTTTACTTGTCCTGTGGCATAGAGCAGACTCCTAGCTGGCGCTGCATCGATCCCTTTTTTAATCTGATCACTTCTCACACTCATCATCTCCTGCATTTTGGAATAAAAAAAAGCATCCCGGTTATAAAAAACTGGGATGCTTTGCCAGAATCCCATTTTACTTACGCAAATAGGACTCAAACAAACGGATAATTTTTGCTTCCGTGTTCTAAGTCCTGGTATCAATAATAATGACTAATAAATATTGATTAAAATTGCGCATAGAAAATGGCTCCTTCATTAGAAATAGTAACGTTCTTGTAATTGTTTACCAATATACCCTTTGCAAAAACACTTGTCAACGAATTTTCTGAATTTTTTTTCAATAATGACAATTCCAAGGAACCCTTCCTCACATTAGATGTCATTTAATCGCTTGCTTCTTTTGATAAAAATGACTTTTAAATCACCTTTATTCTTGCTTGAGAATTAAGGTGTGCCCGCAACCCTTGTTTTTTTTAGCTCAAAAGAAAAACAAAAAATATTTTTGAATTTTCTGACAATAATAACCGTTTCTTTTCCCATTCGATCCGCCTGCATGGTGGCAGTCCCTAGTTAGACAAAAGAAAAAACCCTTGATTACTCAAGGGTTTCTACAAGACTCAATTATTTCACTGCGTCTTTAAGAGCTTTACCTGGTTTGAATGCAGGTACTTTGCTAGCAGGGATCTTGATTTCTTCACCAGTTTGTGGGTTGCGTCCTTTGCGTTCTGCACGAGAACGAACTTCAAAGTTACCAAAGCCGATCAATTGAACTTTTTCACCGTTAGCTAAAGCGTCTTGAATTGTTGAGAATACAGCGTCTACTGCTGCAGTTGCGTCTTTCTTAGTTAAGTCAGTAGCTGCTGCAACTTTTTCGATTAATTCTGCTTTATTTGCCATGGATGGTTTCACCTCCTGATATTTTTTTTGATGTCATGCATCAACAAAAATCTTGAGTGGTCCAAGGTTTTTGTCAAATATTGATTACCATCAATATTCTGATATAACGTTATCATAAGAACCTTGTAATATCAAGGATTTTAACGTTTTTAGGGGGTTTTTTTTTGGTTTTTTCCCATTTTTCTAGAAAAGGACAGATTTCTTTGTAAAAAGAAACAAAGTATGATAAAATCTCTATTTTCTTCTGCGAGGAATGATCCGAATCGGCGTTCCTTCAAAAGTGAATGCCTTGCGGATTTGATTTTCTAAGAAACGTGCATAAGAGAAATGCATCAGTTCTTCTTCGTTGACAAAAATAACAAAAGTTGGCGGTTTGACAGCTACTTGCGTCGCATAAAAAATCTTCAAACGTTTGCCTTTGTCTGTTGGGGTTGGGTTGATCGCCACAGCGTCCATAATGACGTCATTCAACAACGCAGATGGAATACGCATGTTTTGATTCATGCTGACTTCTTCAATCAATTGCGGCAGCTTATTCAAGCGCTGTTTCGTCACTGCGGAAACAAAAATGATTGGCGCGTAATCCAAATATTGGAATTCGTCTCTGATTTCTTCTTCAAAATCACGCATCGTATTCGTTTCTTTTTTCAATGTATCCCATTTATTGACAACAATAATGATTCCACGGCCTGCTTCATGGGCATAGCCAGCGATCCGTTTGTCTTGCTCGCGAATCCCTTCTTCAGCGTTCAAGACCATCAAGACGACGTCTGAGCGTTCAATGGCCCGCATCGCCCGCATGACACTGTATTTTTCAGTAGACTCGTAGACCTTCCCTTTTTTACGCATGCCGGCGGTATCAATCATGGTAAATTCTTGACCGCTTTCGCTGGTAAAATGGGTATCGATCGCATCACGAGTCGTTCCTTCGATATCAGAAACGATCACTCGCTCTTCCCCTAGAATTGCATTGATCAAAGAGGATTTACCGACATTTGGACGACCAATCAAACTAAACTTGATGATGGAATCATCTTCTTCTTCTGCTTCATTGGTGAAGTGTTTGACTGCTTCATCAAGAACATCCCCGATCCCTAATCCATGACTTCCTGAGATTGGGTATGGATCGCCTAGACCCAAACCATAAAATTCATAGATGTCGGTACGCATCTCGGGATTATCAACTTTGTTGACCGCTAAAATCACGGGTTTGTTGCTTTTGTACAGCAAACGAGCCACAAGCTCATCAGCATCGGTTACTCCTTCACGAGCACTCGTAATAAAAACAATGACATCTGCTTCATCGATGGCGATTTCTGCTTGATGCTTGATTTGATCCATAAACGGCTCATCACTTAAATCGATCCCACCTGTATCGATTACGCTAAACTCACGGCCTAGCCATTCACCGGTGGCATAAATACGATCTCTGGTCACTCCTGGAGTATCCTCAACGATCGAAATTCGTTCTCCAGCTATCCGGTTGAAAATGGTCGATTTCCCCACATTCGGACGTCCAACGATCGCTATTGTTGGATTTGACATTTTTTACCCTCCATTTAAAAAAGCAGTCCTTGTACGCTGCTTCTTGTATTCAATCTTACTTAGTTTACCTAAAGCCATGGAAAGTTGCAAGCTTTCCTGGCAAACAAAAAACCAGCTTATAACAAATTCAAACATCGAATCGTTATAAGCTGATGGCATACAATTACTCTTCGTCGCTGTCTTTTAAGGCATCACCTAAGATATCACCCATAGTAAAACCAGTTGATTCTTCTGGCAATTGATAGTCGTCCTCTGAAACCTCTTGTGTTTCATTGGTGTTTTCGGCTTTTTCTAATGCTTTGATACTTAATGCGATTCGGTGTTCTGAAGGGTTCACTTCAAGCACTTTCACTTGCACTTCATCACCTTCTTGTAAGACTTCATGTGGTGTCGCAATGTGTTTATGGGAGATTTGTGAGATATGGATCAGCCCTTCAACACCTGGGAAGACTTCCACAAACGCACCGAAGCTTGTCAAGCGTTTAACAGTCCCCGTCAAGACACTGCCAACAGCCGCTTGCTCTTCAATATTGGTCCAAGGTCCAGGCAATGTGTCTTTGATCGAAAGTGACACACGTTCTTTGTCTGCATCAACAGATAAGATACGCACATTGACGGTATCGCCAACAGATAAAACATCACTAGGTTTGCCAACATGTCCATGAGAAATTTCAGAGACATGGACAAGTCCATCGATGCCGCCAAGGTCTACGAAGGCACCAAAGTCGGTCAAACGCGCTACTTTTCCTTCTACTTCTTGTCCTTCATATAAATCAGCTAATAAAGCTTCTTTTTGTTTTGCTTTTTCTGCTTCGACAACTGCTTTATGAGAAAGGATCAAACGGTTTTCTGAAGGCTCGATCTCAACGATTTTGAAGGTCAATGTTTTCCCTTTGTAATCTTCGAAATCCGCAACAAAATGGTCTTCGACCATTGATGCTGGGACAAACCCACGAACACCTACATCAACCACTAACCCGCCCTTAACGACGTTGGTGACTGGTGCTTCAATGATTTTTCCTTCTTGGAAATCTTTTTCGATATCTTCCCAAACTTTTTTCGCGTCTAAGCGACGTTTAGAAAGGAGATAGCTGCCGTTTTCTTTGTCTTTACCAATTGCTGAAATCACAACCAATTCTAAGACATCCCCAATTTTGACTGCTTCGTTGATGTCTTCAACAGGTAAAGTTGATAATTCTTTTGCAGGAACAACGCCTTCAACGCCGGCGCCTTCGATCCCTACGATCGCTTGTTTATCCTCAATGGCCAATACCTCACCTTTAACGATATCTCCAACTTTTACTTCTTGGAAATTGTCTAAAGCGGCTTCCATTGATTCATTTCCACTCTCAACCTGATTATTTTCAAATTCTGTCATCTCTCATGTCCTCCTAACCAACAATTCTGCAATAATTGCACTACATCTTTTAGTTTAAAATAGAATGAAAAAAAAATAAAGCGATTTCTCTTATTTTCCTAAAAAACTACGGTTTTTTCGTTAAAAAAGTCTTTTCACCTCTGTTTTCTTACTCACTTTCATCTTTTGGTTTCGAAAAATAAAAAAACAATGGGGAACACCCATTGTTTTTGTTAATCAATTTTTTCTTTGATGGTTTTTTTGATTGCTTCGACGACTTGCTCGATCGTTAAACCAGACGTATCGATTCGAACCGCATCCTCCGCTTGTTTCAAAGGGGAGACTTCTCTGTGAGAATCCAGATAATCTCTTTGCTGGATCTCTTCTTTCAACGTCTCATAATCGGTTTTGATCCCTTTTTGCTGATTTTCTTTAAAACGGCGCTGTGCGCGTTCTTCCACACTTGCTACCAGAAAAATCTTGACTTCTGCTTGTGGTAAAACCGCCGTACCAATATCGCGGCCATCCATCACGACACCGCCATCTTTAGCGATCATCTGCTGTTGTTGGACGAGTTTTTCGCGGATCGCAGGGTATGCCGACACCTTCGAAACTGCGTTGGTTACTTCTGGCTGACGGATCGCTTCTGTGACTTGCTCTCCTCCTGCAAAGACCTCTTGACCGTGTTCAGTCGGTTCAAAAGTGATGGGGTATTGATCGATCAAAGCAGCGATCGCCGCTTCATCTTCAAGTGAACAGCCCGTTTTTAAAGCTAAATACGTGATGCTTCGATACATGGCACCAGTATCCGTATAAATAAATCCCAGGTCATTCGCGATGATTTTTGCCACTGTGCTTTTCCCAGATGACGCAGGACCATCAATAGCGATGTTGATTTTTTTCATTTTTCTTACTCCTCGTTTCCCAACGATGTGTATTCCTTCATCGTTTCTGCTTATCGTCCACCTTGGCTTCTCTCTTTCAAGAAAAAAAACCGCCAAAGCGGTTTTTTATTTAATTCGTAAGGTGTCGCCAGGGTAAAGCATGTAGTTGTTTGGATCAATCCCATTTAATTGATATAGGGTTTCAACTGAGATGCCTGTACGGGCTGCCACTTGTTCAGGACCTTCGCCAGCTTGGACTGTCGTGTATTCCTCGGTACCAGTTGCGCCTTGACCTTGATCAGTTTGCGTATTCTCTTGTCCCGCATTGTTTTCTTGTTGCGCCGGTTCACTACTTGATGGCGTCGTTGAAGCTGGTGCAGAACTACTGCTACTTGATGAAGAACTTGATTCACTTGTTGACGAACTCGTTTCACTTGTCGATTCCGTAGTGGATGATTCCGTCGTTGATGATTCGGTTGTTGAAGACTCTGTCGTACTTTCTACAGTACTGCTCGAACTTGCTGTGGTTGGGGCATCATTGTTATGGTTCAATACCCAAATACCGGCACCAACCGGAATTGCCACGATCAAGAAAAGCAAAACTAAAACGACCGTCAAAAAGAGTGAATTCCCACGCTTTTGTTTTCTTTGTTGGGATCTTGATGCAGAATCATCGTATTCTGTATCATAGATTGGTTGTTCCCACGGTTCTTGATTTTCTGAATTGTAGTCATTGTCTTTCTTGCTCACTCGTATTCCCTCCTAGTTTCCTTCCGATGTATTATACCATAGGTAAATAAAAACTGTCCTACAAAATACGATTCAATTTATATCTTTAAAAATTTTTATTAAACGTTCCTGCCAATGATGGGCTTCCTTTTTCTCGGGCAGCTGTTCTTCACCCGCTATTTCGATCCCGTCATTGTCGCAACAATAAGGATTCTCCTGGGCTTCCTCTCCGAAATGCGCCAGTAAAAATTGTCGGCGACAACCTGTAAAATGAATATAAGCCAACATTTTCTGTAATTGTTCTTGTTTTTGCTGTTCATTGCGTTTTAATGTTTCCAGCCAAAAGGAAGTCCCCAACTCTTTCATTTTTTGCTGCCACTTTTCTTGCAACGGTGTCAAGGGTTCTTTCCTCTTCTCCTGAACCATTCGTTCTAAAGCAAGGCGTTCTTCTTTATTTTCTCGCTGAAAGAAGTAATGGATCTGCTCATCATGTTCCTGATAAAGCAAAATCGCATTGCTTTGTTTGCCATCACGACCAGCTCGCCCGATTTCTTGACTGTAATTCTCTAACGAATCAGGTAGATCATAATGGATCACAAAGCGAATATCTTCCTTATTGATCCCCATCCCAAAGGCATTGGTAGCAACGAGTAATTTTAATTTATTCTGAGAAAACTGCTGCTGCAACGTTTTTCTTTGATCACTCGCGAGACCACCATGATAATAGCCTACCAAATAGCGCTGACGCAGTTTGTTATAGACTTCTTCGACTTTGCTTCTTGTGGAACAGTAGATGATCCCAGCCCCGCCTAAGCGGCTGAGATAGTCTGCTAATGCCGCATCTTTGTCTGTCGTTTGCTCTACGAACAAGCCGATATTGCTGCGGTTCATCGAATAACGGTAGACATTGGCGTTCTTTGCTAACAATACTTGCCGTATGTCTGCTTCCACTTGTGCTGTTGCAGTAGCCGTCAAGGCTAATGTGACGGGTGCCTTCAAGCGTTTCTTTACTTCACCAAGCTGCAAGTACTCTGGTCGAAAATCAATGCCCCATTGCGAAACACAATGGGCTTCATCCACCACGAGCATGGCGATCTTAACCTGTTCCAATTGATGCAAAACAGCTTCTTGTACGATCATTTCTGGACTTAAAAACAAAAACTTGTACTTCTGCAAATGCTGCATCACATACTGGCGATCAGCAAGGTCCAATTGACTATTAAACGCAATCGCGCGTTTTTCCCCTTGCTTTTGTAAGCCGTAGACTTGATCTTCCATCAAAGAGACTAACGGCGAGATAATGATCACGATCCCGTCTACTAGGTACCCTGGCAGCTGATAGCACAGACTTTTGCCATTCCCAGTAGGCAGAATCGCTAACGTATCTTGCTGCGCTAAAACACTTTCGATGACTTCTTTTTGTCCTTGGCGGAATGTTTTGAAACCAAAATACTGATTCAGTGCATCTTCTAACATCGAATCCCCCGCTTCTGAGCAATCTGTAACAAACGAATCGTCAAAAAATCAATCGTAAGAAGCGCCTGTAATTCTTGATAGCTATTTTTCCAAGAAGCTTCTGGCAGCTTTTTCAACAACGCTGTATCAAAGCGCTGAAAAGGAAACGTGGGATCAAGCAATGCCCACTCAATCAAATGATCATTAACAGTTCCTCGTTTGATCCTTCTTTTTTCCATAATCTGCTCGACAGAATCGCCTCGCAAAAACAATGCTCGGCTTTCCACCATGCTTTGGTTTAAACTTCTCTTTAGAAAAGGCGACAATCCTCGAAACAGGATCGTCTGGGGCGTTTTTTCGATCAAGGTTAAAAATTGATGGATCGAAGCTCCTACATAAAGAGTGTCCCAAGGCTTACTTCGAACATTTTCTGGTAAAAGCTGAAAAAACGCCTGCCCTAGAATATCTGGACCCGATAAGGTGCCCGCTAAAAAATCTGCCATTTCTGCGGGAAGCTGGTCAAAAATTGCTGTTAGCTCTTGATACAGGCACTTTTTGATGTCAGGATTGTGACGGATCAGCTGACGGACAGGTTCTGTATAGAGTGGCGTGTTTTCAACGGGAATATACTGATTGGTCACGCCTTGATACGCAGCTGCTTGAACCAGCAGCCGAACAAAACGCCAAGCCTCCTCCGTCGTTCGTCCATAACGAAAGTAATTCGCATAACGCAACAATCGTTCACCTGGCTGCTGGCTGTTTCTAGCGGTCGTTTTGAGCAGCAGACCATCTGAATCTCGACTTAGAGCCCCTCGTTGGATCAAGTCAGCGAGCGTCTGTTGATACGCTTTCTCATTCAACTGGGGCAACGATTGAAAGAGACCTAAGCGATCATAAAAAAAGGCATAACTCAAGACAGAGCTAGTACGCTTACCAATGAGAATTTGATAAAGTGTTGATGGGCGCAGCTTGTCAGTATCAGAAAACAGCGCTAAAATAAAAGAATCCATATTTCCCCTCCAGAAAGGACTAAAAAATGTCACAACGCTGTAAAATTATTCCTGAGCGCTGCATTGCTTGTGGCCTATGTGCGATCTATGCCCCCGAGATCTTCGATTATGATGAAGACGGGATCGTTTTATTTGCCCAAGAACCAAATGCTCGGCAACAGTTTATCATAGAAGACCAACAAGAAAAAGTCAAAACTGCTTATCGCAAATGCCCTACCCGTGCGATTATCATGGAAAAATAAAAAAAGCCGACTTGCCATTGACAGACCTTTCGTCTGCAACAGCAAGTCGGCTCATTTTTTTATTTTCCTATAGCAGAATGATGGGGCTGCTTACGAGCCAACCATGGCAGCAGTTTGGCGTGAAGTGCTAAAAAGACAGCACTGACGATTGCGCCTTTGACCAAATTGAAAGGTAAGATCCCGATCGCCACATATTGCGGCAAAGACATTCCTAAAAATTGATCGGCTGTGACCCCGAAAAAGCGCAGGTAAAGCGGTGTGATCACAAATAGGTTCGCCACACTCATAAAAATCGTTACCGACAAGATACCGCTGATGACACCAACCATTTTGTTTTTGGTGTGAATACCTTTGCGGAAAAAGTAGTACATTGGCAAAGTAAAGGCACATGATGCTAAAAAGCTTGCCGTATCCCCCACCATATCAGCAGGTGAAAAACCAGATAAGAACAAATGCAGCACCGAACGAATGAAAGCAGTCAATACCCCGCTCCAAGGACCAAATAAAAACATCATGATCATCACGGGAATATCACTAAAATCGATCTTTAAAAAGCTGAATGCTGGGAAAATCGGAAAAGCGATAAATTGCAAAATTGTTCCCATAGCAGCACACATGGCGATCGTCACCATTTTTCTTGTTTTGTTGTTCATCAGTATAAATCCTCCTAAGTTCAGGATTCCTCTTCAAACGAACCTATTAAATTTCCTCGGCTTTCTTGTCGGCGCCAGACAAAAAATACCCTCTTTTTTCCACAGGGAAAAAAGAGGGCATTCGAAATAGCCATAAGCAAATCAAATACGCTCTATCTTCTTTATCCAGACTGTACTGTCGGTATCGGAATTTCACCGATTCAGCTATTTCCGAAGAAATAGGTCGTGGACTATAACCACCGGTCGGGAATTGCACCCTGCCCCTGAAGACGAACCTTTATTCTATTTATTACATGTTCTATTATACACAAAATCTAAAAATTAACAATAGTTACGTTTTCAGATACTTTTCAACTATTTTGCACTATTTTTCAGCTGACTGACTTCCTTCTTCGACAATTCTCGATATTCCCCTGGACGAAGACCTTTCAAATCTAACGGACCATAATTTTCCCGTTTTAATTTTTGCACAGGCAAACCAACTGCTTTTAACATATTTTTGACTTGATGGTTGCGTCCTTCATGGATCGTCAATTGCACAATACTAGATTGCGTCGTTTGGTCTGTCGACAAGATCTCAAAGCGAGCAGGTGCCGTCTTACGGCCTTCGATCCGAATCCCTTTTGTCAATGGGAGCAGCTGCTTTTTATCCGCAATCCCTTTGACTTTGGCAACGTACACTTTGTCGACTTCGTGTTTCGGATGCATCAGTGTCTGTGACAATTCCCCATCATTTGTCAGCAATAACAAACCAGAGGTATCATAGTCCAAGCGCCCGACGGGATACACCCGTTCAGGAACTTCAGCAAAATAATCCAAAACGACTTTGCGCTTTTTATCATCCGTTACAGCTGAGATCACACCACGAGGTTTGTAGAATAGATAATAGACGTGTTGTTCTTGTTCAATTGGTACACCATCGACTTCAACAACATCTTTTGAGCTAACTTGGACCCCTAATTCTTTGATCACTTGCCCGTTGACACGCACTCGGCCTTCAGTTATCAATCCTTCAGCTTTTCTTCTTGAGGTGATGCCAGCATGGGCAATCACTTTTTGCAAACGTTCCATCTTCATTCTCCTTCTGTTTCTGCTTGTTTGTAGCGGTCGTAAAAAAGATCAAACGGTGCATCTTCTTCAAGTTCATCTTCCATGGATTGGATATCGGGTAATTCAGCCAAACTTTTTAAGCCAAAATAATCCATAAAGTATTCCGTCGTACCATATAGGATCGCTCGTCCTGGTCCGTCAACGCGGCCTTTTTCTTCAATCAGTCGTTTTGCCACCAATTTTTGAACCGATCCGCTAGATTGGACGCCGCGGATCTCTTCTACTTCCATCCGAGTGATCGGCTGCTTGTAAGCAATGATCGACAACGTTTCTAAAGCGGCCTGCGACAACGAGCTGCCCATCGGTGATTCAGCATATTTCTTCAATAAAGGGGCAAATTGTTTCTTGGTGGTCAAAATAAAATGATTGCCCACTTCAAGAATATGCAACGCAGTATGTTCATTTTCTTCATATTGCTGATTTAGTCCCTGCAAATGCTGATAGACACTGGCAGTATTGCTTTTGACTAAGTAACTCAATTCTTCAAGTCCGATCCCCTCATCACCGACGACGAATAAGATCGCTTCTAATTCACTATATTTACTCATCTTCTTTACCTGTTGGATAGAGCAGAATCGACGCATAATTGTCTGTTTGCTCTACTCGAATCGTTCCTTTTTTCATTAATTCTAATAGTGCCATAAAAGTTACCACAACTTCTGTTTTATTGTAGGTCGTAAAAAACGAATCAAAGCTGCGGCCTTTTTTGGCACTGACATGCTGCATCTCCAGCTGAATCGCCGCCATCTTTTCATCGATGGTGCTTTCATCAGGAGAAATTTTTGTTTCTAGTACTTGGCGATTTTTCTTTTTCTCGATCATTTTTTGAAAAGCCAAAAAGAGATCGATCGTATTGAATTGATTGGCTCTTAACTGATCTTCTTCCTCTTTGTATTCATCGACGTCCATCGGATCTTTCGTATAATACAAACTGCGCTCTTCCGCTTTTTCGGAAAGCTGCTCGGCTGCATACTTAAATTTGCGGTATTCTAGCAGCTGTGCCACCAGCATATCCCGTGGATCTTCTTCGTACTCTTCCACTTCAGCAATCAGCTCTTGTTTCGGTAACAGCATCTGGCTTTTGATCGCCATCAGAGTTGCCGCCATGACTAAATATTCACCAGCGACTTCTAATTCTAAAATTTTCATGGCATGGATATACTTCATGTATTGTTCGGTGATGGTTGCAACTGGAATGTCATAAACATCGATTTCCAGTTTTTTGATCAAATGAAGCAGCAAATCCAACGGTCCTTCAAAGACAGCTAATTTTATTTTGATTTCTTCCATTCCATCCTCGATTTCTAGGCGCGCGGAAAGTGCTGCTTGTACACTTCCGTCATCCGTTTCTTCGTTATATGCGTGTAAATCTGAGTGGTCGAGATATCTGCGTGTCCTAACAGCTCTTGAACCGTTCGCAGATCTGCGCCGTTTTCTAATAGATGAGTCGCAAAACTATGGCGCAACGTATGGGGAGTCACATTTTTGGTGATCCCAGCTTGTCGAACCAAGGCTTTTAAATTTTTCCAGATTCCTTGACGAGACAGCTGTGTGCCATGGTTGTTTACAAACAGGTGGCTTTCATCCGGTGTTTTTCTCGTCAAATACGGACGTGCATCGCTGAGATACGTTTCGATCCATTGAATCGCTAGATCCCCTAATGGGACGATCCGTTCTTTGTCGCCTTTCCCGGTTGTTTGCAACAAGCCCATACTTAAATGCAAATCATTCAATTTCAAACCGATCAACTCGCTGACGCGCAAACCTGTCGCATACATCACTTCCAAAATCGCTCGATCGCGAATGCCCAACACCGCTCGAGTATCTGGTGTTTCGATCAAGCGCTCCACTTCCTGCAAACTCAAAGTGTCAGGTAGCTTCTGCTGTTTTTTCGGCGAATCAATATGCTGCATCGGATCATGATCTGTCAACCGTTCTTGACGCAAATATTGATGGAATCTTCGCAAACTGGAAACCATCCGAATCACGGTTGCCGAGGATTTTCCCGCCTCTTGCAAACTTTGCAAAAAAGACAAAACGATCACTCGGTCGATCTGTTGCCACTGCGTCACTTGTTTTTTTTGTAAAAACGCAAGATACTGTTGCAGATCCCGCTGGTAGCTGGCACGGGTATTTTGGGATAGCCCGCGCTCAATGGTCAAATAATGAAGATAATCAATAATTTGTTCGTTCATGGGGCTTCCTCTACTTTCAGCTTTTTTATCATATCAAATTCTGGCTCGTTTAGATAGTAGCTTGCCAACAAAAAAAGAGGCATCTACCCGTATCTTTTTCCCAAGGAAACACCCGAATCATAGCAGATTTTTTGGTTTCTTTCAAATTGGAAAAAAGAGCACTCTTCCTATCGAAACCATCTGACTATCATTCGGGTGATAACAAATTTTTTTCAAATTACCCAGCTACAGACACTAGGCTTTGTTTTGGCATTTTTGGCAGACACCATGAAATGTCAACCGATGATCCTTTACTAAAAAATGGTACTTTTGTTCGACGATCTCTTCGACTGTGCCCAACAGATCCTCTTCAACCTCTTCGATATTGCCGCATTCCAAACACAACAAGTGATGATGGAAATGTTTGGCGCCTTCTTTACGTAGGTCATAACGAGCGACACCGTCATTAAAACTGACTTTATCGACGATTTTCAAATCCGTCAAAATCTCCAATGTTCGATAGACGGTTGCTAAGCCAATCTCAGAATTTTTTTTGCGCACAAAGAAGAAAATCTCTTCGGCGGATAAATGATCTTTCTCATTTTCTAATAAGACCAACAACGTCGCTTCTCGCTGAGGAGTTAATTTGAACCCCGACTCGTGCAATTGTTTCTTGGTCTTTTTTAACGCTGCTGTTGTGTTCATAGTTGCCTCCGTATGCCGCTAATTTATAACGATTCTAATTTGAGTGAGAATCACCCAAGACAAACATTGTAATCATTATAAATTAGAACAGCAAAAGAAACAAGTATTCTCAATTAGGTTTTTTAACAAGAATCGTAAAGCCATCTTTTTGCTCAATCAAACGCTGTTTCATCAAGGTTCCTAACGCCCGTTTAAATTGGCCTTTACTAATACCAAACGTTTGTAAAATCTCTTCTGGTGCTGATTTATCGGTAAAAGGAATTTTATTTTCTGGTGCTCGTTCTAAAAAGGTTAGGACCATGGCGGCATCATTTGAAATCGCCTCGTGGGCTCTTGGTTTCAACGAAAGGTTCAAGACGCCATCTGGACGAATCCCAATCACTCGTCCTTTGACAACTTCCCCAAGACGCGGCTCTTGATAGCGCTCTGATGGGTGGACGAAGCCAATATAAAAATCATCCGTCAATAAGTAGGTTCCGGCTAGTTTTAAGCGATACACGGTACCTGTAACATCTTGATTCTTCATCTGTTCCGTACCATTCTTACTCAGTGCCTTGAAGATTTTCTCATCTGCTAACGAAGCCCATATACGCTCTTTGTCGTCGACGCGCAAGCTGACCATCAAACGATCGCCTTTTTTGGGCCAAAGTTCCCGCATTGTTGGCAATTCATCTAATGAAACCACCATGTCCTTGTCTTTTAAACCGATATCGACGAAAACGCCTAAGTCGCGACGGCTTCCTGTGACTGTACCAAAGGCATAATGCCCTTTGCGGCTTTTCGGAATATTCGTAGTGAGTACATTTTCTTGCTTTTGGTTTTGATAGCCAAACCCTTCGACGGCTTCACCTAAATGATGTTCGCCTTCTTCCTTGGCTAGTCGGAAGGTAACCCCGCCTTTTTGAACAAAATAATTCTGTTCATTTTCATCAATGATCAATCCGCTAAATACGGATGCTAATAAGTCTTTCATCTATTCTCTCCTTCTTCATAAAAACTGCCCGTTGCTAGAAAAAGAAACGCAGCAGTGCCATAGCAATAACGCCTGTGATAACGATCTTCATCAAATCTTTTGTATAATACCCCACCAACAATGCTGGGATACAGGCAACAGTTTCTTTGACTTTCAAGATGGGAAATTGCCCTTCTCGAAAGATCAGCAAATTTTGAACCAACAATGCCGCCAAAATACACAACGGCAAGTAACTCAAAAAGATGGTGAAAGGTTTCGGAAATACGAGCTTTTTAGAAAATAAAAAAGGAACGATCCGCGGAATCCAAGTAACCAACCCACATGCTAGCATTAGTATAACAAAATTAGTCATGATGTGTCACCGTCCCAACCAAACATCCTGCCAAGGTCGCAGCAATTACCGCGATCTCAGCAGTAGAAAAACGCATAAATAAAATCAATGTCCCCACAACTGCCCCGAGTACTAAGAGCGTTTGCTGGGTTTTCTTCTTGAGGGGTCGCTCTACTTGAAATAAAAAAAGACCAACAAACATGGCTACCAAGGCAAAATCTAAGCCTAACGCTTCTGGATCTGGAATAAACGAGCCTAATAGTCCGCCCAAAAAGGTTGCGAAGATCCAACTCAAATACGCCATCACGTTCAACCCATGGGTCCATTTCGCTGTGACTGGTTTGTCTTGTTGCAGTGCCGTCGTCAAAACGCCATAGGACTCATCAGTCAAAAGCGTCCCAATCCCAATAGCAGAAAGCAAAGGAGTCTTTTTAAAATAGGAAGCCACTGATAAGCTCATTAAGAAATGTCGTAAATTCACTAAAAAGACGGTTGCGACGATCGTCATGAAAGGTGCTTGAATCGCGAGTAATGCACAAATAATAAATTGAGCACTGCCTGCATAGACAATAATAGACATTAAAATAATTTCAAGAATCGACAACCCAACACCTTTTCCTACGACCCCCATCGCAAAACCAATCCCTAAGTACCCAAGAATCGTTGGTACACAAGCAATGATCCCATCTTCAAAGCGATCATATCTTTCTATTTTCTGCACAAAAAACCCTCCCTGTTTGAACGATTATCTTTCATCATATCGAAAACAGGGAGGGGAAACAAGTATTTTTCACATGTGCATGTAATAACTCTGAAAGTTTTCTAGTGACTCAGGAGACTTAGCGAACGGTATGATCGTTCCCATTGCCTCTGAAATAGCCAGTTTTGGCGTTTACCGTAAATAAGTATAGCGGGAACGCTGAATCATCCGTTCCTTTAAGCAAGCTGCCTTGGGCATTTGTCGCATAAAAATTGTAATAGCCTTCGCCGTTGACGATCCGCACGCGTTCAAAAGTATAACCACCATCAACCACGTAACCACGGGCAATCGCTGTGGCAATGATTTTTTCTTGGACACCATCTGCCCACACCCAAGCGCTATTGTTTACATCATTCAAATCACTTTGACGGGCTGGAATAATTGGCTGATTATTGGTATTTGTTGGCGTATTTGGCGAAAGCACATACTCTTCTTCAGACGTGCTTTGTGCAGGCGTCGCAGCGCTTGTAGAACCGCCGCTCGAAGCGGAAGCGTTGTTCTCAGAAGCCGCCGCTTGTGCTGCTTCTTGGGCCGCTTGTTGTTGTGCCGCTGCTTCTTGCGTAGCGGTTTCACGCTTCGTCAACGCAGTATCGACTTTGCGCAGATCAGCAGTGAGACTTTCCACCAATGAATCGATCGGTAAAGCTTGGACTTTTTTCATCAAGGCATTGTAGTTCTCACGGGTGACACTTTCAGGTGCTTCACCATCACCACTTAAAGCCACCATGCTCTTCACCGCATTTTGAACTTCCTCGATCGCACTGAACTCTTTTTGTCCCATGTCGATGGCTTGATTGATCAACTCATCAAAGGCATCCCCGTTCTCACGCTTCGCCATTGTGACGGCAGCCGCTTCTTTCAATGAGACTTCTTCCAATTGATCTTCCACAACGGCAGGACTGCTAAAATAGCTGTTGATCTCGGTCAAAGTTGCTAGTTTGTCAGCGATCGTCGCAGCTTCTTGTGACAAGGCATCGTACCGTTCATGGTCTTGAAACTCTGCCAACTGATTCGTCACAGCCGTCAGCTGTTCTGATGTTTTGTCGTTTTTAATGAACACTCGTTCATCATTTGTATAAAAATCATTCAGCTCATTTTCAATTTGATCGAGTGTACGGTTTTCCTGCGCCAGTTGCGTTTCTCGGGCTGTTTCTTGTTGCTGCTGTTGATAGTAATACGCCCAACCGCCACCAGCTGCCACTAATAAACAAGCCGCTGTAATATAGAGTGCTTTGCGAGGACTCTTCTTTTTTTCGCTAGGCGTCGACGTTTTTTCTTCAGTAGTCGCCTTTTTCGGTGCTTCATCCGCTGCGGTGATCGGCTCAGGAATTGGATCGATCACTGGTTCTGGCTGCTTCTTCGCTTCTTCAATGACTGGATCCGTCACTGGTTCATCTTCGCTTATCAGTAGAGGTTCCTCACTGGCTTGTTCCTGACTTTCTTCAGTAGCAGACAAATCATCAGTGGCGGCTTCTGCTTCTAGAGCAGCGGCTTTTTCTTCTTCATCAAGTTTGTGTTGGCGGATATAAGCAGCCAAAATATCAGCGTCATGCTGTTCCTCCGTACTTAATGCATCGGTTTCACTTGCTTCCTCACTGGCTGATGTCGCATGCTCTTGCGTTGCGCTAGAACTTTCTACTTCCGTTTTTTCCTCAGCTTCTTTCTTAGAGGCTGATGTGGGGGTTACATGTTGCTCATCGGAAAAAGTCCCTTGCTGCGCGAGGTCGATCGTTTCTTCATTTGAGGATGGCCGATCACCTAAGTGCTCCTCCATTTTTCCGATCGGGACGTTTTTAAAGTCTGACCAGCGAATATCATCATTTTTATTCTGTGGCTCTTCTGGCGTAACGGAAGAGTCAGATGTTGGTTCCAGTTCATTCTCCTTTGCCTGGTTCCATTGGAACCCGCAATTGGGACAAACGGGTGTTTCTTCTATTGCTTGAAATCCACATTCAGGACATGTCTTCTTCATTGATTCAAACTGACTCCTTTTGTTTTTTGCATTTCCTTTTATGAAGCAGTCGCCTCTTTCATCAGACGCTTGCTGTACCTACTGCTTCTTTTTTTAGACCAGCAAATAATGGGTCTTTTTTGACACTTCGTTGTTTGTTACGTTTTGATGCAGATGCACAAAATTAAATTTATCACATTCTTGGCAATTAGCCAACACTTGCTTGGTTACGTTTTTATTAAGTTCTTTACCAATCTTGTGTCGAGAGGACAGAATCTGAATAAAAAAGACTTTCCAAAGGGTTCCTTTGGAAAGTCGATAAACCTTGATTATTCTAAGAAATCTTTCAATTGTTTTGAACGAGATGGATGGCGTAGTTTCCGTAATGCTTTTGCTTCGATCTGACGAATCCGTTCTCTCGTTACCCCAAAGACTTTGCCGACTTCTTCTAATGTCCGAGTACGACCATCATCGATTCCGAAACGCAAGCGCAGCACGTTTTCTTCACGGTCAGTCAACGTATCCAGTACATCTTCTAGCTGCTCTTTCAACAGCTCATAAGCCGCATGCTCTGCTGGACTTGTGGCATCTTGGTCTTCAATAAAATCACCTAGATGAGAATCGTCTTCTTCACCGATCGGTGTTTCTAATGAAACAGGTTCTTGAGCGATCTTCAAGATTTCACGAACTTTTTCCGTCGGCAGATCCATTTCTGCGCCGATTTCTTCTGGTGTCGGTTCGCGCCCTAAGTCTTGCAGCAATTGCCGTTGAATACGGATCAATTTGTTGATGGTTTCCACCATATGCACAGGAATACGAATGGTTCGCGCTTGGTCAGCGATCGCACGGGTGATCGCTTGACGGATCCACCAGGTCGCATACGTCGAGAATTTGAACCCTTTGCGGTAGTCGAATTTCTCAACGGCTTTCATCAAGCCCATGTTTCCTTCTTGGATCAAATCAAGGAATTGCATTCCTCGACCCACATAACGTTTGGCAATACTAACGACCAAACGTAGGTTGGCTTCTGCCAAACGCTGTTTTGCCTCTTGATCGCCTTCTTCGATTTTCAGTGCGAGCGCCACTTCTTCTTCTGCGGTCAATAACGGCACACGACCGATTTCTTTCAAGTACATCCGAACGGGGTCATTGATTTTCACACCAGTTGGTGCAGACAGATCTTCTTGAGGTTGTGTTTCTTGTCGTTTTTCATTGCTCTTTAGACTATGGACTGAAGGCTCTCCATTTTCATCCACGACACTGATGCCTGAATCCTCCAGTTTTTGAATTAATTTGTCCATTGCATCAGCATCCAAAGTATACGGCGTTGCTAAACGATTGGTAATGTCATCGTAAACAACTTGCCCCTTTGTTTTGTTTTCTCGGATGTATTCGGCAACTGCTTTGTCATACGTTTTTTTTGTTTCTTCTGCCATGAAAGAAAGCCCCTTTCAGTTCGCTATTTAGCTTGTTTCAACCGTTTGGTCAAATCAATGATTTCGATCGCAAGTTCAAGTTCTAATTGCTGGTTTCCTATTTGTCTTGCTTCTTGCTGCTGGATTCGTTTTTGATTGATTTCTTCAGCAATGCCCGACTTTTGAAATACCTGCAGAATGTCCTGAAATTCTTGTTCAGTCCCTTCCTCAGAAGCTTTAAGATCTGCAATATCGATCACCATTTTTTTCATTGAATCTTCTTTTAAAAAATCTAAGAACTTTGCTAAAACAAAGTGTTCTTCTGTTTCCATATACGCATCAAACAGCAGATAAAGCTGTTGGTAACGATCATGGATAAAGGATATGCCACTCGCTCGAAAGCGATGGTTTAACGTACTGTCATGAAACAAACGGTACAATAATAATTCTTGTGCTTTTTCTACCTGTGTTTTGGGCTGCTGCCGCGTTGGCGGCGTAAAGACCATAGGATTATTGGTTGTTGGCGCTGGCGGCGGTGCATCTTGCCGCGGCTGCTGCTCTTGCCGGTTTTGCTTGAGCTGCTGCTGCAAGGTCTCACGGCTCAAGTTGAACTCTGTGGACAACTGAGTCAAATAACGGTCTTGCTCCAGCAAAGAATCCACCCGCTGTAATTCCTTTAAAACGACTTGGACATAATCTAGCTGCTCTTTCTCATTGGCCAAATTTCGATTTGCTCGATGGTAATCCATTTTGAAAGCAAAGACGGTTTCTTTCCCATGTACAGCTAATTTATAAAAAGCTTCTGTCCCATATTTGCGCAAATAGTCATCTGGGTCCATCCGTTCCGGCACTCGAACCACAGATAATTTCAAGCGGCTATTGTTTTGCAAAAGATCGATCCCACGGTTCGTGGCTTCAACCCCTGCACTATCTCCATCGTAACAAAGAATCACTTCTTGTGCCACTCGCTCGATGTGAGCGATCTGCTGATTGGTCAGGCTGGTCCCCATCGAGGCGATCCCATTTTCGATCCCTGCTTGCCAAGCGGCGATCACGTCCATAAATCCTTCAAATAAATACACTTGGCCATCTTTACGCATCGCTCGTCGCGCTTTGTCAAAGTTGAAAAGAACCTCGCGTTTATTGAAAAGAATCGTTTCAGGACTATTTAAATATTTTGGTTGGTCTTGATCACCGACTTTTTCGCTTGCTAACCACCGACCAGAAAAACCAATCGTTTTCCCCTGAGGATTGCGGATCGGAAACATGATTCGCTGGTAAAAGCGATCCGCCAGTGAGCCATCGTTGCGCTGAACAAAGAGTCCTGTATCAGGAAAAAACTCTGCTTTGGCTTTTTCATTCAAAAAAACTTTCTCCAAAAACGAGCGTTCATTCGGTGCAAAGCCAATATTGAACTCTTCGATCAGTGCCATCGTCAATCCACGATCTAATAAATAATCAAGCGCTTCTTGTCCAGCAGCCGTATTCACCAACATGTGATGATAGACTTCGGCGGCTTTTTCATGTAACGCAATCAATTGACTCGTTTGTGAGGTCGCTTCATTGATGCCTTCAGACTGCTGATATTGCGGATCAAGAGGAATATCGTTCATTTCTGCTACTTTGACGACTGCTTCTGGAAAACTGATCCCTTCAAGCTCCTGTAAGAAACCATACACATTTCCACCACGACCACAACCAAAGCAATGAAAAATTTGTTTGTCCTCTGCAACGGAAAAAGAAGGTGATTTTTCATTATGGAACGGACACAAACCAAAATAATTTTTTCCAGACTTCTTTAACTGGACATACTGTCCCACGATATCGACGATATTGCTACGTTCGCGAATGTCGTCAATGACCGTTTGAGGAATTCGTGCCATCCACTCACCTCCATTTGGTAAGTATTCATCGGTTTACTAGGTAAAAAAACGCACTAATAGATATCAGTGCGAAGAATAATTAGACAGAATCACTCATAATGATTTTACCATATTTTATTTGTATTTCAAGCTTTTTTGTTTCACTTATTTTACAACGCTTATGAAAAGAAACGCGCCGTAACATTGATCTTCCATTGATTCATTTTTATTAAATCAGCGTAGAATAAATTGCCGCCGTTATGATACAGGTGACCACCATTATAAAAAACGGATTGGATGCCCCAGTAACGATAGGTTTGTTCCGTATCATTGCCTAACAATGGAGATAAAACCTCTCTGGAATATGTTTCTGCTAACTCTAAGGTGTTCACTCCCCCTCGGGCAGCGACATAATCAATATAATCTGTACCAAAATTATACGCCTGTACGGCGGTCCAAAGATCGCAGTTCATTTGCTCGGCTTTTTCAATCAACTCAGCTAAATAGGAAACACCTTGTTCGATGCTTTGTTCTGGCGTATCGAACTGATTTTGTTTTCCATAAACACTTTCAGAACTTTGCATCGGGTCGTTGCCTTGTCCTTTTGACTCCGTCAGCATGATGCTCATGGCTAATGACTGATATTCAGAGATGTCGTGGGCTTGCGTCTGTTGCGCGATTGCTTCTTCATACGCATAGACAGCTTTCAATGCCGTGTAGTTTCGATAGACCCAAACCCCTGCCCCGATCAGCAACAGCACGAGGGCCAGCTTTAGTATAAATCCTAGGAAACGTCGAATTTTTCTCATCAAATACATCCCATCTTTTCTAAGTCAGAATCTATCGTACTATGAAATGAACGGGCTGACTAGAATTTTTTCTCTCCTAAAAAATCCTTAATAAAATCACAAGATTATTTAGAAAAAAACAAGCAATCCTAAGCTGACTGAGGGATTGGCGATCTTTTGACAAGAAAAAGGAAACAGCGCTTCTTCAAAAGGAAGCACTGTTTCACTCATCATTATTTTTCGATCGTGGTAACAATACCAGAACCGACTGTTCGTCCACCTTCACGAATCGAGAAGGTCGTTCCATTTTCTACAGCAATCGGATGGATCAATTCCACATCGATCGTTACGTTGTCACCAGGCATCACCATTTCCGTTCCTTCTGGTAAAACGATATTCCCAGTTACGTCCGTTGTACGGAAGTAAAATTGTGGGCGATAGTTATTAAAGAATGGGGTATGGCGACCGCCTTCTTCTTTTGTCAACACATAGACTTCCGCTTGGAATTTCGTATGCGGTGTGATAGAACCTGGTTTTGCTAACACTTGGCCACGTTCAATTTCATCACGGGTGATGCCCCGTAACAATACCCCTACGTTATCGCCAGCTTCTCCGAAGTCCATCGTTTTGCGGAACATTTCTACCCCTGTCACGACTGCTTTTTGTGTTTCAGGTTTGATTCCGACGATTTCTACTTCATCCCCCACTTTTACCATGCCGCGATCGATCCGACCAGAAGCAACGGTTCCCCGTCCTGTGATCGAAAAGACATCTTCGATCGGTAACAACAATGGTTTGTCAGTATCACGTTCTGGCGTTGGGATATATTCATCTACTGTATCCATCAGCGTTAAGATCGCTGCTTCAGCATTTGGGTCCCCTTCCAAGGCTTTTAACGCAGAGCCCTTGATCACAGGAATGTCGTCGCCAGGAAAATCATATTCAGTCAGCAATTCTCTGACTTCCATTTCAACTAAATCGATCAACTCGTCATCATCGACAAGGTCCGTTTTATTCAAAAAGACGATCAAATGTTTCACACCCACTTGACGAGAAAGTAAAATATGCTCCCGTGTTTGTGGCATTGGGCCATCTGTCGCTGATACGACCAAGATTGCGCCGTCCATTTGAGCAGCCCCTGTAATCATATTTTTCACATAATCCGCGTGTCCCGGTGCATCGATATGGGCATAGTGCCGTTTTTCCGTTTCATATTCCACATGAGCAGTATTGATTGTGATACCACGTTCGCGTTCCTCAGGAGCCGCGTCGATACTTGCGTAATCTTGCGGATTGGCAAGCCCTTTTTTCCCAAGAACTGTGGTAATTGCAGCAGTCAAGGTGGTTTTCCCATGGTCGACGTGTCCAATCGTTCCGATGTTGACATGGGGTTTGCTACGATCATAATGTTGTTTTGCCATATTGTTTCCCTCCTAGAGAAAGTTGAGTCGTTGGTTGACTCGAATCATATTTTTGCGATTTACGCTTCCAAAGAGATAAGGATTAACTTATTTTTTGTAAGTTTAAATCTACCCTTATTATAGGTCAAAATTAGTCAAAGTCAAGCGAGAGGTCTCGGCAGCTAATCCCTAAGAATTTCTTTGCTTTTTGTGATCCATTGGACGCAAGCCTGGTTTTTATGAATAATAGAAGATGAGGTGAGAAATGTGAAGAAAATCATTGCAGCGCTGGTTTTTACAGCAATTTTTCTTGGCGGCTGCTTCCTTACTTATGACTATTACTATGGTGGAAGTGACTACTATACAGTTATCAACGATGCGGGGGAACACGATACCGAAGTCAGTGACGAGGGGGTCGTTGAAAACATCTATCGTTATACACAAACAGCCTACAGCGCCTCTGGTGACGTCAAAACGGTCAAAATGAATGAACACCGTTCCGCTCCTTTGAAAGAAGGCGCCTATTTGAAACTATTGGTCAATCCAAACAAAGGCGTTATAAGCTGGGAAGAAGTTTCTGAAGAAGACGTTCCTCAAGCGGCTCTTGAAAAGTTGACCCCTCAATAATTGCTGCTATCAAGCAAGCGTCTGTAAAAAAGCAGGCCGTCCTCTTTCTAAATGAGGACGCCCTGCTTTTTGTGCTCTATAATTTATGGGCCTGATGAATCAGAATTGATTCTTCAGCCCCATTTTCATTATTGACAAAGAGCCGCTTTTTTGTACTTGTTTTACCATCGTCTGCTTAGAAACAGCTCTTGTTACATCCGATTAATCACTTCTTCTACATTTTTGATCGTTACGGAAATCGTTCCGTCTGGATTATTGATAAATTCGATCAAATTTGGATCTCGGTAAACATCCAAAGGAACGATCAATTCGATCCCGTTAGATAATTTTAGTTTTTGTTTCCCGAATTTTTTCTCTGAGATCTCACGGACATCCCGCATCATTGGTGCCTGATTGACAAATCCTTTTTCAGCCACTTCTTCTTGAAAAGAAAGCTGAGCGGTAATATTGTCTTTAAAGACTTTTTGCGCCACTTCACTGACATCAATGTGTCCTGACTCTTCGATCGTGTCGTAAACCGCTTCTTTTAAATCGGCAACAACGTTATAGGTAGGTGTTTCAAATTTCTGACCAATTTTTTCCGCTACTTTTTTGATGACTTTGACGTTTTCTTCTAACGAGGGAATCGGTTCGGCATCAATGACTTTCGTTGAAAAGTAGGCATATTTTTCACCTGAAAAGCTATATTTCTTTTCAATCAGTTCAAAGTCTAAGCTCTCCACATCAATTGTGATCCCTTCATCGGCCTTTTGAGTTTTACCTGCTAGTAAGGCACGATGCAAAATCAAATTGTTTTCGATCCCAGCTTCCCCATTATCAATAAAGTGCGTATAGCCGTCTTGATAGTTGACCTTCAAAAATGCCAACTGCATTCTTGTATCAAATTCATACAAGACCACAAAGGCATCCGCACTTGGTGCATCTTCACTTTCCTTGTACGCTTCATACCACCGTTGGACGATCGCTTCACTGGCTGCGACAAAGTCTTCGGGTGCTTGTTTGACCAGTTGAGCGATCATTGATGTTTCGAGTAAACGCCCTGTTTTGGTTTGCGGTGTTGCAAGTTTCTGTATTTTTTTCGTCAAATAATCGCGGATGTATTCCGTGGTCAAATCGAGTTCAACTTGAGAAAAAACCGGATCACCAGTTTGACGGTCAATAATGTGTAATATCGCATGTTTCAAATAAATATCCATTAGTTACGCTCCTTATCCATTTGTCTAGTGTACAAAAAAAATAGGCGAACTGACAAGAGCCAAACGTCATTTTTCTTATTGGCCACTTCCTTTTTGAAAGATGCATTCATTGGAAAATCCGTCCTCGTCTGCTAAACTAAAGGTATCACAGAAAACGGAGGAATGAACATGAACAGCTATACGTTATCAAACAATGTAACCATCCCTGAGTTAGGTTTTGGCACATGGCAAACACCAGACGGCGACGTTGCCGTAGCATCAGTCAAAAAAGCACTGGAAGTAGGTTACCGCCATATTGATACAGCCCAAGGCTATAAAAATGAAGCCAGTGTTGGTCAAGCGATCAAAGAAAGCGGCATTCCCCGCGAAGAACTCTTTTTGACTACAAAATTGTGGAATGCGAACCATTCCTATGATCTTGTGATGTCTTCTTTTGAAGAGTCCTTAGAGAAACTACAAACAGACTATATCGATCTTTTCTTAATCCATTGGCCAAACCCGGTAGCCTTTCGTGACAACTGGCAAACAGCGAATGCAGAAACATGGCGCGCTTTTGAAGAATTGTATCAAGCAGGCAAAATCAAAGCGATCGGGGTCAGCAACTTCTTACCACATCATTTTGAAGAATTGAAAAAAACAGCGACTATCTTCCCAATGGTCAATCAAATTTTCCTTGCACCTGGCGAGTTACAAGAAGAAGTCGTGACTTATTGCCAAGAACACGATGTATTGCTTGAAGCATACAGCCCATTAGGTACTGGGAAGATCTTTGATGTACCAGAAATGAAAGCATTAGCTGAAAAGCATCAAAAATCAATCGCTCAAGTTGCATTACGCTGGTCTTTACAACATGGTTTCTTGCCATTACCAAAATCAGTCACACCAAGTCGGATCGAAGAAAACATTCACGTCTTTGATTTTGAGCTATCTGAAGAGGACATGAAAACGATCGATCAATTAGATGGTGTGGTTGGGAAAGCGACCAATCCAGATACGACAGGGTTTTAATTTCACTCTCTATAAAGGAGAAGCCTATGAAAAAAACTGATTTGAATCACCTCTCCCCTGCTGTTCAAAAAGCCTTACATGCTGATTTTGTTTTTCTCGTTTGGCCAGACAAAGTTCAACATTTTCCAGCACGTCAATGGACGACCAGCGACTATCAGCAGATGCTGACCGAGAAACTTACTGGGGAACCACGCTTTTTTCTTTGGGAAAACTACTTAGTCGCAACTGGAGAAAATGACCTTTTGGTCCTGATGCCCAAGTACCATCAAATCAATGATCTAGTAGAAACACCAGCGCCGCTTTTTTAGCAGCGTTGGTGTTTTTTCAGGAAGTATATAATTTTTTTTGTATTTTTTCATGAGAATCACTGTTCTTTTCTGCAAATTTTCCTTATAATCGATAGTGATCGAGAGGAGAAGATTATGAAAAAGAAACAATTAGCAAAATTGAAACAACAATTCCGCCCGTCTTATGAAACAGCTCGACAACAGTTGTTTACAGCGATCGAGCGCAAAACAGCAGATAAGTTTGACCTTCCGACGACTGTGTATATCAATCCTAAAAACCAAGAGGAATTATTGATTGAATTGTTGAAGGAAACGCCAAAAGAACAAAAAATCGCTGTTCCTTTAGATGAGAACTTCAAGATCGTCGTGAAACGAATCCAACGCTTAGAAGCTGGTTTGCTTGATCGTTTCAGCGATAACTTAGTCGATGAGATCGCTGCTTACTGGTTGCCGACCAATCCGCAAGAAAGTACGGCACCCGCTCCTGCAAAAGAACCAGCGAAAGTGAAGGAAGAATCAGCACCAGCTGAAGCGGCTGCACCGACTACCTCTGCATCAACTAAAGAAGTAGAAAAAGCAACTGAAACAATGGCTGATACTGCTGACAACACAATGACTTTTTCAGCATTTGCTGAAAAAATCGCAGCATTCCCTAAATTTTCTGCCAAACAATCTTCAGGAGAAACGATCGTGATCGAAGCTTCCCCGAAAGAAGATCGTGTTCTAGCAACGATTTCTGAAACAGAAAGTGATACTTTTACCATCGAAACTGCGCTAGAGCGCAAATACAAAGTAAAATTAGAAGTCATTCCATTGATCGAGGCGTATGCCCACACGGCGATTTCGAAACGATAAACAAAAGGTTCTCTAGACAAATGCCTAGAGAACCTTTTTTAATTGCGTATTTCGGTTAAAAATTTACGGGCTTGCTCTTGGTTCATTTGAGTCGCAGCTCGCAGCTTAGCTGCCAGCTGTTCAATCTCGGTTCCTTTTGCTCCAACTGAAATAGCTAATGAACGGGCTTGCATGCTCATATGGCCATGCTGGATACCTTCTGAAACCAATGCTCGCAACGCGGCCAGATTTTGAACCAACCCGACACTTGCCGCCAGCGAAGCTAACTCACTCGCCGTTTCAACACCAGTCAATGCCAACGCAGCTTGGGCTTTTGGCAATATTTTTGTGGCACCCCCGACTGTGGCGATCGCCAACGGCAGTGTGATACTACCAATCAAACGGTCTTCTATGATGGTCCAGGAAGTCAACCCTTGCATGCGGCCATTACGGGCAGCATAGCCATGACAAGCGGCAGAAACGGCGCGAGTGTCGTTTCCGGTAGCCAAAATCAGCGCTTCAACGCCATTCATGATCCCTTTGTTATGGGTAGCGGCACGATATGGATCGATCTTGGCAAAATCAGCTGCATGAACAATTTTTTCGGCAACTTGTCTGCCATTTCCGGTCTTTCTCAATTTGTCAAAAGGCACCGAGCAAGTGGCTGTTACTAACGATTCCGTAGCGAGATTGCTTAAAATACTAAAGAGAATTTCTTCTTCTGGGAACCATTTGCGAAAAAGCTCTGCCACTCCTTCTAAAATCGAATTGATGATATTGGCGCCCATCGCATCTTTGACATCAACCATTAAATCGATCGACACATAAGCGGTTGCTAAGTCAGATTCTGCTGGCGAGAAGTTCCGACCGATCACTCTTCGCAATCCACCGCCGCGTTTCACGATGGAAGGATACGTCTCATTCGCCACTGCAAAGATCGCTGCTTGCTCGGATTCAACTTTTGCCAAAATCGCTTCCGGATCCTGAACATCCATAAAGACGATCTGGCCTCGAAGTAAACGTTCTTGACTGGTCGTTGTAATGGGCCCAGCCATTTTTGCTCCATTGCTCATCGCTGCGATCACCGAGGGTTCTTCTGTGGCTAACGGGACATTGTATGCTTTGCCATTCACCTGCAGGTTCAGCCCTACGCCTAACGGGATCTCTACTTCACTGATTTGGTTTTCGATCAAGTGATTAGCAGTTTCCTTGTTTAGTGTCATTTCTTGAAAAACCAAGGATTCTGCTGCTGTGATCGCTCCTTGTGCTTCAAGAAAGGCTAATCGTTCATTAGGCGCGAGGGCGTAAAACTTTTTTTTTTCTGTTTTTTCTGATGCCGACTCTTCATCAAAATTCGTTTGACCTGCTGTCGCCGAAGGATTTTCTAACAGCATCGCTAGCCCTAATCCGCCACCGACACACAAAGAGGCGATTCCATAGCGCTCTTGGGTGTCTTTTAGCTGATAAGCGACGGTCGTTGCGATCCGCGCGCCAGTCGCTCCAATGGCATGTCCCAGTGAAATGCCCCCGCCGTAACGGTTGACTTTCTTCGGATCCAAACCAAGTTCACGTTCTACTACGATCGAAGAAGCTGCAAAGGCTTCATTGATCTCAAAAATACCGATATCTTCAATCGTCAGTGCTTGCTTTTTCAGCAAAGTATCGATTGCTTTGATTGGTGAGATTCCCATGATCTCTGGGGCAAAGCCAACTTCAACGATCTCTTTGATCACTGCCAGATAAGGAATCTGATGCTCCTCACAATAGCTTTTTGAGGCGATCAAGACCATGGCCGCCCCATCATTGATGGTTGAGGCATTCCCAGCAGTCACCGTACCGTCCTTTTTGAAAACCGTTTTTAGTTCAGCTAATTTTTCGACTGTCGTAGCGGCGCGAATGCCTTCATCCTGGGAAACGGTAGCAGACTTTTCGGTCACGGGTACGATCTCTTGCTCAAATTTCTTTTCCGCTTGTGCTTTGGCAGCCTTCATTTGGGAGTGGTAGGCAAATTCATCTTGTTCTTGTCGAGTGATGCCATATCTTTCTGCAACAGTTTCAGCCGTTAAGCCCATCGGTTTGCTGCTAAAAGCGTCTGTTAAGCCATCATGCATCATTGTTGATACTGGATTTGAATACTGATCATCCGCCTTGTTATAATAACTGAATAGCGGCGCATTCGTCATACTTTCGATCCCACCAGTCAAGACGACTGATGCCTTGTTTAACTGAATTTGCTCCATGCCCATTAGAATCGCTTTCATTCCCGAACCGCAAACTTCGTTGATCGTTGAGGCTGGAATATCTGAAGAAAGCCCACTTTGCAGGGAAACTTGGCGACTTGGATTTTGCCCACTGCCTGCTTGCAGGACATTTCCGATAATCACTTGTGCGATATGTTCTTTTGCTTGTTGGTTTCTTGCCAACAAGGCTTTCGCAGCAATTGTTCCTAACTCTACTGCT
This sequence comes from Enterococcus sp. 6D12_DIV0197, assembly GCF_002174385.1. NCBI lineage: Bacteria > Bacillati > Bacillota > Bacilli > Lactobacillales > Enterococcaceae > Enterococcus > Enterococcus sp. 6D12_DIV0197. Next base: position 2,780,357 of record NZ_NIBN01000001.1, read on the forward strand.
GAATATTCTTTTAATGACCCATGGTATTTGCCAATTGGCGTTCTTAGTGCGTCGATAATGACAACTTCTTCCACGTACGTCACCTCCTCTTGAAATATATCATTAAATCCTCCAAAAAAGAATACCCCACATCAGCTTGCTGTGCCCTTTTCTACTTTCTTTAATAAAGTTTAAATTCTAATCAATTCTTTTTCATTTTTTTCAAAAAATATGATACCTTAGAACGTGTAGCCTATTAAGTACGTAGAACATAAAGGAGCGACGGAATGAACGTTGGTATTGATAAAATAAATTTTTATGTCCCCCCCTATTTTATAGATATGGTTGATCTAGCTCACGCCCGAGAGGTCGACCCAAATAAATTTACGATCGGGATCGGTCAAGATCAAATGGCGGTCAATAAAAAAACGCAAGATATCGTCACCTTTGCCATGCATGCGGCAAAAGATATCCTCACAAAAGAAGATTTACAAGCAATTGATATGGTGATCGTCGGCACAGAATCCGGCATCGATGAATCAAAGGCTTCGGCAGTGGTTTTGCATCGCCTATTGGGTATTCAACCATTTGCCCGCTCCTTTGAAATCAAAGAAGCATGTTATGGCGCAACAGCAGGCTTACAATTTGCCAAAGCCCATGTACAAGCCAATCCACAAAGCAAAGTTTTGGTCGTGGCTTCAGATATCGCCCGTTATGGCTTAGCTTCTGGTGGCGAGCCCACTCAAGGTGTGGGCGCTGTTGCTATGTTGATCTCGGCGGATCCAGCAATTTTGCAGCTTGAAAATGATAATTTGATGTTGACGCAAGATATTTATGATTTTTGGCGTCCAGTAGGACATCAATATCCAATGGTAGATGGTCATTTGTCAAATGCCGTTTATATCGATTCTTTCAAACAAGTTTGGCAAGCCCATTGCGAAAAAAATCAGCGGACAGCAAAAGATTATGCGGCTTTGAGCTTCCATATCCCTTATACAAAAATGGGTAAAAAAGCCTTGTTGGCTGTTTTTGCCGAAGAAGATGAAACAGAACAAAAACGCCTGATGGCTCGCTATGAAGAATCGATCGTTTACAGCCGTCGTACCGGTAACTTGTATACTGGTTCACTGTATCTGGGCTTGATCTCTTTATTGGAAAATTCCTCTAGCCTGCAAGCAAATGATCGAATCGGATTATTTAGCTACGGATCAGGAGCGGTTGCTGAATTTTTCAGCGGCTTGTTGGTACCCGGCTATGAAAAACAGTTGGCGCAAGCGGCACACCAAGCGTTGCTCGATGACCGTCAAAAGCTAACGATCGCTGAATACGAAGCGATGTTCAATGAGACGATCGATATCGATCAAGATCAATCCTTCGAAGATGATCTGCTTTATAGTATTCGTGAAATCAAAAATACCATTCGTTATTATAAAGAAGAAAACGAATGACCCTGAAAAAAACTTTGCTTCTTTTTTAGCTAAAAAGCCTGAAGGAACAAAGTTTTTTTCTTTCTTTGAAAATGATTGAAACGAAACTTGTTTTCCAAACATTTTCTGCATGTTATTCAAAAATTTTCAGATAATTCAGGAAAAACATTTGACAGTCCGCTTTTTTTTGTCTATACTAAAATCAATTCAAGTTTGGAGGAACTTTTTATGTTAAACACGACCGTATCCCCACAACTGAATACCTTTTACTTTAGCTACTTTAGATAGTTTGTATTCATATCACATTATGGATGCAAACCAAAAACGAGTTTTGTTTGTATCTATGATGGCTAAAGCATTTTAACTTGAACTTGCAGCCATGTAGAAAATCTTCTAAATGGTTGCCAATATACGTTTACGCTTGGTATAGGATCGAATCCATTTAGACGATTGTCTGAATGGATTTTTTTGTTCAGGTAAACCCCCATAAAAAAAGAGACGATCATAGGAGGAATTACAATGAAAATGAAAAAATGGATCACGACTGGGTTACTGACAGCTTCACTACTGGCATTGGCAGCTTGTGGAGAATCAAGCAACACTTCGGAAGAAAACGACGGAACAAAAACAGTCGGTGTCTTACAATTGGTCGAACATGGCTCCTTGAATGCAGCCTATGAAGGGTTCAAAGAAGGCTTAGCAGAAGCGGGCTACACGGAAGGTGAAAACCTAACGATTGAATACCAAAATGCGCAAAACAGTCAAGACAATTTAAAAAGTATGAGCGAACGCCTAGTGAATGCCTCACCAGATCTTTTATTAGGCATTGCCACTCCTGCTGCTGTATCTTTAGCAAATGAAACCACCGACACCCCAATCGTAGTTACCGCAGTCACTGACTTAGTTGGAGCGAAATTGGCCGATTCAAATGAAGAACCTGGTCGCAACATCACCGGTACTTCAGACATGGTGCCGATTGAGCAACAGATCAACTTGCTGTTAAGCATCGTGCCTGATGCCAAAACGATCGGCATTATGTATAACGCAGGTGAAGCCAATTCAAAAATCCAAGCTGACTTGGCAGAAGAAGCCTTAAAAGCTGCGGGCGTTGATGTAAAAGTATTGACCGCCAATACAACCAATGATGTGCAACAAGTAACCACCAGCCTTGCAAAAGATGTTGACGGCATTTATGTTCCAACAGATAATACCTTTGCCTCTGCTGCTGCAATCGTCGGCGAAGTGGCCAAAGAAACCAAAACACCGATCGTCGCTGGTTCCGTAGAACAAGTCGATGATGGTGCCCTAGCAACTTACGGTATTGATTATAAATCCCTTGGCATTCAAACAGGGAAACTAGCAGCGAAAATTTTGGATGGCGATGCAGAGCCAGCAACGACGCCCGTTGAAACAGCGGATAATTTAGAGTTAGTCGTCAATGAAGAGATGGCTGCTGCTTTAGGGATTGATCCTGCCAGCATCACTGCACCAGAATAACCATACTAACTTAGATTTGAGGAAATCATATGAATTTAGTCGACACATTCTTGCTCTTACTACAATCTGCCACCTCTCAAGGGATCCTTTGGGCATTGCTGGCGATTGGTGTATTTTTAACCTTTCGTATTTTAGATATCGCTGATTTAACTGCAGAAGGGAGTTTCCCCTTAGGCGCTGGGATCGCAGCAATCAGTATTACGAATGGTATCTCGCCTATTTTAGCGAGTCTGATGGGCTTTGGCGGCGGCATGGTAGCCGGCTTAGTATCTGGTCTGCTGCACACAAAACTAAAAATCCCTGCCTTATTGGCGGGGATCATCACGATGACTGGACTGTATTCCATCACAAATCGTGTGATGGGTGCTCCCAACATCGCCTTGCTGGGGCAAGACACGGTCTTCACCCAATTTCAAGCCATGGGACTGACCAAAAACAATGCCGTGATTCTTGCAGGCTTTCTCTTCGCGGCAATCGTCATTTTGTGCTTGTTCCTCTTTTTCCGTACAGAGATCGGCTTAGCATTGCGAGCGACGGGCGACAATTTAGCTATGAGCGAGGCCAACGGCATCAACACTGATAACATGAAGATTATCGGCTATATGATCTCTAATGGCTGTATCGCCCTCTCTGGTGCCCTCTTAGCCCAAAACAATGGCTTCGCTGATTTGAACTCAGGAATCGGTACGATCGTGATCGGTTTAGCATCGATCATTATTGCAGAAGTTTTATTTGCCAATAAATCTTTGCTTTTGCGATTGATCACCATCGTGATCGGGGCAATCGTTTATCGCTTTATCTTGGCCGTCGTATTCGAATTCAATGTCGAGGCCAACGATATCAAATTGGCATCTGCAATCGTCTTAGTCATCTGCCTCTCCTTACCGCAGCTTCGTTCAAAACTAGGACTTAAAAAGATGCTGCCAAAAACCAAAGGAGGCCAATCCTAATGACTTCAGTCTTAACAATCGAGAATCTACACCAAACCTTTGAAAAAGGAACGATCAATGAAAACCATGTCTTGCGAGGCATTGACCTGACGATGAATGCCGGTGATTTTATTACGATCATCGGTGGAAATGGTGCTGGAAAATCGACCCTCTTAAACAGTATCGCAGGAACAATCCCAACAGAACAAGGAAAAATCACCTTAGATGGGAAAGACATTACCCGTTTATCCGTGACCAAACGGTCAAAAGATATTAGTCGGGTCTTTCAAGATCCACGTATGGGGACCGCGGTTCGTTTGACCGTTGAAGAAAATTTAGCATTGGCTTACAAACGCGGCCAAGTCCGCGGATTTGCAACAGGCGTCAAAGCGAAAAACCGCGCGTTTTTCCAAGAGAAGTTAGCCAGCTTAAACTTAGGCTTAGAAAATCGCCTTTCTGCTGAGATCGGTTTGCTATCAGGCGGACAGCGGCAAGCCATCACCCTCTTGATGGCAACGTTGCAGCAGCCTAAATTGATTTTATTAGATGAACATACCGCAGCCCTTGATCCTAAGACCTCATTGACGGTCATGGCATTGACCGATCAGTTGATTCGGTCCCAACAGTTGACGGCTTTCATGGTCACTCATGACATGGAAGATGCCATTCGTTATGGCAATCGCCTGATCATGCTTCATCAAGGCAAGATCGTCGTAGACATTGCCGGTGAGCAAAAGCAGCATTTGACGGTCCCTGAATTGATGGAAATGTTCCATCAAAATAGTGGTGCTGAGTTGAAAGATGACCAACTGCTCTTACGCTCTTAACAAGCAAAAAAGGCACGTAGAAAGAATCCTCCTTTCTACGTGCCTTTTTGCTGTAATCACACTGCTTGCAAAAGCCTTACTTCGCTTCATTTTCTGCAATGATGTCCGTTACCTTCATCAAGCGAGTCAATGTTGCTCGTTCGTCTTCTGCCAGATTGCTTTCGATGTATTGAATGGTTTCTGTCAGCTTGGGAATCGTCATATACTCTAACGCATTGACTCTTCGTCTCGTCCGTTCGATCTCATTGGCCATCAGTTGACAGGTTTTCTCGATCTCGGCCAACTGCAGCATCACTGGCAGCATTTGATCCAGATGGGACAACGAGAGATCCAGCTCACTGGTGGTACTCACAAAACCGTAGGAAAAATCATCATCCGAGCTTTCTTCTTCGTAAACAGGGTTCAACACTGGCACATCCATATTCATGATGGTTCGGCTTTGCACATCTAAGGTCACTTTATTCAAAGGGATCATAAAGGCTTCTTGCAAAACGACATCGGGAATACTACTAGAAGCCAGCACATACTCTTCCATTCCTGCTTGCAATGCGGTCTCCATCTTTTTACGAAGTTCCTGGTTTTTCTTTACTAGCTGAATGAACTGACGTACTAGCTCATCTTGCTTGTCTTTCAATAATTTGTGACCACGGGTTGCCGTCGTCAGCCGCTTTTTCAAACGACTTAGTTCCATCCGTGTCGGATTGACATTTAAGATCGCCATTAAGAACTCACATCCTCGTCCGTTGGGTAATAGGCGTCGATAAATTCTTCTTTGATACGGCTCAACTCTTGTTTTGGCAAGGTAGCTAATAGCTTCCAGCCTAAATCTAACGTTTCTTCAATCGTCCGATTGGTTTCAAATCCTTGATTGACGTACTCTTTTTCAAAAAGATCAGCAAAGCGCGCGTACTTTTTATCAAGGTCAGATAAGGCAGACTCCCCTAAAACGATCGATAGCTCTTTGGCAGCTTTCCCATCGGAATAGGCGGCATAGATTTGATTCATCGTTGCCGCATGATCGGCACGGGTCTTACCTTCTCCCGTTCCTTTGTCCTTCAACCGTGAAAGACTTGGTAAAATATCCACTGGCGGGTTGATATTGCGCTTGTAAAGGTCCCGCGACAAAATAATTTGTCCTTCCGTGATATAGCCGGTCAAATCAGGAATCGGGTGGGTTTTATCGCCATCTGGCATCGTTAAGATCGGTATTTGTGTGACCGATCCTTCTTTGCCCATCAAACGCCCTGCCCGTTCATACAGCGTCGCTAAATTGGTGTATAGATACCCTGGATAGCCGCGACGTCCTGGAACTTCTCGGCGGGCAGCGGAGATTTCTCGCAACGCTTCACAGTAATTCGTCATATCGGTCATGATCACTAAGACGTGCATGCCTTTTTCAAAAGCCAAATACTCTGCTGCGGTCAATGCCATCTTAGGTGTAGCGATCCGTTCGATTGCTGGATCATTGGCAAGGTTCATAAACAAAACAGAACGATCTAACGCACCGGTTTTGCGGAATTCATCCACGAAAAATTCAGCTTCTTCAAAAGGGATCCCAATTGCTGCGAAGACGATCGCGAAATTGCCTTCTTGGCTAGGTACTGTTGCTTGTCGTGCGATTTGAGCAGCGATCTCTTTATGAGGCAAACCAGACGCAGAAAAAATTGGTAGTTTTTGTCCACGAACTAATGTATTTAAATGATCGATCGTTGAGATCCCCGTTTGGATAAATTCATCTGGGAAGTCCCGCGCCATCGGATTGATGGCTTCACCGTTTACATCGATGCGTTTTTCTGGCAAGATTCTCGGGCCATTATCTTTTGGTTTTCCTAAACCGTCAAACACCCGACCCATCATATCTAGAGAAACTCCTAGAGTCAAACCAGTCCCTAGAAACCTTGCTTTGCTTTCTTCTGCACTCAAATTACTGGTACCTTCAAAGACTTGGACAACAGCATTGTCATCACTGACTTCCAGTACTTGTCCTTGACGGATCTCACCTGTGTCCATGCGGACCTCAACGAGTTCGTCGAATTTCACGCCTCGAACATTTTCGACCACCATTAAGGGGCCAGCAATTTCGGAAACTGTACGATATTCTTTTAACATCAATGAACACCTCCAGTTTCAATGATTCGTTGTAACATTTCTTTGATGTCATGCTTGATCGTATCCAAGCGAGTCAATTCTTCTTCAGGAATGTATTTGCTGCGGGCGATGCGCTCACGCAGATCGACCGTTCCTTTAGTGATCTCATCTAAGTAAGCACCTAGCTGCAATGCACGCTGTGCTTGTTCATTAAAGTAGAGAATGTTTTCCAGCATCTTGAACTGCTTGTTGCGGGAAGTGTACGTATCAACGTCATCGAAGGCGTTTTGCTGCAAGTAGTCTTGTCTTAAAGAACGAGCAGTCATCATCGTCAAGCGGTCTTTCTGGGAAAGAGAGTCCATCCCTACCAGCTGAACGATTTCTTCTAATCGGCTTTCCTCTTGGAGAATCGCCATTGATTCATTGACTAGCTCCGACCAGCGATCACCTAATAATTGATCCAAATAAGAATTGATTTGATCCTCATAAAGGGAATAGGAATTCATCCAGTTGATGGATGGAAAATGCCGCTTTTGCGCCAACATACTATCCAATGCCCAAAAGACTTTCACGATTCGCAAGGTATTTTGAGTGACCGGTTCTGAGATGTCTCCTCCAGCAGGTGAAACCGCACCAATTGCGGTAATGCTTCCTTCTCGAGGCTGCGTGCCTAATGAATGGAAACGCCCTGCTCGCTCATAGTATTCCGCAATTCGACTTCCAAGGTAAGCCGGATAGCCTTCATCTCCTGGGATCTCTTGCAATCGGCCACTCATTTCCCGCAGTGCTTCTGCCCAACGAGAAGTTGAATCTGCCATGATGGCAACACTATAGCCCATGTCACGGTAATATTCCGCGATCGTGATTCCTGTATAGATCGAGGCTTCCCGAGCAGCAACTGGCATATTCGACGTATTGGCGATCAATACCGTTCGTTCCATGATCGACTTGCCGGTATTCGGATCGATCAACTCAGGAAATTCGTTCATGACATCCCGCATTTCGTTGCCCCGCTCACCGCAACCGACATAGACCACGATATCCACATCTGACCATTTAGCGATCTGATGCTGAACGACTGTTTTTCCAGCACCAAAAGGTCCAGGAACAGCAGCTGAGCCGCCTTTTGCCACTGGAAAATAGGTGTCGATGACTCGCTGTCCAGTGACTAGCGGTTCGCCTGGATTTAATTTAGCAGTAACTGGCCGCGGTTGACGCACTGGCCATTTCTGAACCATCGTCAAGGATTTTTCACCATCGATGGTTTCTAAAACACAGATCACTTCAGTAATCGCAAAATTTCCCACCATGATTTCTTTGACGGTTCCTTCATAGTTTGGTGGCACCATGATCTTATGCTCGATCACCGAAGTTTCTTGTACTGAACCTAAAATATCACCGGCTTGTACAGTATCGCCGACTTGTACTTGTGGGACGAAGGTCCATTTCTTTTGGCGATTCAGTGGATCGATGGTGACCCCCCGCTCCAAAAAATCACTCTCTGTTTGCGACATAAATGTATCTAATGGTCGTTGGATCCCATCAAACATCTGAGTCAACAAACCTGGTGCTAGTTCGACAGACAATGGTGCGCCTGTCGTTTCTACGGGCTCGCCTGGTCCGATCCCCGCTGTTTCTTCGTATACTTGGATCGAAACCAGCCCTTTTTTGATCTCAATGATCTCACCGATAAGGCCCTTGTCACTGACTTTGCAGATTTCGTGGATTTTTGCGCCACTTAATCCTGAGGCGGTGACCAGTGGTCCCGATACTTTTTCAATTGTGCCAAATGCCACATTTATTCCTCCTAGCTGGCTGACTTGTCTGTTATGAATCTAATATATTCATTCCTACCGCTTTTTCCACATTTTGCTGAATGCGTGCCATGCCGATCCCTAAACTACCCGTACTACTTGGAATCGGAATGATCGCTGGTGTCGGTACTTCTTCGTAACGACGAACGATCGGTTCTAATTGTTCGATCAACCGCTCGGTCAAAAAGATCACACCATACGCTTCAGCCATCTCTTCTAATTGTTGGGCGGCTTCATCCAAATCGCTGACTGGAAAGATATCGATTCCCAGCCCTTTGAAAGGCAAGATCGAGTTCTTACCACCCATCATTGCTATTTTTTTATGCATAACTATCACGCACCCGACTTCTTAAAATCTCTTCTGGCACCTTATTGATTTTACCAATCAAGAGAATACGCAAATTCTTGCTTTCAATTTCCTTGGCATACAGATACCCTGCCAATGCTGACGGCCCAAAAGGCACGATTTTTTGTTCTTTGAGCTTCGCCATTAGAAAATTGTCTTTACGTATATCAAAGGTATTCAAGGTCTTCTTTTCTACCAATTCTTCATAACTATGATTGATCAGCTCTTTATAAGGGGTTCCTTGCAAGTATCCCACAAACGCCTCAAGAGAAGTCGTGATTTCTGCTAACAACTCACTTGCAGGTAAATTCCCATGGTCGGCTAAAACTGCGCTGATAAAGCCGCGCTTGCGTTTCATCGCGTAACTGCGCAACGTTGTTGAAATATTGAAGATATCGATTTGACGGCGAATCAAGCTTTGCAGCAACTCGTCTTGGTATTCTTTACCGATCGTCCATAATTGCTCCCAATAATGGTTGTCAAAGATGATATCGATGGACTGGACTTCATGATAGTTCTCAATATAAGAAAAGACTTCTTCCACACAGGCAACCATCTCTTGCGCGACCTGAGTACTTTTTCTGGTCTTGACCAGATCTTTAAGGACGGAAAGTGGCTGGGTGCCGATTGGGACGAGATACGCCGAAAAATCTTCTTGCATATACGCCGCTTTTACTAAAACTTTCAGATTTTGATAGTCATATTTCAAAGCAAAGAAATCAACGATCGCTTTTTCTGGTGTCAACTGATACATCGTTTCGTATACCCGTTTCAACTCAGCCATCAGGACTTGTTCAAAATCGTGTACACGATCATCTTCATTGATGAAGTCACCATAAACCGTTTCTTGCAGCATCCCATAGATTTCCTCTGCGCTGGTAGCTGAGAGCATTCGCTCATAGCGACTACGATCGAATAATTGCGATTCATACGTCCGAATTCTCGTATTCAACGTATTATATTTGATGTCATTCATCTGTTTGCACCTGCTTACTGTTCAAAAATCAATTGCAGTAACGTATTGCTTAACTCTTCTTTGTTGGCTTCTAGTAGCGCATCAAAGGTAAAATTCAACTCAATTGCTTCTTGTCGCAACAAAAAGCCACCCTTGCGAGGGATCGTTTTATTTACCAGTTTCAGCTGAACCTCTGGGACCGATGCTTGCAACTTAGTAAGGAATTCCTCATCTACAAAATGACGGGACTTCTCACCTAAAAGCAACTCGACCTCACCAGTTAACCGTGCATTCGCCAAGCCTTTCGCGATAAACGTATAAAATGCTGCCTGATCCATCGTGTTCAAACGGGTCAGAGCCTCAGAAAACAGCTCATCTAAGACGGACTGCTTTGCTGCCAAGACCTTGTTTCTTGATTGGATATGCACATCTGAGATTTCCAAATACATCGCAGCGCGTTTTTCTTTTTCATAAAAAGCTAACCGTTCATTAAGCTCTTTTTCTAACTGTGCTCGTTTTAAATTTTCTTGGTTTTCACTTTCTTTTTGTGCTTCTTTGATTTGAAGCTGGTATTTCTTTTCCGCATCAGCGGTTATTTTGTCAGTTAAACGTGTAATATCAGACATTCACTTTTCCCTCCTCTTAATTCAAGACAAGCAAGAAGGAAATAACGAACCCTAAAATACAATACGTTTCCATCATCGCTACCAAGATAATTCCTTTGGTCACATGTTCTGGTTTTTTGGCTAAAATCTGCATCGCAGCACTTGCGGCACGTCCTTGCCATTTTCCGGCTACGATCGCTGTTAATGCGATTGGCAATGAAGCAATAAACAAGTACAATCCGCGATCGAATGAGAGCGAACCGCTGATCTGACCAAAGATCATAAAGGAAATTACGAATCCGTATAACCCCTGAGTACTAGACAGCAACTCTAAGATCAACGCTTGTCCGAATTTCTCTGGCTGCTCTGAGATCAAGCCTGACGCTGCTTCACTGGTCATCCCAACACCAATCGTTGATCCGATACCGCCGCAAATCGTTGCGGTCGCTACACCTAAAGCTGCAAAAACAATTCCACCATTTTCGTAAAAGAAACTAATCCAATTTTCCATTATTGTCCTCCTGTAACTTCTCTTCTGAGATGATCTCTACATAGTTTTCATTTGATTTGAAGGGGTCAAAGGCACGTCCGCCCCCCGTAAAGAATTTTCCAAAATACTCTAAATACTGCAAACGGATACCATGAACATACGCACTAAGGTAACTTAAGAAAATATTTAGGCCATGCAATGCCACAAATAATAAGATACCAACCGTAAACCGGGCTGCTGGCGGCAGGTAGCTGATGATCAAGTTGAAGGCTGAGGCGATACTTCCGCCGGCAACCCCTAACGCCATCAGACGGGTGTAACTGATCAAGTCACCAACATAATTGGTCACATCCATCAATCCGTACAATCCAGAACCGATTTTTCCGGCTAAGGTTTTACCTTCTAAACTGCCTCCGATGGCCACTGCTAATAGACTGGCAGCGATCATTACGATCCCAATCGTTTGTAACGGTGTGTCAGGGAAAAGCAGCATTCCTGCGGCAACAAAAGCCACACTGATCAAAAAGACGATCCATGAACCGGCTTGGAACATCGCGGCCAGTTTCTGGTCTTTTTTCTTCCATAGAATATAGAATTTCAGCGCCAAACCAAACATGATCTGGATGTACCCAAAAATCACGGATAAGACTAAGATCTGGTTGACATCATCCTGGGCAGACAACAGTTGGAATGAGAATTCAAATCCGAAGAAGTTGCCATAGATCAAGCCCCAAATAATCGTAGGGATCGAGCACAACTGAAAGAGGGTCAAATTTTGTTCCAGCCCTTTGCTGAGGTGGAACAGCTTTTTCCCCAGGAATGTTGCCAGAAACAAGAGCAACCCATAGCCAAAATCGGCAACCATCATCCCGAATGCCACCATGTAAAAAGGCGCCATAAATGGTGTCGGATCTAACTCGTCATATTGCGGCAAGCTGTACATCCGAACAAGTCCTTCAAAAGGTTTGATCCAACGTGCGTTTTCTAATAAAATCGGCACATCAGCCAGCTCTTTTTCCGTCACTTCTTGGTATTCGAGGTAATAGTTATCCGTGGTCCCTTTTTTGATACGTTTTTCTAATTCGGCCGCCCCATCAACAGGAACCCAGCCAGAAATCGATACCGCATGAGTCGAACGCAAAAGCATTTTACTGCTTTTTAAGCGGGTGATCGCTCCATCTAAATACTCGGCAACGATCCGCAAGGTTTCTTGCTCTTTTGTCATCGCACCAAGAGAAGCTTTGATTTCTTTTTCTTCATCAATTAGACGTTGGGATTTTTCTTTCATCGTTTGCAGATCTTCTTCTGGAATCCCCTCATAAGGGTAGATGTATTGCTCGAAGGCTGCTTTCTTTAGAAGAGTAGTTACTTTTTCTTTTACATCTTTATGGAAAAGTACCAATAAGTAAGTTGTCGTTTGTGATTGATAAATGGTTTCGACATAGACAAGCGGCAGCTTTTCACTGTTGGTCGTAAAGTCAGCCATTTCAGAAGTAGGAATCGATCCTAACAAGCCACCTGATTTTTTTAATTCTTTTAAAACAGCTGGTCGTTCTTTGAAATACTTCCAGATCGACAGTTCTGCTTCTTGTGCTAATACATCGCGTTTTTCTTGATCAATCAAGCGAAGACGTTTGTCTTGTTTACGAAGGGTTTGGCATAATTCTTGCCAAGGATAGGTGTGGGCTGTTTCAGCCAATTCTTGAAGGGTATATTTTTTGATTGGTTGCCGCAGTTGTGCCAGCATTCCTTTTTTGGGTACATATTCTTCTAAAAAATTTAAGCTCCAGTTGACTTGACCAAACTGGTTCTCCATTTCTTCTTCAGACTGTTCCTCGCGAACCGGTGTCAAAACACCCGTCGTTTCTTCAGAATCATAATATTTTTCCGAAGAAAGCAGTTCTACGCCTTGAAAGTCTTGCAGCTGCTCTAAAACAGCTTCTTTCTGATCGTAAAAGGTCAACAGACTGAACTTTTGCATTTTTGCAATTGCCATTTATGTCACAACCTTATTTATTATTATTCCTAATGCTTCTTCTTTCAATTCATTAGGGATCGTTCGCAGTGTTTCCACTTCTGCTTGGGTCTTAGCCAAGAGTGGTTCCTTAGACTGTACCAACTCAGCTGCGATTTTTTGGTTGATTGCTTCTTTTTGTTGGGCTTCTTTTTCTGCCAACTCTTTTTTAAACGCCTTCAACCGTTCTTCTCTTGCTTGTGCCAATTGTTTTTTTTCTGCTTCTGCTTCTTTATTTTTATTTTCCGCAAATTGCTCTGCTTCTTGTAATAATCGAATGGCATCTACTGTCATTTTCTCACCTGCTTTCACTTTTTTTCCGCAAAAAAAACCACTACAAATCAAGCATATGGCATTCGCTGATCGTAGGGTGTCAAAAATCAATAAGTGGCAAATACCTTCACCTATTTCCGTTTTCTAATATAACCGTAACATAAATTTTGCGATAGAACAAGGTTCCCAGCGTTTTTTTATAGTCTTTACATATAAAAGTCACAAAAATTACACATTTTCACAAAAAGAAATCCTTTTCATTTTATTGGGGGTTAAATGACGACAAAAAAGAAAGATTAGAAACAAAATGATGTTTCAAATCTTTCTTTTAGTTTTCTCTCGTATTTTTCTTAACTTAAATGCTCCTAAAGAAAAGACAAGTATTTAAAATAACAAAGCATCGACCTACTCACGTATAAACGGCATACTCATACAGCGGGGGCCCCCGCGTCCGCGAACCAATTCGCTGCCCGAGATTTCATTCAAAATGACTCCTGCCTCTTTTAACAGCCCATTGGTAATGGTGTTGCGGTCATAGACCACGACTTCTCCAGGTGCAATCGCCAAGGTATTAGACCCATCATTCCATTGCTCTCTAGCTGCCGCTGCTAAATCGTCGCCACCACAGCGGATCAAGTGGACTTCAGGCAAATCTAAATAACGGCAAAGAATGTTTTCCAACGTATCTTTTTCCTCATATACTCGCACACCGTCCTTGTGTTTAGTGATTGAATACAGCGAAAGTTCTCCCTCGATTTCTGGATGGATCGTGAACTTATCATGATCCACCATCGTGAAGACCGTATCTAAATGCATAAATTTTCGTTCCTCGCCGATATTAAATGCCAAGATATGTTCGAAACTCGGTTCTGTGGCAAAAATCGTTTCGGCAATTTTTTCAATTGAGGCAACTTCTGTTCGTTGAGAGATCCCGATCGCCACGATTTTATCTGATAAAATCAGCTGATCCCCGCCTTCCATCCGCGTCGTTTCGTCCCGATGATACAAAAAGTTCGTCTCATTGCGGGCAAACATCGGATGGTGCGTAAAAATTTGTTTTCCGTAGAGGGTTTCCCGTCTTCTCGTTGCAGAATACATTCGATTCAAGGAAACACTGTGACCAATCGTCGCAAACGGATCTCGCGTGAAATATAGGTTTGGCATTGGATCGATCAAGAAAGGATATTCTGTTTCAACGATTGCCGTTAAGTTACTGGCTTTTGAAATTTCTACCTCACTTTTTTTCAAGCCCGCCATCGTATGATCGATAAAGGCGCGATTGTCTTTAATCGACAGGAAAAAGTTGCGCACTTCGTTGCGAATCTCTTCATCAAGGATCGTTGTTTCATTTAAATAGTCTTCTAAAAAGGCCTCTTTGGCACCAGTTGTTGTCAATGTTTCAGCAGCTAGATCCTCCAAATAAAGGACTTCCACCCCTTTGCTTCTTAACGTATCCGCAAAAAAATCATGTTCTTTTTGCGCTTGGGTTAAAAAAGGAATATCATCAAACAACAATCGATCAAGATAATCCGGCATCAAGTTTTCTAATTCTGCGCCTGGACGATGCAGCAGCACCCGTTTTAAAGGGGCAATCTCAGAAAAAATCTGTATTGGCTGGTTCATGAACTTGTCTCTCCTTCTTGGCAATTTTGTTGAATAACTTATGTCATTCATTTTTTTGATTCCTCATCACATAATTATTCATTTCTCTGACTCATCGTGTTTTTTCTACTCGTGATTCAAAGTTTTTTTGGATCCTATAGTTATAAACATGCATTTCAGCAAAAAGAAACCTCCGATAAAAAAACAACTTTCTAAGAATGTAAATTCTAGATACTTTAATTTACCGCCTTTTTCAATTGTATATTTTTGTTAAAAAAACAGCAAGGCAAAAGAACTGATGGACGATAGTCCTAGCTGCGAAACCAGATTGAATTATTTTTGTTTTTTTGGATCATTTCATGATTTTCAAATGATACCGCTATCAAACAGATAAATATTTGCTATGATTCAAGTATCTTGATGCTAAAGAAACGTCTATAAAGGAGCGATTTGATGAAAACGCAACGTCAACTTTACTATGGTGCCGACTACAATCCTGAACAATGGTCTAAAGAAGTCATTCTTGAAGATATGCGCTTAATGAAAGAAGCAGGTGTGAACTATGTAAGTATCAATATTTTTGGCTGGGTCAATCTGCAGCCAGATGAATCCACCTATGATTTTGATTTTCTGGACTGGTTGATGGATCTTTTATATGAAAACAATATCATGATCGACCTAGCCAATGGAACAGCTTCTCCTCCCGCTTGGCTTGTTCAAAAACACCCTGAGATGCTGCCTGTGACCATTCATGGCAATCGACTGGTTCATGGTGCGCGCCAGCACTACTGTCCGACTTCCCCTATCTATCGTCAATATGCCGCCGATTTGTCTGAAGCAGTCGCAAACCGTTATGCTAATCATCCAGGGCTGGTCATGTGGCATATCAATAATGAATATACCTGTCACATCCACGAGTGTTATTGCGATCATTGTCGGAAAAGATTTCAGACATGGTTAGCAGAGAAATATCTGACCATCGCTGGATTGAATGATGCTTGGTCAACGAAATTTTGGAGTCAATCCTATGGCAGCTGGGAGGAAATTTTCTTACCAGAGGCAATGCCAACCTTCAAAAATCCTGCACAGCAATTAGACTACCGTCGGTTTCTTTCCGATATGAATCTGGAACTTTATCAAATTGAAAAGGCGGCGATCGCAAAATATTCCCATGACATTCCTTATATGACCAATCTTATGGGCTTACACAAATACGTAGATGGATTTAAATGGGCACCTGAAATGGATGTGGTCAGCTGGAATTCGTACCCGAATCCCTTTGAAAAAATCCCTTACCCGCAATTTCTTGCTAACGATTTAACCCGCAGTTTGAAGAAAAAGCCATTCTTGATCATGGAGCAAGCCACCAGCGCCGTTAATTGGCGACAAATCAACGGGGCCAAGACCCCCAACCAGTTGCGTCTTTGGAGTTATGAATCGCTCGCTCATGGTGCTGATGGTATCATGTTCTTTCAATGGCGACAGTCTCGTGGCGGTGCGGAAAAATTTCATAGTGCGATGGTGCCTCACGGAGATCCTCAGTCAAGCCGTATCTTTCGTGAATGTGCACAATTAGGCAACGAATTTTCGCAACTATCCGAAATCGTTGGGACGCGCTTCTTGGCTGATGTCGCAGTTGTCTTCGACTGGGAAAATTGGTGGGCGCTGGAATTGGATGCCAAACCAAGAACCTTAAAATACATTCATCAGTTACGCAGCCTGTATGCCGCACTTAGGGCGTTAAATCTGAGCGTAGACTTTGTCCATCCTTCCGAATCAGTAGACGGCTATCCTTTAGTGATCGCCCCAAATCTCTATTCAGCACCCGAAGCATTCGGTAAGAAGATCCATGATTACGTGCGACAAGGCGGCATCTTCTTGACCAATTTCTTTAGTGGGATCGTCAATGAATATGACCAAGTCTATCTTGGGGGCTATCCAGGACTGTTTAGGGACACCTTAGGGATCATTGTAGAAGAGTTTTACCCAATGAAAGCGGCTACCCATCACCAAATTGACTTCCAAGGTCGTCGGTACGACAATTCTCTATGGGAGGAAGTCATCCATCTAAAAGGTGCGAAAGCTTTCGCAACCTTCCATTCCGGTTATTTGACCGATAAGCCAGCCATTACCATGAACCGGATCGACGATGGATATGCGTATTACGTAGGAACAGAATTGTCCCTTGAAGGTCTAACAACATTTTTAACGAGCATTCTGGAAAATCACAATTTAACGACTCATGCCCAGCACTTCTTGGCTGCTCCTACTGAAGTCTCCGTTACCTGCCGCAAAGGTGCTGGCTATACACTCGTCTTTTTCTTAAACCATACCGAGCAGACAATCAAAGTGAAGCTGAAAGCCCCTGGAGCAGACCTTCTAACCAAAGAAATCAGACAGTTGGTAGTTCTGAAACCAAAAGAAGTCGCAGTTCTTAAGTATGTTGATTGATCTAAGGAAAGAACCTCCATGAAGCGATCGCTTCATGGAGGTTCTTTTATTGAGGTTACTAGATTAGAAAGGTTCATTAGACAAACGATAGGCATTTTCTAAACAAGAGGCTATCTTTTGTCTTAGCTCTCCATCTCTTTTTTCTGAATAGTGATACTCTGGATTAGTCCAATGGGATTTGTCATACAACCAAACAGGCATTTTTTTTGCTTCGTTAGTTTCCCATTCATAACGGGGAAAAAGATGTACATGAAGAAAGTTATCGGTATTTCCCAATAGTTCATAATTGATTCTCAATGGAGAACAAGCCTGTATTATAGCATCTCCTAAAAGAGTCATATCAGTTAAGAAAACCTGTCGCTCATTTAAATCTAGATCATTTAAAGAAGCCACCTCTCTTTTAGGTAATAATACACAATATCCAGGAAGAAATTGGACATCGCCATAAACAGCAAAACTGCCAGGCAGTTCTTTGATCACCATTGGATTTGTCCCATCTATCGCCGATTTGATTCTATTCTCATACCATTTCAATTTGATCCCCCCTCTTTCCTGTTCCTTGCAGCTATTCATGTAAAAACTATACAAGATTAAGGAAAGGCTTTCAATAGTAACAAAACAAAAAAATCTTTGCTATATGAGTGGTCCTTCAAAATCGTATTTGTAGACTTTTATAAACAAAAAAAATGTATCAATCTTATAAAAGACTGATACATCAATGATACCGGCGGCCGGGGTCGAACCGGCACGCCCTCAACGGGCACTGGATTTTGAGTCCAGCGCGTCTGCCAATTCCGCCACGCCGGCATGTTGAAAGGTTAGTATTTAGTACTAAGGCGGTAACCGGATTTGAACCGGTGATGAAGGTTTTGCAGACCTCTGCCTTACCACTTGGCTATACCGCCATTATACTATTGTTGCAATCTACAATCAAGTGAAGATTGTACTGGGGTAGCTGGATTCGAACCAACGCATGACGGAGTCAAAGTCCGTTGCCTTACCGCTTGGCTATACCCCAAAAATGAAAGGGCGAGTGATGGGAATCGAACCCACGAATGCCGGAGCCACAATCCGGTGCGTTAACCACTTCGCCACACCCGCCGTGATAAGAAACTGTTGAAATATATAATGGCAGGGGCAGCAGGAATTGAACCCACACTAACGGTTTTGGAGACCGCTGTTCTACCTTTAAACTATGCCCCTATGAATGGAGGAGAGTGGATTCGAACCACTGAACCCTAAGGAACGGATTTACAGTCCGTCGCGTTTAGCCACTTCGCTACTCCTCCATGGTGGCGCGGGACAGAATCGAACTGCCGACACATGGAGCTTCAATCCATTGCTCTACCAACTGAGCTACCGAGCCATATAAGAAAATATAAGTTTTACAAAAATAATGAAACGGTCTGGACGGGACTCGAACCCGCGACCTCCTGCGTGACAGGCAGGCATTCTAACCAACTGAACTACCAAACCGTAATGGGGGTTAACGGGATCGAACCGCTGACCCTCTGCTTGTAAGGCAGATGCTCTCCCAGCTGAGCTAAACCCCCGAAGGTTGTTCATTAAATTGTAATGATCCGTACGGGATTCGAACCCGTGTTACCGCCGTGAAAGGGCGGTGTCTTAACCACTTGACCAACGGACCTAAGTTTAAAACGGAGAGTAAGGGATTCGAACCCTTGAGACAGCGATAGCCATCTACATGATTTCCAATCATGCTCCTTCGGCCACTCGGACAACTCTCCAGCCTAAAAGAAGCTCATTACTCTTGCTTGTTTTCTCTTATTAGAGAACTCCGGCAGTAGGACTCGAACCTACGACATCATGATTAACAGTCATGCGCTACTACCAACTGAGCTATGCCGGAAAAATTGAAATGCGTGGCGACGTCCTACTCTCACAAAGGGAAACCCTTCACTACAATCGGCGCTAAGAAGCTTAACTTCTGTGTTCGGCATGGTTACAGGTGTATCCTTCTTGCTATCGCCACCACACTATTCAATTGAGTAAGTTTTGCTCACTCAAAACTGGATCGAAGAAATCAAAACTCTACGAGTTTACGTGCTTTTTTCTTTTTGGTTAAGTCCTCGATCGATTAGTATCAGTCCGCTCCAACCATCACTGGCCTTCCACTTCTGACCTATCTACCTGATCATCTCTCAGGGATCTTACTTTCTTAAAGAAATGGGAAATCTCATCTTGAGGTGGGCTTCACACTTAGATGCTTTCAGCGTTTATCCCTTCCCTACATAGCTACCCAGCGATGCCTCTGGCGAGACAACTGGTACACCAGCGGTAAGTCCATCCC
>NZ_NIBN01000001.1:2800336-2992854 GCF_002174385.1 Enterococcus sp. 6D12_DIV0197
ATGTATTCACGCAGACGTAACATCCTATAAAAGATGCTGGGTTCCCCCATTCGGAAATCTCTGGATCATAGCTTACTTACAGCTCCCCAAAGCATATCGGTGTTAGTCCCGTCCTTCATCGGCTCCTAGTGCCAAGGCATCCACCGTGCGCCCTTATTCACTTAACCTTTGACCTTACGGTCGGTTTTGAGTACTTCTTCTAGCGATAGAAGGTTGCTCAAGAAAATAAGCGTTGAACTTATTAAAAAACTCTTTTAACATTTCAACTCGGTGTGTGTTACTTGTTTTGATTATTTCTTCGATATCCAGTTTTCAATGAACAAAGCTTAACGACCATTGTCGTTAATGGAGCCTAGCGGGATCGAACCGCTGACCTCCTGCGTGCAAAGCAGGCGCTCTCCCAGCTGAGCTAAGGCCCCGGGTATTTACTTGAGAGTAGACCTCTCAAAACTGAACAAAGGCAAACGATGTGTAGTCTTCCGAAATATTCCTTAGAAAGGAGGTGATCCAGCCGCACCTTCCGATACGGCTACCTTGTTACGACTTCACCCCAATCATCTATCCCACCTTAGGCGGCTGGCTCCAAAAAGGTTACCTCACCGACTTCGGGTGTTACAAACTCTCGTGGTGTGACGGGCGGTGTGTACAAGGCCCGGGAACGTATTCACCGCGGCGTGCTGATCCGCGATTACTAGCGATTCCGGCTTCATGTAGGCGAGTTGCAGCCTACAATCCGAACTGAGAGAAGCTTTAAGAGATTAGCTTAGCCTCGCGACTTCGCAACTCGTTGTACTTCCCATTGTAGCACGTGTGTAGCCCAGGTCATAAGGGGCATGATGATTTGACGTCATCCCCACCTTCCTCCGGTTTGTCACCGGCAGTCTCGCTAGAGTGCCCAACTAAATGATGGCAACTAACAATAAGGGTTGCGCTCGTTGCGGGACTTAACCCAACATCTCACGACACGAGCTGACGACAACCATGCACCACCTGTCACTTTGCCCCCGAAGGGGAAGCTCTATCTCTAGAGTGGTCAAAGGATGTCAAGACCTGGTAAGGTTCTTCGCGTTGCTTCGAATTAAACCACATGCTCCACCGCTTGTGCGGGCCCCCGTCAATTCCTTTGAGTTTCAACCTTGCGGTCGTACTCCCCAGGCGGAGTGCTTAATGCGTTTGCTGCAGCACTGAAGGGCGGAAACCCTCCAACACTTAGCACTCATCGTTTACGGCGTGGACTACCAGGGTATCTAATCCTGTTCGCTCCCCACGCTTTCGAGCCTCAGCGTCAGTTACAGACCAGAGAGCCGCCTTCGCCACTGGTGTTCCTCCATATATCTACGCATTTCACCGCTACACATGGAATTCCACTCTCCTCTTCTGCACTCAAGTCTCCCAGTTTCCAATGACCCTCCCCGGTTGAGCCGGGGGCTTTCACATCAGACTTAAGAAACCGCCTGCGCTCGCTTTACGCCCAATAAATCCGGACAACGCTTGCCACCTACGTATTACCGCGGCTGCTGGCACGTAGTTAGCCGTGGCTTTCTGGTTAGATACCGTCAAGGGATGAACATTTTACTCTCATCCTTGTTCTTCTCTAACAACAGAGTTTTACGATCCGAAAACCTTCTTCACTCACGCGGCGTTGCTCGGTCAGACTTTCGTCCATTGCCGAAGATTCCCTACTGCTGCCTCCCGTAGGAGTCTGGGCCGTGTCTCAGTCCCAGTGTGGCCGATCACCCTCTCAGGTCGGCTATGCATCGTTGCCTTGGTGAGCCGTTACCTCACCAACTAGCTAATGCACCGCGGGTCCATCCATCAGTGACGCAAAAGCGCCTTTCAACTTTCTTCCATGCGGAAAATAGTGTTATACGGTATTAGCACCTGTTTCCAAGTGTTATCCCCTTCTGATGGGCAGGTTACCCACGTGTTACTCACCCGTTCGCCACTCTTTTTCTTTCGGTGGAGCAAGCTCCGGTGAAAGAAAAAGCGTTCGACTTGCATGTATTAGGCACGCCGCCAGCGTTCGTCCTGAGCCAGGATCAAACTCTCATAATGATTTGTTCGAATGACCATACGGTCATTAAGCTCATAAAAATTAACTTTGCTAGCTATTGCTTGCATGTATTTGTTTCAATATATTGAAACGTCCTACACATTGGTTCGTTTGCTTGCTTTGTTCAGTTTTCAAAGGTCTACCGTGCTGTGTTAGCAACTTTTATATCATATCAGAGCGACGTTTGTTTGTCAACTCTTTTTTTAAAAGTTTTTTCAAGAAGTTGTTATTTAACTTCTTTCTTAACCTCAGCGACTTTTTTATCTTACCATCTCAACCGTTATATGTCAAACACTTTTTTGAAAAGTTTTTTTGATTTATTAGGTTTTTCAGAGATGATATTTTTTCGACTTTGTTATAATAACACTTGTAAAATGTTTCGTCAACAACTAATTTCAAAAAAGATCAATCAGTGTTTGTTACAAATGCCTTAACAAGGACAAGTAATAATATAGCAATTCTTAAAGGAAAAATCAACTAAAAAAATAGGCTTTTTGGCAACTATTTTTATAAGCGAATTATTCATTGTCAAACGATTCGAACGTTCGTTTATAAGAAGTATTTTGCGGCTAAATCTATCATTAATGGATAAAAAAAGAGAACTTAAGCTTTTCGCCTAACGTTCTCTTTTCGTCCGATCTTCTGATTGAACGATCGGTATATAGATTCGAAAGATCGTTCCTTGACCGATGACACTCTCTGCTGAAATTTTTCCTTTATAGCTTTCCAATAACTGTTTCGCAATAGAGAGCCCTAGCCCGTTTCCGCCTTTGGTTCTAGCACGGGCTTTATCTACCCGATAGAAACGATTAAAGATCTTGTCGAGGTCTTCTTTGGAGATCCCCTCACCAAAGTCTTGAATGGCAATTTCAAAGGATTGCCGATCCAACGAAATGGATAGATGAACTTCTTTTCGATCAGTGGAATATTTCACTGCGTTATCCAAGACAATAATAATGATCTGTTCAAAATGATTGCGATAGATTTTCAGCTTCAACTCATGGTATAAGTCATCATCCAATGTAAAAACAAAATCCGGATACAGTATTTTAAAGTTATTGAAGACTTGATAGACAACTTCTTTTGCATTGGTTGTTTCATTTGCATAATGAACATCCACTTGTTCCGCTCTTGAGAGATCCAACATTTCCTGTACTAGCGTCTTCATCCGACTGATCTCTTGCATACTGGCTGCCAGAGACTCATCCAAAATCTCTGGATCGTCTTTTCCCCAACGCTGCAACAGATTCATATGTCCTTCAATGATCGCCACAGGCGTTCGCAACTCATGAGAAACGTCTTCGACGAATCGCTCTTGCTGTTCAATGTATAGGCGCATGCGATCCAGCATTTCGTTAAAGATATCTGCTAAATCAGACAGTTCATCGTTCGTATTTAATTCTGGCATATGCACCGTTGACTGTGGGTTTTTCCGAACGGTTTCCATCGTATCTCGCAAGACCTTTAACGGCTGAAGGAAATACGCTGATAAAAAGAACCCAAGCACACTACTAAGAATCAGAGAAACGACTTCTAAGATAATCAAAGTCAGCAGCAGTTTGCTGCGTATTTCGTAAAAAGAAGTCAATTCATAAAATGTTTGTGCATAGCCAATCCGCTCTCTGGTGCCTTTTGAATAGATGGGTTGGATCGAGAGAAAGCCTGTGATACCATCCAGCGTTACGATGGTTGGCGCTTTGCGCTGCGTGTCGATCAGTGCTAAATCATTCTCATGGGTTTTAAACACAAGATCCTCATTCAAATTATAAACAAACAAGCTCAACGGCGCTTGGCCTAATTCCGAAATAAAGGAATCGATTTTCATTAAGTTGCCATCGATCGTTGAAGTGCGATCATAAATGCTCGTCGTCCCCGCATCATTTTTGGTTAAATTACGATACGTCCGAACCAATGTTAGTTCTTGATCCGAATTGGCTAAACGAGAAGCAACCTCTGACATCGTCCGCTCCACATTGTTTTCTTCTTTAGCGACGATCAAATTCACCGATGTTTTATAGGTGATCACAGCAAAGATCGTAAATACGACGAATATAAAGAAAGAACTTGCGAAGGCCCACTTTACAGTTAAAGAAGGCCCCTTCAGTTCTTTTAATTTTTTCATTCTTTTTTTAAGGTTCACGACCGCATCACATAACCTGTACCACGAACGGTTTGGATATAGCTTTCCTCCCCTGGCACATCAATTTTATTTCGTAAGTAGCGGATGTAAACATCGACAACGTTGGTTTCAACTTCTGTCTCATAGCCCCAGACTTTGTTTAATAAAACATCTCTGGCTAAAACGACATTGACGTTTTCCATTAAAGTCAACAATAGCTCATATTCGCGTTTTGTTAGTTCAATGACATCTGTTCCACGTCGAACGACACGGTTTTCTTTTTCAATCGTTAGATCGCGGTAAGTGATCGTGGTTTGTTTTGCGACGTTTTTGTCCCCTTCGATATCGATACGGCGAAGCAACGCACGTAAGCGTGCCAGCAATTCTTCAATTGCAAAAGGCTTCACAATATAATCATCAGCACCATGATCCAAACCTGATACTCGATCAATCACAGAATCTCTCGCGGTCATCATGATGATCGGGGTGTTCTTCGATTGACGCACACGTCGGCAAACTTCTAACCCATTTAGCTCTGGAAGCATTAGATCCAATAAGATTGCATCCCATTCATTATTCAGCGCAGCATCCAGTCCCGTCCGTCCGTTGTAATGAACTTCGGTATTATACCCTTCATGCTTCAATTCTAATTCCACAAATCGAGCTAAGTTCTTTTCATCTTCAATGATTAGAATATTACTCATTATTGATAGCCCCTTTATTGATTATTCTGCCTTTAAAATAGACATTATCTGTCTTATTTTATCATGTATCTAAAAAATAAAAAAGAGATTGACCGAAAGTTCTCACTTTCGGCCTTTCTCTTTTGAATTCTCTTGAAGCTTACGCTTCGTCATACCATGAATAATGGAAAATTCCCTCTTTATCTGTCCGTTCATACGTATGCGCGCCGAAGTAATCCCGTTGTGCTTGGATCAAGTTCGCTGGCAAACGATCAGAACGATACGAATCAAAGTACGCGATCGCAGAGGAGAACGTCGGCACAGGGACACCCGCTTGGACAGCTAGCGCAACTACTTCACGTACAGAAGATTGATAGCGTTTGGTGATGTCTTTGAAGTAATCATCTAATAATAAGTTTTCGATGTCAGCGTTCTTGTCATAAGCATCCGTGATTTTTTGTAAAAATTGCGCACGGATGATACAGCCTGCACGCCAAATTTTGGCAATCTCACCAAAAGGAAGATCCCAATCGTACTCTTTTGATGCTGTACGTAATTGCGCGAAGCCTTGTGCATAGCTCATGATTTTACTGAAGTATAAGGCTTCACGGATCTTATTGATAAATTCTTCTTTGTTTCCTTCAAAAGCAACCGCTTCTGGTTTCGGTAATACTTTGCTGGCATTGACCCGTTCTTCTTTGTAAGCTGAGATATAGCGAGCAAAAACAGATTCAGTGATCAATGGCAATGGAACACCTAGATCTAAGGCACTTTGGCTCGTCCATTTCCCAGTTCCTTTATTGCCTGCAGCATCTAAGATCACATCAACGATCGGTTTGCCTGTTCCTTGATCATCTTTACGTGTCAAGATATCCGCTGTGATCTCAATTAGGTAGCTATCCAATTCACCTTTATTCCATTCGGCAAAGATATCAGCCATTTCATCAACAGATAGACCTAAAATGTTTTGCATCAAGTCATAAGACTCCGCAATCAGCTGCATGTCGCCATACTCGATCCCATTATGAACCATTTTTACGTAATGGCCTGCACCATTTGGTCCAATATAAGTTACACAAGGTGTACCATCTTCAGCTTTTGCTGAAATTTGTTCTAAGATCGGTGCAACCAATTCATATGCTTCTTTTTGTCCACCAGGCATGATCGAAGGACCTTTCAAGGCGCCTTCTTCCCCACCAGAAACACCCGTACCGATAAAGTTGATTCCTGAGTTTGCCAACTCTTCGTTACGACGAACGGTATCTTTAAAGAAGGTATTTCCGCCATCGATCAAAATATCGCCTTTGTCTAGATGAGGCAATAGTTCTTGGATCGTAGCATCCGTCGCAAATCCTGCTTTTACCATTAATAAAATACGACGTGGTTTTTCTATTGATTGGACAAATTCTTCTATCGTATAAGTTGCTTTAAAATTTTTATCTGGATGTTCTTTTACTACTTCTTCTGTCTTTGAACCAGTACGGTTAAATAAGGCAACTGAATAACCGCGGCTTTCGATGTTCAACGCTAAGTTTTTGCCCATAACAGCCATACCGACAACGCCGATTTGTTGTTTTGTCATCTTTCATCCTCCTAAGATTCAATTATCTTTTTCATTATAGCGCAAATGTACCTGCTTTTGAACTATTCTCTTTCGATGGACAAAAAATATTTCTGAAAAGTTCCATCTTTTCCAAAAAAACAAAAAAACCTCAGGCTCCATGGTTAGCCTAAGGTTTTAGAATCCTCTTTCTGAAAAAAAGGAATTATGCTTCTTTTGTTGCTACGTCTTTGCCATCGTAATGACCACAGTTAGAGCAGACATGGTGGCTTTTTTTCATTTCACCACAGTTTGCACATTCGTTCAAACCGTTGATTGTCAATTTGTAATGTGTACGACGTTTTGCTTTCTTCGCTTTCGAAGTTTTTCTAGCTGGTACTGCCATTTTGCTACACCTCCTTGTTAATGAACGCAACCTTGAGGCTGCAATTTATTCCAATCCTACGCGTTATCGTCATCTGATTCATTGAATAATTCGGATAATTTTGCAAGACGAGGATCAACTTGTTGAGCTTGCGCTTCTTTTTGATTTGCAAAGTCTTCTTCTGACAAAACAGCCCAATCGTTGCCAGATGGCATTGCTGAACCTTGTTTTTCTTCTTCTGTCAGGACTTGCAAAGGAATCGCAAGTAATAGGTTATCAGCGACCGATTCATCTAAGCTGATGGTTTGACCTTCAATGATCAAAACTTCTTCTTCGACGATCGTTTCATCGCGACGCTGAAATTGCTCTGGTGTCATGAATTGTTCATCCACTGAAAAATCAAAAGGAATCGCTACAGGTGTCAAAGAACGAGTAGATGGCAATGTCATCGTCGTTTCCACTTGATAGTGCAGCAAGTATCCTTGCTTATCAACACTCATCAGCCCTTTTACTTTTACAGGAGACAAATCAATGATCTGTCCATCGCGTTTTATCAGTTGACTTTTTAGGTCAAGTGTTTCTTCAAACATCAGCGGTGTCTCTTGGTATTTTTTTAATTCCAATAAAGACCATTTCATTTTTATCACCCCTAAGCAACAAAAGCAATTATACAGGGCTTCTGAGGCTTTGTCAATGAAATTTTCTTGACACCTTTTTCATTTTTGATCGTGTCATTTTAATGCCTTTTCTCAAGGGATTTCGACACTCTCAAAAAAACAACAGGAAGCGCACAACGTGCACTTGCCTGTTGCTTGATCAATCGTTAAAAATCATTAGATCGCTGTTGTTTCTCCACGATAAACGATACCGCGACGAGAATCAAGAGTAACCAATTCGCCATCTTTGATGGTTGTTGTTGCGTCTTTGGCACCAACGATCACTGGTAGATCTTTCGCGATTCCGACAACTGCTGCATGAGAAGTCAAGCCGCCATCTTCAACAACTAAAGCTGCTGCTTTTTCGATTGCTGGCATATATTCTTTATCTGTTGTTGGTACAACTAAAATCATGCCATCTTTTGCTTTCGCAATTGCTTCTTCGGCACTGTGAGCGATCACGGCATTGGCAACAACTGATTTTTCACCAATTCCTTGCGCTTCAAGCAATTTTGATCCGATCAATTGGATCTTCATTACGTTGGTTGTTCCGCGTTCACCAACAGGAACACCGGCTGTGATTAAGATTAGATCGCCTTCTTTAGCAAAGCCTAAATCAACTGCTTGTTTTGCTGCTAATTCAAACATTTCATCAGTTGTTGATGGTTTTTCAGCAACGGTTGGGTACACACCCCAGTTAAGCATCAAGCCGCGTTTTGTGCGTTCGTCAAATGTGACAGCTAAAATGTCAGCATCTGGACGATATTTAGAGATCATTTTTGCAGTGTAGCCAGATTCAGTGGCAGCAACGATTGTTTTAACCCCTAAGTTTTTCGCTGCACGAGCAACAGATAAACCGATTGTTTCCGTTACATCTGTTTTATCAAATTGGTTGATTTGGAAAGTGCTGTTTTCTGATAAAGCTTTTTCTGCTTCCACGTCGATACGTGCCATTGTTGCTACTGCTTCAACAGGGTAGTCACCGTTTGCTGACTCACCAGAAAGCATTGTTGCATCAGTACCGTCAAAGACAGCATTGGCAACGTCAGAAGCTTCTGCACGAGTTGGACGTGGGTTTTGTTGCATTGATTCTAACATTTGTGTTGCTGTGATAACTGATTTACCAGCAGCGTTACATTTTTTGATGATGCTCTTTTGAACCATTGGTACTTCTTCAGCAGGGATCTCAACACCCATGTCACCACGGGCAACCATGATACCATCAGAAACTTTGATGATTTCATCGATATTATCGATACCTTCTTGTGATTCGATTTTAGAGAAGATTTGCACATGAGTCATGTCTTTTTCTTCTAAAATTTCACGAATTTCTAAAACGTCTTGCGCTTTACGTACAAATGAAGCGGCAATGAAGTCGATATCGTTATCAAGACCAAAACGGATATCTTCTGCATCTTTTTCAGTAATACCAGGTAAGCTGATTGATACGCCAGGAGCATTGACTCCTTTACGTGATCCTAACATTCCAGCATTTTTAACGACAACCACTAATTCACGGGTTGCTTCGTCTTTTTCTTTGATTTCCATGTCGATCAAGCCATCATCAAACAAGATATGTCCGCCCACATGAACATCTTCAAATAAACCAGGATAAGTTACAGCAATTTTTTCTTTTGTTCCTTTGTGTTCTGGATCCATTGAAATACGTGTTTCATCGCCAACGTTGAATTGGATGTATCCAGCACGACCAAAGTCTGCTTCTGTCGTATTTTGTACAGTTGTACGGATTTCAGCACCTTTTGTATCTAAAAGGATACCGACATCTTTACCAGTTTTCTTTACGGCTTCACGAACCATTGTCATACGCGCTAATTGTTCTTCATGATCTCCATGAGAGAAGTTAAAGCGGAAGACATTCGCACCGGCTTCAATCAGTTGAGAAATAATTTCCACACTGTTACTTGCTGGTCCTAATGTACTTACGATCTTTGTTTTTTTCATTACTAAACGCTCCTATTCATTTATTTAAAATAGCTAATAAGCTTTTTTTACAAAATTACTGTTGCGTTGCTTTAAAAATCTCTTTAGAATGAGATTTCTTTGTTCAAGTTATACAAGCTAAGATCTGGTTTGTGACGATTGTTTTCAAGGGTATCGATGATATCAGAAGCAATCATTTCATTGTTTTCGATACCGATACATAGACCGCCTTTGCCTTGTTGCAATAATTCAACGGCATATGAACCAAATTTACTTGCTAACACACGGTCACGAGCGCTTGGTGAACCACCACGGACAACGTGTCCTAGAATTGATACACGGGTATGGAAATCGCCGTATTCAGAAAGTTTGTCAGCAAAATCATTTCCGCCCATCACACCTTCGGCTAAAACGATCAAGCAATGTTTTTTCCCGCGGTCGCGTCCTTCACGGATACGATCAGCAACAACTTGCATGTCAAAATCATGTTCTGGGATGATGATTTCATCCGCACCACCGGCCACACCTGACCATAAAGCGATATCGCCAGCACCACGACCCATTACTTCGATCACGAATGTGCGGACATGTGATGTCGCTGTATCACGGATCCGGTCAATCGATTCCAAGACAGTATTGATCGCTGTATCAAAACCAATCGTGAAATCTGTTCCTGGAATGTCATTATCGATCGTTCCTGGAATCCCGATCGCTGGGAAACCGTGACGAGTAAGTGCCATCGCACCATGGTAAGATCCATCTCCACCAATCACGACTAGCCCTTCGATGCCAAATTTCTTTAATTGTTCGATTCCTTTTAATTGTCCTTCTTGTGTCGCAAATTCTGGATAACGTGCTGAATATAAGAATGTTCCACCACGTTGAATTTTGTCACCAACATCAGCAACATCTAAGCGACGAATGTCGCCTGCGACTAGTCCGGCATAGCCATAGTTGATTCCGTATACTTCAAGTCCGTCAAAAATACCCTTTCTGACAACTGCGCGAATCGCTGCGTTCATTCCTGGTGCATCGCCGCCACTGGTTAGAATTCCAATGCGTTTCATTATTCTTTCACCTCATCAAAAGATTTTGTTTAGGGAAGCCCCTGTTTGCTAGTTTTCAAGTAATAACCACGAGACATATTCTACCATTATTCCATGAAAATGTCTTGAAATAGTGGGAAAAAGTTGAAAAAAGTGTAAGTTGAATTACCGTTTTCGGAAAATTACTTGAAAATTACATTTCCATTTCCTAATAATGCGATCAGTTGTTTGACAAAGTTCGGCTCATCCGTCACCCAGTTTTCTTCTGCTAATAACACTTTTTTGCCACTGCTTTCATAGAACATCACCACTGGAATATTTCCGTGATGCTGCTTCATTTCCTTCGACAATGCTTGCAGGTGCGACGTTTCAGCTTCAGCAGAAATCTTTAAGTAACAAGTTTGTGACGCAATTTTATTTTGAACGTTTTCTGCTAAGTCTATTTTATCAGCAATGAGTTGGATTTCACCATTGTAACGACTTACCTCGACCTTTCCTTCGATATAAAGAACAGCATTTTCTTCAATCAAGGAACGTACTTGTCGATAAACGATGGGAAAAATCGTTACTGACACTTCTTTGCTGGCATCTGTTCCTTCGACAAACGCCATTTGTTCGCCCTTTTTCGTTCGAATCTCTCGAATCTTGCGCACATATAAAAGGATACGCACCCGTTCATTCGGAACCAGATCGGCAATATCAGTGATTTGTTTTAATTGGTGCAATTTTTGAAACTGTTCCACGGGATGGCCAGACAAATAAACACCTAAGTATTCTTCTTCCAAAGCCAGTTTTTCTTCTAGTTTGTAATCGGCAACGGCTTCTTCTTTTAATGCCATAGTTTCTAAGAGATCCAAACTGCCGCCACTATAAGTAATGTTTTGGATCTTTCCTTCTAGCTGGATCAGCGCTTGTTTTCGATTGGGGGCGATCCCATCGAATACGCCGATGCTCAAAAGCGGCAATAAATAATCCAATTTTAACCATTTGCTGTTCCGCTGATTCAAGCGAAGCAAAAATTGATCCATAGACGTGAAATTACCATGCTCTTTTCTTTCTGCCAAAATGTCTTGGATCATGTCGCGTCGGATTCCTTTGATACTGCTGAAACCAAAACGAATTTGTTTTTCATTTTGCAGTTGAAAACTAAACCCACTGGCATTGATCGAAGGCGGCAGTACTTCTACGCCATAACGTGCGGCTTCATTTAAATATTCTTTCATTTTGCTGGCGGTGTTGCGTACCGAGTGTAAGATCGAAGCAAAAAATGGTGCAGGATAGTGTACCTTCAGATAGGCCATTTGAAAGCCGATAAAGGAATAGGCAAACGCATGGGATCGATTAAACCCGTAATTGGCGAACCGCTCGATATAATCATAGACCAAATTGGCGGTCTTTTCATCGTACTGATTGGCCAAGGCGCCTTGCACAAAATGACGACGTTCCTCATCCAAGACGTCTTTTTTCTTTTTACTGATTGCTCGACGCAAAATATCTGCTTGTCCTAAGCTGAAACCAGCCATTTTGGAAGCTACCTGCATGATCTGCTCTTGGTAGACAATGATTCCGTAAGTGTTTTGCAAAATCGGAATCAAGCTGTCATCTGGATAAGAGACACGCTCTTGTCCTTTTTTCCGCTTAATAAAGGTATCGATATTTTGCATCGGTCCTGGACGATACAAGGCATTGACTGCGGCAATATCCTCGATGCTTTCTGGTCCTAACTTACGCAGCACATTGCGTATCCCCGCTGATTCAAATTGGAAGATCCCTGCGGTCTCGCCTTTTTGAAACAAGCGCAATGTTGCTGGATCATCAAGAGGAATCTCCTTTTGGGTAACGATTTGTTGGCTGATTCGTTTAATGCCTTTCAAGGTATTATCAATGATCGATAAGTTTCTCAAGCCTAAAAAGTCCATCTTCAATAGGCCGATGGCTTCTACGTCATTCATGGTAAATTGGGTCAGCCAGATCCCATCGCTGCCTTCTTGTAAGGGAACCAGATCAAGCAAATTCTTGTCACTGATCACCACACCAGCGGCATGAGTCGATACGTGACGTGGCAAGCCTTCTAAAATTTTGGCGACTTGAAACATTACTTGGTTTCGCTCATTAAACGACACCAATTCTCGCAGCTGATTGGATTGTTCATAAGCAAGATCTAAGGTCATTTTCAAGGCACTGGGGATGGCTTTTGACCAGCGATTGGCTTCACTTTGCGAAAGACCAAAGACACGAGAAACATCTCGCAGAACCATTTTGGCCGCCATGGTGCCAAACGTCGCAATCTGTGCCATATATTCTTGCCCGTATTTTTGGCGCACATACTGTAAAATCTCGTCTCTGCGATTGTCAGGAATGTCTAAATCAATATCAGGCATCGTGTAACGTTCTGGATTCAAGAATCGTTCAAACAAAAGATCGTATTTGATTGGATCTACGTCGGTGATCGATAAAACATATGCCACCAGTGCGCCAGCAGCCGATCCCCGTCCAGCGCCGGTAACGATCTCTTGTTGGTGGGCAAAGTCCATGACGTCCCAAATAATCAAGAAATAGTCATCAAAGCCCATCTTATGGATGACGGACAACTCATAATCCAAACGCTGTTCGTACGCCGATGTAACGTGGGCAACACGCTGAGGCAGACGCTCAAAACAAATTTTCCGCAAATAGTCCGCAGCGCTTTCTTCGGCTGGTAGCGGGTAATGAGGCAACAGCCGCTGATGCAGCGGCAGCTCGACGGCGCATTCAGCTGCAATCCGCTGATTATTCATCAATGCCTGCGACCATTCTTCAAATGCCGCGGTCAGTTGGTCTGCTGGTTGTAGAAAAAGCTGCGCAGCCCCTTGCTCTTTAGCCTGACGAAAGTCTTCAATTTGCGAGCCCTCTTTGATATGCGTCATCACTTTGACTGCAAAGGCTTCTTCTTGTGCTAAAGCCGCGATTGGTTGATACGCACATGGTGCAATGTTTTGCTCGTTAAACCAAGCGATCGTTTCTGGATCTAACCCTTTGCTAGTAATACCTAAAAACAAGCTCTCAGAATCAAATTTATGGCTGATTGCTCGCAGTGCTTCTTGATTGGCTTCTAGATCATCGTGCTGAGAAGGCAGAAATCCCTCGCCTTCAGGCAGCAAACCAAAGAGGTCCTGCAAAGAATCACAAGCAGCCAAATTCAACTGCTCGGTGATCATTTTTTCACTTGATAAACGCATCAAGGTTTGATAGCCCTTGAGGTTTTTTGCAAATACGTACAACGGAAAGGACATTGATCCCTCTCCGAAGGTACAGTCGAACAAAGCGCCAAAAATCGGCTTGATGCCCTGTGCTAGGCATTGCTGATAAAACTCGACCGCGCCATAGAGAACATTATGATCGGTCAGACCCAACGTCTGATAGCCCATCTTTTTGGCTTGCTCTATATAGTGAGGAATTTTGATCGTACTTTGCAGCAACGAATAGGCGCTTAAGGTGGTGAGCTGTGAATACATTGAAATCCCTCCAAAAATGAAAATTCTCTTTCTTTCTGCTAGTAATTAGATTTGAAAAACAAAATGAAAAAGTGAAAATCTTTACAATAAATATTTTTGTGATAAACTAAAGTCGAAATGGAAGATACGCAGAAAAGAGGTGTCGTCATGCGTTACTTAGTCACTTTATTTTGGACTTTTGTATTAGGTCAAGTCGTTGGCTATCTAGGCAGCTCACTTGCTGGAGCAACTTATGATTTTCAATTAACTTCAATCATCTCTTTGGTCACAGGTGTGGTGATCATTCTTGTTGGTATTATCGCACCAGCGCCTGAAAAGACAAGCCATTAAAAAAAAACCAGTTACCTTTATTGTAACTGGTTTTTTTTTCTTTTCAACTATTCACTAATGTCCGTTTTACGCAAGCTTTTACGGAAATTAAATCCTGAGATAAAAATATTGATCAGTACAAACCCGCTAGTTACCCAAAAGACGGCGGGATAACCAAAGCCAGCTGCCACCGTTGAGCCGACCATCGGACCTAACACTTGTCCAAAGTTAGAGAACATTTGGTTGTAGCTGTAGATGCGGCTGACCCCTTCCATCGGGGTGATCTTGCTGATCAGTGTGTTGATCGACGGCATCAACGCACCCGTCGAAAAACCAAGCAAGAAGCGCAGCACGCCCAACTGAAACGGTGTGGAGACAAAGCCCATCGGAATGAAACAGAAAAATGACAGCAATAAACCCCCTAACAATACCTTGTGATTGCCGTAACGATCACCGATTTTGCCTAAAAATGGCGAAGAGATGATTGCCGAAACACCAGCAACAGAGACGATCAATCCGCTGACAAACAAAATATTGCCACTATTCCCGCTTAGATCACGAATATATAACGTGAGGATCGGGCTGATACTCGTTACACCTAGCTGTAAAATCAGTGACGTAATAAACAAACCGACAAGCAGCTGCATATTTTTGATTTGACCAAAAATTTCTTTGATGGACAGCAAATCGCCCTTTTCAACCGGCTCAAAATCTTCTTGAACGAGAAAAATCGTAAGCAAGAGCGTAATTAGCAGCACAACACCAGTAATGATAAAAACATTTTTCATGCCGAACCATTGCGCCAACGCCCCACCCATCGATGGACCGATCAAATTCCCTGCGATGGCTCCTGTAGCCAATGTCCCAAGCGCCCAACCGCTTTTTTCTCGAGGCGCCTGCGAAGCAATCAATGCAGTCGCATTGGGAATATACCCCGATAAAATTCCGGTAAAGAAACGCATGATCAACAACCAATAGACATTCGGTACAAAAGCCAAAGACCCCATCGTCACTGTCATCCCCGCAGCCGCGCGAATCATCATTAAGCGACGACCTTTTTGATCTGCTAGATTTCCCCATACTGGAGCAATGATAGCCGCCGCAAACGCCGTTACTGAGATTGCTAATCCAGAAAACAACTCAATTTGACTCTCTGGAGCGCCTAACTCTTCTATATATAAGGGAATGAATGGCATGACAAGACTAAAACTGGCACCCGTAAAAAAACAACCTACCCATGAAATCAGTAGATTTCGTTTCCAATCAATCTTCATTTACAAACCTTCTTTCACAAATACTATACCGTATCGTGCGTAATAATCAAATAAAAAAATCTTTCTGCAGGTAACATACAGAAAGATTTTCTTCATTAAACTTAACTGATCAAAGCCAAAATGACAAAGTTTAGGATAAACAACGCATTGACGACCCAGATGATCGGAGACACTTCGTTGGCTTTTCCTTTCACTACTTTCACTAATGCGTAGAAAATGAAACCAACAGCGATCCCATTGGAAATACTGTAAGACAAGCCCATAAAAATAGACGCGAAGAAAGCGGGAACTGCTTCTTCTAGATCGGTCCACTTGATGTCTGCAAACGAAGCCATCATCATTACCCCAACTAAGATCAACGCTGGTGCTGTCGCTTGTGCGGGAACGATTGAGATCAGTGGAGAAAAGATACTGCTGATTGCAAAGAGTGCTGCCACTACAACAGAAGTCAAGCCCGTGCGTCCACCAGCACCGATACCAGCTGCTGATTCCACATAAGTCGTTGTATTTGAGGTCCCTACGATGGCACCTACAGAAGTGGCTACGGCATCTGCAAAAAGGGCTTTATCCATCTTCGTGTTCAATCCGTTACTGTTTTCAACCGCTTCTTCATCTTTTTTCGAAAAGATCCCTGTACGACGTCCAGTCCCGATAAAGGTACCGATCGTATCAAAGACATCTGATAAGCTAAACGCTAAAATCGTCATGATTACTTGAGGGATTTTGGCAGAATCACTGAATAGTGAGCCCATTCCTTCAGAGCCAAACGCAGCGCCAAATGTGATGCCTAGTTCGCTGATGGAACTTCCTAATGAGTTCCCGTGCCAATCAATCGCACTTAAATCCACCACACCCATCAAAATACCGATGATCGTCGTTCCTAAAATACCAAAAATAATTGCCCCACGAACATTTTTCACCACTAATAAAGTAGTCACTACTAAACCAATCACTGCTAACAAAACAGGTGCATTATTGAAATTCGCCAAAGCTGGGACGATCCCCCCATTAAAATTGGCACTCACGATCGTCTCACCGTCGACAACTGAACCCGTCACTGCCGCAGTGTCTGCACTAAAGTTTAGCAAGTTGGCATTTTTGATCCCTACATAAGCCACAAAGATCCCGATCCCGCCGCCGATTGCATGCTGCATGCTTTCTGGAATCGCATGAATGATCATTTTTCTGATACGAGTGACCGTGATAAAAATGTTGATCAAGCCGCAGATGAAAACCATCGCTAATGCTTGCTGCCACGTATACCCCAAACCAAAAACGACGGTAAAGGTGAAGAATGCATTAAGGCCCATTCCAGGTGCTTGCGCGTAAGGCACATTTGCAAATAAGCCCATGATCAGGGTACCAATCACTGAAGCGATGATCGTTGCTAAGAAAACAGCTTGAAACGGCATGCCTGCAGCAGATAAAATCGTCGGATTCACAAACAAAATATAACTCATCGCGAAAAAGGTGGTGACCCCAGCCATCACTTCTGTGGAAACCGTCGTTTTATTCTCCTTTAATTTGAAAAACTTTTCCATGTTATGTTTCACTCCTGAACTTTAATCGTTTCTATGAAAAGAAAAAATGAATAATTGCGCTTTTCATCGAACAATTACAAATTATAAGGGAATAATTTTCGCTTTTCAAACCTTTTTCCGAATAAAACGAACCAAAAACGTTTAATGTTCGTGTTTTGCTTTGTAAATATTATGAAAACTTATCGAAAACTTACTTGTATTGTGAAATGACAGAAATATGTTACACTTAAGCCACTACCATAAGAGAATGGAGCGAGTCTTTTGAAACCAAAAATCATCGCCATTGATTTAGATGGCACAACCTTAAATACTGAATCCCAACTTTCCCCTCGCACACGTGAGGTACTGGTTCGCGCCACCAAAGCGGGACACTTTGTTACCATCGCTACAGGAAGACCTTTTCGTATGAGCGATCAATTCTATAAAGAATTGGCGCTCACAACACCAATGGTCAATTTTAACGGTGGGTTAGTCCATAAACCTCGACAAGTCTGGGCAAATGAAATGGAGCACTCGATCTCTCGAGAAATTGCGTTTGAGCTCATGGCGCAAAAAGAGCAGCTGGGGCTGACGTTTGTGGCAGCAGAAAATCGCGAAACCTTTTTCATTGACGACCTAAGCGGATTTGATCAGCACTTTTTCTTTTCGGGCAATGCTTCCGAAAAAAATCTATTAGCAAATTTAAAAACGGACCCCACTTCATTACTGGTGAAAACCGAAAATGAATTAGCAGAATCTGTTTCTTTACGTATCAAGGATCAATTCGACGATGCGGTCGATGTTCGAACATGGGGCGGACCTCAAGCTATCTTAGAGATCGTACCAAAAGGGGTCCATAAAGCACTTGGTCTTTCGGTGATCGCGGATTCTTTGTCTTTGGATCGACAAGATATCATCGCTTTTGGTGATGAACACAACGATTTGGAGATGCTAGATTATGCGGGCTGGGGCGTTGCCATGGCGAATGGCACGCAACAATTAAAATCGATCGCCAATGATGTTACCGACAAAACCAATGCGGAAGATGGCATGGTCGATTACTTGGAAAAATATTTAGGTCTATAAAAAAAGCCGATGCGGGATGTCCGCATCAGCTTTTTTTTTGCTGCCATATTCAAATCAAAGTGTTTCATAAACGATTTCTTTGGCTTCTGGAATCGATTCATCAATAAAGAATACTTTATACCAGGTCAAGAACGTAAAGATCGTCCAGATTTTTCGCTGAAGATTCGGTTTTCCTTGGCGATGGTCTTCAAGCATTTGTAAAATTGCTGTTTGATCGAAGAAGGTTGCCGCAAAGTCTGACTCAAAAAGGCTCTTGACTGCTTCATACCCTGTTCCTTCTTTCAGCCATGCCTTGATAGGTACAGGAAAGCCGAGTTTTTCACGGTTTGCCCACTCTTTTGGCAAATGACGGTTTGACGCTTGTCGAAACACATCTTTGGTGTTGTTTTGATTGATCAAATATTTCGTCGGGATCGTTTGCGACAACTTCTGCATCTCGATATCCAATAAAGGAACACGTAATTCCAAGGAACTCGCCATGGACATTTTGTCTGCTTTTAACAAGATATCCTTCGGCATCCACTGATGAAGATCTAAATATTGCATCTTATTGACCTCGTCTTTGAGACCATTGACTTTCTCGTAATGAGGCGCAACGATTTCAGCAACAGAGGGTCCTTTTTGATACGTTGGTTTTAAAAGCTGCAATGCTTCCTCTTCTTCAAAGACCAGTGCTTGCCCGATAAAGAAGTCTTGGGCAGGTGCCGTGGCTTCATAAAGATGGATTCGACCATGGAAGTTTTTCATTTTGCCGATTTGACGTCCCAAACGAAAGCGGATGTTTTGTGGCAATTTTTTCAACCCTTGGGCAAAAACGCGCACCGCTTTAGAGTTTGTGTGGAAGCCATAAGCAGCATAACCGGCAAATAATTCATCTGCCCCTTCCCCAGATTGAACGACTCGCACTTGCTGTGCTGCCAGATTGGCTAAAAAGTACAAAGGGACACAGCTTGGGTTGGAATCTGGTTCGTCCAAGTGATACTGAATCAACGGGAATGCCTCAAAGGACATTTCACCATCGATGACCGCTGCTGTGTTGTTCAAACCAAGTTTTTCCGTCAATTTGCGGGCCTCGATCGCTTCGTTGTAGGTTTTGTCATCGAACCCGATTGAAAACGAGCGATCTGGTCGCAAGACAGAAGCTACGTAACTTGAATCGACACCACTGGATAAAAATGAGCCGACTTCAACATCACTGATTTGATGAGCGGCAATTGATTCCTGGACTGCTTGATCGATTTTGTCGACCCATTCTTCTCTTGAATGATTTTCTTTCACTGAAAAATCTGCATCCCAATACTGCTTGATCGTCAATCCCTGTTCATTAAACAAATAATAATGCCCTTCTTGCAAACGATGAACGCCTTTAAAGAAGGTTTCTCCGTTCAAAGGCGAGTATTGAAACGTCAAATAAGGTTTCAACGCCTCTTGGTTCAACTCTTTCTTGAAATCTGGATGAGGCAAAAAGCTCTTGATTTCAGAACCAAACATAAAACTGCCATTCATTTGCGCATAGTAATATGGTTTGATCCCAAAGTGATCCCGTGCGCCGAAAAGCTCTTGTTTTTGAGTATCCCAGATGGCAAAAGCAAACATTCCCCGCAGGCGCTGCAAAACATCAATGCCCCACTCCTCATAGCCATGTAAGACTACTTCGGTATCCGCATGGGTAGAAAAAACATGACCCGCTTGGATCAATTCTTCCCGCAACACTTGAAAATTATAGATTTCCCCATTAAAAATAATGACTTTTGTTCGATCCTCGTTAAAAATCGGTTGTGAGCCACCTTCTAAGTCGATGATCGATAAACGACGAAACCCTAACGCTACTTGGTCGTCGGT
The DNA here is from genome assembly GCF_002174385.1 of Enterococcus sp. 6D12_DIV0197. Lineage (NCBI taxonomy): Bacteria > Bacillati > Bacillota > Bacilli > Lactobacillales > Enterococcaceae > Enterococcus > Enterococcus sp. 6D12_DIV0197. Next base: position 2,820,285 of record NZ_NIBN01000001.1, read on the forward strand.
AAATTTTCCTGAACTGTTTGGTCCGCGATGAACGATCCGGTCCATCATGCGTTCAATAATGATTTCTTTTTGGTCTTTTGAATTGACAAAGCCGACAATTCCGCACATATTTTCACATCCGTTTTCATAATCCATTTTCATTTTTCTAAAGTAAATCATACCATAGAATTCAAGAGATACGATCTCTTTTTCAAAAAAATACAATCAATATATTTTTGCACAAAACATAATTTGGAGACAAACCTTATGATATCAAGGTTTCCAACCATCTCATACTCTCAATCTTACAAATTTGTTATCTAAGAAAATAGCTATCCTCAAAATTCTTAAGAAATTTTTTATGAATTCTATTTTTCTGAAAATATACAAAGATACTTTTCCCGAATTTACTGACTCCAGGAAACTTCTTTTGCTGCCATTCTCAGGCATTGATTTCTTGAGAATGATCAGTCAGATTCGTTCGTTTGATAGTTTTATTGGACGAATGTGAAAAAAAGTGTTATTCTAACTATGGAATTTCGTTATCAACTAACCGTTGCCTTTCAATGACAAGTTTTAAGAAAGGAGAATGACTATGACATTCTATAACACAGATCTACAATATCGTGTAACTCTGGATACCAAATTGAATTTATTTATCGTTTTCGATAAAAAAGATGCGAATCATTTTGCGACTGGAATTACGATCGAGCAAGCTGTACAAGAATTGAAAAAAACTGCATAAGGAGTTTATCCAAATGAAGGATACCGATTCGTACTGAAAGCACCTCGCTAAGGAAAAAATTAGCTAGGTGCTTTCTTGTTTTTTGGCTCGCTTTTGTCTTTTGCATTATCCGCTTCTTGCTTCTGTCCACTTTGCTGTTCATCCAGCTGTAAGATTTCATCAACAGATCCTTGCTTAATAAATTTGCTCAATCCCTGTGCCGCAATTTTTGTGTAACGCATAAAATAATCTTTTTCTTCAAAATCCATCTTCTTCCCTCCTACTGATACAACCATACTTTCATTTCGTTTACTAGCGATTTTACCAGTAATTCTTGAGCGTCACTTCTTTAATACATATGAATGATCCATTAATAGCATACACGTTACATTTGTCAAATCATTCTTTTCCTCTATTCATGAAAAGACAAATCTGTTTTCTGATTCCAGACATAGTACTATTAACTTTAGGAAACTGTTTTATTAGGAGGGATGCTTATGGCTACATTTTTCGCTGGTTTGTTTTTTATCGGTTTGATCGGTTTCATTTTTGGCATTATCTTATTTTATATTGGGTTGATAACTCAAAAAAACAAACGAGATCGAAATGTTTTTCTCATTGTCGCTTCCGCCTTTATTGTCTTGTTTTCGTATGGTGGCTTGTCCTTCTACCAAGATGTGACGTCTTTCGATAGCATCACTGCGCAATTAAGCCTTTCTTTACGTAACGAATCAGGGAAAAATGAGTCCTTTGGCGATGCCGCTGCTTCCATGGAACAACCACAAGGAGAACAAACAGCTGGCAACAACGAAGCAAGCAGCGCGCAACAAGAAGAACCCGCAAACAACGAGCAACATACACCTCAACTTTCTCGTGAAGAAAGAAATGCACTGAATCGTGCAGAAAGATACTTATCCAGCAATGCGTTTTCTCAGTCGAGCTTGAAACGCCAACTACTCTATGAAGATTTTTCGGAGAGCGCAGCAGACTTTGCCGTAGCCACTGTGGAAGCCGATTGGAATGAGCAAGCATTGAAAAAAGCAATTCGCTACTCGCAAAATTTATCCTTATCAGATGAGCGTGTGGCGAGCCAACTTTCCTTTGAAGGCTTTACTTCTGAACAAATTGAATACGCCTTAGCGCGTTTGCCCGATTGATTCTTTTCGTTTGTTGCAGGACCACAAGCAAAAAAGGGTTCGACGAATTAGTGTACATTTCTGTTGATTTCCAGATCGAGTCTAGGCTGAGGGTTTTTCAGATGGTCATCGAGCAAGCTCGGCAGTCAGTTAGCTTCTCTGCCCATTTTTCTGCCCACAACAAACAAAAAAGCCTATCTCAAAAGATAGGCTAAACGCTCCAAAGCGTTGATATAAGGAGAGTACAGGATTTGAACCTGCGCGCCGGGATGAACCGGGTCGGCGGATTTCGAGTCCGCTGCATTACCACTCTGCCAACTCTCCATAACAGTTATTTTCGCTAGTTTTATTAAAAATGTCAAGAAAAATCTGCACCCAATAAGTAATGGGATGCAGATTTTTTGTTCTTTAATCGAAGATGTAGCTATCTTTCTTTTCGATTACGCCTTCAATGGTCTCGTTGATGATTTTGATGATCTGGTCATCGGTGGGTGTGATGATACCCGCCGACATTAAGGAAGCCAAACCAGTCACAACGATCCATGCGCCATTATGTAGTGCATTTACCGCATCTTCTGAAAGATCCGCATATTTTTCTTCTGATTTGATCAAGGATTTGAAATAGGTCGATGAAAAATCATGCATCAATTTCCCACCGCCATAGTCGTCGATAAAAAGGGCGATGTAGAGATTGTGCTGCTCTTGAGCGAAGCGTATATAATTCAGGCCTAAATCAACAAGTTTGTCTCCTGTTCGAACAACTGGAAAAACATTTTCCGATAAATCTTTGAAAACAGCCTCCACCAAGGTATTTTTTAAGTCCTGCATATTTTCGAACTCAAGATAAATCGGTTGAGTAGAAATTCCCATGTGCTTAGCGATATTCCGGGCCGTAAAATTGCCAAAACCTTCTCTATTGATCAGTTCATAAGCGGCCTTCAAAATGTGTTCTCTTGTATAGACCTTCCTTCGCATCAATAAATCCCCCTTTTTATATTTATTTAATTGTAACCGAGATATTCATTTTTTTAAAATAAAACACTCCATCCGTTATCTTATTTCTATTCACTTTGTTCATTAAAAACGAATGTTTACTAATTAAAAGAAGTGCTTCTCCTTTCATTTATCACAAAAAATCCTACGCATTGGCTGCTAGTTATTTTTCAAATCTACTTTTCTTCCTTGTTGAAAACTCGCTGAAATTGTACACTAAGAATGTAGTGCGCAAATTCGATTGAAAAAGGAGTTTGGAAATGGCTGAATCAAAAGAGCTATTATTGGAGACCTGTTTGTTGGCAGGAAAAATCATGATGGAAAACGGCTCGGAAGTCTATCGAGTGGAAGATACAATGAATCGAATTGCAGCAAATGCCGGAGAGCAAGGCAGCATTAGTTATGTAACAGCAACTGGACTTTTTATGGGCTTACGCAGTAGCCACTATGCACAAGTAGAAAATGTTCATGATCGAGTCATCAATCTCGAAAAAATTGTTGCCGTCAACGGATTGTCCCGTGCCTATGCTGAAAAAAAAATCTCGTTAGTGGAACTGCACGAGGCATTAAAAAAGGTCAATCCAACGACACCAAGTTTTCCTTATTGGCTGCAGGTGTTTAGTGCGGGCGTGGTCAGCAGTACTTTAATGATTATTTTCGGCGGTGCTTGGTTTGATTTTCTAGCAACGTTTGTCATTGGCTGTCTGGGATTTTTATGCGCCTATTGGGTCAAAAAAGTCATCGATATCCGCTTTTTGGATATGTTTTGCGCCTCTTTACTGATCGGTACTTTGTCTCTTCTAGCGGTCTCTCTTCATGTCGCACAAAACGTCGATAATTTGATTATCGGTGCCGTCATGCCCTTAGTTCCTGGTGTAGCGATCACCAATTCCTTTCGGGATATTTTGGCAGGCCATCTCATCAGTGGGACTGCTCGGGGAACTGAAGCTATTTTCACAGCTGCCGCGATCGGTGTTGGCATCGCCACGGTCTTCACCTTATTTGGAGGGATCTCATGACGATTTTTATTCACCTTTCCTTTAGCTTTTTAAGCACCGTGACCTTTGGTATCTTGACCAATATTCCTAAAAGAGCCTTAGTTGCAACAGGCATCGCTGGAACGGTTGGCTGGATGATCTATTGGTCATTGAAAACGATTGGCTACGGTCTAGGAAGCGCCAACTTCTTAGCCGCATTTGCCGTCGGTTGCGTCAGCATCTTTTTTTCCCGCAGAAAAAAAATGCCCATGATCATTTTTAACATTCCTAGCCTCGTTCCTCTCGTACCGGGTGGTCCTGCCTACAAAGCCGTTCGAGAATTCGCTTTGGGCGACAACTTTGTCGGCTTTGAAAATCTGATGATCGTTGTCATCACCGCTGGGGCGATCGCTGGAGGCTTCATGATGACGAGTGTGGTTGAAAAGATCGTTAATCGTTGGCAAATGAAGCGAACGAAAAAACATCCCTCAGATAAAAAAATCTCCTGAAACTATTGGTGCGCAGAAACTATAAATTTTTCTTATTTCAGACTTTAGTACAATGTTTTCTTTTCGGACTTCTTTTATAATAAAGGCATACCTTACAAAACTGTTTGACGTTTGTCATTTGTTTTACTGGATTTTTCTGGTCTCACCCCGTATAGTGGGATTATGAAACATAAAGGAGATGAAGTCCTGTGAGCATAGCAACTTCTCGTCGTATCATTAATACGATTTCTATTATTGGCTTAGGTTTATCTATCGCATTAACGATCTATTTTATCAATCTAGGTGTTTTCAAAGACATTAATGCACTGCGAGGTCTAGTTGGAAATTCCGTTATCTTAGGACCAATCGTCTTTATCCTTTTGCAGATCTTGCAAGTAGTGATCCCGATCATTCCCGGTGGTGTCTCCAGCGCTGCAGGTGTCTTGATTTTCGGTCCTTATCTAGGATTCGTTTATAACTATGTAGGAATCAGTATTGGTTCTGTCATTATTTTCCTGCTAGGCCGACGATACGGTAAACCATTCATTTTAAGTATGATCAGTGACAAAACTTACGATAAATATATTGGCTGGTTAGATAACCAAAGCCGATTTGAAAAACTTTTCGCCCTTGCAATCTTTCTACCAGTCGCCCCAGATGATGCCCTTTGTCTAATGGCTGGCTTGACCAACATGACAGTGAAGAAATTTACGCTGATTATTTTGTTGGCAAAACCTGCTTCAATTTTCTTGTACAGCATGGCTTTGATTTATGGTGGAACATTCTTAACTGGTTTGTTAGGCGGATAAGAAAAATAGGTAAGAAAAACGATCAATTCATTGAGCCGAACATGAAGGAGCTGCTTTTCATACAGGGATCTATACCTGTGGCGAATGTGCTTCTGAAACTGTTCGACTCTTTTTTTCCGCCTTTTTAGAATAAATAGGAACCAAAATACTTACTTTTGTTAGGATGACGACCATGAATTATTTAAAAAACAGCTTAGTCAACACTTGGGATTTTTTGAAAGACAGCAACGCCTACTTCCGTGATGTGTTACTGATGCACGGTGCTTTGTTGTTCTTAGTGATCCCAATCTTATCGGCTTCCACCAAGTTCGTCTTAAAACGTGGGGGCTTGCCTTACCTTTCTTTTGATAATATTGGCAGTATCTTTACCGACCACCCAGTCGTGCTGCTCTCATTAACACTGATTTTACTTTTGATTTTATTAGCCGTCTTTTTTGAGTTTACTTTTTTACTGCTAAGTGTCTATTTTATTAAAAAGAAACAGCCGATCAGCTTGCGGCAATTGTTACGGATGACTGTTTTGCAGTTGCGTAAATTACGGCCGATGACCTTTTTATTTTTCCTGTTTTACTTCTTACTGATTTTACCGATCGGTGGGTTGAGTTTTAATTCTGATTTACTCGCAAAAATCAAAATTCCCGCATTTATCATGGATTTCATTTTTGCCAACCGTGTCTTGATCATCGGGGCAGTGCTGTTGGTTTATGTTTTGTTGATTTACTTGGGGATTCGCGTGATCTTTGCCTTGCCAGAAATGATATTACGTGATCTGCCCTTTCGAAAAGCGATCAAAGAAAGCCTCCAAGTAACAAAACGCCGTTTTTTTGCCATCGTTGGACAATTTGTCTTTATCGGTGGCAGCATCTTGTTGATTTCGACACTGGGCTTCACTTTGCTGATTACCATTCAGGCGGTGATTGAAGTTGTTACACCGGACTATGCGTTGTATAGTGCTGTTTTTATTATGACTTTCTTACAGTTTATCTTGTTACTGAATGTCATTTTATCGACGGTAGCCATTTTTTACATCATCGTTGATTTCATGGATGATGAAGGCTTTTTACCAGAGATTCCTTCATGGTTCCACCAAGAGCCATTGAACCAGCGTCATTTCTTAGGTCTAAAAAGTTCGTTGTTTACCTTGGTAACGGTGCTTTTCGGTGTCGGTGTTAGTCTATATAATATGAACTATCTGACTTCAGCTGCTTCGATCCATCCGGTAACGATCTCCCATCGAGGGGTCAGCGACGGACAAGGGGTCCAAAATTCTCTTGAAGCACTACGCTTGACTAGCGAGAAGTACCACCCAGATTATGTTGAAATGGACGTCCAGCAAACCAGTGATGGTCATTTTATTGTCTATCATGATTTTTCATACCGTCCATTGACAGGTGGTCAGGGCAAACCAGAGCAATTGCCTTTGAGTTACGCCGAATCACTGACAGTTTCGGAAAACAACCAGACAGCTCGTATTCCAACCTTTGATGAGTACTTGGCACTTGCCAACCAATTGGACCAAAAACTGCTGGTGGAGATCAAAACGCAGCGAAAAGATACCGCGGAACTTGTAAATGCCTTTTTAGCAAGATATCAAGAGGACCTCCTTGCAAATGGTCATATTATGCAAAGCCTCTCCTATACAGTTGTTGAGGAGTTAAAGGCGCAGGCGCCTCAATTGATTTCAGGATACATCATGCCCTTCAATGTCGTGGGGCCACCACTGACCAGTGCTGATTTTCTGACGATGGAATACAGTACGATCAACCGCAACTTCATCGCTTCTGCCCGAACCGATGGCAAGGAAGTGTTCGTTTGGACCCCCAATGATGCGGATACTATCAGCCGGATGCGTTTTTACGGGGTGGACGGGATCATTACTGACCAGATGGAGATCTTAAATGAAGAGTTGAGTGTGACGGAAGAAGATATGACTTATTCAGACAAACTATTGAATTTTGTGATCGGCGTTGGCTGATCTCACACGAAGAAAAATGCTGCTCACGGTGTTCCGTTGAGCAGCATTTTTTGCTAGTTGGTTAGGCAACGTTCGTTTGCGTACAAATTTTATTGAAACTGACGATCATCCGACGATTACAAGCTTCTACTTGTGCTTGATCTTCTTCTTCATAACTTGAAACGACGATCAACGCCGTATTTACGTATAGTTTTTCAACCACACCAATCACAGGCTTGCTCGCCCCGACAGGTTGGCAGACATATTTTTCACCGATCGTAATATTCTCCATATCCTCACCTCAACCGTTTTCTTTCTTAAAGATATAATAACAAAAAAGCATCAAATTGAAAACGTTTTATTTCAATTCATCACGCATTTGTCACCAAGAAATGACAGTTTCGTTCGTTGAAACACACTGGTTTGTTCGTGCCACTTCTTAAAAAGCATTTTATACTAAAGGAAATCAAAAGGAGATGAGCCAAATGCCAATTATTCAAACCTGTATCTTTGGACTATTGTCTGCTGCGTTGCTTTGGGGATTAAAAGAAGACCGCTGATTTATTGGCCCAACGATCTAGTAGCACAACAAATACGAAAATAAAACAACGCCTTGAGCCAATCAGACTGGCTCAAGGCGTTTCTTTATCGAATTATAGACGTTCGTTCAATTCTTTTGCAAGATCTTCAAAACCTGGTTTGCCAAGTAAGGCGAACATGTTTTTCTTGTACGCTTCAACCCCTGGTTGGTCAAATGGGTTCACGCCATTTAAGTAGCCAGAGATACCCACAGCGATCTCAAAGAAGTACATGGTGTAACCTAACGTGTACGCATCCATTGTAGGAATTTTTACTAACAGATTTGGGACATCCCCATCTGTATGTGCAAGTAATGTTCCTTCAAAGGCTTTCGTATTAACAAAATCAACTTCTTTTCCTTCTAAGTAGCCAAGACCATCAAGATCTGCTTCTTGTGTAGGGATCGCAATTGATTTGCGTGGTTTTTCAACTTTAACAACTGTTTCAAAGATATTGCGACGGCCTTCTTGGATGTATTGCCCAAGAGAATGCAAATCTGTTGAGAAGTTTGCACTTGAAGGATAGATCCCTTTTTGGTCTTTTCCTTCAGACTCGCCGAATAATTGTTTCCACCATTCTGAGAAGTATTGCATGCCTGGTTCGTAGTTGATCAGCAATTCGGTTACTTTGCCTTTACGATAAAGGATGTTACGCATTGCTGCATATTGATACGCTTCATTTTTTTCAAGGTCGTCACTTGCGTAAGCATCGCTAGCATCTGCTGCCCCTTGCATCAAGGCATCGATATCCGCTCCGCTGGCAGCGATTGGTAATAAACCAACAGCAGTCAATACAGAGAAACGGCCGCCGACGTCATCTGGAATCACAAAGGTTTCCCAGTTTTCAGCATCTGCTTCAACTTTTACTGCACCTTTCGCTTTATCCGTTGTTGCGTAGATCCGTTTGTTGGCTTCTTCTTTGCCGTATTTTTCAATCAAACGTTCTTTGAAAACACGAAAAGCGATCGCTGGCTCAGTAGTTGTTCCTGATTTTGAGATCACATTCACAGAGAAGTCACGGTCACCGATGATTTCGATCAAATCTGCTAAGTATGTTGAAGAAATCGAATTACCTGCAAAAAAGATTTGTGGTGCTTTGCGTTCTTCATTTGGTAGCAAGTTAAAGAAAGAATGATTTAAGAAATCAATCGCTGCTTTCGCTCCTAAATAAGATCCGCCGATCCCGATCACGACTAATACTTCAGAATCAGATTGAATTTTTTCAGCCGCTTTTTTGATACGAGCAAATTCATCTTTGTCATAGTTTTTAGGAAGGTCGATCCAACCTAAAAAGTCGCTACCAGCACCTGTTCCTTCGCGTAATTGTTTGTCTGCTGCTGTAACTTGACTTTGCATGTAGCTCAATTCGTATTCGTTCACGAATGGTGCTACTTTCGAATAGTCAAACTTGATGTGTGACATGATTTGTCCTCCTTGAAAAAATAGTTTTTCATACACTACCTACTTTACGTTTTTTTTCAACTTTTTTCAAGTAATTCCTGATAGGTAGCCTGTTGGGTGATTTTAGACAAGTCCTTGAGCAAACATTGCTTTAGCAACTTTTTCAAAGCCTGCGACGTTCGCACCTAACATAAAATTATTTTTTTGATCGAAGGTTTCAGCAGTATCACGGCATGCTTCATAGATCGACTTCATGATATCGTCCAATTTGGCATCGACTTCAGCTTTTTCCCATTGCAGTCGTTGGGAGTTTTGACTCATTTCTAACGCAGAAACGGCTACGCCGCCAGCATTGGCTGCTTTTCCTGGGCAGTAGAAAATTCCTTCTTCAATAAAATATTCTGCTGCTTCTAATGAGCTAGGCATATTCGCGCCTTCAGAAACGACCCGGACACCATTGGCTTTTGCACGTTTGGCTTGTGAGAGATCAATCTCGTTTTGGGTCGCGCAAGGAAAGGCTAATTCCGCTGGTGTATCAAAATCCCAGACAGATGCCCCTTCATGATATTCGGCTGATGAACGTTCCTTGGCGTAAGCCGTCAACCGTTCACGCTTCACTTCTTTGATCTCTTTTAACAAGGCCAGATCAATGCCGTCTTTGTCATAGATAAAACCAGAGGAATCAGAACACGTGACAGGGATCGCACCTAATTCTTGCAATTTCTCAATTGCATAGATCGCAACATTGCCGCTTCCAGAAACGATCGCTTTTTTGCCTGCAAAGGTTTCACCTAGGTCTGTCAATAAATGCTTAACGAAATACACGGCGCCATAACCCGTTGCTTCTGTGCGGTTTTTACTGCCCCAGAAGTCTAATGGCTTACCAGTTAAAATACCAGCATCGTATTGTTTCAATCGTTTGTAGGCACCAAACAAATAGCCGATTTCTCGGCCTCCGACACCAATGTCGCCAGCAGGAACATCTAAGTCAGGTCCGATATGTTTTGACAGCTCCGTCATAAAGCTTTGGCAAAAACGCATCACTTCGGCATCGGATTTGCCTTTTGGATCAAAATCACTTCCGCCTTTGCCGCCGCCGATCGGCAGACCTGTCAAGCTGTTTTTGAAGATTTGCTCAAACGCCAAAAACTTCAAGATACTCAAGTTTACACTTGGGTGAAAACGCAAGCCGCCTTTGTAAGGCCCCATTGCCGAGTTGAATTGAATCCGATAGCCACGGTTTACTTGCCAGTTGCCTTGATCATCTTGCCACGGGACTCTGAATTGGATAAAACGTTCTGGTTCAGTTAAGAGTGCAAGGATATTTGATTCAATATATTCTGGATGCTCCTCTAAAAAGGGAACGATCGTAGGTAAAAATTCATCAATTGCTTGAAGAAATTCCGGTTGGTGTTGGTCTTTCTCATGAATCTTCGCTTGAATTTCTTTCACGTAAGCTGAAGCTTTGGTCATAGTGCATTACCTCCTTTAAGATATTTTCTATTTTAAAGAAATTTTCTGAAATTGCACGCTTTTTTTTAGAATTGTCAGAATTTTTTATTATTCGAAAAAAATCGACCAATCCTTTCAGCACTCATAGCCGATGTGTTACAATCCCAAAGAGGTGAAAAGAATGGAAAAAACCTATGATGTCATTGTTGTTGGTGCAGGTACGAGCGGCATGATGGCTGCGATCACTGCTGCCAAACAAGGTGCGCGGGTGTTATTAATCGAAAAAAACAAAAAAATCGGCAAGAAATTATTGATGACTGGCGGCGGACGCTGCAATGTAACCAATAATCGGCCGGTAGATGATTTAGTTGCTCATATTCCAGGAAACGGCAAGTTTTTGTATAGCACGTTTTCTCAATTCAATAATTATGATGTAATGGCGTTTTTCGCAGACTTAGGTGTCGTCTTAAAAGAAGAAGACCACGGACGGATGTTCCCTGTGACGAACAAATCAAAAACCATCGTCGAAGCGTTGCTTCAAGCAATCAACGATCATCACGTCACCCTATTGACGAACACGGTCGTCACAAAGCTGATCCATGACGGCAGTCAAATTCGCGGCGTGCGAACCGAAACCGATGAGTTCTCTGCCCCTAGTGTGATTTTGACGACAGGTGGCCGCACCTATCCTTCCACGGGCGCAACGGGGGACGGCTATAAGATGGCAAAAAAAGTCGGCCATACCATTACGCCACTTTATCCAACCGAATCGCCGCTTGTTTCAGAAGACTCCTTTATTCAAGAGCGGACGTTGCAAGGTATTTCCTTGCAAGACATCACGTTGAGTGTCTTTGATCAAAAAGGAAAGCCCATCGTCGCCCATACCATGGATCTTTTGTTTACCCACTTTGGGTTATCTGGTCCAGCTGCTTTACGCTGTTCCTCTTTTGTGAACCAAGAATTGAAAAAGCAACAACCCGTGACGGTTGTTCTGGATTGTCTGCCAGCAAAATCCCATGAAGCCTTGACCCAGGAATTGATTCAGTCTGCGGCTTCGAAGAAACAATTGCCGAATGCTTTAGCTGGCTTTTTGCCTGAGCGCTTGATGACCTTCTTTTTGCAGCAGCTAGACCTGCATGAGCTGGTTGCTGAAAAAGCCTCACCAGAACAGTTGGCTGCGCTCGCTTTCTTGATCAAAGGCTTTTCAGTCACTATCGTTCGCACGTTCCCGTTAGAAAAGTCTTTCGTGACTGGTGGCGGAGTCCATCTGAAAGAAATCAATCCAAAAACCATGGAGAGCAAGAAAATCAACGGCTTGTATTTTGCTGGTGAATTATTGGATATCAATGGGTATACAGGTGGTTTCAACATTACAGCAGCGTTTTGTACTGGACATGTTTCAGGGAAAAACGCAGCAGAAACAGCTAGTTATTTCAGTTATTGATCGATGACCCAGGTGTTGGCAGCAATATCCTTGCCGTTGCTACCAACACCTGGGTCTCCTCTCTTTTTGCTTATTAGTTGGGTTTTTCTCAAAGTAGGCGTAGACTAAAGATAGCAAGATCGAGGGAGGTTTTTTTAATGAAACGAATTTCAAGAGGTAAATTTGAACGAATGCAAAAACTTTCAAATGAGGATGGTGTGATTGCCGCACTAGCGATCGACCAACGTGGTTCCATGAAAAAAATGATGAAGGCGGCAACTGGACCGGATGACTTTACGATGGAACACATTTATGAATTCAAGCAGTTGGTTTCCCAAGAATTGACCAAATATGTCAGCAGTATTTTGTTAGATGAGGAATATGGCTTCTTAGGGATCGAAGCAAAGAATCCCAACGCTGGCTTGATCCTTTCCTATGAAAAAACAGGGTATGATGTCAATACGCCGGGTCGTTTGCCAGAAATTCTACCCAATGAATCGCTGCAGCGCTTAGTGAAAAAAGGGGCAGATGCTGCGAAAGTCTTGGTTTATTATAATCCAGATGAACCGCAAGAGATTTTAGATACCAAACATGCGTTTTTAGAACGTTTAGGTACGGAGGCACAAGCGGCCGATATTCCGTTATTTGTAGAGCCAATCGTTTACGACGATGAGATCACAGATGACAAATCACCTGCTTTTGCCAAGATCAAACCGAACAAGGTCATCCGAACCATTCAGGAATTGACGAAAGATCACTACCATATCGATATTTTGAAAGTCGAAGTACCGGTTCAGTTCGATTTAGTTGAAGGTTTCCAAAAAGAAGGCTTAGAGGCCGTCTATACGCAAGAAGAAGCCGCCAATTACTTCAAAGAAGCTAGTGACGCTGCGACGCGACCCTTTATCTATTTGAGTGCGGGTGTCCCAGCGAATGTCTTTCGCGATGAATTGACCTTTGCTGGTCAACACGGTGCTAAATTCTCAGGGATCTTAGGTGGGCGAGCAACTTGGCGCGATAGTGTGGAAATCTATGGGAAGCAAGGCACCAAAGCATTACTGGAATGGCTGGACACCCAAGGGAAAGAAAATGTTGAAGAATTAAACGCCATTCTAAAACAATATGCCACTCCATGGTTTGACTTTTATGGTGGTTTAGAAAATATTGAGGTTTTCGATATTGAAGTAATGGAATAAAATAGTACAAAATAATCCCCGTGAACGGCATTTCAAGATGGTTCACGGGGATTTTTTATTCGTGTTCAGGTGCCAACAAATCGGCAAAGACCGCCCTAGTCAATTGTTGCAACGCTTGGGGGGCAAGCCCCATCTGCAATCCGCGCTTTCCTGCAGAAACCACGATTTCTTCCAGTGTCTCTGCCTTATGATCAATATAAGTAGGAAAGAGCTTTTTCATCCCGATCGGCGAACAGCCGCCGCGAATGTAGCCAGTCGTTTCTTCTAAATCTCTCAGATGCAGCATCTCTACTTTTTTGTTTCCACTGACTTTTGCTAACTTTTTCAGATCCACTTCTCTGTTTCCAGGAATCACAGCCACCAACGGACCTGTTTTGTTGCCCACTGCCACCAGCGTTTTGTAGATGGCTTGCGGGCGTACTAGTTGCACAGCGACGGATTGCGCATCGAGATGGTCTTCCGACCACTCATAGGTGTATTCGTTATAAGCGATTTTCTGTTGTTCTACTTGACGGATCGCATTGGTTTTTTGTTTCTTCTTCGCCATTTTATCCCTCTTTTGTTTTGGTTTCTTTTAAGAGAAGGCCTTGGCTGGTCTTACTCATTGAGTGAAAATTCTTGTAAGTAGTTGGTCATTCGTTCGATCGGTATTTGTCCAGGTGCTGAAGCACCTTGCAACGAAGCAAAAGTAAAGACCGAACCAGTCAATGCCCCACTAACCCGGCTGATTTTCCCCAGCTCCCCCATCGACATGATCGCCAACGGCAGTTGGTTGAAGCCACGCGCTTTAGTAATGATCCCCATCAAACGTAAAACATCTTGGACTTGCTTGGGCATCATCGCTAACTTGCCAACATCGGCACCAAATTGATTCATTACGCCGATCTTTAAAATCAACACAGCATCTTCTGGCGTTTTCTCAAAATCATGATTGCTCAATATCAGCTTTACCTGTGCCTTTTTGATTTCTTGAATAAAGGCTCGACCTAAAAATTCAGCTTTCTCTAATTCGACATCGATCCAATCGATCAAGCCTGAATCAGCAGCAGCTAAACACAATTCTTTGTACTGGGTCAATGTGAACGCTCGCTCGCCCCCTTCTTCCAAGGTTCGAAAAGTGAAGAGCAGCTCTTTGTGCTTTAATGTCGTGCGAATATGTGATAACGCATCTAAGACCGCTTGCTGGTCTTCGACATGTTTGTAATGATCAACACGCCATTCGACGATCTGTGCCTCTGATTCCTCAGCAGCAATGGCTTGTTTCAAGATCTCTTCATTGGTTTTCCCAATCAATGGCACACAAATCAACGGTGTTTTCCCGTCTAACGTTACTGGTTTTGATCGGCTCATCTACTTCACTCCTTTTTCATTTGATAAAAGAATACTTTCAGATAGTTCCCTTCGGAAAAATGCTTATCTACCGCAAAATCAGCTGGTAGACGATAACTTTGAATACATTCATAAGCAACGTGTGCTTTCTCTAAGGATGCTTCGATCATTTCTTGAAACTTCCTCGGTGAAAGATTGGCCGCATTCGTTGAGGCGATCAACAAGCCATCAGGCGCTAAAATCGCCAAACTATCAGTGACTAAGTCGCCATAATTTTTCGCAACCGAGAAGACCTTTTTCTTGTTGCGGGCAAAACTCGGCGGATCTAAAACGATCACATCAAAGCGCAAGTCTTTTTTGCTGGCATAATTGAAGTAATTGAAAACATCCATGACATGGATACGCTGGGTATCTGGATCAATGCCGTTGACTGCAAATTGCTCGCGGGTCTTTTCTAGACTGCGTTTTGCCAAATCGACGCTCGTTGTTTGAGCAGCGCCACCGACAGCAGCAGCGACAGAAAACGCCCCCGTATAACTGAACATATTTAAAACCGACTTGCCAGCTGCCAAGCCATCAACAAGTTGCCCACGAACTTCTTTTTGATCCAAAAAGATGCCCGTCATTAATCCTTCGTTCAAATACGTCGCATACGTGACGCCATTTTCCTTCACCAGCAAGGGTTCAGGTGCCGTTTTTCCATAGACCCATGCTGATTCAGGCAGTTCAGACGTAAAGCGGATTTTTTCATAAGCCCCTTTGATCTCGGGAAAGATTTGAAGAAAAGCCGCCACGATCGCTTTTTTATGTTGATAAAGGGTGGCATTGTACCAAGAAAAAACGACATACTCGCCATACAAATCTACGGTAAGTCCCCCCAATTGATCCCCCTCGCCATTAAACAGACGAAAGGCATCTGTCAGGTCATCTTGATAGTAAGCAATGCGTTTGCCTTTTGCTTTCGCAAAGCGTTGCGCAAAGAATGCTTGGTCGATCACTGTTTCTTCAAAGGATACGACCCATCCGATCCCTTTATTTTGTTCCCCAAGATAGCCGACACCTAAGAAATGGTTGGCCTGATCAATAAAGGTGACCCACTCCTTCGTCTCGATTGCTTGTTGAAGATCTTCTCGTTGGATCAACGGATTCTTTTTGCGAAGCTTCGCTGATCCTTGCTTCGTTAGTTTTATTTTCATGTTCATCTGCTCCATTCATTCTCCTTTTTAGTATAGCAAAAAGCGACTGTATTGTCTGTATCCTTGAAAGTAAAGAAATACTTAATTCCGCGTCATGACAAGGAATTCATTTGACACGTCTTTCACAGCCTAGTAAAATGTACTGTGATGTAAAATCGTAATTTACCGGTTATACTGGAAAAAGAGAGGACGATTCCTTTGAAAAAAAATAAAGTATCCACCTTTGTGAATACAAGAATGGGCTTTTTTTTCCTATTAGCCCTATTATTTTGGCTAAAAAATATCTTTGCCTATATGGTGGACTTCCACCTAGGTATTGAAAGCAGCATTCAGTACTTCATCTTATTCATCAATCCGATCGCAACGACTTTGTTGCTGCTGTCGATCGCATTGTACGTAAGAAGAACCAAAGCAGCTTATATCACGATGCTTGTGATTTATTTCTTGATGACTCTGCTGTTGTTCTCCAATGTTTCGTACTATCGAGAATTCACTGACTTTATCACCATCAACACGATGCTTGGTGTAGGAAAAGTGGCAAGTGGTCTAGGAGAAAGCGCAATTCGCTTGTTCCGTCCCTACGATGTGTTGTACTTCATTGACTTTATCGTGCTGATTGCAGCCTTTTCAATGAAAAAAATCAAAATGGACACTCGTCCTGTGCGGGCACGGATGGCTTTTGCGATCTCAACCTTAGCTGTCATGGTCTTTTCTGCCAATCTTTTCTTAGCAGAAGCGGATCGTCCTGAACTGCTTACTCGAACGTTTTCTCGTGACTATTTAGTGAAATACCTTGGGATCAACGCCTTTACGGTTTATGATGGCGTGCAAACCTATCAAGCTTCGCAAGTACGTGCCGAAGCAAGTCCCAACGACATGAACGAAGTAGAAAGCTATGTCAGAGAACATTACGCGGAACCGAATGATGATCTGTTCGGTATCGCAAAAGGCAAGAACGTCATTTATATTCATTTAGAAAGTGTTCAGCAATTCTTGATCGATTATAAATTAAAAGATGAAAATGGTGTTGAACATGAAGTCATGCCATTTATCAATAGTTTGTATCATAGCGATAGCACCTTTAGTTTCGATAACTTCTTCCATCAAGTAAAAGCTGGGAAGACCAGTGATGCGGAAACGTTATTCGAAAATTCCTTGTTCGGATTGAATCAGGGGGCATTATTCACTCAACTGGGTGGGAAAAATACCTTTGAGGCAGCGCCAGATATTTTAGGTCAAACCCAAGGCTATACCAGTGCGGTTTTCCACGGAAATACGGGTACCTTCTGGAACCGAAATGAAACCTACAAACGGTTTGGTTATGATTATTTCTTCGACGCATCGTATTATGATGTCAATGATGAAAATTCATTCCAATACGGTTTACATGACAAACCGTTCTTTGAACAATCGGTACAATACTTAGAACGTCTGCAACAACCGTTCTATTCAAAATTCATTGCAGTTTCTAACCACTACCCATATTCTGAATTTACCAATGAAGAGGGCGGCTTCCCGCTAGCGAACACTTCTGATCAAACGATCAATGGGTATTTCGCAACCGCGAATTATTTAGATAAAGCCGTAGAAGAGTTCTTTAATTACTTGAAAGAAAGCGGCTTGTACGAAAACTCAGTCATCGTTTTATATGGTGACCATTACGGAATTTCCAATTCTCGGAACCGCAACTTAGCAGAATTGCTTGGAAAAACAAGTTCGACTTGGACAAACTTTGACAATGCTTCATTGCAACGTGTTCCTTATATGATCCATATTCCAGGACAATCAAACGGCGGCATCAATCATACGTATGGTGGCCAAGTTGATGCGTTGCCAACCCTCTTGCACTTACTCGGTGTAGATACATCGAACTATATTCAATTGGGACAAGATTTATTCTCTGATCAAAATGAACAACTGGTTGCCTTCCGCGATGGCGACTTTGTGACACCAGACTACACTTACTATAGCAGTACATTGTATGACAATCGTACCGGCATGCCGATCAACGAACCATCCGATGAACTGCAAGCGAAAGTCGATGAGTGGAAAGCCAAAGTTGACAAACAGCTGTCGGTTTCTGATCAGATCAACAATGGTGATCTCTTACGTTTCTATGCGAAGAGCGGTTTAGAAGAAGTCGATCCTTCGACCTATAATTACAAAGACGCCCTTCGGCAAATGATGGCTATCGAAAAGAATCTAGGCAGTGATTCAACCAGCGCCTTTTCTCAAAACGGCAATCAATCGACCGTCGATCTGTACCAAACAAAAACCTTCCAAGAATACCAGCAGATGACGGAACAAGATAGCGGAGAATAACCTATAAGTACTACAAGATCGATCCAGCAAGGCGGATGCTTTGCTGGATTTTTTTCGGCTGTTTTGTTCGTAAAAACCCGATTTTTTCTATTGCTTTTTTAGCTTCGATATTTTACTACAAGAACTTCATACTTTATTCAAACTCCCCTTTTATACTATGAAATAGGATGAGGTGAACTAGATGAAAACTATACATTTTGCGATTGCCAGCATATTTTATCATAAAAAAGCCATGGTGCTTTATACGCTTGTATCCTTCTTTGCCGTGATTGGCTTGATCGTGACCTTCGCTTTGATCTACTCAATGGATCAAGTAATCGCTCAAACCAGAGATCTCTTAACAACAGAAGATTTGCAAACGAAAGTAGCGGAAGAGATCCAACCAGTCACGACGATCTATCATCAACTGTTCTATTTGATTTTTAGCGCCTTTACACTGGTCTTTATCGGCTTTCAAGTTTATTACCAATTATCGAAACGCTCAGAATACACTGCCTGGTTAGCAAGTGGTGCCACCACCAGACAATGGGTGGCGATGCAGTTGCTTGAAATGCTCTTGCCGCTTTTAGCAGCTGCCGTGACCGCCTTTGTGTTATTGCTGCTCTTCCAGCCTTATTTCCAGCGAGAATTGCTTAGCGGGCATATCATCGCTCTTGATCGTGAGCGTGCTTCGGATCACTTTTGGGAGGCTGTTCAAAGTCTTCCTGGTCAAGAATTCGCCATTACGATCCCACAAAACAGTCAAATTCTGGTCCAAAATGTTGACTTGAACAGCACCACCTGGCTGGCTATTTTATTTGAAAGTACGCGCCACACACTTATCGTATTGATTGCCGCTGTTACCAGCTTTACTGGTCTGATTGCTAGCGGACATAGTCTGTATTGGAGGAAAAAACAATGGAAAAACCAACTCAGCTAACGAAATCAATTGGTTTCTTTTATGTTGCGAAAGACAATGAAACAAAAACATCTGAATTAAGTTTGCTGCTTTCACAAAAAAAAGCAATCTTGATTCGCGCACAGTGGCCCTCCGTCCCCTTTTTATCGGTCATGGACAATGTATCTCTTGCAAATAAAAAAGGGGGCGATTTAGAGGAAGTGCTGCCTTATGTACAGCTTCCCTTATCGGCTTTGAAAAAAGATCGAACAGAGTTAACACCCTTTGAGGAGCTCAAAATTCAACTGCTCTTAGCTTTGCTTTCAGAAAGAGAAACCCTTTTAATCGAAAATGTCTTGAGCACATTAACAACGAACGAGGTTCAAACCCTGTTGCCCTTGTGTCAAGAAATCGCCGAACAATTTGCTGTTGCCATCTATTTGATTCATGAAGACGAATGCTTTGCCCATACCCCTTATACTACTTATCTATAGTTTACATAGCCCCCAAACAAGAAGGCTTGCTTGCAAAAGCAGGTCTTTTTGTTTGGACTGCTGCCACTGAACCGCAAAAAAAATCGACCGGCTAAGCGAATTGCTGCCGGTCGATTGCTATTCTTCATTTAAGTCGATATCAGGAAAAGAGATTTTAAACGTCGTGCCTTTGCCAAGTTCACTTTCTACACTGATCTTTCCTTTGTGCAGGCGTACGAGCTGTTCAACGATCGATAGACCCAAACCTGATTCACCAAATTGACGGTTTTTACGGGAAGGATCGACTTTGTAATAACGATCCCAAATATTCTTGACTTGTTCTTCAGACATGCCGATTCCCGTATCACTGATCTCAATGATCGTTTCCAAGTAGCCTTTTTCGATTCGAACCCGAATTTCTCCATCTTCCGTAAACTGGATCGCATTTTGTAAAATATTGACCATGATTTGGACGAAACGATCGTAGTCGGCATAGACATCAATTGGCTCTGTTGTTTCTAAAATCAACACATCTTTGGCGATTTCTGCCTTGCTCTCAAGTTGCGTCAGCAGATTTTTGATGGTTTGTGTTGCATCGAATTTTTTGATGACCATCGAGATTTGATTGGTTCGGATTTTCTCGTAGTCAAGGTTTTCGTTGACTAACCGAATCAAACGATTGGTTTCATTTTTCATCAAGCGGATCGCATTGTCCTTTTGATTTTCAGGAATCGCGTTGTACTCTAACCCTTCCAATAAGCCATTGATGGTCGTCAAAGGCGTACGCATCTCATGCGAAGCGTCTGCCATAAATTGTCGACGACGTTCTTCTTGTCGTTCAATTTCCTCTTGCGACTCTTTTAAGGATTTCGTCATTAAATTAAAATCTTCGGCTAACTCATCAAATTCATCCCGATTATGCACTGGCAAGAAGATATCAAAATTGCCATTGGTGATCTCCTTGGTTGCTCGTTTCATACGATTGATCCGCCTTACTTGGAACGTAGCAAATAGGTAACTGATCAATAAGGAAACGACGATCGAGATCAAACATACTTTAAACAAGTTTTGGTTAAAAGCACTGACAAGATTCAAGATGCTGCTTGCCGATTGTGAAACCACCATCACCCCGTAAAAATCCGTTCGATTGACAGAAAAAGGAATCAAAACATAGGAAGTCAGTTCTTTTTCCCCATATAGATTCGTGGGTGATGTCAGTTGCAGACGCGCCCCGTTTTCTAAGGATTGCCAGTCTTTTTCAGAAATTGGAAAATCCACCGCACGAGTATTATCTAATGGATAAATAATGTCATCGGGGCTTTTAAAGAAAGCAAAAGAAATGTCTTGGTTGCTCAAAATATTTTCAGCCAAATGCAGAGAATATTGCAGATAGCCATCTCGCGTCATATTTTGCTGCAAATATTCTGAATCGCTGATTTGCGAAATCGTCGCGACCGACGAAGCATACCCCATTAACTGCTCATAATTTCGTTCTTGTAATGTTTGGCGCGTCATTTGTGTAAACGCAATACCAATCGTCATCAAAATCACGAAGATCACAACAAAAAACGCAATCAGCTGTTGATACAAGTAGCGCATTAAGCAGCACCTGCATCGTCAAATTTATACCCCACACCCCAGACGGTTTGAATGATCTGAGGTCCCACTTTTTCTATTTTTTGTCTTAGTTTTTTGATGTGCGCATCAACCGTCCGTTCATCACCAAAATATTGGTAATCCCAAACTAGTTCTAACAATTGCTCTCGTGAAAAGACTTGCCGCGGTTTTTTCGCTAACGTATAAAGCAAATCAAATTCCTTCGGCGTCAACCCATCGATGGGTTTGCCATTTAAATAGGCTTCCCGTGTTTTTGTGTTCATTTTGAAATGATCGGTCACAACATCAAAAGTTGCATCGGAAGCTTCAGGCGTTGTTTTTTCAACCAACTCACTGCGGCGGTGTAAGGCTTTGATCCGCGCGATCAAGGTCAGTGGACTAAAAGGTTTCGTCACATAGTCATCTGCCCCCATCTCCAACCCGATGACTTGATCGCTTTCTGAATCACGGGCCGTCAACATAATAATAGGTACTGTACTGGAGATTTTGCGAATTTCTCGCGCCACCATCATGCCATCCATGGAAGGAAGGTTCAAGTCAAGGGTGATCATGTCCCATTTGTCTGGTTCAGCAGCAAAGGCTTCCAGTCCTTCTTTGCCGTCGTACTTAAAAGCCGCTTCCCATCCTTCATTCAAGAAAAACATTTGCATCATTTCAGAAACAGATTCGTTGTCTTCAATCATTAATATATTCATTTTCTTCACCTCTATGTTCTTTATCAAATCGTTGCAGATTCTCTTCGATCAGGCCAAAGATCGGCACGATGAACCAAGGGATCGCGATCATTTCAACTAGGAAAAAATTGGTCCATTCTTGCCATTTCAAGACAAACCCAATGACCGCCATGATTCCGCCAAAAAGCAGAAAATAACGGGCGCATAGTTTCTGAGCATGCCGCCAGTTGCGTTCATTTTGTTTTGCTAAATAGGAACGGTAGCCATAAATAAGGTTCATTTTTTTTGATGGAAAAAGAAAAAAAGTGAGACCAATCAAGAAAAAAATGATGCCAATTACTAAAAAAATCATCGTTTCACTCCATTCTTCCTATAGTATACTCGAATTTCTTTCTTCTACCAACAACTTCACCGATTATTCATAAAGGTTTGCCTTTTTTTCAATCTTTGATAAGATTGTGAGTGGACTATGACTATAAACCTTAGGAGTAAGATACATGACCTATAAAGCATTAACTTTTTTTGATCTTGACGGTACGCTTTTAGATGAACACTCGCAAATCACATCCGAAATCGCTGAAGCGATGGCGATGTTGCGAAAAAACCAAGTACTGCCGATCATTGCAACAGGAAGAACCGAACCTGAAGTTACCGCCATTCGTGAAGCAGCTGGGATCACCTCGAACATCGTCATGAACGGCGCCTTTATCCGTATTGACGGCAAAGAAGTTTTTTCCGATACCCTTGAACCTGAACTTTGCGCACGGATGTTCCAAGCAGTCAAAGACAATGGTGATGAACTGTGCTATTACAATGAGAAAGGCTATTGGGCGACTGGACATACCGAGGAAATGATTGGTGCGTACAACTATGTCCGCAGCCCTTTACCAGAAATCGATCCTCTGCATTATGAAACAGATCGGACCAATATGTTGTTGGTTTTAGGTGTCGGCAACGATGCTTATTATCATGAGCGTTTTCCAGAATTAACTTTTTATCGTAATACCCCCTTTTCCATCGATGTCGTAAAATCTGGCACCTCTAAAGGGACGGGCGTAAAAACCTTGGTAGAATTGTTGGGTCTAGAAGATGTACCTACCTTCGGCTTTGGTGACGGCAGCAACGACTTCGCTCTTTTAGAAGCCTGCGACCACAAAATTGCAATGGGAAATGGAATTCAAGAGTTGAAAGAGTTGGCAGACTTCGTGACCCTGAAAAATACCGAAGGCGGGATCGTGCACGCCCTGAAACACTTTGACTTAATCTGATTCTTTGCATACAGGCAAAACTATGGTATACTAATGAATGGTAGCGATACCCCTTTTATCAAGGGGATGTTACGGATTCGACAGGCATAGTTGAGCCTGAATTGCGCTTCGTAGGTTACGTCTACGTTAAAACGTTACAGTTAAATATAACTGCTAAAAACGAAAACTCTTACGCTTTAGCTGCCTAAAAACAGTTAGCGTAGATCCTCTCGGCATCGCCCATGTGCTCGAGTAAGGGTCCTATTCTAAGTGGGATACGTTTTATCTTTCCGTCTGTAAGATAAAAAAGAGAGCATCAGACTAGCGATACAGACTGCCTGTCACTCGGCAAGCTGTAAAGCGAACCTTCAAATGAGTTGACTATGAGCGTAGATTTTTAGGTAGCAATATGTTTGGACGCGGGTTCGACTCCCGCCATCTCCATAAAGAAAAATCGATTAGATTTTCGTAGTTTTTCCTAAGTGTTCAAAGCCTTGATTTAAAGAGGTTTTGAACACTTTTTTTGTATTTTCAGTTCCACAATGTTTTTCGTAGTTTTCTTGTTTGGTAGTCAAATGGTGGTTAATTATCAGCTTTAAACCGATGTGCTATTCCTCGCTTTTCTTAGATTGTATTTCTTATACCGATTGAACCTACATTAATTGTTCAAGTGAAGTCAGATGCTTTTTTTAAGCAATCAATGCTCTTCAATGGCGTACCTTTTCACCAAATTGTATACGAATCTCTTTTTTGCGAGTTTTTCTTGGGCTGATTTTTTTACTCTATTTTTGATTTAAGGCTTTTTACTCCTTAGTATCTTTAGATACACTTTTTTTCACTCCTGTTTTGCGTTCTCAACGGCTTTCTTTGCTTCTAGAATAGTTATTTTCCCTGCCTCATCGCATGAAATTTTTTGAAGATGTTTCTTATCATCAAAGCTTGATGTAAGTTTCATAATCTGCTTGATCATCAACAATCTATGATAGTTCGTTGCTGGCTTGATCTGACTCTGCCTCAGCAAAAAAAGTGCTAATTAAAGTGTTTTCGATTTCTCTACAATTTCCTTTACTCGTTCACAAAAACTATCTGGATTCATTCCAGGTTCCATTTTCTGAGCCTCATCAGGAAGTAAATCATTCAGGTACAATGTAGCTTCTTTGTTTTCGGTATACATTTCCTCGTAGTGATCGACTAAATAATGTTCCAAATCTATGGAAAACACAAAAAAATTAATTTCTTCGGAAAGTCCTTTTTCAATAAAGTTGAAAAATTTATCCATTTATCACACCTCCTTGACTAAAGTTTATCAAAATATTACAGAGCGTTCTTTACCTTCTCCTTGAATCTTGTAAGGTCTTCGTAAAATTTAGCATGTTCCTTCTTCTCTTTATGATCCTCAGTATCAATTTTTCTTCCAATCAAACAATTAGTGATTTATATTCCATTCCTCTGTCCACCATAATTTTATGTACAATAATAGTACTCAACCATTGATTTATGATTGAGTGCTATTTATCTTCTATTAACTCGATTGATTTCAAATCTGATTCAGCATAGATTGCGGATCCAATTGATATTTCTTCTTCTCCAGAAACAGAGGTATACCCATCAGTTTTAACCGCTTATTTTCTTCTGTATAGAATCTACCCGTCTGTTACGTCTCGCAGAAACGACACAACGCTTAGAATCATACGTGATCAAATGATAATCGCCTTCCCTTCTTTCTTATCCTTTGATATGATGATTGCATCAAACGAAGGACGTGATTAAATGAAACTGACCTTATTGGCACCCTCTTTTTCTGTCATCCAAGTAGAGCGTATTGATCCTTCGATACTGAAGATCGTTCCTCTATTTTTTGCCCATACGTCAGAAGAACTTTCTTTGGTGTTACCAACGGCAAAGGTTCCAGCTGAAACACTAAACAGAGAAGATGGATGGAAAGCGATGAAAATAATTGGTGTGCTGGATTTTAGCTTAATTGGCATTATTGCAAAAATCTCTTCCCTTCTAGCCGAGGAGTCAATCAGTATTTTTGCTGTTTCTACCTTCAATACTGATTATATTTTAATCAAGGAACATCAGGTAGAACAAGCTCGTACTGTTTTAACCGCCAATGATTATTCCTTTGTCAATTGAGAAAAACTTGTTCTTCCTTACGACAAGTTACTTTCGCTCGCTTTATGAAATACAAAAGAACGACTGAACCAAAGAAGTTCAGTCGTTCTTTTGTATTTCACTTGTCGTTTAACAAAGATAAGAGTACTGGGTATCCCAAATAAAAGACTTCCCCAAGCTTTCATTTGCCCCAGTACCCTTCATTGCTCGTTGTTAAGATAATCATAATACAAAAATGATTTTTATTCAATAACTATGCTTTAAAAATAAACAAAATGCTATTTTGTGACAATTTATAGGGGTTTCACTTCATTTCTAGCTAATATTCCCTATATCTGTTTATATTCTAAATGGTTCCATGAAGCATCAGTTGATGAGATGCGATCCCTTCGATAACGATCCTCCTTCTTTTAAAGTTTTGAATTTGAGGAAATTCAGCCTTGTCAATCTCGCCTTCCCATGCTACCATGATTATGCAAACGTTAACATAAAAATGCACACGTGAACATTAATTTGAGGAGGATTTTTAATGGCAAAAATTACAGATGTACAAACAGCGTATTATCGAATACCTCTTCCAGAAATCATGGAAGATGCGAAGCACGGCTTACACACCCACTTTGAAGTGCCTATCGTCAAGATCGTTACTGATGATGGACGTGAAGGGGTCGGCTATACGTATACTGGTGGCTTCGGTGGCGAATCGATCGCCAAACTGATCGATAAAGAACTAAAAGCGATCCTTTTAGGGAAAGATCCAGCATGTGTGGAAGCCTTGTGGGATCAGATGAACTGGGGAATCCACTATGTTGCCAGAGGCGGTTTAGCAAGTTTCGCCATTGCGGCTTGTGATATCGCCTTGTGGGACTTACGTGCGAAAAAAGCACAAGAACCCCTCTACAAACTTTTAGGCGGCGCAAGCAACAAAGTAAAATGCTATGGTGGTGCGATTGATCTAAACTTTCCTCTTGAAAAACTCTTAGCCAATAATCAAAAATATTTAGACATGGGATTAAAAGCGGTCAAAATCAAATTGGGACAAAAAACACTTGCCGAAGATATTGCTCGAATAAAAGCGGTCAGAGAATTGATTGGTCCCGATGTTGTCTTTATGGTGGATGCCAACATGAGCTGGTCTGTTGAAAAAGCGATCAAAGCCGCCAAACTGATGGCGCCTTATGACATTTTATTCCTTGAAGAACCAACGATCCCCGAAGATTACGAAGGCTACGCTCGTATCGCTAAAGAAGGGCAAATTGCGGTGGCAGGCGGAGAAAACTTGCGCACCCCTATCGAATTTGCTCATATGATCAAATATGGCAATGTCGATTTTCCGCAACCCGACGCTTCCAATTGCGGTGGGATCACCGGCTGGTTGAAAATTGCTGCCTTAACACAAACAAGTAACTTATCTGTTTCTACACATGGCATGCAAGAATTGCACGTTAGTCTACTGGCAGCGATGCCTAATGCTGGATATCTCGAAATGCACAGTTTCCCAATCGATCAATACACCACGAGACCGTTAGTGATCGATCCATCCGATGGCTGTGCGATTGCCCCAGAAGAACCAGGGATTGGCGTCACCTTTGACTGGGAGAAACTTGCTCCTCATAAACAACCCTTTTAACTGAAAACCCACGCTGATTTCCTTTAGGATGAGGAAATCAACGTGGGTTTTTATTACAGAATCAATGGTTTTTCTTCAAATGGAAGCCACCGTTCATCAATCAGGGAACGATACCAAGCGGCTGATTTTTTTAATGACCGAGTCCGTTCTTCATTTAGCTCGATTCGTACGAGACCATAGCGATTTTTGAACGCATTCATAGGTGAAACACAATCGGTAAATGCCCAAAGCATATAGCCTTCGCAGTTGGCGCCTTCCTCGACGGCTTTTAGCAGCCAGTAAAGATGTTCGGTAATAAACTGAATCCGATAATCATCTTGGACTTGACCTGTGGCATCCATATACTGTTCTTCATTTTCCCGCCCCATACCATTTTCAGTGATCAGCCATGGAATATTGCCATAATTTTCTTTAAGATAATTAGCCATATCGTACATGACCTTTGGATAGATTTCCCAGCCACGGGAGTTATTCATTTGTTTTCCTGGCAAATCAAAGGTCTCATAAAACATTTCTGGATGAAATGGTGTATCCGAATGCCATTGATATCGTGGTGCCCGCACGCGTTTCGGGTAGTACTGATTGACACCTAAGAAATCCACCGTATGGGTGCGGATCGTTTCCAAATCTTCTTCTGTCGGATCAAAGTAGATGTCATAGGTTTGGCAAAGTGTGATAAGTTCATCTGGATAATGCCCCTTAACCATTGGATCAAAAAAGATTCGGTTGAAAAAAAGATCGTACATTTTTTGCGCGTTTTGATCCTCTGGTGAGGAAGAGCGTGCGTAAACCATTTCTGGATTTAGCACACAACCGATGCGCCCCTCGTAGCCCTTTTCATGATAGACAGCCACCGCTTGGGCGGACGCCAATACTTTGTGATAGTTCCAAAGCATCCATTTTTTTGTGTTTTGCTCATGGGGCCAGCGGATCGCATCGAGATAGCAACGAGTCTGAATAACGATCGGCTCATTGAAGGTAACCCACTGTTTGACTCGATCACCGTAACGCTCGAAGGCGATTTCGGCATAACGAGTATATAGATCGACCACTTTCCGCGAGCTCCAGCCATCATAGGCATCCATCAAACTAGCTGGCAGTTCATAATGTTCCAAACAAAGCATCGGTTCGACCCCAGCCGCAAGCAATTGGTCGATAAGCTGATCGATATGAGCAGCATAATCCTCATCAACGATCAGCTGTTCATGGTCGGTAAAGAAGCGCGCCCAGTTGATCGATGTTCGGTAATGGGTCAAATGAACCTCCTGCATCAGTTGAACATCCTCTGAAAACTTTTCCATAAAATTCGTCGCAACAGCCGGCCCGTAGCCATTATGCCAGACAAAGCGTTCTTCTTTGTACCAGCGGTCGAGATACGAATCTTGCCCTTCTTTCTTTCCTTGCCAGCCTTCTGTCTGCCAAGCAGACGAAGCAGCCCCTAAAATAAATGTTTCAGGTATTTTTACCATTTTTTTAAAACTCCTTTATGCAACTTCATTGGTCGTACGATTCATTACCAAAACAAAAGGTAGATAGATCAAAATCGCCACGACAATACAGATAACTTGCGTGATCACAGCCCCAATATCCCCAGCAGTAGCTAGATAAGCATTGACGATCGGTGGCATCGGCCATGGGACCATTACCACCGCTTTAGCGGCAAAGCCTAGACTTGTCGCCACGTACCCAATCGTTCCTGTTACTAACGGTGTCAGGATAAAGGGAATCGCCAAAATGGGATTCAGCATAATTGGCATTCCGAAGATCACTGGCTCATTGATATTGAAAATCCCAGGTGCTAATGACAATTTAGTGATTTGGCGCATGTCCTCCCGCTTGCCGACAATCAAAATCGCAATCAGCAACCCAATCGTAACCCCAGAGCCGCCCATACTCATATACATATCCCAAAACGGCATCGTAATAATATTGGGTACTTCTTTTCCAGCTTCAAAAGCTTCCGTATTGACGGCGATCGCTGCCAGCAACAATGGTTCGCGAATGGGTTTGACCATCTGGTTCCCATGAATCCCGATGACCCAAAAAACTTGTGCGATAAACATCAACAACAA
Organism: Enterococcus sp. 6D12_DIV0197; assembly: GCF_002174385.1. Classification (NCBI taxonomy): domain Bacteria; kingdom Bacillati; phylum Bacillota; class Bacilli; order Lactobacillales; family Enterococcaceae; genus Enterococcus; species Enterococcus sp. 6D12_DIV0197. Next base: position 2,848,950 of record NZ_NIBN01000001.1, read on the forward strand.
GATACCTGGCAATCCTTGGACGATCCCTTCCAGTGGTCGTTGGACGACATTGTAGATGATATCGTAAGCATACATCCCTGTGAGTGCTTTGATAGCAAAACCAGCGGTGGCGATGATGGTCACGGTGAAAATCGTTGGAAACAATGCCGAAAAACTTGCCGAAACATTCCCAGGAACACTATCAGGCATCGTGATCTGCAGCCGTTTTTGTCTTCCTAACCACGCATAAAGCTCGATGGAAACGATCGCAACGAACATGCCTAAAAATAGGCCTTTCGTGTCAGTATATTGCTTAGCCAGCACGTTTTCGGCAACCACCGTCGCATCTTCGTGCAAAAATTCAAAGATCATTGGATTAACAGAAAGATAAGACATCACTGCGATGATTCCTGGAAAGACCCCAGAAATCTTATTTAATTTTGCTAGCTCAATCCCAATCAGAAACACTGCATAGATCGTTAAGAAACTCAACGTCACATAACTGACCGCAGATGAGATCGGTTTTAAACTTTCTAAAAAGCGCAGTGCCTCGATTTGTGCCAATCCATTTTCAGCATCAAAAACCATTGCTGAAAACAATGTACCAAATGCCCCTGTAATGATTACTGGAATCAAAGCAGCAAAGGCATTTTTAATGACCATGATGTAGCGTAAATTGTTGATCCTATTGGCAAACTTTCCTAAAACGTCAGCGAGTCGATCCATAAATCCTTGCATAAAACTCCCTCCTATACCCCTATTCTTCAATTTTTAGAAAACGATTACATTACAAATGTAATTCATTTTCTGAAGAATGTAAACGCAGGAAAAGCCTTCAAAACAGGGTATGTAAAGCTCCAAGTTTACATACTTCGTTTTATCATTTATTATTATTTTGAGGTGAAGCAAATGGCGAACTACCATGACATCGCTGCCGATTTACGGAGCAAAATCAATCACGGGTTTTACGAAGAAGAGAAAAAATTGCCGAAGCAATCCGAACTGGCTGCGGATTATCAAACGAGCCGCGTGACGATTCAAAAAGCATTGAATATTTTACAAATGGAAGGCATTATTTACGGTAAAAAAGGCACGGGTACGTTTATCAGTGATTCCTATTCAACCTTCGATTACAACGCCAAGATCAATCGCGGGCTGACGAAGCGCCTTGGAGAGACAGGAAAAATCACCAGCAAGATCATTTCTTTTGCCATTCTTTTTCCCGATGAGAAAGAACAAGAAAAACTAAAAATTCGCAGTGACCAGCAAATTTATGATATCGTTCGTCTGCGTCTATTTGACGATGTACCCGTTGTTTTAGAGTATACCATCATGCCGCTTCATGTCATTCCTGGCATTACCGAAGAAGTCTTATCCTCTTCAGTCTATAGCTACATCACGAACCAACTCCACTCCTCGATTGGAACATCTGTCCGTCGTATCAAAGCGGATCGTGCAGACACCTATGACCAGCAATACTTAGCTTGTGCTGCCACCGATCCCATTTTAGAAGTTGAGCAAACAGTTTACCTCGGCGATGGGACGCCTTTTGAATTTTCCCAATCACGGCACCGCTATGATATGGGGGATTTTATTGTTGTAAATAATTAATACGCTGCGGATCAAGTGCCTCTGAGTGAGGAGCGATACGCAGCGCATTTTACTTAAAAATATTGCTGATAGACTGTTTGACCAATTTCTCTTAGCCAACTGATCCCTTGACCACTACCGGTTTTATCATAGGAAAATGCCGCAATGATGATCGTCGTTTCATTGGCTTGTAAATACGCTACATCGTGTTCGATGCGGTCAAGACGGCCTGTCTTATTAAAAATGCGGCAAGCAGGATACGCAGTTTCCGCAAAATTTCCCGCTAATCCTTCTTGAAATTGCTGCTGATTTAAGGGTGAAAACCCTAGTGCAGCTTCTTCTCGTTTAACACACCTTAGTAGTAGTTTAGCAGCCGCCGAGGGGGTCAAGCGGTTCTCTTTGTCTTTGATCGGTCGCATCATATACCGTTCAAATTGAATCTCTGGCTCCTGAATCCAGGCCTGAAGCGTGGGCAACCCTACTAAGTCCAATAGTACATTGGTCGCAGTATTATCAGATACGGCGATCATCGCCGTGAGAAGCTCACTGATGGTCCAACCTTTCTTCTGAGGAAAAAGACGGATCACCCCAGCACCCTCTGTCAGATCAACGGCGTTCACACCGATCAGCTGTTGCGGATCGATTTTTTCTTCGATAATCTGTTCAAGATAATAGGCATACAAAACAAGCTTACTGATACTCGCTGCCGAAAACGACTTTTGACTCTGATAGTCAATGAGACATTCCGTTGGCGTACCGATCCATAAACCCATTTCCAAGGTTGTCTGATAGTTTTTTAGGATAGGCTTAATTGCTACACGCAAGTCATCTTTTCCCATCAAATGCCCCTTTCCTTACGATCATGAAAAGAATGTTCATGAGCATTCCTGTGATGCATTCGGCTGGTTTTGCCAATAACGCGCCACAACTGCGAGTTCTGGTTCATAATTAGAGCCAGTGATTTTGGTTTTCATGACCCGTGACCCAGGTGTTCTTGAATGAATCATTTCGTCATCCCCCAAATATAGACCGACATGATGGACTTCGCCTTTTCCTTCTTCATAAGCAAACAGCAGCAGATCCCCTGGTTGTGCCTGACTGTAAGGTACGATGTTTGCTTGTTGTGCTTGCTCGATCGTATCTCGGGGGATTAAAATACCATGAAGTCGATGCAGCGAATACATGAATCCAGAACAATCAAAGCCACTGCCGCTAATGCCTGCCCAGACATAGGGCTGGTTTATAAATTGTTCTGCTAAGGCTATTATTTTTTCTGGGAGCTTTGCCCATGTGTCCGATAGGACGTGAGCAAAAGCTTTAGCGATCGTTGCTGGTCCATTAGGCGTAGCCACTTGATAGGAATCTGCGGTTTCCCCAACAAGTGGTAAAACTGTTCCAAAAGAAACAAGTCGTGTGGTCGAGTCAAAAACAAGCACGGCTTCTTTTGCAATCACCCCAATCCTTCTTTTAGCTGGTGCATAATCTGGTGGCAATGGCTTCAATACCTCGTTCGGCAGATAACCGGGATACCCGAGTGGGTGTTTATTGCTTTTTTGATCCAAGACGATCACATGGGACCAACCATCCGTTTGGGTGAAGACTTCTACTATCGTCCCATATAATACTTCGGAGTCCACTAAGCTTTCCTGATAAAGCCGCATCGTATCTTCATCAGTCAAAAAAGTGTGCAGCGCTTCTAAAGGAAATGCTTTGATTTTTGCTAGTACTTTGTTTTCTTTGGGTTCCTTCCATAAGAAGGAAGAGCCAGCCTGAACAATTTGTTTCATCTTTGCTCCTCTCATAACTATTTATTCGTTGATTCCTAGACCGATGCGTTCGGTGACTCTCAAACTTCCTGGACGCTGAAGAATCCCTTGCATTTCAGGGGAAGTCGTTTGGGTCTCCCACATAAAAGGAACGTCCAGATCATAAAATTGGACGTCGGCCATCCCCAAGGCAAAATGGGCGGCTGCCGCCATTCCCCCATACCCTTCAATCATCGAACCGACCATCACTGGCATTTGATGCTCTTTTGCCAAGTGATAAATTTTTTGTCCCTCTTTGATCCCGCCGCTTTTCATCAATTTAATGTTCAAATAATTGCAGCAGTTTTCAGCAATCAAACGCTTGGCATCCTCATAGGAAAAAAGACTTTCATCAGCCATGATTGGAATCGTCGTACGAGCAGTCACATAGCTGAGTCCAGCAAAATCATGGGCTTTTACTGGCTGTTCAACAAACTCGATCGGAATGTCTTGCCATTGGTCTAAAATCTGCACCGCTTCTTCTTTGGTCCAGCCTTGATTCGCATCAATTCGAAAGGGAATCTTTCCTGCCAAGCGTTCATTGATGCGGCGAATTTTCGCAACTTCCTCTTCGATCGTTCCTGCCCCTAGTTTGATTTTCAAGGAGCGAAATCCCGCCTGGACTTTCGCTTGGGCATCATGCAGCATCTGCTCCTGTGAGCCAACACTGATCGTATAGTCGGTTGTCAGTGTATTGGCAGAACCACCTAAATAGCGGTAAAGAGGCAAGTTGGCCGCTTTTGCCAGTGCATCATGCAACGCGATATCAATCGCCGCTTTAGGGCTCGTATGATGCTGGATTAGCGCATGAAGCTCATCCATTACTAGCAATTGGGCATCTACCTTTCTGCCTAACAGGAACGGGGCAAAGACCGTTTCGATATCTTTTAAAATACTTTCTTTTGTATCACCGGTGATCACTTCGGTAGGTGCTGCTTCTCCGATGCCAACGATCCCATTATCAAAAAAAAGCAGCACTCGAATCACTTCGACGGCGTGCACTTCTCTGAGCGCCGTTTTAAAGGGTGCATTCAGCTGGATCGGAATTCGTTTGGTTTCAACTGCTGTGATTTTCATTGGTGTTCCTCCCAAAAAGAAAAGCAGTTCTTATCTAGCTAAAATGAATACGTCATTGTTCGCTGCTAGAAAAAGAACTGCTTTATTCCTTGTTATCAAGTTGCTAAACATTCTAGTAACGTTTTTCTCGTCTGCTGCCCTCTTTGGCGAAGTCAGACAATGAATAGACAAAAGGAGCTTTTTTCTCCTTATTCTTCGACAAAGACATTTTTATAATCATAGGCCGCGCCAACACTATGAACGATGAGGCCTTTGATTTTTGGCGACCGTAGATGTGCTTCAGCACTTTGGAAGAGTGGAATAACGCCTAAGTCGTCGTTTAAGATTTTTTCTGCTGCTACCATATTTTCCCAACGGGCTTCTGGATCGTTAGCATTTTCATTGGAGGCTTGTTCGATCAACTGATTGTAGTCATCATTTAGCCATTTTCCACGATTATAGGAACTGTCTTTTTTGAACAATTCCAAAAAGTTGATTGGGTCTGCATAATCCCCGATCCAGTTGTTCATGACCATCTCAAAATCGCCGCTATTTGAACGATCCAAGCGCACAGAAAATGGAACGTTTGTGACTTCGACAGTCAGCCCATCCAGTGTTTGCTGCAAGGTGCCTTGAATGTATTCTGCCATTTTTTTCGATTGATCGGTATCTGATGTCAACAGTTCAAAAGACAATGTATCGATACCCAGTTCAGCTTTTGCCTTTTCCCAATATTCTTGGGCTTTTTCTTCGTCAAAGGCTAACGTGGTTGCCGCATCCTCGACAAAATCAGCCTTTGTCTCTGGATTAAACGCTAGGTCAGAAGGAACAAAACCGACCGCCGGTAAGGAGCCGTTGCCTAAAATATTGTCAACGATTTGTTGTCGATTCATACTATACGAAATGGCTTGGCGCAGATTTGCATTTCGAAAAGGCGAATCTTCTGGTGCTTGATTCATTTCTAAATACTGAGTGGTTGCACTAGGCTGAACAATGTAATCAGGATGATTCACATTCTGCATCGCCAATTCACCGCTTAAAATAATGTCATCGGCTTGTCCGCTTTCGTACAAGTTATAAGCGGTCGATGAGTCTTTCACGACATCAAAGTTAATTGTTTCAAGTTTGACCGAATCGGCATCCCAATAATCGGGATTTTTCGCCAATGTCCATTGGATGTCGGTGCCTGGTCCAGCATAATTGGTCAATAGGAATGGTCCATTGTACGCCGCGTTTTCACTGGTTAAGGCATATTGGTCACCGAACTCTTCCACGACACGCTCGTTTTGCGGGAAGAAAGTTGGAAAAGCCAGTAAAGATAAAAAGTAAGGCGTCGGTTTTTCTAACGTGATTTTCAATTCATGATCATTGACTGCTTCGATCCCTAACTCGCTTTTATCTAGCGTACCATCTGAAATAGCGGCAGCGTTTTTAACGGGTGCCAGCATATAAGCATAATTGGAAGCAGTGGCTGGATCAACGGTGCGTTGCCAGCTAAAAACATAATCAGCTGCAGTAACTGGATCGCCATTGGACCATTTTGCCTCTTCCCGCAGTGAAATGGTGTAAGAAAGCCCATCTTCACTAACTTCAGCGTCTTCGCTTGCACCAGCGATCACAGGAACATTGTTTTCATCTAAGCGATAAAGACCTTCATAGGCGTTGTTTAACGTGATAAAGCTGTAAGAGTCGGTTGCTAAAGAAATATCTGCACTGCCCATCTCTGCCGAAAATTGCACATTGATCACTTGCTCTGCAGAAGAAGCGGCTGATGAATCCGTCTCGTTATCTTCATTGCCATTTTGACAAGCTGCTAAAAATAAGCTGCCTAGTAACACAAGCGATACTGCATATTTGCTACGTTTCCCCATTTTTACTCATCTCCTTCTAACATTCAGATAATTCAAAAAATTCTGTTTGTTGTACCGAGTTTACCGCATGTTTATGCAGCCTGTCAATTTAACACGACCAAAAAATGTAAGAGGTTACACGGTTGTGTCAGAAGCGCTCTTCTGAATGTAAAAAGTAGAAAAGAGCGACTTTATACTGAATATCGTTGAAAGGAGTCGTGCCAAGAAAGCATACAAAAAAGTCCTGATCTTCTAGTAATCAGAACTTTTGATACTTTCTTATACATCATTTCGCAGGTAAAATGGATAAAAAAACTTTCTTAATTTTCCTTCCCTTTCACACAAAAAAAGAAGACATAAATTTCGTCTTCATAGCGCTTTCTCAGAGCCTTCCCACTTTTTTGCCTTTCAACTCAAGGAATAAAAGAAATCTCCTCAGAAAGTAAAAAAAACGTATCTATTTTAAAATGTGAGTGGTACACTAAACAAACGAAGAGTACTGCACGTGAGAAAAGAAAGACTTCCCCAAGTATCCATTTTCTCCAATACTCTTCGGACTCTTCAGTACGTATATTAATTATACGTACTTTTTTCATTTGTTCAAGGCTTTTGAATGATTTAATCAAAAAGTGAAAATCGATAAAAACGTACAAATTCCTTACGCTAATTGACAATGATTCTCAATTAGCGCTATACTAAATGAAATCACTCACAGTCAAAGGAGGAATTTCATGTATATCCGTACCGTCGCATTTGAAGTCATTCCAGAAGGCAAAGACATCTTTCTTGCTAAAATGAAAAAAGATACCGCCTCAATGAAAACATTTGCTGGCTGTCACTCTGCTGAAGCTTGGTTTTCAGAATCAAAAGACCGCCTCGTTTTCCAGTTGGTGTCAAAATGGACTGAGAAAAAAGCATTTCAAGCTTGGTTAAAACGCCCCGAACATCTGCAAAAGCACCGAGAGGCGTATCGAGCAGAAAAGGAAGGAACTGCAAAACCGAGCCTTGTTTTGTCCAAAACAGGTCAAGAATTTGTCTTGATCGATGAAGAGCCTACTCCTAGTTAACCTATACGAGCGATCCACCAAAGCTGATTCTGTTCGCTTTGGTGGATCGCTTTCTTTTTCAGTGTCTTTCTTTTCTATACCACCGTTCGCTCGTTCAGGGTTCTTCCTTGCTGATCTTTTAATTGAAGCCAGCCATTGGTTCCCCCATAGTAAAGAAACATGCCGACCTCATTGACACTTTTTAATACGACGTCTTTAATCGTTCGTCCCTCTTTGATCGCTGATTGATTCTCTTGCCGTATCTTTTCTGCTAATCGAGCTGAAAAGCCCACCGAGCCGTCTTTGTTCAAAGGAACCTCTTGACGCAAGGTAGCGCCTTTTTCAATTCGAACCTCGTTGCGTTTCTGCCAATAGACCGTTGCTGTACTTCCTTGATAATCCACCATAAAGGGTTCATCTTGTAATTCTTTTGACCATTTATGACGAGGCTTACCCCCTTTTTTCACCGCTTTCGTTTCCTTTTTGCTGGTAGATACATAACCCAGAAAATCGATCAAGCAATCAAATGGTTCCGCACAAATAGCGACCCCTTGTTGCAGTTCCTGTGGAATCACGATAGGTGCGTTGGAAGCATTGGACAGTTGATATTTCTCTTGATAATAGGCTGCTAAGTATGGCGCCATGATCTCCCAAGGTGGTGTAAGGATCATTAAGCGATCATATTCTTGCTTGTTATCAAATGTTTTCTCATCTGCAACTGATAGTAATTGGCCTTCTTTTATGGCTAAAAGGACGGTATTGTCTTTTGTTTCAATAAGTTTTCCTTTAACAATTTGCAGTTGCCCTGCTTCCTTCGGCAATTCAAAAAGCATCTGTTTGTCATCAATGACCGTTTTTTCTAATTCCATTTCGCTCCCTGCTTTCTGCTAGTTTCTCGCCCATTATAGCATGTATTTTTCTACGCAGCGGTGTCCAAGAATCAAAAAAAGAGGCTGCTTCCAAGAAACAGCCCCTTTGTTAAGGGAATTGGTTTACGTGCATGGCTTCGTTTGATTGGGATTAACCCTTAGCTAGAAAAGCATTCAACCAATGCTGGTTGATAGATCTCATTGTATTTTGCCACAACTCTTCCACAACGTTCTTCAAGCTCGTCATGATCAGTCTCTTCATAACGGATCACATGCAAAACGGCACAACGTTCCATTTTTCTGACCACTTCTCCGATAACGCGGCTTTCTAAGCCGACTGGTTTACATTCATATGCTTTACCTAATACAATTGTTTCTGCTTCCATAATGCGCTCCTTACTACTCGTTTCTCTAATTGTATTATCATCTTATCATCTAATTCTAATAAAATAAAGCGATATGCATGTCTATTTAAAACAAAAATGAAAAAAGTGCCCATTATTCAATGAACACTTGCTTTGTAAACGTTATATTGTTTTTTGCTAATTATTAAGAAATGACGATTTATTTACGACTCGCTACTAGGATCGCCGCAAATTCTTCAAGATATTTCTGATCGATCTCATCATAGCTGTTCGTTTTGCCACTATCGATATCCAACACACCAATCAATTGATCATCAGCTATCATAGGAACAACGATTTCAGACATAGCTGCCGAGTCACAAGAGATATAGTTCTCATGTTCTTTGACATTCGGGACGATCAATGTCGTTTGTTTTGCCGCTGACTCTCCACAAACCCCTTTGCCCATAGTGATTCTGGTGCAAGATACTCTTCCTTGGAACGGGCCTAAGATCAGTTCGCCTTCTTCAAACAAATAGTAGCCGGCAAACACCGTATCTTCCAATGTTTCATTTAATAAAGCAGAAGAGTTTGCTAGATTAGCGATCCAATTACTCTCTGCTTCTAGTAATCCTTTTAATTGCAGAAGCATCAATTCATACGCTTCGATTTTTTTATTCATTTTCTCACCTCTGTCCTTGATTATAAGCAAAGACAGAGGATTTGTCTTGTCTAAATTACTGAGTATGGGAAACAATAATGTGAAAAAAGAACTGTTGCCTAAAATAGCCTATCCATCCACTCGTACCAATAGTCAACGCTACTCATGGCATTTCCTTCTCAGTCGTCTTTGAAAACTTACTAGGCATCAATCACAGTAAAGCGGGTGTTTTCATGTTGTACTGTTTCGATCTCATCGATAATTGCCTTAGCTAACGTACCGCTAGATGTCACCGATTGCTTTTGTTCGTTGAATAGTAAGTGATCTTTCCCTAAAATCGCTGGTTTAGCTGGTCCTTCTTGAAAGACATTCCCAGGAGAAATCCCCACCCAAGGGACATTTTTGACTGTTTCTAAAAAGAGATATTCGTCTAGCTGATTTTCTGGAATCGCAATCCAACTTTCGCTTCCTGGTGCTTTTTTCAACTCAGAGAGATTACGTTCCCCAGCTTCATTGAATAAACTGCCGGCTCCTAAGATGAAGAACAAACGAGTGTTTTTTTCTCGAAACAGGTGCACTAATTTTGCTGCCAGATCCACATGCAAGTAAGCTTTGTCAGGACTTGTCGCAAACGCGTCAACAAGCACATCAAAGTCACTGAGCTCTTCTTCTGTGAGAGAAAAAGCATCCTTTGTAAGTGTTTTGACCGTCTCACCAAGTTGTTCTTTGGCCTTCGCTTCATTTCTCACGATAGCAGTCACTTCGTGTCCTCTCTGTACTGCTTCTTGATAAATTGCTGAACCTGCATTCCCTGTTGCGCCAATAATACCGATTTTCATAATGATCATCCTTCCTACTTTTGTTTTTTTCAAAATCAGTTGTTACTAATTAAGTTACAACTAGAGTATAAAAGAAACTTTCTTCCCTGTCAAGAATTTGCCTAGCAGGTGAAAGTTCTTTTTTTACAGCCTTCCATGTGACACTTTTAATGATTGGCTTCTACTTGAATGCCGTCAATGATGGATTGTAGCGAGATAGCGCTCATCTCTTTCTCGATTTTCTTTTGCAGCACGTCGTAAGTTTCCTCTAATACCGTTTGGATATTCCCCCCAATCAAGCAATTGGGATTGGTCTTTTTGTCCGCATGTAAAAGATGCTGATCTTTTTCAACACTCGCATAGATGTCCAACAAAGAAATCTCATATGGTTCCTTCGTTAGTTTAGGGTTTGGTTTTCCTCTTTGGCTTTCGATCAATCCGGCAATACGCAGATCACTCATAATCCGGCGAACATAAGCAGGATTCGTTTCAACACTCTGGGCGATCCGATCACTTGATAGATCAGTTCCTTTAAAGAGGTGGATGTAAGCGAGGATGTGAATGGCGTCGCTGTATTTCGTTGAATATTTCACTTCGTCTCCACTCCTTTTTCTTGTATCATACCTCTTTTTTCAGATTTAGACAAAGGGTACTGACCAATCTTACAAAACTCGAGGATCCCATCAAGAAAAAGCAGCCCTCAAAAAGTTAGCACAAAAGCCTAACTTCTTGAGGGAACTGCATACTGAACCATTTTTTTCCTTTTTATTTAAACGAGCACTTTGCTAATAGCCCTTCATCCAAGCAGACTCAATCTGATTGCCGTCAGGATCAACGATTTCATAACCGACCATCATGTCCTCTGGAATCCCCATATCAACTTGGAACGACTGTCCACCATTTTCTTCAGCAGTTTTTGCAAAATTTTTTGCTTCTTCTGGTGTGTCAAAACTAAACGCGATCAATGCGCCACTCGTCTTCTTTGTATCTGCAATACTTCTACCATTTAGAAATTGTTGGTAAAACGCATGTTCTAACAGCATTAACCAAATCGATTCACTCCAAACCATTCCACTGCTGGTATCGTTTGAGAACTCTTCATTTTTTACAAACCCCAGCGCTTCATAAAAGGATGTTGCACGTTTGATATCAGTGACAGGCAAGTTAATAAACACCATTTTGTTCGCCATTTTCTTGCTCCCTTTCTTTGGTAAGCTGCACTGCTGAATTCGTTCTCATTATAGCACCTATCGGTTCATTCACAAAAACATCAGTCTTTGTCCTCTGCTGCTAGTCTGAATAACCTGATCCAAAATTTTTTTCAAGTAAAAAAAGGCCTTGCACACATAGGCCTTTTAGCTTTTCTCATCTATGAAAAAGTAACTTGATAAGCATTAGCAAAGAATCATGTTTTCGCTAATACAATCAGCCCAAACTACTTTATTTAATACTCAAAGCTCAAGTCTTGAGTCGATCACGGTTACTTTCCCACGATAAATTTTTCGATACTCTTTGGGCGTATAAGAAGTTGCTTTTTTAAATTTCTTACTAAAATAATTTGGATCATTGAATCCTACTCTAACAGAAATTTCACTGATCGATCGATCACTTGTTGAGAGTTCTTTTTTGGCAACTTCAATACGATAAATCATCAAGTACAATGAAAAGGTCATTCCTAATGTATTCTTGATCAAACGGCTAGTGTGATACCGACTTAAATGCAGGTGATCTGCTAAAGTGTCTAACGTAATATGTTCTCTATAATTTTCATGAATATAGCGCAATATCTTATGTCTTAAAGAAAGCGAAGGAGAAGCTACATTGTTTTTCTCGACGTGCAGCAAGGAAATCTGATTGATGGATTGAATCCCTCGGTCCAATGCATAAACAAAATCATTGGTGATCGGTTCGACCAAATAATCGATCAAGTCGTATCGCAACGCTTTTTGAGCGATCGCAAAGCTTTCTACTGCAGAATACAAAATTGCTTTTGCATTCGGATAAAAAGAAAGCAACTCTTTGTATAATTCAAAACAGTCCTCTTCGCCATCCGCATTGATCACTGCAATGTCAACCATCTGCTCAAGACAGGTACGCTGAAGTGCTTTTTTCGAATCAACCATTGGAAGCAAGATGACATTTGGGAAATGACGATCAATCAAACGAATCATCTCGCTAACTGCTCTTCGCTCTTCGCTGTCAATGATCAATAAATTACACACGAAATTTTCTCCTTCGCTAAAAATTCATAGTCGGTTTCTCTATTTTCGTTTATTTCTCTTGAAAATCAATGACCATCCGTCCTTTGATTTTTCCTGAAAGCATTTCATCAAAAATATCGTTGATCTCTTCTAACTGACGCATGACTACTTTAGGAACGACTTTCCCTTCCGCTGCAAATTGGAAAGCTTCTGCTAAATCAGTTCGTGTTCCAACAAGGGAACCGACAATCTTAATCCCATCCAATACAAGTCGAGGAATGTTCAAGTCCATGCTTTCTGGTGGGAGACCGACCGCTACAATCGTACCGCCCGCACGAACAGCATCAACAGCAGAATTGAAGGCTGCTTTTGAAACAGCTGTTACTACAGCTGCATGTGCGCCGCCGGTTGCTTCTTGAATGATTTTTGCCGCATCTTCTTTCGCAGGATTGATTACAAGATCAGCGCCGTGATCTTTTGCGAAGTCCAACTGTTTGTCGTTGATATCGATTCCAATCACTTTTGCATTAAAGACATTTTTAGCATATTGTAAGGCTAGGTTTCCTAGTCCCCCTAAACCATAGATGGCGATCCATTGACCTGGTTTAATGTCAGAAACTTTTACCGCTTTATATGTGGTTACACCTGCACAAGTAATGCTGCTGGCTTCAGCAGAACCTAAGTCCTCTGGAACTTTCACTGCATAGTCAGCTACAACGATACATTCTTCAGCCATACCACCATCTACAGAATAGCCGGCATTTCTAACCGAACGGCATAATGATTCATTCCCGTTCACACAGTATTCGCATGATCCACAGCTTTCATACAACCAAGCGACACTTGCACGGTCACCGATTGCTAGAGAAGTAACATCATCACCGATTGCAACCACTTTACCGATTCCCTCGTGTCCGAGTACGATCCCAGATGCATCTCCAAAGTCGCCATCTTTTACATGCAAGTCAGTATGGCAGACACCGCAACACTCCATTTTCAATAATGCTTCATTCGGACGAAGCGCTCTTAATTCTTTTTCCTCGATTTTTACAACCTTATCTTTTGATACTACAGCTGCTTTCACAAAGACACCTCTTTCAATTCGATTAAATAAAGAACTTCCTTTTATTTGTGAAGTAGTTAACTAACGCATAGAGGTCAGTAATAGCTAGATAAAAGAAAGTTCTCTATCGAGAAGATTACCATAGAAGTCATCAAAAAAAGGGGAATTTATTGCTTTTTTTCTGTAATCATTTATTAGAAAACAATAATGAAATCATTCAAAATTTTTTCTTTATTTCCAGATTACATAAAAGTAAAAATTAAAAAGATAGAGAAAATTCATCTCTATAAATAACAATCGTTTCAATAAAAAACATCAAGACGATCTGATAGAAGACTGTAGGATGATTTGTACTCACTGTTCTTCTATCCTTCTATTTTTATCCCTTCGATGACTTGCGATTTATTTTCTTTCAGGCGCTGAATGTCCTATTGGTATTTAGCAAGATGTCCCTCGTCAATGTTTTTCTGAAAATTTCCATTCCCTTCTTCTCCTTTTCTACTCATAAAAGCAACTAGTGCACAAAGGCGGTCGATCAAACAATCGACAATCTGTACTCTGTCATTATTGGACAGCCGATAAGTATCCACAAAAAGTTTCAATCGATGGCATTGCGTTTCACTCAGATGACTGTTCCCATCAAAATACAAGGGTACCCAGCGGTACGCAGCATAAGAAACATCCCATAACCTGCTTCCTGGCCTTACTGTGTCAAAATAAAAAAGCCCAAAAGGCTCCCCAACTACGATCGGCACATAATACGGAAAAACATAGTAATCAATCAGCAACTACCTAATCACTCAAAATGAACTTCTATAGCCTAAATGTGTAGTGAACGTTTAATTAAAATCTCCGTTTATTGCCTCTTTGCCTTTTTTATAAAAAACTGCTGATCAGTAACAGTTGTTGAGAGGGAAATAAACTTGAATCTGAAGAAAGTATTCTGTCTTCGCAAAACTTTAGACGATCATTTCATGGTATCCTCTGCTAGATAAGCTAAAATCATTTATGAAAAAAGTTACTCTGACGTACATGTAATTTTTGTTGCGCCAAATGAAGCATTGAGGGAAGTTGGATAGAAGTTTCAGAAACGGCAGGCGGTTTGAATGACAAACCGTCTCCAGGCGTCATTTGCGCATGCTCCACTTGAAACATCGTAAGAAACGGCTAACGAATAGAAATAATTATTTTTGTTAGCACTACGTTTGCTCTTGAAGGAAAACCTGAATGGAATTTTTTAGAGAACGTCATTTCTTGATGTGTCTTTTTCTTGACCTAAAGTTAACTTCAACATTTATACTAACAATACTAACTTAAGAAAGAAGGATTTATATGAGAGCAGCAATTTTTGAAAAAGCAGGATTAGTTAAAGTGGAAGAAGTAAAAAAGCCAACTTTACAAGCAGCCGATGATGTTATTATTAAAGTTGTCCGAGCATGTGTTTGCGGTTCTGATCTTTGGTCGTATGCCCATGGCGATAGTAAAGAACCTCATTCAGTTAATGATGGTCATGAGGCATTAGGCATCGTTGAAGAAATCGGTCCAGACATTACGACTGTGAAACCTGGAGATTTTGTCATCGTCCCCTTCACCCATGGTTGTGGTGAATGTGATGCTTGCCGTGCCGGTTTTGATGGCACATGCGACCGTCATCAAGGCACAACGAATTGGTCTAACGGTTTCCAATCTGAGTATATCAACTTCCATTACGGCAACTGGGCCCTTGTAAAAGTTCCAGGTCAGCCAGCTGATTATACGGAAGGTATGATCAAGTCTCTTTTAACTTTGGCAGATGTTATGCCCACAGGATATCATGCGGCACGTTGTGCACATGTAGAAAAAGGGGATAAAGTCGTCGTGATTGGCGATGGTGCCGTAGGACAATGTGCTGTCATCGCGGCAAAAATGCGTGGGGCTTCCCAAATTATTTTAATGAGCCGTCATAAAGATCGACAAGAAATGGCTCTTCAATCAGGTGCTACAGCTGTTGTGGCTGAGCGTGGTGAAGAGGGAATCGCGAAGGTACGCGAGATCCTTGGCGGAGGCGCGGATGCTGCTCTTGAATGTGTTGGTACAGAAGCTGCCATTACACAAGCCCTTGGTGTATTGCATAATGGTGGTCGTGTAGGTTATGTCGGCGTCCCTCACTATGACAATCGACCAATCGGTTCCACTTTTGCTCAAAACATTTCCATTGCGGGAGGATCTGCATCGGTCACAACATATGATAAGGAAATCCTGTTAAAAGCGGTGCTTGATGGTACTATCAATCCAGGCCGCGTTTTCACCCAAACCTATGATTTAGATGATATCAACCAAGCCTATGCCGATATGCAGGAACGAAAAACGATCAAATCTATGGTTGTTGTTTCAAGGGATGAATAGACAAAGCTAATTAAAAAAAGCTCGTCCGAACAATGGACAGCCTCTCGATAGACAAAGTACTATAACCAGTACTTTGTCTTTTTATCTATGAAGAAAGAAAACACTGTAACAGCCTACCCTTTTTCCACAATTAATCAATTCTAGAACTTTAAAATGATAGAACATAACGCCAAACAAAAGAAAAAAGCCCTTGAAATCAAGGGCTTTTGCTTCATCTGATAATAAATGATTAACGACGAATTTCTTTGATACGAGCTGCTTTTCCGTGTAATGCACGTAAGTAGTACAATTTTGCACGACGTACTTTACCGTAACGAACAACTTCGATTTGTGCAACACGTGGTGTGTGCAATGGGAAGGTACGTTCAACACCTACACCGTTTGATACTTTACGAACTGTATAAGTTTCGCTGATACCAGCACCGCGGCGTTTGATGACAACACCTTCAAATAACTGAATACGTTCGCGAGTTCCTTCGACAACTTTCGCGTGAACGCGAACAGTGTCCCCAGGACGGAAAGCTGGGATGTCAGTACGTAATTGTTCTTGAGTTAGTTCTTGAATCAATGGATTCATGTTTATCATTCTCCTTATTCCCAAACATTCTTAAAGCATGAAAGCTCCAGCGGAACATCGTAATAGTTGAGTTTACACTCACTGAGATATCTTACCACAGTCGACCATAGGCTGTAAAGAGAATTTTCTTGTCATGGCACAGAATATCAAAAAAACTGGCACTATTTTACTTGCCAGTCTTCGCTTCGTCTTCAATTTCTTTTAAAAGCTTCTGCATTTCAGCGGTCAGCGGATAAGTTTCCAGCATATCTGGACGTCGCTGATACGTTCGGCGCAAGGATTCTTTTAATTGCCACTGCTCGATCAATTTATGATTGCCATTCTTCAAAACTTCCGGCACTTTCATGCCTTTGAACTCTGCCGGGCGTGTATATTGCGGATGCTCTAATAAACCAGTGGAATGAGAATCAGTTTGTGCGGAGGTTTGATTGCCCAAAACTTCTGGTAATAGCCTGACCGTCGCATCGATCATGACCATTGCCCCCAATTCGCCGCCAGTCAAGACGTAATCGCCCAGTGACACTTCATCAGTGACCAATGAACGGATTCGTTCATCATAGCCTTCATAGTGACCGCAAATAAAAACAAGGTGCTCTTCGGTAGAGAATTCTTCCGCCATTTTTTGATCAAAAGGTTTCCCCGCTGGGTCTAATAGGATCACCCGCTTTTTCGTTTCTGGTGTCGCTTCTTCGATCGCTTTGATATTGTCATAGACAGGTTGGACTTTTAATAACATTCCTGCTCCGCCACCATAAGGATAGTCATCCACTGTTTGATGCTTGTTGTCAGAATAATCACGGAAATTAGAGACATTGATTTCTAATAATCCCTTTTCCCGTGCTTTACCGATGATCGATTCTCCAAGAGGCCCTTCAAACATTCGCGGAAATAGTGTCAACACATCAATTCTCATCGTCTAACAACCCTTCTGGGATCTCAACGATGACCTGACCATTTTCAAGATCGATGGTATGAACAACAGATTCGATATAAGGAATCAAGGCATCCTTCTTCCCTTTTCGCTGAACCACCCAAACATCATTGGCGCCTGGTGAAAGGATCTCTTTGACTTTACCAATGACTGTGCCATCTTCTTCGACGACTTCCAGACCAATAATTTCATGGTAGTAAAACTCATTTTCTGCTAGATCCACCAAATCATCCTTGGTAACTTTTAAAATGCCGTTACGAAACGGTTCAACGTCGTTGATGTTGGGATAGCCCTCAAACGTTAACAAATCAAAATTTTTATGTTTGCGATGACCTGAAACAATCAATGGTAATGGCTCTTTATTTTCACGAAAAAGTGTCAATTCAGCCCCTTTACGGTAGCGTTCTTCTGGAAAATCCGTTTGTGATATCACTCGTACTTCTCCACGGATCCCATGTGTATTGACGATTTTCCCTACGTTTAAATATTCTGTCACGTTCGTTCCCCATTTCTTCTAACTTCTGTTCTATTTTAGCATAGCAAAGTAGCGAATTCTAGCCGTTTCCTAGCGCCCCCTGTTTTCCTCAAAAGCATCGCGCGAAAAACACCCCTTCGACGCTTGATCAAAGGGGCAATGTCCTAATCTGAAACTTATTGATTCATTGAAACGGCCATTTCCAAAGCTGAACGTGCATCTTGATGTTGCACCGTTCGAAGCATCTTTTCTTGTTGCCAGACCACGGTAGTTGCTGTATGGTCATTTTTTCCCATATCAATGGTGATTTGACCGACCTCAGGCGCTGGGAGCATGGCATCTTCCAGATACGCCACCACTTCTTTGGCAACCGGCACAGGATCTTGTTCTTCTTGGTTGACCGCTCGAACAGTCAACGTCCAATTCCCTTCTTGCCAACTTAAATAACTGGAGCCAGCAGCTCCTTGCATATGCCCAGTAATCCCATATCCGAGATCAACGGCTTGTCCGCCATCATCCGCTGTTACATTGACCGCTGCAGCCGCTTCATCCGCTGATTGATACTCTTTTGATTGAAAAGCAGCAAGCGGTGTTTCCTCGTTCAAAGCCTTGTCATTGAGAGACAATTGCTGATCAAGTCCATAATAAAGAATCGAGGCATCGGATTGACTGCCAGCTGTGGCAGCATTCAACACTTTACCCGAAGCAAGCGGAACGTCCTTTGGCAAGACAAGATCAGGGAATACCGCTTGTATTTGGCTATAGATGTCTGTGGTGCTACTCGTATTTGAAGAATCCTCAGAAACCGCCTGACTAGTCGATGCAGTTGATTGACTGGTTTCTGATTGACTACTTTTTTGTGTTTGGGTACTTTCCACCATAGTCGTTGCTGTTGTTTCAGCTGTACTGGCTTGACTGGTTTCTTGGTCTTTTTGATTATTACAGCCAGCCAAGGTTCCAATCGTTAGCAGCGTAACAAATAATCCTAGTTCTTTTTTCATGATGTTCCCCTCCTTATACAAAGGATACCCCTCAATAAAAAAAATGACAAACAAGTCAGATTGTCTGTCATTTTTTTGTTGATTTTTTAAAGATTTGTCACCCAATTTTGCAGTGATTGAAAGCCATCCTTGATCCATTGCCAAACTTGATTGGCGATCGTCGATAGGTCGCCCCAACGAAAGTTTTGTGTCCATTGGTTCAATTGCGTCATGATCTCCTCACGATAGACCCAAATCAAAAAAAGTAGTAGCAAGATCCCTAGCGTTCGCCAAAGAAAAGAACCGATTTTATAAATAAAGACGAGAATCAAAAGAACAACGATCCATGCGATTAGTTGAGACATACAAGCACCTCCTCATTTTTGATTATCTCAAAACCACCTTTTTTTGTCCTCCATCTTAAGCATGAATTTTACAAAAAAAGCATTCCTCAAAGAGAAATGCTTTTCATTCTTGCTTATTTACCATCAATGATATTCAAACGAACTTTCTTTGGTCCATTTGTCCGTACACTGTAAACGATCGTTCGAATTGCTTTGGCAACCCGCCCCTGTTTACCGATGATACGACCAATATCTTCTGGTGCCACAGTAAGATTATATTCCAAGAAATCATCTGACTCTACCAGCTCAAGCTTGATATCCTCAGGTTTGGTAACAAGTGGTGAAACGATCGTTAAGACTAATTCTTGCAAATCTTTCATCCAAAGTCACCTTATTTCTTAGTGAATTTTGCTTCGTGGTGTTTTTTCATAACGCCTTCTTTAGAAAGGATGTTACGAACTGTATCTGAAGGTTGCGCACCTTTAGATAACCAATCAAGAACTAGATCTTCTTTGATTGTTACTTCAGCTGGGTCTAGTAAAGGATTGTAAGTACCAACTGTTTCGATGAAACGTCCGTCACGAGGAGAACGTGAATCTGCTACGACGATACGGTAAAAAGGTTTCTTTTTAGAACCCATGCGTTTTAAACGAATTTTTACTGCCATTATTTACACCTCCATTGATTTAATCACAAGAGCTAGTTTAACAGGTTTTTCTGATGGTGTAAAGAGTTTTTTCTTTACAGCTGAAAAAAGTTTTTCTTTCCTGTTTTTTCGGCATGGTTATCTTTTGCCAGAATGAATCTGGACGCGTATCATGAATACTAGAGAAACCTTTTTAAGAACAAATCGTTTTATTTGCACCATTCACTTACTTTTGGTAAGCTAAATGAGTAGAAAACAACAAGGAGGAATTTTACATGACAAAAAAAATTGGTTTTATAGTCGGCAGCTTGCGGGAAGGTTCTTACAATAAACTCGTAGCGAAAAAATTCGCATCATTATTACCAGAAGGTTTTGAAGCATCTTTCATCGAAATCGGCAACTTGCCTTTTTACAATGAAGATTTGGAAGTTGAAGGAAAAGTTCCTGCTGAATGGACAGCATTTCGGGAAGCATTAAGCGCCGTTGATGGTGTCTTCTTCTTTACACCAGAATACAACCGCTCTGTTCCAGCAGCCTTGAAAAATGCTTTAGACGTTGGTTCTCGTCCTTACGGTGCGAGCAGTTGGGGTGGCAAACCAGCTTTGGTTGTCAGCGTTTCTCCAGGAGCGATCGCTGGGTTTGGTGCAAACCATCACCTACGTCAATCATTAGTCTTTTTGGATATGCCTACTCTACAACAACCAGAAGCCTATATCGGTGGAATCACCAACTTGATTGATGAAAACAACGAAATCAACCCAGATACAGTAAGCTTCTTTGAAACGATCATTGCAAAATATATTGAACTCTTTCAACGATTCAACTAATTAAGAATCCAAACAAAAAGACCAAGAAACTCGGCACTGAGTTTCTTGGTCTTTTTACTGTGAAGAATAATCGTTTGCGCTTTTTACTCGCTGCCTGACACAGACTTTCGGACAAAATGAAGTTCTGTCAGTTCCCCCATCTGTTTTGTTTCAACAAACGTCAAGCGTCTCGCATAATCCCCCGGTTCAAACAGTCGCTTGCCCTCTCCTAAAAACACCGGCGCGATTTGAATAAACCATTCATCGATCAAATCAGCTTCCAGCAATGGTTTTAATAAGGAACCCCCACCTACTACCCATACGTTTTCCTCTTGTTTTAATGCTGAAACAAATGCAACTGGATCCGTTGACACTAGGGTTGCATCCGGCAGCGGCTCTTTTCGGGTACGAGAAAAAACATAGTTGGTCTTTTCAGGATATAGCAGTCCATCATCCATCAGTTTTTTTGCTTCTTGATAGGTCTTTCTTCCCATCACGGTCGCGTCGATGGTTGCAAAAAATGCTTCATAGGTCGTTGCAACACCGGTATCAGTTTGAAACAGCCAGTCCAGTTGATCCTCCATACCTGCTAAATAGCCATCGAGGCTGATTGCACCATAAAATACCACTTTTCCCAATTAGGCTCACTCCTTTATTTTTACGATTGCTTCTGACCTTCGACAAACACAAGTGACTAAGTGATCATTAACCATGCCGACCGCTTCCATAAACGCGTAAATAGTTGTCGTTCCGACAAATTTAAACCCTCGCTTTTTCAAATCTTTCGCTAGCTGATCAGAGATTTCCGAATGGGTCGGTACATCGGATTGCTGCTCAAATTCATTAATGATCGGCTGATGATCGACATATCGCCACAAGAATGCGGAGAAACTACCATATTCTTGCTGGATTTTTAAAACTTCTTGGGCATTGCTGATCGCCGCTTCAATCTTTCGCCGATTGCGGATGATTCCTGGATTCATCATCAGTTCTTCCACTTTTTCTTCCGTATAGTTCGCTACTTTGGTGATTTCAAACTGATCATACGCCGCATCAAAATTCGCCATTTTATTTAAAATCGTTTGCCAGCTCAACCCTGCTTGATTCATATCTAACACCAATTTTCGAAACAACTGCTGATCCTCATACTCAGGTTTCCCCCAGATTGTATCATGATACTCCTGCATCGCTGGTGTACTGTTGGCCCACTCACATCGTTCCATTGTCCTCATCAGCTCCTTTTTGTTTATTTTATCATAAAAGACTTTACTTCCACTAGTGTACTACGTATACTAGTACACATAAATGAAAGGAGCTGATTTTGTGGTTCGTATTAACAAAGCCAGCAGCAAACCTTACTATGAGCAATTGGTTTTAAGTATCAAAGAAGATATTCTGAACGGTGTTCTAACCGCTGGAGACCAAGTGCCTTCGGTTCGTGAAATGGCCAAGCACCTGTTGATGAATCCAAATACCGTCAGCAAAGCCTACAAAGTATTGGAAAATGAGCAAGTGCTTGTCACCATCAAAGGAAAAGGCACCTTTGTGAAAGTTACTGAGGATCTGCCACGCGATGAGATTCGGATCTTACAAGTGAAAGAACGTTTGAAAGAATTGGTGATCGAAGCACGCCATCTACAGATCAGCATGCGTGAGCTGAGCGATTGGATGAATGGCTTTGAACAAGAGTTAGGAGGCGATCCACAGTGAAGATCGAACATGTGACCAAGAAAATGGAACAAACAATTATCTTAGAAAACGTGAACTTCTCTTTGGAAAAAGGAGAACTCGTAGGATTGATCGGCCGCAATGGTTCTGGGAAAACCACGTTGTTTCGGACGGTCGCTGGACATTATTTACTAGATGATGGCGAGATTTCAATCGATAACCAACGCCTAGATCAGCACCCGGAATTAAAAGAACAGCTTTTTTATATCGATGAAAAAGAAAACTTTCTGGCTGCCTACTCGTTAAAAAAAATCAATCAATTTTATCGGCTTGCTTATCCGAATTTTGATCAAAATCTTTATTTAGAATTGATGCAAAGCCATGGTCTGCCGCTAACGCTTTCTTACCGGCGAATGTCAAAAGGAATGCAAGGTCTTTATAAGATGATTCTAGCGATCGCCTCAAATGCGACGTTCTTACTGTTAGACGAACCTTTTGATGGGCTTGATGTGATCGTTCGTAAAAAAGTGATCGGACTATTGCTGGAAAGCCTCAGCGAGTCGAATCGTACCGCATTGATCGCTTCCCATAATCTAAATGAATTAGAGCATATTATTGATCGTGCCTTGTTGATCAAAGGGAAAACGATTGAAGGAGACTACCGTTTGGAAACAATTCGCGAACAATCTCGCAAACTCCAACTCGTCTTTCGCAGCAAACAGATTCCTCCCCTTATCAAGCAGCACTCCAAGCTGATTCAAAAACAAGGACGGGTTCTGACCGCTTTGTTTGACAATTACACAGAGGAGCTGGCGGCTGAGATCCATCAACTTGATCCTTTGGTTTTCGAAGAATTACCTTTGACTTTGGAAGATCTGTTTGAAGCAAATTTACGACAAGAGGCATTAGTGGAAGGATAGAGGTGGAAAACGATGTTAAGCAATATATTTAAAGAACGCTACGGCAAGCTGCTGATCGGCTTTTGTTTTGTCTTACTCTTAATGTATCTTGGTGATGGCTGGCAATCACAAAAAGCCTGGCATCAGCAAGAACGCTATTTGACATCTGAAGAATTTATCAAAGATTTCAACGAAAATCGAGAGTACTATGTCAAAAGCTACAAGGGTGAAACCCCGGTTTACTTTGATTCGGCAACAGAGTACCGCGATGCTGTATTGACGATCAGCAATGAGTCCCCTGATGAGATTTATTACAATCGCCCTTATATGACCACCATGAATCAATTTGTGATTGTCTTCCTGTTTATTTGGGGCTTCTTGTCCTTTTTTGTCGATGGCCGCACCAATTTCAATCGCTTTTTATTTGCTTTACCCTTTAGCAGAAAGCACGTCTTTCACAAGAAACTGCTTTTTATCGGCTTACCCTTGACCGCTTGTTTAGTCTTGGGTCTGTTAGGTCATATCCTGATCGAATACACGATGATCCCAGCTCGCTATCTCGCTGTGCCGCTTCAAGACGTGCTGCTTTCTGCCCTTAGTACCTTGGCAACGAATCTGCTAGTATTTGCTGCAGGTCTCTTGTTAGGCGTTTTGCTGGGGAATCTGTTTACTGGCATGCTCTCGGTCTTCTTCACTATTTCTCTAGGATCAATGGGGTATAGCTTTTTCCAATGTACCCGCGAGTTTTTTAGTTTTGTGTTTCTTGGTCATGGGGATTTTCTGATTCCTTTTCAAACGTGGATCGATTGGCCGCAAGGATATGTCTACCCTTGGTGGCTGCTGCTCCTTTACCTCGGCTTGAGCGGCTTGCTGATTCTTGCTGCCGAAAAAGTGTTCTCGAAAATCTCTTTAGAAAATGACGGTGATTATTTAACGATCCCTAAATTGCGCGCACCAGTTTATTGGCTGCTTTCTTTGGGAACCTGGTTCTATTTATCCATGATTTCTTATTACCCACTAGAAATTTTTTACCGTAATCTCTATGAGGGGTATGATGTCAGTCTTTGGAACATCGCCCTTCGGCTCGGTTTATTACTGGTTGCCTGCTTATTCATCAGTTTGCTGCTTGTCTATCCTAAAGCGCTGATGAATTGGTGGTACAAACGAAAAAACAAACAAATCAGTGGAATATAAAAAAGCATCCCTGCAACATGTTCTTGTTGCAGGGATGCTTTTAAGTTTAATGTCTAGGTTTGTCGTCGTCTTTTTTGTCAAAGAAGTCATTTACTTTACGAGAAACATCATCCGCAAAATCTTCAACCTTATCTTTGGCTTTCCCATATTTATTTTGGGTTTTGCCTTTTAATTCTTCGGAGTCATCTCCTGTAAGTTTCCCTTTTGTTTCGGTTACTTTTCCTTCAATGCGATCTTTGTTTGTCATCGTAAAAAACTCCTTTCATACTTGCTATAAATTAATAGTAGCACCATTTAACAGAAAGCACGAATGTTCTGCTTCTATCCTATTTTTAGAGGTGCTCGCAACGATAGTTGATCGCTATTTTTGACTCTTGGACGATTTGAGATATTCGGTAGAAAGCTGGCTTTCTCTATAAAAAAGGATGTTCTCTAGATGTTCTATTTGATGTTCTTTGAAGAAGTTCATTTAAAGAGGACGCTGTGAGCATAAAAAACCATGACCTGAAGAAGGCAATCTGAGGAGCTGCAGTTGCTAGAATTAGCAGGTACAGCTTCTCGATTTGGTGCCTTTTCAGATCATGTTTTTTAAATTACACAAAGATAAGGTTCAGTTCTCAGTTCCTATCAGTGTTAAACGATTATTTGCGTTTTTTCTTTTTCTTCTTTTGTTTCTTGACCATGCGGTTCATGGCCATTTTTCCAAGTTTCCCTTTGACCCCACCGCCAAACATTTGATCCATGCCAGGAATGTTCATATTTCCTTTACTCATTTGCTGCATCATTTTGCGAGATTCTTTGAATTGTTTGATCATACGGTTGACTTCGACGACACTGTTTCCAGAACCAGCAGCAATACGGCGGCGACGGCTTGGATTCAACAAATCAGGATTTTCCCGTTCAGCTGGTGTCATAGAATAAACCATGGCTTTTTGTCGAGCAATTTGTTTCGGATCAACTTTGACATTTTCGATACCAGGCATTTGACTCATTCCCGGAATCATTTTTAAGAGATCTTCAATTGGGCCCATGCCCATAACTTGATCGATCTGTTCGACAAAGTCATTGAAATCGAAGGAGTTTTCCTTCATTTTTTGAGCAAGTTCTTCTGCTTTTTTCTCGTCGTAATCTTGCTGTGCTTTTTCGATCAAAGTCAGCATATCACCCATACCGAGAATCCGACTAGACATCCGATCTGGATGGAATACTTCAAGGTCGGTCAATTTTTCACCGGTACCAGTGAACTTGATTGGAGCGCCCGTAACTTGACGAATCGACAATGCCGCCCCGCCACGAGTATCGCCATCTAGCTTGGTGATGACTACCCCTGTGATCCCCAGTTGTTGATTGAAGCTTTCCGCCACGTTGACAGCATCTTGTCCTGTCATCGCATCTACTACCAGTAAAATTTCATTTGGTTGTGCCAAGTCCTTGATTTGTTTTAGCTCTTCCATCAAGTTTTCGTCGATATGCAAACGACCCGCCGTATCGATCAAAACGTAGTCATTTTTCTTTTCCCGAGCCAAAGCCAATCCTTGGCGGACGATTTCAACTGGGCTGACATCAGTTCCCATATCAAAAACAGGTACATCCAATTGCTGCCCTAATACTTTCAACTGGTCGATCGCAGCTGGGCGGTACACGTCACCAGCGATCATTAATGGACGTGCGTTTTCGGTTTTGATCAAATGGTTGGCTAATTTCCCAGCAAAGGTGGTTTTCCCTGCCCCTTGCAAACCAGCCATCATGATGATCGTTGGGATCTTCGGTGATTTTTCGATCCCAACTGTTTCTGATCCTAATGTTTTGGTTAATTCTTCATCAACGATCTTAACGATTTGTTGCGCTGGAGATAGGCTTTCTAATACTTCTACCCCCACTGCCCGTTCACGGACATTTTTGGTAAACTCTTTTACAACTTGCAGATTGACGTCGGCTTCTAATAAAGCTAGACGAATCTCACGCATCATTTCTTTTACATCTGCTTCAGATACTTTTCCTTTTCTGCGCAGTTTGCTCATTGCCTGCTGGAGGCGTTCAGTTAAACTTTCAAATGCCATTTTTTTTCATTCCTTTATTCTTCAATTTCTTGGAGCTGTTGAATAAACCCCTGTAAGGTTTCGTCTTTTGGATAGTGGGTTTTCGTATACTCGCTTAGCTGATCCAGCAAGTCTTCCCGCATGATATAATCCGAAAACATATGTAGTTTTTTTTCATAGTCTTCTAAAATACGTTCGGTGCGTTTGATGTTGTCATAGACTGCTTGACGGCTAACTTGATACTCTTCAGCGATTTCTCCTAGAGAAAAATCATCTGCGTAATACAATTCCATGTAATTCATCTGTTTTTCCGTCAATAACGTGGAATAAAACTCAAACAACGCATTCATGCGATTGGTCTTTTCAATTTCCATTTGCTTCCTCCTGTTTTGCAAGCCATTCGACATCGGACAAAACAGTCATGCCTTGTTGTCGAAAATAGGCACAAGCGACACCGACCCCTGTTTTTTTGATTCCAGAAAAATTGCCATCATAAATCGTCTGACTGCCACAAGAGGGACTTTTCTCTTTTAAGATCAGTTGGGTGATGCCTTGCTCTTGTAATTTTTGATAAGCAATTTTCGCGCCTTTAGTAAATTGTTCCGTCACGTCTTCTCCTGAAATGGTGACGACCTTCGCTCGTTGCGCCCAAACATCCACCCCATCGCCACCGACGATTTCGGCCGGTTCGCGTGGAATCGGCAAGCCGCCAAGAACTTCTGGACAGACCATCATTGCTTGACCCGCACGAACAAGTTCGATCAATTGTGGTACTGCTTGATGTTTTCCATCGTAGCGGCAAAGGGCACCGCCTAGACACGCACTGATTCCAATCATTTAGCACCCTCAGCTTTCCTATGAAATCGTCCTTTATTATAGCATTTATTTAGTGGTTGCAATAGTACCAATTGTCTATTCATGCTAAAATAGGACTTGTTCGTTGAAATTTAATCGTTTCTTGAAAAAAAGAAACGAAAGGAGTCTATCATGAAAAAAATACTCGTTGTCGATGATGAACCTTCAATCGTCACACTTTTAACCTTTAATTTAGAAAAAGAGGGCTACCAAGTCGTTTCCGCCTCAGATGGTCAAAAAGCCTTCGACTTGGCGTTGTCAAAACCTTTTGACTTTATCATCTTGGATGTCATGCTGCCGAATTTGGACGGCATCGAAATCACAAAGAAATTACGGCAAGAAAAAATCGAGACACCGATCCTCGTCTTGACCGCAAAAGATGATCCGATCGACCGGATTTTGGGTTTAGAGATCGGGGCTGACGACTACTTGACGAAACCCTTCAGCCCTCGAGAAGTATTGGCTCGAATGAAGGCCATCTTCCGTCGCTTAGAACCTCGTCAACAAGCACGAGAAGAAGATCAACCTGCAGAAATCTTGCAAATCGGCGGAATTCAAGCCGATCTGACCAATTTCCAGGTCAGTGTGGATGGGGAGAAAATCTTCCTGACCCCGAAAGAGTTCGAGCTGCTGGTTTACTTTATGAAACGTAAAGGCCGCGTGATCGATCGCGATACCTTACTCAATCGTATTTGGAATTTTGACTTTGATGGACAAAGTCGCATCGTGGATGTTCACATCAGTCATTTAAGAGAAAAATTGGAAGCTGATCCCAAGCGTCCAGAATACTTGGTGACCGTTCGAGGATTTGGGTATAAATTTCAGGAGCCGACCCAATGAAAAAACGCTATGGCTATGGTTTATGGTCAATCGGTCTATTGCTGATTTTTTTCCTGTGTTGGCAAGTTCTAAGCAGTTTTTACCGTCAGCAAGTCATCGCCCAGCAAGTGGATTTTCTGCAAGAGAAAGCCGCTGTATTTTTGAATCTCTCAGATAACCAAACCGCAGCGCTCGAACAATTTGCCGATGCCTATGTTCAAGACAGCAATAGCCGCATCACTTTGTTAGATGATCAAGGCCAAATCATTTTCGATACTTATGATCATACCCTCCATGAAAACCGCTCCGATCGTCCAGAAGTTCAAGCCGTTTTGCGCGGAAGCGCCGTTGGTCAATCGTTGCGGGAAAGCGACACCTTGCATGAAGAATTGCTTTACGTGGCGATTCCTGTCAAAGAAGATGGAAACTTAACTCAAATCTTGCGGATCGCAGAACCGACTGCTGCTTTTTTTGCGAAAAACCAAGGAATCAAGCAATCGATCTTGATTGTCTATCTTGTCTTTTGTTTCTTGATCAGCCTGCTGATTTTTCACACGCTGCGTCAGCGGAATCGTCCAATCCAAACGATTCTGCCCGTCGTAAAAAAAATGATCACCTCGCCCGATCAACAAGCAATCATTATGCAAGAAACCCCTGAACATGATGAGTTGTATCAACTGATCAATCAGCTGAGCGAACAAATGAGCCAGACCTATCGTGCCTATGCGGCATCTGAACAACAGCTGTACGGCTTGCTCAGTGAACTGATGATCGGTGTCTTTATCATTAATGAAGAAAATCAACTGCTGCTGTTGAATCCGACGATGCAAGAACAGTTGGGGATGGAAACTGCGCCAACCTTGCCGCAGCCCTTCACTGAAGTGATTCATGACACACAACTGATCCAATTGATCTATCAATTTAACGACGAGACCCCTATTTTCCATGCGGAAACCACCCTTAGCGGAGAACGTTCAAAAGTCTTGGATGTTACCTTGCGAAGCTTCCAAGAAAACCAGTTGATTGGTATTTCTTATGACTTGACGCGCATCCGACAATTAGAAAAAATGCAAAAAGATTTTGTCGGCAATGTTTCCCATGAATTAAAAACGCCGGTAACTTCCTTGATTGGGTTTACCGAAACACTGCTGGACGGCGCCAAAGAAGACCCAGAAACATTGCAGACCTTTTTAGAGATCATTCAAAAAGATGCTTATCGCTTGAAAAATCTAATACAAGATATCATCCAACTGTCTCAAGACAGTGATTCTTTCCAGTATGTCGACCAACCGATCAACTTTTCTGAGCTGCTGCAACAAGTCGTTCAAACCTATGGTCCCGCAGCTGCTAAGAAGCAATTGACCTTTCAATTTGAAGGACCCGAACCCTTCATTTTATCTACCAAAAAAGAGCTGCTGCAGCCCATCGTAAAAAATCTGGTAGAAAATGCTGTCACCTATTCAAAACCTGGTGGTGTCATCACATTATCCTATTCAGAGCAAGACGACCAGCTGTTATTTCAAGTGCAGGATCAAGGCATCGGCATCGATGAAGAAGATCAGGAACGGATTTTTGAGCGGTTTTATCGGGTGGACAAAGCCCGCGCCCGCAATTCTGGCGGCACTGGACTTGGGCTGGCTATCGTTAAAGACTATACCAAATTATTAGGCGGCAGCATCAAGGTTGACAGTTTCCCCAAAATTGGTTCTACCTTTACGGTGACTTTGCCGCTTCATGAAAAAGATGATTATTGATAAAAAACAGCCGATAACAGGTGAATAATTGTTATCGGCTGTTTTTGTAGTTGTTTTTCATTACCAAATGAAGCACCAGCCAATAGCATCTTCTTGATGCTTTAAACACAAAAAAAGAAGGAGCATTCTCCTTCTTCGATCATTTCACTATTCAACATTCGTTACTTCGCCGTCTACACTGCGTTCTACTTTCATATCAGTGATTGGCAAGTAACCTAATTCAATAACGATTCCTTGTTGGACATCGTCTGTCATGATGTAATCAAGAAAGGCTTTGACGTTTGCATCTGGCTCGCCGTTCGTGTACATATGCTCGTAAGACCAGATTGGCCATTTGTTATCTGCAATATTTTCAGGAGTCGCTTCTACCCCATCAAGAGATAGCGCTTGGATCGAATCGTCCAAATAGGATAAAGCAAGGTAGCTGATTGCTCCTGGTGTTTCAGCAACGATTTTACGGACTGTTCCAGAAGAATCTTGCTCTTGTGTTTGGATCGTCTCTGCACCATCTAAGCCCCATTTTTCAAAGGTCGCTCTCGTACCGCTGCCTGATGCGCGGTTGATTACAGAGATTTCTTGATCTGCTCCGCCTAGTTCAGACCAATTCTTCACTTTGCCTGTAAAAATATCGATTAAATCTTGTTGGCTAAGGTCCGTAACGCCTGCGTCTTTATTTACCACTGGTGCCATACCAACTACGGCTACTTTATGGTCAACTAATTTGCTAGCATCCACACCATCTTTTTCATCCGCAAACACATCGGAATTGCCGATCGTCACCGCGCCTGCTTCTACTTGACTTAAGCCAGTTCCGCTACCGCCACCTTGAACCGTAATTGTATAATTGGGATTGTCTGCTGAGAAGCTTTCACCTGCTGCTTCAACCAAGGGTTGCAATGCCGTTGAGCCCACAGCTAAAATTTCTACATTTTCATTTGATGCGGCACCTGATGAAGATCCGCCTGATGCTTGACTGCTCTCAGTGCTTGCGCCACCGCTCCCACAGCCAGCTAATAATAATCCAGTTGCAAAAAATAAAAGTCCCAATTTTTTCATTTAGTAAATCTCCTTTCGTTATATGCTTAGTTTAGCAAGGCGGTGTAAACCCTTGATGGATTTCATGTAAAGAATCGATAAAGCGATGTAAATCTTTTGTAAAGTTCGTCGATTGCCTAAAAAAGCCCCCGCTGCATCCTTCAGAGGGGGCTTACTTTATCTAACACTTATGAACTAAAGAAACGTTTGTAGAATCAATTGCTTTGCATATAGCGTGTCAAGCGATCCATCGCTTCCACCAAGTTTTCCATACTTGCCGCATAGCTTAAACGAACATAGCCTTCTGCTTCGGGACCAAAGGCGATCCCAGGAATGATTGCTAATTGATTCTTTTCGGCTAAGTCGACACAAAAAGCCATGGAATCTTGGTTGAAACCTGCTGGTATTTTGGCAAAAATGTAGAATGCACCAGATGGCTTCGCCATTTCAAAACCAAGGGCAGTCATCTTTTCAAACAAGTAATCTCGGCGTTCACGGTAATCGGCTTTCATGACTTCTGCATCGTTGATGCCTTCGATCAATGCCCGCACTGCGGCTTTTTGAGAAATCGTTGATGCCGCGGTCACTAAGTATTGGTGGACCTTAATGATCTGAGCAGTCAACGCTGCTGGTGCAAAAATGAAGCCGACGCGCCAACCAGTCATCGCGTGTGATTTCGACAAGCCGTTGATCACGATCGTTTGATCCCGCAAGTATTCAGCAATGGACACATGGGTTTCATCATAAGTCAACTCACTATAAATTTCATCGCTAATAACAAAAACGGGGTATTTTTCTAAAACTTCTGCCAATGCTTTGACTTGTTCTCGGGTATAAACGACCCCTGTTGGATTGCTAGGATAATTTAAAATGACTGCCTTGACTTGGTTCCCATGTTCTTTTAAGGCTGCTTCCAAAACTTCTGGCGCTAAAACAAAGTCATTATCCGTCGTATCAAGATAAATCGGTTTGGCATGAGCTAAATGGATGACTGGTTCATAGCCTGGATAAATTGGTGCTGGTAGAATCACTTTATCACCAGGTTCTAACGTGGCTAATAAAGAAGCTGAGATTGCTTCCGTTGCACCGATCGTCACTAATACTTCTGATTGAAAGTCGTAATCAAGCTGATATTTATTTTTCAAAAAGAGACTGGCTGCTTGCCGAACATCTGCTAAGCCTGCCATTCCAGAATAGTGGCTGAAATTTTGTTCGATTGCTTGGACACCCGATTTTTTCACGTGCTCCGGTGTGTTGAAATCCGGCTCGCCTAACGTTAACTTTAAAATATCAGGAATTGAAGAAACCCGTTCATCAAATTTACGAATCAATGAAACAGCTATATTGTACACTTCGTGATTGAAGCGTTGGCTTACGTCTGCCATAGTATCACTCCTTTGAATTAAGCAAATTCATTCGCTATTGTTGTTAATCCTAACACAAAAAGGCGACGATTTTAAGCAACGGATGAAATTTATCTACTAACGATAAATTCGTTTGTTTATTTACAAACGAAATCAACTTATGTTAGTATATATCTAAACAATAAAAGGAGAACCCAAAATGAAACCTTATCAAGAGTTTACCATTTCTGATTATCAGCAAGGATATGTCGCAACACCAACGGATTATTGTTGCGTCTTTTGTCAGGAGACCTTCGACAAAGAAGAAATCTATCCCGTTGATGGCGCCTTTTTTACAGCAAAAAAACGAATGGTGCAGCATATCACTGAGCATCACGGAACCGTTTTGACCGCATTGTTGGCTTTACCCAAAGAACAAACAGGCCTATCAGAAAGCCAGCAGGAGATTTTACAACTGTTTGCCCAAGATGTTAGCGATACTGTGATTGCCCAGCGCTTAGGTATCTCTTCTTCGACTGTCAGGAATCATCGCTTTAAACTAAAAGAAAAACAGCGACAAGCGACTGTTTTTTTAAGTATCATGTCCTTGTTGCAAGATACCCCGTTGCTGCCGCCTCACAAAGGGGCGACGATGCTTGATGATCGCTATGCCATTACGGCTAGTGAAAGAGAAAAGATCATTGCTACTTATTTTGATGAAACGGGGTTTATCAAACAGTTTCCCAGCAAAGAAAAGCGCAAGATCGTTGTCTTGAGTGTACTGGCACAAAAATTTGATCCGAAGAAAAATTATTCAGAAGCTGCCGTCAACGATGTATTAAAGCAAGCGATCACCGATTACGTCACTGTCCGACGTTATTTGATCGAATACGGATTTATGCAACGGACGAAAGACGGGAAAACTTACTGGCTGACTTAAAACCTAGTCTGTAACTGGCTGGAACTTTTGTTGGTTGGATGAGCAATATCTTTCACAGTTTTAAAAAAATTAACAAGCTCCAGTATTTTATAGAAAAAAAGACAAAGTACGAACACATCCGTACTTTGTCTACCGTCTGAAACGCTGGGACAAGTTCCAGCGTTTATTTTTCTTTTAGAAAGATTTTTTTGATGATCAATTTATCAAATAATTGCGTTTGATTGTCTTGTTCTCCAATGACTTCAGCGGTCACCGATTTACCATCTTGTTTTTTACGTAGCTGGTAAACGATCTTGCCTGTTTCTTTCAATTCGTTCACCATGTCAACGACACCGCCAAAACCAGTTTTACGAGTGATGAACCCTAACGCCACCATTCGCTCATCTAAATTTTTTGCCGAGATGCTCGCACCGGTGATCAGCGCTTGCCGCATGATTTGTAAGAATTCCTCTAGCCCTGCCACTGGCGGCTGTTCGGGTTCTTCTTCCATCATCGGTCGCTGACGCAAATAATCTAATTCCTGCAATAACGTTTCATACTGCTCTTGTGTCAACATGACCCCCGCCACTTTTTCACGATTGAATACATATACTGCTGTTCCTGCTTCTCGCGCTTGATTAAATACATCCATCGGAGATTTTTTTACTTCAGTAATTGAAGTAGTGGGAACATCCAATTTCTTCAGTTCCATAATCAACGTCCTCCTTGTCTCAACGAACACATTATAGCATAAATTTAGAAGCAGATTATAGAGGTATTTCACTGCTCCTAGGAAAAGAAACAAAAAAGCGGCTAATCGCCGCTTTTTTCGATTGATAAGGTCATTGCATTGATGGCAACGATGATCGTGCTCATAGACATCAAGACAGCTCCGACTGCTGGGTTCAAAATGATCCCGATCGGTGCGAGGACGCCAGCTGCCAAAGGAATGGCAAAAATATTGTATCCTGCGCCCCACCAGAGATTTTGAATCATCTTGCGTCTTGTTTTTTTCGCCAAAGTCAAGAAGTGCAAGATGTCTTGAGGTTCGCTATTCGTCAAAACGACATCGGCTGAATCGATCGCTACATCGGTACCCGCTCCGATCGCAATCCCGATCGTCGCTCTTGCAAGACTTGGGGCGTCATTGATCCCATCGCCTACCATTACGACGCGCTTGCCCTCTTTGACATAGTCACTGACTAGACGTTCTTTATCGTCTGGCAACATTGCCGCATGGAAGGCTTCGATTCCTAGGTAATCGGCTACGGCTTGCGCCGCTTCTTGGTTGTCTCCAGTAGCCATAACTGGTGTGATGCCTAAGTCTTTCACTTTTTGAATAAATTGACTCGCTTCTGGTTTCACCTTATCCCCTAATGCGACGATTCCTTCCACTTTGCCGTCATGAACCAAATAGCTGATAGTATTGCCCTGTTCTTGATAATTTTCCAAGGAGTTCCCTTGATACTGAATGGCTAATTGCTCCAATCCTTTTTGATTGACGATCAACCACTTCTGTCCATCGATCACGCCTTCCAGACCAATCCCTGTCCTTGTTTGAACATCAGTCGCCTTTTTGGCTGTGATGTTTTCCTTTTCAGCTTGGGCTAAAATACCTTCTGCGATCGGATGATTGGCGGTTTTCTCAAGACCTGCTAGGTAAGCTAGTACTTCTGATGCAGAAAGACTGCCTGTCGCCTCGATGCCAGTTACGGTAAACGTTCCTTCTGTTAACGTACCGGTCTTATCGAGGATCAGATAATCAACATGATGCGCATTCTCCAGTGCGTTACGATTTTTTAAGAGCAAGCCATTTTTGGCAGCGATCGATGTCGAACGAGCAACTACGAGGGGAATCGCTAGCCCTAACGCATGGGGACAGGCAATGACGAATACCGTGACCATTCGATCAAGAGCAGTCGGTAGATCAGCAACAAACAGCCATACAGCAAATGCCAAGACACCAGCAACTAACGCAATATAAAACAGCCATTTTGCCACTTTGTCCGAAAGTGCTTCTAAGCGGGATTTATCTGCTTGGGCTTTTCGCACCATTTCCATGACTTTCGCTAAGTAGCTGTCTTCCCCAGTTCCTGTGACTTCCATCGTGATGGTACCATTGCCGTTGACAGATCCTCCAATGACAGTACTGCCGACGGTTTTAGGTACCCGTCTGGATTCACCAGTCACTGCCGACTCATCGATTGTTGTTTCTCCTTCAAGGATCGTTCCGTCGGTAGGAATCTTATCTCCTGAGCGAACGATCAACTGTGTTTTGTTGGTCACTTCTTCTAATGGAATCTGTTCTTCTGATCCATCCGCATTTTTCCGAATCACTTCTTTTGGCAATAGTTCTGCTAATTTCTGTAATGCATTGCCAGCATTAGAAATGGCATTCATCTCGATCCAATGCCCCAACAACATGATCACGATCAAAGTCGCTAGTTCCCAGAAGAAATCCATTACATGAGGAACAGCAAGAAAATGATTGGCGATAAATGCGTAAAGACTATAAAAATAAGAAACCGTGATCCCCATAGCAATCAACGTCATCATGGCTGGGCTTTTTTGTTTCAATTCCATTTTCGCACCACTTAAAAACGGCTGCCCTCCATAGAAAAACAGGATCGTTCCTAAAAGCAATACGACCCAATCTGAGCCAGGAAACGTGAACTGAAAGGGCAATTCGATGCCCATCATTGGTGATAAAATGACGATTGGAATCGCCAAAACCAAGGATAGCCAAAACTTTTGCTTAAAATTTCCCATATGCATACTATGATCCATGCCACCCATTCCATGATCCATATGACTATGATCCATACCAGACATCTCATGATTCATGTGACTATGATTCATACCAGACATCTCATGGTCCTTATGGCCGTGATCCATGCCAGACATCTCATGATCCGTGTGACTATGTTCCATGCCAGACATCTCATGATTCGTGTGACTATGGTTCATGCCAGACATCTCATGGTCCTTGTGGCCGTGATCCATGCCAGATATCTCATGGCCCTTATGGCTATAGTCCATGCTGGACACTTCATGATCCATAAGACCATGGTTACTATCGGAGCTTTCATGCTCCTGCTGTTTTGATGTCGCCTTGTGATGATCCATCCCATTCATCTCATGGCTAGGCTCAGGGACTTCTGTCACTTGTGATTGCGCATGTTGCTCTTTTCCCTGTGTACCATTATCCCGCTCATTCAAAGCAGGTTCATGCCTATGATGGCTTGACGTCTGACTATTACTTGCGGAAGACGTTTTTTTCTGATTCATCCTAGTATTCCCCTTCCTATTTCACTGAATGTGCGTACAGTCTTGCTCCTTCATACAAAAGCTTCAAGCGGCTGGACACTTTTCATTTGTTTTGATTTTTCATTTTCACTTTAGCAATTCCATTGCTTACTCAAATACCCCTTGATAACCCGCTTCGGTGACCGCATTGACTAAGGCTGTTTCTGTCACTTGCGACTCGTCAAACTTGACTGTTCCGCGAGCTTTTTTCAAGTCCACTTTGGCTTTTTTCACACCCGGTACTTCACTAAGCGCTTTTTCAACTTTTGCGGCACAATGGGCACAATTCATTCCGCTGATTTGCATGTTTTTTTTCATTACGATTCCTCATTTCTTTTAACAGTTCGTTGGCTACTTATTTTGTTGCATGGGTTTTGCATTGGCACTGACCAGGAATACAATTACATGAGATCGCTGCTACTGGCACTTTTTGGTCGACTGCTGCTTGGAGCATCGCCAAATCTTCTGCCGTCAATGCTGCTTCTTGGATTATTTCTGCTAATGTCTGCCCAACTTTTTTGGCACAAATATGAGAAAAAAGATTCTCAGCTGCGCTGCGAACGGTTGCTTCTTCGGAAACAAGCGGCGAATAAACAAATTTTTTTCCTTGGCTTTCTGTTTTCAATACGCCTTTTTTGACGAGTCGTCCCAAAAGCGTCTTGACCGTTGCTGCTTTCCAATTTTTATTTTCGCTCAATAAAGCGGTGATCTCTTTCGCGTCGGATTGTCCTAATGTCCAGATCACACGCATGACTTCCCATTCAGAATCGCTAATTTTGATTGGTTCGACCACAGATTGCATTTGTCCACTTCCTTTCATAAGTGATTCACATTTTTAAGTTTACATCTGTAATCGTATTTTGTCAAAAAAAAGCATCGCCAAACTTTCTGCGTTTTGACAATGCTTTTTTCTATTTCATTAAAAATGATTTGGTTCCTATGCTTAAAAGTGGACCTGATACGTCGTCACAGAGTGGAAGGGTTCTTCTGGACGCAACACGATCTCACCAAAG
Source organism: Enterococcus sp. 6D12_DIV0197 (assembly GCF_002174385.1). Lineage (NCBI taxonomy): Bacteria > Bacillati > Bacillota > Bacilli > Lactobacillales > Enterococcaceae > Enterococcus > Enterococcus sp. 6D12_DIV0197. The sequence continues at coordinate 2,886,220 of NZ_NIBN01000001.1, forward strand.
TGGGTAAATTTCTCAGAGCCAGGAACACCTTGTGTTTCGATCGCCATCCCGCCATGATTGGCAAAAGGACCAGACTTCATTGGTGCGCCAGCTTCTCCCTCACCCGTTGTGTAAATAACAACGGCAGGACGGTCAGTAGTTACAGTCAGCTGCACTTTTTGATCGGGACTGGTTACTTTTAGATCCCACTCTTGCGTATGGTCTAATAAGAACGGATCATCCAACATCGTCGTTCCCATCGGGCGTTCTTGTCTAAAATCAAACTTTGTGCCTGCGACAGGCGTTTTTTCACCGGTCGTCGTCACATCGTCATTCGTTTCAGCCACATGTTCGGCATTGATTTGAACCAAGTGGTCATCGATCGGCTGTTGGGTATCACCTGTCAAATTGAAATAACCGTGGTTCGTTGGGTTAAATAAAGTCGCTTTGTCAGTGTTGGCATCATAAGCAAGCAATAGTTCATTGTCATTCGTCAACGTATAGGTGACTTGATAACGAACATTCCCAGGAAACCCGCCATCGCCATCTTGCCGTGTGGTAGTAAAAATCACCCCAGCTTTGTCTGCTTCTTCAAAGGTTTCAGTGATCCATGTATCAGTATCCAGCCCCTTTGAACCGCCATGAAGCGTATTGCCGCCATCATTGTCTTCCGTTTGGTATTCTTGTCCGTCGATCTCAAAGCGAGTACCTGCGATCCTTCCCGCCACAGGGCCGATCGTTGCGCCATAATAACGTGCTTGGCGATGTCCTTCGATCGTGTCATAACCGACCACAATGTCGCGACCTTCTTCTACTGGAACGACCCAATCCAATAAGCGTGCGCCTTCAGGACTTAGCCTTACGATGGTACCGCTATCATTGGAAAGCTCATAAATTGTTCCCATTTTTTCTGACGTCAGTTGTTTCACATTTGGCATTCGTTCATATCCTTCTTTCTTTGATTAGTCTGCTGCTCTTTTTAAGTATAGACGTTTAGGGCTAGATCCGTCAATTCAAGACGGAAGAATTCGACAGGAAATACTGTTTGTCTGACCATTTTCAAACAAACAAAAAGCGGCAAGCATCGCCAACGGATTGATCGAATCATCGACAGCTGATCGTAACAGAACGCGCTAGAAGAAGCACTGACTCCTCCTGACCTTCAACGATCACTCGTATTCATCTCACCTGTTGGACACCTTCGCCGCAACTGTATCGTTTATTTTTTGTGTTTTGCTTGGTAATGTTTTCTCTTTCGTCGCTTTTCCTTGATTTGAGAAGCGCTAGCAGCTAACTCTTCGCTTTCCTCTTCTTGCTTGTCTTTTCTCTTTTCCGCTCGCGCCTTCAAGACTTTTTGCCTGAATCGACGGTTTCCAAGAAACTTCAGCGCGCACATGAGTGGTTGACGATTTTCTCCCACCAAACCAATCAACTCGATAAACAATTCGATGCCAAAACCTGTACTAATGATCAGCAAGATGATTGCGGTGTTACTGGCATAATTCATCAATAATGCAATAAATGAAAAAACCATCGCCAAGGCATAGATCGTCAAGACCGTGCCACGGTGGGTAAACCCTAATGAAAGTAAGCGATGATGCAAGTGCATCTTATCTGCTGAAGAGATCTTTTGTTTATTGAATTTTCTACGAATCATCGCATAGACGGTATCGGTAATGGGTACCCCTAAAATCAACATTGGGGTGATCACTGTAATGAAGGTCGCATTTTTTAAGCCTTGCAACGATAGGACGGAAATCATGAAACCTAGAAAAAGTGCCCCAGTATCGCCTAAAAAAATCGTGGCTGGATAAAAATTGTAAGGAAAGAAGCCTACGATCGCGGCAATCAATGTAAAAATCACCATCGGTACTTCAACGGAGTTTGGTAAAAAGAAGTAACTAATGATCCCAATCGTTGTCAGACTGATAATGGAGACCCCACTCGCTAGACCATCTAAACCGTCAATCAAGTTGACCGCATTCGTGATCGCCAAAATCCATAGGATCGTCATAGGTAAGCCTAACCAGCCCAAGTCAAAAACCCCGAGATAAGGGATCGAAACCGTGCTGATTTTGATGCCAGCAACAAAATAGATCTCCAAAGCCGCTAACATCAAACCCAGTGTTTTTTGCAGGGGCGTCAACTCAAAGATATCATCCAATAATCCAGTAACTACGACGATGGCTGCACCTAAAAGCATCGGCCAGACATAGTCAAAAGGAATCATTGCACGGAATTCCCAAAGCAATGCAAAAGAGAACGAGAGAAAAATACTCAGTCCCCCTGCGGTCGGCATTGTCTTGGTGTTGATTCGGCGATCTCCTGGTCGATCGACTGCGCCGATCTTAAAAGAGATCAATTTAATGATCGGTGTTAGGATTAAAGACACGATCATTGTTATAAATAAGCGCATTACAAATTTGAATGCAAAATCCATCGTTTATTCTCGCTTTCCGTTATTTCTCTTTATTGGTAAATGTATCTTCGATTTTCGAAGAAATCCGCTGAACAGGATCTGTTCGTTCTTTGATCTCTTGTCCCGACACATACTCTTCTACCACTGCGTTGATGATTCCACCCAAGATAATAATCGTCGCAGCAAGATTCAACCAGATCATTAAAACAATAAAACTTCCAATAATTTGATAGCCAATGATTTTCGCAGCAAAGTAACGGGCGTATAAGCCAAACACTTGTGACAGCAACATCCAGCCAATCGTTGCAAAGATCGCCCCTGGCAAAGTCGAACGCAACTTGACCTTTGCATTCGGCACTAACCAATAGATCAGCATCATGATAAACAGCAAAGCAACGATCGTGACTGGCCATTTGACTGTTTGGAACGTATCGATCAGATTGTCTTGAAACTTAAAAATCGGCTGCAAAAAATCAAGAATGATTTTTCCAAGCCCAAATACCATCGTAACACCAACGATCGCAATCATAAAGAGCAGGATGATCACAAATGATACTGCGCGCACCACGATAAAATTGGAACGTTGGTCCACACCGAAGGCTTTGTTCATCGCAATTTGCAAGGCATTGATACTTTGACTCGCAGACCACAACGCAGCCAAGGCGGAAATCGATAACAACCCGCCAGAGCTTGTGGTGAGGAGGTTTTCGATCGCTGGTCCGATAAAGTCATAGATTTGACTAGGGATCAATTCTTGTACATAAGATAAAACCGTGTTCGGATCAATCGATAAATAAGGCAACAGATTTCCCAGCGCAATCATTAACGGGAAAAGTGAAAGCAATAAATAGTAGGCGACGACGACCGATGTGGTCCCCATCTCTGAATCCGTTATTCTATTTTGCGTTGTTTCAATGAAACGCATCAGCTTTTGATTGCTTTTTACTTTATCAACGATTTTCATGTTTCTTCCTCCGCCAGCGAATCATCTGCCTTTTTTTTCTTTGTCATACGTAACAATCAGAAGTCTCCTACCGCCAAAATTTAGTAGGTTCCTTCTTCTCCTTGAGAAGTCAAAATGCGTGGCCCTTCTTTGGTGATCGCCAAACTATGTTCGTATTGGCAACTTAAGCCACCATCTAGAGTATAGGCGGTCCAGCCGTTAGGATCCATTTTCATTTTCCACGTCCCTGTATTGATCATAGGTTCGATGGTAATAACCATTCCTTCTTTTAAACGCAACCCTTTGCCGGCTTCTCCGTAGTGAGGAATCATCGGACTTTCATGGATCGTTGGACCAATGCCGTGTCCAACGAAATCGCGCACGACACCGTAGCCTTCTTTTTCCGCATAGGTTTGAATGGCATGACCGATGTCACCGATTCGGTTGCCAACTTGGGCTTGTTCGATTCCTAGATACAACGCTTTTTTGGTTACTTCCATTAAACGATCGATCTCAGGCGTCGAGTTTCCTACCACATAACTCCAGCAAGAATCAGAAATGGCGCCTTTTAAATCAATACACATATCAACTTTGATCAGATCGCCATCTTTCAATGGTTTTTTTCGGGGGAACCCGTGACAAATCTCATCGTTGATACTGCAGCAAGTGGCATATTTGTAATCTTCAAAACCAATTTGGGCGGCAATTCCGCCATGGCTTTCAATATAATCTCTGACAAACACTTCGATATCCCAACTGGTGATACCAGGTTTGATGAAGCTGCGTAATTGTTTGTGGACATCTGCTAACAGCGCGCCGGATTCGGCCATGCGGTCTATTTCTCTGGCAGATTTTAATGTAATCATGTTCTCGTCTCCCTTAATTAAATTCCTCTTATTTTACCATAGAAATCCCTTATTTTACAAAATTCACAGACATTGTAAAGAGTTTTTCAAGTTTTGTTTTCAATCTTTCGTGCATTTGCTATAATCTGTAAGAGAGTTTTCCTTGAGAATAGGAATGAGATTGGAGGAAAAAGCCCATGGCTTTAGCAAAAATCGTCTATGCGAGTATGACGGGGAATACGGAAGAAATTGCAGATATCGTTTCTGAAGCCCTTGAAAATCTTGACATGGAAGTTGAAATGAATGAGTGTACCCAAGTGGATGCCGATGAGTTTGAAGACGCCGATATCTGTATCGTCGCAACCTATACATACGGTGACGGTGAATTGCCTGATGAGATCGTCGATTTTTACGAAGATTTGCAAGAACTTGATTTAAGTGGCAAAATCTTTGGGGTCTGCGGCTCTGGCGATACGTTTTATGATGACTTTTGTAAGTCCGTCGATGACTTTGAAGCCGTCTTTAGTAAGACAGGTGCAACAAAAGGGGCAGATAGCGTCAAGGTCGACTTGGCTGCGGAAGAAGACGATATTCAAAACTTAGAAGCCTTTGCCAAAAAGCTAGCGGAAGCATTTGCAGAATAAAACAAGAAAACCTCTGACAAAATCACTTGATTCTGTCGGAGGTTTTCTTGTTTGCTTAATGATAACTGATATCGATGGGTGTTTCTCTTGCTAAAATATTATCGGTGGTTTCCGTCATCAGCTTAGCAATCTGATCTTCTGTGGGATGAATGATCCCCGAAGACATCAATGCCGCTAAGCCAGTAGCGACGATCCAGACACCAGTATGCAAGGACTGTAATTTCACGTCCGATAGATCTTGATACTTTGGTTCTTTTTTCACTGATTTCACAAAAAGGTCAAATGAAAACTGCTGCATGGAATCCCCACCACCATGCTCTTCTAAGTATAGCGCTCGGTATAATCGTTTTTCTTTATTTGCAAAGCCAATATAATTTAACGTTAAGTCAACGATGACATCTCCCCGTCTTTCAACTGGAAAAACTTCTGTCGCTAAGTAGTCGTAAATCTGATTAATCAATGCATTTTTTAAGTCATCCATATTTTTAAATTCTAAGTAGATCGGTTGCGTTGAACATTTCATCTTCGCTGCGATATTGCGTGCGGTAAAACGTGTAAATCCTTCGGTTGCGACAACTTCATAGGCAGCTTTTAAAATCTGGTCTCTAGTAATAGTTTTCTTTCTTGCCATAATTTTTTAATCTCCTTAATTCTGCTATACATCGCTTTCAGAAATACCTTTTACTTATTGTATCATGTTTTTTTAAGTTTGCAAAAAAACTTTTAAAATTATTGCCCCTAGTGTTTCCAGTTTTTCAATTTGAAGACCTCTGTTTTTTTGCTCTCTTTTTCGTTTGTTTTCAAAAATACTTAGTGCTATCATGAAGACAGTTATAATTTTAGAATAAATGGAGGAATTTTAATGGTTTTACCAAACTTTAATCAGAACCTTGAAAAATATGCCCAACTGATCACAGAAGTTGGTGTAAATGTCCAAAAAGGGCACACCATCGTCATCCAAATCGCCGTGGACCAAGCACCGTTAGCTCGACTATTGACAAAAAAAGCGTATGAGCTAGGCGCTGATGAAGTAATCGTTCAATGGACCGACGATGTGGTTCAAAAAGAATTTCTTGCGCATGCAGCTGAGGATCGTTTGTCTACGATCCCTCAACACAAAATTGATCAAACAGAAGATTGGGTCGAAAAAGGTGCGAGCCGCATCAGTGTCGTTTCTGCCAATCCCGATGCGTTAGCGGGCGTTGACTCAGATCGGGTCGCCGCTTTCCAAGCAGCTTCTGGTAAGGCGATGATGAAACTGCGTCAAGCAACACAAGCCAACAAAGTCAGCTGGACCGTTGTTGCTGCTGCAGGTCAAGATTGGGCACAAAAAGTGTTCCCTGATGCTTCCCCAGAAGAAGCACAAGACAAGCTATGGGATCAAATTTTCAAAACGACGCGTATCTACGAAGAAGATCCTGTTGCTGCTTGGAAAAAACATGATGAAACACTGCAAGTCAAGGCAGAAGAATTGAACAAAGAACAATTCAGCGCATTACACTATACAGCACCTGGTACCGATTTGATCATCGGCCTACCAAAAAATCACTTGTGGGAAGGTGCTGGCAGCTACAACACCCGCAATGAAAAATTCATGGCGAACATGCCGACAGAAGAAGTCTTTACTGCCCCAGATAATCGTCGCATCGATGGCTATATTTCAAGTACGAAACCATTGAGCTACGCAGGAACGATTATTTCTGGCATGAAATTCACCTTCAAAGACGGTAAAGTCGTGGACTTTTCTGCAGAACAAGGCGAAGAAGTGTTAGGCAAATTGCTAGCGATCGATGAAGGAGCGAAATCTTTAGGTGAAGTCGCTTTAGTCCCTGACCCTTCCCCTATCTCACAATCTGGCATCATCTTCTTCAATACGTTGTTTGATGAAAATGCCTCAAACCACTTGGCTTTAGGCTCTGCTTATGCCTTCAGCTTACAAGGCGGCACTGAGATGAGTGAAGAAGAACTGGCAGCGGCTGGTTTAAACCGCAGCCAAACCCACGTAGACTTCATGGTCGGCTCTGACCAAATGTCCATCGATGGCATCAAAGAAGATGGCACCACAGTTCCTGTCTTCCGCAATGGTGATTGGGCTTAATAAAAAAAGGCTGAGGTGGAGTAGCTCCCCTCGGTCTTCTTTTTACATAGAATATTGAGAACCGGCGGCTTTTTTCATAGTAATCAGCTGGCTTTTTTGATAAAATCTACTTTGATAGTCTTTGATAAGAGAGGATGGATCCGATGACACCAAATCGTGAAGATTATTTAAAGCTCATCTTAGAGCTTGGTGGTGACCAAAAGAAGATCAATAACAAACAAATCGTGTCAGGTCTGGACGTCTCAGCAGCTTCAGTAAGTGAAATGATTTCAAAATTATTAAAAGAAGGCTTAGTGGAACATTCACCTTATCAAGGGGTACAGTTGACTGAAACTGGTTTAGCTTCTGCAAGTGCCCTCATTCGTAAGCATCGTTTATGGGAAGTCTTTCTTGTGGAGCACCTGCATTATTCATGGAATGAAGTTCATGATGACGCAGAAGTTTTAGAACATGTCACCTCAGAAACGTTGGCGAGCCGCTTAGAAGCCTACCTTGATCATCCTCGGTATTGCCCACATGGGGGAATGATTCCTGAACAAGGAGAACTCATTCACGAAGGCGAAAAAAACACCATGAGTTCTTATCCGGTAGGAACCAAGATTCGTATCGCCCGTGTCCTTGACGAACGAGAACTGCTGGATTATCTCGTTTCGATCAAATTGAATATTCATGAAGAATACGAGATCATCGATGCGGCAGCATACGAGGGTCCGATTACGATCAAAAATGACACAAAAGAAATTGCTGTCAGCTACAAAGCCGCCAGCACGATTTTTGTCGATAAACTGTAAGGAGTGAAGATGATGGAAAAAAAGGTCCTTTTTACGATTTTTGGCGGTACGGGCGACCTTGCCCAACGCAAACTATATCCTTCTTTGTTTCGGTTGTACAAAAAAGGCGATTTGAAAGAAGATTTTGCAGTCATTGGTACTGCACGCCGTCCTTGGTCGGATGAACACTATCGTGAAGTGGTGATAGGTACAATCAAAGAGTTGAGTGACTCACAAGAACAAGCAGAGACATTTGCTTCTCATTTCTACTACCAATCACATGATGTAACAGATACGAGCCATTATGATTCATTAAAGGATTTGGCGGAAACCTTAGATCAGAAATACCATTTAGAAGGCAATCAGATTTTTTACTTAGCAATGTCCCCTAATTTCTTTGGGACGATCGTTTCTCACTTGAAATCCCAAGGAATGCTGGATACTGACGGCTACCATCGGGTGATCATCGAGAAACCGTTTGGAAGCGACTATAATTCAGCAAAAGAATTGAATGAAGAGATCAATCAAGTCTTTACGGAACAAGAAATCTACCGAATCGATCACTATTTAGGAAAAGAAATGATCCAAAATATTTCTGCGATTCGTTTTGCCAATAACATTTTTGAGTCAATGTGGAACAATCGTTACATTGACAATGTTCAGATCAATATCGCAGAAAACTTAGGCGTAGAAGAACGCGGCGGCTATTATGATAAGAGCGGTGCCTTGAAGGATATGGTCCAAAATCATATTCTGCAGATTCTTTCCTTATTAGCCATGGAACCGCCAGTGGCTTTTTCTGAAAAAGAATTACGGACAGAAAAAATCAAAGCCTTAAATGCGATCCGTATCTACTCCGAAGAAGAAGTGAAACAACACTTCGTACGTGGTCAATACGATAAGGGACAATTAGAAGACAAGAAATTTGTTGGCTACCGTGAAGAAGCCAATGTGGATGAAGAATCGGCAACGGAAACCTTCGTTGCTGGGAAATTTTTGATCGATAACTTCCGCTGGTCCGGCGTACCATTTTATGTACGCACTGGGAAACGGTTGACGGAAAAAGGCACTCGCATCAACATTGTCTTTAAACAAGTCCCAGTCAATGTCTTTAAGCAAGACCTGAATGAACAAAAGCAAATCGAGAGTTTGGCACCGAATGTGCTGACGATTTACATTCAACCGACGGAAGGCTTCTCTCTTTCCTTGAACGGAAAAGAAATTGGCCAAGGGTTTGAGACATTGCCAGTGAAGCTCGATTACCGAAATAGTACTGAAATCGTCGAAAACACCCCTGAAGCTTACGAAAAACTAATTCTAGATGCCTTGAACGGTGATGGCACTAACTTTACCCACTGGGATGAAGTTGCCCAATCTTGGCGCATCGTTGATGTGATCCGTCACGCTTGGGACCAAGAAACACCTGATTTTCCAAATTATGCCGCAGGAACGATGGGCCCCCAAGCAGCCTATGATCTCTTAGCTGCCGATGGCTTTGAATGGATCTGGCGTCCCGATGAATGGTATCGTGAGCGAGATTTACTAAATGAGAAATAAGCAAATGGTCAATTGGATGAGGAAAAAACATCCAATTGGCCGTTTTTCTTTTTTACCGACTGTTTATAATAGAAAGAAATGAGAAATGAAAGGAGCAGCAGACATGAAACAAGTCTTATCGATCGCCGGTCTCGACAGTTTGGCAGGTGGCGGCATGACGGCTGATTTGAAAACATTTGAGGAATTCGGGGTGTTTGGCCATGCCCTATTAACATGTGTGGTCGCCATCAAGGATGATCTTATGTTCCATGATCTCCCTGAGCCTGTGATCCAAGCACAACTGGATTCACTGCGTTCGGTCGTATCCCTAGATGCAATCAAAATCGGGCTGCTTCATCAAACCGCCATCATTGAATTGCTGCGAGATTTTTTACAAACATTTACCGGACCGATCGTGCTCGATCCCGTTCTCGCCTTCAAAGAAGGAGATACTGCCTTTAACCACTCCTATCAAGCAGGATTGATCTCATTGTTTCCTTACACAGCATTAGTGACACCTAATCTACTCGAAGCACAACACTTATCTGGACAAAGCATTACCTCTTTAGCAGAGATGAAAACGGCGGCAAAAAAAATCCATGCGCTGGGTGCCCCAAATGTTCTGATCAAAGGTGGCAGTCGACTAACTGGGGAAACAGCCTATGATGTTTTGTATCAAGAAGGACAATTTACCGTTTTTGAGGCAGAAAAAAGTACGCGAACCACAACCAACGGTGCTGGCTGTACCCTCTCATCAGCGATTGCCGCAATGCTTGCTAAAGGCACTTCGTTGGAAGCAGCTATCCAAACCGCAAAAGCATTTGTTTGGGCAGGGATTGAAGACGGTCTGCCTTTAGGTACCTCTGGCAACGTCAATCAGCTCGCCTATTTTAAAAAGGAGGAACACCTATGAAAGTAAGAAACCTAACGACGATCGCTATGCTGACGGCACTCACGTGTGCACTTTCTTTGACCTTTATCATTCCTGTTCCGCAAACGAAGGGCTTTGTGACCTTATGTGAAGCAGGGATCTATATCTCGGCCCTGTTGTTCGGACCTAGCGCCGGTGCCTTCGTCGGTGGAATGAGCGGCGGCATCATTGATTTTCTATCAGGTTACCCTGAATGGGCCTTCTTTTCCATCGTGATCCATGGTGTGCAAGGCTGGATCGTAGGTAGAATGAGCCATCGGCCACTAGCAGCCGTCATTGTCGGTAGCTTAATCATGATCGCCGGCTATGCAGCAGCAACGGTTTTGCTATTCGGTTTAGGCGCTGGGATCGCCTCGATCCCAAGTAATTTGATCCAAACGGTCTTTGGCAGCATCGTTGCTTTACCCCTGACGCATGCTTTGCGCCGCACGAAAAAGTTTTCTTTAAATGAAAGGTGATTCTTATGACAGATATCAATCAATTAAAAACGGATTTAACTACGATCGTTGAAGAAGTCATTACGACAGCGAACGTTGGTGAAAATGATCTTTTTGTCCTTGGTTGTTCAACAAGTGAAGTCGTGGGCGGCTTGATTGGCAAAAATTCCAGTCAAGAAGTAGGCATGGTTATCGTTGAAACACTACGAGCGATCTTGCGTCCCAAAAATATTCATTTAGCCGTTCAAGGCTGTGAACATCTCAATCGGGCTTTAGCTGTTGAGCGTGAAACGGCTCGACTATATCAATTAGAAGAAGTCGCAGTAGTGCCCCAGTTGCATGCAGGCGGTGCTTGCTCAGTTGCCGCTTTCCAGCTGTTCGATGAACCTATTGAAGTGGAGCACATAGTAGCAAAAGCTGGCATCGATATTGGCGACACAGCAATCGGCATGCATGTCAAACATGTTCAAATCCCGATCCGTCCCTCTATCAAGTCCCTCGGCGCTGCCCATGTCACAGCTCTGGGATCACGGCCCAAATATATTGGTGGTCCTCGTGCGCATTACGCACAATAAGCAAATCGTATAATAATCGAAAAGCCATCATCAAAAAGAAAAAGCATGCTTCGGCATGCTTTTTTTGTGTCAACGTTCCTGCTATTGCCTCCCCCTTTCCTTCAGAGTGCTCTTTTTTCACTATTTTTTCCATTCCATTTTATGGCAGCTTTTTCTACTTCAAAGGCAAGTTTCTTTCTGGTGTAAAAGGAGCGGCAGCTGTCGCTTTCCTTTTGTCATAAATTCGTCAGAATTTCATCACAAAAAGAAAAGAAAGATACCAGTAAGCCCGCAAATTTCTTTTTTCTTTCCTTGATAGACTGAATGTAGTAAGAATCGAAAAGCGGAAGGAAGAAAAACATGAAAAAAATCGCCATTATTTTTGGAGGCAATTCACCGGAATACACCGTTTCTTTAGCCTCAGCAACTAGCGCAATCGAAGCACTCCAATCATCTCCCTATGACTACGACCTCTCTTTGATCGGGATCGCCCCAGATGCTATGGATTGGTACTTGTATACAGGAGAGCTGGAAAACATCCGACAAGACACGTGGTTGTTGGATACGAAACATAAACAGAAAATCCAGCCGCTATTCGAAGGAAACGGCTTTTGGCTAAGTGAAGAGCAGCAAACGTTGGTACCTGATATTTTATTTCCCATTATGCATGGCAAATACGGGGAAGATGGCAGTATCCAAGGATTGTTTGAATTGATGAAACTACCTTATGTAGGTTGCGGGGTGGCAGGTTCTGCCTTATGTATGAACAAATGGCTGCTGCATCAAGCTGCAGCAGCCATTGGCGTACAAAGTGCTCCTACGATTCTCTTGACAAATCAAGCCAACCAGCAAGAACAAATCGAAGCTTTTATCCAGACCCATGGCTTCCCAGTTTTCTTTAAGCCTAATGAAGCGGGCTCTTCAAAAGGGATCACTAAAGTCACCTGCGTTGAAGAAATCGCTTCTGCCTTAAAAAAAGCCTTTACTTATTGTTCCGCAGTGCTCCTACAAAAAAATATTGCCGGTGTTGAGATCGGTTGCGGTATTTTGGGCAACGACTCTTTGACTGTCGGTGCTTGTGACGCCATTTCATTAGTAGACGGCTTTTTCGATTTTGAAGAAAAGTACCAGCTGATCAGCGCCAAAATCACCGTCCCTGCGCCATTGCCTGAAACGATTGAAACCAAGGTCAAAGAACAAGCTCAGCTGCTCTATCGTAGTCTTGGTCTTAAAGGTCTTGCTCGCATCGACTTTTTTGTCACGGATCAAGGAGAACTATACTTGAATGAAATCAATACTATGCCGGGCTTTACGAGTCACTCCCGTTATCCTGCCATGATGGCAGCGGTCGGCTTATCCTATCAAGAACTACTACAAAAACTGCTTGTCTTAGCAAAGGAGGAAGTCAAATGAATCCCTATCTACAGTTAGTTAGCAAAGAATTTCCGTTAGAAAAAAACCAAGAGCCGCCTCATTTAGTCCTTGCTGCCTTCAGCGAAGACGAGATTTACTTGCAGCCAGAAGCAGCCAAACAATGGAAACGGCTCGTCAAATCCTTAAAGCTTGAAGACGAGATCTGCTTGTTAGATGGCTACCGAACCGAAAAGCAGCAACGGTATTTATGGGAATATTCCTTGAAAGAAAATGGGCTAGCCTATACGAAACAATTTGTGGCGTTGCCCGGTTGCAGTGAACATCAGTTAGGCTTAGCGATCGATGTTGGTTTAAAGGGCAGCCAGGATGATTTGATCTGCCCACGATTTCGTGACAGCGCAGCCGCTGATTTATTTACCCAGGAAATGATGAACTATGGGTTTATTTTACGCTATCCCGCAGACAAACAGGAAATTACAGGGATTGGCTATGAACCGTGGCATTTTCGTTATGTTGGTCTGCCTCATAGTCAAATCATCGCCAGTCAACAGTGGACCTTGGAAGAATACCATCAATACCTTGAACAAACTGCGAGGCAGTTCGCATGAAGAAGAATCAAGGAATCGAGCAATTCCGGGTGATTTTGGCGATGATGGTGGTGGCGATCCACTGTCTGCCTCTTCACCGCTTATGGCCTGACGGTGATATCCTGATCACGTTGACGCTCTTCAGAATTGCAGTCCCCTTCTTTTTTATGATCAGCGGATATTACGTGTTCAGCGACTTAGCCACCCAAAACAGCTATCCTGCCAGACAGCGTGTCTGGCAGTTTATTAAAAAGCAGCTGCAAGTCTACCTCATAGCCACACTGCTCTTTTTGCCGCTTGCTTGGTACAGCGGCATGCTTGGGTTGAACATGCCGCTGGGCACCTTTATCCAAACATTGTTGGTCACTGGCATTCTTTACCATCTTTGGTATTTTCCTGCGATCATTACCGGCAGTCTACTAGTGATGGGCCTCTTGACACGGCTTTCTTTCAAGCAGGTGTTTTTCATTGCTGTCGGTTTGTATGTGGTTGGTTTAGGTGGGGACAGTTGGTCTGGCCTGGCTGCACAAACACCCATTACGCCAGTCTATTCACTGATTTTTCAACTATTGGATGGAACTCGCAACGGCATTTTTTTTGCTCCTTTGTTTTTGATCTTAGGGGTACTAGCCAGAAGATTTGCCAAGAAACCAGTTTCTCCCCATCGCTATAGTTATCTGCTGATCAGTCTGATTTGCTTGCTTTTGGAAAGTTACCTTTTGCATCACTTTACCACGCCGAAACATGACAGCATGTATGTTTTTTTGCCCTTCGTCCTGTTGTTTTTATTTCCGATCATCCAGCAATGGCAAGCACCCATAATCTGGAAACAAGCGGGTCGACTGTCCCTTTGGCTCTATTTACTCCATCCTTATACCATTGCAGTGACCCATTTTCTTAGTCAAAAGCTGCCCTTGCTGCGAAACAATCTGATCAATTTCTTCGTGGTCTTAGGACTGACCATTGGGGTGGTGCATGGTCTCTTTGCTTTGCAAAAGCTGTTCCCGTTTTCGAAAAAAACGCCGCCCAAATTGCAGCGAGCAGCCAAAGAATTTTCCGCCCCCGCTTTGTTGCACAACTTGCAGGAAATCAAGCGATTGATCCCAGCAACAACAAAAGTGATGGCGGTGGTTAAAGCGGATGCTTATGGTTGTGATGCGAAGACGGTCGCCAGTACCCTAGAAAGAGCCGGCGTTGATTTCTTTGCCGTTGCTACCCTTGAAGAAGCCATTGAATTACGGCGAGCTGGCATCAAAAGTCGCTTACTGATTTTAGGGTACACTTCTGCCCAACGTGCCAAAGAGCTGAAACATTATTCCTTGATTCAAACCATCGTTAGTGAGGCCCATGGGCATGCTTTAGCCCAAACAAGCATTCCGATCGAATGCCATTTAGCGGTAGATACTGGTATGCACCGCTTAGGCGTTGCACCTGATCTTGAGACAGTTACTGGACTTTACGCCTTGCCATCTCTCAAGATCACAGGCATTTTTTCCCATCTAGGCTCTTCAGATCAGCTGGATACGGCAAGTATCTTGCGGACACAAGCCCAAATCACTTGTTTTGATGATCTGTTGGCTGGCTTATCCGCTAGAAATATCGCCTATGGACTGACACATCTGCAAAGCAGCTACGGAATATTGAATTACCCAGAGAAACACTATGATTATGTACGTCCAGGTATTCTTCTAACTGGTTCATTGAGCGTCCCGAACGAACCAACGAAGCAGAAGATAAACGTACAGCCAATTTTGACACTCAAAGCCTTACTGGTAGACAAAAAAACAGTTGCCGCTGGTGAAGCGATCGGCTATGGATTAGGCACTGTTTTTGATCGACCAGCCACGATCGGGATCGTTAGCATCGGCTACTGCGACGGGGTTCCACGTGCCCTATCAAACCAAGGGTTCCAACTTTCTTATCAAGGTGCTTTACTCCCGCAGATTGGGTTGGTTTGTATGGATATGCTCTTGATCGATTTAACGGACTATCCAGAACTGGCGGTCGAAAGTTCGCTCGAAGTAATCAGCGATTGGACGACTACCGCTGATCAAGCACAAACCATTACCAATGAATTGATCAGCCGCCTAGGTTCCCGCATCACCTCTAGTTCAAAGTAGAAAACGAATGCATTCGCTTACCGATTACGGTATGATGGGTGTAGAGTAAATGGTAGTGTAAATGAAAAATGATCGTAGATAGTTGGAGTGAATCAAGGATGGCAGAAAAAATAATTGTTGTTGATGATGAAAAAGAAATCGCGGAGTTAGTCACGACGTTTCTAAGGAATGAAGGCTTCCAAGTAGAACCTTTTTATGATGGAACGAGCGCTTTGGCCTATCTTGAAAAAGAAACGGTCGACGTGGCGGTTTTAGATGTGATGCTGCCGGATATCGACGGCTTCCAGCTGTTGCAGCAAATTCGTAAGACCCACTTTTTCCCAGTACTGATGCTCACGGCAAAAGGGGAAGACTTGGATAAAATCACCGGTCTAAGCCTTGGGGCAGATGATTATGTGACCAAGCCCTTCAATCCTTTAGAAGTCGTTGCTCGGGTCAAAACGCAGCTGCGGCGATACCAGCGTTACAACCAGTCAGCGAATCCCCAGAAGATTGAAGAATACGAAAAGGAAGGTTTACTGTTGAAAATCAACAGCCACCAATGTTTTCTTTATGGCAAAGAGGTTTTCTTGACCCCCATCGAATTTAAAATCTTGCTTTACTTATTTGAACACCAAGGATCGGTCGTTGCCTCGGAAACCCTTTTTGAAGCAGTTTGGAAAGAAAAGTATTTAGACAACAATAACACAGTGATGGCACATATCGCCCGTTTGCGGGAAAAACTGAACGAACAACCCCGCAAACCGAAATTAATCAAAACCGTATGGGGGGTCGGCTATATCATTGAAAAATAGAAGTCCATTGATCCGCAAGCTGTTGACCCAATACTTTATCACCACGGGCATCTTGATGGCGATCTTGATCATCATTCCTTTCGCAGTACGCTTCGTTGCTGGAATGAGGGTCTGGTATGGCTATGAACCCATTTATCATATTTTACGACTTTTTGCTGACTATTGGCTTCTTTGCTTAGCCATCGGGGCCTTACTGATTTGGGTGAGCACAACGATTTATTATATGAGTAAAGCTATCAGTTATTTGAATGAAACGATCCAAGCCACAAACCAACTGATTGCCGAACCCACGAAGCGAATCGTTCTTTCCAGCAATATGATTGATGTGCAAGAAGAAATGAACCAGTTGCGGGAGAAAAACTTACAGGATCAACGAGCCGCCAAAGAAGCGGAACAACGAAAAAATGATTTGATCGTCTATCTCGCACATGATTTACGAACGCCTTTGACCAGTGTGATCGGCTATTTGACGCTTTTAGAAGAGGAACCGCAGCTTTCTACCGAACTACGCGCACGCTATACGAAGATCGCCTTGCAAAAAGCCCAACGGCTGGAACTATTGATCAGCGAATTTTTCGAAATCACCCGCTTTAATCTTACAACGATCGCCCTGCAAACTGAAACCACGGATTTGAGCTTGATGCTGGAACAATTGACGTTTGAATTTTTGCCGCTGTTAGAAGAAAAAAACCTCCATTGGCAACTTCAGCTACAGAAAAAAGTCTTTGCGACCGTTGATACGGAGAAAATGGAACGCGTTTTTGATAACTTGATCCGCAATGCCATCAATTATAGCTATCCTAACTCCCCTTTGCGATTAGCCATCAGCGAGTCTGATGATATCCTGATTCGTTTGACCAATCAAGGAAAAACGATCCCAGCTGAAAAGATCGGCTTGATTTTTGAGCCTTTCTACCGCATGGATGCTTCCCGAGCAACAGCGACGGGTGGGACGGGTCTTGGTTTGCCGATCGCCAAAGAAATCGTTGAAGCATTAGGTGGAAAGATTTGGGCGGAAAGCCGTGATGAAACCATCGTCTTTTCGATTCGCCTACCGAAGGCAGCAATGGAAAAAAATGAACAGCTGTCAAAGCCCCATCCATCTGAACCAACCGCTTAACAGGCAAACAACCTGAGCATTTCGCTGCTCCCCTTCTAATTCAGAAGGAGGAATAGCTGCTCAGGTTGTTTTTTATTGATTGCTTATTGATACACCAACGATCGTAACGCTTGATCGACTTTTTCTGCTGCTAAGCGTCCTTCACGAATCGCCCAGATGACTAAACTCGGTCCTCGTTTGGCATCTCCTGCGACTAACACTCGTTCATTGTTCGTCGTGTAATCATCGTACACTTCTCGCACACCAAAGGCATCGAAGAGTTGGGTCTCTGCACCAACAAAGCCCATTGCCAGCAAGACCAAATCCGCCTTGATCACTTGCTCTGTGCCAGGGATCGGCTGAAACTGTTGATCTACTGAGACCGTTTCGATGGCGATCAACTGGCCGCGTTCGGCGCCGATAAAGGCCGTTGTGGACACTCCATGATACGTCACTTGTGTTTGTAGCACTTCAGCCGCTTCTTCTTGCCCATATCCTGTGCGAGCTGTCATTGGGTATTCTGGCCAAGGATTGCTGTCGGTCCGTGTCAATGGCAGTTGGGGCGTGATCTCCAATTGACGCACAGAAGCGGCTCCTTGCCGAATCGCTGAACCAATACAGTCATTTCCAGTGTCGCCGCCACCAATCACGATAACATGTTTGCCAGCAAGTTTTTTACTTGTTGCCGCTTTGCCATGCTTTAACACATCTTTGGTTGCTTCCGTCAGATAATCGACTGCAAATTGCACCCCAGTCAATTCACGACCTGGAATCTTCAAGTCACGAGGAACACTAGCTCCTGTTGCCAAGATGACCCGATCATACTGAGCGGCCAATTCTTCTGCTGACAAGTCACGACCGATCTCCGTATTAGCGACAAAGGTCACGCCTAGCTCTGCCATCAAGTCAATCCGTCGCTGAACGACGTCTTTATCTAATTTCATATTTGGAATACCGTACATCAGTAAACCGCCAAAGCGATCACTGCGTTCATAGACCGTCACTTGATGCCCTAGTTGATTCAAGCGCCATGCAGCGGATAAACCAGCTGGTCCGCTGCCGACGATGGCAACTTTGAACCCAGTCGCTTCTTGAGGCAATCCCGAGGCTTTGACCCAATCATTTTCAAAAGCAGTATCGATAATAAAGCGTTCATTGTCGTGGATCGTGACACCCGAGCCATTCAGTGCTTCGGTACAGCCTTTTTCACAAGGAGCTGGACAAACACGACCAGTCATTTCAGGTAATGGGTTGGTTTTGGCAAGACGCTCAAAAGCGGCTTGGAAACGCCCTTGATAAACCAAGTCATTCCATTCAGGAATCAGGTTGTCATTGGGACAACCTGAAACCGCTCGTTGCCCCCCGTAAAAAGAACCGGTATGACAAAAAGGAATCCCGCAGTTCATACAGCGTGCTGCTTGCTCTTGACGCTCATTTTCAGGCAATGGCGTCTGTAATTCTTGCCAGTCTTCGATTCGTTCTGCCACTGGTCGGGTAGGATTTTCTACTCTTGGGTACTTTAAAAAACCAAATGGATCTGCCATATTAGTCACGCTCCTTTCCTGGGATGGTCAATTGTGGACCGACGACAGCTTCGAAGGCTTTCGTCACAAGTTCATCTCCGACAAACCCTTGGTCCGCCAAGGTCTCCGTCGCTTGGATCATCTGATGGTATTCTGTCGGATAGACTTTGATGAAATGGTGCTGCTGATTTTCCCAATCTTCTAGGATCTCAGCCGCCTTCAATGAATCTGTATAGGCGAAATGCTGCTGGATCATCTCTTTTAGTTGGTGGTCATCGCCGCTTTCGCCAATCCGATATAAATCAACCATTTCCCGATTGCATTTATCGGCAAAGGTTTGATCGGGGTCGTAAACATACGCCACGCCACCGGACATTCCAGCACCGAAGTTGCGGCCGGTTTTTCCTAATATCACCACGACACCGCCAGTCATGTACTCACAGCCATGATCGCCAACACCTTCGACAACGACATTGGCTCCACTGTTACGAACACAAAAGCGTTCGCCAGCAATGCCTCGGAAATAGCCTTCGCCTCGATTTGCCCCGAAGCACGCTACATTACCAACAATTGGTGAATGCTCTGCGTCATAAGCGGCATCTTCAGGTGGCACAATGATTAAGCGGGCACCGCTTAACCCTTTGGCTACATAATCGTTGGCCTCACCGATCAGTTTCAACTGGATGCCTTGGGTGGCAAAAGCCCCAAAGCTTTGTCCAGCAATACCTCGATACGTAAACTGTAACAGACCTGGCGTAACTTCATAATTGCCAAAACGTTCCGCGATCCAGCCTCCTAAACGCGCGCCGACTGAGCGTTGAACATTATTAATCGTATGATTCGTCACGATTTCTTGATTGTTGTCGATAGCAGCTTGTGCAAAAGCATCTAATTCTGGCCATTGACGTTTCTCAAGGAATGGATCGGTCACTTTGCGTTCGATTGGGATCGTCGTCCCAATCATTTTCGAAAAGTCTAATGATTTTGCTTTGCCTTTAGCAACGAAGCGTGGTGTCAACAATTCCGCATGTCCTACCATCTCATCGATGGTACGAAAGCCTAACTCAGCCATCGTTTCCCGTAGATCTTCTGCTAAAAAGTACATCGTGTTGATGATGTGCTCAGGTTTTCCAGCAAAAAATTTTCGCAACGCTGGGTTCTGTGTAGCAATGCCGACAGGACATGTATTGATACTGCATACCCGCATCATGACACAACCAATCGCAACTAGCGCTAAAGAGGCAAAGCTATATTCTTCTGCTCCTAAAAGAGCAGCAATGGCGATGTCCCGACCCGTCATCAATTTTCCATCTGTCTCTAAGGTCATTCGCTGCCGCAAATGATTCATAGCTAACGTTTGATGGGCTTCTGCAAGCCCCATCTCCCAAGGCAAGCCGGCATCACGGATCGAATTTCTCGGAGAAGCACCAGTCCCACCGTCATAGCCTGAGATCACGACTACGTCTGCGCCAGCTTTGACGACACCGGTAGCGATCGTACCCACGCCCGTACTAGAAACCAATTTGACATTGATCCGTGCATACGGATTGATGGCTTTTAAGTCATAGATCAGCTGGGCTAGATCTTCAATCGAATAAATGTCGTGATGTGGTGGCGGTGAAATCAATCGAACACCAGGCGTAGACCCTCGAATCTCGGCGACCCACGGGAAGACTTTATTGCCTGGTAATTGACCGCCTTCTCCAGGTTTCGCCCCTTGCGCCATTTTGATCTGAAGTTCATCTGCACTCATTAAATATTCGGCGTTGACACCAAAACGGCCAGAAGCTACTTGTTTGATACGACTATTATAATTAATGCCATCCACTGGTTTGAAACGATTTCGGTTTTCGCCACCTTCTCCACTGTTGGATTTTGCCCCGATCGCATTCATTCCTTCAGCAATACAGCGATGCGCTTCTTCACTTAGTGAGCCGTAGGACATCGCCCCGACTTTAAATCGTTTGACGATCGTTTCGACAGGCTCCACCTCAGCTAACGGAATACTGCGTCTTGTGTTCGCAAAGGTCCACATAGACCGTAACGTCGTTGGATGGTCCAATGCCTCTTGATTCATTTCCGCCGCATATTCTTTATAAAGCTCATAACTGCCTGTGCGAACGGCTTTTTGGAACCCATAGATCGTTTTTGGATTGAACAAATGATGCTCCCCATCGGCTTTGTACTGGAAACTACCGCCAGAATCAAGATAATCCATTCGTTTTTCACCATATGCGGCCTCATAACGCGTCAGATATTCTTGCTCGATTTGCGCTAACGAGAGACCACCGATACGGGTAACCGTGCCGGTAAAATATTCAGCGATGACTTTCTCAGAGATACCAACCGCTTCAAACAATTGTGCCCCGTGGTAACCGGCGATCGTTGAGATTCCCATTCGTGACATGATTTTGACAATGCCCTTTTCACATGCCTTGCGGTAACTTTCGATCTTCTCTGAAAGCTCAAAGTGCGCCAATGTCTGGTAAGCCCCATAAGGATGAACCCCACTTGCTCCGTAGCCGACTAACATGGCATAATGATGGACCTCACAGACTTCCGCAGTATCCGCAACGATCGATGCCAAGGAACGTTTGCCTTTTCGCACCAAATAATTGTGCAGGCCTGATACCGCCAAGAGAATCGGAATCGCCACTTTTCCTTCTTGCGCTTGGATGACTTCCCGATCACTTAAAATGATGATCGTTGCCCCAGCATCGATTTTTTGCTCCGTTTCTTTAAAAAGCGCTTCTAACGCTTGTTGCAAAGCTACCCCGTTTTCTGGTACATAATCATAAAGAATCGACTGTGAAACCGCTTTTTGACCATTTTGATTTAACTGTTTGATCTTTTCATATTCACTCGTTTTTAACACAGGACTAGCAATCTTCAGCTTATTACAATTGATTCGGATGTCCTTTGAAACATCCCCATCTCGACCTAAAAACAGCTCGGTACCGATCACTAATTTTTCGCGAATCGCATCAATGGGTGGATTGGTCACTTGGGCGAATTGTTGCTTGAAGTACGTAAACAAGGATTGGGGACGTTCGCTCAAAATAGCTAAGGGTGAATCAAACCCCATGGAGATCACTGGTTCTTCTCCCGTTTGAGCCATTGGTAAGATCAACGTGCGTATGATCTCATCCGTGTAGCCATTTCGTTTCCAAAGGGTCTGGATCGCATCGTCTGCTGTTTCCTCCTGCTTCTCAGTCCCAGGAAGCAACTCTGGTGTCAATAGGTGTTCCGCTAGCCACTCCTGGTAAGGATGGGCATTCGCATAATGCGCTTTGATTTCTTGATTTCGTAAGATCATCCCTTTTTGGGTATCCACCAAAAACATATTTGCTGGTCCAAGCACCCCTTTTTCAATCACTTCCGACGCTGGTAAATCCACCACTCCTGACTCAGAGGCCACGACAACAAAACCAGCTTTCGTGATCGAGTAGCGAGATGGTCGCAATCCATTACGATCAAGGGCAGCTCCCACCATCTCCCCATCGGTAAAGCATAAAGCTGCTGGACCATCCCAAGGAGCCATAAAGCTTGCATTGTATTCATTAAAAGCCGTCAGTTCTGGCGTCAAGCCAGCTTCTTTAGACCACGCTTCTGGCACCATCATCAACAGTGCTTGGGGAATGTCCCGACCTTGACGATACAAGTATTCCATACAATTTTCCAGCTTCGCAGAATCGGAGTTTTCGTCATCGTAGACTTCGATCTGATGTCCATGCATCCAATTTTCCGCCCCGCGTAACGTGTTGATTTCGCCATTATGGGCTAAGAAACGAAAAGGTTGCGCCCGACTCCAGCTTGGAAAGGTATTCGTTGAAAAACGAGAATGAGTCAAAGCAATACTCGAAGTCATTTCTGGGCTTTGAAGATCTTTGAAAAACAAGCCAACTTGATAGGCATGCAGCATCCCTTTATAAACAACTGTCTTACTGGACAAGCTGCAGATAGACAGCTCATCGGTATGATATGTTTTTTCCAGTTTACGCCGTAGCCGATAAAGCTGATCTTCAAAGGGACGGCCAGCTGCTACATCGACAGGCTTTTCAATAAAGACTTGCACGAAAGATGGCATGACTTTTTGCGCCCCTGGCCCACACTGATAATAATCATATGGAACGTCACGCTGCCATAAAACCGTAAAACCCATTTGTTGAATGTCTTTAGTTACTTCTTCTTGGACCTGTGCTGCTCGGAGCTTTTCTTTCGGTAAAAAAAACATCCCAACAGCATAGGCGCCTTTTTCAGGCAATGGGATTCTTGCCTCTTTTGCCCGCTGCTGAAAAAAAGGATCTGGCATCGCCATCAAGATTCCTGCTCCGTCCCCCGTGTCAGGTTCAGCGCCAGTTCCCCCTCGATGATTCATCCGTTCTAACATCGTTAAGGCATTTTGGACGAGCTCTCGGGAATAATGACCATTTTTCTGAGCAATGAACCCCATCCCACAAGCATCTTTTTCAAAAGCGGCATCGTACATCGTTTGGTTCGTTGTTTTCATCATCTCTAAATCACTCATGGAATCACACTTTCTTTCAATTTTCTGAATATTCCGATTTTTAACAGTTTACAACCTGATTTTCTATCTGGCAAGTTTTTTTTACTTGATCGGATCTCGTTGTTTTCTTCCTTCAAGGGTTACTTACATCCATTGAACAAGTAGTTACTTGTAAATCACAGGCAGGAATCTTCGTCTAATAAGGTTTTTTTATTATACAATAAACTATCGTAAAATTATTGCAAACAAATGAGAATCGTTATCAATTAACGCGGATTTTCTCATTTGGATGTCACAAACAGCTACTTATGTCCCATTTTCAAGGAACAAGCTTGATTGATTTCAAAAAAAAAAGATGACCCGCAATGGGATCATCTTATTCCGTTTTTTTTATTTTTCAAAGCCTTCTGCAACCGCTTCAGGATAGTTCTCTTTGACGATGGCTGCGCAATGGCCGCAAAGTGTTGGTAGTTGCTCTTCTACACCGACATCCACACGGACTTGACGACAACGTTCGCAGACTTCACCTTCGGCTTTCTCCACTAAGATCGCCACGTCTTCGAATTGGTAAGCCGCTTCTGGTGCTGCTTCACCTGCTTCTTTGATCGTTAAGAAGTCCGGTGAAATGATCAGCAACTGAGCGATATCTGAATCAATGGCTTTTAGTAATGCCGCAACCGGTTCGGTTGGATAGACAGTCACTTTTGCTTCAAACGATTTCCCGATCAGTTTTGCATTACGCGCTTCTTCCAATGCTTTTAAGACATTGTCACGGAAATCAAGGAAAGCACGCCATAAATCAAGCAGCTCTTCTTGGTTAGCAAATGTATCATAGCCAGGGAACTCCGCTAATTGGACATATTCCTCTTCTTCTTTCAAATGTGACCAGATTTCTTCTGCCGTATGGGGAATGATCGGCGTCAGTAATTTCGTCAACGCAACCGCTGTTTGATAAAAGACGGTTTGCATGGCGCGACGTTGGAAATCATTTTCAGCTTCGATATAAACGACATCTTTCGCAAAATCCAAATAGAAGGATGACATATCGACTGTCAAGAAGTTGATGACTGTTCGGTAAATATGCAAGAAGTTGTATTTTTCATAACCATCTTCTCGGATCGTTTTGATCGTTTGATTCAGACGAACCATCATGTATTTATCGACAGAACGCAAGTTTTCAAATGGTACGCTGTCTTTTTCTGGATCAAAATCATTCGTGTTAGCCAATAAGAAACGCATGGTATTGCGAATTTTCCGATAGACTTCTGATACTTGATTCAAGATATCCATAGACACTCGGACATCCGCTTCGTAGTCAACACTGCTGACCCAAAGGCGCAAAATATCCGCACCCATTTGGTTAATCACTTTTTCTGGTGCAATGGTATTTCCAAGAGATTTACTCATTTTACGGCCTTCGCCATCTAAGGTGAAGCCTTGAGACAAGACGGCTTTGTATGGTGCGACTTCATTGATCGCCACACTAGTTGTGATACTTGAGTTGAACCACCCGCGATATTGATCAGAACCTTCCAAGTACATGTCAGCTGGGAACGTCAATTCTGGACGTTGACGTAACACGGCTTCGTGAGAAGAACCTGAATCAAACCAAACATCCATGATGTCAGTTTCTTTCGAGAATTTACCGTTTGGTGAGCCTGGATGCGTGAAGCCAGCCGGCAGCAATTCTTCGGCTTCTTTTTCAAACCAAATCGTTGAACCATGTTCAGCAAACAAGTTTGCCACATGCTCGATCGTTTCAGGCGTGATGATGGCTTCGCCGTTTTCTGCATAAAAGATTGGCAATGGTACACCCCACGCACGTTGACGAGAGATCACCCAGTCGCCGCGATCGCGAATCATATTGTATAAACGGGTTTTGCCCCATGGAATGATCCAATCTACTTTTTCGATCTCATCCAAAATGTTTTGACGGAACTTATCAATTGAAGCAAACCATTGTGGCGTTGCCCGATAGATGACTGGTTTTTTCGTCCGCCAATCATGTGGATAGCTGTGAGTAAAGAAGTTTAGTTTTAATAGCGCCCCTTTTTCTTCTAAAAGCTCAGTGATCATTGGATTGGCTTTGTCATAAAAGACCCCTTCAAATCCTGGTGCTTCTTCTGTGAAGACCCCACGGCTATCGACTGGCGATAAGACATCTAGCCCATATTTTTTGCTGACGATGTAGTCATCTTCCCCGTGTCCTGGTGCAGTGTGGACCAAACCAGTACCGGCATCCAATGTCACATGATCCCCTAACATCAACAGAGACGTACGGTCATAGAAAGGATGTTGCGCCGTCATTTTTTCTAATTGATCGCCTGCCAATTCTTGCAATACTTCGACAGATTCCCAACCAATCTCATTCGTCACGGTTTCTAATAAATCTTTTGCCACGACAAATTTACGACCATCAGCCAAGATTTGAACATAGGCAAAGGTTGGATTCACAGAGATTCCTAGATTCGCTGGCAAGGTCCATGGCGTCGTCGTCCAGATAACAAAAGATGTATCTGAATCAAGCAAATCTTTGCCATCTGCGACTGGGAAAGCAACATAGATCGATGGTGATTTCACATCTTTGTATTCGATCTCGGCTTCTGCTAGTGATGATTCACTAGATGGTGACCAGTAGATTGGTTTTAATCCTTTGTAGATATAGCCTTTTTCTGCCATTTTTCCGAAAACGCGAATTTCTGCAGCTTCATAATCGGGCGTCAGTGTGATGTATGGGTGCTCCCAGTCACCAGAAACCCCTAAACGTTTGAAGTCAGCTCTTTGTGTATCCACTTGGGTCAAAGCATATTCTTCACATTTTTTGCGGTATTCTGCCAAGCTCATTTCTTTGCGCTTGATTCCTTTATTTGTCAACACTTGCTCGATCGGCAAACCATGGGTATCCCAACCAGGTACATAAGGGGAACGGAAACCTGACATTGATTTGGAACGTACGATAATGTCTTTACTGATTTTGTTCAATGAGTGTCCGATATGGATGTTCCCATTTGCATAAGGAGGACCATCGTGTAAGACAAAGGTTGGCTTGCCTTCATTTAATTCTTGACGGCGTTGATACAATCGATTTTCTTCCCATTCTTTTTGCCAATCCACTTCGCGGTTCGGCAAGTTGCCTCGCATTGGAAAAGCGGTTTTTCCAAGATGCAGTGTTTCTTTCATTTTCATTCTTGTTTCGCTCCTTTTCGTCTCACTACGTTTCCGTATAATTTCTAAATCCATTGACTCGACCAATCAATTGCTTCTATTGAACGTATCAAAATGGATTGGTTGCCATGACTTCCTTGTGTTTAGGTCTCACTGATTTTAAAAATCAATCCTAGTGATTCCTCGTTTGGTTACTACGCTCCCTACGGTCGCCTAGTACTGTTCATCATCTGCTCTGTTCCGCATTGCGGACCAGAGCAGATGATGAACAGCAAAAAACACGTCCGTCCCTGGCAAGGGACGAACGTGTTCGTGGTACCACCCAAATTTTTATTGTCGTTAGACAATTCTTTGATGATCGGTAACGGGATCAGGCGTCGTTCTCTACTTGAGTCTTTGGATAATCGGCTCTTTAAAGAACGCAACTCACAGATGATCTGATTTCTTACAGGGTTTTATTTGGCTTCCACTCTCCCAAACTCGCTTGAAAAATATAAGAAATTTTTCTGTTCTGTGTCTTAGTTGTTATCTGTTTTGTTCAATTCGTCTAATAAGTTTCTCGCATCATCTAATGTTTTCACTTCAGGGCTTTCGCTTACATCAACGATTTTTTCATCTGATTCAACAACGTCCACATCAAATGTGTCCACTGCTTCTGAGTTTACTCCAGAACCATTTTCACTGTCAAGTTCTTTTGATAAAACTTCTCTGATTACTTGATGGGAATCTTGCACGTAGCTTGAAAATGGCGCCAAAATCTCTTCCCACTCGGGGCTCTTCACTTGTTCTAATTGGGTTTGTAACATAACCAATAAGTTGTTGTGGAAGACTCTGGTTTTCTTCTTCAAGTCATTTGTTTCTGTTGCCAATTGACGGGCATTGTCTGTTGCATCCGTCAAAATCTCTTTGGCTTTTTCTTCCGCTGAGGTCATCAAGGCATGGGCATGTTTTTCTGCAGTAGCAACCATTTCATCCGCACGGTTTTGGGCAGACGTAACAATCACTTCTGATTCTTTGCTTGCGCTTGTTTTTACTTTATCCGCGGTATCTTGAGCCACGATGATGGATTGGTTCAAGGCGTCTTTCAGTTCATTGAAATACTCTAGTTTTTCTTCGGCGTGTTTCAATGATTTCTCTAATTCGCGATTGCGTTGAACCGCTTCTTCATAATCGCGGACGATCATATCCAAAAAGTCATCGACTTCGTCTTGGTTGTATCCTCTCATTTTTACTGAAAAGTTTTTATTTTGAATGTCTAATGGAGTTAATGCCATATTCTATACACCTCTTTGATTTATTTACGTAATACACCTAATAACAATCTAACTTTTTCTTTTTTCGTGGTTCCTTCTAACCCCTGTATTTGAATCCGACCAAATCCTCTTACTGAAACGATATCCAGTAAATCCAGAACAAAATCTGGTCGTAGTGCTTCTGTCCAGTTTACTTTTACTTTTCCTGATTCGATCAACTGTTTCGAACGCTGACGTGAGATGTTGTATACGGCAGAGATCACTGTATCAAGACGCAATGAACTAACCGTTTCTCTTTCCTCGGTCCAGCCATCTTTAGGAACGATCAACTCGGTGTATTTTGTTTCTTCCAAGCGCACCGAGACGTTTCCGATTTTATCCACTTGGAGTTGGATAAAATGACTGACTTCAGCGGCAACGAATACTTGCCATATTTCACCATCGGAAAGAATGTCTCCAAAGTATTCCCTCTTGACTCCAGTCCCCATTAACGTGCCTAAAACTTTTCCATGACTCAACACCGTAAATTTTTTCGGGTATTGAATCGTAAACAAAGTCATGTCAAACTCATCGGTGGTGGGCTCATAATAATCGGGATAAATCAAACAACGTCGTCTTTCAGCAGCTTCGTAACCACCAAAAAAGCGGAAGCTTAAATCCGTTGATTGACGAATCAAGCTTTCTAAAATATACGCTTGTCTCGGATCTAAAAAATCAGTTAAGTAAGGCGCATACTGCATTTGCACTTGTTCGATCCATCCTTGAGCGGAATCAATAAAAGGGCGTTCATCGTTTCGAAAATGTTGATAGACATTTGCGTTCACCGATAACCACCCCTTACGTTAAAATAAAATTGATTGTAAGATCAATATCAATGCTTGTGATGCTAGCTGTAAGACGATAATTGCAAACGCAATCGTAAAATCAATACCAGCAAAACTTAATTTCAATCGATCAAATAAACTCAAATACGGTTCACACACTTTTGCTAAGAAACGGCCAAAAGCGGATTGATACCCTCCTGGAAACCAAGACAAAAGTGCATAGATCACTAATAAAATGGTATACAGATAAACAGCATCACTTAGTAATTTAACGAATCTCAAAAATAAAATTGGCGTTCCTCCTCACTTTAGATATCAAAAAAATTGGTATCTGCTAATGTTTGGGCAGTGCCTTCAATTTCCATACCCTTAGGCGTGCAAAGAAAAATTTCATCGCCAACACGCTTGATATCACCATCTTCAGCGTACACTGTTCCTGTTAAAAAATCAACTATTCGACGAGCTTGGTACTCTTCAATTAAATGAAAATTAACAAGTACAGCATCCCCATTGATGACCTGCTTGGCAATACCCATCGCTTCGGAATAAACGCGTGGCTCTACGATCGTTATTTTACCAGCTGCTTGTGCGGGTGTTTCTTTTGCTTTTGTTTCTTTGACTCTCGTATTGCTTCTTTGTTGTGCCATCGGAACGACTTTTTCTTCCGTCTTCGTCACCGGTCTTACCCGTTCAGCCGCAGCTGAGGCTTGTTGATAGACAGCTGCTTGTGGTTGCTGTCTGTATTGATAGGCTTGATTTTGTGGTTGACTTGTTGTACGTGTTGCCGCTTGGCCAGATGCATACGTATTCGTGGTTGCTCTGGGGGCTGTAAAAGCTCCTCCTTGGTTCACAGCTTGTTTAGACGCTGTGCGTGCCGGTTCTTCCGTGGCAAATGTTTCTTCGTAGTAATCTTCTTCGTCAGTCAATCCAAAAAAATTGGTCAGTTTCTCTTTGAGCGACATCGGTCAACCTCCTTTTTTATTGAAATAATGCTGTTCCTACACGAATAAATGTTGCACCTTCTTGAATCGCAATGGGAAAATCATTACTCATTCCCATACTCGTTTCTAAGCAAGGGGCATGTGTAAGATGCAGGTCAGCGATCTGTTGTTGAATCCTTTTTAATTCTTTAAAAATCTGATGCTGCTCGTCTTTGGAAGCAGTGAGCGGGGCCATCGTCATCAATCCAACAACACGAATTTTGTCGAACGAAGCAAGTGCTTCAATAAAAGCCATTACCTCTTCAACAAAAATCCCTTGTTTCGTTGCTTCCTGCGAAACATTCACTTCCACAAAGCAGTTGATCGGATGCTCTGCTCGTTTTTGAATTTCTTGTGCCAGTTTGATTGAATCTAACGCATGGAAAAAATCAATCTCATTTATAATTGATTTTACCTTTCTGCGTTGCAAATTGCCAATAAAATGCCAACGGACATCTGGATAATCCCTTAGTGCTGCCTTCTTTTCAAGTAGTTTTTCTACTCGATTTTCTGCACAATCCCGCACACCATTTTCTAAAAGGACTCTTGTTGTTTCTGTATCGACGGATTTTGTCACAGCTGTCAAACAGACATCATTGGCATTTCTAGAAACAAGAGCACAGGAATCCTGTATCTCTTGCTGAATCTTGTGCAAGTTCTCAGAAATCATGTGCTCTGCCCCCTAGCGTTTACGACGGAAAAATGGTGGTGTGCTTAATTCGTCGTCATCATTCGAACGTACTTCATCACGGCTGAAGGTATCGAATTCTTTCTTTTCTACATTTTCAAATGTGTTTTCTTCTACTTTAGGTCGTACATTTTGTTCTTTGCGGATATCCCAATCACCAAAGCCATTGCTTTCTTCTGCTTGCGCTGGGCGTGCTTGATCCATATCTAATGTTGGTTTTTGAGGGATAGAATGAATTTGACCTTGGCTTTGTCTGCTAGAGCGAGAACCCCGTTCTTTTTTTGAAGGGTCAATGCCGGTTGCAATGACTGTCACACGGATCTCATCGCCTAAGTCTTCATTGATTGATGTACCTAAGATAATGTTTACGTCGCCTGTTGCCGCATGAGCGACGATATCAGAAGCATCTTGTGCTTCAAATAAAGTCATATCCAATCCGCCAGTGATGTTCAATAGCACTTGTTCTGCGCCATCGATCGACGTTTCTAGTAATGGTGAAGAGATCGCTTTTTTCGTTGCTTCGATCACACGTTCTTCCCCGCTAGCAACACCGATTCCCATCAAGGCTGTGCCTTGATTTTCCATTACTGTTTTCACATCAGCGAAGTCTAAGTTGACATAGCCAGGTGCAGTGATCAGGTCTGAGATCCCTTGAACCCCTTGACGCAAGACATTGTCTGCTTCACGGAATGCTTCAAGCATTGGCGTTTTCTTGTCAACAACTTCTAATAAACGGTTGTTTGAGATGATCAATAAGGTATCGACATTCTCTTTTAATTTAGCGATGCCTTCAGCCGCAAAACGGCCACGTTTTGGTCCTTCAAATGTAAACGGACGAGTAACGACACCGACTGTCAACGCGCCGATTTCTTTAGCGATTTTCGCTACGATCGGTGCAGCACCTGTTCCGGTTCCGCCACCCATACCAGCGGTAATGAAAATCATGTCTGCGCCTTCTAATGATTCGCGAATAGAATCTTCACTTTCTTCCGCTGCTTTTTGACCAACTTCTGGTTGAGAGCCAGCACCAAGTCCGCGGGTATATTTAGGGCCTAATTGAATGACTGTTTCTGCTTTTGAGTTTTTTAACGCTTGAACGTCAGTGTTGGCTGCAATAAATTCTACGCCCTTGACATTTTCTTCGATCATACGATTAACTGCGTTGCCGCCACCGCCACCGACTCCGATGACTTTGATCACAGCGCCGTCATTGATGTTATTATCAATTGAAAATTCCATAATTTATCTTCCTCCTGAGAATCGTTTTAGATTATTCAAAGATATTTGAGAAGAAATCTTTTACTCGGTTTGTGATCGACTCACCTTTTTTCTCTTCTTCTGCTTCTTCATAAGTTTCTTCTGGCGCTTCATATTGTTCGTAATGCACTTCTTGTTGTTGAATAGCAACGGGCTGTTGCGCCACTGTTTTTTCACCAGTGATCGCACTTTTGGCAAGCTGGTACACTTCGCTTAAGTTTGCCGAATAGTCAACGATACTGATCACATTCGTGAAAACAGGATTTCTAAGTCCCATATGATTAGGAACGTAAAGCTTGACGTTTGTTTCGAATACTTCTTGAGCAAGATCTACGACACCAGGAAGACTTGCAGCGCCACCAGTCAAGATCACGCCACCCGGTAAATCAAGTCCATCGATTTCGTCTAGGACTTCTTTTGATTTGGTGAAGATTTGTTCCATACGGGCTTCAATGATTTCTGATAAATAGCGTTCATCGATTTTCACTGGTTCTGATTTTCCGATCACATCAACCGGAAATTCTTCGCTGGCTGAAGTGCGTTCAGGATACGCATCCCCATAATTGATCTTCAATGCTTCTGCATTGTTGAAAGAGGTATTTAAAACCGTCGAAATGTCTTTTGTGACAAATTCGCCGCCCTCTTGGTTCACATGGGTGAATTTCAATTGCTTGTCGTGCATCGCTGCTGTGGTTGTTTGGCCGCCACCGATGTCGATGACGATCGTACCAAAATCTTTTTCACCGTCTGATAAAATCGATTCCGTTAGTGCTAATGGCGTAATGACTACTTCATTAACAATCAGACCAGATTTTTCAACACATTTGCGAATGTTGTGAATGATGGTTTTTGGTCCTGTATACACAACACCAAACATTTCTAGGCGAACCCCGATCATGCCACGAGGATCTTTGATTCCTTCAAAACCATCAACGGTAAATTCCTGCGGTAAAATAGCAATGATCTGTCTTTCAGGAGGGGTAGAACGAACGAGTGCTGCGGAGGCAACATTACGCACGTCTTCGTCGGTGATCTCTTTTGATTCACTATTGACAGCGATCATTCCTTGACAATTTTCCACTTCAAGAAGATTGGCTGGTACACCAACACTTACACTGCGAATTTGAATTCCTGCTTTTTCTTCTGCTTGTCTTACTGCTCTTTGAATGGCTTGTACCGTTTTATCGATATCTACAATGATCCCACGGTTGATTCCTTCTGATTTTGCATTACCTACACCAATGATATTCATTTGGCTGTCAACGTATTCGGCTACTACAACTTTTACAGATGTCGTACCGATATCAAGGCCAACATACATTCCCGTTTTTGCCATGGATGGGGTTCCCTCCTACTTAAATTGGATATATAGCGAACCATCACAGTCCGTTTTTAGAGTTCATTCGAATAATTTGTTCACTGTTACCAATTCTACCATATAATGGCGCTTTTTAGAAACAAGTTAATGAAAAAAACTCTTGAATTTTTCCTAAGAATCACTATCAGCTGTTTGATTTTCGTCTGCATCGTCTTCTTGTGTATTTGAAATTGGGTAAGTAAAGATTCCAACTTCCATATCCACAATACTGTCCTCGGTCAAATCTTTGGCAATTTGCGGATAATACTGCATTTGACTCACCATATTCGAAATGTTGACGATCACTTGATTGCCATCATTCATAAAGAGAGTCAGCAGCTCATCATTGCTGTCACGGGGGGTATATTTGATTTGAGAAACGCCATCGCGAATTTCTGAACTTAATTCTTGATAGGCACTAAGTGTTGCTTTGATTTTATCTTCAGCCGAAAAATTTTCTAAAACCGGCAATCCTTCCACTGGCTGCTCACTGATTTCATCTAACACAACGCCATTTTCTAAAACCGGCGCATAGCCACCATCTTGGGCTAGTAAAGCAACTTCTTGAAATTCAGTGACAGTGATATCGAAGCGATTGATACCAGATAGAGAAATTGAGGCATTTTTTATACGTGGCAATTCTTTTTTGATGGCAGACACGCTTTGATTACGTTCGAAAAATTGCGGCCACATCTCTTCATTGACGGTTAGGTCCGAATTTTCGAGAATTGCTTCTGCGGATACTTCATGATTGCCTTTGACGACCACATTCGCCAAACGACTAAGGGGCGAAACGAAATACAAAACAATCAATAAAGGAATCATCAACAATCCAATAATCAAGGCTAAACGGCGAATCAACACTTGGTTGCGGTACGCCTTTAGGTTAGGCAGCCGATCAGCAAAGGAGCGGGCCTTATTTTCTGGCTCTGGCAATGCTTCCTTCTCATCAACAGACTCTTCCATTGCTTCATCTGCTTCAAAAAATGTTTCTTCTTGCTCGTCTTCATGGTCTTTGGACGAATCTTCTGTTTCTTCAGGAGCAGGAGAAGACCAAGCTGGCTGATTGCCTTTTTCTTGCAAATACTTTAGATTTTCTTTTTGCCAAGGGGTCAACTCTTCCGTTGACGAGGGGGTTTGATCATCATGAGGTGTTTTGTCTTTACTAATGATAATCGCTCCTTTCTATCCCACACATTGTACTATTTGATTACCTCTTGCACAAGTCGAAATAATCGTTCTGAGGCATCGCTGATCCCTTGTTCTTTTGAGGCTTTTGCCATCTTACTACGAAGGGCTTCATCTTGCATGATACTGTCTACTGCTTCCACGAGGTTTTGACTGTTTAGTTCATGATCGGCAATCATTTTGACTGCTCCTGCATTGGCTAAACTTTGGGCGTTCTTCGTTTGGTGGTCATTGGTCACATAAGGACTAGGAATCAAAATCGCTGGAATCCCTAATGCAGTGAATTCTGCGATCGATGTGGCTCCTGCTCGTCCAATCAACAAATCACTATTTGCCATCACTTCTGCCATCTGATCAATGTAAGGGCGAATACTGATATTAGGAAAGGCATCTTTTGACATGCCGATTTTTTCTTCGATCTCTTTGTAATACCGTTCACCTGACGCATAGAGAAGCTGATACTCTTTTTGAGCAAACAGCGGCAGCGCATCAATGATCGCTTGATTGATTTTCAGTGCTCCTTGACTCCCACCAAAAACCAAGACCGTCTTTTTCGCCGGATTTAAATCGTAGGAAGACAAGATCGCTGACTTTTGACTGTTGCGTACTTCTTGACCTCTGGGATTCCCCACCAGCACCGTTTTCTTCGCTGGAAAGTACTGGGACGCATCGTGAAAGGCAATGGCGATTTTGTCCACATATTTGGTTAGAAATTTATTCGTGATCCCGGGAACACTATTTTGTTCATGAATAATTGTAGGAATTTTCAACTTCGCTGCAGCAAAGACCACCGCGCCAGAAACGTAGCCGCCGGTGCCGATCACCACATCCGGTTGAAACTCCTTGATGATTTTTTTGGCTGCGTAATAACTTTTCATGAAAAGTTGGATCGTTTTTACATTATCGAAGGACAACTTACGCTTAAAGCCTTGGATTTCTAATGTTTTAAAAGGAATACCTGTTGGAGGGACGATTTTATTTTCCAAGCCCCTTGTTGCACCAATGTATAAAAATTCGGCTGTCGGGTCAATCTCTTTTACATAATCGACAAAAGACAACGCTGGATAAATATGTCCGCCAGTACCGCCGCCAGTCACAAGTATTTTCATATCCGTCACTCATTTCTATTTAAGTTCTGCTACTGCCGCCATAAATTTGTCGCCGCGAACTTCAAAATTAGGGTATTGATCCCAACTTGCATTCGCAGGTGACAATAAAATCGTATCTCCAGCAGCACTTAAAGAAAAGGCTAATGGGACGGCTGTTTCAACATTGTCTGTCATTTCAATTGTTTTTACCCCTGCTGCTTGAGCAGCAGCGGCTAATTTTTCCTTTGTTTCACCAAACAACACGATGGCTTTTAGCCCTTTTAGTGCGGGAACTAAGTCATCAAAGCTGTTCCCCCGATCCAGACCACCTGCCAATAAAATCAGTTTCTCATTGTCAAAGCCGCCTAATGCCATTTCTGTGGCTAGAATGTTTGTTGCTTTGGAGTCATTGAAAAATTTCACCTGATTGATGGTGGTGACATACTGAGTCCGATGGGGCACGCCTGTAAAGGTTTGTAACGCTTGCTTAATGGCTTCGTTTGGCATATCGCAAAGTTTACCGACAGCAATCGCTGCTAATGCATTTTCAATATTATGATCTCCTGGCACGCCAAGTTCATCAGCTGCCATAATCACTTCTTCTTTATAATAGAGGATACCGTCAAGCATGTACGCGCCTGCTACTTTTTCCTTGGTGGAAAAAGGAATGATTTGCGCTTTTGATTTTGTCGACAGTGCTTCTAGTTCTGGCTGGTTCCAGTTGATCACCAAATAATCATCTGCAGTCATTCGCTGTTGCAATCGCCACTTTGCTAGGACATACTCTGGACGACTGCCATGGTAATCGATATGGGCTTCATAAATATTGGTGATCACGGCGATTTTTGGTCGCAAAGTATCGATCCCCATCAATTGGAAGCTAGACAATTCCATGACTAATCGGTCTTCCGCTTTGGCCGTTTGAGCAACGGAACTTGCAGGAAACCCAATGTTCCCAGAAAGCAGTGCCTGCCCTTTTTGCATCCCTGCGTTTAAGACATTGGCGATCATGGTCGTTGTGGTGGTTTTTCCGTTCGTACCAGTAATGCCGATAATCGGAGCCTCAGAGATTTGATACGCTAGCTCCACTTCCGTGATTACAGGAATTTTTTTCTCTAAAGCTTTTTGAACAAGGGGCTGTGAATAAGGGATTCCTGGATTTTTCACAACTAACGAAAAGCCTTCATCCAATAATTCGATTGGGTGGCTGCCAGTGATCACTTTGACCCCTAACGCCAAAAGATCTTGTGCTTCGGGATTTTCAGCAAATGGCTTGCCGTCATTAACGGTCACAAGTGCGCCCAAATCATGTAACAATTTGGCCGCACTGAATCCACTACGCGCTAATCCTAGCACAAGAACTTTTTTATTTTGATATGTTTTAATTTTTTTCATTTTCTTCATCTCCTACCATACAAGGGCTATTGTGAGCAACGAGCAACCTAACGCAATACACCAAAAAACAGTGTCGATCTTCCACTCAGACCATCCGCTCATTTCAAAATGATGGTGGATGGGTGACATCTTGAAGATTCGTTTGCCCGTTAATTTGAATGAGGCAACTTGCAGCATCACGCTTGCTGTTTCACAAACATAGACCAGTCCGACAAGCAAGAGGGTCCATTCTTGGTGTAAAAGAATCGAAATTGCTGCCAGCAGACCGCCTAAAGCCAGCGAGCCGACATCCCCCATAAAAATTTTAGCCGGTTTGCGATTGTACGGAAAGAAGCCGATCAATCCGCCAATGATTGCTAGACAAACGATCAATACATCGATTTGATCTTGCCGCCAAGCAATCAGTGCGTAAGTTGAAAAAGAAATCGTGCCCAGTCCTGCGACCAGACCATCGATACCGTCGGTCAAGTTGACTGCATTTGAAAAACCGACCAGCCAAAAGATGACGAACACTCCGTAAAAGATCGACAGTGGTACATCGATCCCAAAGAAATTTAACACGTCTGCATTGCCTTCCGCTCGAAAAACAAAGTAAAAGACGAGTCCGCCTAAAATCTGTCCAATCAATTTTTGCAGCGAGTTTAAGCCCATATTTCTTTTGCGGAAAATCTTGATGAAATCGTCAAGAAATCCTAATGCACCATAAACCAAGGTAATGAACAAAAGAATGAACAATGAAGCAGTCAGTTGATTTTGCCATGCCCCTACCCAAATTGCAGTGATCATTGCAGAAATCAAAAATACAAACCCACCCATCGTTGGTGTACCAGCCTTTACGTTATGCCATTTAGGGCCGTCACCACGTATTTCCTGTCCGTATTTCTTCATTTGAAAATAGCCGATAAACAAAGGCATTGCGGCTGTTACGATCGCAAAGCCGCTTGCCAAAGGTAATATCATCTCTGTCCATTCCATATCGTTCTCTCCTATTATTCTATTCGTTTTCGCTTAGTGTAAACTTGATCGATTGTCCCGATAACTCAGTATAAGGCTCCACGCTCTGTTTGGTACAATAGCCGTCCCCTTCAAAACTGACGTCCACATTCAACAGACTGCCAAATTTGATCAAATCTGCTTTGGACCAGGAGGTCGTATCAGGCATGTAATACTTGTCGCTATCCGTAATCAGCAGTACCCGTCCGCCAGGCATGATCGAAGTGCCGCTGTCAACGGACTGTGCGATGACCTTCTCGCCATCACCGATGACAACAGGGGTCAACCCAGCTTTTTGAACGTCAGTTGCCGCAGATTCTGTATCAAGATTACGATAATCCCCTACAGTCGTTTCACTACCAGAGGTTGTACTATCTTCTAATGCAGAGTTTTTCAGATCCATGACCCGTTTCATCAATGGATTGGCAATTTCACCCAACACGGTGCTTTCGTGCTTCTCTGGCAATTTGATCGTCAAATACAAAATATATTCAGGTTCTTCTGAAGGAAACATCAAAACAACAGAATACAGATAATTGGTACCACCAGACAAATACTTACCGGTCGTTGGATCGGCTACTTGGGCTGTCCCCGTTTTTGCGGAAATATTGTAGCCCGGTAGTTCATAGACACCATAAGCACTTCCGTAATTTTCACTTTCGACAACATCACGCATATATTCCCGTACTTTTGTTGCCGCTTCTGCTGTAATGGGATGGCCAACTTCTTCTGGTTGTGTGACCGTTTCTTCTCCTGTATTGCCATCAACGATTTTACTAATAAATTGTGGTTTCAACATCGTTCCGTTATTTGCCACCGACGTAAAGGCCTGCATCATTTGGAAATTCGTCACACCAATCGCTTGACCAAATGACGTCATCGCTTGGCTGACAGGGTTATCCTCTGGTGTGATCCCAGTATTTTCGTTAGGCAATCCTGAATAGGTACTGCGACCAAAACCAAATTCTTTTAAGTATTGTTGCCAACGATCT
Source organism: Enterococcus sp. 6D12_DIV0197 (assembly GCF_002174385.1). Taxonomy (NCBI): domain Bacteria; kingdom Bacillati; phylum Bacillota; class Bacilli; order Lactobacillales; family Enterococcaceae; genus Enterococcus; species Enterococcus sp. 6D12_DIV0197. The sequence continues at coordinate 2,924,560 of NZ_NIBN01000001.1, forward strand.
GCCATTCGCTGTTCCAAGGTCACCATTCCAATATTACTCGACCATGAAAGTGCTTGGCGCATCGTCAGTGTTCCTTTTTGACCGAAGTCCCAGTCGTTGATGGTTGCATCATAAAGTTTCATTCCATCAGGGCTTGGGGTAAAAGTTTCGTTTTCATTAAAGATCCCTTGATCGATCGCTGCTGCCGTCGTCAAGATCTTCATGGTTGATCCTGGCTCGTAGTTGTCCTCAACTAATAGGTTTTGCCAATCATTGATGGAATCCAAATTTTCTGGATTATAGGTTGGTCGTTGCGCCATCGCCACGATTTCACCCGTTTTTGCATCCATTAAGTTCGCTGTTAAGTTTTCTGGTTTGTTTTCTTTAAAGACACTGTCCATCAGCGTTTCCAAGTAGCTTTGGATCCGACTATCGATGGTCGTATAGACGTCTTTCCCATCCACCGCTGCAACAGTTTCGGCTACGGTTCCTGGCAACGGATTTTGATTGTTGTCTTTTTGATAAACGATCTCGCCATCGGTCCCAGAAAGCACGTCATTGTAGGCAGCTTCTAGCCCGGTTTTCCCAACTAGACCAGTATCGTCATCATTGGCAACAGCATACCCGATAAAGTGAGAAGAAAAGACACCATTCGGATAAAGACGAGCTGGATGACTGTCAAAATGAAAGCCAGCAATCCCTTCTTTTTCCATTGCATCTTCAATCGCATTCTTTTGTTCTAATGTAATATTGTTTCCTTTGCTTCCAAAAGAAACACGCCATAATTGTTGTTCAAGCCCTTCTTCTAATGTATTGACTGCTGTTTCTTGGTCGATGGACAATACATCCGACAAGATTTTGCCCAATTTATTGAAGTTTGCTTTTTCTGCAAAAAGATTCTTTTTGCCATCTTTGTAATTTTGGTTCAAAACAGCGTAAATCGAATACGAGGTCACATCTTCAGCAATTGGAATCCCATTGCGGTCATAGATCGTTCCACGTTTCGCTTTGATGACTTCACTGCCTTCATAAAGATTTTTCGTTTTTTCAGCTAAGGAAGTCCCTGCAACATCTCCGACAATGACGATGTAGCTCAAACGCGTGACAAACAAAAAGAACAATCCAATACTCGTAGCAAAGAGAATAATACCTACTTTTTTGCGATTGTTCGTTGTAGTTTGATTGTTCTTTTTTAAGTATTGCTTGAATTTATCTGTTAACTTCATTTAGTCCACTTTCCTTAAATTGCCGTCATCGATCGACAATCCATTATCCTCAGCAATCTTTTGGATGCGCTCGGTTTTAGAAAGTTCATTTTTCTCTTGTTCCAACTGTTCTGCTTGTGTTGTTTTTTCATTGATATCCGATTGGATCAAAGAAATATCGTGTTCGACTTGACTGATATTGGTTCGAATATTGATGGTCAAGATCGCCAACGTCAATACAGAGATGATCACAAAGGCAGCGATCAGTTTTTCCAGAGTAGAAATGCTTTTTAACCGACGAGCCGGAGATGCTGGTACGCGGATGACCTCAGGACGCTTGGGATCAGTAGGCAGTTTTTCAGTTGTCGGTTCAGAGTGTTCCATAGGTTGTGATTCAAGTGGTTCTCTGAATTCATAGTCATGAACTTTTAGTTCTGCCATAGTTGTTACCCTTCGCTTTCCTTGATTTTTTCCGCGATTCGCAGTTTCGCACTACGAGAACGATTATTTTCAGCTACTTCTTCCTCAGTTGGAAGTAGTGGTTTTCTTGTTATAAGTTTAAGTGTTGGTTGGAATTCTTCTGGTATCATCGGCAAACCTGGCGGCATATCCTTCGGTGTGCTGTATTCCTTGAACATCGATTTCACGATACGATCTTCTAAAGAGTGAAACGTGATGACACTCACACGTCCGTTGACTGCTAAAAGATGAATCGCTTGTTCAAGTGATTCTTCAATCACACCTAGCTCATCATTGACTGCAATGCGAATGGCTTGGAAAACCCGTTTTGCAGGGTGTCCGCCTTTTCTTCTTGCTGGCGCAGGAATGGCTGTTTTGATGATATCGACCAATTCACCCGTTGTTTCAATTGGATGATCTTGTCGCACCCGCTCGATTTCACGAGCGATTTGTTTCGAGAATTTTTCTTCTCCATAACGGAAGAAGATTTTGACTAATTGGTGGTAGTCGAATTGATTGACTACTTCATAGGCAGTCAATGCTGCAGTTTGATCCATCCGCATATCCAGCGGTGCATCTTGGTGGTAGCTAAAGCCGCGTTCGGCTTCATCTAATTGGGGTGAGGAAACACCTAAATCGTACAAAATCCCATCGACTCGGCTCACACCGTGTTGATGCAATGCTTCCTTTAAATAGCGGAAATTACTTTTAATGAACGTAACCATTCCTTTAGCAACATATGGTGCTAAACGTTCTTTCGCATGATCGATAGCAGTTTGGTCTTGATCAAAAGCAAAGAGATGTCCCTCTTCAGACAGTTGCGACAATAAATATTCACTATGACCGGCTCCACCTAATGTACAATCGACATAGACGCCTTCTGGACGAATCTTTAACCCATCAACGGTCTCCTGTAGCATAACGGTGTAGTGTTGAAAATCTGCCATGTGTTTTTTCCTCTTCCTATCAAGCCTATAAGCCAAAATCAATCATTGTTTCAGCAATTTCATCAAAGTTTTCTTCTGCTTCTTCAGAGAATGCTTGCCAACGCGTTTCATCCCAAATCTCGATTCGGTTTGAAACGCCGATGATCACACAGCTTTTGGTAAGGTCTGCATGATTTCTCAATGTAACAGGGATATTGATTCGTCCTTGTTTATCGATTTCGCACTCTGTTGCAGCAGAATAAAAGAAGCGGACAAATGTCCGAGCGTCCTTTTTCGCTAAAGGCATTTCGTTTAGTTTTTCTTCAAGTTTTTCCCATTCAGATAAGGGGTAGCCAAATAAACAGCCATCTAATCCACGTGTCACAACAAATTTTTCTCCGAGTTTTTCTCGTAGTTTTGAAGGGACGATTAGTCGGCCTTTTGCATCTATCGAATGTTGAAATTCACCCATAAACATCGATAAATAACCCCCGATCTCCACCTGATATTCACAGTCTACCACAATCCCCCACTTTCTACCACAAATTATATGAAATTTGAAAGGGAAGTTGTTTGACTTTTCTTTACCAAATGAGGAAAAAGAGGAAAACCGACTACTTAAAGTTTTTAAAAAAACTTTAAGTGAAAAAATGGGCGTTTATCAAGAGTCAAAACACTATAAGTAACTAACAATATTTAGAATGATCAAAACGACATGAAAAATGATCGTAAATAGAAAAATACTACGCCAATACATCTTTAAATAGCGACCATATTGGATCTCCTCATAGTAATATGCCTGAAAAACTGCCAGCAGAATCCCTAATAAAAAAATGGAGATCAAATAGTACAATGTGATCGCTTGATCAAAAGTATACTTTGATAATTGATGAATCCCGACCATCAAAAACGGTACTGCTAAATCCGGTGCCTTCACGTGGTAACGATCATTCAAGGACAACGCGGAAACAATGAACCGACAGGCGAAATAGACGAGCACAGGGAAGATATACCAAAACAAAACGATTGGATTAAATCCAGACATACAGCAAAATCCTTTCTAACAACTAGTGTCACTATACTTTATTTTCTTTACATCCGTGTTTCAGTTCTTTTAAAAATCTGAGCTGGAATAAGACAGTCATGAAATTTTTTAAGGAGCCTCTTTGTTCACCAGCTGACTTTTGAAAGTCTTGAAGAATGCATTTCTTTACCTATTAAAACAGAAGGGCGTATCTTCAACAAGTCTATCTTGCCATTCTAATGATTTTTTTTGTCCTGAAATTGAAAATTTCTTAATTTCTCCTTGGTTCAACTTGAGTTCTTGTGTATTTGAGGGTAAACTGTCACTAGAATAACTCTAAAAGGTGGATTAGAATGAACGAGAAAAAACCAAAAAGTACCTTTGCAAAAATCACGCAAGTCGTGATCTGGACCATGCTTATTCTCACTGTTGGCTCGATTTTCTTAGCAGCATACACAAGTATTATGGGTTGATCCTATTAAAAAAGTGCCCTTTTCCAAAATGATGGCTTCCATCTTTTGGAAAAGGGCACTTTTTTTACAGCAAGGGTGACACAAGGCGTGCCAAGCCTTCTTTGATTTTGATCGTCAGCTTTCTTTGCTGATACGCTTCGATCGTTAAGTGCTTAGAATCGATCGAATCCGCCAGAAACGCTTCTTTCGTTTGCGTCGCGAGTTGTGCATCGTAGATGATCGTATTGACCTCAAAGTCTAAACGAAACGATCGGACATCGATATTTGCTGAACCAATCGAAACGAGCCCACTGTCAATGATCATCGTTTTTGCATGCATAAACCCTTTCTCATAGGTTTCGATGACTGCCCCAAAATGCAGTAGCTCAGCCGCAAAGGAATAGGTCGCCCAATATACCAAGGGATGATCCGGTTTGTTAGGGATTTGTATATGAACTTTCACCCCAGAAAGCAGTGCCAATTTCAAGGCATTGTGAATGGCTTCATCCGGAATATAATAAGGTGTTTGGATCAAGATTTCCTTTTTGGCTAAGTTGATCATTTTCAGATAGGTCATTTTGATTTCTTCATGTTCCGTATCAGGACCACTCGTGATGACTTGGGCTGCAACTGTCCCGACTTGTTTAATTTCAGGAAACAAGGAAGGATCATATTTGATCTCCAACGCATGTTGTGAATTCCAATCCATCAAAAACCGATTTTGCAGCGAATAGACAGCTGAACCGGCAATTCGCAAGTGATTGTCTCGCCAATAACCGAATTTTTCCACTTGCCCTAGATATTCATCTCCCACATTAAAACCGCCTGTATAGCCAATTTCTCCATCGATCACCACGATTTTCCGATGATTTCGATAATTGATTCGCGGATTGACATAAGGAACGAATAAAGGAAAGAAGAAGGCAATTTGACCGCCATGTAGACGCAACTCATCAAAAAACTTCAATGATACTTGGGTGCTGCCCCAAGCATCTAATAAGACTCTTACTTTTACGCCCCGCTTCGCCGCGCGCACCAGTGCCTCTTTGACTTCATTTCCCAATGTATCACTGCGATAAATGTAATATTCCATATGAATGTGATTTTTTGCCTGTTCGATATCCGCGATCAAGGCATCAAATTTCTGCCGTCCGTCGGTATAAAGCGTCATACTATTCGCTGTCGTATACAGGGATTGCCCAAAGACTGTCAACAGGTAGACCAGCTGCTGCACTTCTACCTGCGCGGTCGGCGGATGCGGAAACAGCTGACGAGCGAGGGCTTGCTTTTGTTCTTCTAATTCAACATTCAGCCCCACCTTTGCCTGTGAGCGCATATCAAAGATCTTTTCCTTAGAGATCCCTCTACCAAAGAAAAAGTAAAGCACAAAGCCAACGATTGGAATGAACATCAAGACCAAAAGCCAGGCCCACGTTTGAGCAGTCTGCCGCCTTTCTCTGAAAATGATAATGATTGATAACAAAATATTGACTATAAATAAAATGGTTACCAAATTATCCATTACAACCATTTCTCCACCTCTTCCCCGATTTCCCGCTACTAAAGCATATCAAAAAATAGTACCTAAAGTAAAGAAACACTGTGATGAAACAAAAAAAGCCGATCTTGACGATCGACTTTAAGAAAACATCGGTTTAGAATTTTAAGAAACGGCGCATTGATAAGACAGAACCAAGTGAACCGATCACGATCCCAATCAGTGCCATCACACCGCAAACTTGTAATAGAAACATATTTGGTGCAATTAAACTGTAATTTGAACGCAGTAAGGATGGATTGACCATTGCATAAACTTGGTGGTAGCCGAAGTACATTAATGCAATCGGAACGATCGAACCTAAGAGTCCGATCCAGCCGCCTTCAAGGAAGAATGGCCAACGAATGTAGCCGTTTTTCGCCCCCACCAGACGCATGATCTGAATTTCTCTTTGACGAGACAAAATCGTGATCCGAATCGTATTAGAGATCAGGAACATTGCCACAAAAATCAATAAGACAGCAGCAGCTAAGCCCCAAGTCCGCACAGCAGCAGACAATTCAAAGATTCGGTCAGAAGAATCTCCGCCGTAATCGGCTTTGAAAACATTTGGCAATTCGCCAGCTTGCTCAGCGATCTCTGTCGTATACTCTGGGTCTGTTGCACTGACGACAAACACGTTATACAGCGGATTGCTGTCGCCTTCGAACAAGTTCCATGAATCCCCCATTGCATCTTGGATCTTCTGCAATTCTTCGTCTCGGCTAGAAAATTTCACTTCTGAAACGTTCGGCAGATCATTTAAGGACTGTTCCAAAGCATCCATGTCTTCTTGTTCCGTACCAATATCAACGAAAACCGAAACGTCCACATTCTCGCGAATGTCTTCGGCTAGTTTTGTTGCATTTAAGATTACACCTAGAAAAATACCGACTAATGTCAGTGTGATCGTTACCGCACTCAATGACGCAATAGTCATCCAGCCGTTACGCTTTAAACTTTTGATACTCTCCAGGAGATGACGGAAAAATGTTCTAATCATCGTAACCATATTCTCCTTCCGCTTGGTCGCGAATAATGCGGCCATTTTCAATCGCGATCACGCGATGACGAATCGTATTTACGATCGTACTATTATGGGTCGCCATAACGACCGTTGTTCCTTGGGCATTGATCCGATCCAGCAGCTTCATGATTTCCCATGAGTTTTCAGGATCTAGATTCCCCGTTGGTTCATCCGCAATCAATACTTTCGGCGTATTTACGATGGCACGAGCGATCGACACCCGCTGTTGTTCCCCACCGGAAAGCTCACTTGGAAATACCCGCACCTTATGTTTCAGGCCGACCAAGTCTAACACTTCCATCACCCGTTTTTTGATATCACGAGGTTTGCGGCCGATAACTTGCATTGCATAAGCAACATTTTCAAAGACCGTTTTCCGTGGTAAAAGTTTATAATCCTGAAAGACCACGCCGATTTCTCGACGCATCAATGGGATCTCGCGGTTTTTCATGCCGACCAAATCATATCCTGCGACATTCAAAACGCCTTTGGTTGCTTTTTCTTCCCGATACATCAATTTGATAAAGGTTGATTTACCGGCACCCGATGGGCCCACGACATAAACAAACTCTCCTTGATCAATTGAAATCGAAAGGTTACGGATAGCAGTCGTACCATTAGAGTACTTTTTCATTATATCTTTCATTTCTATCATACAGCTATCTCTCCATCTCAAATTTTCATTCTGGCTTATTATAGCATGAATATATTTCACCTTGCTTGCAACAGATTACAATTATGTTTCAATCTGTTTAAGTCACACAAGGTTATTTTTGATTCAGTTTCAGCTTCAAATACGCGTCGATAAAGCCATCCAAATCGCCATCCATGACTGCCTGTACATTCCCAGTTTCGAAATTCGTTCGGTGATCTTTGACCATCGAATAGGGATGGAAGACATAAGAACGGATTTGCGAGCCCCAACCAATTTCTAACTGCTCGCCTCGCAAGGCTGCTGCCTCTTGCTCTTTCTTTTCCACTTCTAATTGATACAGCTTGGCTTTCAACATCCCCATCGCTTGCTCACGGTTTTTCAATTGTGAGCGCTGGGCTTGGCTAGCAACGACCGTTCCTGTCGGAATATGGGTGATCCGCACAGCAGATTCGGTTTTGTTGATGTGCTGTCCACCCGCACCACTTGCGCGGTACGTATCGATTTTCAAATCATCTGAGTTGATTTCCACATCGATCGCCCCATCTAATTCTGGCATCACATCCACCGAGCAAAATGACGTGTGCCGTCTCTTGGCTGAATCAAAAGGTGAGATCCGAACTAAACGATGAACGCCTTTTTCCGATTTCAAATACCCATAGGCGTTGTGGCCTTTTACAAGTAAAGTGACACTTTTGATCCCCGCTTCATCACCAGCTTGATAGTCGAGGGTCTCTACTTGATACCCGTGTTGTTCGCAAAAACGAGTATACATCCGTAACAGCATGCTGCCCCAGTCTTGTGATTCGGTACCGCCTGCACCAGGATGAAGCTCGATGATGGCGTTATTTCGATCATAGGGTTCATCTAACAGCATCGACAATTCATAAGACGCCATTTTCTCGTTTAGCTTCGTGATCCGTGCTTCAAGTTCTGCTTCCATTTCTGGGTCTGCTTCTTCTTGAATCATTTCCAACATCACTTCCAGCTCTTCCAATTCTTCTGCTAACTGATTGAACTGATCGTAGGTCTCTTTGTTGGCATTGTTTGCGTTAATGACTTGTTGAGCTTTTTCTGAGTCATCCCAAAAGGTGGGATCTGCCATTTGGTGTTCCGCTTCCGCAATGTCCTCTTCTAACTGATCTAAGTCAAAGAGACCCCCTAAAACTGATTATTTTTTCATTCATCTGGGTCAATTGATTCCGAATATCTGCGATTTCCATTAAAATTCCTTCTTTCTTTTTTTCTTACAAACGAAAGTAGACTGGACAAAAACGTCTGCCAGCCTACTCTCAACTTTTTCAAAACGTGTTACATATTTTTCCCGTGGCAATTCTTGAATTTTTTCCCGCTGCCGCATGGACAAGGATCGTTACGACCAACGTTTTTGAAACTTGGTGCTTGGGCAGCAGGTGCTTCTTCTACCCCTTGTGCTTCCCCTTGAGCAACTTGTTCCCGTTGAACGTTTTGACGAATCTCTGCCTTCATAAAGAGACGAGTTACTTCATATTCGATCGCTCCAACCATGTTCTCAAACATATTGAATCCTTCTGTTTGGTACTCAACTAATGGATTGTTTTGTCCATAAGCCCGTAACCCAACCGATTGACGCAGCTGATCCATAGCATCGATGTGGTCGGTCCACTTCGTATCGACAACTCGTAAGATGACGACTTTTTCAAATTCCAGTAATTGTTCTGGACTATTAAGTTGTGCTTTCTTTTGTTCAAAGACTTCTTCTGCCCGTTGGTTTAGGTAGTCTTTGATCTCTTGAGCTGATTTGCCCTTGATGTCCTCGATACTGATAGTATCTTCATGAACAAGTGCATTCGCCGCAAAATCAACGATTCCTTCGTAGTTCCAATTGCTTTCTTCTAATTGCGTATGACTGTCGACGACTCGGCTGATGGAACGTTTCACCATATTCATTAATTGTGGTGAAAGATCCGATTCTTCCATGATCACTTCTTGACGTTGTCCGTAAATAACTTCCCGCTGTTCTCGCATCACGTCATCGTATTGCAAGACGTTTTTCCGAGTATCGTAGTTATTGCCTTCCACTCGTCGTTGGGCAGATTCTACTTGTTTTGAAAGCATCTTGCTTTGGATCACGGCGTCGCCTTCATCGATCTTCATCCGATCCAAGAACACTTTGATTCGTTCAGAACCAAAACGCTTCATTAAATCATCTTCTAACGACAAGTAAAATTGCGACATCCCTGGATCTCCTTGACGTCCCGCACGTCCCCGCAACTGATTATCGATCCGTCGGGATTCATGACGCTCAGTACCGATAACTGCCAAGCCGCCTAGTTCTGCAACACCAAGACCTAACTTGATATCCGTTCCCCGACCAGCCATATTGGTCGCGATCGTTACAGCACCTTTTTGTCCCGCATTCAAAATGATTTCTGCTTCTTTAAAGTGATTCTTGGCATTCAATACTTCATGAGGAACTTTCTCACGATCAAGCATTGATGACAATAATTCAGAAGTCTCAACAGCGACCGTCCCTACAAGCACGGGTTGTCCTTTGCGGTGACGCTCTTTGATGTCTTGAACGACTGCTTGGAATTTGCTCGTAAGCGTTGGATAAAGCAAGTCCGCACGATCATCCCGTAAGATTGGTTTGTTCGTTGGAATCTGAATGACTTGCATGTTATAGATTTCTCGGAACTCTTCTTCTTCCGTTTTCGCTGTACCGGTCATCCCAGACAGTTTTTTGTACATCCGGAAGTAGTTCTGGAATGTGATCGTCGCCATCGTTTTGGTTTCATCTTCGATTTCGACACTTTCTTTCGCTTCGATCGCTTGATGGAGCCCATCAGAATATCGGCGACCATCCATGATCCGACCTGTAAATTGGTCAACGATCATTACTTTTCCATCTTGCACGACATAATCGATATCGCGAATCATAATGTAATTCGCTCGTAGTGCTTGATCCAAGTGATGGGTCAATGCCGTGTTTTCAATATCATACAAGTTTTCTAAGCCGAAGGTCTCTTCCGCTTTTTCGATCCCACGTTCTGTCAAACCGATCGTTTTTGATTGGATATCGATTTTGTAGTCTTCTTCTTCCGTCAAGCGTTTGACAAAATTGTCGACCCGATTGTATAGCGCAGTTGATTTTTCTGCTTGTCCTGAAATGATCAACGGTGTTCTCGCTTCATCGATCAAGATCGAATCGACCTCATCGACGATGGCATAGTTTAATGGACGCTGTACCATTTGATGACGGTAAACCACCATGTTGTCCCGCAAATAGTCAAACCCTAATTCATTGTTTGTACTATAAGTGATGTCACAAGCATATGCCGCACGTTTTTCTTCTGCTGATTTTGAGTTGATGTTCAAGCCGACCGTCAACCCTAAAAAGTTGTACAGCTCCCCCATCTCAGTCGAGTCACGAGTTGCCAAGTATTCATTGACAGTTACGACGTGGACACCTTGACCGCTCAAAGCATTCAAATAAACAGGTAATGTCGCCGTCAAAGTTTTCCCTTCACCCGTACGCATCTCTGGGATATTCCCATCATGCAAGACGATCCCACCCATTAATTGGACGTGGTAAGGATAAAGGCCCAAAACGCGTTTTGCAGCTTCACGTACTACTGCAAAGGCTTCAGGTAATAATTTATCCAAAGTCTCTCCCTCTTGGAAACGACGACGAAATTCATCGGTTTTCCCGCGTAATTGTTCATCAGATAAAGCGGCCATTTCATCCGCATGTGATTCAACTTGATTCGCAATATGGTCAAGACGTTTTAATTCTTTTTTGTCGTTTTCGATTAATTTTCTAAAAAAATTGGCCATACCTTAATAATTCTCCTTTTACTTCTGCATTATCCTAGCTGGAAACTCTCCTAACTATTTTAGCACTAGTTCACCATAAATGAAATATTTTTCGATAGAACTATCGCATCAATCTTGCGTGATAAACGGATTCTTAACCTTTTTTCACAGATTTTAAAGAAACGCGGAAAAAAAAACACGCAACAAGCCATTGATCGGCGCTGAAAGTCCAGCACACGCCCAAACGTCTTGTTGCGAATGTTTGCAAATTATGCCGTTTTAAAACGGGTTTTTAAGAAAGCTAAGAAGAGCATCAGTAGCATGCCTAAAGACTGAATCCCGATCATCAAGACGATATCAGCGCCAATAAATCCTGCCAACATCGCAACGAGAGAGCCTGCCCCCAGTGCATTTAAAATCACGTTCGTACTTTCTTTAAAGCTGCCGATTGTCGACAGTCGTGATTTTTTCGTCAACCAGAGGAAAAACGCTGCGCCTATGACTAGAATACTATTCATTGCCACCAATAAAAATGCCACTGTGATCGTCTGACTGAAGAAAATCGCTGTCTCGTTGTTGCGATAGAAGCCGTCTTCGATTGCTTTTTGAAACGAAGCCGCATCATCTACTTGATCAGGTGCCATTTCCGCCGTGTAACGCATTTCATAGTGATAAGTTTGTCCATCGATTTCTTCTTTGATGGTCCAGTCTGTTTCCCGAAAATTGATGGCGTATTTCGCTCTTTCAAGAGCCGCTTCTGAAAGCGCAACGCCTATGATCCCCGCTTCTGTTTGGGAAAAGACTTGTGACTCATCCGCTAAAAGTTTGCCATCTTCCAGCTGCAACTCATTGTATTTTGCTGCCGTTTCTGCCGTCACGAGTGTTTTTGCATGGGGAAAAAATGCCGCAAAGGCTTGATCCGTTTGCTTGCTGATCATTAAGGTCAACGGGATCATCAGCAAGGACATCAAGAAAACATAGACGAACACTTGCTGCCAGCGATTTAATTTTTTACGCCATGCATAGACTTTTGTTGGAGAAAAAATGGCCCCAAAGTACGTTAAGGGAAATCGTTGTTCAGACATCCTATCATTCCTATCCTTTTGTTCCGCCAGAGGTCAAACCTGAAACAAAGTATTTTTGTAAGAAGAAAAACAGTGCAGCGATCGGTACGGCGATCAAAATCGCCCCTGCCGCAAAGAGTGCGACCCGTTGGTTACGGGCATCATTGATAAAGGTTTGCAGCCCAACTGCGACGGTCAAACGCTCTTGTGAGCGAAGCAAGAAACGCGCCAGCAAGAATTCGCCGAATGGTCCCATAAAGGCCCACAATGCTTGGACGGCAACCATTGGTTTTACGAGGGGCAAAACGATTTGCCAAAAGATGCGAAAATGCCCTGCACCATCAAGTTTTGCTGATTCATCCAAGTCGATGGGTACCGTATCAAAGTACCCCTTCATCAGCCAAGTATTCATCGGAATCCCACCACCGATATAAATCAATGTCAAGAACCAGAAGCTATCTAGACCGTTTGCTAATAAGCCCATAACATAAAAAGCGGTCAACGCCGACATTGTCGGTACCATTTGAACGATCAAGAACACCATCAGACTACTTTTACGACCAGCAAAACGGTAACGACTGTAAGTATACCCTGCTAACGTTACGATCATTACTTGAATGATCATCGTCGAAACGGCCACGATCAAGGTGTTTTTATACCATGTCAAATACGGGGTTTCATTGAATAAACGTCGAAAGTTGTTCAATGTCCAATCCGCATCAAAATCTAAGCGAAAAGCGATCATGTTCCCTGCCTTGAAGGCTGAGGTTGCGGTAATCAACAAGGGATAGATGATAATGATCGATAACGCGATCATAAACAAGTAGGTAAATAATTTGCTGAAAGAAAACTTCTTCTTTTTCATCCTCAATCCTCCATATTAAATGCATTCGTCTTTTTAAACACCAGTAATGAAATGGAGATCACCACAAAGGAAATGATCAAGGTCAATGCAGAAGCAATCGAATATTGTGGTGAGCCGCCGGTCGTCAGTTTGTAGATCCATGAAATCAAAATATCTGTCGATCCAGCATTTCCGCCTAAACTCCCTGGTCCACCTTCGTTAAATAGATAGATCATCGAGAAGTTATTAAAGTTCCCTGTATATTGCGTAACGAAGGTTGGGGCTGCTACCAAAAAGATTGCCGGCAGCGTAATGTTCCGAAAACGCTGCAACGCATTGGCTCCATCCATTTTTGCTGCTTCATACAAATCTTCGGAAATGGATTGTAAAATCCCCGAAACCATTACATAGATGTAAGGAAACCCTAACCAACCCTGAATCAAAATAATCGCCGTTTTCGTCCAAAACGGATCAGTCTTCCAAGCAATGTTCCCAATATCCACAAAAGGCAGATTGTTCAATAGCGGGATCACCTGCGTATTGATCGCTCCTGCGGTATCATTAAACATATTTGAAAAACTCATGATTGTGATAAACGCTGGCACCGCCCAAGGAAGCAAGAAAATCACCCCAAAGACGCGACGAAACTTCACAAATTTTTGATTGGCAACAACTGCTGTCAGTATGCCGAGTGTAATTTGCAAGGTGGTTGCTAAAACGGTCCAAATCACCGTCCAACTGAATACTTTTACAAAGGTGTCGCGGTAAGAACTTAAGGTGAAGATATTCGTGAAATTCGAAAAACCGATCCAGTCGATTAAGTTTGCTGGCGGAATGTGTCGAAAATCATAGTTGGTAAATGCCATAAAGAGCGTCACCATTACTGGAAAAATAATTGCTACGATCATTACCAAGTAGGCAGGGATCGTCAGTAAGTACGCGAACCCATCTTCGTATAATTTTTTGAAAAATTCTTTTCTCGTAACAGCTACCGGGAAGCCTTTTTCAATGCTTTGCCGAACCTGATAGGCATCTTTGATATTTAAAACCCAAAAGATAATGAAAATAACGGTAACGATGACCTGCAGTGTTCCTTCAATCAACAAGAACAAAGAGTTGTCTTCCATTGGTACTGATCCGAGTGTGACAAAGTTATAAAGTGCTTGTCCACCAAACAAAAGCATTTCGACCAGAAAAATCAGAAAGGCTGCAAAAAAGAGACCCGCTTTGAATTTCTGACCATTTTTGAATTGTCCCCCACCAGGGATGATTGAAAGAAGCGCTGTCTGCATGGCTTGTGAATTCGTCCTCATATGTATCCTCCTTAAAATCGAAAGTCTGCCAAGCGGCCGACGATCGATAGAAAACAATCTCGTCAAGCAATTTCTTGCGTGCTACGTTGCAAGGAATCCTTTTGACAAACATCCTCTATAGAATCGTCGACATGAATGACAGACCGTAATCGGCTAATTATTAGTATTTCTGCTCAATCGCTTCTTCGATTGTTTTGGCAGCATTATCCGCTGCTTCTTGAGGAGTCATATTGCCTGAACCTGCATCAAACAGCATGTTTTCAGCCCCTACCCAAACCTCAGACATTTCAGGGATATTTGGCATTGGTTGTGAAACACTGTATTGCTCGATCACTGCTTTTGCTACTGGATCATCAGAAGCAGCGACTGTTTCTTGAGCCATAATGTTCGCTGGAATATCATGACGCATGTCATACAATTTCTCTTGATTGGCTTCGTTGGTCAAATACTCGACAAATTGTTGCGAAACGTCTTTGTTTTGTGAGTAGTTAGATACCACCCACGCTTTTCCGCCGCCAAATGTTTCATAGTCGTTGCCGTTGTTTAGCGTTGGGATTTTCGCTACACCATAGTTGATGCCTGCTTCTTCAAAGCCGTTCACGCCCCATGGTCCATAAATGATAGCTGCTGTTTTGCCTTGATTGAAGTAATCCAACATCAAGTTTTCGTTGGCTGATACATCCAGCATTCCTTGCGGCCAGACATTTTGGAACCAATCAGTTGCATACGTGATTGCCTCAACAGAACCTTCGTTGTTCAGCCCTAGATCAGATGGATCTGTTCCTTCATCACCAAAGACATACCCGCCATGCCCCGCTAATAGACCATACGTATAATAAAAGTCCGTCCAACGAGCTAAGAAACCAACATTGTCATCGCCTTCTGCAAAACGATCATCTTTTGCTAGTTCTTCTAAATCAGAAAAAGTTGCTGGTGCTTCATCGATCAAGTCTTTGTTGTAGAACATGACAACCGCTTCGATCATTGCTGGTGCGCCATAGATCTTATCATCGATGGTCACTTGTTGCTTGTCGGTATCGCTGTACCGTCCATCATCTGGCAAAGTCATTTCTGCCAAATGCCCTTGGGAGCCTACTTGACCCACACGGTCATAAGGAGACATCGTAACATCTGGGCCTTTCCCAGCAGGACCGTCTAGTTGAAGCGCATCCATTTGATCGAACATGTCCATTTCTACAACGTTGATGGTGACATCATTTTCAGATTCAAAGTCAGATTTCACTTCATTGATATAATCAATATAGTCTGCGCCTACAGAGACCGTGATCGTTTTTTCATCGCTACCTGAACCTGCATCTGCATTACTACCATCGGTACTACCGCCGTTGCCGCCACACGCCGCAAGCGCTAACAACGCACTTCCTGAAACTAATCCTAGAGCTGCCTTTTTCCAATTCACTTTCATCCTGTTTACCTCCTGCAATTTGTAACTCTATTATGCAACCGGTTTCTTAAAATGGCAAACATTTTCTAAATGTTAGCGATAACAAAAATTGAAAAAGCCTTTAAATTAAGATATTGAGGAATTGAAAAGAAATTGCGCAACCATTTGCTTAACTTTTCACCTTGTGGATTCACGAACCACGAGTTGCGGTAAAAAGCGCTGTTGTCGCAGGCTCGTATCGTTCTGTTCAATTTTTTGAATCAGTAATTCACCACAAGCTTCGCCCATCTCAACGATGGCTTGCTTCATAGTCGTCAACTTGGGCGAGCTGACCTGATCCAAGAATACCCCATCGTAGCCGACAATCCCAAAATCCTTTGGTATCTGCGCGCCAATCGACTGCAAGCCTTGATTGATGCCTAGTGCCAAACGATCCGTCGCACAAATAAAACAAGTATTTTCCGCAAATTGTTCCTTCTGTGCTGTGATAAACGTGCGGGCTGCAGAAGAACGGTTTTCAAAACGATGGATTTTTGGTGCTTGTCCTGTTTTTGTCACTGTATCTATGTACCCTTTTTCTCGGCTTTTCGTAAATGCTTCTTCCAACTCTAAACCAATATAGACCAAGTGTTGATAGCCAGTATCGAGGGCGTGTTTACAAGCAGAAACGATCCCTTGGTAGTTGTCACTATCAACAAAGCTGAATCCAGCTTCATTTTCACCAAATAGAACGACGGGTTTCTTTAAATTTTTTATCCAGTCCATATCCTTTTGGCGAAATCCCGTAATGATACAACCATCAGCTGGGCCACGATCCACCCCATCCGTCGTAACCAGCTGCAACGAATAATGCGCTTTGCCGATGGAACGAGCGATCCCCACTAATAAATTCATATAGTATGGCTCCGTCGTGTCCATCTCCTCTAAGATATACACTTTGATGATATGGGAACGCTTGGAAACTAATGATTTGGCAGCAATATTCGGTTGATAATCCAGTTCTAGCATTGCTTGATGAACGAGCTGCTTTAGCTCTTCGGTCACTTTATCTGGATGGTTGATCACTCGAGAAACGGTCATTGCGGAAACATTTGCTTTTTTGGCGACATCTGCTAACGTAGTCATGATTCACTCTCCCTGTATTATTTCATCTATAGTATAACACAATAAAACAAAAGAGAAACAAAGCCAACTTTTATATAGAAAGATTTCTTGCTTCATTCCAAAAGATAAAAAAACAGAGCAGCTTATCAGCTACTCTGTCAAAAAAGACTTTTTTTGGGGTGTCGCCAAAAGGATCCCACACGTGTTAATCCGTTTCGATCAACCCGTATTTACCATCTTTCCGACGATACACAATGCTCGTTCCATTCGTTTCCGCATCTTCAAAGATAAAGAAGTTGTGTCCAAGCATGTTCATTTGTAAAACAGCTTCTTCACTATCCATTGGTTTTAAAGACAAACGTTTTGTACGTACGATGTCTAAATCAGAACCATTGGTTTCTTCATCGTTTGCTTCAGTTGTGAACAAATCACCATCTGTTGGCGGAACCAACGCTGTCTCACGAGATTTGCGATTGATTTTTGTTTTGAATTTGCGGATTTGGCGTTCCAATTTGTCAACAACCAAATCGATACTAGCATATAGATCAGGTGAAGTTTCTTCCGCACGTAGAACTAGGAATGGTAAAGGAATCGTTACTTCTACTTTTGCAGTTTTTTCTGTATAAACTTTCAAATTAACGTGTGCTGTTGCTTCTGGCACATCATTAAAATAACGTTCTAATTTACCTACTTTTTTCTCGACGTAATCACGGATCGCTTCTGTTACCTCGATATTTTCGCCACGCACATTATATCTAAACATAAAAATTACCCCTTTCGTCTACCAGTAAAGAAGGAAAAGGACCACTCTTTTCTTCTTCTTAACTCTATTATATCGAACTCTTGGTCATTTGCCTAGTAAATCGAACAATTTTCTTTAAGCGTTTTCAAAATAACGTTTCAACGAGCAATAGAAAAAGAACGAATCGACTGGGGGCCAAAGGACTGCAGTGCTTCAGCTGCATGATATAACGTTCTACCGGTAGTATACACATCATCGATCAACAATAATTTTTTCCCTTTGATTTCACACGCTACATCTGGCTTCACTGCAAAGGGTTGCGCCTCTACTAATCGTTGCCTGCGAGAACGTTGTGCCTGTGGTGCGGTATCAACAACTTTCTCCAGTAACTCTTGAAATCTGACTCCGGCGGCTTCCAGCACAGCGGTGACTTGATTAAACCCTCGCTGTTGGTAACGCTCTGCCGATAGTGGGATGGGAATCAAACACTCATAGTCAAACCTGTTGAGTTTCTGTTTGATCACAGGCGCAAACGTCCCCCGCAACTGATAGTTTCCCATCAGTTTGTATTCGTGAAGCCAATCCTTCATTCCTTGATCGTAAGCAAATAGCGCTCGGTGCTGCAATTGTATCATGGGACACGTTTCTTCCCAATAGAGACAATCGCTGCAAAACTCAGTTTCTTTTTTTCCACACGAAGGGCAGCAGGTTCGCCAATCGATCACTGAAAACTGTTGGGCACATTGCGGGCACAATTCATTTTCTGGGATACGCCAAGGAGCCAACACCTCAATGATCGTTCGTTCTCTAGGAAAAGTCCTTTTACACCAACTACACACCATCGGTCAGCCAGCTTTTTGCCAATTGGTTCATTTCCTTAATTTCGTTGAGTGCTTTTCGGATCGCTTCCGTCATTTGGTCGTAGAAAAAAATGACCTCCCCTTCCGTATAGGCCCCTTTACGATCGACACGACCAGCAATTTGCACGAGCGCCGATTTTGTAAAGACTGGATGATTAGCACCCAATACGATGACTGAGACGTTTTCAAACGTCACCCCACGCTCTAAAATCATCGTTGTAAACAACACCTTGTAAATCTGTCGACGAGCAGACGCTACTTTTTCGCTCCGTTTTTGATCTTGCGACGAAACGCTTGTCAAAGACCATGACGTGCCTTGTCGGCGGACAGCCGCTTCTACTTCCTTCATCAGCGCAATGCTTGGACAAAACACCAAGACAAAGTTTTTTTGAAGCAGCCGCTGCAACTGCTGCAGCAATGGTCGCAGCCAACGTTTTCTGCGATAAGCCTGCGCCCAGTGACTATAATGAACAGGTTTTGGAACGATCAATGGACGCTGATGAAACCGCAGCGGCATTTTCAAGACAGCGAATTTCCCACGAATTTCTTGCAGCAGTCGTTCTGAAGGCGTCGCACTTAAATAGATCAGACACCCGTTTTTGGCTAAGGCATTGTATAATCCGTAACGCAGCTGCGCATCGCCCTCGTAGGGAAATGCATCTACCTCATCCACCACGATCAGTTGAAAGCTCCAATAAAAATGCAGTAGCTGATGGGTGGTGGCAATAAGGATGTTTGTGTAGCGATAAGACTCTTCTGATTTTCCATAAAGGAGCAAGCTTTCCTCTTGTGGAAATGCTTGCTGAATTCGCGGAAACAATTCACGACAAACATCGATCCGAGGTGAGACGATCGCCACTCGACCACCTTCTTGCCGAACGTAGCGGATCGTTTCAAAGATCATTTCGGTCTTCCCTGAACCCGTGACCGACCAAACAAGCGAGGATCGCTTTTGTCGACAATTAGACACCAATTGCTGGGAAATTTTTTTCTGAAACGGCGTCAATGCTCCTGGCCAGACGATGTGGTGATCAATGGCTGGACTATCCGTAGGTTGAATCACCAGTCGCCCATTTGATGTGATCCGACCATAGCGAATACAGGTTGGACAGTAATAGCTGCCTATCGGTAATTGCACCGACGGCTTGCGGTGGGAAGAACCGCATCGCTGACAAACGATTCTCTGCCCCTGCTCGAGCATTGCCGGTCGAGAATCAAAGGGTTTTCCTACATTCATTGTTTCATCTAAAACAAAAAATTGTCTTCCTTTTTGATTGGTCATAACATACACCTCAGTTTTAAGTACGCAAAAAAATCGGTTCAAGTACTTTTTGAAAAGTACTTGAACCGATTACAGGTTTCTTGTTTGCTTCAACAGCAGGTCTTGCTTATTCGCCGATCAATGTCAAAGCTTGATCTAAGACTTTTTCGCCGTTCATCATGCCGTAATCTGCCATGTTGATTACTTCTAAAGGAATTCCTTTTGGCGCTAGACGTTTCTCAAAATCGCCTTTCATGAAACGAACTTGTGGTCCTAATAATAAAACATTTACGTCTTTGCTTTCTAAATGTTGATCTGCTTCTGAAGCGGAAACTGCAAAAATATCTGCTTCTAATCCTTTTGCTTCAGCTGCTTTTTGCATTTTTGTTACTAATAAGCTTGTACTCATTCCTGCAGAACAAACTAACATAATTGTTTTTTTCGCCATATCGAACACTCCTTGAATTTTAAGAATAAGATAACATTTCCTATCTCTAGTATAGAACAAGTTTGAAATTTGTCAACGCTTTCTATCCAGCAGCCAGTTTGATTTTACTAAACGGTTAAAAACGACATACTCTTTTTTTAAATTGACGAGGACTACCTCATAGCCGGCATTCAGCCACGCATAGGCCCCGTTTTCAGGATGTCGGTAATCATTTGCCCACCAATCCGTACTCGTGCGGGCACTTTTGGGCAAACCGGATGCTGGGAAAAGAAATTCATCAAACTGGGTAAAGGTTAACGTAATTTGTGAACCGCCGTTGTTTTTTAAATAGTGCGTGATCGTATCGTACTTTTTGCGTCTACCCAAAGCAACTGCCTCCTCTTTTTCAGGTCTGTGTTGGTGCCTTTTTCTTTCTTCTATTTGTAACTTTCCTTCCGATTGCCTATACTAGAAACATAAAGGAGGCGATCGTACGCGTGACTTATCGAACGATCCGACAAGATGGAGAAACGGAAATAGAAATCAAAAAATCGCGTTTCATCTGTTCGTTAAAACGAATCCAATCAGAAGATGAAGCCAAAGCGTTTATACAAGCCCTCAAAAAAGAACATTGGAAGGCGAATCATCATTGCAGCGCCTATGTATTGGGTGAAAACCATGAGATCCAACGCAGCAGTGATGATGGTGAACCTAGCGGCACCGCTGGAGTACCGATTTTAGAAGTATTGAAGAAAAATGACTTGATCAATATGGTCGCTGTCGTTACCCGCTACTTCGGTGGAACGAAACTTGGCGCTGGCGGATTGATCCGCGCTTATTCCAGTTCAGCTTCCGCTGGCATCAAAGCGGTGGGAATCGTCGAAGGCGTTTTGCATCAAGAGCTTGCATTGACCATTGATTATCCCCTTTTAGGTAAGCTGCAAAACTATTTAGAACTGCAGAACATCTACGTAAAAGACATTGCTTATACCGAGAAAATCGTTGTTACCTTAATGATTCCCGAAGCAACGCTTGCCGACCAAGAAGCCGCTTTGATTGATTTGCTGCAAGGGCAAGTGCAGCTAAACAAAGGCAAGACCGAATATGTAGAGCGCCTCATTGAGGAGCCAACCGAGTAACTACGCAGGGCAAGCACCCTGTCAGGTTTGCTTTTTTCCTCAAAGCGCGGACTCTAATGCCGCTTGCTGCAGCGAATGCAGGAACGCCCAATCGTTGAAAAACCGAATTGACCGATGCGGAGCAACAGCACGTATGCTCGCAGTGTCCTTTCGGCTTTTTCGCGTCTTTTTTGTTTCCAGCCGTCTCAGGCAGCTTATTTTTCCATATAAAATTCGAAACGATTGCCGACATATTGGGTGCGCACATATTCAAATGGTTGTCCATCTTCAAATGAAGTGATTTGCCGCATACGTAAAATCGCATCGCCGCGTTTGATTTGTAAGTAATCAGCAATTTGCTCGGAAGCGACCATAGCTGAGATCGTTTGCGAAGCGCCGCCAATTTTCCGCTGTCCTTTTTCTTCCAACACTTTATAGAGGGAAGAGATAATCTCCTCCTTGCTAAAGTCATGAATAAACTTTTCAGGGATACTCGCTACTTCAAAACAGATCGGCACATCATCCGCATACCGAATCCGCTCCATCCGTAAAATCGTTTCGTGTCCTTCTAATTGCAGCTTTTCCATCTCACTGGAGCTAGGTGCCGTCAAGAAATAAGCGACCGCTTTGCTGGAAGGCTTACGACCAAGAGAATTCATAATTTCGGTAAAACTCGTCGTGCCCGTCATTTTCTCTTGTACTTTTTGACGAGCCACATAAGTGCCAGAACCGATTTTGCGCTCAAGAATCCCCTCATCCGCTAAGGTTTGGATCGCTTGCCGCAACGTCATGCGACTCACGCCGAATTGTTTTGACAACTCCCGTTCTGAAGGCAGACGATCCCCGATTTTGTATGTATTGTTTTCGATATTGGCTTTGATTTGATCATGAATCTGGATATAAACAGGTAATTTTTCCACCACTACACATTCCTCCGTTCCCCTCCTATTATAACTGGTATATACCTAAATAGCTAATAAAAAAAGCAAAAACTGCTCAGTTTTTCTCAATTTGTGCGAACTCTTTCCCCATTTTATAGGCAGAAAAAGAAGTTATCACAAATTGTCCAAACAAGAGCAGTCTCTTTGCTTTTAAATTGGTTCGGTCGCTGGCTTGAGAATTTATTCAGCCAGCGCTTTATTAGCAGTGGCCATCAGCAAGCGAATGCGATTCAATTGATTGACGATCGAAACACCTGGATCGTAATCAATCGCTGCAATGTTCGCCTGTGGGTATTGACGACGTAATTCTTTCATAACACCTTTTCCTACTACATGGTTAGGCAGACAGCCAAATGGTTGCAGACAAATGATATTGTTGACATTATTTTCCAACAGATCGATCATCTCACCGGTCAAGAACCAGCCTTCTCCCGTATGATTGCCGATGGAAACAATCTCGCTCGCTTGCTCGGCAAGCTGATAGATCGAATGAATGCCCTCAAAGCGCGTTGACGCCCGCAACGCTTTATCCATTGGTTTTTGGAGCCGTTCAATCGCCATGATCGCAAAATCAGCGATCATTTTGCTTTTCTTCGCCATCCCCAAATGCTCGTAGCGCCAAATCTGATTGTAGAGGGAATAATTCATGAAGCCGACAATATCTGGTACGACCGCTTCCGCTCCTTCTGCTTCTAACAGGCGAACGACATCATTATTGGCAGTCGGTGAATACTTCACTAAAATCTCTCCCACGACACCGACACGTGGCTTCTTGATAGCATTTAACGGCACTTGATCAAAGTCTTGAATGATTTTCTTCATATTGCGATTAAAGAGGCTGAAGGAGCCATTGCGGACATTTTTGGCAATTTTTTCCAGCCATTCTTGGTGGAGCCGATCGACAGCCCCTGCTTCTTGCTCATATGGACGGGTGCGATAAACGACTCGTTCAAAGAGATCTCCGTATAAAAATGCCACCGCCAAGCGTTTCATCATCGGCAAGGTAAAGCGAAAGCCAGGATTTGATTCAACACCAGTATTGCCCATCGAAATAGATACCACCGGTACTTGCGGAAATCCTGCATCGTTCAATGCTTTACGTAACAAGGGAATATAGTTCGTTGCGCGACACCCACCGCCCGTCTGGGTCATCAATACGCTGGTGTTTTCGACGTCATATTCCCCGCTTTGTAACGCTTCTACCAGCTGTCCAATGGAAATGATGGCCGGGTAGCAGGCATCGTTATTGACAAAGCGCAAACCGACATTGACTGCTTCTCGATCTTCACTGGGCAGACAGACCACTTGATACCCAGAAGCCTGCAAAGCGACATCTACTAATCCGCTTTGATGGATGGGACTCAACATCGGCAATAAGAGCGTGTGCTGCTTGCGCATTTCCTTGGTAAAAATAATCTTTGCTGGTTCCTCGTATTGCTTTTTAGGAACAAAGTGCTGTTTATCCCGTTCGTTGACTGCTGCTTTCAAGGAACGTAACCGAATCCGAATCGCTCCAAGGTTTGCACCCTCATCGATTTTCAACACCGTATACAGCTTGCCATATTGCGCCATGATCTCTTCGACTTGATCGGTGGTCACTGCATCGATCCCGCAGCCGAAGGAGTTTAATTGAACCAATTCCAACTGCTTGTTTTTCGCCACCACTCGTGCAGCCGCATACAACCGTGAATGATAGACCCATTGATCCACGACCCGCAGATCGCCGACATTTGCTAAATGAGCAATACTGTCCTCGGTCAGTACATGAAAGCCTTCTTGGGTAATGACTTCCGCTATCCCATGGTTGATTTCAGGGTCCAAATGATACGGTCTTCCAGATAAAACGATTCCTTTTTGGTTGGTCGTCATCAGCATTCGCAGCGTTTCTTCTCCCCGTTGCGCAATATCTGCTTTGAACTGATCTAGTTCCTCGAAGCCGCTGCGCAGCGCTTGGGCAATTTCGTCTTCAGAAAAACCAAAATCTTGAAACGTCCCCATTAAGGTTTTGACCATTGAGGCTTCATCTGCCAGATTTAAAAATGGACAGCGGTAGTCAACCGCCCCTTCACGAATCGCATCGACGTTGTTACGAATCACTTCTGGATAGCTTTGTACGATTGGACAGTTAAAATGATTTTCAGCGGCAGTGTTCTCTACTCGCTCAAAAATGACTCCTGGATAAAAGATCAACGGTATGTTTTGATCGATCAGTGCTTGGATGTGTCCATGGGCTAGTTTGGCTGGGTAACAAACGGTATCGCTAGGAATCGTTTCGATCCCTTGCTCATATAGTTCTTTATTAGAACGCGGCGACAAGGTTACTCGAAACCCTAACTGGGTGAAAAAGGTATGCCATAGCGGATAATTTTCATAAAGATTCAACACTCTTGGTAAGCCGATTTCCCCATGGAGGGCATCTTTTTTACGCAAAGAACGGTACTTGAACAAGCGGCGGTATTTTTCATCCACGAGATTGACTTTGCGGTCTTCTTTTTTGATTTTGATCCGCGCACCACGTTCGCAGCGATTCCCCGTAATGAATTTTCGACCATCCGAAAAGAGGGTCACGGTTAATAAACAATTGTTTTCGCAAAGACCGCAATTTGTAAATTCTTTTTCTGCTTGAAAATCGGCCATTTCTGCAGGAGACAACAACGTACTGACATCGTCGATCGCCGCTTCTTCTAACGCGATCAACGCCGCCCCATAAGCGCCCATCAAGCCAGCGATCGATGGTCGTACGACTTCACGGCCGCTGATCAATTCAAAGGCGCGCAGAACCGCTTCATTATAGAAAGTCCCTCCTTGGCAGACGATTTTCTCGCCAAGATCTTCGGGGCGCCGAACCTTGATCACTTTATAGATAGCATTCTTTATGACCGAGTAAGACAAGCCAGCCGAAATGTCGCCAACAGAGGCTCCTTCTTTTTGGACCTGTTTGACTTTTGAGTTCATAAAGACGGTACAACGCGAACCCAGGTCAACCGGCGCTTGGGCTTTTGTCGCTGCCAGCGCAAATTCTTTGACATCCTGATTCATGGATTTGGCGAAGGTCTCAATGAACGAGCCACATCCTGACGAACAGGCTTCATTTAGCTGAATCGAAGAAAGTGCACCGTCTTTGACTGTCATCGCCTTCATGTCTTGCCCACCAATGTCCAGGATAAAATCAACCCCTGGCTGGAAATGTTCAGCAGCTTTGTAATGGGCCATCGTTTCGACTTCACCGATATCGACCTTCAGTGCATGTTTGATCAGATGCTCACCGTACCCTGTGATCGTTGACTTTGCGATGTAAACGTCAGAAGGCATCTGACGATAAAGCTCTTGTAAAACCGCCATCGTTGTCGCTAACGGCTCGCCTTCATTGTTGCCATAAAAAGAAAACAACAAATCCCCTGCATCATTGATCAAGACGACTTTCGTTGTCGTTGATCCAGCATCGATACCCAAATAAGCAGCACCTTTATGCTCCGACAAAGGTTTTTCTGCAGCAACCGCTTGGGCATGGCGGGCACGAAAAGCAGCCAGTTCTGCTTCGTCTTTGAATAAAGGATCTAGCGTATCTGTTGGCGCAAGTGTGCCGTCTTCTTCATTGGCTAAGCGGTCGCATAGTACAGAAAGCTGCTGCGCTTCTTCTGCATACAGTGCAGCCCCCATCGCCACAAACAGTTCTGGGTTCTCGGGAAAAATGATATCTGCTTCTTGCAGGTTCAACGTATCGATAAATCGTTGACGCAATTCCGACATAAACGTCAGTGGACCGCCTAAGAAGGCTACCTTGCCTTTGATTTTACGACCAGCTGCTAAGCCAGCAATCGTTTGATTGACCACCGCTTGAAAAATACTCGCAGCAATGTCCGCTTTTGCCGCTCCTTCATTGATCAGCGGCTGCACATCAGTTTTGGCAAAGACCCCGCAGCGTGAGGCAATCGGATAAAGGGTTTGGTATCCCTTGGCTAGCTCATTGACCCCATTGGCATCCGTTTTCAATAAAACCGCCATCTGATCAATAAACGCACCGGTCCCACCGGCACAACTACCATTCATCCGCTGCTCCAACGCACCTTCAAAAAAGGTGATCTTCGCATCTTCACCGCCTAATTCGATCGCCACATCCGTTTCTGGGATCACTGTCTCGACTGTTTTGGTACAAGCGATGACCTCTTGGACAAAAGGAATCCGCAAAACTTCTGCCAGCCCCATTCCGCCTGATCCGGTAATCGCCAGCGCAACTGGCTGATCTTGGATTACTGCTTGCGCTTCTTTAATAATTTTTTCCGCTGCCTTTTGGATGTCTGCATAGTGTCGTTCATACCTTGAAAAACACGTTTGATTGCGTTCATCTAACAGAACCATCTTGACCGTTGTTGAACCGACATCGATGCCCGCCTTATATTTTTTCATTTGTTGCCTCCATCTAAACAACACTTTGTTGATTATCTAACAAGCCGTTTGTTATAATACTTATGTTCATTGTAATTCTTTTAATTGATAATTCAACAAACAATTCCAACGAAGGTGTGGGATAAACAACAATTAGACGTTTTTTGTCGTTTATTTTGAAAGGAAATTCACAATATGAAAAAATTGGATTTACGTGTCAAACGAACCAATAAGTACATTATTGAAGCCTTTATTCGCTTAGTTGAAGAAAAAGGCTTCGAGCAAGTGACTGTCCAAAATATCGCAGACGAAGCCATGATCAACCGCGCGACCTTCTATGCCCATTACAAAGACAAGCAAGACTTGTATGAAAAAATATTTGACTTGGCCGTCGAATCTTTTACCTCGATCCTTGACTTTGAAGATTTCGTTCAAGGCAATCGAATCAAGATCCGTAAAATCGAAGCGGCCATGACCGAACTTTTTATACACATTCAAAAGAATCGCTCTTTTTATTTGACGATCATGGATGCCTCTGCCATTGAGATCATTCGTAAAAAACTGGGGCTGATTTTAACGGAACGGTATCAAGAAATCTTTTCAACCTTGAAGATCACAGAAGGCGATCTTGAAGTGCCCTTAGATTTCATCATTGATTATATGACCTCAATATTTGTTGGCACGCTGCATTGGTGGCTAACGGCAAAAACAACGATGCACGCCGACCATTTAGCAAAACTCGTCATCAAACTAGTGGCAAACGGTCACCTAACTGTCTTGGGGATTGAAATTGAGGAATAACTGCTAAAGCATCACCATTCCCTTCACTGACTATCTCACTCGTGTAAAAAGCATTAAATCTTCCCTCGATAACATACACATGGTCTTTTCTTCCTCCACAGAAAAACCCGCCCTGATCGTCTGCTCTCAGGGACGGGTTTCTTGCAATTTTTCACGGTTCTTTTTTACTGATTTACGTTCGATCAATTCGAAAGGGATGATCTCTGAGGTGATCTTTTTCCCATTAAGTACACAATTAAGCAGTTTCAAACAAGCCCGTTTTCCCATCTGATGAAAGGGCTGTGAAATGGTAGTCAGTGGCGGACTGACCATTGCGGCAATACGGGAATTATCATAACCAACGACTGAAAGATCATCTGGTACGACGATATGGTTTTCGTAACAAATGGAGATGATTCCCAATGCTGTTTCATCACTTGCACAAAAGACCGCTGTAATCGGTTCTTTTCTTTCCAAATACGCACTCATTGCTCGTCGCCCAGATTGAAAACCAAAGTACCCATACTCAATAAATTGTTCTTTAACGGGGATCTGATTCTTCTCTAAGGCATCAATATACCCCTTGATCCTCGGTACACTCGTATTCTCATCATCATAGCTTAATCCTGCCAGCCCAATATTCGCATGTCCCTGTTTGATCAAATAGTCAACCGCCGTATACGCTGCCAAATAATCATCCACTTTTATGGAAGGAATTTTGTTGTTTGTGTCCGTACTTGAGACGAGTACAATCGGGATATTCAAGCTTTCGATTGGTGCCAAATCGTACTTTGATAAAAAAATGGAAAACACAATAATGCCGTCCACTCTACGTTCAGCCATGAGATCCAAACTCTTCTGGAAGCCTTCTCCCCCGATCCCTGCATGGGTCACGATCACGCTAAATCCTCTTGCGTGTGCTTCTTCTTCAATTCCTTCAATAATTTTCACATAAAAAGAAGTATCAGAATTTGGCATAATGATTCCCACCGTCTTAGTTGTTTTGGTCACTAAACTGATGGCAGTCTCATTTTTGCGATATCCTAGCATTTTAACTGCCGAAAGGACTCGCTCTTCAACTTCTTTGCTATACCCGCCAATATTATTCAGCACTCTCGAAACAGTGGCAATCGAAACGCCTGTCTCTCGAGCAATATCTTTTATAGTCGCAGCCATCTCAAATCTCCTTTTGTGTGCTTTAGTATCCGTTGCTTCTGATCAAATGAAAAAGCTTGCTACTTTTATCTCATTAGCATTCATAGCCATTTATTTCTCTTCTATTCTAACAAATATTGAAGAAAAAACGATAGTTAAAAGAAGTAAAAACGTCCTCTAGCTATCGTCAAAGCAAGAATAAAAGGGAAAATAGAGCTACGATTACCTCTTATTCTCCCGTGATTCCTGACTTGTCGATACTTTCCACAAACCATTTCTGAACAAAAACATAGAAGAATATCAACGGAAAAATGCTCAAGATCGTTCCCGAATATGCCACTGCCTCCGTATAACTAAGATTTGGATTGGTTCCCGGATCGCCTAGGGTCGCCGTGTTATTGACGACATTGTTAAATTGACTCTCCAATGAATTGAGTAGCATAGGTGTGGTTTGAATATTTCCTTCAATATAAAAAGAAGTCAACAACGTTTCATTCCAATACAACGCAAAAGCATAGATCCCGACAATTACAAATGCAGGTCTCACCATCGGTAAGGCAATCTTATAAAACGTCTTAAAGGCTCCTGCACCATCTAGAAAGGCGGCTTCTTCTAATGCCGTTGGAATCATTTTGAAAAACTGATAGAAGATCAAAATAAATAAAGCAGCTTGTTCCCCTTGCCCCATTAGAGCTGGGAAGATCAACGCACCCATATTTCCACTTAACCCAAACGTAGTAAAGAGTTGGTATCGCGGAATAAAAAACAATACTTTGGGTGCTAGATAGGTAAATAAAAGCAATGAAAAGATCAGAAATTTAAAGGGAACTTGAAAGCGAGCTAAGCCATACGCAATCAGCGCAGATGAGAGCATCAAGCACACGGTGGAGACCCCTGCAACCAGTACAGTAGTGAAATAACTCCCTGGCAGTCGCAACGCTCGCCAGGTCAGACGAAAATTTTCTAAATAAAATTCTGAAGGGATCCATTCGATCGAGTGATCTGCCAAATCTAAATTTGACATCAATCCAACCGTTATCATATTGATCAAGGGAAAGATAAAGACAAAACTCAGCACGATCAAGATTGCATATATGGCGATTTTCCCTAGTAAACCATTTGTAACATTCGTTCCCAGTATCATTTTTTTCATTCTATGGGTATTTCCTCTTCGTCGTATCATCATGTTCTTAACCCGCCTTACTTTTCTTGCGCTCTTTTATGATCGTATACAAAATACCAATCATTAAAAATTGGAACAGTGTGTACAATATAGCGATCGCTGATGCATAGCCTTCTCTTCTAGCCCCGTCATAAGTGGATTCTAATATAATGGAAACTATTGGATTTGCTTCGAAATTTGCTAAAAAAACGACTATAAACACGACAGCGACATTGATCAACGGAAAAATTATCGGTAAAGTGATTTTCCAAAAACTGACCCAAGAAGAGGCGCCGTCGATCGATGCAGCTTCATAGATACTCGGGTTGACATTTTGCAAGGATGCTAGAAAAATCAATACTGGAACTGCACAATACCATAGCAGTTGCGCAATCATTTCAAATAGCTCTGCAATCAGTAGAACAACCGCTTGTGAAGGAATAAAAAATTCTAAAATATCGAGAATCACGAGATTCGCCACAATTCCTGTTCCACCATACTCACTGATCATGGTCATCAGTTTGCCGCTTAAGATGATAATAGGTAGAAAAAAGATCAGACGAAAGAACCAATTACCACGGATTTTTTGGTTCAATAGCATAGCGATAATCACGGATAAGGCGATGATCACGGGTACCTGAAATAAGGTAGCCACAAAAAAGTCTTGCAAGGCGATCACAAAGTCAATATCTTGAAACAAGATTCGGTCATAATTCTCCCAACCGACCCAATTATAACGCCAGCCTGAACGAATCCCGTAGGAGACGTTATGGAAGCTAAAGAAGATCGTTCGACTAAGCGGATAGGCGACTAACGTCAGAAACCCAATGATCCAAGGACTGACAAAAAGCAACCCTGTTAACTTCTTTTTCTTTTGCATGGATAATTTCATCGAACAACGACCCCCTTTCCTTCTACTGTGACTTCCCCTGTATCAAAGGTCGTTTCATTATAATTGATCGTTAGTGTCTTTTGATTGGCATAGGTTACTTGAACGACCCCCTCTGCTAAGCGTTGATGGCCGATCATCTCACTTCCTCTGACACCTGCCAAGGCTTCGTTCATTGCCTCATAATAAAAGGTGATTCGTTCTGCTAAATACTCATATTCAGAAACAGTGATTGCACTCGCACCGGTACCTTTCATTTTGTATGCTGGTTCCCCCGTCAAGACGAATGCAGGATAAACACCAAATTCGATTAGTCGCAAAAGGGTATCTTGGTCATGGGAAACACTATTCAGATAGGTGGCATACATCTCAACATGTCCACTTAAAATCAGTTGCAACAATGGAATCGTTTCATCAATAAAAACAAACCCTGAAGAATAGATAGGCGTATCATAATAATCATCGAGGTAAGGGAAAAGATACGCATTTGGTCGATACATATTCGCTGCTACCTCAGCTTCCTCCAATCGCTCAAGCAACTGTTTGACACTTGTCATCGTCACCAGGCTGCTATGGATCTGACGGTCTTCAAAAAAAGTAAACAAGTTGTGATCGAAACCAGCCAAAGCCAGACTCACGCCCTCAAGCTCAGCGAGTGTCGTTAAGTCCTTCTCTAATGATGAAGCATAGGAGTAAGGACTATTCATATAATTGAGGGTTGCCTTTTCTGGATCAAAAAACTGAAAATCGTTCCTATTTAATTTATACGTTTGCTGATTGCTTGCATTATGATAAGATTTCGTATAATCCACATAAAAGTTAAAAGCGATCTCATGCTCCTCAAAGGTTGCCAACAGCGCTTGAAAGTCTTGGTTATTCTTTAGGTCTTTTTGCGGGCCAATGCCATATGCCCAGCGATCTTGTAAAAACGATTTAGCAGTGACCGTTAACTGATCGATGCCACTTTCTAGTAATTGCTCTGTGATTGCTTGTGCTTGCAGATGATCTGTCAGCGCTACCTCCTCAATCCCCAAATTTCCCAGCTTTACTTCATTCATTAAGAAATCAATTTTCACAGGCATCGATTGAACAGGTGTCGCTTTTTCTTTGGTCTCTCCAATCTGTTCAATAAAGCTTCGATAACTTTTTGCCAGACCAACATAATTCGCCTCATCTTCTCGCAAGAAAACATAGCGTTGCACGACATCAAAATCATTGGGAAGTTCTTGAAAGCCTAAGATATGTTGATCTTCATTGATCCGACTTTGAAATTGTGAATAAGCGGTACGATAGGTATAAGTAAAATAGGATTGATAAAAATGCGTATCTGTATTTTTGGGTCGATAGTTATACGTGGCATAGCTTTCTCCGTTTTCAGAAATAACTAACACGCCAGCGGTGTTCTCTTCTTTAATCACACCATAGATCGGTAACGTCAAAAGCTCAATTGGCTTTGACGGGTAGGCGCCTCCTCGAGGATTGTCTTCATACCCCTGATCTAAGCCATAAACAGGGGCAGAATACCCGACCAGAGATCTTGGGGTCTCATCTAGGCGAATGATTGCCCCTGGACCATCGGGTACAACTAGATACCCTGTTTCTTCACCTTCTGTACTAGCGAAAAATGGATACAGGATCAGTTGATTCAGTGAAATATTATTGTTTCCCGGCTGCCAAAGATGCTCATTGTACTCCTCAACACTTTCCTTGGGAATATGAACAAGAAGATCGCCACCTTGAATACTGACCTTCAATTCAAAACGAATCTTTTGTGAAGTAAAATCAATACTGGCAACAAAACCACTCTCGTGAAACTGGTATTCTTTCGTGACACCCGAATCCATGAGTGTCCGTCGTCCTGGTGTTGCGCGATCATACGTAACGATTGAAACACCAGACTTGATATAATTGACGATTTCTTGACTATATTGCATCTCAACATAATCTGCTTGATAGTCATAGGAAGTCCATTGCTCGCCGTTCACCTTGTCAAAGACGATGATAGCTGCCGTCTCTTCTTCGACATACAACATCAGTTGCTCATTTTCAGCTACTAACCGAAAAGAAGCTGGAATTTCAGACGGTACATCATAGCTTTCCTCAGAAGCTTTTGCTGCTGTGTTAACTGTCACTGCCTGAAAATCGTTCATTATCGGCTCGATTCTGGGCTTTTCTTCTTTCGGACTGATCAGCCAAACAACCAGGAAAGCAATTACTGGTAAAATTAGTATATAAGTCAGCCATTTTTTATTCATCGGGCACTCACCTCAGTTATCACATCTAGAATAAAGTTGACAAGCTGGCTACCTAATGTGTACAGGACAAATACACATAGCCCAATAATCAACATGGTAAAAATACTTTTAAAGATGATCGAAAACGTCTCGCCTACGTCATAGTTGTGAAGATCTTTGATCACAAAAAATTGTAGAAATAAGATCCAAAGTCCTGTAACTGCTTGTGGAAGGTAGAAAAAGACACTTTGTTCTAAGGTAAGACCATTACTCAAAAGAATAACGACTGGAAAAACAAATAATAGTGGTGTCATCGCATAAGCAGTTCCATTGACACTTTGGATAAACGTACCTTCCCCATCGTTGATCGAGCAAATCAAATAATTTGATACTACCCATAATAAGACTAAAAAAATGAGGAGTGCTAGTTCATATAATAGATATTGATTGTTTGCTACAAAAATTACATTTGTCCATTGATGATAGCTCAGAAACAAAACAATATAGAGAAAAAAGAGAATCATAGAGAAAAACACTGATACCCGATTGCGACGTTTGATCGTATAGATTCCATCAAAAATCGCTTGATGAAACTCAAAAATAAACAAGAAATTATCGACAAGTTTGTACTTTTTCACCCATTGAAGTTTATGACTTAACGAAAGAGAACGGCGACTAAATTTCTTTAACAATCGCCATATGCTCCATAAGAGAAAGCCGATCATCATCAGGACAAACAAGGCATTTAAATTGGCACTCAGCCAATCTTGCCGAATTTCCCAAAAAGCCGCCGATATTCCAGGGGTAAACTCAGCACTCATAAATTCCTGGTAAGCTGACTGAGCGTCACCTTCTCGTAAATAGGCATTGCCTAATCCAATCCGTGCGTTATCGAAAACGGAATTATAATTCAAGGTATACGCCCAAAGCTCTTGGCTCACTCGGTATTCCCCTTGCTGATAACTACTCATGGCTTGATGAACCGCTTCTGTAAAACGAGTACGTTCATACTTTACCAAGGAAGATGCTCCTTGATCGACGATGATCAGTTCATTGTCTGAGGTGGCTGCGATACTCGTAGGACGACTTAAAATCCCGAAACGACTAGAGATCACATCATTGCCTCCAAACACGAAGAGCAACTGTCCTTGCGCATCATATTCATAGATCCAACCATCTGAGGAAACGGCATAGACGCTGTCTTGTTGACCGACCCAAATACTTTCCATATTAAATTCCCCCAACAGATCATCCGGAAAATAATTGGTTCCTGCGACATTAAACTTTTTTATCGCTCCCGCTGCCAATGAAGAAGTCACCGTATAAACAAATCCTTTTTGATCGATACTCACATCAGCGATAATATTTGGAAAAACAGTTTCCATTGCTTGTTGCTGCGTTTCTGTTAAAAAGAAAGAACGAATCTGATCTAACAGTGGAACATTTAAAGGGTTGGCACCAAAGAAGGTAACGAACTCTCCAGCGCGATTCAGCATGATCAAGCCGTTGCTTGATTCAGAGCCTCGAATATAGAGGTTTCCTCGCATGTCGACCGCTAGATGCGTCGGTAAGAAAGGGTAACCTTCATTGAATACGGGTGCGTCTGGCGTACCGATTTCTTGTAAGAATTCATGCGTCTCTTTGTCATATAAAAAGATTTTATTTTGGCTCGTATCTACTGCGTAAATAATCTCATCTGTGACGAAGGTACTTTGCACTTCAACCAATTCTTCGCTAGCTAAAGTTCCTTGATAAGACAGTTCTTTATCAAGAATGATGACTTGATTCAGCCCTGTATCAGAAATGTACACATTGTCTTCGCGATCAACGAAAACATGATTAGGTTCGACAAAGGATCGCCCATCAAAGGTGGTGATTTCTTTTGCAGGTGTATAGGCCGTTTGCGTCCGTAGAAAGTAATTTTCACTATCTGTAGTGAAGGTGAAATAGGGTACTTCTTGGGCAAGAACTGATTCCGGTACTAAAGTTGCCAAGAGCAGCGCCAATAAAATAAGCATCGTCTTCTTTTTCATATCACTTGATCCCCGTATGTGCCATCGAATTCATGACTTTATTTTGCAAAATGATAAACAATAACAAATTCGGTACAAACATGATGAGCCCCCCGACCGCTTCTACTCCTGCACTGGCGACAACATTTCCAGTTTGTGAAGAAAGAGTCGACATGTAAAAAGGAAGCGTTCGGATGGCTTCACTATCCATAAAAATAGCGGAAGCTTCTACATTGCCCCACACCGACTGAAACGTCAGTAATGAAACCGTGATCAGCGCGGGCTTGATCATCGGCATGATGATACTCCAATAAATTCGAGCAAAGCTTGCCCCATCCATTTTGGCCGCTTCAATCAAGGAATCTGGGATTTGGTCAATAAACTGCTTCAATAAAAACAAACCGACAGGCATTGCTAACATTGGAATAATGTGTGCCCAAATCGAATTGTAAAGTCCTAATTGAACAATGATCAAAAACCGCGGGATCGCCACCGCAACAGGCACAAACATAAGCGCCAAAGTATTGATTTTGTTAAAGGTCTTCTTGCCTTTAAAATGCAGCTTAGATAGTGCAAAGGCAGCGGAGGAGCTGATCAACAACGTCAAGACAATCAACGTGAACGCTACGAATAAACTA
The DNA here is from genome assembly GCF_002174385.1 of Enterococcus sp. 6D12_DIV0197. NCBI lineage: Bacteria > Bacillati > Bacillota > Bacilli > Lactobacillales > Enterococcaceae > Enterococcus > Enterococcus sp. 6D12_DIV0197. The sequence continues at coordinate 2,959,951 of NZ_NIBN01000001.1, forward strand.
TTGAACAAATAACGGCTCATTGGGATACCGGATTGATTGGAAAAATTGGTCAAGAGCTGAAAATTTTCTAATGTAGGCTGCCGAACAAAAAAAGTCGGCGGATAAGCAAATAACTCGGTAAATGGTTTAAATGCATGATTAATTATAAAGATCACTGGTAACCCCATGATCAGTGAAACGAAGATCAAAAGTACGTGGATCTTCATTTGGTCTTTATGAAATCGTTGTGGATTCACTTTAACGGGACTCGACATCTTTTCACCACTCTCTAGATAATAATTTTAGTTTTCACTAAACAGCTTATAGCTGACACGATTAAATAGGACTACAATAAGTAGTAGCACAACTGTGACGGCTGACGCATAGCCTAACTCATACCGTGTAAAGCCAAAGTCTTGCGCATGATCAACGATCAACCAACCGGAATATTGCGGAGGTGGATTTCCACCACTCAAAGCCGCCGCCAATCCAGCTGTGTTAAACGTGCCAACGATGGCCATGACTGCCCCAAACAACATTTGAGGTTTCATAGAAGGAATTGTAATAAAGAAAACTTCTTGCCATCTATTTTTCACACCATCAATACTTCCTGCTTCATAAAGTGAACGATCGATGTTCAATAGACCACCTAACATGGCTAAAAAGCCGACTCCCATGCTACTCCAAATCCCGATAAAAATCATAATGACAAATAAAATCGTAGGCTGCTGTAAAAACTGAATCGGTTCTCGAACGATCCCCCATTCTAAAAGCCAATGATTCAAGTAGCCAGTCTCATCGCCACTGAATAAAACGCGCCAAACCGTCCCCATCATAATAGAGCCCGTAATTGAAGGCGAGTAAATGATCACCGTATATATGGTTCGCATCCGATGCGTGACTTGCGAGATATTCCACGCGAGGAAAAAAGCCAACATATAGCCTACTGGACCGACGATCACCCCATACAAGATCGTATTCATCAGTGCATTTTGCAAGAAGATCGTATCCCCCATGATCAAATCAATATAGTTTTGAAAACCAATAAATTCTGGAAATTGAACGGTATTGAAATAGGTGAAGGATAAAATAAAAGCGACTAAAACAGGCAATAAAATCAGTAAACCGAATAATAGTGCATAAGGCGAAAGAAAGAGAAACGATGAATTCAACAGACGGTCTAGCCAGCGATGCTCTTTTTTCGTTGTCTTTTGACTTGATTTAGTTATCCCCATCATGACTTGGTATCCACCTTTCAATTGTTTCTAATACGGGGACATTAAAAGGTCGGACCAAGACATCTTCTTGGATATACCCAAATTCCCTCAATTTTCTTTCCAACTCTTTATCGATAATCCCGACGGCATGATCAATGGCGATTCGTGGATTTTCCCCATCTAAAACTACTTTGTTCCAAGCATTGCTTAGCTCTCTTTCAACAATATAATCTCCAGGAACTCTGCCTGTGGTTTGAATCCATTGCCATTGGTCTAAAATCACTTGCTTTGATTCTTGCGGCCAAGCGCTTGCTTTGAACCCTTCTAGATTAGCGGGCAGATAAAGGAATTGGTGCCCCAAAGTCGCCTGCAGATCATAGGAGAACGTCGCCTGTGTTTCGCTACTGTTCCACCATTGTAAGAATAACCAGCTTTCTGCTTTTTTCTCACTATCGCTAAAAATGATCGATGCAGAACCATAGGTAGGGTCCCAGCGCTCGATTTCTCCCTCTGCATTTTCTATACCAGGAATTGGGATTATCCCCCATTGTCCAGCGATTTCAGGTGCTGCGTGTTTTAATTGCACATACAGGTTCGCATCACCGATCCCAATCGGCGTTTTCCCATCCCGAAAGCTCTGATAAAATTGTGCAGTAGTCAAGGGCATATTGTAGACCGTAAATAGACTAGTCATAAAATCAAACGCTTCATAGGCACCGCCTAAATGAATCTCCGTTTGACTCCCTGTGTCATCAAACAGTCTGCCGCCATATTGATAAATAAAAGGTGTCGTCGTGTCGAAACCTTTATGTGAGCTATCTGATCCTAAAGGAATATAGATATTCATATCGTATCTTTGCAACAAAGGAATGATACTGATCATTTCTTCCCAAGTTTGTGGCGGTTCTTCTCCGATCATCTCCAATAGATCCTTGCGATAATATAGCAGTTTGACGGTTTGCGTTTCTGGAATCGCATAGACGCCTTCGTCATAAATGTATTGCGTAAAGGAATTCGGATTGTAATCAGCAGTAAGCTGGTCAAATCCCTCCAATGCACTAAGATCCTCGATGATCCCTCGCAAACCCAGCTCAAACGGCATCCCATGACTGACACTGAGAGCAGCATCTGGTACACTTCCTGCAGCATTATTTAAAATGATTCGTTGTTCATCTGGTAACAAAGATAAGTTCACTTGGATTCCTGTTTTTGGTGTGAATTCTTCATCAACCAGTCGCTGGATGATCTCCAAGTTCAATCGTGATTGATTGACCCAGACCTCAATTGCTTCTCCCTCAGTTTCATTGACTTGCCTATATCTTGGATTGATGAAGGTATAAATAAATGCCTTTACTCCTTCGAAGGCTGTAGTAAAGATCCCAGCTCGTTCCCTTGGTAATTCCGCATTGGCCTCGTGGATGAAAATGCGATCCATTGATAACGGACTAGTGATCAATGTTGGCAGAACAGATTGAATCCTTCCGTATGCGGAAGAATACCCTTGATTAAAACGGGTCAAATAATGTGGCAATGTATCAGGCTGTTCATAGAAACTCTCTACCATTGAGATAGCCACGGCTAATTCAGTTAAAATGGGCAATTTTTCGTTGCCAAATAAATCGATAAGCACTTCTTTTTGTGTTTCTAATCCCTCTAGGATCTCTGCTAATGAAGCTTTGAGTTCTGGAAAATAAGTTTCGATCCGCCAGTCTCTTTGACGATCGACCAAACCACCCGTCAAGCGCACGACTTCTGCACCAATGGCATCCATTTTTCCAAGTAATGCAAGCAATTCATGATAGGGTGCTGCTACTAACGTGCTATCAATCGTAAGAGACATCGTGTGCTGTCCCTCTTCTAAATAAAAAACATACGCGTTCCCCTCAGTATCACTTAGGGTTTCATGCGTCCACTTATTTGCGTAATCAAAAGTGTAGGTACGCATTTCCTCAAATGGAACTTCGCCATTCAACTCGATTCGTCTTCTAGCAGGCATTCCGTTATTCATATTTTGTAAATACTTGAAGGTGATCTGATAAAATCCACTCTCTTCTACATCAAAAAGATACGTCACCTTGTCTCCGGGTTCTGAAAAAGAAGCACCATCTAATACATTCAATAATCGAGTTTGATAGTCATAAGGGCTCAATGCTGGGTTTCGGAGATATTGCCCGCGAATACTTCTGCGACTTTTTGTCAAAGGCGCTTCCGTCTCGATCGTCAACAATTGTTGTTCATTTTGACTTGATGTTCCTTCATACAACGCAAGATATTCTTCGTACGAGGGAATCGATTGTTGCGTATTCTTGATAATGATATCTCCTAGTAAAAGAACCCCTTCATTTACCTCAAAAGAAAAGGTATTCGCGCCTTGCTCAAGTTCAAACTTCAATGGTTCTGCAAAAAAATGATTTGGGTCTTTCAATGGTTGTTGCGCCCACTCCCCAGCTAGTTCTGATCGTACTTGAAGCTGATCGCCATAACGGTCAAATTGAATAGCGGCTTCATCATTTGTTTGCTGCCATTGTAGCGGCAACGTCAATGCATTCATCTCATTAAATTGACTGGTGTCGTTGATTCTCAATGACAATTCTGGATTTAAAAATGTTTGCTCATCTACACGATAATCCATCCACACTTCATACAAACCACTGACTGGCACATTGATGTCAAACACTATTTTGTCCCCAGCTTGAATACTGGTGACATGCCCCTCATAGTTTTTACTCTGAGAAGGAGGAATTAATTCGCCACCTGTGCGTTCTGGCGCTTGAATGGTCACTTCCTCAAGGGGAACCTCAAGACCTTCTTTCGCTCGCCTCATCGCAATCGCATAATAGTGGTCCGCTTCATAGGAGAAAGCCATTACTTCTTCAGTAGCCCTTACTTCATTCCCCTCTGCTTCTTGCTCCCCTCCACTATCGTTTTGGGAAGAAAGAGCTGCTGCGAATACAATCGCAATCGTTACTACGATCGACCAGGCAATTTTGACCGTCCTTCTATTTTTCTTCTTCGTCATAGCATCCCAACCTATCACTCATTTTTTGATGCAAGGAAACCTTGTTATGGTTCGAATGACCATAACAAGGTAGGTATTGACTATAGTGATCATCGATTGTATTGTCGTAAGTATTCTTCGATCTGTTCATTGATTCTGCGATCCCATTCGCTTGCAATGTCACTGTAGCGAACACCTTCATCTTTGATTTGGTGCATGATTTCCCAAGGATCGACATCCCCTTGAACATTAGAGAATCCAGGCATCTGTCTTGGGTAAGCCACTGGGTTTGAAAGCTGTTGTTGGAATGCTTCTTCTTTAAAGGCAGCAAAATTGTAGTTTGCTAATCCGCTCTCTTCATCGAAGCCTTTTACCAATGGATGATTTGCTAGTACCGTTGGATTGGTCGTGATTGGCCATCCTTGAATAAAGTCCATCAAGCGATCTTCTGCTCGTAGTGGTGCATCTTCTGGAAGACCTGTATATTCATCGATCAATGCCCATCTTGACAGCAATCCTTCCTCACCATAAGTCAACCACTTCAACAGCTCAAATGCCGCCTGTGCCTTCACAGGATCATCTTCTAACTGACTAGAGATACTGAAGGTATCATAGTAACCTGGAATATAGGTTTCACCACGAGGAGCAGTAGGCATTGGGTAAATATCGATCTCCATATCCCGCGTTTCGATCAATTCAGAAACATCGCCACTTAACGCCCATAACCAGCCACTATCTAACACTTGTAAGCCATCACCAAACGCCCAACTCAAGTTGCCGACTTTTGCTACTCTTTCCTCTTCGCTCAGATCATAAAAATGCAACCCTTCGATTGCCTCGCGGGCAAATCGCTCATAATATTCACCAAAATTAGTTGCACTAGCTAAGTCCCAGCGTTCTGTTTCAATATTGAATCCTTTCCAGCCATTGGGAATATCATCAAAGTAATTTGGACCTATTTCACCAAATCCGACAACACCTGGAAAGATTGGGCTATTTGGTGTTAGAACTGCAATTTCACTTCGAAGATTTTCGTACTCCTCATAACTCCAGTTGTAGTCTGGAATCGCAATGTTGTTTTCTCTTAGGAGCCGTGTATTGACTAACACATATTGAGAAACAGACTGCCACGCCAAGCCATAGATTTCTTCTCCGTCATGGGTACGTAAAAACTCCATTGCGTTCTCAGAGATCCATTGCGCTTCATCATCTGCTTCTAAATAAGGGGTTAAATCAAGCGTAAATTCACGATCGTAAACTTCAGCAGACATCGGCGAAAAATAAATGTCAGGTAAGTCATTGTCTTGTGCACGGGCATTCAGCATTTCCAATTGTTCAAAGTTTCCATTTTCACCATTGGCAAATTGCGCATCACGAATAACATTGACGTTCGGATACTTCTCCATAAATTTCTCGATATTTAACCACATTGGATTTTCGCTATTTTCTTCCCCATAATAGCGGCTGGCAAAAACCAGATCGATCTCTTCTTCTTGCCAGGCAGGAGTCCCTTCTTCCCCTTGTGTTGCATGATTTCCAGAACTAATGGTTTCTTGATCATCCGAGTTACTACACGCTCCCAAAATAAATACACTGGAGAACAAACAGACCGACTTTACTATTTTGCTATTTTTCATACAAAACACTCCTCAATTTTATTTTGTCTTTTATTTCTTAATGGAAATGGGACAACTTTCCTTAAGCGCTAGGCAATCTTTTTTAGTTAAACGTTTACGTACGTATTACGTAAACGTTTAACCAGAGTCTTTTCCTTCACCCTCTAATCGTAACGATGAGAAACGATACATGTTAACGAGCCGCCGTTTTTAAATTGTTATCGGAAAATTCTCATAATTCTTTTACTCACTGTGGTACATTGTTTAAACTCTCTCTTTGATTCTTAGGTTGTTAATTTTCGCTGCAATACCAGAAAAGATACACTCTGCTATTATTCATTTTGATCTAATTATTGGGTTCCGAATATACTAAACCTATCTGTAAGCGCTTCAGTTATAAAGTAATAGTACCATATGATAACAGATACTCAATATAAAACTTATAATTTGTGCAAATAACCTCCCTATTTTATCTCGAAAATTGATAAATTATCGCCTTAAACAAGGTAATTTGCATCAAAAATATTTTATTTTTTGATTATTTAAATTCGATTAGAAAAAAAACAGTCTATAATAATATAACAAAGCATACAAAACGATCGGTGATGACAAGCTGACGAATTAGTAAACTATCGCTAATTATTTCTTCATTTTTATTTTTTCAAGAAAACAAAAAAAGCACCGTGCTGTGCACAAGTGCTTCTCAAGGTGGATCCTTTAATAAAAAAATGTTTCCGTGATTCGTATCAATGATTTTTTGCGCGCCATTTGATCGTGTCTTTTGTCTTACGCTGTTTTGTTACTTTGATTCCTTTTGGAGCCACACGAATCGCATAGTCTTCCTTTTTGACAACGTCATAGACATGCTCTGCAACTTCCGTTACTTTTTCTTTTAGATTCAGTTTAAATTTCATGTGTTTTCATCTCCCGAATGCTTTACTACTAGCGTATCGCAAATAAAAAAAATCTTCAACTTATAGCCCTTCCTCAAACCAAAAAAATAATGGTTAAATAACGAAAAAAACAGCAAGACTACTTGCTGTTTTTTTTGCGTATTCATCTGACTGGGGTAGCTGGATTCGAACCAACGCATGACGGAGTCAAAGTCCGTTGCCTTACCGCTTGGCTATACCCCAATAATGGTGGAGGAGAGTGGATTCGAACCACTGAACCCTAAGGAACGGATTTACAGTCCGTCGCGTTTAGCCACTTCGCTACTCCTCCAAAAGGTTTTTCTCAAACCTGACAATAGTTATAATACCGAAAAAGATAACAAATTGCAAGAGCAAAAAGTAAATTTTTCTAGAAATTATTCATGTAAATTCCATTGGCGAATAATCATCTCGATCGCAGCTTCTAAACTTCTGCTTGAACCTAGATCTTCATCCCCTAAAAAGCTTTGAAATTCTTTCGGTCCAGTCGTTAAAATCTCACCGATACGTTTTTTACCAATAAATAATTCATTGACGGTATAGTCTTTGCCATGAATGGCTTTCGTTGTTTCTTCAATACGGACTTCGATATCTTTATTTTTCTTAGACATGATTGCACCTCTTTCTTTACAGCACCTTCCTATTTTAACAGAAAACCAGCAAAAGAAAAAGAAAATCTCATCTGGAACGAAAAAAAGTAGTCAATCGTTACGATCGACTACTTTTGCTGCTTTGTCTCATTTCTGGTTCGTCAAGACAGCACTGGTTACGGTATACCCCGCATCGCTTAAGATTTTCTCAATCGTTGCGACTTGGCGCGACTCTACTTGGATCTCAACAATCGTTTTTAGCGCCATCCGATTGACTACGATGGTCAAAATACTCATTTGATGATCGGCAAGCAGTTTGGTCACGTCTGCTAACACGCCTACATGGTCATCCGTGATCTCGATGGACACTCGGGTTCCGCCATCGTGGTAGCCAGTGATTTTCAAAAAGGCATCGAAAATATCATTGTTGGTAATGATTCCCACTAAGGCATCATCATCCATGACTGGTAAAACCCCCACGTTTTCACTACGCATGACGGAAATGGCGTCCTCTAATAGTGCATCTGGTTCAATCGTGGTCACTTTTTTCAACATGATATCAGCGACAGTCGTTTTATTTAAGAGATAGTTCATTTCATAAACGCTTAAGCTTGTCGCTTTTGAGGGAGTTGCTTCAGCGATCGTTCCTTCTGTGATCAACCCTACTAATTTACCGTCGTCAACGACGGGCAGACGGTGGATATCGTGCTGCTTCATTAAATCTACTGCATCAAAGATCGGTGTCTGCGAATCGACGGTGACGACCGTCTTCGTCATAAAATCACTTACACTCATTGTTTAGCCTCCTAGATACGCTTTTCTTACTTCATCACTTGCTAGTAATTCTTCTCCAGTACCTTCTAAAACGATTTTCCCCGTTTCTAATACATAGCCGCGATCGGCAATCGATAAAGCCATTTTTGCATTTTGTTCAATCAGCAGCACAGTCGTTCCTTGCTGCTTGATTTCTTGAATGATTGAAAAAATTTCTTTGATAAAAATCGGTGCCAAGCCCATCGAGGGCTCATCCAGCAAAAGCAAGCGCGGTTTTGACATCAATGCCCGCCCCATTGCCAACATCTGCTGCTCACCGCCAGATAATGTCGACGCATCTTGCGAGAGGCGTTCTTTCAATACAGGAAACTTGCGGTAAACTTGTTCATAGTCTTCTTTGACACCACTGTCTTTACGCAAGAAGGCGCCCATCTCTAAGTTTTCTTGAACCGTCAATCCTGAAAAGACGTGCCGCCCTTCTGGCACTTGCGACAAGCCGTTTGCGACGATTTTTTGCGGTGCTTCTTTCTCAATTCGTTTTCCTTCAAAAGTGACTGAGCCATTTGAGGGGCGGATCAATCCAGAAATCGTCCGTAAAATCGTGGTTTTCCCTGCACCATTGGCACCAATCAGTGAAACGATCTCCCCTTGATTGACGTGGAAGGAAACATCATGGACCGCTTGGATCATGCCGTAGTGTACACTTAAATTTTGAATTTCCAGCATCAGATTTCCCCTCCTAGATAAGCTTCGATCACCCGCGGATTGTTTTTGATCTCTTCTGGTTCACCGTGGGCGATGACTTGGCCGTATTCCAGCACATAGATCCGTTCGCACACTTCCATGACCAAACTCATATCATGCTCAATCAAGAGGATCGTCAATTGAAAATCTTTTTGGATCTTATAGATCAGCTTTGTCAGTTCTGTTGTTTCTTGAGGATTCATCCCCGCAGCCGGCTCGTCAAGAAATAGAATTTTTGGTTCTGTAGCCAATGCGCGTACGATCTCTAACCGACGCTGCTCGCCATAAGGCAAATTTTTCGCTAACGTTTGACTTTTGCCATCCATATCAAAGATCCGTAACAGCTCTAAGGCTTTTTTCTTCATGGACGCTTCGTTTTTGTAGTACTTTGGCAAACGCAGGATGCTAGTCAGCAGGCCTTCTTTATGCTTACTGTTCATAGCGATCAAGACGTTGTCCATCACAGTCAAATTTTTAAACAAGCGAATGTTTTGGAAGGTTCTTGAAAGACCTAAATCCGCAATTTTATAGGGCTTCACACCATTTAAACGTTTTGGCTTACCTTGGGTCTCAAAAAGCACTTCCCCTTCACTAGGTTCATACACACCTGTCAGGAGATTAAAGAGCGTTGTCTTGCCAGCACCGTTTGGTCCAATCAATCCGACCAGCTCATTGGTATCTAAATGGAGGTCTACATGAGAAACAGCAGCTAAACCGCCGAAGTTTTTCGTTAAGCTTTTAACTTCTAATAGAGGCATCGTTGTCATCCCCCTTTTTTCTAAATTTATCCAGCAGTCCTTTTACGGAGAATTCCCATGTCCCTAAAAGTCCGCTTGGTTTAAAGATCATGATGATGATCAAAGCCAATGCATAAATGATCATGCGCAAATCAGAGAAGCCTTGCAAGTACATATTTAAGATTCCTAGCACTACTGCCGAAACAACTGCTCCTGTGGTACTCCCAAGCCCTCCAAAAACGACGATGATCAATACATCGATCGATTTCATAAAACCGTAATCTCGTGGGAAAACCGACTGCTGATAGCTGGCATAAAGGGTACCAGCAATGCTTGCCATCACTGCCCCCATTACAAACGCAATTACCTTGTATTTCGTTGTGTTGACCCCCATTGATTCTGCAGCGATCTCATCTTCCCGAATCGCTAAAGTCGCCCGACCTGGTCCGCTATGGATAAAGTTTGACACGACAAGAATCGATAAAACGGCAAAGAGAAAGACGATCTGCCAATTACTGAATTGGGGCAATCCGAAAATTCCTGCAGGACCATTGGTCAAGCCTCGTAGGTTCACCAACAAGATCCGAATGATCTCTGCCACACCTAGGGTAGCGATCGCTAGATAGTCGCCTTTTAAACGGAGGGTCGGAATCCCAACCACTAATGCGACTGCACCAGAAACCAGCATTCCCACCAGTAAACCAGTTAAAAAGCCGCCAAAGGTTGGATTGCTAGCCGACAGGATCGCGCCAGCATAAGCACCGATTGCCATAAATCCAGCATGTCCTAAGGAGAATTGCCCTGAAAAGCCGATGATCAGATTCAAACTGACTGCCAAGATGATATTGATTCCGATATTGACGATGATGGCATCAGAGAACAAATTGATCATTCCGCCATTGTAGGCAGCAAATAATCCAAAATAAAGAATAGCTGCCAGAGCGAGCCAGATTAAGTTGTAACGTAAATTCTTTTTCATTTCTGCCACCTACACTTTCTCTTTGATATTTTTGCCGAGGATCCCAGCTGGACGAACCAACAATATAATTATTAAAATGACATACACTAAAGCATCCTTATAATCAGAAAAACCAAGCGCTGTCGCTGCTGTTTCCACCAAACCGATCACAAAGCCACCTAAGGCTGCTCCAGGAATGATCCCGATCCCGCCAAGAACCGCTGCAACAAAAGATTTCAGACCAGGAACGACGCCCATTGATGGATCAATGGAATTATAATACAAACCGATCAGCATCCCGCCAGCTGCAGCCAAAGCCGAGCCTAAGGCAAAGGTAAAGGAAATCGTTCGATTGACATTGATCCCCATCAAACGCGCTGCATCTGCATCAACACTTACTGCCCGCATCGCTTTTCCCATACGGGTTTTTTTCACGATCAATTGCAAGAGAATCATTAAGGTAACCGAAACAGCCAAGATCAATAACTGGACATTACTTACTTGAACAAACCCGATGGAATAAGTTTGTCGTTCAATCGCTTGCGGAAAGGGGCGCACATTGGCTGAAAAGAAAAAGATCATGACATTTTGCAAAAAATAAGAAACCCCGATTGCCGTGATCAGTGCCGAAATTCGCGTGGAATTGCGTAAGGGACGATACGCTAAAAATTCGATCGTTACCCCAAGAGCTGCACTGGCGATCATTGAAATGAACAACGCGGGGAAAAACCCTAATTGCCATTGATTGATCAAAAAGTAACCGATAAAACTACCGATCATGTAAACTTCTCCGTGGGCGAAGTTGATCAACTTGATGATGCCATACACCATCGTATAACCCAACGCTAACAAGGCATAGATACTGCCTAGAAACAAGCCGTTGATCAATTGTTGGATCATCATTTCCATATACTCACTTCCAATATCATTTATTATGGTCATTCTTTTAGAGAAAAGAAACTGAGACAAACACATCAGGTCTGTCCCAGTTTTCACTGCCAAACAACTGCGGGTTTTTTAAGGTTCCACAGTGTCTGCTGAGGTTTCTTTCCCGTCAGTCAATCCTAAAACAACTGCTGATTTTTCAGGGTTATGATTTTCATCCATCGTGATTTCACCGGTCACACCGACAAAGTCTTTCAGTTCAGACAAACCAGCTGCGATCGCCAATGAATCTGCTGAGTTTTGATCTTCGATCGCTTGTTTGATCATATAAACGGCATCATAGGCTAATGCATTAAAAGCAGAAGGCTCTTTGCCATATTTTTCATTGAAAGCTGCCACAAACGGCTCAACTTTGTCGTTTGCTGGTGCTTTGGTAGAGAAGTGACCTGTATAGTAAACATTGCTGACATTTTCTGCACCAGCTGTTTGAACCATTTTTTCATCACCGAATCCATCCGCACCAATGATTGCTTGATCAATTCCTAATTCTCGCGCTTGCTTGATGATCAAACCAGCTTCTGTGTAGTAGCCTGGAATGAACAAGACATCGAAGTCGACATCTTTGATTCTTGTAAGAACTGCTTGGAAATCTTTGTCGCCTTCGGTAAAGTTATCCTCTAAGACGATTTCGCCTGGGTAGCTTTCTTTAAATGCTTCCGTCAAACCAATTGCGTAGTCACTTGAGTTATCACCCAAGATTACGGCTTTTGAAGCATCCAAATTTTCTGCTGCATATTTTGCCAAGATTGTTCCTTGGAAGCTATCTTGGAAACAAGAACGGAACGCAAATTCTTGGACTTTTCCACTGGTGTAAGTAATCGCATCATCGGTACCTGAAGGAGTGACCATCGGTACTTGGGCTCTCGTCACATTCGGTAAAGCCGCCTTTGTGGCACCTGAAGTTGCTGGTCCAATAATGGCAACGACTTTATCATTGGTTGCTAAGTTGGCTGCTACTGTCGCAGCTTCATTGTTATCTGATTTGTTATCTTTCGAAATGATTTCAATTTGTTTTCCAAGAACGCCGCCGGCAGCATTGATTTCTTCGACTGCCAAGTCGATCCCCTCTTTTTCAGCCGTCCCATAAGCAGCAACTGCTCCAGATAACTCTAAGTTGGCACCAATCTTAATGGTATCTCCCTCTTGTTTATTGCCGCCTTCAGCAGCACCACTGCTATCCGTTGGTCCACCTGTTGGTCCTGCACTACAAGCTGTCAATAAAAACAAACTCGCAAACAAAAATGCAAATTTCTTTTTCATAATTTTCCTCTCCTTTACTTCCCCTGAATATGTTATCCAATATACTGAAAAATCTAGGAAATGTCAACGAATTATCAGAATATTTCACCTATTCAGAATTTATTTTTTTCGCCGATAAAAAATGGTGCTTTTAAAACATTGATCCAGCAACAATGGAATCGCTTTTCTAATTTTTGGATAAAAAGAAAAGCAAGCAAAGGTTTTTCCCCTTTGCTTGCTGCCGATACGCTTTGATTTGATACTTTTTTCTTCAAACGGACGTTTGAAAACATTACATCCTCATGTTAGCGGCTATTTCGTGGATACAATGCTTGAAAATTTGCCGCCGCCCCAACTAAATTGGCATCATTGCGATAGTCACATAGCTTGATCAGTGGGACGAAATCATTTAATGCTTGATCCGCCAACATTTTTTTCAAGCGCTGGTCAACTTCTTCTAACAAGCCTTTTTTGGCACTGACACCACCGCCGATAATGATCACTTCAGGATCAAAAGCAAACTGAATACTGAACAGTCCTTGTGCTAAATAGTTGTAAAATTTATTGACTTCCTCGATCGCAATGGCATCGCCATCTTCTGCACGTTGAAAGACCTCTTCACCGGTAATCGTCGTTCGATCCACTCCGATCCGATCACAATACCGCCAGGCCATCTGAACCGCTGTCCCTAGTTGCGAAAATGTTTTGCCTTGATCTAGGATCATCAACCCAAATTCGCCACCGTATAAATGTGCCCCACGGACTAGCTCACCATTTTGAAACAGGGTACCGCCAACGCCTGTTCCGATCACAACGAAGGCTGCTTGCTGATACTCTTTGCCCGCTCCTTGATAAAACTCAGCCATCCCAGCGCAATTGGCATCATTTTCGATGGTTACGGGTACTTCAAACGCTGCTTCGAGTTCTGAGTAAATATCAAACCCATGGATATAAGAGATCGCACTAATGCCGTCGATCCGCCGTTCTTGGGCATTGACCGCACCTGGCGCACTGATTCCAACGCCTTCAATCTCTTCATCTACGCTTGCCCTCACTTGCTGCAGCTGTGCTTTCATTTCCTCCCAAGTATTTGGAGTAGTGAACTTCCCTTTACTCACCAAAGAATCTTGTGCCCAGACGCCATATTTTACTGCTGAACCACCCATATCAAAGACTAAAATCGCCATTTTTTTCCCTCAATCCTTTATTATTCTGATACTGTCTATTTTACCGCAAGTCGGCGCTTGAAGAAAGCGATTTCCGAGGACAAGAAAAAAACAGTCTCATTCACTTAGACTGTCTCTTCATCCATTAGAGTTGCTTTTCTAAAATCACTTGATCGAACAGCTGCTGCCCATTCTCAAAAATCGGTTCGACATAGTGGGTGGTGAAATAATTCTTCACCCGCTCTTTTTCAACATAGCCTTGCTTTTGGTACAAAGTCAAGGCTGCAGAGGACAGACTACCAGTTTTGATCACTACGATCGGCCGTTTTGCCCCGAGGTGCTGACTAAGGATCGCTTCTTCGGCAGCTTGCAGCAATTGACGACCGATGCCCATTCCTTGCTTTTCTGGAGAAACGGCCACATTCATGATCTCCCAGTTCTTGCCTTGATTTTGATAAACTAGCACACCAATCATTTCTCCAGCTTCTTCATAAACAAGTGTTTGGCTATTATATAGATAGCTTTCTACGACTGCTTTATCAGGATCTGCATCCAGCAGCAACGCCCAAGGATACGCTTCATTAGGGGCGATTGGACGAATCATGGCTTTTTGGCTCCTTTTTTATATTTCTGTTGATTCCTTTTAACTTTTCCGATAACGGTACGTTGGTTTGACTTTGTCTTTCGTATTTCGTTTTAAAGTAAACGTCTGGGGTACGTAATCTATTCCGCCTTTTACAAAGGGATGGCAGCGTAAGATACGAGCTACCCCCATCAAGCCTCCTTTGGCTGCTCCATGGACTTGGATGGCTTGGATCATGTATCCTGAGCAAGTCGGATAATAACGACAGCTAGGAGGAAATAATGGGGAAATAAAACGTTGATAGAAACGAACAAAGCCGATCAAAAGTTTACTCATTTCTTGCCAGCCTTTCTTTTTAGCGTACGATTCAGTAAAGATAGATAGAAAAAACTAGGACTCAGCACGTGGCGTAAGTCCTAGTTATGGTTTATTTCATAAACTCAAAGATATGATTCCAAAGACTTGGAGAGAATACTTTAAAAGGACTGCCGTCACCGATCACTCCATAACCAATCATCGTTCCTGCTAGGAACAATAAAATAGCTAATAAAATGACGATTAAAATTTTTATCAAGCTAGTTAAAATATAACGGTTCAACTTCACTTTTTTCTCTCCTACTCCTATTAGGCGTTAACTGGTACGACTTCTTCTACTGCGTCAGAAACTCGTTCAACAGATGCCCCTAATTGTTGCAATTTTTCGTGGAATTTGTAGTAGCCGCGATCCAAATATTTTAGATTGCGAACACGCGTCCGTCCCGTTGAACGCAAACCTAATAAAATCAACGCTGCTGCGGCACGTAAATCTGTCGCATAGACCAGCGCACCTTGTAATTCATGACCGCCTTCGATCACTGCAACGTTGCCGTCAATTTTTACATGGGCATTCATGCGACGCATTTCTTCTAAATGTTGGAAACGATTCTCAAATACCGTTTCATTCACAACACTCGTTCCTTGCGCTAATAATTGAATAGCAGACATTTGCGCTTGCATGTCCGTAGGAAAACCTGGATGTGGCATCGTTTTTACATCAGTCGCTTTCAAGCGTTCTGGTCCGACCACACGAATCCCTTCAGCGACTTCAGTCACTTCTGCACCCATTTCGATCAATTTTGAAATCAATGGACGATTGTGCTCTGAGATCGCATCTTTAATAATAACGTCTCCTTGAGTCATCGCTGCTGCAACCATAAAGGTTCCTGCTTCGATACGGTCTTGCACGATCGAATGATCTACTGCATGCAGGTGTTCGACACCTTCAATACGCATCGTTTCGGTTCCTGCACCAAAGACCTTGGCACCCATTTTATTCAAAATGTTTGCTAAATCAACGATTTCTGGCTCACGAGCGACGTTTTCAATGATGGTGATGCCTTTAGCTTTTACGGCAGCCATCATGATATTTTGCGTTGCGCCGACACTTGGGAAATCCAAGTAAATGCTATTGCCTTTTAACTCATCGGCGATCGCTTCTATGTATCCATCTTTTTGGATGATTTGCGCGCCTAGTGCTTGAAATCCCTTCAAATGTAAATCAATTGGTCGTTTGCCGATTGCACAGCCGCCAGGCATTGCCACTTTGGCATGTCCATTACGGGCTAACAAAGGCCCCATGACTACGATTGAAGCGCGCATTTGGCTCACATACTCATACGGTGCTTCGATTGCTAATTCTTGTGACGCATCGATCGTCATTGTGTTGTTTTCTTCTTCAAAATCGATTGCGACATTTAAATGCCGAATCACTTCTTTCATTGTTAATACATCGGAAAGGATCGGTACATTTGTTAATGTCGTTGTTCCTTCTTCCGCTAATAAGCTTGCCGCTAAGATAGGTAGAACAGCATTTTTTGCCCCTTCGATCTTCACTGTTCCAGTTAATCGATTACCACCTTGAACGATCATCTCTTCCATTTATGTTCCCTCCAAATAATGCAGTGACTCACACAAATCTTGCCAATTATAGCATAATATTCGGTGTTTTTGCATATATTAATGAAATTCTTAAAAACCTGTTAAAAATAAATTACGACATAGCGCAATCAACTCAAGGAAAAAAGTACTGGCGGTGTAGCCTAATGCAATCGCAAGAAACACCATGACCATTCGTATCTGAGTCGTTCGTAAGGCTTTAAAAAAAGCATCGATCCGCACAGATTGCAATGCCCAAAATGCTAAATAGATGAACGCTAAATGACTCACGATTCGAATGATTGCATCAATTCCATACACTTGCATACTTCCTGCTCCTTTTTTCATAATTGAACATTCCTATCATACC
The DNA here is from genome assembly GCF_002174385.1 of Enterococcus sp. 6D12_DIV0197. Lineage (NCBI taxonomy): Bacteria > Bacillati > Bacillota > Bacilli > Lactobacillales > Enterococcaceae > Enterococcus > Enterococcus sp. 6D12_DIV0197. The sequence continues at coordinate 2,976,713 of NZ_NIBN01000001.1, forward strand.
ACAAAGATGTCAAGATAAAAAATAATCTTTCTTGAAACCTTCATGAAAAGACTTTAAAAAGTTTTTAAAACGTTTTCTTGAAGAAACAAAAAAACAAAGGCAAGATGCCCTTGTTTTTTAGGAATGTTTTGACACGTTGATTCGATTGATGGCGCGGTGCAAAGCAACCGTTGCGCGCCGAAGCTGGTCGATATCCTCGACTTGTTTGGCTTCTTCGATTTGGCGTTCTGCACGCTGTTTTGCTCTTTCTGCACGTGAAACGTCGATGTCACGATCACGTTCCGCACTATCGGCTACGATCGAGACAACATTGTCTCGCACTTCTAATATACCGCCGTTGACAGCGACCCAGTCGACATGGGTATCTGAATCAATCCGTTTGACCCGGACTTCATCAATCGTCAATGGAACGATGATTGGGGCATGGTGCGGCAAAATACCGATCTCACCATCTGTCGTACGTGCAACCACGATTTTCGCGTGATGATCGTAAACCAAACCAGCAGGTGTCACCACATTGACTGTTAAAAATTGATCCATGAGGTTCCCCTCTTTCTTCAAGGCTGGTTAATTAATAGCCAATTTTTTTCGCTTTTTCAATGACATCTTCAATTCGTCCAACACTGCGGAAGGCTTCTTCTGGAAGATCATCATATTTTCCTTCAAGAATCTCTGCAAATCCTTTGATGGTTTCTTCAACTGGCACATAAGAACCAGGTTGTCCCGTAAACTGTTCCGCTACGTGGAAGTTTTGAGACAAGAAGAATTGAATGCGGCGTGCGCGGGCAACTAAGGTTTTTTCATCATCAGACAGTTCATCCATCCCTAAGATGGCGATGATGTCTTGTAATTCCCGATAACGTTGCAACGCATGCTGTACTTCAGTCGCTACTTCATAATGTTTTTCACCAACGATTTCAGGTGCTAACGCACTAGAAGAAGACGCCAGTGGATCAACGGCAGGATAGATCCCTTGTTCGGTCAATTTACGTTCCAAGTTGGTTGTTGCATCCAAATGGGCAAAAGCAGTCGCAGGTGCTGGGTCTGTATAGTCATCGGCAGGGACATAGATGGCTTGAATAGACGTAACGGAACCTTTTTTCGTCGATGTAATCCGTTCTTGTAATTGCCCCATCTCAGTTGCTAATGTTGGCTGATACCCAACGGCCGACGGCATCCGACCTAGTAAGGCAGATACTTCAGAACCTGCTTGAGTGAAGCGGAAGATATTATCGATAAACAAGAGCACGTCTTGTCCTTCCACATCACGGAAGTACTCGGCTAATGTCAAACCAGTCAAAGCTACCCGCATCCGGGCACCTGGTGGTTCATTCATTTGTCCAAACACCATGGCTGTTTTTTCGATAACGCCAGATTCTTTCATTTCATTATAAAGGTCATTTCCTTCACGTGTCCGTTCACCAACACCTGTGAAGACAGAGATCCCACCATGCTCTTGGGCGATGTTGTGGATCAATTCTTGGATCAAGACGGTTTTACCAACACCGGCACCACCGAAAAGTCCAACTTTCCCCCCTTTTAAATAAGGAGCTAACAAATCAATGACTTTGATCCCAGTTTCAAGGATCTCCGTACTTGTTGACAATTCATCAAAGTCAGGTGCTTTTTTGTGAATCCCACTGCGGGGTGCCTCTTCAGGAAATGGTGCTTCTAAATCGATGGTATCGCCTAGGACATTAAATACCCGTCCTAATGTTTCTGTCCCAACTGGAACAGAGATGGAGGCGCCTGTATCGATTACTTCCATTCCTCGTTGTAAGCCATCTGTTGATTCCATGGCAATCGTACGGATAACGCCGTCGCCAAGTTCTAGGGCAGCTTCTAACACAACTTTTGTTTTCTGCTCATCTTTTTTGTAAACAATCAACGCATTGTTGATATCTGGTAATGATTGGTCTAGAGAGAATTCCACGTCAACAACGGGACCAATGACTTGAACAATCTTGCCTGAACTCATTCGTATTCCTCCATTCGTTCTTGAAACTATTCTAACGCGGATGCCCCCGCCACAATTTCAGTAATTTCTTGGGTGATCGCTCCTTGGCGCGCTCGGTTGTATGAGATCGTCAAGTCCCCAATAATATTTTTGGCATTATCTGTTGCTGTTTTCATCGCTGTCATTCCGGCAGCATGCTCGGCTGTTTTTGCGTCAACAATCGCACCATAAATCAAGCTTTCAGCGTATTGAGGCAGTAATTGATTCAAAATCGCTTCTCTGGAAGGTTCAAACAAGTATTCTTGTTCATAACTTTCGGCTTCTTCAGGATCTAAATCGGATATCGGCAACATTTTCTCCACACGAAATTGGCTAGTCAATGAATTGATGTGATGGTTATAACACACATATAATTCATCGAAGACCTCGTTTTGGTACATCGTGGTTGCCAATGTTACGATTTTACGTACCTCATCAAAGCTTGGTTGATCCGAAAGGTTTCTTAACTCGTACGCCAAATTGATGCCCCGTGCTTTGAAAAAGTCAGCGCCAGTTGCACCAATGGCAATCATGACATACTCTTCTTCTTTTGCATGGTCTTCATCCAGCATGGTCATCATTTGTTTTAAGATGGAACTATTATAGCCGCCCACTAGACCGCCATCAGAAGTGATGACGATATAGCCTGTGCGTTTGACCGGGCGACTAACCAACATACTGTTATAGTTCACACCATCTTTAGGACCAGAACCTGCAAGATCGGAAAGCTGCTGCGCAGTCAAATGCGTAACGATTTCACGTACTTTGTTGGCATACACTTGAAACTGTTTCGAATGAGCTTCAGATTTTGTTAATTTTGCAGCTGAAACCATTTGCATGGCCTTTGTGATTTGGCTGGTTTTCTTTGTTGAGGCAATTCGTTGCTTGATTTCATTTAATGAAGCAGCCATTTTCTCTCACCTCTTTTATGCGTTTTGCATTGTCGATATTTTATCTTGCGGTGTCACCCGAGAACTGTTGGATGCCATGAAAATATCTTTGAATGCTTTAATGGTGTCATCTAACAAGCTTTCTTCTGGCAAGTCTTTCGTTGTCCGAATGGTTTCAAAAATCGTTGCTGCGTTTGCTTCGATATACTCAAATAATTCTGCTTCAAAGTCCAATAGTTTATTGACAGGTACACTATCAATGAATCCATGCGTCAACGCATAAAGAATCACGACTTGTTTTTCGACTGCCAATGGTTCATGTAGTTTTTGCTTTAAGATTTCAACGGTACGACGACCGCGGTTTAATTTGGCTTGTGTCGCAGCATCTAGATCAGACCCAAATTGTGTGAAGGCTTCTAGCTCGCGGTAACTTGCCAAGTCCAAACGCAAGGTTCCAGCAACTTTCTTCATCGCTTTGATCTGTGCAGAACCACCAACCCGTGAAACGGACAATCCAGCCGCTACGGCAGGACGCACACCTGAATAGAACAGGTCATTTTCTAAGAAAATTTGTCCATCTGTGATAGAAATCACGTTGGTTGGGATATAGGCTGAGATATCCCCCGCTTGCGTTTCAACGAATGGCAGTGCCGTCATTGATCCGCCACCTAGTTCATCACTTAATTTCGCTGCACGTTCCAATAAACGAGAGTGCAAGTAGAAGACATCCCCTGGGTATGCTTCACGACCTGGCGGACGGCGTAGAAGTAGAGAAAGTTCACGGTAAGCGACTGCTTGTTTTGATAAGTCATCAAAGACGATCAAAACATGTTTGCCGTTATACATGAATTCTTCTCCCATTGCTGCCCCGGCATAAGGTGCGATGTAAAGCAATGGTGCTGGTTGTGAAGCACCTGCTGAAACAACGATCGTGTAATCAAGTGCACCGTAACGGCGTAATGTTTCTACTTGTGCACGAACCGTTGAGTCTTTTTGGCCAATAGCGACATAGATACAAATCATGTCTTGCCCTTTTTGGTTGATGATCGCATCGATCGCAATCGTTGTTTTCCCGGTTTTCCGGTCACCGATGACTAATTCCCGTTGGCCACGTCCGATTGGCACTAAAGCATCAATAGCTTTCAACCCTGTTTGCATTGGTTCCGATACGGATTTCCGTTGCATTACACCTGGTGCGGCTGCTTCAACTGGGCGTGATTTGTCTGTTTCGATCGGACCTAAGCCATCGATCGGTTGCCCTAATGGATTCACTACCCGGCCAATTAATGCATCGCCGACAGGAACTTCCATGATTTTACCGGTTCGTTTTACTTTGTCTCCTTCACGAATGGTTTCAAAATCACCTAGGATGATGATCCCGACGTCGTTTGATTCTAAGTTTTGTGCCATCCCATAAGAACCGTTTGAAAACTCAAGCAGTTCTCCACTCATGGCATTTTCTAAACCGTGGGCGCGGGCGATCCCGTCCCCAACATATGTGACAGTACCGATTTCTTCTACAGAAAGTTCGTTCTGATAATTTTTAATTTGCTCTTTGATCAAGGCACTAATTTCTTCTGCTTTGATGGCCATCCGATTCACCTCTTATCTCTTGTTTATCTGCCGATTTTTTGTCGCAGATAATCCAGTTGGCTCTTAATACTACCGTCGATCACTTGATGATTTGCTTCAACGATGACTCCGCCTAAAATCGTTGGATCGACCGTTTCTTTCAATTGTGCCTGCTTGTACCCAAGCTTATCGGCGATTTGCTTTTCGATTTTGCTTTTTTGTTCTGCTGACAAAGCAACAGCCGTTGTGATCGTTCCGAGAACAAGACCTTGATATTCATCGTAACGACGTTCGTATTCATCAATGATCAGCAATAGATCATCCATGCGATCATATTCATAAACGATCTCTAAGAAATTTCTGACCAAGCCTTCAAAGCCCTTCAGCAATTGATCGACTAATTGTCTTTTTTCATGGAGATCCAAGCGGTTATCCGTCACGATCTGACCGAATGTTGGAATCTCCTGATAAATCTGACGCAAGGTCATTAATTCTTGGTAAACTTCTGTCAAGCGCTGTTCTTCCATCGCCAATTCGAACAAGGCTTTTCCATAGCGTTTTCCCACTGTGAATTTATCGAGTTTCATTAACTGAACCCAATCCTTCGATATATTGATTGATTAGGGATTCATGATTTTCGGGAGTCAATTCGCGTCCTAAGATTTTTTCTGCGATTTGAAGCGAAAGTTCTGCAACATCATCTTTCACTTCTTTTAACGCAGTTTCTTTTTCAAGGGTGATATCTGAGTTTGCTTTTTCTTTCAAACGAGCCACTTCTTCTTTGGTCTCGCTCAAAATATTTTGTCGACTCAATTCCCCGCTATCTTTGGCGCTCTTGATGATCTCCGCAGCTTCAGAATGAGAACGTGCCAATTTTTCTTGGCGTTCTTTTTCTAATTTTGCTGCATTCAAGCGTGATTGTTCCGCTGAATCCAAATCATTGGCGATTTTATCTTCCCGTTTTTGCATCATGCTGCTGATGGCATCCCATGCAAAATGTTTCAATAAGAATAGCAAAAGAAGAATTGATCCGCTGACAACGATAATATTGCCAAGCATTGGATTTTGAACTTCTGCTATAACCAACTGATTTAGCATAACGATTCTTCCTTTCTGAAAGTCATTGTTTCATTAGAAAAAAGCAAAAACGAGTGCAATTGTTCGTTTCTGCCTTTTCGTGCTTGTCTTATCGGAAGACTAATAACAGCGCGATAACTACCCCTAGAATCGGTACAGCTTCGACTAACGCGACCCCGATAAACATTGTTGAACGTAGTTGACCTGACATTTCAGGTTGGCGTGCCATTGATTCGATCGTTTTTGCGATTACTTGTCCGTTACCATACCCTGCACCAATTGCTGCTCCGATAATTGCTAATCCTGCTCCAATAAAGTTCATTCTTTTTTCCTCCTAATTGTATGTCGATTCGATTAATGTTCTGCCACGATTTTGTGGCTCATAAATACCATGGTCAATGTAACAAATACATAAGCTTGGATCGCTCCAATAAAGAGTGAGAAGCCAATCCAGATCATTTCTAGCGGCATCACGATCGGTAATGACCACCAACCAAGACTAATAAACATGTTGGCAATCAATCCCAATAACACTTCCCCTGCGAATATATTTCCATATAAACGCAAGCCTAACGTGATGACATTCGTAAATTCTTCGATGATTTTTAGCGGTAATAAGAACCCCACCGGTTTCAAGTACGAATTGATCAAGTAATTTTTGAAGCCCAACGACTTGATCCCAAAGAAATGTGTCAAGGAAATAACCATAAGTGCGAGTGTCAGTGTAACAAACGGGTCTGCTGTCGGACTTTTCCATAAGGTAATGTCATCTGTCGTCACGATTTTTGTGACTAACCCGATCTCATTTGCCACAAACACAAAAAGAAACATTGTTACACCGAGCAAATGAAAGTTGTTCACTTGAGATCCTGGTAGATTGTCCGCTACGATACCGCGAACAAAGTCAATGACCCATTCAATGAAGTTCTGCTTCCCTTTCGGTTTCATTTGCAGATTACGTGTACAAATAAAGACCACCAAAAAAACAATAATACAAGAAATGATTGTCATCATAGCTACAGTTCCATCAAACCATATAGGACCGATATGAAACATAAGCGATTTATCTTCCAATCTTTCTCACCTCTTTTCCTGTCATCTCCAGAAAAAAATCTGGTGTTACAATGCGTTTCCTCTCATAACAATCGGTATCATACCACCACGAATGGAAAATTTCAAAGCATTTTCAAGAAAATTAGACAAAAAACTCACAATGCCAAAAATCCTAAATTAAATGAAAAATCCCCGTGTCGCTATGTGGAAGAAAAAGCCTGTTATATCAACAGCTTTCCCTTAAATGCTACCAAATTTAGCGCGATTTTCAAAGCAATAACCTCTATCGGATTCTAAAAGAAGTTCTTAGAAAATTAGAAATTTCTAAGAACTCGGTCAATTTGTCTTTCTTGATCTTTGCGTTTCAAGGATTCCCGCTTGTCATATTCGCGTTTTCCTTTCGCTAAACCAATCAAAACTTTGGCATAACCATCCTTGATATACACCTTTAACGGAACGATCGTCATGCCTGTATTTTTTGTTTCGCCAATCAGACGAGCAATCTGCTTTTTATGCAGTAACAGTTTTCTTGTCCGTAGTGGATCATGATTAAAAATGTTTCCTTGCTCGTATGGGCTGATATGCACATTGACTAAGAATGCCTCACCATTGCGAATGCGTACAAAGCCGTCTTTCAAATTGATCCGACTGTTACGGATCGCTTTGATCTCTGTTCCCTGTAAGACGATCCCCGCTTCGATCGTATCGAGGATCGTGTAATCATGGCGGGCCTTTTTGTTTTGGGCGATTAATTTCCCTTCTCCTTTAGGCACGGGCCATCCCTCCATTTATTTTTTCTTGATTCCTTTGTAAAAAGGTTTTTTCTTTTTCACTTTGCCAGCTTTCTTTGACTTGCCTTTACCGGTTTGTTCAAAGCGTTTCCCTTGGTTTTTCTCAGGGTTGCGTTGCTTTTTCCCGCGACGGTTCGCTTCATTTTTTTGATGGTTGTTTCGTTTGTTGGCTTTTGGTGCTTGCAGTTTTTCGACTTCTTCTGCTGCTACCAACTCGAAATCGATCTCTCTTGTTTCAGGATCAGCTTTCACGACTTTGATACGAACTTTTTGACCAATTTTAAAGGTCAAGCCTGTCCGTTCACCTACAAGTGCCAGATGGTTTTCCAAATAATGGAAGTAATCTTGCTTCAGATTATTGATATGGATCAGCCCTTCAATCGTGTTAGGCAATTCAATAAACAAGCCAAACTTAACGACGGAACTGATGATACCGTCAAACTCTTCTCCTACTTTATCGGCCATATACTCAGCTTTTTTAAGCGCATCGACTTCTCTTTCTGCATCGACTGCTCGTCGTTCCATTTGGGAGCTGTGCATTGCGATGTCAGGCAAGATTTCACCCCATTTGTTTTGGTTGGCTTCAGAGACATCTTCACTGTAAGAACGAATCAAGCGATGCACGATCAAGTCGGGATACCGACGGATCGGTGACGTGAAGTGGGTATAATCTTCCGCTGCCAAACCATAGTGGCCGACGTTTTCTTCTGAATACTTCGCTTGCTGCATACTTCTGAGCAGCATCGTATTGACAACCATTGCCTCTGGCTTATCTGCGACATCTTCAACCACTTTTTGCAGTTGTTTTGGTGAGATCGAGCCGTTGGTTTGTTTGACTACAATCCCTAAAGCAGAAGCAAAATCAAAGAAGCGACGCATTTTCTCTTCTTTTGGTTCCTCATGGATCCGATAAATAAATGGTAAATGCTTCCGATTGAAATGACGCGCCACGGTTTCATTGGCTGCCAACATGAAGGACTCGATCAATCGTTCGCCGACGCCACGTTCTCGCAGAACGATTTCTTGCGGGTGCCCTTCTCCATCGACCAAGACTTTCGCTTCGCGGTCTTCAAAAGAAACCGCCCCACGCTTGATCCGCATCGTTTCTAACACGTGGTGCAAGGCGGCCATATCATGGAACATCGGTACTAGTTTCGCATATTCTTTGCTGGTTTCTGGATCATTGTCTTCAATAATTTGATTGACTGCCTGATAAGTCATGCGGGCACTTGTTTGAATAATACTTTGGAAAATATTGTAATCCGTGACGATCCCCTCTTGGTTGATCCACATTTCACAGCTCATGGCCAACCTTGGGACATTCGGATTCAACGAACAGATCCCGTTTGATAAACGTTGTGGGATCATCGGGATCACTCGATCCGTTAGATAGACACTCGTTCCCCGCTCAAAAGCTTCTTTGTCCAACGCACTGTTTTCTGTCACATAATAAGAAACATCTGCGATATGCACGCCCAAATAGAAGCTGCCGTCAGGCAATGCTTTTACCGTCACCGCATCATCCAAATCTTTGGCATCCGCTCCATCGATCGTTACGATCTGTTGATCTCGCAAATCCCGTCGTTCTGGAAAGTCAGCAGGATCGATCGTATCGGGTACTGCATCTGCCGCTGCCAAGGTTTCTTCCTCAAATTTTGTGGGAATCCCATTCGCCACGACGATCGATAAAATATCCATTCCAGGATCGTTTTTATGCCCCACAACTTTTGTGATCAACCCCTCTAAGCTTTTCGAATAGCCTTTTTCTGGATAATGGCTGATCTCAACGATCACGATGCTGCCGTCTACTGGACGAATTCCTTGGGCGCCGATAAACACCTTTAAATCGCTTAGTTTTTTATCTTTAGGTTGAACAACGCCATATAGATCCGATTCTTCGATCTCTTTTTCGTCAAATAATGTAAACTCGCCGACCAACTGACTGATGGCGCGTTGCTTGATTTCTACGACCTTTCCCTCTGCGCCGCGATCTGAAAAAGGATCGGCAACATGCACGATGTCTACAGCAACGGTATCGCCGTCCATGGCATAGCCTGTTGCTTCTTTAGGGATATAAATATCGTCTTCTTCTTCATCCAACGTGACAAAGCCGAAGCCCCGCTCGTTGGCACGGAAGGTTCCTTCCACAAACACTCGTTTCATTGGTAATTTCACTTTGCCTTTTTTGTTAAAAATCACACTGCCTTCTCGTTCCATCGCCGCTACTGTCTGGACAAGATTCTTAAAGTCTGTACTTTTTTGAAGTCCTAGACCTTCAGCAATTTCTTCCATTGAAAAACTTTTTTTACGGCTTTCTTCGAGAAACTGAACAATTTTTGTTTTAATCGTTTCTGTCATAACTCACTCTTTCCAAGCAAGTGTTTCTAAGAAAGCAAACACATCCTGCTCTAATTTTTTCCGTTCTGGTCCAACCGTCACCACATGACCACTTTGAGGATACCATTGAAGCGTATAGGGAACATGGGACAATGCCGCTGCGGTTTTGAAAACCGTCTGTGGATCGATCATTTGGTCCCTTCCTGCTTGCGCCAGGAAGATTGGGCGCTCGATTTTTCCTAAATGCTCAGCTGTGGTTTGTCCGACTGTTTCGATTCCTTGCAGTTGTTCTCTGACCTTACGAGGGACTTTTGCCAATATTTCTTTTTGGGTCGCCTCATCTAAATCAGCGTAGGGTATGACCATTTCAGCATACTTTTCAAAATTGACTGGTACTTCGTTCTTGGTTTCAAATAACGGTGAGCAAAAAAGACCGCCGCCCATCAATGTTGGGTCTTGCGTCAAACGATCCATCGCTAAAATCCCACCCATCGAAAGTCCAAGAACGGCAACTTCCTCATAGCCTTTTTCTTTCACATAAGCAACTGCATCCGCAGCATCCTGCTGCCAAACAGTCATTCCTTGATTTAAGATATCATCTGGATTCGGTGTACCATGTCCAGTAAACATCGGTGTATAAACCGTGTAGTCTTTTTGTTCTAACGAACGACAAAGCATGCGCACATCGTTAGGACTGCCTGAATAGGCATGGAACAAAATGACCGCTCGTTTGCCGTGTTCAGCAAAAACCGGTTTTGGTTGATTAAATGTTTTCATGTTTCCTTTCACCTCACGTCCAATTCTACCATAGTTAGCAAGAATACTTCGACAAATGCGATCAAAATCTTCCCGTTAAAAAGAAAAAAACCTCTCTTTACGAGAGGTTCGCTAACAAAGTGATTAGTTTGATGAAAGAAAAGCCAAAATAAAGAGCAAGACCATCCAAACAAAACCTAAAATGGCCGTTGAACGCTGCATCACCGCTTCAAATCCACGGGCTTTTTGCTTACCAAACAATTGATCTGCACCGCCGGTAAAGGCACTAGCTGCACTATTTTGCTTGCTAGGCTGCATCATGATCGTAATGACCATTAAAATCGAAATAACGATCACAGCAGTTAATAAGATGTTATACACGTTAGCTCCTCCTTGCTTGCTAAAGTCGTCCTTTCCATTTTAGCATTTTCCGCTGGAAATTACTACTCTCTTTTTGTCATTGACCGTTGCAGGACGGTTTAAAAAAAAGACTGTCCTTTCTGACAGCCTTTTTCTCATAGATCACTTTCGTTCAAATCAGCGAACGAGTACGTCATCGTATTCTGGTTTTTCTTTGAACTCTTTGACCGCAAAGGAGCAGACAGGCATAATTTTTTTCTCTTCCCGTCTTGCTTTTTCAACAACCGCTTTGAGTAATTTTTGCGCCAATTGCTGGCCGCGATAATCAGGGTTGACGAAGGTGTGGTCTACTTCTAGAACATCATCTGGCGTTTCTTGCCATGTGATTTCTCCCACCTCTTTTTCTCCATCATACAAAGCAAAACGTTTATTTTCTTCTTTGATTTCCATTGCTTTCTTCCTTTCTATCAGACGATGTCTGTATTTTGTTTGATATTCTCAATGAATTGCAAAACGGTTGGCCAATATTCTGGTGCATCTTTCACTGCCTGTAAATGTCCCATATTCGCAAAGAGGACTTTTTGTTTCGGTCCAGCCGTTGCTTCCATTAAGGTATTGATCTCTTTTTCCGAAAGAAACGAATCTTTTTCTCCTTGTAAAAACAGCACAGGTAAATGGTTGCTGCCGACTTGTCGGGTCACCGAGATCTGCAAGAAGGGATAACCGACTAATTGTTTGCTATAGCGATTCGCTAAGCGCAAAAAGCGTTTGATCGGTAACCGAGAAAATTGCGGCAAACTTGATCGGATCGCACTGTAAACGGACGTATAGCTGCTGTCTGAGATCAACCCAGCCACTTGCACCGGCATGACTTCTCCACTAGCCAGCAGCAAGGTCGCAGCCCCCATTCCTAAACCATAGAGGAAGATTTGTGTTTGTGGGTCTTTTTCCAAAATCTTATCGATCCACAAAAGCAGATCCATCCGATCTAGCCACCCTAAACCGATCTCTTTGCCTTCACTGCGGCCATGTGCACGTAAATCAGGAACTAAAACATTGTAACCAGCAGACCAGAATTTCTCGGCTGCCTCTTGACAGTCTGCTTGCCCATCACTGCGATACCCATGCAAGCAGATCACCCACGTTTTTGCACACTGATCAAAAACTTCCGCTGTTAGGATCAGATCATCGGCGGACGTTACCGTACATTCCGAACCTTGTGTCCAAAAAGCCGAACTCTTTGTTGCGATCCGCTCTTTGTATGGAATCCCCAGTTTCTTTCTGCCTTCTTTTTCATACCATTCATTGTTTCGCATAATGATCGCCGAAACAAAATAGCGTACGCCCTTTTTCAAAACAGACGTGCGATATACATAGTACACCAAAAAACCAAAAATAAGCAGTAGTAGCAATAGCCAAACCATAGGATCCCCCCTTAATTTTAGTTTACCATTTACAATGGATTTCAGCCAAAGTTTTGTCGCACGTCTTAAATAAGTCCTATACTTAAAAAAAACTTTGCCCTGACTTCTAGCAGAGAAGCAGGACAAAGTTTTAATTGGTTAACTATGTTTTCGTCGATAAAGTATGCCAACGCTTGTAACGAGTAAAATACTTCCAAGGATACTCCACTCATAAGAAGAGCGCTCGTTTGTCTTAGGCAATCGTTTTTCAGTAGTCGCATGGTTTGCGTCATTCTTGTTGTCATCTTCCGATTGTTTAGAAGTATCTGGCTTTTTAGGTGACAACGGGACCTGCGGCTTTTTAGGATCACTCGGGGTTTTTGGTGTCTCTGGCCCTGTATAAGTGTTGACTAAGTTATAGCCATTTATTTTGGTGGTGTAATCTGGAACTTTTCCTTCTTGGATCGTGTAGGTATAGGCTTTTCCTTCGGCATCGTATTTTGGCAGCTTATCAAAGCGATAGGTCCAGTTGCCTTTTTTATCGGCTTTTACGATTTTTTCTGCGTATTTTTCGCCGTTTTGCATCAGCTTGACAGTGATGCTTTCAGGACGGGTATTGAACTTGTTGTCATAGTCATTCCATGTCTTTGTTCCTGATACTTCTGTCTTTTCGGTGTTACGATAGGTGTTGACTAGGTCATAACCATTTACTTTGGTGGTGTATCCTGGAACATTTTCTTCTTGGATCTTGTAAGTGTAGGCTTTTCCTTCGGCATCATACTTAGGCAGATTGTCAAAGCGATAGGTCCAGTTGCCGTGGTTATCTGATTTTACATTTTTTTCTGCGTATTTTTCGCCGTTTCGCATCAGCTTGACAGTGATGTTTTCAGGGCGGGTGTTGAATTGGTTGTCGTTGTCATTCCAAGTTTTTCTGCCTGAAACTGTGGTTGTTTCCGTATTGACTAGGTCATAGCCGTTTACTTCACTGATATATCCAGAAACGTCTGCTTCTTGAATCGTGTAAGTGTACACTTTTCCTTCGGTATCATACTTAGGCAAATTATCAAAGCGATAGGTCCAGTTGCCTTCTTTATCGGCTTTTACGATTTGATTGTCGATCTTTTTACCATTTTGCATCAATTCGACAGTGATACTTTTTGGTCGGATGTTGAGCTGATTGTTGTTATCATTCCATGTTTTCGTACCTGAAACTGTTGTTGTTTCCGTATTGCGGTACGTATTGACTAGATCATAACCGTTGATTTCACTGGTGTATCCTGAAACATTTTCTTCTTGGATCGTGTAAGTGTACACTTTTCCTTCGGTATCATACTTAGGCAGATTGTCAAAGCGATAGGTCCAGTTGCCTTTTTTATCTGCTTTTACATTTTTTTCTGCGTATTTTTCGCCGTTTTGCATCAGATTGACAGTGATGCTTTCAGGACGGGTATTGAACTTATTGTCGTAGTCATTCCATGTCTTTGTTCCAGCTACGTCTGTCGTTTCGGTATTACGGTAGGTGTTGACTAGGTCATAGCCATTTACTTTGATGGTGTATCCTTCAACGGGTGTTTCTTGAATTGCGTAATCATAGGTCTGACCAGATTCGTCGGTTGTCGGTAGATCGGTAAACTCATAATGCCATTCCCCCTCTTTATTTGGGGTAACCGTTTTTGTTTGGAACACTTCACCGTTTTGCAGTACTTGAACCGTAATACTTGTCGGACGGGTATTAAATTTGTTGTCATAATCGTCCCACGTTTTGGTTCCGCTGACTGTCGTTGTATCAAGAGACAGCAGGTGATTCATTGCAGCAAGTTTGATTATCGGTACAACCGTTTCATTGGCTTGAAGATCCCAGCGGTGGGTTTCCGCATTGACCAATACCGTATCAGCAATGATACTGCCGTCAACATTTTGGTGGACATCAACTGTATCACCAACAGCCAAAATCGTTCCTTGGAAGGGACTATTAATCGAAAGCTTTTGATTTTCTGGCTGATTAATAAAATTCCACAGGATAACGGCATCATCAAAATCTTCTGTTTCATGACTATTGCGCGTCGTGCCATCTGTATATTCTAGTTTGATTTGCGACTTGATATTAACGGTACTTGCTCTTTCGGTATCCACATTGATGAGTACAGGAGACGTGCCTTTTGTTAGCCCTTTGATGGTAATTGGTGTATCTTTTTCTAATTCTGTTTTTGAAAGAGTAACGACTACCTTTTGATCTTCTTCATCAATAGTATCTGCCGAAAAGGAAATTGGTTTCTTGTCGATTAGATAACCATCTGGCGCTTCTGTTTCAACAAAGGAATAATCCCCTTCTGGAATATCCGTTTCGATTACTTGTCCATCATCATTTGTGACCTCTTCATCAACCTCTTTATGTGTCTTTTTATTTTGAAGTTCGTAAACACCGTCATCAAGCGGGTTTCCTTGTTCATCCGTTAAGGTCAACACAACCTCTTGCGTATCATTTTCAGCACGGGCGGTATTGATGACCCGCTGATTATTATCAGTGAAATCCTTGGTTACACCGGGTGTCTGCGGATAAGCTCCCAGTCTTTCTGACGTCGCCTGTAACGTTGAAAATGCCTGTTCAAAGTCTATATAAGGCTCACTCACGGATTGATCTTGAAAAACTTCGGAAGTCTTCAAGTGATCCATTCTCTGACCATTTACAAAAACGGCAGGTTGCTGATTTTGATCTGCTAAATCTACTGTGACTGATGGGCCAAAAACAACTTTGTTTTTTCTACTATCAGTTCCTGACACAAAGGAAGAATTTGCGATCGTATTGACCTTTTGAATATAATTGATTTCTGTCGCCAACGAACCATCCTGAATACTGGTTCCAAAATTGACATTTCCATTTAGTTCCCCCACTGCTAAGTTTCCGTTCGTGTGAGTATTTAGCGTCGCATGGTTAGCAAAAATATGAAAAAACTGGGCTTCTCCTAGAAGTACGTCATCAACTTCTGGCACATCATTTTTAAAGCTGCCGCCACTTGATAGTTTTGAAGCTGCTGGCGCACTTGCTTGTGTATCAAGTGGTGATTCTATTGCTGTTGATGCGGTATTTGACTCTGCTTGTGGTTGTGATTCGCTGCTTTTTGTTGCAGTCGGTTTTTCAGAAACCTCTGATTCCTGACTCTCGGCAAGCACTGCTTCGGTACTCGTTGCTTCTGTGGATTGAGTTTCAGGTAGAACAACTGCTACATCGGTTGCGTTGATGAGGTCTTCTTTCACTTGTCCATTTTCTTCATCTGTTTGAAGAAACGCGGATTTGATTGTCAATGTTTCAAGACTTTTTGTATGAAACGTTAGCGTCATTTGGCTAAAGGAGCTGCTAGTAGTTTCTTCCATCAGCTGCTGTCTTTGCGGATCATATGTAAATGGCGTGCCGTTGCTTTGGATTGATTCCGGCAGAACCGTTCGTTCTCCTTCACTCAAGCTAAATGCCAGTTGATTAGCTGCTGCTTGTTGATTCTTTTCTACTTGGATCGTCCAAGTGATCTCCCCTGTGGTAGGATCTGGTAATGAGGTCACTTGCGCTGTTCCTTTTTCATTTTGAAATAGAATTATTTTGGTGTTTCCCTCGGTGTCCGCATGAGCTGTAACGACTGGTAACAATGGTGTCACATAGGACATTACAAGCAAAGACAACATAACAATCGGGTAAGATATTTTTTTCACATAAGTACGCATTTCTCTTCCTCCAAACAACAAATTTTACTCAAGTGATTATCCTAATCGGAAAGAAGAAAAAAAGCAAAGCTAGTAAAATTTCAATTCTGTGAAAAAAGTGAGAGAAACCATTGTTACCTGTCTTTTGATTTCAAGTGAATTTGTGAAAATGAAATAGTATTTCTTTAAAATCAAAATATAAAAGAATAATACC
>NZ_NIBN01000001.1:2993175-2995726 GCF_002174385.1 Enterococcus sp. 6D12_DIV0197
TTATTATGCAACAAAACACTGGTATAAAAGCATTTAACCTAAACACTATCTTTTTCTCTATTGTTATCATTGAATGATATAATGAACTTTTAATATTGTAGAGCAATATTGTTAAGTAGAAACGTTTGTGTTTAACAATACCGATTTCATTTTCGGTACGTAAAAATAGGTACACCTAAAAAATATTCCAGTTAGAATAGGCAATGTGATATTTCTGTTCAAAATTAATCTTGAAACATTTTAAGTAAAAAGAGACAGAAAAAACCTATCTCTACTATTATGTATTCATTTATTCTGGTTAGATATTCCAATCATTCCTTTAGTCAATCAGTACTTCTTAAAACACATGGATTTTACATATGCAATTAAATAATTCATGAGTTTCTGCTTCAATCGAGTCTAATGGCAGTATTTTATCATCATTTAACTAGTAATCTCTGCTGAAGAATCCTGTTACATAATTAGTAAAAGTATCGTCTATGTTCTTCATAGATACATAGTTACGTGATTAGCTCTAACGTTGAAGCTACCGGTAAAGAATAGTAGGGAAAATCCCAAAAGCTGTTACTCCATCCGATGGTAATCCCTTTATTAAGCTGTATACTGTTTCGCAATCCTATTTTATTTGAAGCAAAGATAAACAATCACTTAACGCTATGTAATTATCTACTATTCCACCACCATTCAGAATAATAAAACCTTTAGTTTTTTATCGACTGAGATACTATTTCATCTTACACTTTATAAGACAGCTTACTCCCAAATTAAAAGATTATCTGACAAAATTGAAGTACACCAATTCTTAAAATATCACAATAATTATATCAAGAAAGTACCGCAAAAACAAACGTAAGTTCGCTTTTACTCAAATAGAAAGGGAAACACTAGTTAAGTATTTCCCTTTCTGTTTTCAATATTCACTTAGAAACTCAATCTTTCCATCTAATGGTTGACCATCATTTATTTTTTCAGAAAGGTCATCAATAAATACACGTCTATTCTTTTCATTGTAGAACCTTACGCCCATTAATTTTACCGACTCATTTTCACCAATAAGTTCAATATCAGAACCATTTATTGCTTCTAACATTTCCTCTTTCCAAGCATCTTCTTTAACTCTATCTTCACCTTTTGGCTCCATATAAATTTGATAGACAAAATCTTCATTAGATAAATAAAGAATAAAATCAGGCATGAAACCTCTTGGTCCATTAAATTCAGTTAGTTTGAAACGAGTTGCTTTTTCATCGTTCCGAATAAGATAAACATCCTTGTACTTTAATTGTAATTGATGAATAAAGTTTTCCATCAACTGAACCATATTGTATTCCAAATTATTCATGATGGCATCCGTGTAAACAAACCAATCTTTCCCCTTCATAGAGTGCGTATCAATTCTTTGTGTAACATGTTGTCCTGTTTCAAATTTTGGAACAACCACTTCATAATCTTTCAGGGTTTCTTTAATTGCTACAGGTTTAAAGATTTTCAGTCCAATCTCTTTCTTGTAATTTCTACGAATTTTATCTTCACAGTAAGAAAGAAATCTATCGACTATTTCTAACTTTTCTGTCGGAGTCAAGTCTGATACATTTTGGTCTTTAGGTAAAGAAACAGTAATAGAAACACCTTTAAAGTATTGGCTACTATTTAATAACTCATTCATGGATTTTAACATTGGTAAATATTCTTTCAAATTAGAAAAGCGATAAAAAGGATTCCTTTGAATAGCTTTTTTGAAAAATCTCTTATCTACACTTAATGCCTGTTCATGGCGTTCAATTTGTTGATTCTGCTCTTTTTCTTGAAATTTTACTTCTAATGTACTTCCGATATACTCTGTAAGCCATTCATTTGGAATTGTAAACTTTTCCAAAGAAGAATAATCCTCTGGAGTTGTAGGTCTACTTTCATTGACAAATATCTGACCTTCTTTAAATACTTTAGTATTTTTAAAAGCATTCTTTATCTTTGTCGATAAAATACGTACTGTTTCATCATTAGCAGTGATCAAGTTAACTGCATTCATAGATTTTTCAAGATTTGCCAAATAACCTTTTTCATTTATTGTATGATAATGTAATGTTTCTAAGAATCTTAAATCATTGTTAGTATTATCAAATCTTCTTGTATAACTACGTTGTCCATCGTATTCATAAGGATAATACCTTGCACCACGACCAATCAATTGTGCTTCACTATCTGTAGCAGTTCTTGTTGTGCCAGCACCTTCTGAAATACGAACAATATCATAAAGATTTAGGACATCCCAACCTTCATTAAGTTTTGCCACCGCAAAAATTACTCGAATAGGATTATTTACATTTTCTAAGGTATTTAATAGAACTGCATTGTCTACACTTAACATATTTTTTTCATTTGCATTTAGAATGTTTCTTGGTGCAAAATCTTCTTGTATTTCACGAATAATTGAATCTAAGTCTTCTTCTAAATAATAAGTGAACACAATATCTAATGTTGAATTTGGAAGGACACTAGCTTTTCTTTGTTTAATATAACGTGTTAAGTCTTCAACTGAAAAATTTTCTAT
>NZ_NIBN01000001.1:2999133-3001286 GCF_002174385.1 Enterococcus sp. 6D12_DIV0197
ATTCTTATCTTTAACAGCTGGGAAATTATCAACAGCTTGAATGATGATTTGTTCTCCATCAACAAAGATACCGTTTGGATTAAATAAATACTTAGTAGAGCTACTATTTAACATGTTTTCTTGTGTTTTTTTGATAATTGCATCCGTATTAACTAGAAAAATAAAATTCTGATAACCCAATTCTTTATATAGGTAGAGCATTAGACTTGCCATCACCATTGTTTTTCCGGAGCCTGTAGCCATGTTAAATAAAAGGTGTTTACGCTGATAACCTGCATCACTAATACCACTTGAATAAAGGTCATCTTGCATCAATTGGAATCGCCTAAATGCTTCTTCTTGATAGAATCGTAGGTCATCTTTCAAATTTGTTTTTACATAATCAGGAACTTCATGAGGATTCATGGTATAAGAAATAGTTCTCATTTCCGTGTCTAACCATTCATAAAGGCGTTCTTTTGCCATTATGCATCACCTCTATTTTCATAAAAACTATGGTTAAATTTTTTGTCATTTTCAGAAATAGTAATATCTTCATCTTCGATTTCAGAGAAATTCACATATAACTGATTTTTATCCAATGCTTTTTTGAAAATTTCTTTTTGTTCTTCAAAACTTAAATCATTAAAAGAAATTGAGCCTTCCACTTCATCTCGTTCTTTTAATAATTCATTAGTCAGCTTCTCTCTGTCTAATTGGAAATTTAAATCTGCATTATTATCTAATTCATTCCACAAATTAATCAATTCCTCTTTAGTAGAAGTTTGATTAATCTTATCTATATATATTTGATTTAGTTCCATAAGTTCAGCATATACAAATGAACCTCCACCTTGCCAATCAACATCCTTAGAGATTCCACCTTGTTCACCATCAATCACTTTTTGAAGTCGAGGAACTGAAACAGTATTGATATAATCCATTTGTTCAATACCAATAAATTTTCTATTCATTTTCATTGCTACTGCTTGAGTAGTTGCTGAACCCATGAAGAAATCTAATACTAAATCATTCTCATTTGACCCTATATGAAGAATTCTTTGAAGTAATCTTTCTGGCTTAGGGGTTGAAAACATTTCATTTGATATTCCCAAAGTACGAGTTTCATTTTTTGCTTCTTGGTTATCTCCAACATCTTCTCTTTTCCAGATAGTAAGAGGTGTAACACCTTGCTTTACTTCAGATAGATATCGTTTCAATTGAGGTGCCCCAGTTCCATCTTTCCCAAAATAGAATCGATTCTCTTCAAGATATCTTTTGGCAGTTTCAAAACTAAATCTATATGCACTACCTTCAGGTGGATAGTATTCAATCCCTGTTTTAGGATTCTTGATCGGAAAAACTCCACTTTGGGAGAAAGTTTTAACTAAAACATTATCAGACCGCCATTTCCCTCTACCATCATTATCGTCGAATTTATAATATTTATTTTGTTTCTCTCCTCTTGGTAATAAATTGGGTCTCCAAATTTCTTTGTTTTTCGCATAAATCATGATAAAGTCATGGCTATCGGATAACCATTTTGAATCATTAGTGGGAGAATATCTTTTTTCCCAGATAACAGTATTTGTAAAATTGTTTCGTCCAAATATCTCATCACATAACACTTTTAAATATGCCTGTTCATCATCATCAATATTAATCCAAATACTACCATCTTCACTTAGTAATTCTCTGGCTATCTCCAAACGGTTTTTCATAAATGTTAGCCACGTTGAATGATTAAATTTGTCATTATATTTAAAAGAATCACCACCAGTATTATACGGTGGATCAATGTAAATCATTTTGATTTTCCCTTGATATCGTTGCTTCATTGAGTGTAATGCGATTAAATTGTTCCCTTTTATCACTAAGTTTTCTGATTCAGAAATAGTTGAAACTGGTTTTACACCGTCTTTGTTAACTATTTTTGCATCTTTTAAAATCTTTGCATCAAATAAAGTATCAATTTCATCTCTAGCAATTATCTCATTATAAAATATTTCTTCTTTCTTTTGTTCTTCCTTAGTCATGCCTCCCTCTAAAACAGTATCTTTATAAGGAAAATCCAAAACAACATCAGTATTATATTGAATGTATCTTCCAGATGCGGATAATCCAAGTGTATTAGAGTATCTTGTGTAGCTATTTGACCAATAATCTTTATATCT
>NZ_NIBN01000001.1:3004345-3006057 GCF_002174385.1 Enterococcus sp. 6D12_DIV0197
ATTTTAATATGGTCGTGTGAAGATATAACAAAAATCTCTGGTATAACAGTTGTTGAATCAATTGAGTATTCACTTTCTCCAACCGAATATGCAAGAATTTATGACATTCTAAAACATTTTGAAATGTGCAATATTCCTAATTTGTATATAAAATATCCTATGAATATGGAATATTTAATTATCAACGGAACTAACTATGATATTCATGCTGGTGCTCATCTCATTTCTGAAAAATTTGGACTTCCATTAGCAACTTCTTTTTTTACAAATGTGAAACCAGTCAACAATTTATCAAAGGTAACAGATTCTTTTCATACTTGGAGTCGATCAACTTTTGATGGTATTAAGGTAAAAAAACAAGACTTGGACATGGTCGTCCTCTCCGAAAAAGATAATAGAATTTCTTGTCTTTTTGAGACTAAAAGAAGTGCTGCTAAGAAAGTTGGTCACTGGACTCCGTACCCTAATGACAAAAATAATTATCTTCAGTTAATGGCAGTCAGCGATATGCTAGGTACGCCCTTCTTTACAGTACACAATGACCACCCGAATACAGATACACCTCTGCGTAACGATTCTTTAGTTGATGTTTTTTCTTATAAGAATAATTCTGGAATGAGTTACGATGAATATGTAAACTCTACAAATCGTTTAATCTTATCTTGTGAAAAGATTCTGAAAAATTTACTTAATAGATAATAAAAAGAGAGATCAGATTTTGGACTTGTTTCTGACATCTCTTTTTATTTTATTATACTCATAGACACTTCACTCTCATTTTAAATTAAAAGATATTGCCAAGAAAACTAACTCCTTATTTTTAGGTCTATATGTTATCTTCAAAAAAGGAATTTCATATCATCTCTTACAATTTTTTTCCTATTTCCCTTTAATTGATTAAATCTTTAATTCTTGATATCTATTTCAATTGCCAAATTTTCAATACATTTTCCATCTATAAAGAAATTCACTTCAAACGAGTCTATTTCCTCTTTAGTGTCATTCAGTTCTATGTATACTCCAAGTTGATACCCATTCACAATACTCTTAAACTCTTCGTTTATCCCTTCATCAGGTTTTGGAAAAGAAAACACCTTATAATAACCTCTTGAATTTTCTGGATTAAGAGTTAAAGCACACAGTCTTGCTTTATCAGCTATTCTATTATTTTTTAGTTCTTCTTCGTATTCTCCTTTTAAGGATTTACTAGCATAACTACTTTTTTTCATCTCTATTGCGATAAGATTTTCTTTAGAAGTATTTTTCTCCCCTCTATTATGAACTACTAAATCACAAAAAATATTTTCCATCACAATATCTTTATTTCCAGTTTTCATTGATACGATTTTTTTACCACCTGCAAATCCTCGATTAACTTCAACATCATAATAAAATCCTCTAAAATCATCATTCAAGTATTCTTTTAATTTTTGAGCTAGAGAACCACATAGTTGTCGTTCAGATGAATTTTCTTTAAATAAAGTTTTGTTCTCTTCTCCCCATTCTACTAGACAATTTATTCCGTTGATTCACATATCCCGCTTTATTATAAAATCTAATCAGATCTGCAACTTCTTCCTCGGTAAAGGTCTTTAACAGTAACTTCTTCTCCTTCAAATACCTAATATCTTTCACTACATTTTCAATCTCATATTCATCAGAAATATATCGATAAAAAATTTTAATTGATTGTAGCAAAGTATTAATATAAG
>NZ_NIBN01000001.1:3006157-3248065 GCF_002174385.1 Enterococcus sp. 6D12_DIV0197
GTATTAATATAAGTTTCCTTCTTCCCTTCTTCTTGCCAGCTTAAAAGGAATTTTTTTTATATGAACTTTCTTCACTGCTGTCACATCATTTAAACACAAATCATCCTTTAAATATCTACCAAACGCTGTCAGTTGAAATTTATATGATTCTATTGTTCTTTTTGACAAATTCCTAATTCTACAATCCAATGAATATTCTTCTAACAACTCTTTTAACAGCAGAAAAAACACTACCTCTCCTCTATGTTTATAGAGAAAAGATAGTGTTTTGTGTTTGTAGTTTACCATTCGTTATATAACCAGTATTGCTAACTTGAAACCCAAAACCAGCTAAAATCACCTTTACGTAATAATTGGTATAAGTGAGTTTCACAGTTAGCAGCCTGAATCATCGAATTGAATCAAACTATCAAAAACCATTTTTACCAAGTAATTACTTATTTATTTTTCAAGTTGTAGAATGCTTGCAAGCCTTTGTATTCAGCAACTTCACCAAGTTGGTCTTCGATACGTAGCAATTGGTTGTATTTTGCAATACGGTCAGTACGTGAAAGAGAACCAGTTTTGATTTGGCCAGCGTTTGTTGCAACTGCGATATCAGAGATTGTTGAATCTTCTGTTTCACCTGAACGGTGAGAAACGACTGCAGTGTAACCAGCTTCTTTCGCCATTTCGATAGCATTGAATGTTTCAGTCAATGTACCGATTTGGTTAACTTTGATCAGGATTGAGTTACCGATACCGTTTTTGATTCCTTTTTCAAGGATTTCAGTATTTGTAACGAACAAGTCATCCCCTACTAATTGAACTTTGTCGCCTAAGCGTTCAGTTAATAGTTTCCAACCATCCCAGTCGTTTTCATCCATACCGTCTTCGATAGTGATGATTGGGTATTTGTTAACTAATTCTTCTAAGTAGTCAACTTGTTCAGCAGCAGTACGTTTTACGCCGTTTTCGCCTTCAAATTTAGAGTAGTCGTAAACACCGTTTTCGTAGAATTCTGATGATGCACAGTCAAATCCTAGGTATACGTCTTTACCTGGTTCTAAACCAGCAGCTTTGATTGCTTCTAAGATTGTTTCAACACCGTCTTCAGTTCCTTCAAAACGAGGAGCGAAACCACCTTCGTCACCTACTGAAGTTTCTAAACCACGTTTAGACAAGATTGATTTCAAAGCGTGGAATACTTCAGTACCCCAACGTAAGCCTTCTTTGAATGTAGGTGCGCCTACAGGCAAGATCATGAATTCTTGGAAAGCGATTGGTGCGTCAGAGTGAGAACCACCGTTGACGATGTTCATCATAGGAGTTGGCAATACTTTTGTATTGAATCCGCCTAAGTAGTGGTATAAAGGTACTTCTAGGTAATCAGCAGCTGCACGAGCAACAGCGATAGAAACACCAAGAATCGCGTTTGCGCCTAATTTGCCTTTGTTAGGAGTTCCGTCTAAAGCGATCATTGCTTTATCGATAGCCATTTGGTCACGTACATCGTAGCCGATGATAGCTTCTGCAATGATGTTATTTACATTGTCAACTGCTTTCGTTACACCTTTACCGCCATAACGAGCTTTGTCGCCATCACGTAATTCAACTGCTTCGTGTTCACCTGTTGAAGCTCCTGAAGGAACCATTCCGCGGCCGAAAGCACCTGATTCTGTGTAGACTTCTACTTCGATAGTTGGGTTACCACGTGAGTCTAAGACTTCGCGTGCGTAAACATCAGTAATAATTGACATGTTTTGTCTCTCCTTTGAGTTTGTTTTATCTTAAGGGGAAAGCCCCTTGCGAACAACTTAATTGTAGTGAAAAAATCACGATTCTGCAAATGTTATTTTCATGAAAATGAAATTATTTTACAGCATCTAATAATGCTAGGAATGAATCAGCTTGCAAGCTTGCGCCGCCAACTAATGCTCCGTCAACATTTTCTTTTGCCATGTATTCAGCAATGTTTTCAGGTTTTACAGAACCGCCGTATTGGATACGCACGCTATCTGAAACTTCTTTGCCGTATAATTTTTCAACGGTTTTGCGGACAACGCCACAAATTTCGTCTGCGATGTTTGCATCCGCTGATTTACCAGTACCGATCGCCCAGATTGGTTCGTACGCAATCACAAGATTACTTACTTGACCGTCTGTTAAACCGTCTAAGCCAGCAGTGATTTGTCCTTCGATCCACTCCGCTGTTTTGCCAGCTTCATAGGTTTCTAAAGATTCACCACAGCATAGGATTGGGATCATGCCGTTTGAAAAGATTGCTTTGGCTTTTTTGTTGATGTCTTCATCTGTCTCATGGAAGTATTCACGACGTTCTGAATGACCAATGATGACATAGTCAACACCTAAATCTGCTAAAGCTGCTGGTGAAGTTTCACCAGTAAAGGCACCTTCATTTTCCCAGTAGCTGTTTTGAGCAGCAATTTTTAATTCTGTTCCTTCAGCAGCATTCACTAATGTTTCTAAGAATAGAGCTGGCGAACCGATCACAGAGTCAACTGTATCGTTGCTAGGAATTTTTGTTTTGACTGCTTCAGCAAATTCTTTTGCTTCTTTCGCAGTTTTGTTCATTTTCCAGTTTCCGGCAATAATTGGTTTGCGCATGTTCTGGCACTCCTTTTCGTTATCAAGCGTGCAAAGGAGATCCCTTGCACGGCTTGTCATTGATTATTTATCGTTGATCGCAGCTAGGCCAGGAAGTGTTTTTCCTTCTAGCAATTCAAGGCTGGCACCGCCACCTGTTGAGATGTGGGTAAATTTGTCAGCAAAACCTAATTGTTCTGCTGCAGCTGCAGAGTCACCGCCACCGATGATCGTTGTTGCATCTTCAAGGTTGGCAATTGCTTCACAAACACCGATCGTACCGTTTGCGAAGTTAGACATTTCAAACACACCCATAGGTCCGTTCCAAACGACTGTTTTTGCGCCTTTTAATGTTTCAGCAAACAAAGCGATAGTTTCAGGTCCGATATCTAAGCCCATTTGTCCTTCAGGAACATCACCAGTATGTTCTTCTGTTGGGACATCATTTGAAAATTCAGCAGCAGTGATTGAATCAACTGGTAATACTAATTTATCGCCAGCTTTTTCGATCAATTCTTTTGCTAATTCTACTTTGTCTGCTTCCACAAGAGAATTACCGATTTCCATACCTTTTGCTTTGTAGAACGTATACGTCATTCCGCCGCCGATCAAGATTTTGTCTGCTTTAGGGATCAAGTTTTCGATTACGCCGATTTTGTCAGATACTTTTGCTCCACCAAGAATCGCGATCATTGGACGTTTTGGTTCTTCGACTGCTTCACCGATGAATTTGATTTCTTTTTCCATTAAGAAACCAGCAACTGTTGGGATACCTGTTGAAGCGATCCCTACGTTTGACGCGTGTGCGCGGTGTGCGGTACCAAAGGCATCATTTACAAAAACATCGCCTAAAGAAGCCCAGTATTTACCTAGTTCAGGATCGTTTTTGCTTTCTTTTTTGCCATCGATGTCTTCGAAACGAGTGTTTTCAAAAACAACGACATCGCCATCTTGCATGTTGTTGATCGCTGCTTCTAATTTTTCGCCGCGGGTTTCATCCACGAAAGTTACTTCTTTGCCTAACAATTCGCCTAGACGTTTCGCAACTGGCGCTAAAGATTTTCCAGCTTTATCTGCTTCTTCTTTCACACGACCTAAGTGTGAGAAAAGAATTGCTTTTCCGCCGTTTTCGATCACATAATTGATTGTTGGTAATGCTGCTTTGATCCGTGTATCGTCTCCGATCACTCCATCTTTCAATGGAACGTTGAAGTCCACACGTACAAGAACTTTTTTATCTTTTAAATCGATATCTTGAACTGTCATTTTCGCCATGAACAGATTCCTCCTAGCATAATTGTTAAAAAAAGCGGAGAAGCGCGATGCTTCCCCGCTTTCTCTTGCGATGGTTTAAATTAAAGTCGTTCGCAACTCTTATAGGTTAGCGAAGTATTCTAAAGTACGTACTAATTGTGCAGTGTATGACATTTCATTGTCGTACCAAGCAACAGTTTTAACTAATTGTTTGTCGCCAACAGTCATAACTTTTGTTTGAGTTGCATCAAATAATGAACCGTAAGTCATACCAACGATATCAGAAGAAACGATTTCGTCTGTGTTGTAACCGTAAGATTCGTTTGAAGCTTCTTTCATTGCTGCATTGATTTCATCAACAGTTACTTCTTTGTCAAGAACAGTAACTAATTCAGTTAATGAACCAGTTGCAACAGGAACACGTTGAGCAGCACCATCTAATTTGCCGTTCAATTCTGGGATTACTAAGCCGATCGCTTTAGCAGCACCAGTTGAGTTAGGCACGATGTTTGCAGCAGCAGCACGGGCACGGCGGAAGTCACCTTTAGGGTGTGGTCCGTCTAGAGTCATTTGGTCACCTGTGTAAGCGTGGATTGTAGTCATTAATCCTTCAACTACACCAAATTTGTCGTTCAATGTTTTCGCCATAGGAGCTAAACAGTTTGTTGTACATGAAGCACCAGAGATAACTGTTTCTTCACCTGTTAAAGTTTCATGGTTTGTGTTGTAAACGATTGTTGGAACATCGTTTCCACCAGGAGCTGAGATAACTACACGTTTTGCACCAGCTGTTAAATGTTTTTCAGCAGCTGCTTTAGAAGTGAAGAATCCAGTACATTCTAACACGATTTCAACACCTAGTTCGCCCCAAGGCAATTCTTCAGGGTTGCGGTTAGCTAAAACTTTGATTTCGTTTCCGTTCACATTGAATGAACCTTCGTGAACTTCAACTGTACCGTTGAAACGTCCTTGTGTTGTATCATATTTTAACAAGTGAGCTAACATTTTAGCATCTGTTAAGTCATTGATAGCCACAACTTCGATTCCTTCTACTTCTTGGATACGACGAAATGCTAAGCGTCCGATACGTCCAAATCCATTAATACCTACTTTAACTGTCATTTAAGATTTCCTCCTTATGAAAATCATAAAAATATTTATTTTAAAGGGTTGCCCCTTTTAAAATCTCATTTGCGCAAGCTTCATCGGTGATGAGCCAGGTTTGTTTTGGTGCATTTTTCATGTATGCATTGACCGCTTTGGCTTTTGATTGTCCGCCAGCGACCGCAAAAATGATTGGGACTTTTTGCAAATCTTTTAATTGAAGTCCGATGCGAGGAACTTTGTAGACGACCTCGCCAGCTTCGTTAAAGAAATACCCAAAGGATTCTGCAACTGCATTTTTTTGTTTTAACATCAGAATTTCTTGTTCTGACATTTTTCGTCGAGCCGCCATATGCAACGCCCGTCCAATACTATGAATAACACAATTCGCTTGACTTATCAAGTTTAAGACATCAACGATGGCGGGTTCTTTCAAGAGAAACTCGTAGGTGTTCATGCTTAATTGTTCTGGTACAAACAAGGAGCGATAATCACCGTTTGTCTGCATCGCCATTACTGAGCTGACTGAGTTTGCTTGCACGTTGACTGATTCTCCGATACCGCCACGGGCTGGAACAAACAAGTTATGACGTTTGGCGGTTTCCAAATTGCCCAATTCCTCGGCAACTTTCGCCATTGTCGTCCCTCCCATCACTGCGATGGTGTTTTTGCCTTCTGGCAATAAGAGATCCAACGATTCATTCAGCAACTGGCCAAATTCAGCAATCACTTTCGGTTGTCGATCACCATCGCCGCTCGCAATCAAACAACGTTCGATGCCAAAGGTCTCTGATAATCGTTTTTCGATTTGGTGCATTCCGAACAGCTGATCCATCAGTGCACCGATCTTCGTGTACACTTCTTCTCCATAGGCGGTCAATTGCATGCCGCTTTTTGAAGAGTCGATCAGTTTTAGCTTTTTAAGGATATCTGTTTCCGTCCTCAACACGCGTTCCGTCATTGATAAACTTTCCGAAAGTGTCCGGCGGCCAACGGGCTGCATCCAATAAATATTTCTTAAGATACGGTAACGTTCCTGGAGTACAGCGAGAATATCCGGGGTGATTGCCTCAATCAATTTTAATTCATCGAGCATTTTATATCCTCCCGTTGGACAATTTTCGTCCTACAATGACTTAAAATGACCCATCGATTGCAAAAAAAATTTAAATCTGTTTCCTACACCAATAATAGTAGCACTTATCGCCTTGATACGCAACTATTTCAGTCACAAAATCTTGCTTTTCATAAAATCGTCATAAATTGAAAATGAGGAAAGGATCGATAAAAAAAGGAAAGGCTTTGCTGCCTTTCCTACTCGTTAATAGTACGTTTTGCTTTACTCGAATCGTTTCCGCTTGGAAGAACCTGGGATATTCATAGCTTCACGATACTTTGCCACCGTTCGTCTGGAAATATCGATGCCCTGGGCTTTGAGGGCATCTGTCAACTTCTGATCTGACAATGGTTTATTTTTGTTTTCTTCATCGATCAGTGCTTTTAGCTGCTGTTTGATCGATGCCGTCGTCAGGTCATCACCGCTTTCTTGTGTCGAAACTTTCTGTCCAAAAAATAGTTTTAATTCAAACACCCCAAAGGAGGTTTCCAAGTATTTCCCGTTGACCGCTCGGCTGACCGTTGATTCATGAATCCCTAATTCTTCGGCAACTTCTCTTAAAACCAATGGCTTTAATGGGCGATCTGGTTGAGTGAAAAACTCCTTTTGCCGTGCAACGATCTGCACCCCGACACGATAGATGGTATCCCCTCGTTGCAGCAAGGTCTTTTTCAGCCACTCGAACTCTTGGGCTTTATTGTCTAAATAACTTAATACCTCTGGATCACCGCTTTGCTTCAATTGATCAAAATATTGCTGCTGAAAGCGAACCTCTGGCAAGGCGCGTTTGTTTGATTTCACGATTGGCTGTCCTTTTTCAACCGTCACCCGCAGGTCAGGAACGATGTAAAGCCCATCGGTTGACCCAAACGCAGCCCCTGGTGTGGGGGTCAATGTTTGAACATAATCAAAGACCTTTTGGATCTCAGTTAATGGAATCTGCAGCGCTTTGCTGATTTTGTCCCACTTGCGCTCTGCCATTTCCGTAAAAAATTCTTCTAAAATGAGATAGGCCATTGGCGGCGCATAGTCATCTCTTTCCGTTTGCAGCATCAAACACTCTCTTAGATTACGAGCACCGACGCCTGCTGGATCTAGCTGCTGGATCAAGGTCAAGGCATCGAGCATTTGGATTGGAGTCCCACCAACAAGTTTTCCAGCTTCTTCCAGATCAATCGTCAAAAAGCCGTTTAAATCAATGTACTCGACTAAAAATAAAACGATCGTCCGCAAGAAGGTATCTCGGTAGTTTAAATGCACTTGATCAATGAGGTATTCGAATAAAGACGTATGCTGATCAGGGATCTGGCTTAAATAATCCATCAATTGTTCTGATGAGCCATTGCTTTTGTTTGGTGTGATGGGCGAATCATATTCCCCCAGATCAATCAATGGATTTTCTAATGCTTGGTTATCTATGAAGGACAATAATTCGTCTGCAGAAAATTGCAGCACTTGGATCGATTGCTGTAATTTCTGCGTCATAGCAAGCTTTTGCGTCTGTTTTTGTTGTTGTGAAAATTGCTGTTGAAATTTCATCATTCTACCTCTTGTTTTTTTCACTGAAATTGGTTAAACTAATATTTGTGCTTCGCGCCTTTAGTGTAGTGGATATCACGTAAGATTCCGGTTCTTGAGACGGGGGTTCGATTCCCTCAAGGCGCGTTTTTTCTTTTCGTTACAAGTATACTCGATTCAAATCAATAATTCAAAAGCACTTAGGGACCGCTGATGCGGTTCCTTTTTTATTTGTATCTATGTAAGAAGGCGAACTCGTCCTTCAACGATTAAAAGCTGCTTGCAGCCATAAGGCGAAAAAAAGAAGAGGATTACTCCTCTTCTTCCTCTTCATCCGCAAAATCATCTTCATCATCGTCATCGATAATGGTTAGATCTTCCTCAATGCTGTCAGGTAATTCTTCTTCATCATCGGTGCTATTGTCGGCGCCGATTTCTTGCAAGTCTGAATTGTATGCCGAGATTTCTTCATCCTCGTCATCATCATCATCAAAGAGATCATCTTCTTCGTCATCTGACAAATCAGTATCCTCAGGATCATCATCGTTATAATCGATTGCGTCTTCATCATCGTTGATAAAGGCATTGACTTTTTTACGTTTGCGACGACGTGGTGTATCTTCATCCTCGTCTTCGATGCCATGGTTGACTTCTTCATCGATCGAATCAATGGCGTACCATGAACGTAAGCCCCAACGATTGTCGCCTAAAGAAATAAAACTACCGTCGATATTCAAGTCTGTATAAAACTGCGCCAATGAATCACGAATCTCGCTGTCTGAAGTTTCAAGATAGTTTTGAATTTGGTTGACCAAATCAGAAAAATCCATCACGTCACCGCGCTGCTCTAAAATCGCATGGGCAACTTCAATCATCGACAATTCGTTTTTATTTACACCTTCAAATACATTAATTTCCAAACGGGACACGTCCTTTCACAGTCTACTCCTAATCATACAAAATTACGCCTCAAATTGCAATTTTTTCTTTCAATTTCCCTTTGATCAAGCGGTAAATTCTAAAGATAGTTTGTATTCGCCGACTTTGTCAGCAGCCATGAACAAGTCATAATCGATATCGATCTTTCCCGAATATGGACGGTCTTTCAAGCTAACGTGCAGGTGATTGGTGAAGGTGTGGAACATCATCAAGCCATACGGGGTTTGGTAGCTCGTCTCTAAACGTTCCTTATAAGAAAATTTCAAGCGCATGCGCATTTCCCCTGAGCGAATCAATTGAATCAATCCGTCTGGCATGATTTTCATCGTGACGGGAACGTCGGTACCGTCTGGCTGGATCTCTTTGTAACGGATATATAAGGTATCACCGATCTTGACTGCTTGTCCTTGCAGATCAAACAGAAAGTTCTCTGTTTCCCCTGCTTGACGTACATTGGTTGTTAAATGAATTGAGATTGGGATTCCTTTTGATAATTCTTGCATGTACGTGTGCCTCCTTTGAAGATTTCAGTTTCATTCTTGCTTTTTTTCATTCGTTTGTCAATCATTTCAGTTGATTCTCCTTGGTCTATTTCTTCATTGAAAATAAAAAAGCGAAAACAAAAGCAAGTTTTCATTCTTTTCTCCAAGTAATTTTCCAAGAATCGTATATAATAAGGATAACAGGTAATTTTAAAGGAGTTTAACCGATTTGACTATCTATATAATGGATCAAACCTTACCACGTATCCACAATCCTTATGAGCCGTTTGCTTTTACCGATGTTGCCACCGAAGCTGCTGGCAAACTGGAACAAGTTTATTGTCATTTTTGGCAGTTGTCCGATACGATGATTTTAGGAATGAAAGATACCCGGCTGCCTTTTTTGATAGATGGTCTGCAGGTTTTGAAAGAAGCTGGCTATGCCTCGATCATCCGCAACTCAGGCGGGCTTGGGGTCATCAATGATGCCGGTATTTTGAATGTCTCCCTCATTTTCCCTAAACATTTGGCTGCCACTACGGATGCAGCCTATGAAATGATGGCGACATTGCTACAAGCAGCCTTTCCTGAGCGGACAATTTTGGCTTATGAAATTGCTGACTCGTACTGCCCAGGCACCTATGACCTGAGTATTGACGGAAAAAAAATTGCTGGCACAGCACAACGACGGATCAAAGACGGCGTGGCTGTCATGATGTATCTGAGCATCAATGGCGACCAACCAGCCCGCGGCTCTCTCGTTCGTCGTTTTTACCAAGCAGGTTTAAAAGAGCGCTTTGGTACGGATGGCTATCCAGCCGTCAATCCTGCGAGCATGACCACTTTAGAAGCGGCTCTCGGCCGTAAGTTTACCACACAAGAGGTGATTGACCGCTTGCAAAAAGCCCTGCTTTTCTTGATCACAGACCAATCCCTATATCCGCTTGAGTCACTGGATCAATGGCTTTCAGAAAATGACCTTAGCGAACAAATGCAGCAACGCTTAGCTGGCATGGAAAAGCGAAATCACCCAATAAAGGAGTTTAGCGATGAGCCTACCATATAAATATCAAACCTTAGCGATAGAAAAAGTGTTTCGTGACCCTGTTCATAACTATGTCCATGTGC
Source organism: Enterococcus sp. 6D12_DIV0197 (assembly GCF_002174385.1). Lineage (NCBI taxonomy): Bacteria > Bacillati > Bacillota > Bacilli > Lactobacillales > Enterococcaceae > Enterococcus > Enterococcus sp. 6D12_DIV0197. Next base: position 3,016,286 of record NZ_NIBN01000001.1, read on the forward strand.
AGCACCAAGTGATTTTAGACTTGATCAATTCCAAAGAAGTGCAGCGTTTGCGACGAATCAAACAACTAGGGACTGCTTCTTTCACCTTTCACGGAGCAGAACACAGCCGCTTTTCTCACTCCTTGGGGGTTTATGAAATCAGCCGCCGCATTTGCGATATTTTCCAACGCAATTATTCGATTGAAAAAGTCGGACCGAACGGCTGGGATGATAAGGAGCGTTTAGTGACCTTGTGTGCAGCATTGCTTCATGATGTGGGCCATGGACCATACTCCCACACCTTTGAGCATATTTTCCATACAGACCATGAAGCCATCACAGTGGCGATCATCACTTCTCCTCAAACGGAAGTTCATCAGATATTGAACCGAGTGGAAGCTGGATTTCCTGAGAAAGTGGCAAGTGTTATCACTAAAACCTATCCAAATCCCCAAGTCGTTCAAATGATTTCCAGTCAAATCGATGCTGATCGGATGGACTACTTGCTGCGCGATGCTTATTTTACCGGCACTGAATATGGCACGTTTGATCTGACCAGAATTTTACGAGTGATTCGTCCGTACGAAGGCGGTATTGCTTTTTCTATGAATGGCATGCACGCTGTGGAGGACTACATCGTCAGTCGTTACCAAATGTATGTGCAAGTTTATTTCCATGCGAGTTCTCGAGGGATGGAAGTGATCTTAGCCCATTTGCTGGATCGTGCTGCAGAACTTTATCAAGTGGATCAGGAAATGTTTCAAAGCCATTCGCAACTGCTTCTCCCGTTTTTAAAACAAGAATTCACTTTAGATGAATACTTGAAACTCGACGATGGCGTGTTGAATACCTACTTTACCCAATGGACGGAAGAGAATGATCCGATCCTCAGCGATTTAGCCAAGCGGTTCTTAAATCGTAAACCGCTAAAATCCGCTCGTTTTGACGATGAGACACAGTTGCCGATGATTGAAGAAATGCAGGGACTGGTGGAAAAAGTCGGCTTCAATCCCCGCTACTATACTGCCATCAATTCAAGCTTCGATCTGCCTTATGATTTTTATCGACCAACTTCTGGTAAGCATCGGACACAGATCGAATTACAGGAAAAAGATGGTTCCCTTGTAGAATTATCCCAAGCCAGTCAACTTGTTGCAGCCTTAGCAGGACAAACCCAAGGTGACCAACGCTTTTATTTTCCAAAAGAAATGATTGACCCCAACATCCAAAATCACTATGATTTATTTGGAGAGACGTATCAAGAGTTTGCCAAGCACATTCGCAATGGTGCTTTGATCAAACCAAGCCACTAGGAGGAACTTATGAGTATCAAACTGATCGCCATCGATATCGATGGTACCCTGCTGAACAACGACCGCAAGATCACTCCAGCAGTTTACAAAGCATTAAAAGACGCAGAAGCACAAGGCGTGCGCATCGTTTTGTGTACGGGACGCCCCTTAACTGGTGTCCAAGATTTATTGAAGGAACTAGACTTATTTACGGACAATGATTTCGTGATTACCTACAATGGCTCTTTGGTTCAAAAAACCAAAAATCAAGAGATCATCTCTGAATTCGGCTTGTCCCAAGATGACTATCTCTTTGTTGAGATGACTGCGAGAAAATTAGGGGTTCACCTTCATGTAGAAACTGAGGATACCATGTATACCGCTAACCGCGATATCAGTCCTTACACGATTTATGAAGCCTTCTTAGTCAACATGCCATTGAAATATCGGACACCAGAAGAAATGACTGCTGACTTGAATATCATCAAAATGATGATGATCGATGATCCCGCAATACTGGATCAGATCATCCCACAATTGCCGAGCAGTTTGACCGACAACTACAATGTGGTTAAAAGTGCTCCATACTTCTTGGAAGTCCTAAATAAACAAGCCCATAAAGGAGCTGCTGTCAAAAAATTGGCGGAGCACTTAGGCATCAAACAAGAAGAAGTCATGGCGATCGGCGATAATGAAAATGATTTAACCATGGTGGAATATGCTGGTATCGGTGTGGCGATGGCCAATGCTACTGAAAACGTGAAAAATGCCGCAGATGTCCTAACCGCTTCAAATGAAGAAGACGGTGTAGCAGAAGTGATCAACAAGTATGTTTTAACAAATAACTAAGTGCAAAAAAGTCAGGTTTCCTTTTTATCGGAAACCTGACTTTTTTATTTTGCCAACCACTGTTCAACTGCCCATTTATGGCTGCCGCGTTTCAATCGTTGGATCGCTTCTTCTGGCGTGTGCCAAGACAATTGATTGGTTTCTTCTGTCGGTTCGCAAACTTTTTTCCACTGTGTCATTAAATAGAAATAGCCCGGGTGATGGTAAAATGTATCGCGATGGCGCGAATAGAAGTATTCAACTGCCTCCCCTAGATACTCAGCGATCTCCCCTTCAAATCCAAGTTCTTCAATCAATTCTCGTTGGATCGCTTCTTCTTTGCTCTCATTTGGCTCAATTTCACCACCGGGCAAAAAGTATGCGCCGTTGGGTGCTTGCACCAAGATCACTTCATTTTTTTCGTTTGGAAGAACGACATACGCCCCATATCTTGATTTGTATGGTTTCCCCGCTTCTTTTTCCCCGAACACAATTTCCTTTTCTGGCATGATTCCCTCCACCAACACTTTCTTTCCATTTTACCTTATGCCAATAGTCTGGACAAGCTGGAAATAACGCTCGGTTGTCTTTTATTCGTTACAAAAAGAGAAAATATGTTATCATACAACTATCAAGATCGAAAGGATGATTTACCCATGAAAATGGCTCACACATGTGTCCGTGTCAAAGACTTAACGGCTTCTCTAGATTTTTATCAAACTGCCTTTGGTTTTGAAGAATCTCGCCGTCGTGATTTTCCTGAACATAAATTTACTTTGGTTTACTTAACTTTGCCTGGTGATGATTACGAGCTAGAGTTGACGTATAACTATGACCATCCTGGCTATGAGTTAGGCGACGGCTATGGCCATATCGCCATCAGTACCGATGATCTAGAAGCGCTTCATGAGAAGCACCAAGCGGCTGGATTTGATGTCACTGACCTGAAAGGACTCCCAGGAACTTCTCCTTCTTACTATTTTGTGAAAGATCCTGATGGCTACAAAATCGAAGTTATTCGCGAAAAATAAAGCGAAGGTGATCGAAAAAAGGACCTCGTGTCCTTTTTTCTTTTTCGATTCATTTACTAGTAGAAAGGTTTGATCAAATGAAGCCCATTATCGGCATCGCTGCTAATGAACGACCAATGATTGAAGAAGCAGAACATTGGTTGTCCTATACACCCAAAAATTTTGTGACCCATATCCAACAAGCCCAAGGCATCCCCCTATTATTACCAATGGGTGTCGTGGAAGATGCTGCGACTTACATCAGCAAAATCGATAAACTCTTGTTAGCCGGTGGTCATGATGTCTCCCCTGTTCACTATGGCGAAGACCCTCATCCCTTGATTCAAGGCATTCATCCTGATCGTGATGTCTTTGAATTGGCATTGATCAAAGAAGCAGTGGCTCAAAACAAACCGATCTTTGGAATCTGCCGCGGCATGCAGTTACTCAATGTCGCATTTGGCGGGAGTTTGTACCAAGATCTCTCTTTGATCGATCACCCAACGATCAAACACGTGCAATTGCCGACGTTCTTTCAATTCCCTACACATCGGGTAAAAATCAAGGCAGACAGTCGTTTGGCTGCTCTTTTAGGCACAACCTATCACGTCAATTCTTTTCATCACCAAGCAGTCAAAACCGTTGCGGATGATTTCAACGTGATTGCCACCGCTCCTGATGGTGTCGTTGAAGCCATTGAATCCACTGCCTATGGCGCACCGATCTTAGGCATTCAGTGGCATCCTGAGCTAGCCGCTCACAAGCTGCCTTCTGAGCAATCGATCTTCAACTTTTTTGTGCAGGAATTCTAAAGTCTTGCCCCTTGTTTTCTAGATTTTAGCGAATAAAAAACGCCCGATCACGAAAAGGATCGGGCGTTTTGCTTATTTTTCGTTTTTCATTAACACTAATGATTGTTTCAACGTTGCTAAAATGCCATTGTCGTTATAGATCAAGACATTTGATTTGTACATTTTTGCAGAAACCAGCATCAGGACGATCGTGGTAACAGCAAGAATTCCTACTGAAATTAATGCACCGCCGATACCCACTGTATCATTAGCAAGCCGTACTGGCATAATGAAGGAAGATAAAAATGGTACATAGGAAGTTACTCGTAAGACCACGTTATGAGGATCCATACCGCCTAGCACGATTCCAAGCATATACCCGCCCAATGAAAGATACGTCACTGGAATGATGGCCTTCGCCGTATCTTCTGCTTTGTTCACTAACGACCCGCAAAGGGCTGATAAGACCGAGTAGATCAAAATTCCTAAGAAGACGAAAACGATAGCAAACACCAGGAAGGGACCAAAAATGCCATCTGTCGAAAAGTTTGCCAACAAGTCTTTTACCATTGGGTTATCCTTGATCCAGAAATAGCTCCCGCCAAAAATCGCAACATAAGCAACTAGCTGGGTCGCTGCAACCATGATTACACCAGTCAATTTGGCATAGTAATGGATTTGCGCCCGTGTACTAGACAAAATGACTTCCATGATGCGTGTGCCTTTTTCAGAGGCAATCTCTTGTGCAATGATCTGTGCGTAAGTAATGATAAAGAAAAAGAGGATGATTGTTGCGATCATACTTACTAGTGATTGCATCGCGGTATTGTCTTCCCCATAAGTCATTTCGCCATCTTCACCGAAGGAAACTTTTTGACGATCAAGCGGTGCGACTTCACTAAGGACTGCCACTTGCTCAGCAGTCAAGCCAAGCTCACTAGCTCTATAGGAAGACTGCAAACCCGTCAATAACTGTTGGATCGTCAGCTCTAAAGCTTGCCCCATCGAGGACTCGCTTAATAATTCCCCTTGCAGCGTATCCCCAGAAGCAGTAATAAGTAACAAAGCATCAGCATCTTTGTCTGCCATCTGTTGCTGCCCTTGTTCTTCGCTGTCAACAATTTCAAATTCAAAATCATCGCCGCTTTGGTCCACAAAGGTCTGCGCAATGGCTGGTTCATTCGCATAAACGGCAATTTTGTCGACACTGTTCATACCATCAGCAAAATAACCAATGAGATAAAATGCCCCCGTTGCAATAAATGGCACGAGAATCATAATCAAAAACGAAATTGATTTGATATTTTTTTTATAAACATCTAATGCGATTACCCAAAACTTACTCATTTATTTTTCCCGCCTTCCGCTTAAAGATTTCTTCTAACGTTGGCGGTTGTTGATTGAACATAGGGATATAACCATCCGCCGTTGCTAAATCAAATAAGGTTTTTCCTACTGCAGGATCAGCAATCGTAATATCATAGCTGCCATCTTCTCTGGCAAGAACTTCCTCGACACCTGCCACTGCCAAGAGCTGTTCTTTCGTCAAGTTGGATTCTAAATAGACTTTCGTCCGCCCAAAGGATTCACGAATTTCATGAACTTTTCCGTTTAAGACGGTTTGACCATCCCGCAGCATAATCAAGTGATCGCAGATTTTTTCCACATTATCCATATTATGACTGGAGAAAATGACACATGAGCCATTTTTTTTCAGTTCAATGATCCCATTTTTCAACAGTTCTGCATTGACGGGGTCTAACCCACTAAATGGCTCATCTAAAATCACCAATTTTGGTTCATGGATCAACGTTGAGATCAGCTGAACTTTTTGCTGATTTCCTTTTGATAGCGATTTGACTTTATCGGTTTTCTTGCCTTTGACTTTAAATTTGTCCATCCAATAGTCGATTTTTGGTACGATGTCTTCTTTCTTCTTGCCTCGTAACCGCGCGAAATAGATCAATTGATCTTCAATCGTTACTTTTGGAAACAAGCCGCGTTCTTCTGGCAGATAGCCGATAATATTGTATTCTTTTTCACTTATTTTATGGCCATCCCATAATACTTCCCCTTGATCAGCTTTCAAGAAATCCAAGATCAATCGGAATGTCGTCGTTTTACCAGCACCATTTTGACCAATCAAGCCCATGATCTGTCCATCATTGATGGTAAAGGACAATTGATCGACTGCTGTATAATCGCCAAATGTTTTTACTAATTGTTTTGCTTCTAACACATGCTCACCTTCCCTGTCTAATAAAATATATCACTAAAGAAAAAGCCGATAACGGCGCCAATGATCGCTCCGACAAACATCAAGATGACGGTATCGCGGATCACTCGTTGACGCTTCGCCAGTTTCTCTGGTTCATTGTAATAGCTTGCTCGATTTTTATATAAGAATTTCATCAGGATCGTGGTCAATCCTACCCCAATCGGGATAAACACCAGCCCCGTAATCAATCCTAGTCCAAAGGACCAAAATGGATTTGTGCGAATATTGAAATAACGGATCAAAAAGTAAATTGCTGCTAATATCACTAAACTGATCACCGAAAGTAGAATCGATTTTTTCATTAAATACCGTGTTTCATTATCGATCCGTTCTTGATAGCTTTCTTGGTCACTGAAAATCGCTGGTGTGTCAGGAGACGCTTTAAAATAAAAATAGCGATCTTTATAATTGCTGATATAAGTCCAGCCTCCTGCTTGATACATCGCTAAGTAATCAACGATCTCAGAGGGCTCTCCTTCGAAAAAGTCTACTGCATATTTGATCGTTTCTGGGTCTCCTTTGATAAACTTCAAAAACCCTAACCGATTCATCTTCACAAAGTGCCACCCTAACGACGCTTGTTTTTGCAGACGAACCATTTCCTTTTCTGGGTAATAGGCTACACCAAGTGAAAGAAGGTATTTCTTATTGATGCCCATCTTGCTCTCCCCCTAACGCTTTGAAAACCTGTTCTCCGATTTGATAAAATAATTTGCGCCGTTGAATATCTTTCTCCAGAACTTGTCTTCCTTCTGGTGTAATCTGATAGATTTTTTTTCGGTCAACGCTTTCCTCTAAATCGATCCACCCCTTTTTCGTCAGCTTCTTTAAAATCGTATACATCGTTGCGGGACCAATCTCAAACGTCCCTTGGCTTAGCTCATGGATCTGTTTCATGATGAGATATCCATGTTTCGGCTTTAAAAGCGCTAATAAAATCAAATAGGTTGAATCTGTCAATGCCTCATCCATTTGATTCCTCCGTCCCACTAGCTATATCACTTAATGATATATTATCGAATGATATAACCAGCGTCAATCTTTTTTTGAAAAATAAAAGCCGTCTCCACTAGGGGAAACGACTTTTTGAACATTAGTTAGCAATTTTGACAGGCGTATTATAAGGGATGTTATAGTAAAACCATTTGGCATCTGGGACTGCTAAACGAATGCAGCCATGAGAAGCCCGAGTGCCTAATTTTCGTCCTTCAACAGAACTAAAAGCATTAGTGGACCAAGCAATGCTCGTTGGGATCGTATGGAATAAATAGACGCCGTGATCTTTAAAGGAACGGTAGTAAGCGGCTCCTGAAAAAGCTAAGCCTTTTTCTGCTTGGATACGGAAATTCCCTAAAGGTGTTGGCGTATTGAAGGCACCGGTCGAGCAAAGCATCGTATAAATCACTTTATTTCCTGATTTGATGTAGACCCGCTGTTTGCTGATAGATACTTCAATGTTTAAGTTTTTAACGTTTAATGAAGGATATTTCCCTCCTGTAGTATACATCCAAAAGTTGCTATTTACATTTGTGGTTTGATTTTCCTTGACCCAACCGATTCGACCAGCTGGCGAAACGAGATACAAGTAATTGCCATCACTCGTTTTTGCTAGTTTGGTCGCTTGTGCCATATAGCCTTTGTAGGCACTCTTTTTCCCAAGTTTCGCACTATTTGGATCGGCTTTTTCAAAGAAATTGCCATCCCCATTCTTGATGACCACGTAGCGGCTAATGTTGCTTTGAGAAGTGATCGTATGGGCATTGGTCACCCCACTTGCATTGATGTAGCCTAACCATTTGTTGTTGAGATAGAGGGAGTAGTACGTGGAGCCGTTGAAATGTAAAAATTTTCCTTTAACTTGTATATTTTTATTCACATATTGTTCAGCAGTACCCAATTTTTTTGTGAAATTCAAATTTTGCCAAAGAGTATCTTTCTTGTTTTTTATACGCATAGTTTTCTTTTCGCTTTGCCAAACACCACCTTTATTATTAGCAACTGTCACAGCTTTTTCATCAATATAACCGATCCATTTATTGGATGAATCATAAAGAGTAAGGTAAGTTGTTCCGTTAAAATGAACATATTTACCCTTAGCTAAATATGTTTTATAGTATAACGCATTAGTATTATTCTTTTGGCTTTTTAAGTTAAAACTTCCCCATATAACAGTGTTTTTCTTTGTCAGAGAAATATATCTATTGAAGGTTGAATATGCACCATTGGCACCAGCGGTGATTTTTACACCAGTTTCTTTAATGTAACCTAGCCAATTATTCTTATTATCATATAATGAATAATATATAAAACCGTCAAAATGATGAAAACGTCCTTTAACTCTGTATGTTTTACCCTCTAACCCCGCTGTTGTACCTCTCTTTTTTAAAGTTAAAAAGTTATGCCATAATGTAGAGTTACTATTAGTAATAGTCGCATATTTTGACTCCGCACTCCATATCCCACCAGGTGATGTCGTTAATTCAAGCCCGGTGGCTTTTATCCAACCGATGAGAACATTTTTATTTGAATACAATGCGTAATAGATCACGTTATTATTCGTCGTGAATACTTCTTTGATTTCAAAGGTTTGACCAGCAATACTTGAAGAAGTGCTCGTTTTTTTATCTAAAAACACATCTTGCCAAAGCGGTTCTTTCGCACTTGTAACGGTTGCATATTTTTTCTCGGTTTTGAAGGTTCCGCTGGCAACTTTCACTGCTGCTTCTGCTACGACACCGACAACTTTTTGATCGTCACGAATTTCAAGATAGGTCCGCTTATCGACACCTTGATACCGTTTGACACTACGGTATACCTTGCCAGCTAATTCATTGATCGTTCCTTGCTCGATCAATTGATCCTTCTCTAAACGGTAAAGGATGTTTTGCGTTTCAGGATTGGCTGCTGCAACCGGATTGATTTTTATATATTGGTTATTATCTGCAACTGATTCAACATCAATGATCCCTAAGTCTGGTTCTTCAGAAGATTCTTCCGTCGATTGAGTAGATGAATCTTGTGTGGTCTCGGTCTGACTGGTCTCAGTCGCAGCCGTGCTAGTACTTGACGTTGTTTCTGATGAAGAGGTAGACGTTGATGAAGACTCAGTTGCCGTGCTTGACTCTGTACTCTCTGTACTTGCCTCTTGAGATGATGCTGCGCTCGCTTCTGAAAAACTTTCTGACGTCGTCTCTTGCGCAGAGACAGACGCTGCAGTCGGATCCCCTTCATTTGCTGCATAAACTTGTGTGATCGTTCCTGCGATGGGTGCGACCAGTACCCCAACAATCGCAACGCCTTGAAGCAACCCACGTTTCAACTTCTTCATTTTTATTCCCCCTTTAATCCTATTTTGGTATCACTTTCTTACTATATTAACAAGATATTTTTTAGTGCCACTACCCACTTTAAGTATACCACTGCCTAATAGAAAATTTGAAAAAAACGTCCCCAAAATAAAAAAAGCAATAGCCACTTTCGGCTATTGCTTCAAAAACGTTTCTTCTATTACATATGTTCCGCAACTAAAGCTTTCAATTGATCTTTTGTATGCACCCCAATTGCTTTATCAACGACTTGGCCGTCTTTTTTCAACAACAAAGTTGGAATAGACATGATCCCGAATGAAGCTGGTGTTTCAGGATTTTCATCCACATCCATTTTCACGATCTTCAATTCGTCTTCCTCATATTCATTCGCTAATTGTTCCAAGATCGGCGCTTGCATCCGACATGGACCACACCAAGTTGCCCAAAAATCAATAAGGACTAAGCCTTTATCGGTTTCTTCTGAAAAAGTTTTATCAGTAATTTCTTTTGCCATCGTACTTCCCCTCCATTTTTAAAACTAAAAAAAGTATACCACGTATCGGAAGTTTTTTAAAATCGTCTGCTTACAAAAGGTAAGGGTTCTTAAAGGTTAGTTAAACTTCACAATGGTCGCCCCATTGCCCCCTTGATTTGCTGGCGCAAATTCAAAACTTTTCACCGAGCGATGATTTTTTAGGTAGTCAGTGATCCCTTGACGCAATGCGCCGGTTCCTTTTCCGTGGACGATCGTCACTTGCGGATAGCCTGCCAAAATCGCTGCATCTAAATACTGATCCACTTCATTGAGGGCTTCTTCGTACCGCTTGCCGCGTAAATCCAACTGATTGACCACTGGACTGCTGTCAGCAGAACGAATCGTATTGACGATACGCTGTGTAGGCTCCTTCACTGGCGCTGCTGGTTGGAGATCTGTTTCTGGCAAATTCATTTTCAAAATACCGATTTGGACTTGCCATTGATTTTTGCCTGCTTTTTTCAATAAGACCCCGCGCTGCCCATAAGATGTTACAAGCACTTCGTCTCCTTCTTTCAGCGTCTTGGCTGCTTTGGCTTTTTGCAGAACCTTGTTTTTTTGCAGATGTTCTTCTTGTTGCAGTCCTGATAACTTGGTGCGCGCGTCGATCAGCTCGTGTTCTTTGACCTTCGTTTGACCGCCGGCTAACTGCATTTTACGAATATCGGCAATGATTTTTTCAGATTCTTCTTTGGCTTCTTCAACGATCTGATTGGCTTTTTGCCGAGCTTTCGCCAATTCTTTTTCACGTTCTTCAAAGAAATAACTATAGGCTGCTTCTAGCTCTTGGTGCAAGCGGGCCGCTTCTTTTACATGATGACGGACTTCAAGATACTCGGTTTCCGTCATTTTTCTTCGATTTTCTAAATCAGCGATCATTTCATTCAGGTCTTGGCTTTCTCCATCCATGATCTCTTTGGCTTGATCAATGATCGTATCTGGCAAGCCAAGTCTTTTCGAAATCTCAAACGCATTGCTTCGTCCTGGAACCCCGATCAACAAGCGATAGGTCGGACTTAAGGTATCAACATCAAATTCCATAGAGGCATTGATTGTATTGGATCGGTTATAGCCATAAACCTTCAATTCAGGATAATGGGTCGTCGCCATGACATAAGCCGACTTAGCCCCAAGTTCGTCCAAAATCGCAATCGCTAGTGCCGCCCCTTCTTGAGGATCGGTTCCTGCGCCTAATTCATCAAAGAGAACTAAGCTTGTCTCGTCGACTTTTTTCAACACTTCAACGATCGTTGTCATATGAGAAGAAAAGGTCGATAGACTTTGCTCAATGGATTGTTCATCCCCAATGTCCGCAAAAATCTCATTGAAGACACCCATTTGGCTTTCTTCTTCTGCCAGAATTGGTAAACCAGCTTGGCCCATGATCTGCAATAGCCCTAATGTTTTTAAGGTGATGGTTTTCCCACCGGTATTCGGCCCAGTAATGACAACGGCTTGATAGTCTTTTCCAATCGTAATATCGTTAGGAACGACTTTTTCTTGATCGATCAATGGATGACGTGCTTGCTTAAAAAAGACATGGTTGTCTTGATTGATCGCTGGTACGATTGCCTTCATCTCTTTTCCAAAACGAGCCTTGGCATTCATGAAATCCATGATCCCGATCACATACGCATTATGGAGAATCTCTCTTTGATATGGGGCTAACTCTGCTGACAATTCTGCTAGAATACGTGTAATTTCATCCCGTTCCGCAATTTGATGCTGGCGCAAACGGTTATTTTGTTCCACTACTTGTTTCGGTTCGATAAACAAGGTTTGACCAGAGGAACTTTGGTCGTGGACTACCCCGCCGAAAACACCTCGGTACTCTTGTTTGACTGGAATCACATAACGCTCATTTCGCATGGTTACGATCGTATCACTTAGATACTTTGCATTGCCACCTCGGACGATGCCATCCAATGTCTCGCGAATCGTCCGTTCTGCTCGTCGGATCGATTGGCGAATTCCACGTAGTGCTGGAGAGGCATCATCTGTGACTCGGCCATCCTCATCGATAGCTTCTTTCAAGCGTCGATTCAAGGTTGGCAAAGACACCAACTGTTCTTCCCAGTGATACAAGCGGGAAAATTCAATCTCGCTTTCAGACAAATCAGCAAAAAAGCGTTTCAATTCCTGCGTAGTTGATAAGACACGGGCAACTTGTGCCAACTCAATGCCGTTTAAATCGGCGCCAATTTCGATCCGTTTCATTTGGGGACGAATATTCTCAATCTTTGGTACAGGGATTCCGCCTCTTAAACGTTGGATCTTGATCGCGTCTTCTGTTTCTGCCAGCCAAGAGGAAATGACTTGCATATCACTTGATGGCACAAGCTTTGCTAAGGCTTCTTTCCCTTGGGCTGTTACAATATACTGACCGATTTGACTCTTTACTTGTTCAAATCCTAAAACATCAAGGATCTTAGTATTCATTCTTTTCTCACCTGCTTTGTTTTAACTTTTTGTTCCTAAGAAAAAGGCAGAATGGCTCTGCAACCATCTGCCTGCTTTTTACCCAATCACATCTGTGATCCACAATCGATAGAAGTAATCTGAGAGAATCGGCGACCGATCAACGATGAAATTCGCAGTTCCGCTCGTTTCAAACAGATTTTGAATCGTGGCAAACGGGATCATTGAGAGAATCATGAAAAACATGTACAAATTGATATACATCAAGATAACATTCAAAACACCCGCAACTGCCCAGTCATAACCACCTAAAAAACTTAGGCGTTTGTAACGCAAACTGTCTGCAAAAATCACCACTAGTTTTGTGATCAGCCATCCAGCAAAGAGCACCATCACAAAAGCGATGGCTGCATAATAGGCTTTGTCTAAATCTAAAGCCAGTTCCATATCGTAGTATTTTAACTTTGAGTCCGCCGTTACTGACATATAAGGAACATAGAGCTCAATTTTCTTCGCAATTTCTTGGTAATTTGCTACTGCAAAGAAAAAAGAGATCAAATAGCCCAAAACTGAGACCAATTGTAAACTGGTTCCGCGCCGTGCGCCGCCGTAAAAGGCTGCCAACAACAAAACCAAGACAAATAATCCAATCATTTAGGTATCCTTTCTACGCCGCACTACCCATGGGCTGTCTTTTCTTGAATTTTTCGTTTCCTTTGTTCATTTAAGATCTGTTGTGCTTCCACATGATTATGGATCTCCACATCACTGCGACCTGTCTCATCGAGAACTTTCCGTGCTTCGGATTCAATCGCTTCGATCCGCTTAATGCGATTCTCAAGCTCCGTTGCTTTAATGGCTTGTCCTCGCAGCTCGTCCACCTTTTTTTGTAGGACCAAAAGCTGTTCTTGTTTTTTCAGCTGGTCGGAAACAGCGTTGATCGCTAATAAGATCGACGCTTGTTCTTGATCGGTTTGTGGCGATAATTGCATGATCTCAAGCAGTTGGTCATTGACCAATCTTGTCACCATATCCATGTGTTCTTTGCTTTCGCGTCCAATAATCGTGTAACTTTGATTCGCGATAACTGCTTTATAACGTTTCTTTTGCTCCGTCATAGGAATATTTCCTCCCATTGCTTACATTCTGCTCTATTCTATCACTTATTGAACATGTGTCGCAAACTCTTAACTATTATACGTGATTTTCTTATGAATTTCCATGCCAATTGTTTGTTTGCTGATCGTCTTAGTAAAAAAGAATAAGAAGTATGGTAAAATCTTAAAGTATCCTTTTGTCTACCTAAAAAAAGACAAAAAATCAGGAGGAATCAAATGAGTACGATCGTTATCAAAGTACCAACTTCAACTATCCAAAAGATGCAGCAATTTTACCAACGAGATTTGCTAGCTAAGAAAGTTCCTTATACAGTGTTTGTCGCCAAAAAAGGGCCAACGACGATCACTGCTTATACGTCAGGAAAAGTCATGTTCCAAGGAGCGACTGCTGAAAAAGAAGCTTCCTTATGGGGCGATACGGCAAGTGCTGTACCAGATAAGAAAAAAGCGACTGTTTCATCCACTGCGTTGCCAGCAGGATTTAGCAAAAAAAGCGTCGTCGGCAGTGACGAGGTCGGTAATGGCAGTTATTTCGGTCCTTTGGTGGTCTGTGCCGTCTATGCAAAAAAAGAGCAATTACCACAGCTGAAAGCTTTAGGAGTCAAGGACTCAAAAATGCTGACAGATCCAGAGATCCGTAAGATGGCGCCGAAAATCAAAGAATTGGTTCCTTACCAATTGCTCACCGTCACGCCCAGCAAATACAACGAGATCCAACCAAAATACAACACAGTCCGAATGAAAGTTGCTTTGCATAATCAAGCCATTCGTTTGCTTTTGCAAAAGATTGCTCCTGAGACACCAGATGCCATTTTGATCGATCAGTTCACGAGCGAAAAAAATTATCGCACCTATTTAAAGTCGGAACAAGGAGCGGTCACTGAAAAGCTCTATTTTGCGACGAAAGGTGAACAATATCATTTAGCAGTAGCGGCAGCCTCTATTTTATGTCGTACAGTCTTTTTGGATGAATTAGATGCAGCCTCTAAAGAAGTCGGTTTGCGCTTGCCTTCTGGCGCCCACGCAGCTGCTGATCAAGTTGCAGCAAAATTACTGCAGCAAGGTGGCATAGCACTATTAGGCCAATATGCCAAACTGCATTTTGCGAATACCGAAAAAGCACAGAAACTCGCCAAGCTGTGAGTTCTCGTATTTTCAAAAAAACTGCCGCTACTTCTGAATAAAGGAAGCAGCGGTAGTTTTTGTCCTCAGTACCAGTTGAATGCTGGGAATCAAAGCCCTAAGCCAGCTGCTTCGATTCCCATCGTGATCAACCCAGCCAAATAATTTTCTGAAAATCGATCGGAAAAGTGTAATTTTGGCAAGACGCCATATTGAAACACTGCTGCCAGCTGCTTTTCCAAAAAGGAGCGCGACACGAGCGCCTGCCATTCAGAGGGCAAAAACAAAATGACTTGATGCGGGTCCGTCACTGCCACGATCGCTTGAAGAGTGGCAGTCACTTGTTCTGGGATCGCCTCTGTTGCCAAAGGGTAAGAAGCCGTGTAGAGATGCGGCAAATGCTTGATTTCGCCACTTAAATGGTTGGCTCCTTTAAAGAGCTGTTGGTCGATGACCAGTCCCGCACCTGGCGGATAATTTTTCGGAAAATAAATGCCAGCCACGATTTTTTTCTCTTCTTTGAAATGAAATACCGCAGCATTCACGTCATTCTCAATAAGCGTTTTTACAGCGATCTCCTTTTCAATCAATTCCCCTAGCGCCATGTCCTTAAATGCTGGAGCATCCATGATCTTCAGTCTTCCAGCAATTTCCACACCAGGAATTCCCACGACTGCCAAGCTGATTTTCGGGTATTCCTGTTTTATCTGACGAATCACTTGCAAGAACTGCGGCAATCGGCCCTCTGCTGACTGCTCATGATGCAAAATGTTCCCGACGAGATCGACGACTGAAAAACGAATCACGATCTGCTGGTCTTCTTCGATAAACTGAATGATCAACAACAGTGTCCGTTGCGCATTGTACTGGTAAGCCGCAGCTTGACGGCCTCCCGTTCGTTGCGGTTGATCCGTCGTCAAAAGCAACTGCTTTTCAATCAATTCAGGAAGTAGCTTGTTGATCGTTACCACGCTTAATTGAGAGGCATCTGCCAGTTGGCGCTTGGTCATAGGCGCTTGCTGCTGTTTTAGCAAATCCAGCAATACTGCCTGATTATGTAATTTAATGGTCGTTGGCTGATAAGCTTTCATTTTTCTCCCCCTCAACGCTCCTATTTTAACAGATAAAAAGCTGGGAATATACCTTTATTAATTTTGTTAACAAAGGTATAATAGAAGCAACTTATTAAACAAAGTTTACTAAGTTCAAAAAAAAAACGATCTATGTTGCTTATTAAAGGAGTTGTCGATAATGAAAATTGAACACATCGCACTATATGTCAATGATTTGGAAAAAATGAGGACATTTTATGAAACCTACTTTCAGGCGGTCAGCAAGCCAAAATACCATAATCCGAAAACAGGCTTTCAGTCCTATTTTTTGACCTTTGATTCTGGAAGTCGGTTAGAATTAACGACCAAGAAATTTTTAAGCCCTCGTATCAGCGAAAGCTTAGGCTACACTCACCTTGCGATTGCAGTTGGTGATCAAGCTGACGTCGATCGATACGCTCAACGGTTTGTTGAAGATGGCTACCCTCTTTTAAATGGTCCTCGTACAACAGGCGATGGCTATTATGAAGCAGTTGTCCAAGACCCCGAAGGCAATTTGATTGAATTAACCACCGACGATTTACCGTCTTAGAAAGGATTTTGCAATGAAAGAAGACTTTGATTATCAAGCGATGTTGGCTGGTCAATTGTATCAAGCTGCTGGCATTCTCCCTGAGAATGGTTCAGCGGAGGGAAAAAAACGTGCCCAGGAAATCAACCATTTACCAGTCAATGACCGAGAACGAATCATCGCCAAAGAAAAAGCACTCTTTGGCAAATTTGGGCAGCATTGCTTTGTCCAACCACCCCTTTATGTTGATTATGGTCGCCATGTTGAGATTGGTGATCACTTTTATGCCAATATGGATTGCATTTTTTTAGATGTCAATAAGATTCTGATTGGTGATCATGTGATGGTGGGACCACGGGTCAGCTTCTATACCGCCGGTCATCCAATCGATTCTGTGGTCCGCAGTCAAGATTTGGAATTTGGCCTACCGATCACCGTCGAAGATTACGTTTGGATCGGGGGCAATAGTACGATTTTACCAGGTGTCACGATCGGCAAACATGCCATCGTCGCTGCTGGTTCCGTCGTCACAAAAGATGTGCCGCCGAATACGATCGTCGGCGGCAATCCAGCCCGTGTGATCCGTGAGATTCAGCCGGCTGACAAAGAACATTGGGAAACTGCCGCCCAGCTCTATCATCAAAAACGAGCAGACTGGCAGAAGCAGCAAAAATAACGAAACAAAAGGAGACGCCATGATTTTTACAGACTATCACGTCCATAGTGATTACAGCGATGATTCTTGGTATTTGATGGAAGATGTAGTCAAAGACGCCATTAAACTAGGCTTAGCAGAAATCTGCTTTACCGATCATGTGGATTATGGAGTCAAAGAAGACTGGCAAGCGACGGATACGTACCTCGTCGGGGCCAATAAAGTTGTAAAAAATGTCTACTACGACTTGTATTTTAACGAACTGGCACGCTTAAAGGAGACCTACAGTGACCAAATCAAGCTAAAAACTGGGCTGGAATTTGGGATACAAATGCACACGATCCCACAATTTACCCGTCTTTATCATTCGCATCCCTTTGACTTCATTTTACTTTCCGTTCATCAGGTACACGATCAAGAATTTTGGACTGGAGAATTTCAAAAAGGACGCAGCCAACAGGAATGCTACGAGCGCTATTATGATGAAATGTATCAGCTAGTCACGACATATAAAGAGTATTCCGTCTTAGCCCATATGGATTTGATTCGTCGTTATTTAGATAAAGAGAAGGACGCTTTTGAACAAACGAAAGAACAAATCGCAGAGATCTTGAAAGTCGTAATCAAAAATGGCAAAGGCATTGAACTGAATACCTCTTCCCACCGTTACGGAATCAACGGGTATACGCCATCGATCGAGATCCTCAAGCTTTATCGTGACTTGGGGGGAAGCGTGATAACCATCGGCAGCGACAGTCATAAACCAGAGCACCTCGGGTTTCAAATCAAAGAGGGACAAGATCTTTTACGGTCATTAGGATTTACTAAGCTCTGTACGTTTGAACAGATGCAGCCGATTTTTCATCGTTTTGCTTAACCTAAAAACACCTGATAAAACACACACTGAAGCGACCTCGACTTGTTAGAATTTTGGTCTAACTGTTCGAGGTTGCTCCATGATCAGGTGATTTTTTGTTGCTCAACGAACCGAATGCTTTCGCGCAAACTCCATGACTGGCGCAAAGTTCAGTAATAATAAGATCCCAATCAGCCCTACGCCAAATAATGCCAGATAAATTGGAACCAAGGCTAACAGCAGCCAACTACTAATGATGATCATAAAACTTAGCATATATCGGCTGGATTTCAAAATAAATAATTGGAGATTAAGCAAAAGAGCTTCCTTGATTGAAAGAGAGGGTGCCGTTGCGACCACTAAAAAATAGTTGATCGCAAACGTCAAGGCGACGATCAGCAGAAACAGATTTAACCATTTCAATTCAGTGATTTGGATCGTGACCCTCAGTAACAATAAATTTGCACTACATAACCCAATAACGACTAAAACAGGAAGCCACCCTAGAAGACTATGCTTAAATTTCCTGCGATAGGCCAATAAAAACACTTTTGGGGTACCATCTTTCTCCTTTGCTTCTTTCAAATAGATGAGTAACGCTGTAAAAGCTGGTGCTACTGGCAAGAAGGACAGGAGAAACAATGGTAAGGTGCTAAGTTTGATTTCCATTGTTAGCAATAAAAAAAGAAGGGGTACATTGAACAACCAAAATAGCAGCGTCCCTAGAAAAGTATAGATAATATAGTTTAAATAAGATAGATGATGAAACAGTTTGTAGCTATCTTTTTGATTAATCTCCGATTGTCCAACATTTTTTTTCATCTGTCGCTCCTTATAACCCTATTTTTCTATATGAGATCGTCAGTTTTTTCCATAAGCTCTTCACCTTATTTTGTCCCGCTATTGCCAATCCCCAAATTGATTTGGAATAAATATTTTTGTCCTAAGAAATAGATAATGATCTGTGGAAGTGTCAGCAGCAATGACATTACCATCAACATTGACATATTGACGGTACCCGCTGGATTAGAGGTGGCGGACATTGATTGTGCGCCTAAAGCTAAGGTCATTTTGCTCGTATCTGATACATAGATCAAAGGACCCATGATGTCGCTCCAAGCAAAGTTAAAGGTAAAAATAGCAATAGCAGCCATCGCTGGTTTGATCAACGGTAAGACTATTTTGGTAAAGGATCTAAATGGTCCTAAACCATCCATTTCTGCTGCTTCAAATAAGTTTCCCGGAATCGCCGTAATAAATTGGCGAGTAAAAAAGATATTATAGGCAGAGCCAAAGAATTGCGGGATGATCAGTGGCCAAAGAGTGTTATAAAGACCTAAGTTTCTAAAAATCAAAAACACAGGAATCAAGGTGATTTGGCCTGGTAACATCATTGTTCCTAATACCAATAGAAACAATTTGTTTTTATGTTTATACTTCATTCGGGCAAAGCCAAAAGCAACCAGTGTCGAAGAAATAATTTGTCCAACAATGCTGAGAACGACGATCAGCATCGTGTTGAAAAACCACAACAAGATTGGTCGCTCTCCTGAAAAGGAATCTCTAAACAAATTGGTGAAATTGGACAAATAGAATTCCGTTGGCAGTAAAGTAAACTGTTCTTTGATATTTGACTCTGGCGAAGCTAGTGCAATCGAAATCATATAAACGAATGGAATGATCAAAATTCCCGCAAACAAAACCAAGGTCAGATAGATCAATAATTTAGATACTTTGGATAGATTTTTATCTAACACTTACTTCACCTCCTCTTCATAAAATACCCATAAGCTTGAGCTCTTCAGCACGATCAAGGATAAGACCATCACGATCATAAACAACACCCATGCCATTGCCGAGGCATAGCCCATCCGATAGAATGAAAAGGCATTTCGATAAAGGTAGGGAACGATCATTTCGCTGGCATAATCAGGACCACCACCGGTCATCATATACACTTGAGTAAAGGTCTGAAGGGACCCGATAACTCCGGTAATCAGGTTGAAAAATAAAATCGGCGAAATTTGGGGAATGGTTATACTAATAAACATTCTGAATCTGGATGCACCATCAAGAAGTGCCGATTCATACATTTCTTCCCCCACACTATTGATGGCAGACAGCATCAAGATCATTGTTCCACCGACGCCCCATAGAGAAAGGAATACGAAGCTCCAAAGCACATGGTCCTTACTCAACAGCCAAACTGGTCCGTCGATACCAAATAAGGCTAATGCCTGGTTGACTAATCCTTTGGAAGAAAGCAAACGGGTAAACAGCATCGTGCTCGCAACGATTGGTACAATGGAGGGTAAGTAATAGATGGTACGAAAAACACGCATCCCTTTCAAATGAAAGCTCAATAAATAAGCCATACCTAATGAAAGTAATAAATTGATTGGCACACTGATCAAGGTATATTGAAACGTATTTGCTAAAGCTTTTAAAAAAATATCATCCTTAAAAAGACGCAGGTAGTTATCAAACCCGATAAAATTAAATTCCGAAAACATATCCCAATCAGTAAAACTCATGATGATCGAAAAAATCATTGGTCCAATGGTAAAACAAACAAACCCAATGATCCAAGGTGAAACAAAGGCAAAAAACCAGCGGGACTGAGTCCGCTTACGCTTTTTTTGATTTAGTTGAAGTTGTGTCGCTGAACGATCCAATAGGAAACCCTCCTTAACTAAGGTGCTTAAGGAAGAAAATTTTTCTTCCCTAAGCTATCCTTTTTCTGAATTAATATTGTTCCATGATTTTTTCGCCAGATTCTTGCATTTTCTCAAGCGCTTCTTCTGGTGTTAAACGGCCAAGGAGCATTTCTTTTACTTGATTGCTGAACTCTCCGGTCAGTTCTCCGTAGTAAGGACCTTCGAAAATACCATCGATCACAACACGTTCTGTCGAGATTCCTACGACGTCCAAGCGAAGATCTTTCCCATTTACTTGTCTATTGGTAAATTCTTCAGAGTTCAATACTTTGATATTGGCAGGAGAATCCACTAAACTTTCACCAAGAATTTTTTGTGCTTCTTCGCTCGTCATATATTCAATGAATCGAAAGGCGGCATCTTGTTTGGTCGATTGCTTAGAAATCGCTAAGGCACTTCCGAAAGGCCACGTAACTTTTTCATTGAAAAAAGGCATCGGTGCAATATCAAAATTTAAATCATCCAGTTGTGTGAAGTTGCCAATATTCCAAAATCCTGTCGTCAACATACCAATTCTACCTTGTGAGAACATTGAATCCGCACCAGACTGCGCAACAGACTCATAAAATTCATATGTGCCAACATAACCGTCTTGGTATAGATTATTAAACCAAGTAAGAACTTCTAAGTTTTCGGGAGAATTGATCACAACCTCGTTATCTTCCACAAGGGAACCGCCATTGGACTTGATAAATACTCCCCAGTTTGGCACCCAATCCATTCCACTAGCACCATACTGAACCGTTTCGCCGTTTTCTATTTTTGTTAATTTTTCGGCAGCAGCTGTGTATTCTTCAATCGTCCAATCATTCGTCGGGTATTCGATCCCTGCTTCATCAAATAAGTCTTTATTGTAGTAAAGAATTTCTGGGCCCCCTCTATCCGGCAAACCAAATGGTTGGCCATCATAGGTATATTGGGTCATTGCATCCCCCCAATTGCTTTCTACGTCAATCGATGATTCCGCAATATAGTCTGAAAGATCAATAAATAATCCCTTAGAAGCAAAGTTTTGCCCATTTTCTGCCACTTGGACAACGTCAGGTGCTTCATTTCCGGCATACATTGTTTGCAGTTTGGTGTCATAATCACTTGGCACTTGAACGAAGTCTACTTTTATGTCAGGATTCGCTTCCTCAAAGGCTTTGATACGTGGCTCATAGATGGGAAGGTCACCTTCACCTCCCCACGTATAAAACTGGATCGTCGTGATTTCTCCATCCGAATCATTATTGTTGTTTTCTTGCCCACAAGCAGCAAATAAGACTACTGAAGACGCCAATAAAGATGTTTTAGCAATTTTCCCAAAGTTCATAGCCATTTCCCCTTTTCTTATTCATTCGTTGTAACGCTCTTCAAGGTAACGATCGATTGCCGAGGGATTGTCAGAGCCTGAGAAGCGATGCTCTGCTCTTTTAAATCAGACTCACTATCTGTCGTATAGCTGATGATTTCGTCAAATCCGACGCCTTGAAGATCAATCTCTTTTTCCTGAAAACTATTATTGATAAGCACTGTAATAAGTTCTTCTTCGTTTGCTTCATTTTTCCCCAAAAAGCTTACAACATTCACCTCTTTGTCGTCGCTGATTGCGGAAACTCTCGTGTACCCTGGTCGAATAAACTTGCTGAAATTTCCCATCCCCCAAAGTCTTTTTGTCGGAATAATTTCTTTTGAACCCAAATTTACATAAATCAGACCATCTCGATAATCGTAACTACTGACTGCGATCCAATATTGCCAAGTAACCACATCAAGGATCGTTAAATCATCGTGCATCTCGTTGGCTAAGTTTAGGGCAGAGTCCATAGTGTAGTCGCGACCATTGATCATTTCTGTCCACTCAGACATTTTTAAGGTAACATCGATTTCCTTTTCGTCTAACCACTCTTTAAAATTCATTTTCTCGACGTAAGTTGTCCAATATGAATGGACTTCCCACGTGTCAAAGTAATTCATCAATGTATCATTTTCGATGATTGCTTCGAAATATTCCTTGCTGGTGTTTGCCCATTCTCCTAATTCAGGCATCGATAGCGCTATTTGTTTCAACTCTGGTCTTTTTTGTTTTTCTTCAATAAATACCTCTAAGAGTGCGACTACTTCAGCTGGATCGTAGTAGGTTCCCTCCTGGCCACCAGTCCAATCCCATTGTGGTTCATTGATTGGCGACACATGCGTGACGGGAATGCCTTCTTTTAAGAAGTGTTCCGTTACATCATAGACGTAGTTGGCAAATGCTTGATAATTCTCAGGAGCTAGATTACTGCGTTTTTCTTCCAGCTGATCACCATATGCAGAACCATTTTTCGTTAACCTCGTCAATGGGCTATTGACGAATAAATAGATATCATCAATTCCATAATCAACCGCTGTTTTCAGCATCCATCGTGCATTTTCATCCTTCGACCAATCATAGACTTCGGGTCCTTCTTCAAAACTTTCTGCTCGTCGCCAGGGATCTTCAATGCGAGGACTATTTTGTAACGTACTTCCGGCGCCTAAGTTGTAGCGATAAGACGTCAAGCCAATCCCTTCAAGCGGATCAAATAATAATTCTGCGATATATTCTCGCTTCGAAAGTTCTGCTGTTTCTTCTTCGATCCAGCCACCGACATCTTGACTCCACCAAGCTCCACTTGCGCCAAAGCTTTCAATTGTCTGATAGGTTTCTGCCGTATTTAAGGTGATCGTCGCCGTTTCAATGACTTCATCTGTCTCTGGCTCTTTTTCTTTCTGTGTATTTTCCTCGACCGTTCCACACGCTGTCAGTATACTCAATAAGACCAAAGGAATAAGGAGTGTCCGCTTTTTTATCATGTACTTCCCTCTCTATTCTTTAGAATCAATCGTGTATCTGGTAGTCCAGGTGAGCGCAGCGTCACAACTGTCTCTTTCTTGTGCGCTCCTGCTACAAAGCAAAGCAACTTTCCTTGCATCGTTCGACGGAATGACTCTGTATAAGCGGTAGTATCTGCTAGATCACCATTCTCCAAACCTAGTAATGTCCCATTTTCGACTTCTAAATAGACCATTACTTCTGCTGCTATCGGATTTTCGGCATAATCCAAGACTTGGCATTCAATTTGATGAAGGTTCTTATTTAGTGTTAAATCGGTAGCAGCCAATTTCTCCCGCCATCTTTGAGGAATTTCATAGTTCATAGCTACCAAAGCAGTTGGCGCTGCTTCGGGTCTTATTTCATCATGCAGAATCGTTTCTTCAAATACCGCTTCCACCGACAAGGTTTTTGGCTGATAGTTGATCCGTGCAACATAATAACCAAAGGTATCATCATAACGAACATCGGGTACTTCCAAGTTGCCAACCTTCAATCGAATCTCTTTTGCATTTGTATAACACCTTACTTCAATTTCTTGCTCAGCTGGGTAAGACCA
The DNA here is from genome assembly GCF_002174385.1 of Enterococcus sp. 6D12_DIV0197. Lineage (NCBI taxonomy): Bacteria > Bacillati > Bacillota > Bacilli > Lactobacillales > Enterococcaceae > Enterococcus > Enterococcus sp. 6D12_DIV0197. The sequence continues at coordinate 3,040,214 of NZ_NIBN01000001.1, forward strand.
TTTTCGATAGGTGGGTTCCCATTCTGCTCTTCGTTTGTTTTTCTCGTAAGGAATTGTTGTCAAATAAACAGTCGGTTCTTGACTCCACCAGCTCTTTCTCTTGTAATAACTAGGCTTTTCAATACCAGCCAATGTCAATAAGCCTGCCCCAGATCCGTGAATAGGCCAGCCATGGGCTTCCCCTAAATAATCAATGCCCGTCCATAAAAATTGTCCAGCGATATACGGAAGAGTGTTTGCCGTTTGCCATTCTTTAAACCCGTGACTGTTCTCACTCCCAATAAAAGGTTTATCTGGGAATTTGCGATGATCCTCTTCGTATAGATGTTCTTTGTAGTTATAGCCAACGACATCCAAGTGATCGATCAAGCCAATTTTCGTAGATAATTCTGGAAAAGCTGCTGCCAAGGTAACTGGTCGAGTCGGATCAAGTGTTTTGCTCAAACGGACCAGCTTTTCGGCTATCGTGCGTAACCTTCTCATATCAGGGCGATGTGGATTATAGATACGCTCAGCTTCTGGTTTGCTATTGTCATTATTCCCTGTCATTTCAGCAAACAATGGACTAGCATATGGATCATTGGGATAATCAATCTCATTGCCAATGCTCCAAGCAATGATCGATGGATGGTTTCGATTGCGTAAAATCATGTTTTCCAAATCTTTTTCATACCAAGTTGGAAAATGTTCTGCTGCTCCTTCTAACTTGGGTGGATACACATTATGACCTTGCCACCATTTATTTTTAGGATTTTCCCATTCATCAAATGCTTCATCAAAGACTAAAAATCCCATGGTGTCGCATAAACGATACAAAGCAAACGAATGAGGATTGTGTGCCATTCGTATAGCATTTGCCCCCATCTCTTTTAACTTTATTAAACGCCGTACCCATACCTCCATCGGAACAGCTGTACCGAAAGAGCCCGCATCTTCGTGCAAGCAAACACCTTTGATTTTCAGCTGCTGCCCATTTAAAGAAAAACCCTCATTGGCATCAAATTGAAAGGATCTGATCCCGACATACTCGTTGTATACGCTCTCATTTCCCTTCAAGGATTCTTCTTGATAGCTCAGCTTTGTTCGTAGCTGATAAAGATTCGGCACTTCAGGTGACCATAGCTCTGGCTTTTCAATTTTTGCCTTCAATGTGACTGTGCGGCGTTCCCCTGCGTTAAGTTGGATTTCCTGACTTATGTTCATCACTTTTTCCGTTTGTAAGCTTTCCAGCATTTGTTCGATCCTAACAACACGGTCTTGTTTTAAGGTATTTACTAGCCGATGTTCAATCACTAGCTCTGCTTGCTGGTCTGTAACACACGGGGTTGAAAAACTCGTTCCGTATTCGTCGATATAAATAGAATCATGAATTTCAAGAGAAACAGGACGCGTGATTCCATTTCCGTTATACCATCTTGAATCTGCCAAATCCGTGTGCTCGACACGGACACTAATAAGCAAGCTATCATCCGAATTGTAAGTTAAAATCTCTGTCAAATCATAATAAAATGAAGCATATCCTGAAGGTCTCATCCCCATATGATAGCCATTGATCCAAACCCGAGCGTTTTTATAAACACCTTCAAAATGAATTTTTACGACTTTATTCGTAAGGTCACCCAACGCTTGCAGCGACTGTTTGGTTCGATACCAACCTATCCCTCCGGGTAGATACCCTGTTCCGCTTGAAAAGTGTTTTTCAAAGGGATAAGAGACACCCCAATCATGAGGAATCGTTACCTTTTCCCAAGTAGAATCATCAAAATCTTTTTTCCATGCTTCTTTTTCTTCTTGTTTTGAGAATCGCCATTCATTCAAAAAACGTTTTTCCATTTAATCCCTAACCTCCCTTTTACCAATACTCAAGTAAAGAAATCGCTTTCTTTCACTTAATTTTACTAAAACATTTAATGAAGAACATAGTCTATCCGATTCATTTTCATGTATTATATGATATGAAGAAAAAAAGCGCCTACCTTTTCGTAGGTAATAGGAGGGAACTATGTACCACATCCATTCGAATATATTTAATCCTGAAATTATTTATGTCGTTGACTTTTGGAATAAAAAGAAAAATCTTCGGGGCTACCACCATCATGATTTCATTGAGATCAGCATCGTATTAGAAGGAACCGTTGATTACGAATTTAATGAGACCCGCACAAGGTTATTTACTGGAGATGCCCTCCTTTTTAACCCTGGTCTTCCTCATACTGAAATCCATCCGGCTGGGATGGAATCCCATGAACTTCATATCGGCCTTTCCAATATTCTGATCGAAGGACTTCCTTTTAATACCTTTCCAAATGAAAATCCCCTACTAGACTTGGGAATTTATCAAGAAGCGTTTTTCAAAAAAGCTTGGCAGCTGACCCAGGAGTTCAATAGCCATAACCTTCATCACGATTTGATGGGCAAAGGAATCATTCTCGAAATGCTAGCTTTGATTTTAAGAAGTTTGACGCCCTCCGATCCAAACAATTGCCTGGCAGTGATCTCTGAAAAAGATAAACAAAAACAAACGCTAGTGAACCATACGATTTATTATTTGGAGAATCATCACCAAGAAGACATCACATTGGAAATGCTAGCAGACATGCTTTATATTAGTCCTGCCCAACTTTCAAAAGTTTTTCGGAAAATCACTGGTCGTAGTCCGATTAAATATTTGATCGAGATTCGGCTCAAACATGCCTATGAGCTGTTGCTTCATACCAATTTGACCATCAAAGAAATCGCAGAAAAAGTAGGGTATCATGATCCTTTTTATTTTAGTAAACTATTTAAAAAGCATTATCATCTTGCTCCTTCTAACGTTCGTAAAAGAAACTAACTGAATTTGCAGACAAAAAAGGATGCATCGCTGCACCCTTTTTCTTATACGATTACTTGCTTCATATAGCCTGCTTCGTCAAAATCTAATGGGGAAATGCGAACCTGTCGATGAAATCCGCGGGCTTCTTCTGGATACTTACTAAGTGGAACAGCAAAGCTGTGATAAGCAATATAATACCTATCAGAATACTCTAAAATACTGTGATGACCGGTTCCTAAAATGCCTTTTTCAACATTTTTTTGTAAGACAGGATAATGATAGTGAATCGGTCCATACAATGAAGAGGAGGTACCATAATTCACATGATAGTCTTCGCTGCGGGTATCTTCTCCCGACCAAGTAAAATGATACAAATCATCTTTTTTCAAAACGGTAATGGCTTCTCGAAAATCTTCCAGCCCTTGATATTCTGCTAGTGTATCAAGTTTGACTGTTCGCATGTCATCTCCCAATGCTACGATCGCAGCCGTTCCTCCCGCAGAATTGCCAAACAATAGATAGTACTTTCCAGCTTCTACGTAAACAGATGGATCAATGACTTGACTCATGTTTAACCCATAGTCATCGATAAGGTCAGGACTCAAAAGCGGTCTCTCATCTGCAATAAAGGGACCTGTTGGATGATCCGCATAAGCGACACCGATTCCTGAGCGTCCATCCGCCATTTTTCCAGTAAAGTAAAAATAAAACGTTCCTTCTTTTTCTGCTGTACAGGGTGCCCACGCACCACCGATCGTCCATTTCACTTGCGAGGATGCTAGATCAAGGATCGTTCCTTTATTTGTCCACTGAGTAAGATCTTCTGATTCAAATACCGAAAAGCTTGTCCCAGACCAATCGGTAAAACCATCTGATGTTGGATATAAGTAAAATTTCCCGTTAAATGACACCAAATCAGGGTCTGCATAAAGACCATCTAAAACCGGGTTTTTCTGTTGATAATAGGTCAGTAACCGTTGATACTCATCATCTGTGATCGTGATCACTCCACCATGGCGCTTGATAGATTGACCGAAGTCAAAGGCAGAAACAGGTTCGAAAACGCCTGTTGCGAGATCATCACTTACTGCGATCCCATATCCGGTGCCTTTTTTAAAGTGATCTACGATCAGCGCCCATTTGCCATCAGGTAATTGGTACAATTGCGGTCCTTCAACCCCTTCTAATTGAGCGAGATATTCAGAAGTTACTTCCTGATAGTCTCCTGTCAGCTGTTGACTGCGATCTAAAAAAATGCGACTATTTTCTTCGTTTTTTGTAAAACGATAATAATACCCCTGACTATAAACAATCGTTGTATCGATCACATCCATCGTTTTTTCAATAAATAGCACTGGCTCAGTAAACGTCTGAAAATCCTTGGTAGAAACAGAATAAATCTTATGTTTTCCATTGACATTTGCAGCAAAATAGACAAAAAATGTCTCTTTTTCTGCATCATAAATTGCCTCTGGCGCCCACAAATTCCCCGCATCTTCTGGAGCGATCGTTGCGGTCCATGGGTTTGTCCAATACACAAGATCCGTTGATGACCAGATAACCATCTGGCGGCTACCATTGGTTTGAGCCTTTGCCCAGCCAAGTCCCTTTTCAATACGCAAATCTGTCGCAATGAGATAATACGTGTCCTTTCCCTTAACTAGAAAAGGATCTCTGACTCCTTTTTCCCCAAGATCACTTTTCAAAACGGGATGGCCTTGATTTAAATCTGTAAAAGTCAACCCATCCTTGCTCACACTAAAGTATACTTGCTCACCATTTTTTTGCTCGCCAGTGAAATGACAAAATAAATAAGCCGTCATCCAATCCCTCCTAATTCCTTCTCTATGCACTCGACTTCCTTCTCTCTCATTTTATAGAAGTTCCCGTGAATTTGTATAAGTTGATGAACGAACTTTTATAAGATTTTGAAACACTTGCTTTTCTATTTTCTTACACGAGCGACTCCATTGACTGGCCATTCTTTGCTATTTCTTGTCAAAAATCATCGGTCATTGTTTGCTCATTTTCTTTTTACCTGAAGTTTGTGCAACAAATAAACGATCAAAAAAAGCACACATCCGAAGGTGGATGCGTGCTTTCTCAACATTAAAATCGATTGAAGATTTTATACATTTATTTGAAAGAAGTTAGTTCGTCCAAGCAGCAACTTCTTCTGGGTGATTGGCTACCCAATCTTTGGCTGCATCTTCGGCTGACGTTCCGTCATTGATTGCTAACATGACTTCTTCCATGTCTTCTTGTGTCCAGTTGAAACGATCAAGTACTTCGTAGACTTCTGGCATGTCATCTGCTAATCCTTGGCGTACAACAGTGTTGATGCTTTCTGCTTCACCCATTGTTCCTTCTGGATCATCCAGATATTTCAGATCATATTTCGCAAACATCCAATGTGGAGACCAGCCAGTAATAACGATCTCATCTTGGTTCTTGATGGCTTGGCCTAATGCCACTGTCATCGCTCCTGAAGAAGAGGTAGCGACATTCCAATCGGAAAGGTTGTCATACGTTGCAACCGTATTTTCCGCTGCATTTACGACACCAGCGCCTGGTTCGATACCAGTGATGGTTTTTCCAGCTTCGTCAGAAAGGTCTGCGATGGAATCTACATCCATATAACTTGGTACAACGATCCCCAGTTTTGCCCCCTCTAAGTTAGGACCTAAGTTTTCAACTTGGTCTTGGTACTGTTCATACTGGGATTGATGCGTAGATGGCAGCCAAGCAGCGACCATCCCGTCAACTTCCCCTTTTGCCACCGATTCCCACATGATGGCATTATCCAAAGGCGTCGTATTGACTTCGTAGCCCATTTGCGACAAAACTTCTGCCACCACATGGGTAGATGCAACTTCCGTATCCCATTCGACATACGCCAAGTTCACCGTGCCTTTGCTGTCAGAAACATTTCCAAAGGCAAACGATGCTCCAATCAAAGCAACGACTGCCGCTGCAGCAATCCCGCCAAAAAGACGTTTTTGTTTGCGACTTGTCTTGCTGGCTGCTTTTTGATGTGCCGAACGATTCAAATTCTGGGTAAAGCGATCCATGATGATCGCCAAAATAACTAAGGATACCCCACTGACAAATCCGTTACCGACTTGTGCTCGTTGCAAGGCGGACAAGACGCCGCGCCCTAACCCAGGAGCACCGATCATTGACGCGATCACGACCATTGATAATGCCAGCATCGTGGTTTGGTTGACCCCAGCCAAAATAGTGCTTTTGGCTAGTGGCAATTCTAATTTGATCAGTTTTTGCCAGCCAGTCCCACCGAAGGAATCAGAGGCTTCCACCAATTCACGAGAAATTTGGCGAATCCCTAAGTTCGTCATCCGAACGGTTGGTGGTAGAGCAAAGATCACTGAGGCGAAGACCCCAGGAACCATCCCGATCCCAAAGAAAGCAACCGCAGGAATCAAATAAACGAAACCAGGCATCGTTTGCATAAAGTCTAAGATCGGCGTCACGATACTTTGCGCTTTTTCGCTTTTCGCCATTAAGATTCCTAGTGGAATCCCAATGATGATCGAAACCAAACTCGACAATAAGACCAACGTGACGGTGTTCATCAAGTCTGTCCATAACCCTTGGTTATAGATGAACAGCAACCCGACAAAAGTAAAAGCTGGCAAGCCGAATTTTTTGCGTGAAACGAAAAAGGCAGCAGCAGTCAATAAGACGATCATTAATAACGGTGGTACAAACAGTAATACATTTGTAATAGCGTCCATGATAAATTGTCCGAAAGACTGTAAGGCTGAAAACAATCCACTGAAAGTTCCTGTTAGCCAATCAGTAAAGTTTTCGACCCAATCAGCCACCGGAATCGTATGTTGTAAGAAATTATCCATTTGTCACTACCCCTTCCTCTGCTTGAGCGGCTGAATCAGTCTCAGCCAATGCTTCAATCACACTTCCGCGGATCACGACTCCGATCAAACGATCGTTTTCTACCACGGCTAAAGGTGTAGGCGAATCATAGATCAAATTGAAGATATCCGTTACCAGCATATCTTTATCGATCTTTTTAACATTTTTATCAATAACTTGCTTCAAGGTCAGATTGTTTTTCCGTGCCTCACGAGCAGACTCGGCTGTCAGGCTTCCTTTTAGGTGACGACGTTTGTCGACGGCTAACAGCATGCTGACTTCTTCTTTCCGCATCCGGTTCAATGCTACGCTTGGTCCATCGATCTCGATGTTCGTCGTCAATGCTGGGACCATGATGTTTTGCGCAGTCAAGACTTTGGAACGATCGACATCTTCCACGAAATCACGCACGTATTGGTTGGCAGGATTCGTCAAAATATCTTCTCCTGTACCGATCTGCATGATCTGACCATCTTTCATTAAAGCGATCCGGTCACCGATCCGCAAGGCCTCGTTCAAATCATGGGTGATAAAGATAATCGTTTTTTGAACATTGGCTTGCAATTCTAAAAGTTCATCTTGCATTTCACGGCGAATCAGCGGATCTAATGCTGAAAAGGCCTCATCCATCAAGAGGATCTCTGGATCATTGGCTAACGCACGGGCAAGTCCCACACGCTGTTGCATCCCTCCAGACAGCTGGTCAGGGTATTGGTCTTTAAAAGAAAGCAATCCTGAGTTTTCTAACGCTTTTTCCGCTTTCGCTGTTCGTTCTTCTTTCGAGACCCCACGGACTTCTAGTCCGTATTCTGTGTTCTCTAAAATTGTCCGATGAGGGAAAAGGCCAAAGCTTTGGAAAACCATGTTGATTTTGTGACGGCGAACTTCTCGTAGTTCCTCTTTACTCATTTTGGCAACATCCACGCCATCTATGTAAATATCTCCGCCAGACGGCTCGATCAATCGATTCAATAGTCGAATCAATGTTGACTTCCCGCTTCCAGAAAGGCCCATGATGACGAAAATCTCGCCTTCGTTGACTTCAAAGTTCACATCATAGACCCCGACGGTGGCACCCGTTTTTTCTAAAATCTCGTTTTTGCTGCGTTGTTCTTTGACCATGGCTAGAGCTTGCTGCTTTTTCTTGCCGAAGATTTTGGTTAAGTGTTCCACTTTAACTTTACTCAAATGATTAATACTCCTTTTTCTGAAAAATTTCACGAAAGTGACCATACTATCTTAACAAGATGTGGTCACTTTGTCAAAAAAAAATTCCCCATGCTTTTTCTTTTGCAAAAAAAGCATGGGAATCAGGAAAAAGAATTACGCTGAATGGTCCGTTGGATAGAAGAAATTGGTCATGCGCTGCAACGCCAATTCATTCCCGACAAAATAAATCGTATTGCCTGCACTGAATTTCGCATAAGGTCCTGGTGACAACAGCAATTCTTCGGTTGTTTGGATCGCGATGACCGTCGCCCCTGTGGCCTGCCAAACATTCAATTCGTTGATACTTTTTTCCAAATGCTGCGCCTGTTCCGTCAGCTGAAGCTCAAAGGGCACAAACGGACTCATATGGTGTACCTTTTTGGTTTGCTGCACTAGCGTGTTCAACAAGTCAGAAAAATTATCCAGCTCTTGCTGCTGCCGCTCCACACTGTCTAAAATATCTTGTCTAATTTCTTGGATCGACTGCACATCTTGGTATTGTTCCACAAAGGCCTGTGCTTTTTCCTTTGAAGCAATATAAGCGCCGCTGCCATGACGGACGTCCATGATTTCTAAATCAACTAATACATTGATCGCTTTGCGGGCTGTTTCAGGAGAGACATTGAAATTGCTGGCTAATGTTGAGCGTGCATGGATCTTTTGCCCAACTTGGTAGCGATTTTCAACGATTCGTTCCGCGATCGCTACGGCAATCTGCTGATAACGAGGCAAAGCGACCTTCTTTTTATCTTGAAACTTATTCGTCATGATGAACTTCCTTTACTTTTTTTTCATCATAACAAGAAACATTGTTGGTGGCAACTATTCACTGGTTCGCGAATTTTTGATCAAGCGGGCACGAATGATCGCTGTTTCTTGCTGTATCTGCTGCTGTAGATCTTGCAGCAGTGTTTCATTTGTCTCATCAAGATCAATCAAAGTATAGGCAACTCCGGCTTTTCTCTCACTCGCCAAATTATCGATATCCACGCCTGCTTCAGAAATGATCCGCAATAATGGGGCAAAAGCACCAGGCTTGTCGTGATAAAACAGCGCTAAGCGATACGGTGCCAAAAAAGGCAACTCTGCATGGGGGAAATTGACCGATTCTTGAATCGTCCCAGCGCGTAAATAGGCATGCATGCGATCAAAAACTACGTGGTCCCCCTTTTCCAAGGCATTGGTAGTACTGCCGCCGATATGCGGATAACACAACACTTTCGGTTGTCCGATCAAGCCCGCACTAGGAAAATCAGTGATGTATTGTTTGAGCTGATTTTTGGCTAATGCTTCTAAGACGGCTGCTTCTTCCACGATTTCCCCGCGACCAAAATTCATCAACACTGCATTTTTTTTCATCTGCTGAATCGTTTGTCGATTCAGCATGCCTTTGGTCTCTTGACTTAAAGGGAGCAAGACCACCACAAAATCTGATTCGGTCAACAGCATTTGCAGGTCACTGACTTGCTCGTAATCGTGTGCTGCTTTCTTCGTTCGGGCATAGCCCAAAACCTCCATCCCTAGCTGATGACAGGCTTTTGCCACCCGTTCACCGATCTCTCCTAACCCTAAAATACCGATGGTTTTTCCAGCTAATTCTTCACCAATCACTCCTTTTCGCCGTTCTTCAGCTACCTTCAACACCTCTTCTGCTTCAATTTGACCGGACGCTAGTTCTTCTTGTAAATCGGCTACCGTCTGGATCGCTTTGAATAAGGGGCGAACGCTGAGAAATAAATTGGATAGCACCAACTCTTTGACTGCATTGGCATTGACACCAGGACTATTGAAAACTACTGTGCCATTTTGAGTACACCGTGCCAAATCGATCGTATTGGTGCCTGTTCCTGAGCGAGCGATCACAGCTAATTCTGGAGTGATCAATTCGTTAGGAACCGTTGAACTGCGCACAAACAGCGCCTCTGGGGCCGCTTGATTTTTTAACGAGTATCCTTTTTTGATTGCTCGCTTAGCTATCGTTTCGGTCATCTTATCTAACTGATAAATCGTCTCCATAAAGCAGACCTCCTTTTGTCTTTAGTGCGTATTAGTCAAATAGTACAAAAAAGTGCGGTAAAATGATAGCAATACGCAAGAGAGGATGATTTCTATGCACCTATCGATCACAAATTTTCCAGATGAACAGCCGATCGTTGGCAAAGACTCGCAGCTTCAAGACACAACTTTAGGAGACTACGTCGAAATTGGCGAAGCCAATCACATTGATCATTCTTCCATCGGCAATTATACCTATACGGGGCAATATTGCTTTATTCAGAACAGTCAATTAGGACGTTTTATCAGTATCGCAGCGATGGTCCGCATCGGCCCTACCAATCATCCCTATGAACGCCCTAGTCAGCATCTTTTTGCCTATAATGGCGAAGGCTATGGATTTGCGCCAAAGGACGAGTTCTTCTTAGAAAAACGCAAAGCAAAAACGACCGTCATTGGCAATGATGTCTGGATCGGCCACGGTGCCGTGATCCAATCTGGTTTGACCGTCGGTGATGGTGCCGTGATCGCCTCAAACGCAGTCGTAACCAAAGATGTGCCGCCTTATGCGATCGTCGGCGGGGTTCCAGCAAAAGTGATCAAATACCGCTTTGATCCAGAAACGATCACTGCTTTGCAAGAAATCGCTTGGTGGAATTGGAATCGTGCAGAATTAAAAGCACGCTATTTAGACTTTCGCCTCCCAATCGAAGATTTTGTAGCAAAATACACTCGTTGATTATGCACTTTTTCCGCTTAGTACGAGGAATGAATGATAACACATCACAGTCATTCATTCTTCGAAAGTCTTTGTCCGGATGATTTTTTAGAAATAAATAAAAAACACAAAATATCTATTGTATCGAGGAATTCCTGTGCTAAAATGGAGAAATCAAATGAAGTTTTTCACGAACTTTTAAAGGAGTGTTCTATTTGTCCATTTTAGACTATCGTCCATTGAATCTATACACCAATTATCGCGAAGCTGCTGAGACGTTCCCTGACACCCCCATCATCCATGATGAAGTGTTGCCAGCATTTCCTGAGCTTGGCTATCGTAGTACCTACCGTTCGAGCCATGAAATGATTTTAAAGCGTGCTTATCAACTTGCCTCACTTGGCGTGCAAGCAGGAGATAAAATCATTCTGTATAAATCTTCAAAATTCGATACGTATTTGTTAGCAACGGCTGCTTCTTACCTTGGTGCCGTTCCTGCTATGATCTCCTATCATTTTCCTGCTGAAACCATCGAAGTGTTTGTGGATCGCTTAGAAGATCCTTACATCTTATTTGATGAAGAAACCGAAGGCCGCGTCGCACAAGTGAAAAATAGCAGTACTGACAAACAGATCGCTGTTCGCCATTTGCTGCAGCAGCCAGCGGAACCAGTGGAACAAACTGAATTACCGGTGGATCAAATTTCCTATATGACCCATACTTCTGGAACGACGGGTATTCCAAAATTGATTTGTCATTCAGCAAACTCCATGGGCTGGCGGACAAAATGGCAAAAAACGATCTTCACCAAGATCGATCGCACCAAAGCTGACTCTGATTTAATTGCGTTCCATATTTCACCGGTGCACTCCCGCTTCAATATCGGTATCTCCTCCTTGATGGCGATGGGCTTCCCGATGATGCCATTAGCCAATGCCAACGGCGCTCATGTCGTAGGCATGTTAAAAGAATACCCACCGATTGCTTTGGAAACTCATCCAAACAATTTTGTCCAATGGAGCTTTGTGGCAAAAGAACAACCAGATGCTTTTGCCAATATTCGTTACTATCACTCAACCTTTGATGCCATCAACAATCAAACAATGGCGACTTTTTTAAATACTTCAGCAACAAAAGAAGCACTCTTTTTACAAGTCTATGGCCAAAGTGAATGCGGGCCAATGATCCTAAAAGCACATACCTTAGAAAGCATCGCTACCAACGATGCCCGTGATATGGGTGTCGGTCTGGAGGACTTAACGAGAGCGCGGATCGCCGATGCCGAGGGCAACGAGCTGCCAGCCAATACCGATGGGCACATCCATTTCCTTTCAAAAGGACGCGCGTTGACCTATTATAAAGAAGATCAGCGTTTTGCTGACAATGTCTATGGCGCTTGGTGGGACAGTGGTGATTACGGCATGATGGATGATCAGGGACATCTTTACTTAAAAGACCGTCAAGTGGACTTGATCAAAAATATTGAAAGCAATCTTGCCTTGGAAGACCTTTTGCTGGATCATTTAGACTTCCTTGCCGAAGTCGTGATCGTTCGCGACAAAGAAAACTCACCGCAACCAATCATTGCTTTAGCACCAAATCGTCAAATGGATTGGGATGCTTGGTGGAAAATGGTGGAAGATCTCCCTCACCTCAATCAGCCAATTTTACGCGACTACGAAGATATCCCACGAACAGCAACCATGAAAGTCCAACGACTACAAATTGAAAAAGAATTCAAAAATGTAGAATAACGCAAAAGAAACGGCCAGCAGATTTCCCTGCTGGCCATTTCTTTTGCTTTCGCTGTTTTTTCTTTGATGATGTTATTCTTTCGCTGATCGTTTTCTTGAGTAGATACATTCTTTAAGTTGCCCATATTGACTTAGCTTTGTTTCTGCTAGCGTGATGCCAAAGCCCTTTCCATCAGGTACCAGCAGCTTGCCTTCATGCAAAGTTGCAGGCTGTGTAATGACATCATCATAAAAGTAACGATCAGAAGCGGAAAGATCCCCAGGAAAATGGAAAATATCTTGACTCGCAAATTGCAAATTCATGGCTCGTCCCACACCAGACTCAAACATGCCGCCTAACCAAACGAGTAGTCCATGGGTTTGACATCGATCAAGGATTCGCAAGGCTTCGGTGATCCCACCGACACGGGGGATTTTCAGGTTGATCGCACGGCAGCTGTCCAGGGCTGCGACGGTATCGACGTCTTCTGCCGTTCGAATATCTTCATCCAAACATAGAGGCGTCTTCATCTGCCGCTGTAGCTGACTGTGCCCCACCAGATCTCGTACCTTAAGTGGTTGCTCGATCATCACCAAGCCTAAGTCATCAAGTGCCAAAATGCGTTCTGGCTCACTCTGATAGGCTCCGTTTGCATCTGCCATCAAAAGCAATTCTGGAAAGGCTTGTCGAATCGCTCGCAAGGGTACCAGATCTTGCCCAGGCTTGATTTTTAATTTGATTCGTTGATACCCTTGGGCGACATAATCGGCAACAAGAGCCACTAGTTTTTCGACAGAGTCTTGTATGCCAAGACTAACGCCAACAGCGACACTCGGTCGGGTTGCGGTATAAAGCTCTTTCACACTTTGATGCGTTTGCTTGCCATATAGATCCCAAATCGCTGTTTCCAAAGCCGATTTTGCCATGTAGTTTCCTTGGACCGTTTGAAACAGCTGCCAAACTTCTTGCGGATGCTCGATCTCTTGGTCAATCAATAATGGGATCAGTGCTGTTTCAATCACTTGTCGAGCAGAAAAGAGGGTTTCTTCAATGTAATCTGGCTGCTCAAAAGCGACCAATTCACCGATGCCCACCATTCCCTCCTCTGCCGTCACCAAATAAAGATCAAAAGCTTTTTCTGTTAATTGTCCATAACTTGTCACAAAGGGTTGTTTGAGGGGCAAGCGACAGGCGATGCGTTCAATTTTTTCAATCTTCATTGCGTTCTCTCCTTGTCAATCAGCTGACTGTGGCCCCGATCCTTTTACAAACCATTGATCGATTTCATGACGAACCTGTGTCGGCTGTTCTAAATGGATACAATGTCCAGCATTAGCAACGACTTTGATGGTCATCTCTGGTTGCAGCTGCTTCATTTGGTGGGCGATTTTACGAAACTTTACATCTTTTTCCCCCACTAAATAAAGAATTTCACAAGCTAGCTGCGGAAGTGCCGACCAACAGCTTGGCTGTTTGCCAGTACCACCGTAAACCAAGCTTACTGCCAAGCCAAATTTGTTTTGCTGCAAGCGTCCTTGCCGTACAGCAGCCTGCTGCGCTAAAGGTAGCTCCTTTTGACTAGCAAACAACGGCAGTTCTTGCCAGTAATCGACAAAATCGACCAAAGGCTCCCTTAGTAAGCGCAACGCTAAGCGACGATCGTGCCGCTGACGAGCGAGTCGTTCTGCTGGATCAGCTAACCCGGGTGAACCACTCTCAAGCAAAAGATGGGTCACTGCCGTTGGTTCCATGACCGCCCAGACAAGTGCGATTCGCGCCCCCATCGAGTAGCCATACAGGCCATAACGTTCAATCCCTAACTTCGCTAAAAGGTGTGCGAGATCCTCCACCAGTAAAGGAAGTTCATAACGCATGGGATGGACATAAATCGATGAGCGTCCATGTCCAATCAAATCGATTGCCAATACATTGTAAGAACCTTCCTCTGCAAAAACCGGTCGAAAGCTTTCCGAAGAACCCGTGAAGCCATGCAATGCCACAAGGGTTGGTAAGGATGATCGATACGGCTGCAGCCACTGATAAAAATAACTGACGCCATTTATCGTGTCCTTCATTGCTGCGCTCCTGCCTCGCTAAACTGCTGTTGGAGTGCTTGCCAAGTGTTGACCGGATCTTTTTGCTCACCCTTCACTTCGATTATTTGAAAGCGCGGCTGTTGACTTGTTTCCGTTAAAATCGTTTGAAACTCTAGCAAAGAGGTCGGTGTGTGCCAATCTGCCTCATATAAGGCCGCCACTTTTTGAAACTCAAGATCTAACGGAGTACCAAAGAGCGGGACAAAGTCGTTTGGTTCTAAGGTGTTTTGTGACAAAAAGGAAAAGATCCCACCACCATTATTATTCAGTAAAATGATCGTTACGGGCAATTGATACTGGCGCAGTAGTTGTAGGCCGTTCATATCGTGGTACAACGCTAAATCACCAATCAACAAGTAGGTAGGCTTTTGACTGGCGAAAGCAATCCCAGCCACGGTCGAGACAAGGCCGTCGATCCCATTGACGCCCCGGTTTCCATACACTCGATAAGTGGAGGAAGTTTTGCTGCCGTAGCGATCAAAGAAACGGATCGCATTGCTGTTTGCCAAAAGAATTTGCGCTTCTTCGGGCAAACATTGTTGAAGCAAGCGCACAGCGCTGCTCTCATCCCATTGTTGCAACTGGGGACTTGCAGCAATCACCTGATCTGCCCGCGCTTGAAGTGCTTGCCATTGTTGTTGCCACGCCGTATGTTTGACGATCGGCAACTGGGTGATGGCCGCCACGAAAGTGCTGATCGCTGCTTCGATCAAATAGTTTGCCCGATGCAGCTGATCTTGCCACTGCCCCGATGGATCAACAAAGAGCCACGTCGTCGTATCGGCTGCTTTGTTCAACCATAATAGGACATTTTTAGTGACTGGTAAGCGACCAAAACGCACGACCACTTCTGGTTGGAAGGCAGAAGTCAATTGTGGGAAAACAAGATCGGCTTGACTGATAAATGTTCCTACTTTGGTACCGGCTGTCGCCAGATTGGTCAATGGATCGCCGACGATCGGCCAGCCTAATTTCTCCGAAAAAGCCAGCAACTGCTGCGCTTCTTCGATCGTAAGGCTTTCTCCAGCAATCAGAATACCTTTTTTATCAAAGTAAGGGGCTAGCTGGGTGATCATCTCTGCTGACAGCTCTTGTTGTGGTGCCAGATAGCTCACGTCTTGCTGCATACTGCATTGGCGACTAAAGTCAGGCAACAGCGGCTCCCGTAATGGAAAGTTGATTTGGACAGGGCCTTTCGGCTGTTTTTGCGCTTCGATCGTGCAAGTTGTAGCTTGCCAAAAACTATAACGCAACAAAGCAGGATCGTTTTCTGGCACCGTCATCTCTACCATCTTTTTGACATGAGAGGCATACAAATTCTGTTGATCCATTGCCTGTGGCGCCCCAACGCCCCGCAGTTCTGGTGGACGATCAGCCGTTAAGACGATCAGTGGCAAGTTGGTAGCTTCTGCTTCACAAACAGCTGGATAATAATTGGCTGCTGCAGTTCCAGAAGTACACAGTAAGATCGTTGGCTGGAGATCAACTTTGGACATCCCTAAAGCAAAAAAAGCAGCCGAACGTTCATCGACAGCCACCGTACAGGTGATCTCAGGATCACGATGCAATAGTAGCGCCAATGGCGTGGAGCGTGAACCGGGACTAATGACTGCTCGCTTCGCACCCGCTGCTTTTAATCCTTGGATCGCCGCTAGTAAATAGTCTGTCATGACTGTCTGGTTATTCATCTCCTAAGATCCCTCTCCTCATCGGTTGAAATTTTAACCGTGTTTCTTGACGTTCGGATTCCGCATCTGAATCGGCAACGATCCCACAGCCCGCATACAGCGTTGCTTGATTGCCGCTAAAGAATCCTGAGCGGATCGCCACAGCAAACTCGCCAATATCTTCTTGAATACCCAACCAACCGATCGGTCCACCGTACATCCCTCTGCTGGCTGGTTCATGGGTACGAATCCATGAGACGGCTGCTTCTTTCGGTTCTCCCCCCAATGCTGGGGTCGGGTGTAGTTTTTGCACGGCGGTCAGAAAGTTGACTCCTGCCTTTCTTTGCCCTGCTAAAGGAACAAACAAATGCTGAATGTCACGATTTTTGATCACGGAACGGGCTTCTGATTGAAAGCCGTCAGCTAACAAAGTGGCCAATGCCGTTTCTAAGCGATCGACAACTACTTGATGTTCATGGGTATTTTTTGCGTCCGCTAAAAGGGCTTGTGCCAGTGCCTCATCTTCTTCTTTGGTTTTGCCTCTTGGTGCGGAACCTGCGATACTCACCGTTTCAAACTGATCGACAGTCGCTTTTAGCAAGCGTTCTGGCGTCGCACCAGCAAAAACATGGCCCCCATGTTCGATGGCAAAAAGATAGGTTTTCGGCTGCTGTTGCGCCAACCGTTGCAACACCGCTGCACTAATGATCGACTGCTTCGTTTCTACCTTCATTCGTCTTGCCAGAACCACTTTTTTCAACGGTGTTTCAGTTGAGCGAATGGCTGCCACTGTCTCTTCGACCGCTTGCAGCCATTGGGGCACATCTAGTTCCTCTTGTGCCTGAAAAGCAGGCGTTTCTGCTACAAGACTCTTGTCCGAATTGGCCTTCAACCAGCTTGCGACTTTTTCCTGTAAGGCAGCGACTTTTTGTTGTCGTTGTTCCTCGGAAGAAGCGGCTACTGTATAAACGACGCCACACTGATCTCCAGTTTTGCTGACCAGTATTTCTGGCAACGCAAAGAGACCAGCACCTAGCTCAGCCCAATCCTGACTGACTTCTGCCTGTTCATCAAAAGCAAAGCCGCCAACTAACTGCGCCTGAAAAGGTGCCTCTGGTTGATAGTGGGCTTGCTTTAAGAGAGAGCGGACTTCTGAAAAGTCTGCAAGTTTGGGTTGCGAAAAAGTGGCTAACCAACCCAACCCTACTATACTGGTCGTTTCATCAGGGGTACGCCAGAAGTAGCGTTCCCCTCGATATTCTTGTGCCGCTGCATAAAGAGCCAGTAAGTCACACCTTTCTATAGGTTGATACTCACTCAAATAGGTTTTCCCGGCAGCGATCGCTGCCTCATAATTACTTGTTGATTTGCTGTTCAATGTAGTTCACTCTTTCTTCACTCAGCAATAGCCTTTTTAAAACTTTACCGCTTGCTGTGCGCGGCATTTCTCGCACGTGATAAAAGCGGCGCGGAAATTTATAATGGGCGATCTGCCCTTCTAACGTATCCAATAAAGCTTGGAAGTGGATCGGTTGATTTAACGTTAAATAAGCCGCGACAGATTGTCCCCACTCCTCGTCTGGTTCCCCCACCACAGCTGCCTCTTTGACCGCTGGATGCTGCAACAAGGCTTGCTCCACTTCTGCGGGATAGATGTTTTCTCCACCAGATATGATCAGTTCGCTTGCACGACTGACTACATACAAAAAGCCCTCTTGATCAAGATAACCTAGATCTCCTGTGGCAAACCAGCCCTCTTGGTCCCACTGCTGTGGACTGCGATCGTTCAAGTAACGAGTCGTGATCGCAGGTCCTTGCAGTTGGATCTCTCCGATCGGCTGGGTATTTTCAGCAGTCTGGTGGTCTGCCATTTTCCCATCAGTCGCAATTCGTAAATGGACACCTTGTAGGGGAACCCCAGAGGCGCCGATTTTTTCAGAAGCTTTTTCTGGCGGCAATGCCACCACTTGTGAACAGGTTTCTGTCATCCCATAGGATTGAATCACAGAAAGCTGATTTTGCTGGCATTTTTCCAATACACTTTTGGCAATCGGACCGCCGCCTAGCAGGATATAACGCAACGAATCAAAGCCTTGTTGGGGCACCAAGGGCAGCAAATCTGTCAACATTTTTGCCACCAAAGAAACGATCGTCCCTTTCCCTGCTTCAAGGTCTTTTGCCATTTCTTCAGCATCAAAGCGCTCATATAAACGAACACTCATCCCAAGTCGCAAGGACCGTAAGAGAATTGATAACCCACTGATATGATACAGCGGAACTGCACAAAGCCAACAATCCTCGCTAGCGATGGCTAAGTTTTTTTGAGTCGCTTCGGCACTTGCTAGATGATTCCCAAAGGTTTGGGGCACACCCTTGGGATTGCCAGTCGTACCAGATGTATACATAATTGAAGCCACTTGCTCTGCTTGATAGATTGCTTCATTAGGAACAAACGAAGGAACAACAGAACCAACAAAAGCCTCCGCCTGTTTGATCGCTTGTCCAAAGGTCAAGCTGCGAACACCCGAAATCGCAGCCTGATCCGCCGTGATCACCCAGTCGCAGTGGGCATCTTGCAATTGGAAGGAGATTTCAGCGGCTGTCAATCGCGTATTCAGCAGCTGAACTTCGATCCCCAACTCCCATAACGCAAGGATCGTAAAGACCATTTCAGGGGAGTTATTGCTAAAAAGAGCTACCCGGTTTGGCTGATCAACGAATTGGGCTTGATAATAAGCAGCGTAAGCATAAACCTCTTTTTGCAAGGCAGCAAACGACCAGCTTTTTTCATGCCAATAAAAAGCTGGTCGTTCTGGATGAAGTTGTGCTTGCCTTTGCAGCCAACTCCCAGTCATTATGGGAATTTAGGGAATTGGTCGAAGTCTGGTTGACGTTTTTCTTTAAACGCGTCACGACCTTCTTTGGCTTCATCCATCGTGTAATACAATAAGGTCGCATCGCCAGCTAATTGCTGAATGCCAGCTAATCCGTCCGTATCGGCGTTCATTGATGCTTTGATCATGCGTAACGCCAACGGGCTCTTTTGCAGCATCGTTTCTGCCCATTCCATCGTTTCATCTTCTACTCGATCAAGAGGAACGACTGTATTGATCCAGTTCATCGCCAATGCTTCTTCGGCGGTATATTGTTTTGTCATGAACCAAACTTCCTTGGCTTTTTTATGACCGATTGTCCGTGCAAGATAGCCCGAACCATAGCCACCATCAAAACTACCGACATTTGGTCCAGTTTGACCAAATTTAGCGTTGTCAGCGGCGATCGTTAAATCACAAACCAATTGTAAAACATTTCCGCCGCCGATCGACCAGCCTTTGACCATGGCGATCACCGGTTTTGGTAACGTGCGAATCAAGCGTTGCAGATCCAATACGTTTAAGCGAGGAACCTGATCTTCCCCAACATAGCCACCGTGTCCACGGACTTTTTGGTCTCCGCCTGAACAAAAGGCTTTATCGCCGGCGCCTGTCAAGATAATCACGCCGATGCCTGGTTCATCGCGACTGATCGAAAATGCATCAATCATTTCAAACACCGTTTTTGGTGTAAACGCATTGTGGACTTCTGGGCGGTTAATCGTGATTTTCGCCACTTTTCCATGTTGTTCAAACAAAATTTCATCGTACTCTTTTAAGGTTTTCCATTCTCTCATTACTTGTTCCTCCTCAATTCACATAGCTCTATTATACACATATCTGGTCGCTTTTCGTTAGAAATTGCTTTGGTTAAGGGAATTTCTTAAGACTTCTCCCCCTGTTGCCGACTTTCTGAGATCTTCGGCTATTTCTACCAAAACTCGTGCTATAATCATGGTAACTTTCTTAGAAAAAGGAGCAAAAAATGAATTTACTGGAAGCCTTAGAAATCGAAGTAGAAGCAGCAACAGCCGATTTTGTTCGTTTACGGATGCCGATCAAAGCGCAGCACAAACAGCCTTTTGGTCTCGTTCACGGTGGCATTAACGGTGTTTTGATCGAGACCGCCTGCAGCATCGGTGCCAATCAAGCTTTGGCTCAAGAAGAGGCCTTTGCCGCCGGCGTTGACCTGCAAGTCAACCATCTAGCCGCCGCCCAAGAAGGAACCCTGATTGTAGAAGCTAGTCCTGATCGCATCGGCGCTCGTATCCAAACTTGGCAAGCCACTATTTGGTTAGCTAGCGGGTTAAAAACTGCCGTTGGGCGCTGCACTTTAACGACTGTGCGCAAATAATCCTTTACGCTCCTGCATTGTGCTCACGGGAGCGTTTTTTGGTCTGTTTTGAAGAAAGAGGTCACCAGTCAACGCCTTATTAAAGATATTCTTTCATTATAAAGATATTGAGAATGTGAGCGTGGTTTTTTCGAAAGGTACGTTGTTTTTTTACAGAATAGGGGTCTTTCGTTATAATGTAGCTAAGAAAGCGAGGCTTATTATGAAAAATAACCGATTGATCCACTTTTTAGGCGGCAAAACAAGCTATTATGTCTTAGGACTGATTATCTTGTCGGCAGTTGCTGTCTTTTTGCTAAATCAGATTTCTTTTTTATTTACACCCTTTTCAGCCATTCTTACAGCTATTATCCCACCCTTTTTATTTGGGCTGATCCTTTACTATCTGTTTAATCCGGTGGTCGATAAATTGGAAACGAAAAAAATTCCCCGCAGTGCTTCGATTGCTGGGATCTATCTGTTGATTCTTTTGTTGATCGTCTTTGCTGGTTTCCAGCTTTATCCGATTTTGGAGCAGCAAACCACCGATCTGATCAATAGCTTACCAAGTTTGGTCAGTGACTTTGAGAAAAACGCGACCGCCTTTTTAGAAAATACCCCATTTCAAGATGAGATGGCACAAATTACAGACACACTACAAAATATCACCAGTAATATCATGAGTTTTATTGGAGACTATTGGCAAACTGGTGCCGCTGGGCTCAGCAGTTTGTTTTCAACCATTTCGACCTTGTTCATTGCTTTGTTTACTGGACCGATCATTGCCTTTTTCTTATTGCGTAACCCAAACAAGTTTTATTTTTCGGTCCTCTCATTAGTGCCACCACGTTTTCGCAAAGACTTTAATGAAATCGTCAAGATCTCTGACTTACAAGTCGGTGCCTTTTTGAAAGGACAAATCATTTCATCCTTGATTTTAGGGGCGATCTATTGGGTCGTTTTTCTCTTGATCGGCCTAGAGTATGCCAGTATTCTGGCGATCGCTGCTGGTCTGCTTTGCATCATCCCCTATATCGGACCTTTTATCGTCTTTTTCCCGGGGCTTTTCATTGCCGCACAAGACTCCACTGGGATGTTGGTTAAGTTTTTGATTGCTTGGTTTGCTGTACAGCTGCTTCATGGCGATTTAGTCGTGCCCCGTGTGATGGGTGACCGATTGAAAATCCATCCTATTACGATTCTGGTTGTTTTATTAGTGATGGGTGATTTGATGGGGATCGTTGGGGTGATTTTCGGAATCCCGATTTATTGTCTGCTAAAAGTTCTTGTCGTTTACGTGTTCCGCAAATTCAAGCAGCGCTACAACCGCTATTACGGTCAAGAGGGCAAATACTTCCACAGTGCCTTCACTAGCAAAGATTACCTAGGTGACGAAGACAAAGACACCAAGAAAAAAGCCTAAAAAACTGCCGCGAATCGTTGGTTCGCGGCAGTTTTTTTGTCTATTTTATTTCATCTCATGTTCCAAAAAGAAATGATAGAGCGCCCCTAATAAATTGGCGTCATTTTGAAATTTGCAGGCTTGGATATCCGGCTTCGTCAAGGTCTGCTGCAAAATCGGTAAACTAGCCAGCAGTTGCTGATACTGACGGTCGATTTCTTCCACCACGATCGCTTGGGCACTGATGCCACCACCAATCACGAAGCGCTCTAAGTCAATCACGGCTTGAACATTGAGTATGACACACGCGATTTCTCGGCAATACGCTGTAAACAGTGCCCAGACCTGTGGCTCTTTTTGATTGATAGCGTCAAAAACTGCTTCACCATCAGCAAGATCAGCTAAGCCTAGCAGTTGGGCGCTGCGACGGATCATGGCGACCGCTGAACCGCTAAAACCTGCCAATTGCTGCAGGGTCAATCCCTGATTATTTGGTTGCTCAGCGTTTTCTGGAGCATCGCTTCTCTTAGTGGCATTTAGTAGAAAACTTAATTCCCCTGCTTGAAAATGTGCACCTTGGATCAGTTTTCCTTCAACGATCACACCACCGCCCAAACCAGTACCTAATGTTATGGCAGCCCCATTTTGAATCCCTTTAAGGTTTCCTAGCCACCATTCAGCTAATGCGGCTGCTTTGCCATCGTTGGTCACAGCAAGCGGCACTTGATACTTTGCCAGCAGCTGTTTTAAGGAGACTCCATCTAAAAAAGGCAATGCCCCGCCAAACGAGATCGTCCCTGTCTCTGGGTTGACTTTTCCTGGAGTACTAACAGCAATGCCCCGAATGCTTCCATGAACGTCTTCAACGATCGTTTCAATCCCTGTCAGAAATTCCGTAAGATTTTTCGGCGTATCCATCCGTCCTCGTGTCACAATATTCCCCGAGCGATCAACGACAGCCGATTTGATTTTCGTGCCGCCGATGTCGATGCTTAAATAGTTGGTTATCATAAATTTTATCCTTCCTGCGCCCCATATTTTAAACGATATTGATTTGGGGTCATCTGAAAATGAAGTTTGAACAAATGGCCAAAGTGACTTTGGCTAGAAAAAGATAAATAATTCGCGATTTCATGAATCTCATATTGAGAGTAACATAGCAGATTAGCCGCTACAAGAAGCTTTTCTTTTACAATAAACTGATGGACCGTAATCCCTGTCTCTTTTTTAAAAACAGTTGAAAGATAGGACGCCGTAGTATTTAGTTCCCTTGCTATGCTGCCTAGCGTTACCTTTTCATGCATTCTTTTGAAGATACTATTTTTTGCTCTTAAAACAAGAGGATTTTCGCTTTTATTCTGTTTATTCTCAGCCACTAATTCAGTAAAGTGAATTTCTGCATTTCGAACGATCGAATATATCTCATTTTCTGTCGCAGCTTCATCGATACTTAAAATATAGCTATCACTTAGTAAAAAAGCTTTTTCTGGGTGTAAGCCTCCTTCAATTGCTGACCTTGTGGATATAGCAAGAACAACAATCCCCAAATTCTTAAGAGAGCGAAGCTTGTTTTTAGATAGCCTGGCTAATTTTCCTGCATAATTTTCTTTGAAACTCATCATCAAACGATCCACATTGCCTTCTCGAATACTGCCTTGTTCACGCAGTTCTTGTGCATATGGATTGTGCAGTGTTTGCTCCTCGTGATAGCGAAAATGAGTATCAATTACTTTCTTTCCTTGATGACTCAAAAACTGACTGTCTGTTTTCATACTCATTAAAAAATCATGTTTCGTCAATTTGACACCAGTTAATACGGTGTAAACTAAAAGCCCAGAATCTAACAAAAGAGACCAATCAGATTCTATATAAACTTTTCTTTGTTTTTGATCTGGATCTGCTTGGACTGTACCTAGCAGATAGATACACTTCTTTGCATCATTTTCAATCAGAAAAATCGTTTGATCATTATGACTATACAGATACAGTGGATAATCAAGCTGTTCACGTTTCTCATTAAACCCAGCAATCGTTCGCAAATCATATAGAAACGAGTCGGGATAAGCATTAAACTCTCCGAAAACACGCTTCAATTTAAAGGAAGCATCATATTCACGAACCGGATAAGAAAGTACTTTCGATAGATAGTCCATCAACAGATCTAGTTCCATTGTCTTGCTTCCCCTTTGCTTAATCGATTACTAAAGAATGCTTCTCACTTTTTAAATGTCTAATCAAAAACAGACAAGCCATCACCACATAGATCACTCCACCAATTGTAAAAGAAAACGACGTTTGGTCATTTCCAAATAGTTCTCCCAACCATTGTAACACGTATGGAGAAATGAATGAGCCAAGATTACAAGCTACCATTGCTAAAGAGACAGCAAGATTGGTTGAATGCTCAGGTGCACCTGGTAGTAAGATGTCGTACATGTAAGGAACAAATAATCCAACAACTAGAAACGTAAAAATCAAAACGATCGTTAGGATCAACATATTCTGAGCATAAGGAATAAAGAAATACGTCCCTGCAACAAACAATAATGCTACGATGGGAGTATATGCTTTTAGCATGTTTCTGACTTGACTATATGCAAATCCCGTCAATGCTCCTACTAAACTCGCAATTGTTAGTGCTGTACCTAAAAAACCTTGATTGGCATAATTTTGTTCAACGATCAATGTACTCGTCTTTGTATAGATAGTCATAATCAAAATAAAAAAGACAAACATCATGGAGCAACAAAAAAAAACTAATTTATTAATCCTTTGCGTAATCACTTGAGAGGCTGCCTCATTTTGATTCAATAACGTATGCCGTGACCGATCTTGTGGAAGAAAGAAAAAAACAAATAGTAAAATCGGCAGAACTAAGAAATAGACACTATAAGCATAATGCCATGAAATATTGACCAAGATTCCTGCTAAAAAGGTGGCAAACTGGATCCCAAGGTTGAAAACGCTGTCTGGTAACCCAACATTTTTTGCTGTTCTTCTCCCGAAAAATATTCTCCAATAAGCCCAATAGCAAGAGAGTTGTAGATCCCTGTTCCAGCACCTAATACAAAACGAGAAAGATATATGATCGTAAAATTAGAAACAAATACGGGGATGATTCCTCCGACAAAAGCCAAAAGCAGCCCTAACAAGACGGTGTTCTTCTTTCCAATCGCTTTGATGATAAAAGTACTTAGTAAAATGAATACCATCATAGTAAACGAAGGAATTGTTACTAAAGATTCCACTGTGGCCGATTGAATATCCGGAAATTGATTTTTTATCATTGGTAAAGTAACTGCAATCGCACTGGCGGCACTAATCATCAAAGAGATACTGAGAATGGTTAATTTTAATAATCCACTTTTAGACTGCTTCATCTTTGTCACACCTTTCTTTCCTTTACTTTGAATTGATAAACAGAAATTGATGCTGCCTTACTAGTTACACTGATTTGATCGTCCTGACAATAGACATCTTGGATCTTTTTGGTCGTCACTGTTTCGGGCTTCCCAAACTCGTTGAAAGCGCACATCGTTTCTCCGGTGAGCTCTTCACCAGTAACGAACTCCACTGGCAAATCAAAAAATATCGTGACTGCTTCTTCTTCGTTATCAGAAGTATTAATAATGTTTAATGTAAGCAGATTTTCTTTGATCGAGGCAAAACTATATATTTTTTTCAATGTCGGTTCATCTGAACGGGTAAAGGTCGGAGCATCGTCTGAAAGTGCAACTACATTGCCGTTTTGATGATTTTGATAAAGTTTAAATACATAATAATTAGGTGTAAGAACAGTTTCTTCTCCTTTCGTAAGAAATAATGAGTTAAGAACATTTACTGATTGTGCGACACACGCCATTTTTACCTTATCCGCATTTCGATGGAAAATATCCAATGTTAATGCGGTTGTAATGGCATCTCTCATGGTACTTTGCTGCCATAAAATAGAAGGAGCATTAAAGTCAATATTGTGCCAGTTCCCCCATTCTCCCACAATTAAATCGACATTTATATCCGTTGCAAACGCCCCTTCTTCTTGAGGAATCTGCTTGATGCCGTCTTGAATCAATGCATACTGCTCTTTAATGACATCTTCTAATTCAAGTGCCCCATTAATGACTCGATACCATGCATCAATGCTAAAATCCGTGATAAGATCTTTCGAATCTTCTAAATTCCAATTATAAAAGTGCAAATCGTATCCATTGATTCTCGGTTTGCGGTATTTTCCAAGTTCATTAAAAAAGTCTTTTGTCCATTCAACACGTTCTTTCGGCTTATTTCCATCTGGACCCACGGCAATCATTTTCATTTCTTTACTTGTTTTCACCCACGGCAAACCGACACCAAAGCTAGGAATAGCACTGGTATGCTTGCGGTATTCATCCGCATAGGCTTGCGCAGTATAATTGCCTCCGCCAGCCCAACTTTCATTCCCAATCCCCCAATATTCGACATTATATGGTTCACTACGCCCATTAGCTGCACGTTCATTTGCCAAAGAGGTACCAGTTTCTCTATTTACATACTCAACCCACTCCCTTGTTTCTCGGGTCGATCCCGTCAACATATTGATATTAAACCATGGCTTCGCCCCCACTAACTCGCATAATTTCATAAATTCATGAGTCCCGAATTCGTTATTTTCCCTCGTCATTGTCCCAAAATTCTCATTAAAGTATGTTGGTCGTTCCTTCCTGGGCCCTATCCCATCTCGCCAATGATAGACATCCGCGAAACAGCCACCCGGCCACCTTAAAACAGGCGGCTTGATTACTTTAAGTGCATCAACAACATCTTTTCTTAAGCCATGATAATTGGGAATAGAAGAGTCTTCCCCTACCCAAATCCCGTCATAGATACCGCTCCCAAGAAACTCAATAAATTGTCCATGAAGCTCCGGCTGAACGACAGCACCTCGTTTTTGTGACTCAATAATTATTTTTACCAATAGAATCGCTCCTCTCTTGATAAGAAAAGCATAATTTTTTTGGTAACGCTTTTATATCAGAATATTTTCCTTCCTATCATAAAATTTAAAAAAGAAAAATGCTCTTCAAGCGATGCTTGAAAAGCATTTTTTTATTCCCCTTTTTCTACTGCCCATCGCAGGACGGTTTTGGCTTTATCTGGTGAAACTTTTCGCGGATCAGACAAATAGATTTCTCGATGCTGGAACGTGTCCATCGTTGGACGGATCACTAACTGTTCTTGTTTTAACAGCTCCTTCATTTTCGCAAAGGTTTCCGCTTCAGTGTCAAAAGAGCCTGTATGCATCGCTTGCAGGCACAATCCTTCTTCATAGCGCTCAAAGATGAGCTTTTCTAGATTTGGATTGTCTTTCTTCTCTTTGACGGCCAAGAGCTGTTCTTGAAACAGTGTTTCCGTGACTGGTTCTGGTTGGCGAATCATGATTTTGTAGATCAATTCTTCTTTGTTGACGGCACCGGCTGGCTTTGTCAGAGAGGTCCACACACCTTCTAAAGGAAAGACCGTGTATTCAAAGGGTTCATTGCCAAAAGCCCCTTTTTTTAACCCCATCCTGAGTGAATAAGAAATCGTATATAAAGCGGCGATCTCTTCGCTGAATTCAGGTCGATTCGGATTGCCGCTGCCGCTTAAACTGATAAATTGATACGTTGGCACCTCGATCACTGTTGGTTTTTTGGGAAGATAGAGCTCTTTTTCTAGTTTGCGCCATTCATACTTCATAAGGACCCTCCTCGATTTGCTTTTCTTTATTTTACCATGAAAAAGAAGGACCATTGTAAAAACAGTTATCCCTTCAACTGCAAAGGGACAACTGTTTTTTTCTTATAGGGATAATGTAGCTACTTGCTGTTTTCCCAACTGCTCGTCTTATGCGGCTTCTTGTTCTTCTTTCAGCAATTTTGTGTCATAAAACTTCGCAAATGGAAAATAGATCAAGAAAGAAACAACTGCACAAACAATGGCAACGACGCCTGCACGCCAGTCTCCACCGGTGCCAATAAAGCCACCAAGTCCAACGGGTGTTGGGAAAGGAATATTGGCGATCATGGGACGAATCAATTCCATCCTTGTGGCAAAATACGCGATCGTGGCGGATGCCATCGGTGCTAACAAGAAAGGAATTGCTAAATAAGGATTATAGATGATCGGCACGCCAAAAATGATCGGTTCATTGATATTGAAAATCGACGGGACGATGGCAGCTCTCCCTAATACTTTCATCTGTTTCGATTTAGCAATGTAGATCATAAATAAGGTAAAACCAAGGGTTGCTCCCGAACCACCTAATGTCACGTACCCGTTGGTAAATTGGCCTGCTAATGGGAAACTCGCCCCTTCAACATTGGCAGCTAAATTAGCTAACATGATCGGGGTGATCAGTGGACTAATGATATTGAATCCATGAATCCCTACCAACCACAAGGCATGCGCGAGGAAATAAATCACCATGATTCCCAACCAGCTATCCGTAAGGTGGGTAACAAACCCGAACGGAATTGCTACTAGTTGAAAAATATCCGTCCCTAAAACAACTAAAACACCATTGATGGTAAGAACCACGACTGCCACCACAAAGGCTGGTATCAGTGCCGTAAAACTACGAGCCACACCTTCAGGCACTTCTTCCGGCATTTTGATGACCCAGTTGTTTTTTACACAGAGACGATACAACTGAACAGCAACGACCGCCATCACGATCCCAGTGAAAATACCAACAGTTCCTAAACGTGCGACCCCATCGGCACCAATCAACCAACCATTGATCAGCCCTTCTTCCACATCATTCATCCGTGTCATTTTTCCGCCGTCAAAAACAAGCTGAGGAATCGACATCAATGTAGCAAAAACACCTAACAACGCCCCATTGATCGGCGTCAGGTCGAGATTCTCCTCGACTTGAATGATCTTGGAATACTCATAGCCCAGAACGATACAAAAATATAATGCCAATAACCCCATGGTCGTACTATTTGCTAACATATACAAATCACTGAAATTCAAAAAAGTCGCTTCAAAAAAGTTAGCTAAAAACGGAAACGTGATCGGTAAAATGTTGAATACTAAAAACATTGAGCCTACGATCGTAAAAGGAATCGACGCCATCCCTGCCGCCATGATGCTACGAACGATTTTGTATTGGGAAATCTTTCCCATCGGACCCATTACTGCTTTTTCCAAAAGTTGAAATAGTTTATTGTTCGATTCTGTCAAATCAATCACCCTTTCTTTCTATCTCTTCAAATTCGCGTATCCATTGCCAATGTCGGTCTTCATTGCGAAAAATTTTCTTCAGTTTTCTGATACCACTCCATGCAAAGACGCCACTTATCCAGAGAACTATGCGAACATACTCGGTACTTTGCGAGGTGAAATAGGGGAAAATAACTTCTGTCACTCCAAAAAAAGTCAATAAAAAAAGAATGGCCATTGTCCCCATTTGAAGGCGTAAATACCAAGTTGTAAAAAAGAGTTGCTTGGGAACGATAATTGCGTGGTGTCCATATAAGCGGATAAACTCACTGATCGCTCCCATTGAAAACAGCAACAGGCTCAGTGGAACCACACGCAGCCATTGCCCTGCCAAAGAAGCAGCCAACAGCCAATATAGGTTAAAAAAGAAAAAGAATGCGACTAAATACCGCAATAGCAACAGCCGTTGAAAATAGAGATTTTTCTTCGTCAGTTTTTGCGACGCATCTCTTTGAGCAACTTTTGCTTGCTTACTCGCCATCTGCATTCCTGCATTGGATCGCTTCTTCAAGGCTACTCATTTTTTGATAAATCCCTAGCATTTCTAGTGCTACTTCTCTGAGGGTCATGGTTGTCATCAAATGATCTTGTGCATGGATCAACAAGATATCGCAGGTAAATGAAGTCCCTGAAGCATATTCTTGCAGCATTTTTGACTGGATGCGGTGGGCTTTGACTAATGAATCACTGGCTGTGTCCAACAACTCTTGCGCTTCTTGACAACTGCTGATTCGCATCTGTTCAAAGGCTTGATGAATCATCGTGCGGGCATCACCGCTTGCTAAAATAAGTTCAAAGGATATTTCTTGAATTTTTTCACTATCCATAGCCTACCTCCATTTATTTCGCACTTTTCTCTAATGCAACACTTTCTTTGACTAGCTGTGCTAATTTCTCGATCCCGATCGGTATCGGAATATATGCTTGCGGGGGAATATTCACGATTGGTTTGCCGTATTTATCGGCGCTTTTCTTTAAATTGGCAAAATGCATTTTCGTTTGCGGGCTAACTAAATATAAATCATACTCATCCTTAGCGATCGTAGCGATCCCCTCTGAAGCAGAGATGGCATCGATCCTCACTGACCAGCCTTCTGTGGTTAAAAAGCTTGTTCCTTTTTTAGCGATCAACGATGAAGACATGCCTGCTGCACAAATTATCAATACTTTTTTCATTTCACTTCCTCCTTTTATGAAACGCTTCCATTTTGGTGTATCTATTCCTTTCTTCTACCCTCCTTCATGCTATAAAAAAATCCTTGAGAACGATTCACTATCTGCTGATTCTTACAGGTAGTAATCCTTCTTCACATAAATAGTATTACATATCGAGTACTTTGTAAATGTAATAAAACTCTATTAGTGATATAAAACATTAATTTCTTTCTGCTTCTATCGTGTCATAGTAGAATAATTTTGTGGAGGGGATTTCATGTTTAAAGATCGTTTAAGACAGTTGCGGAAAACGCGATCTGGTTTAACACAAGCAAAAATGGCAAAATATTTAGGAATCGCCAAAACAACCTATGCTTCGTATGAGCAAGGCAATCGGATGCCCGATATTGAGATCCAAAAAGAACTTGCTGATTACTTCAATGTCAGTCTCGATTATTTGCATGGACGTCCGAATGATTTGGAAGCCCTCTCTATGAAACAGATTCGTGTGGCTTCAAGAATCAATGAGGACTTTACTGAATATCAACTATCTGAAATCATTACCTTTATCGAATTCATAAAAAACCGCCCAGAGTAAACGGTACTATTCTGCCTTTTTTCTCTGGCTAACTTGTGGTGCTGCTTCATTACCTAAAAAAACTGCTGTCAATGTCTCATAAGGAAACATTGACAGCAGCTGAAGAGCCTCGGCTCTTTTTTTATTGTCTTACAGCCTCATTAGCGGCAAAGCGTTTTGAAAAATGTTGTTCTAATCGCTTTTGCCCGGCTTCAATCAAAATACACAACAGCCAATAGATGATGGCAACTAGCACATACATGGACATGTAATCAAAGGTTCGTCCGCCAACGATCTTAGCTTTTTGAAAAATATCAGGAATCGTGATCATTGCTGCCAAGGAGGTTCCTTTCAGCAAATCCATTGCCACATTACTCAATGCCGGTACAGAAATACGAAAGGCTTGTGGCAAAATAATCAGACGCATCGTTTTCGTAAAGGATAACCCTAACGCATAGGCAGCATCAAATTGCCCACGATCCACACCAGCAATTGATCCTCGGTAGATTTCCCCGATAAATGCGCTGCTGGTCAATGTAAAACAGATGATCGCAGCACTAAGCGCCGACAATTGATAAGGCAAGCCAAAATACAGTAGGAACAACAAGACCAACGCTGGGACGCCTCTTAAAAATGAGAGGTAGCCCCGCACGAACCCTCTAATGATGGGGTTTTCCAGCATCCCTAAGAAGGTGAGCATGATCCCTAATACGTTGCCTCCTAGAAACGAAACGACAGCAATGCCGACCGTATAGGACAAGCCCGACAGCAAATAGGGCAATGACTCCCACATCAACGGCAAATCAAGGGTTGGAATATACATTAGTCTGTTTCAACCGTTTGGATCGCTTGATCAGATTTTACTGAAATATCGGTTTGAAAATACGTTTCCGCAAGTTCTTTTAAACGGCCGTCTTCTTTCATTTCTGCTAAAACAGCATCCACTTTTTCCTGCAATGCCTGATGATCTTTCACAAATAAGAAGCCCGTTTCATTCGGATTAAAGTAGACATCTTCTAAAATTTTAACAGGGATATCTGGCAAAGCAGCGACTGCCATTTTTTGCAAATAGTAATCATTCAAGATCACATCCGTTCGACCATTCGCAACATCTGTCAAATACTGATCATTCGTTGCGTTATCGTAAGTCACTAATTCTGCCCCATAGGATTCGGCTAAGCGCATGTAACTGGTATTCGGTTCACCAGCAGCTTTTTTGCCATCCAAATCTTCTAAAGAAGCAATCCCAGAGTCATCACTTTTTCGCACGATCATACTATCGAACGAGTATTTGATAGGCGTTGAGAGACTGAATTTTTCCGCCCGTTCATCTGTCAAACCAAAATCGTTGGCAGCAAAATCGGCTTCTCCACGTGTTAAAGAAGAAACTTGTCCATCGACATTGTACTCTTTAAATGTGATCTCTACGCCTAATCGTTTGGCGACTTCTTTTGCCACATCGACATCATAGCCCACTAATTCATTTTCATCGTTATAGTAAGACGATGGATACAAGGTTCCCGAAGTAGCAACAACCAATGTTTTGGCTTCTTCCACCTTACTTAGACTCGTGTCTTCTTCCGTTGGTTTGCTGCAGGCACTTAACAAGACTCCCGCAAATAAACCTAAAAAGCCAACCATTGCAACGATTTTCCCTTTTCTAACTTGTTTCATAATATCCTCCTCTTAGTCTCCTTGTTTTGGCAACAGAAATCGTTGCTGTGTTTCAAATAAATAGCCGACTTGGAAAAGTAGATCTTCTCTGCCTTTAGACGCCATAAATTGGATCCCTAGCGGCAACCCTTCCTCACTGAGAGCAGTTGGCAAGCTGATGGCTGGCTGCCCCGTTAAATTGGCTAATTGAGTGTAAGGTGTCAGAGCATAGCTCTTGGCAAACATTTCTTCGATCAACTCACCCGCAGCACTTTTTCCAAGCGTCTCGATCTCATGCAGTCTTTGGCGTATGCTATCGCTTTGTAAGTCTTCCTCGATCAAAGGGGCTGGAAAAGCTGTCGTCGGTGTTAAAAAGAGATCATAGGTCGAAAAGACTTCTTCCATTTTTTCTGCCAGCTGATCCCACCACTGCAAGGCAAGAACGTAATCGGCGACCGGCAGTTTTTTGCCATATTGGTAAAGTGCCCAGGTCATCAATTCCATCTCTTCCCGTCTGACCGGTTCCTGACGAGCAGCATCGATCTCAGCAAACATCGCAGCTGTTTCGCCGCCATTCATGGCGTAATAAGTGGTCATCATTTGCTGACCATCCACTGGATAGCCCACTTCAATGACTTCGTGCCCCTGCTTTTCTAAAAATGCGGCTGCACTTCGGACTGCTTGGATGGCAGTTTCAGACACTTGTCCACCGGTCGGCGATGCGGTAGTAAAAGCAACCTTCAACCGCGGTTTTTGACTCGCTTGCTGATGATGCCATTCTACTTGCGGTGCCTGATAAGGGGCTGCCGGCTGTGACGTCCGCAACGCATAAAACAACTGTTCCGTATCACGCATAGAAAGCGTCAACGCAAAGTTGATGGAAGCGCCTTGCCAGCTGCGCCATTCACTAGGACCCACTGGCATCGTGCCACGGGTTGGCTTCAAACCGATCAATCCGCTAAAGGAAGCTGGAATGCGGATCGATCCGCCGCCATCACTGGCACCTGCAATCGGAAACATCCCCGAAGCCACTGCCGCTGCCGCACCACCACTGGAACCACCAGCTGAATAGGCAGGATTCCACGGATTACGTGTAGGTCCATACAATGTTGGATCAGTGATATTTTTGAATCCAAATTCTGGTGCATTGGTTTGCCCTAACGGCACAAAGCCCGCCTCTTCTAAACGAGAGACAAAATGAGCCGTGCGGCTGGCTCGTGCTTTTGCAAACAGTTTGGCTCCTGACGTTGCTGGCCACCCTGCTTTGGTTTGGCCGAGTATTTTTAACGGCATGGGTTGTCCACCAAAAACCGTTTTTTGAAGATGCTGCTCGTAATGCTGGATCGCTGCTTGCGGATCAAATGTTACAAGCGCATTCAAAAGCGAATTTTGTTGATTGACTTTTTCTTCGATCATCGCCACCCGCTCGGCAAAGCTGATTTGTCCTTGCCGCAATTGTTCCGCCCAATAGGTCGCATCTTGCATGCTTGTCCCTCCTTTTTCTCAATAACCTCAAACAATTATCTAAACTGTAACACATGGGAAATTCTTCTTTATATAGACTACAATATACCAAACACTAGGAAATCTTTCAACAAAAATAGAACAGTTTTTAAACCTGTATCATATCGTTATCAAACGTTCCCATCTTTTTACTACCAGTTGTCGACCAACGCTTCTTCTTAGCTGTCCCCATCATTACCTAACAAAAACGGCACATCGCCAAACGATGTGCCGTTTTGATTTACTTGTATTTTTCTTCCAGCTTGCTCATCCAAAGACCTAACCAAGCCCCCAAGACAAACAAGATAATTCCGATGACAGCCGTTACCCAAGTAAAGCCGCTATAGTTTGCCACCGGAGGAATCACGATCAATATCGTTGAGGCAATAACGATCCCTAAAATGAAGTGATAGACTTTTGAATGATAATGGGTCAATAGCCACTCCATCAATTTCGAAAACAGCAGCATCACTGCCAAGCCGCCAATGGCGATCGGTAGAAAGACCCCCATGATGTCAAAGCTCTTAAAGCCTTTCAACATCGGATCATAAAGTCCCAAAACGAGCAAAAGGTTTGAAGGACTCAAGCCAGGAACCAAAACACCTAACGCGATCAGACCGCCGGCGATCACAAAACCTATGAAATTGGCAGGGATCGTTCCTAAGATATCGCCCATAAAATAGAGGAACAAGAAGCCGATGACCATACTGCCGAAGAACCAAAGCAGGTCGCCGGTTGTCCGTTTGCTTTTCAAGGTCGATTCTTTAGCAAGTGCCGGTAACGTCCCAATAATTGCCCCCGCAAAGCCCCACAAAACGATGATTTGATAGTTTTGCAGCAGCCACTCTAATGGCTTTGATAAAAGCCCGATCCCTACGATTCCCCCGATCCCTACTGGCAGGAAAAAGAGGAGATTCTCTTTAAAATTCTTCGTCAGATGTGCCATAAAGCGCAGCATCCGCTCATAAATGCCTAAGATGGCTGCCAATACGCCACCTGAAACACCAGGCAAGATAAAGCCCAAGGCAATCACCACGCCTTTAAGAAAACGTGACAAAATACTTTCGTTTCTCTGTTTTTCCATTTACAATTGCTCTCCTTAGCGATGGTTTTCACCAATCGTTCTTTTTTCATCAATCCCTTTAACTATAC
Source organism: Enterococcus sp. 6D12_DIV0197 (assembly GCF_002174385.1). Lineage (NCBI taxonomy): Bacteria > Bacillati > Bacillota > Bacilli > Lactobacillales > Enterococcaceae > Enterococcus > Enterococcus sp. 6D12_DIV0197. The sequence goes on from NZ_NIBN01000001.1 coordinate 3,075,235, forward strand.
TTGATTGCCAAAAAAATGGAAAGTAATTTCTAATTCCTCATACAAAGGCAGATTTCAAAGTTCTTTCAGCATCAAGAAATCCGTCTGCTCATCATCCCCCATAAAAAAGGAGTGACTGCCAACTCTTTCAAAGCCCATCGTATGATAAAAAGCCAACGCATTGTCGTTAAATTCCCAAACGCCTAACCAGATCGACTTTTTCTGCAGCTCTTTGGCGGTCTCTTGAGCAAACAGCAGCAGTGTTTTGCCATAGCCTCTGCGCTTATGTTCTTTTTTGATATAGATTCGTTCAATTTCCAACCCCTCTGGGGCAATCGCTTCCGTTTGCGCCTCACCCCAGTTAAGTTTGATATATCCTACGGTTTGATCATTTTCTTGTAAAAAATAAAACGCCGACTGCGGATTTTCTAACTCTCGGGTCAGTTTCGGCAGATTGTAGGCTTCTTCTAGATAGATACGAGTATTTTCCTCCGTATTGAAAGGAGCAAATGTATCGTAATAGGTGGATACGCTGATTTCTCCCAATTCTTCTAAATCTGCCAAAGTACATCGTTTGATAGCCATCAAAACGCCTCCTCATTTTTTCAAGCTATTCTATCACATCTCCATCATCCCTTGCAAAAGCAAAAAGGACGGACAGCTTTCCCCACTGTCCGTCCTTTCATAGACTTACTCTTTTACAACCAAGAGCCAGAAAACTGATGGATCACCATCGTACTCGGATCTTCCTCGACCTCACCAGTGATATAGCTTTTTGGTGAAAACGTCATTTGCGGGAAGATTTCTACACCCTTAACGGTTTGTCGTTGATTATTCAATTCTAATCCGTGGTTTTGCAACAGTTCCGTCACTCGGATCACATTGGTGACGACATCTTCCGTTTTTTCTGCCCGGACAAATTTTCGGTCATCGTAATCGTGGTACCATTCTTCCATAAAGGGATGATGCGGCACCGCTCCAATGATCCCCGTAGAAATCTTGGTTTCGATCTCAAAGCCCATAAATGCCTCCAGTGTCAAGAGCTCATCTAAAGGTTTGACCACCTCGATATCGGTATCCATATAAATACCGCCTTCTGTCACTAATGCATACAGACGAACCACATCTGACACAAAGGCCCATTCTTCTTGGTCATAAGCCTCTTTTAGATAAGGACCGAATTTTGAAAGGTCGATCGTCGATTCATCCCAACGTTTGATCTCATAATCCGGACAATATTTTTTCCAGGTATCCATGTATTTCTTTTCTTGTTCACCTAATGGATTGCCGCCAAACCAGCAATAATGAATAATTTTTGGAATCATCAATCTCTCTCCTTTAGTTTATTGGTCTCTTTTAAGTGTAGCTGATTTTGCAATTGTTTCAAAATCATATACACTTTTTTCAGCGAAAGCAGTTGCTCCTGCTCCTGGGCATGATCAGAAAAATCCATTAAAAAAAGCACCAGAATCAGCGATTCTAGCGCCTTTTTGAGGGATTACTTATAAATAGCGATTGTCCCGTAAAACGGCTTTTTTAATATCTGCCACCGTTTGCGTCCCCGCAAGCTGCATGACCATCTCCAATTCTTTTTTGAAGAAATCAAAGACTTGTTGAACACCGGTAGCACCACCTAGAGCCAACCCATAGATCACTGGGCGGCCGATCGCCACTAGATCTGCTCCGCAAGCAATCGCTTTAAAGACATGCTGTCCTCGCCGTACCCCGCTATCAAAGACGATCGGCGCCCGACCTGCCACTGCTTCAGCCACGATCTGTAAGGAATCAAAGGAAGCTGGACCACCATCCAATTGGCGTCCCCCGTGATTTGAGACCCAAATCCCTTGTGCACCTGCCCCTAAAGCTCGTTCCACATCTTCTTCTGATTGCACCCCTTTGACATAAACTGGTAAATCAGATTCTTTGGCGATAAAAGCGACATCCTGGGGACTTAATTTTTGTTTTGAGGAGCCGTAAACGGCATCCATCGTTTGTCCGATCCCTGATTGATAGGCCTGAACGATCGGCATTGCCAACGGAAAGGTGAAGCCATTGCGGCGATCCGTTTCTCGATTGCCCCCAACAGTTGCATCTGCGGTCAAAACGATCGCTTTGGCGCCATTGCGTTTTGCCATCGCCAAGATGTCTTTATTGATGCCATCGTCTTTACTCATATAGAATTGGAACCACTGCGGCGCTTCTTGGCCACCAGCTGCTCGGATTTCTTCCAACGTACAAGAGGCATACGAACTCGCCGTATAGATCGTGCCAAAACGTGAAACACCTTTGGCTGACGCTTGTTCTGCCGCAACATTTGCTAAGCCGTGGGCGGCAACAGGCGCCATAATGATTGGCGCTGACAACGTATCGCCGCCAAAGGACAACGTTGTGTCCGGTAATTCAATGTCCTTTAAGACATGAGGAATAATCAATTTGTGATTGAAGGCGCGTTCATTTTCTTGATAGGTAAAAATATCTCCCGCACCACTGCTGATATAGCCATACCCACCTTTAGGAATCACTTCCTCTGCCGCGATCTCCAAATCGCGCATATTGATAAAATCGATTGCTCCTTCTGCGGTACTTGCTTGATAAATTTTTTCCATGCCTTTCCCTACTCTCCAATAAGATAACGTTTACATTTTCATCCTACCCCTGATTGCAGGATCACGCAACTCATTCGCTCACTCCTACTCAACACGCTGCTTTTACTTTTCCACTCAAGACAGCCCTCCATTTGAGTGGGCTGAATTATTTTTATGTTCGTGAGAAATATTCTGCCAATAACAACGGCTGAATCGTTGGATATGTCCAGTTGGCAGGCGGCTCTGCCATTACATAGATTGCTTCGATCTCTGAGGTCAATTCATCCTGCAAGTCCGTGATCTGGGCTTCAAACACCAAGCCATAATCGGTCTCCCCGTTTTTTTCTACACCATAGATAAATAACGGTTCTAGGGTAAAGTGCTTGGCGCCTGTTTCTTCTTTTAATTCACGGGCAGCACACTCTGTGATGCTTTCTCCTAGTTCTCGCTTGCCTCCAGGGATCTCCAATGTGTCTCGTTCTTTGTGTTTGACATAGACGAACTTTTCTTGGTACTTGCTGATGATCACGGCAAAAACTAGCTGCTCTTCTGCGATCTTTTCAAGCTCGAATATCGTTACGTTACTCATTTTTCTCATTCCTTTCAAAAAAGCAGACATGCTTCTAAAATAAACAGTCGTTAAATCAAAAAAAGTGCTGATCCCTTATGGAAAGGGTCAGCACTTGCAACTTATTACTCTTCTTCTTCCGCCATGAATGTGTTGAAGACTTCTTCAATCATATCCCATTCTGCTTCTGTTTCGATCTGTTCTAATTCACCTTCAGAACCGTCTTCGTTTTCAATATAAGCGTACGCTTGTAATTCAACGTCTTCTTCTTCTGGTACGCCTGCTGGATAAAGCAAGACGTAGTTGCGGCCGAATTCTTCCGTACCGTCAACCGTTAATAGAATTTCGTATAAGGTTTCATTTCCTTGATCATCGATTAAAGTAATGTGTTCATGTCCTTCATGATCGTGATCGTGGTTATGATCGTGTGTATGTTCTGACATTTATTTTCCTCTTTTCTGTAAATTAAAACAGCTGTTTCCCAGCACCATCTAAATAATTCTGCAAAATCATGACTGCTGCTAATTTATCAATCACTTTTTTTCGTTTGGCACGCGATGTATTCGCCTGTTCTACCAGCATTCGTTCTGCTTGAACGGTCGTCAGACGTTCGTCTTGGTAAACGACCGGCAAACCGAATTGCTGTTCGATCGCTGCGCCGTAAGCCATAGAAGCTTCCGCTCTAGGTCCGATCGTATTATTCATATTTTTAGGTAGTCCTACCACAAAACGTGAGACTTCATATTCTTTCACCAATTCAGCAAGTCGATCATAACCGAAATTGCCTTCATCTTCATTGATGCGAATGATCTCGATCCCTTGTGCTGTCCAGCCCATTGGGTCACTGACCGCCACGCCGACTGTCCGCGAACCAACATCCAATCCCATGATTCTCATTATAGGTTGATCCCGTGATTGCCTAAATAATAACGGATCAGAACTTCCATGATCTCATCCCGTTCGTGACGACGAATCAAATTCCGGGCATCCCGATAACGAGGAATGTAAGCCGGGTCGCCAGAAAGGAGATAACCGACGATTTGATTGATCGGATTGTATCCTTTTTCCTCTAATGCTCGGTAGACGATAGCTAATGTTTCGCTGACTTCTTTTTTACGGCTATCATCAAAATCAAAGCGAACTGTTTCATCTGTAAAACCCATTTCACGACACCTCTCTTTTGTATAGATTTTAGCATATGTTCCTACTATATTGTACTAAACGTTTGATAAAACTACAAACATATGCTTAGATTTTCTCCATTATAACAAAGGTTTATGATGTTTTTATGAACTTTCTTAAAAAAAGCTAGAAAGCGCGATAGACATACTGGTTTTCTGGTGCTTCAATCGTCTTCTCTTGGTCTGCTACCACCATCGGCAAGTCCCGTTTGAAGGGTTGATAGTACTTCGATTGGATCGTCCCTTCCACGTGGAGCCACTGGTTATTTTCTGCCGTTGTTTGTTGCGGTAATTCCACTCGCAAACCAAAAACGCCTGAATCAGCCACACAATGGATAATGCCAAAACGAAACAAAAAGATTTCATTGGCATCATCTTGATCTGCATGGTACACAAATCCATCATAGGTGATTTTCTTGCCAATAAATTCGCTCGGGTACGTATAGATCAACTCCATGACTTCCAAGTAATTTTCTTCCGTTACCGCAATCGTCTCATCTTTGGCGTAACGTGCCAATGCTGCATCCATCTGAGTGTCATAATCTTCTTTGTTAAAATAAAGACTTGTATCGGGTTTCAGATATTGGGTCGTCATTTCTGGATCCCCCACAGATTCTTCACTTAGGGGGAAATTAAACCCTTTTGCTTCAACGATCGTCGTATCCAAGCTAACGGTGGGGAAAAAGAGACCCACGATGATCGGTAAGGCTAATAGAAAATACGCAATCACTCGTTGGTGTTTTTTCTCTAATCCATGCTGGTGCTCATCGTCATGATGATGCTCGGGCTCTTGTTTGACCCAAAAATACAGCTGGACCAAAGCCAATAATAAAGAAATGATCATGGATAAAATAGCGAGATAGCGATAATGAATGTTGATAAACTGATTAAGTTTGCCCGTCACTTGCAAATACATCATCAATTCAAAATAGCCTGATAAGATCAAAAAACGAATCATTCTTTACACCACCCATGCATAAATTGAAACGACGATTGCGACTAAACCAACTAAAGAAGCGATAAAACGCCCCGAAAAGTACCGCTTCATCATCAACAGGTTTTTAATATCTACCATTGGACCAAAAACCAGGAAACCGACGACTGGTCCCGTGCCGAATAAACTCAACAACGAAGAGCCGATAAAGGCATCTGCTTCGGAACATAAGGATAACGTTAATGCCAACAGCAGCATGACAAAGACCGCTAACAGCTTCGTGGAGCCTAATGTCAGCATCAAGCCAGTTGGCAGATAGGTCTGCATCGCTGAGGCGATCAACGCACCAATGATTAAATAACGCCCAGTATCGAAAAACTCATCCAAACTATGCTGCAACAAATGACGAATCTGCCGAAGGAGTGGATGGCTGGTCTTTTCCGTTTGATGGTGGGCGTGAGCATGCCCATGATGGTGTGGGTGAGCTGCCTGCTCATTCCCGCCACTTAATTGATTGGCAAGCCGTGTTTTTAAGACCTCTTGTTTGTTAAAATACGCCAGCCAGATCCCCACGACCATTGCGACCAATAAGCTGCCCAGTACACGCAAAAAGGCGAACTTCGCGGAATTTCCAAAGGCAATGAATGTAGAAAAAATCACGATTGGATTGATGATCGGTGCAGTCAGCATAAAGGCAAACGCCGTATACACTGGCACCTCTTTTTTTACGAACTGATTAACGATCGGTACGATCCCACATTCGCAGGAAGGAAAAAAGACCCCCAGACCACAACCAACTGTGATCGATGCCAATTTGTTTTTTGGTAAGAGTCTTGTGACTCTTTCTGGCGTCAAGAAGACTTGTAAGGCACCTGAGATCAAGCAGCCCAATAGGACAAACGGCAAGGCTTCAATGACGATAGATAAAAAAATAACACTCATTTGCAGGACAGAATTCGGTAATGCCTGAAACATAACTTTAACCTTCTTTATCAATAAATTCGAAACGCTGGAATTACTATACGTTTTTTCCTTTTTTTATACAACGTTTTTTTTAAAGCAGCCTATTTTTTTAATCGTTGCTTTAGATTTCCCTTATCTTTGAATCCTTCTTATTCACCTAAGCGATCAGCTGCTAGCAGATATTTTGACTTTTCCTCAAGAACAGCGTACATTTTCCATGGAGGAATGACTTATGCAAAAAAATCAACCGATCCAAGAGCAGCTCGCCCAACAACCGTTGGCACTACTCTATCTCTCTCAACCGAATTGCAGTATTTGTGTTGCAGACAAACCACGCATCCAAAAACTGGCACAAACCCAGCAACTCCCCCTATTTACCATCAACACGCTGGCAGAGCCAGAAGCAGCCAGTTTATTTTCGGTCTTGACGGTTCCCGTCGTCCTCTTGTTCGCGAATGGGAAAGAAGTGCATCGTGAAGCCCGCATCATCGATTTCACACGTTTGACTCAACAAATCTTGCGATATCAAGAAGCGCTCACAAGCGTTGAAGAGCAAGATTCCTACGAATCACTTTTTGACCAGTTAGACGAGTAAGATCAGTGGTGAAAAAGCAAAAAACAGCTGTCAGATCGTTGTATATACTACGATCTGGCAGCTGTTTTGTTGGTTCCTATTTATGTGATGCGATTATTCGCTTAGTGATGGTTCTTCTACTGGTTCTTCATGGGACAAGACGTTGCCTGAATGCAAGAAATAAATCAATGTTTGCAATTCATTGGTTAAGTCAACGTTTTGAATCAGCACGCCTTTTGGTGCAGTGATCCGTGCAGGTGTAAAGTTCAAGATTCCTTTAATGCCAGCTTTCACAAGCTCGTTCACTAAATCTTGTGAATGTTGTGCGGGAACCGTCAAAATAGCCACATCGATCTGCTGTATCTTCACTTGTTCCTTCATGTCATCCATTGGATAGACCGGCACACCATCTACGATTCGACCAACTAGATCTTCGTTGACATCAAATGCAGCACTGATCCGAATGCTGTTGCTTTGGTGAAATTTGTATTTCAACAAGGCGCTCCCCAAGTTTCCGACACCGACTAAAGCTACATTCGTCATGTGGTCTTCGTTCAATGTCTTCGCAAAGAACTGCATCAAGCTTTCAACGTCATAGCCATAGCCGCGTTTTCCTAATTCACCAAAGTAGGAAAAGTCGCGGCGGATCGTCGCACTATCAACTTGAACAGCTTCACTTAGTTCGGTCGAAGAAACTTTTAATTTGCCAGCTTGGTGCAAAATACGCAAGTAACGATAATATAAAGGCAATCGCTTCGCTGTTGCCTTTGGAATTTGATGATCTTTCAAAGAATACTCCCCCATTGTGAAAAATTCACTTGTGATGAAGCTATCATAACAAATACATTGTTCAAAAATCAATTTGAATGCTCATAATTTGAAATATAAATTTTATAATGGTAAAATCAAACTTTTTCCCAATCGCCGTTTCCCTTAAAATATGATAGACTTGTAGTATTGCAACCTTGATACAGACAAGTTTCTTAAAGATAGGAATGACATACACATGATTTTATTACAAGCCAACCAAATCGCCCGTCTTTTCGGAGCCGAGGTTTTATTTGAAAATATCCAATTAGAGATTGCCAGCAATTCCCGAATCGCGCTTGTTGGGCGCAACGGTGCTGGTAAATCAACGCTACTGAAAATTATTGCTGGACTCGAAAGTCCTGATAAAGGAACGATCGCTAAAAATAAGACCGCTACGATGGGCTACTTAGCTCAAGATACCGGACTTGATAGTCAAGCCACCGTTTGGGAAGAAATGCTAGGAGCTTTTGCAACGGTTCGGCAGATGGAGCAGCGCATGCGTACCTTAGAGATCGCCATCTCCGAAGCAGATCCTGCTGCTGACTCTGGCAATCTCCTGAAAGAATACGACCAATTGCAGCATGAATTTGCAGAAAAAAATGGCTATGGCTATGAAAATGAGATTCGCTCCGTCTTGCACGGTTTTCAGTTTGATCCTTCTTTTTACACGCAAGCAATCAATACCCTTTCTGGTGGTCAAAAAACCCGCTTGGCATTAGCAAAAATGCTGCTGCAAAAACCTGATATCTTGATCCTCGATGAACCGACCAACCATTTAGACATCGAAACGTTATCTTGGTTGGAAAACTATCTACAAGGATATGCCGGTGCATTGCTGATCGTTTCCCATGACCGTTACTTCTTAGACAAAGTCGTCAACGAAGTCTACGAACTGAGTCGCCAAAAAATGCGCCACTACAAAGGCAATTACAGCCGCTATTTGACCCTGAAAGCGGAGCAACTGCAAAGTGAATGGAAAGCCTTTGAAAAGCAGCAAGAAGAAATCAATAAACTGGAAGACTTTGTTGCCCGCAACCTTGTCCGTGCGTCTACCACCAAACGCGCGCAAAGCCGCCGTAAGCAATTAGAGAAAATGGATCGGCTGGATCGCCCGCAAGGAGATGAAAAATCCGCCCACTTCCTTTTTTCCATTGAAAAGCCTTCAGGAAATGTTGTGATGCAAGTAGAAAATGCCGCTATCGGTTATTCTGAAGAAGAAGTCTTATCGGCGCCCATCGACTTAGATGTTCGGCGCAAAGATGCGATCGCTTTAGTGGGACCGAATGGGATCGGCAAATCAACCTTACTGAAATCGCTGATTCATAAAATCCCCTTTATTCAAGGAAAGGTCCATTTTGGCGCCAATGTCTCAATCGGGTACTATGACCAAACTCAATCCGATCTGCATTCAACCAAAACGATCCTCCATGAGCTTTGGGATGACCACAGTACCACACCTGAAGTCGAGATTCGCAATATATTAGGCAGCTTCTTATTTTCGGGAGAAGATGTTGAAAAGCCGATCACGCTGTTAAGCGGTGGCGAAAAAGCCCGTGTCGCTTTGGCAAAATTAGCCATGGACCATGACAATTTCTTGATTTTGGATGAGCCAACCAACCATTTAGACATCGACAGCAAAGAAGTCTTAGAAAATGCGCTGATCGATTATGAAGGCACTTTGTTCTTCGTATCTCACGACCGCTACTTTATCAACAGAATCGCAACCAAGGTCGTGGAACTATCTGAAAACGGCAGCAAGCTCTATCTCGGCGATTACGATTATTATTTAGAAAAGAAACAAGAAGAAGCTGAGATCGCAGCGATGTTGGAAGCAAAAACAACCGAAACCACCCTCTCAGCGGGCAAGCAAAACTTTGTCCAAAGCAAGGAACAGCAAAAAGCCGTTAGAACCTTACAGCGAAAAGTCACCCAAATCGAAGAAGAACTTGCCGCAATAGAAGAAACGATCCAACAACTGGAACAAGACATGACCGCACCAGATGCGTTGAATGATCATGTCAAATTGACCGCGTTGAATCAAGCGTTAGAACAAGCCCGCACTGAACAAGAAGCTCTACTAGAAGCATGGGAAAATACCAGCTTAGAACTAGAAGCATTTGACAGTTGATCAAGGAATCGGTCTGTAGGCCGATGACAAGCGCCCCCTCCTTTGTTTTACTTAAAAGAACAGGATGAATACGTACGATTCGTAAAACAAGGAGGGAAAAATGCAAAAACAGACAGATGTTTATCGAAAGCGTCGGCCAATGGTTGTTTTGGCAGGATTGGTGTTGATTTGGATAGGGTTCAATCGAATCTCTCATCACGTGTTGTACGGAGAGTTGTCCGAACACGTGCACACCGTCGTTGCCTATGATGAGAGTTATGACGACGAATATGTTTATTCTCAGGCTATCTTTAGTGATGACATCAATGCTTATTTATGGGAAATGGACATCACGACACCGATTTTCTTGCAGACGAACGAAGATTGGGCCGATAGATCCTATGGCAATGACGGCAGCCAAACCTTAGCAGAAAACGGCTGTGCGATTGCTTCTCTTGCGATGGTTCAATCCTATCTTGAAGGCTATCCCATTTCGCCACTAGAAGTCCTTGATTGGGCAGGAGATCATTATTACGTTGACGGCCAAGGAACGGACTGGCGGATTTTTTCTGACTTTGCCGATGCAAACGGCTACAACTACTATGATCTTGGCACAGATCTAGCCAGTGTTGAAGCTTACTTGCAACAAAATCATCCCGTCATCGTTTCTGTGACTCCAGGGGAATTTACAGATGGCGGCCATATTATGGTCTTAGGTGGAATGATGGACGATCAAGTGTTTGTCTTAGATCCCAATGATGATCCAGAAAAATCCCATTACGCTATCTATTACACACTAGATGAAATCGCTAATCAAAGCTTACGCTTTTGGACCTTCAGCTGATTGATCAAAAAAAGTCCCCTTTCGGGGCTTTTTTCTTTGTCGTGGCGTAGGCAGCAACTGGATCTTACTTTTTTAATAAAAAAACCATTCTTTCTCCCCTTGGGAATCCGCTTTCTATTATAATGGAAGAAAGAAAGGTGTGAAGTCTATGAAAATCGGTATCCCAAAAGAAATCAAGAACAATGAAAATCGTGTGGCATTGCCGCCCTCGGGAGTCTATGAGTTAGTCCAAGACGGACACGAAGTCTTCGTTGAACAAGGCGCTGGTGCAGGATCAACCTTTTCTGATCAAGCGTATCAGGAAGTCGGTGCTACGATTGCTACCGCTGAAGAGGTTTGGGCCTCTGAATTGGTTATGAAAGTCAAAGAACCTTTACCAGAAGAATACCCCTTTTTGCATGAGGGACTGGTTTTATTCACCTATTTCCACGTAGCCGCCAATCAACAGCTTGCTCAAGCGTTGATCGACAGCAAAGTGATCGCTGTTGCTTATGAAAACGTCCAGCTGGCGAACGGCACCCTGCCTCTGCTATCGCCTATGAGTGAGATCGCTGGAAGAATGTCTGTTCAAATCGGCGCACAATTTCTCGAAAAAATATATGGCGGAAAAGGGATCCTGCTTTCAGGTGTTCCCGGTGTCCGTCAAGGTCGGGTAACGATCATTGGTGGTGGCGTTGCCGGTGAGAATGCCGCGAGAGTCGCTGTAGGTTTAGGCGCACAAGTGACGATTTTAGACGTTTCGATCCCACGCTTACAAGAGCTGGATCGACAGTTTTCTGGTCAAGTTCAAACCTTGTATTCCAATCGCTTGAATATCGAACGAACGATCCAATCCGCAGACTTGGTGGTAGGAGCCGTCTTATTGCCAGGACAAAAAGCTCCGTGCTTAGTGACCCGCGACATGGTGAAACAGATGCCTGAAAAATCCGTGATCGTCGATATTGCCATTGACCAAGGCGGAATTTTTGAGACCGAAGACAAAGTCACCACCCACGACGAGCCAACCTATATCCGGGAAGAAGTTATTCACTATGCAGTGGCGAATATGCCAGGTGCTGTGCCGCAAACGGCAACCATCGCATTGAGCATTGCCACCTTACCGTATGCCCAGCAGCTAGCCAATGATCCTTTAGCAGCGTTGCGAGAAAATCAGGCACTTGCCAAAGGGGTCATCGCCTATGAGGGCGCATTTACTTCAAAAGAAGCCGCTCACGATCTGTCATTGCCTTTTACCGATCTATCGGAATTGATTTGAGCCACTCCCCCACAATAAAAACAGCAGCCGCACAAGTAATTCGCGGCTGCTGTTTTGCTTTCTATGAGAATTTCCTTTTTTGGGTAGCATGGGCTTTGGAAGTATGCTATATTCATACTTAAAAAAATTCGACCTAGACAGGAGGAACACTGTGCTTACTCAACAACAAATCCAAGCATTTCCCAAAGTAGAACTTCACTGCCACCTCGACGGTTCCATTCGTCCAGAAACATTGATCGCCATCGCCAATCAGCAAGAACTACCGATCGAGCAAGACATAGAAGCTGTGAAAGCACAGATGCAAGCCCCCAAAGATTGTCATGACCTGAGGGATTATCTTCGCTGCTTTGATTTCGTTCGGCCGTATTTGCAAACACAAGAAGCGTTAGCAGCTGCCGCCTATGACGTGATGGAACAAGCCGCTCAAGATGGGGTCGCTTATATTGAGATCCGCTTTGCTCCCAGCTTATCGATGGACAAAGGACTCACTTGCAGCCAGACCATCCAAGCCGTGATCGAAGGCATCGCACGAGCAGAAGAACGCTACCCAATCAAAGGCAATGTTTTGGTCATTGGGATGCGTCAAGAAGACCTACCAGCTATTACGGCGATTTTTGATGAAGCGATCGCTCTTACCGATGAAAAAGTCGTCGGCATTGATCTGGCAGGTCCAGAAGAAGACGGGTACGTCCCTGATTTAGCTGCCAGCTATCAAGTGTTCCTCAAGAACCAAAGTGTCCAGCTGACCTTACATGCAGGCGAATGCGGCTGTGTGCAAAACATTTATCAAGCCATCGAAAGCGGTGCGCAGCGGATTGGCCACGGCATCGCCTTAAAAGGAGATCACACTGCCCAAGCGTTTGTTCGAGAACAAAATCGCTGTATCGAAGGCTGTCCTACCAGCAATGTTCATACGCGTGCGATTCCCACATACTCGGCATACCCATTAAGAGAATGGCTGGAGGCCAAGGTCCCTTTTTGTTTGAACACCGATAACCGAACGGTCTCAAACACGACATTGACCAATGAATACCTGCAAATGGCTCATCATTGCGACATGTCCGAATCAGAGATGCGCTTCTTAAACGAAACTGCCGCTCAGCATTCCTTTGCGGAAGCTGCCGACAAAGCGGTACTCTTGAAAAAAATTCAAGAATGGCAATTCTAATAAACATGGACGCTAGTGATCCCCACTGACGTCCATGTTTTATTTCCAAAACGTTCAACTTTCTTTCCTTCACGCAAAGAAGAGCCGATCGATCCGTGTTAACCCCAAGGCATCGATTTCTAAAAGAGCTCTTTCGTAAATTTCTGTATTCGTTAAAGCCGCACTCTCGTGGGCATCGATCCCAATAATACAAGAGCAGCCGACTTCCTTGGCGATCTTCCAAAATTCAGGATGCGGATAGCCACCGTTCGTATAGCCTGCCAAATTATACTCCAACGGCAGCTGATACTCTTTGGCTTTTTCACATAAGCGGTAGGCAACTTCTTCACAATGAGAATCGAAGGTTTTATAGCCCCGCATAAACACATCTGGATGTGCCATATAAGCAAAGATCTCTGATTCGATCCCTTGTAGGGAGACTCGAAGATAATCTTTGATCGCTTTTACCGAATCCCCAGGTGTATGGTCGTAATAGTGATTGCTTTCGATTTCAGGAAAGTGATTGCCAAAAATCAAATAGTCGATCGACAGCCTTTCTTTCTCTGCAACTAGCCAAGGGATCATTGTTTCAAAATATTCACACTCTAATCCTAATTTCACATCGATTTGTCCTTGGTACTTTTCCTGTAAGCTTTTCACCGATGAAACGTAATCTTCCAATTGCGCAACATCCATCCGCATGGGCGAGACATACCCATCCTCAAAGGGCCAGGGACAATGATCAGCGAAGCCGATTTCCTTAAAGCCAGCTTGGATGGCTTTGATCACATAGTCTTCATCAGAATCCTGTGCATGTTTGCATCGAGTTGTGTGGGTATGATAGTTTGCTTTCCACATGGTTAATCACTCCTTCTTATTACATTTAGGTTAATTTGTTTTTGTGATCGCATTTTAGGTACACTCTTCTTGAGGCGTTATCCTTCAAGCCGTTCGCTATTCTACAGAACCTTATGTAAGCGGAACCATTTTTTTCAAAAAATAGTACTAGCTATCAACACCTATCACTTAGCAACTTCCTCATTCTGGATTTATTCCAGTCCATTTCATTATAGAATTGCGGCTATCCCAAGACAATCAAAAGAAAGCTGCAATCGGTTGCTTCTTTTCCCATCACTTCCATTGAGTCGTTTCTCTTGGGACAAATGAATTTTTCAAGAGGACGTGTCTTGGTGCGGTTTTGTCTCCTTGTACCTCTTGAAAAAGTAGCTGGGTCGTCCAATCCACCATCTCCTCTAAAGGTCGTGCGATGGACGAAAGCAAAGGGCTAGTACAAAGACAAACATTGGTGTTTTCATAACCAATCACTTGAATCGCTTCACCAACCTTTTTATCCAGTGAATGAAGGGAACGTAAAGCACAGGCTGCAAAAAAATCGCTTGCCGCAAAAATGCCATCGATAGAAGGCCATTGACGAAAAAGTTGATCAAAGGATGTTTGCGTGACATTTACAAAATCGAGTATGACCTCGTGAACATGGATCTCTGGGTATTGGTCCATCACTTGATAAAAACCAGCTGATTTTTCTTGAACGGAATGTAATGTCTTTGGTCCATTAATGAAGAGGATCTCGCGACAACAATTTTGGCTTAAGATCTGTGCTGCCAACTGTCCACCTGAGGTATTATCCGCAGAAACGGAGGATACTTCATCGCTAAGGACTCTACCCACACTCACTAGAGGTAATTTGAGAACCTTTTGCAACAACGGACCTTGCGTACAAAGGTTGGTACATAAAATTACCCCATCAATATTATTTGCGAGAAACAAGTTCAAAAAATAGGTTTCTCTTTCAGGATTCCCTTGTGTGGTACCAATCATCAAACTATAGCCTTTCTCAATCAGTTGCGACTCGATTCGGGTAATAAATTGATTATAAAAATCATTTTTCAAATCATAAATCAGCAAGCCTATCATCTTTGAGGAATTGTAATAAAAGGACCGTGCTAATTCATTTGGTACATAATCAAGTGCTTGAATTGCTTCTAGCACAATCTGCTTTGTTTCTTCATTGACATATTTTCTGTTATTGATCACTCGTGAGACGGTGGTCACAGATACATTGGCAAGTTTTGCCACGTCTTGCATGTTTGCCATTGGTTCCTCCTTTCTCTCTTTTACATGTCTCGTAAATATTAAATCCTTTTCCATTTGATCCATTATCCGAATGCAACAATCCAAAACACTTCTTTTTATTCTATAATAACAAATTTTACCTCGCATTTTTTATTTTTATGAAAATAAAAAAGTTGTTTAGATGAAATTTCATCATAAACAACTTTTCTATGCTAGATAAAATTTGCATTCAATGCCAGCGTTTTTTAAGAAAACAAGAAAACTACTCCCGTGTTCTCTTACACAATCATCTACACAAACCCCCAACTAATTTTTTAAATCTAAGCCTTCAATCAACGCCACCGCACGTTCGATCCCAGCATCTTTTGTTTCTTCTAGCACCACGTAACAGTATGGCTTGTGTTTGATCAAAAGCTGTAAAATTTCTGGATACCGTATTTGTCCTTCGCCTAATGGGACAGGGATCACTTCTTCTCCCGAGAGTTGAAAATCCTTTAGGTGCAAGCAGACGATTTTCTCTCCGAAAAGAGTAAATGCTTCTTCTACCAATGCGACTTGATCAGCAGCCGTTTTTGCGGTGATCAAATTCGTTGGATCGTAAATGATCCCTAAATAATCAGAAGGAACACGTTCAATCAGCTCGGCGATGCGCTGATTCGAATACAGCGGATGATTCAGTCCGGCTTCGATCCCTACCATGATTTGATATTTTTCTCCCACTCGAACGAGTCGCTGGATCACATGGATCAAGTCTTCAAAAACCTCATCCGAAAAATTCTCTTCGCTATATCCCAGCGCGGCAATGACTGAGCCTGTTTCTGAAGCCACCATGCTGGCACCAAAATAACGGGCATGGAATAAATAGCGCTCAAATTTCTGTAAGATTTTTTCTCGTTCCTCTGGTTCGGGATGAATCAAGTTACTATAACAACTTAACAAAGCGATTTGAACGCCTTGTTCTTGGAATTCATTCTTGAAGAAGGTCCCCATACCTGGATTCATCTTTTCAGGAGCACTTAGATCTGGAAAAGACGCATTCAAGGCAAACTGAAC
This sequence comes from Enterococcus sp. 6D12_DIV0197, assembly GCF_002174385.1. Classification (NCBI taxonomy): domain Bacteria; kingdom Bacillati; phylum Bacillota; class Bacilli; order Lactobacillales; family Enterococcaceae; genus Enterococcus; species Enterococcus sp. 6D12_DIV0197. The sequence continues at coordinate 3,091,329 of NZ_NIBN01000001.1, forward strand.
GTTTTTTATTTTCTTTGCACCTACCGCTTGTGCTAACTGCTTTGGTGTATATTCTCCTGAGAGGTCATGCCCTCGGATGGCTAAATGAATCATCTGACTCCTCGCTTTCTACTGTTTTTTCCCATTCAATAATCAAATTTTCATAAGGTTCTAGCCTATGGTTACCCCGCGCCAGCGATTCACCTGATAAGCGTTCGAACCCGGGGAGATGTAAGGTAAAGTCAGCTGTCGTCAGCCCTAAGTTACTGATCCAGAGTTGGACATGGGTCACTGACTCTCGGCGATACTTCATCACACCTTCCGAACATTTGATTAACTGGCGCTCTGATTCATAAGGGAAAAGCTCTTTGCGACAAAACGACTGCCATATCAAACTGTCTGGTAAATTGCTAGGTAGCGCACCTAAATAGATGATCTCTCCTTGAGCCAGTTGTTTCTTAGCTAGTAGCGTTTGGTCATTCCCTCGTCCGATCGTTTCCCAATCTTCTGGGCAGTGAAAAACTGTGACCAAATGATCCAAAGGTTCTTTTAGGCCGTCATAGGCTAGCTGATAAGTCAGTCCTTTCACCGTAAACTGCTGGATTTGGTCAAACCCGAGCCATTCTCCTAAACGATCTAAGCCATTCGTCGCTGGCCACGCCAGCTCTTTGGTCCGATCCCCCGTCATCGGGCCTAAAATCAGCTTGCCTCCTGCTTCAGTAAAGGCGGCAAATTTTTTCAGCAAGGTAGGACTGATCCAACGAACAAATGGGGCAAGAACAACATCATACTCTTCTAACGGACTATTTTCTTGAATGATTTCTACACGAATCCCTTGGCGAATCAGACTGCCGTAAAATTCGGTAAACAGGCTGCGATAATCATAAACACCCCCATGATCGATCGTGTAAAAACGTTTCGAGTAATCCGAGTAGATAATGGCTATTTTTGCAGATACATACTTCGTTTCCGCTAAAAGTGGTGCGATCTGTTGTCTTAGTTCGCCAATCCGAACTACCTCTTCATACCCACGATCTGGCTCTCCCCAAGCAGTTAACACGGCACTATGGGGTTGCTCCACACCATAGCGATGTCCACGAAAATGCCAAAAGCAGAAGGATTTCAAATTACCAGCATAGCCAATGAACGCTTCACTTGTGACAAACCCATGAGGACGAGGTGCCGCATAATTTTCAATATGACCTGCATTGGCAGTACAAGTTTCTAACAATAACATTTCCTTGTTGCACGGTTTGACATTCCGCCAACGATCCAAGTTCATCGTATACGCTGGATAGTTGTCTGCCGGTGCATACGTATCAAAACCAGCAATATCTAAATCAGCAAATAGCTCATCATTTTGCAAGTTAAACCCAAAAGCGGAGTTATGGGTAATGGGTAACGCGGTCTCCATTCGGATAAAATGACAAAGATCATGCGCAAACTCATTCAACGTATCAGTGGTAAAGCGGCGAAAGGCATTCATCAAGGAAGAATTATGCAAAAATGGGGTTGTTAGCGGCAAGACGACATCCTCAAATGCGTCATACCACTCACTCCACACCTTCGTTCCCCAACACTCATTGAGGTTAGTCACGGATTGATAGCGGTCTTTTAAATACGTATGCCAACGCGTTTGACACGTCGTACAGTAACATAGATCGACATGACATTTAAACTCATTGTCCAATTGCAACATAACGACATTTTCATGTTTTTCGGCAATCTCAGCGATTTTTCTCGTCAAACGATAGGCATAACGGCGAAAGTCCTCGTTGTTAGTACAGACATGCTGTCTTGAGCCGTGATGCATCTTCGTTCCATCTTGGTTAGTGACCAATGCTTCTGGGTACTGTTTTGTAAACCAGCGGGGTGGGGTCGGAGTTGGAATACATAAGCAAACATCGATGCCATTTGCTTGGTACTGTTCTAGCGCACGTTCCAACAACGAAAAATCATATTCTCCAGGTTGAGGCTCCAAGTCGCGCCACATGAATTCCCCAATTCTAGCAAAATTCATGCCCAACGTTTTCATCGTGTGACTATCACTTTGCATGATTTCTTCCGACCAGACTTCTGGATACATGCAGGCGCCGTAATAAATATCAGGAAACAGTGGTTGCTCATGGAAAAACGCCTGTAGACGAATCGCTACATAGCGAGCGATCATATGCGCCCCGAGCTTTGAAAAGTGGGTATCATCTGCAAGACCTGAAGGATAATTGGGGTGCTCATTCGGTGCTAACCAAACAAAGAGTGCTTTGGAAGCTTCTAGTCCTAATGTGTCATAATAATGATAGGTATAGCGATTTAAATCAAACAAAACTACTTCTTCCGTTCGACTAAGTTCTCTTAAGACAGGTAAAAATGCTGACAACGTATGCGCCAGTCGTCCCTCTTCTCCTACCCGCCGTTCAACAGGTGTACACAGGATCGGGATTCCTGCTTTTTCTTTGATTTGACGGATCATGTCTGTCAAATGAGCAATGTACGCCTCCATCGTGACATGATTTTTCTCTTTTTGGTCATTATGTCCAAATTGCAGTAGGACGACTGTATTCGGTTCGACTTCTTGTAGGAGTTGCTCAAACAACCCTTCTTCGATAAACGAACGAGTCGTACTGCCGTTTTTTGCAAAATTGTTTACGTTTACTTCTGGGGGTAGATAGCTTGGTAAGGCTTGTCCCCAGCCCATCATTGGCTGTTGATCAAGGGGATAATCCGCCATGGTTGAATCTCCGCCTAGAACGATTTTCATTTCTTTTCTTCCTCCATCTATTTACTATCAGATTTCCAACAGCTTTGACAAGTCTGCTGGTTTTCTTGCTGAACTTAAGCTGTATTAGAAATCGCTTTCTTTTCTATTATACAAAACATTGGCTGACGAAAACATAGAAAAATCAGAGCAAAAGCTGCGAAAATACGAGCTTTTCCGCAGCAACCAACAGTGATCAGCTCTGACCTTTTCGATATTGTCCTGGGGTCATTCCCGTGCACTTTTTAAATAAACGATTGAAGTAGCTGGGATTATACCCAAGGTTTTCCGCGATTTCATTGATTTGGTGATCGGTTTCGAGCAGCTGCCGTTTTGCTTCTACTATGCGAACGTTGGTTAAATAATCAATAAAGTTGACCTGCTTGGCACGCTTGAACTCCTTACTCAAAAAGATTGGGTCTACTTCGAAACGATCCGCAACATATTCTAACGAAATTTGTTCATTGCGAAAATCAGATTGGATGTACTCCGCTACTTTTTGGATCATTTCACTATAAGAATTAGCGACATTTTCTTGCCAGAGGATGGAGACGGGCTTTAAGAAATGATGGTACAAAAAGGCTTGGATCTGATTGATGTCCAAAAGTCGTTCGATTCGTTCTAAAACAACCGTTTTCGATACATAATCCGTTCGTGAGACACCATTTTCATTTAAAAGGTAATCGACTTGATCGTACAGTCGATTGACCACATAGATCACCGCAGCCTGTTGATTGTTTTCTGCCACGACCTGTTCCAAAAACCGCTGGACACTTCGTTGCAATTCTTCATGATAGCCACTTTTCAGCGCTGTTAAAATCAAATTTTCTTGCGAAAGAGAATACTTCGGCAGCGGACGCATTTTCTCTCCTTGAAGCACTTGATTTTCGGGAATCAACCGTTGCAGATGGATTTGCTTTTTGAGACGTTGGGCAACTTCAGGCAACTTGCGAATCTCAGTTTCTTGTTGCGAACTAACGATGGTGACATAACGGCAGACGATCAAATTGATTTGCTTGGTGACCATCGTGAAGTAATCTGTCAGTTGCTGCTCTTGATTGACCACAAAAACCAAAATCCGCCCTTCATTTGACGAAACGATGGTTGATTCTGGGAAAAACATGGCTGTGACATCCGTTATAATGTTTTCTAGCGCAAACAAAATGTGGGTTTCATCTTGTGAATTTGCTTGATTGCTTAATAGATCATTGAGTTGGAAATAAAACAGGCGATACCCTTGGTCACTTAAGCGCCAGTTTTTTTGCTGCAGTAATTGTTGCGATTCTTCCTCTGACAAATAGCCATAATACCCTTCCATCAAATGTTGGATCACTTGCCGCTTCAGCGAATCTTGAAAGCGTTCCGCCTGATTTTGTAGCAATCCTTTTTCCCGACTTAATTGTTGCCAACGGTCCACCAAAAACTCCAGATCGTTTTCTTTTTTCCATTGGGTATTACCAAAGAGCTGATCCATCGTTTTTTCAAAAGGTTGGTATTGTTTTTTTGCCAAAAAGAGACTCATGACTGCCACACAAGCAATAAAAAGAATACTTACGACGATCAGCACTCTAGCCAAATGAGTGACTGGCTCGGTAATCAAAGCTAAGGGAACGACGGTATAAAACGTCCATATTTGGTTGAGTCGCGTACTGTTTACGGCGATCATGCTATAATCATTGCCATTGATCGATTCGACCCAGGTTCCTTGATGCTTCTCACTCAGCGGTTGGATAACATTCGCTAAGTTCTGATCGCCAATAAAACGAAAACTCTCATGATTAAAGGAAATCGCTGCGAGCCCATTTTCAATTTGAGTATCATAAAAATACTTTAACAATGATTGCTCGTCGATCGTTGCAACTAAAAAAATTTTAGGCTGATCTTCGCCTTGGCTATCAATGTTTTGTACAAAAATCAATTCATCCTCTTCTTCAATGATCTTCCACTGATACTGCCTACCATTATCGATCCGATAGCGTTCAAATGCTGTTTTGGTTTGCTCGAGCGTTAATTCATACGTGCCGCCACTTTCAATCCCAAAGGGCGCCTCTCCAAGCGAATAAATACCGATTCGATTGACATAATTGGAGCTATTGGTTAAGTAAAACAATTCTTCCGACAGCTGGATCAACGTCTGATAATTCGTCGTTTCCAATAAATCTTCTTGGTAGCGCCTTTGAAACGATTGCCCCCAAACGCTTAAAGTCACTTCCAGCTGCGAGAACTGTTGGTTGATGTTACTAACGATTCCTTCGACTTGGCGATTGTTTAGTTCTTGATACGATCGTTGTAATGGTCCGATCAAATAGGCATGCAAAAAGATTGCAACGGCTAATAGCGGTACGACGATCCATAGACTGGCTAGCTGCAGTTTTCGATGAAAACCGCCTGTTTTAAAGTACTTCATTCCCAAACACCCTTGTAATAGATTTTATGTAACAAATTGTCATGCGAAAAAACGCATGACAACCTATCCACAACTATTGAAGTGTATCATCCTTTGACGGATCCAATCAGCATTCCTTTGGCAAAATGTTTTTGCAAAAACGGATAGAAGATCAAAATTGGCAAAGTCGCCACAATGATGACTGCAAATTTGATTCCTTGTTCAGGCGGCACATAGTTGGGGTCCATACTTGCTAACGCATTGGCACCACTGGAGGCCATCGTGATCTGTCTTAACAATAACTGAATCGGCCATTTTGCTGAATCGTTGATATAGAGCAATCCACTCATGAAGTCGTTCCAGATACCAACGGCGTAAAAAAGGGTGAAGGTCGCGATCACTGGTTTTGATAAAGGCAAAATGATTTTCCATAAGATCCCTAGTTCCGTACAGCCATCCATCTTGGCGGATTCTTCCAACTCGATCGGCATTTCTTGGAAAAAGTTTTTGATGATCATTAAGTTGAACGGATTGATCGCGATTGGCAAAATCAATGCCCAATAAGAATTGATCAGTCCTAAATTTTTCACCACGATAAACGTTGGGATCATCCCACCTGAAAAGAGCATTGCAAAAATCACGAGATTCAACAAGGTGTTCCGTCCTTTTAGGTGCTTACGTGATAAAGGATAGGCAAAGGTGAAGGTACAGAAAAGCTGCACCAGCGTGCCAACGATGGTAACGCCGACCGTTACAAGCAAACTGCGGATAAAGGTGTTGGTTGAAAAAATAAAGCGATAGGAGTCGAGACTGATCTCATTTGGCCATAAGAAAAACGAACGTGTGGTCAATTCTAACTCCGTAGCAAATGAACCTGCGATCACATAAATAAAAGGAATCACCATGAATAACCCAATCAATGCCAAAAATAGCGCATTAAAAATGTCAAATATTTTCCCTGCCTTCGTATTGTGTAAAGTATCCATCTTTTTCCTCCTTAGTATAAGCCGCTTTCGCCAAAGCGTTTCGCTAATTTATTGGTACAAAGTACGAGGATGATCCCAACGATCGATTTAAATAATCCGACGGCTGTTGAGTAACTGTAAGCGCCATTGGTGATCCCCATCATATACACATACGTATCAAAAACATCTGCTACTGTTCGGTTCAACTGATTGGTCATCAAGAAAATCTGATCAAACCCAGTAGACAAAATCGACCCGATCCGCATGATCAGCATAATGATGATCGTCGAACGAATCGCAGGCAAAGTGATGTGCCACACACGACGGAAACGTCCTGCACCATCCATGATCGCGGCTTCGTATTGTTCCTGATCCACACCTGATAAGGCAGCTAAATAAATAATAGTCCCCCAACCGATCTCTTTCCAAATCGATTGCATTACGATCATGGGGCGGAACCATTGCGGGTCTGAGAGAAAGTCGATTTCAACGCCTGTCAACGAAGCGATAAATTGAGTGATTGCTCCATGATCGATGTTGAATAAGATATGCCAAAGACTAACGACGATCGTCCATGAAAGAAAATGTGGTACATAGACGAAGGTTTGAATGGTCCGCTGAAACAGCTTGTTGCGCAATTCATTCAGTAACAGTGCCAAAAAGATGGGTGCTGGAAACGAAAAGAAGATGTTTAAAAAGGCAATCATCAACGTGTTCCACAAGATCCGAAAGAAATCAGGATTATTGAAGAAATCCATAAAATTTTGTGTTCCAACCCATGGACTATCTGCGATTCCTAAAAAGGGCACATAATCTTTGAAAGCAATGATCAACCCATACATCGGTGCATAACGAAATACTGCAAAATAGATGATCCCGGGAATCGTCAAAATATAGAGCCATTTATTTTGTTTAAAATGGTTGAGAAAACTCCCCCATTGCTCTTTCGTTTTCGGCACTTTTTTTATTGTTGTTTCCATTCATTCTCCTCCTCTAACTCCGCTCCGATCAGTGCTAAACAACAAATCGTATTTAGACCCCACTGTGACAACACATTGGTCGATACCCACGGCATTTCTTTTATTTTTTTCCACGTTGTCGCTGCTTCAATGGTCGCTTCGATCGGCAATGGAACACCCGATTTGTCATTATCAAGCAATAACTGCCAAGCCCTTTGACTGATTGCTTGATCGTTACGCACTCGCCCAGCAAAGGCCATCATCGTCGACGCAAACATTGGCCAGGCAAAATGAGGTTCCGTCAGTACCCCGTTTGATTCTTCTGCTTTTCTCTCAGGACTCAAGCTATAAAACCAGCCAAACTCCCCTAACATCTCTGTCCACTCGGGGTCTTCCAGCACTTGAGCAAGTTCTAACCAAACTTGCGGCGCCCCAAAGGAGATGACCATGTGATAGCCGCCAAAATTCCCAGTTCCCATATAAGATAAGGTTTTGTCTTGTGGATCAAATAACACTGTGGGACCAGACAATAGACGCTGGGGCATGGCTTTGATGCAGGTGATGCCGGTGCGAATTTTTTCAAGGTAAACAGGATCATTCGTCCGTTCCCACTGGGTAAACCAGTTCGAGACTAGCGCAGCCCAATCTGGTCCGATGCGAATCGGTATCCGCTTCGTTTCTCGTTCATAAAACTCGCGCATCGGTGGTAACGCATCAAAAGCATAGGTTTCATTGTCTTTGACTTGTTCCATAATCTCCCCAATGCGTTCATCCGCTGTCAAATAGTAGTAGTAGCGATGGAGACCCGCCATTGAAATTCGAACTTCTTTTGCTTGGCAGCCCCAATGAATGACATTATGCCGTGACCCTAATCCTTTGTATTCACCAGCATGGTACTGATCGACTTCTGAAGTATGTCTCGTCATGCTTTCAGCCAGATAGTAAACGCTTGGATCACCAGTCCGTAAGAAATCTAGCCAAAGCCACATGTTAGGGACCAATTCAGTGTTTTGCCAAGCGTACCCACCAAGATCGTAGCGCCATTGGTGTCGAAACTGATCATAGGTATGCATGACATCACCATAGTTCCAATAGCCATACCAACTTCTTTGTTGGACTTCTGCTAAATAGAATTGACGCATCTCAGCCAATTGTTGCTCCAGCAGCTGTTTCGTTTTCGTTGATTCATCTGGTAAACTGATCCTGCCAAAAACCTTCGTCTCTTGATAACGCTCTGGCAATGAAACGATCTGGGCAGGTTCTTGGTTTTCTTGAGCTAAGCCCAGCAACACTTCTTCTGACGGGGCTTCTTCATATAGATCCAACCAACAACGCGTCGTATTTGCTACGCCAACTGCCGTCGAACGAATCTCTTCCATTCCTTCGTATCCGCTAAGCATATGATCCCGTTTGGAATAGTGCTGAAAATCCATTGGCTTGGCATTCGGTGACCACTGCCACATCGTGATTTGGGTTTCTTTTTGGGTGATGCCTGTCACCTCGATCGCAGATGGTGCTTTTTCCCAAAATTTCTCCATGCTGCAAGCAACGCCGCCGGTTTCTCCCCCAGCGTAAAAGGTACCTGAATAATGCTCGCCATCCCCAATGGGCAACCAACAGTACCCAGCTTCGGTCTGTTTTTCTAATTCAAATGACCGATGATTGATTTGATTGACCCGAAAATTGTCCCAAATAGCATTTTCCACCGCATGAGACAGCATCGGCTCGTCCGCTGAGGTCAATGAAACGAGCTGTCCACTGGCTTGTTGTTGATAGGGAATGTTTTGCTGATAGTGTCGCCGTGAAAGTAACAATTGTGCCGCTTCATGATACACAGCATCTGCAATAAATTTGACTTGTCGATTCCAATTTTCACCTGTCAACGCATAATCAAATGCTATCCCCATGCCTTCATAAGCAAGTGGTTTGATGATAATGACCGTATGAATGATTTCCAATTTGCTGATTTCGCGAAAGATGCGGAACCGTAAAATAAACTCTTGCACCACTTCTTGATTGATCTCAATGACGCCCGATACTTTGATAACGGCTTTTTCTGAACCATTTTCTTCCAACATCAAGTCCGTTACTTTGGACTGCACCTTTTTGTTTTGGTATTGCAGGATTGCGTGAAGATCTTGCAATTTTTTCTGCCCATTGACCGCTACCCAGTCCAATACATTTTTCCCTTCCCCATGTTTCGGGAAGAAGCCTTTGATCGTACCGTTGTCAAAATAAATACCGTTGTAAGCTTCCCTAGCAATCGCCTGTTTCTTCTGGACACGCTGTTTTCTTTGAAAAAGTAACTGCGTCGTTTCTGCCACCAGACCACTGTGTCCTGTCCATTTCACACTGCCATCTGGCCAGTAAGCCAGTACTTTCGTTTGCAGCGGCTCCTCCCCCAGCAAAAACAGTTCCTCACTTAGAACCTCAGGTTGTAAAGCTCCTTTTTCCCATGGATACCCAAAACTCAGCCCACGTTTTCCCTTAGGTTTATTTTTGAGCCATTTCAATGCCATGTTCGATTTCCTCCTCTTCCCTCTCTGCAGGTTGAACTGCATCGTTTTGTTGCTTTAGCTTTTGTTCATTTTCATCAAATAATTTCAAGTAAATCCCCATTGTGCCAATGATCCACATCCCAATACTTAAAAACGGAAGGAGACCGGGGAGAAAAAAGCTGATCGTACTACAAATCCCAAACCAAAGGACGCCTAAAAAGTTGCCAATAGGTTGAAAAAAAAGAAAGCGTAGCGAAGCGCCTAGGTACTTCTTCGTTGGGAGCACATAATATTCGTACATGCTAAGCAATGTATTGATCACAGCGATCGCGACGCATTGGCTAACGATCAATAGGATCAAGCCAGTTTGAGTCAATGCCGCTAAAAATCCTTGCCGGATCACCACCATGGGGCACAAATAAAAGAGAATGATCGGTAAGCCCAAGCGATTCGATCGCCAAAAGTTCCTGCGGTAATACCCAAAGAACGTTTGAAAAAAAGGCGGCGATTCCTGTTTAAGGGTTTTCTTTGCTACGTGGAATCCTGCTTGTACGCTAGGCGCCAGTCCAAAGATGATCCCACCTACTAGTGCACCTATAATAACGGTTACATTTATCAGCAAACAATAAAAGACAAAATCCGCTGCTTGATATGCTTTCTGCCAATTCATCACCGTTCCTCCTCTAAGGAATATACCTTTAAGTCTTTATAGCGGGCCTTCATTGGCGCCATTTGCCGAAATCCGATCGCTCCTTTGGTTAATACGGGACCAAACTGTTCCTCATCAAGGTACCTTAACACCAATAAGTCGTTGATCCAAAAGGAAATCGTTGCACCTACCTTATCGATTCTTAGGTGATAAAACCCTCGGGCATCTGCTACACTCGGAAGTGGATCTGCGCCTTGGGCGACCAGATGAAACCCATGACTTTTGCGCAAATTACACGTTTCAAACGCCCGTTCCTCCTCATACTTTCTTCGAAAATAAGAAAGGTGGTAAGCATTGATCCCTCCAGAATGATACTCAGGATATGCCCCGGTTCGTTTGGGTACTCCAGAATCGAAGATCGAGCCACCCTTGCGATTGGTTGCTGCAAAAAAGAGCATACATAAGCCTGGTTCAGCCAGTGGTTGAAACTGCCAGGTGATTCGTAGGTCCGCTGGAAATTGTTGAGGCAGCCATAAAACAAAATGTGGTTGTTTGTTTGATTCTTCAGAATAGGTATTCGTCAGAATCATCCCGTCTTGGAAAGTAATCTTGGGCTCTCCTTCAGCAATAAAGTGTTGAATATCTGCTGCTTGATTCAGCGGATTTTCATAGATCAATTTCGCTAACATTTCTTCTTCTCCTTTTATGCGTATATGAGCTACTTTTCTCTTTTCATAGTAAACTTGACCTACATTTCTAACAATTGACTTTTTTTGAATTCCTTGATATCAAGCGTTAGATTAGGGTTTCCACTTGTTTTTTTCCATTTTTTCTTTTCTGATTTCTCACTACCTGTCTCGTCTCACCTAAATAGTACTCCATTTTATTAGCTGAATAATTAGCTGAAAAAAATTATTGAAAAAGAAAAAGGTTGAGAGCAAGATCCACTCAACCTTCTTCGACTGTCGTTATTGTGCTTGATGAAGGGCATTCGTTTCTTCCATCAGCTGCGTGCCTCCTTGATTCTTCCAAAGTTCGATCGCAGCTTCCCACCCCGCTTCATCGATTTGTCCTGCAATAAATTGAACCCGCGCATCACTAATGATCTGATCAAGCTGTGCCCCTTTTGTTACATACGTATCTGTATTATAGGAGGCTGCTGGGTTAAAGACAGCGTGCTCTAAATCAGCTTCCATCAATGACAATCGTTTTTCATAGCTTTCAGTAGCCGCTTCTGTATCAGGCTTAGCAATATAGTACAGGGTATCTTCCGTTACATTCATCCCAATTTGCGAGTACCCTTTGACCGCATTGGCTAACGCTTCAGCTTCTGATCCTTCTAGTGCGACGGACATTCCATCCACTACTTCAAAATTGATTCTTTCGATTCCGTTGTTCAGCAACACCTGTGCTTCTTTATCATTTAATTTATCAAGGAACGTCAACACCTCTTTTAGATGTTCCTCTGTCTGGACACTCGACTTAGGAATCGCCAAGAAACCAGAATAGCCATCTGTCGGTAACGCATTCATCGTACCGCTATTATCTTTTAAATTCCCTGTAAAGACGACGAGGTCTTCTTCTCCAGCTTGCAATAATTTATTACTGATTTGTGCTGCTCGTGAATACGTATCAATAATGATCCCACCACGTCCATTGATAAACGGCTCATCCCATTTATCTGCTGCCATGGTTGCAAAATCACGATTGACATAGCCTTGTTCCACCATATCTTTAACAAATTGCATTGATTCTAGGTATTCTGGTTGCATAAAGGATGGCTCTAAAGTGCCGTCTATTTCTTTCCAAGCATTTCCTGCCCCAAACCAAGTAGCTAACACATCGTAAGGGCTATTTGAATTGATCGAGCCAGGCCATTGGGGAATAATCAAACCAAACGTATCATTTTCACCATTCCCATCGGGATCGTTCTCAGTAAATGCTTTGGCAACCTCATAGAGATCATCGATCGTTTCTGGTACATCTAAGTTTAAGTTTTCTAACCAATCTTTTCGGATGATCACCGCCGTCCGCATCGCATCACGTTTCCGATAAATTCCGTACACTTTGCCATTCACAGAAGAATTACGCAAAACATCCTCGTTAGATTGAGAGAGATTAGGATAATCAGCTAAATAGTCGGTCAAATCCCAAAAAGCGCCATTTTCTGCTGACTTGATAAATCCTCCTGATTTTCCTTGAATGACCATCACTTCTGGAATATCATCTGAAGCTAACGTAATATTCATTTTATCCTCGTAGGATGTATTGGGTGCCCAGGTAATATCAATGTTTTTGCCAGTGTACGCTTCTAATTGCTTCAAAATCTCGTTGTCACTTGCAGGTGGTTCAGTTTCAATGTACGGCGATAAAATCGAAATCGTATCATAATCTGTTGTGGAACCTGCTTCCTCCTTCCCACATGCCGACAAAAAGGCGACTGATAGTAACCCCAAACCAAGAATCGTACTTAATTTTTTCACTACTTTTCCTCCTTAGATTTTGTTGTTGAGCCCGATTGAATAAACCGCTTTCAATACCAAAAGCATAACGAAAAGCAGGATTTCCAGCAATTGACATTTTTTGTTAATCGTTGATATATGGCTGGGTAGGGGTTTGTTGACAACGATCTGCTGAGTCTTCCCTTTCCAAAAAAAGTAAGAACATCTGAAGCACTGGCTCTTGGCTTAAAATCTTCGCTCTCTTTTCTCTATCCGTCTCTAATTTCATGCTATGCTTCTAAATAGATGGACAGATCTTTCTTACTCAAGTAGCACATTCTCTTAAGAAGTTACTTGTGACCAAACCAATTAGGCTGTAAATTTTTCAAATTAAAAAAGACCAATTTCTTGGTCCTTTACAAACTGATTTCAATCTTATTTTTACTCTGATAGTGTTTGCCATTGATCAATACCGTAATGCCTACGCCCTTGCCAAAATGTTCTCCTGATCGATCATACCAGACAGAAATAAAATCACCTTTCATCGGCAAATCCTCAAAAGAAAAATACTCAAGCGTCGTATCCTTAATTGGATCGATCGTCAGTAGTCCCTCATCAGAAAGATGAATACCACAATATCCACGAATGAATAAATCACTGTAAGCAGAATGATTGTAATCTTTTCCACGTTCATAGCCACCTTTTCCTATGGGCCAGTTCTGGTCTTTTAAAATTTTTCTGGAAAGCCATTCTCCTGTATCTGGATCAATATTTTCATCAAGCCAATTGACTTTTGTCCCATCTGCTTTGTTTCGATAAAAACTATTCGCATAGGTCAGCAATTCTCGTGAAATGTCTGTTGCTTTAAGTGAACTATTTTTGTTTTGCCGTGAGGCTATCATTGCATCGATCGTTTGGGTTGTGGCAAACGGCCAAGATGGTCCATTCCAAAGGCACTCATGATTTTTCTCACTGGGTAAGTTATAACACAGATGATCTCTGGCTGCTGTAGTCAGACCATACTCACCGTGAAAACACATGGGATCACTCAAATAGCGCCAAGCCCTCGCATGAGTATCTTCGGCAATACCAAAGAGCCAAGGGAGATAGCCAATCAATTCTTTTACATTGTGTTGCTTTGGTATTTGTTTAAAATCAAATGTTGCAATTTGCGCATCTTTATCCTCTAAGGGAATCACTTTAAAAAATTCTTCTTCAGAATCCCATAAATACTTTATTATATTTTGTTTTAAAAGTGACGCTTTATTTCGATAGTCTTTAGCAAGTGAAGAATCACCTGCTTGCTCGGCAAAATAGGCAATTCCTAAGGCATTGGCATACATGTAACTATTTAATGTTGGCCTCAATCCGCTACCACTAATAGAACACTCCATGGCATCCCGGTCATCATTTGACCAAAACAAACCATAACGAGTCAGATGATGCGTTTCGATCTCTTGATAAAAGGTTACCAAATGAGGTAATAACTGAACACCATACTCAGCATCTGACCAAAGAATCGCATAATTTTTGATCGCATCAATGATCCAAGACGAATAGGCATACTGATTTCCACTGCCTTTAAACCAAAAATCAACATATTCGTGAATGAGTTCGCGACCACATTTTAACCAACGAGCTTCGGAAAGATGATGTCCAACAGCACAATTGATGGAATTGTATGGTCCTGACCAACGAACGGGTGGTAAAAACTCAGTGATGATCGTTCCCTCTGGTGCGGCTTTCAGATGCTTCCGAAATACCCACCATCGAAAATAATATGCTTCTTCAAATAATGGTTGATTACATGTAAATACTGGGACGTTTTGCATCATCCAGGTTTCTGCGTCAGCATTTGATATACATTGAGAATAAAGTTCTTCATCATTGTGATTAAATGTATCAATATATTTCTTTATAAGATTTTCCCTCATTGTGCCCCTCTCTTTTCCTACTTAGCGATGTACGTTCTCGTTGTCTCTCTACTACCGCTCATACACATCATTTTGATCCAAGGTCGGCGCTAACGCAGTGACGATCGTTTCCACCATCTTTAAGTTCTCAACTCCTGCAATCTTGCCGAACTCGTCGGCATGGATGGAAAGATTTTTTAATGTTAGATTGCGGATCGGTTCTGCTGGGCTGGCCTCGATGAAAAAAGCACGCACGCTTTGTTGTCCTGTTTTGGTAGCTTGCACGTTTTCAATAGTAATGTCGCAGACCTTTGCTGGACCTACTGGAATAGCTGGTTGTACCATCAATTTGTGCCAATAGTCGGGAATCTCTTCCTCATAATCAGCTGGCAGTTCTGGATAACTATAATCTGGGTACCAATTTGTTTGTAAGAGAAAAGGAAAGCCAACATCCTTCATCGTTAAATCCGAAGCAGTGACCTTGCGTATAAATCCACCTCGATTGTTGGCGGATTTGATCCGAAACCCTGCGCCAGTTTGCTCAAAGACGACTTTTTGGATGTTGATCTCTTCGATCCCACCCGAAGTTTCACTACCAATGGCAATTCCTGAACCATACCCTAACTGACAGTCTTTGATCGTGATTTTCCGACAGCTTCTTTGCTGGGCTAAGGCTTCTGCCCCACGTCCCGCCTTGATCGAGATATTGTCATCGTTGCAGGAAATGTAGGCATTTTGAATCGTGACTTCTTCACAGGAATCAATATCGATGCCATCAGTACTAGGCCCTTTTCCATTGTCTATCGTGATGCCGTCGATCAATATGTGGTGAGAATACGTGATTTGGGTATTCCAAAAACCCGACTGTACCGACGAAATATCTTTGATGATTACTTGCTGACTTTCATAAACAAGGATATTCCGTGGGCGCTTGCAATCATAATCTGCTGCCCAGCGTAAGCCTTTCTTTGCATAATCCGCCATCATCCCGCTGGCTTCATCTGTTCCCCAAAACGTTTGCCACCATGTTTCTCCACGACCATCAAGTTTTCCTTTTCCAGAGATCATGACATTTTCTGCGTGAAAAACATTGATCATCGCTGCAGGCCACTTCATATTGATCCCTGCGACCCGATTATCTACTTCGGGATAATCGGCCAGTTCTTGACTACCATACAGAATCGTATCCTCTGAGACAATCAAGTGCACATTGCTTTTTAAAAACAATGCGCCGATTTGATAGGCGCCGGGTGGTGTAATCACTGTTCCCTGCACAGTTGATGCTTGGTCAATTTCTCGTTGCAATAATTGCGTGATGTCTTCCATTCTTGCTTGCCTCCTACGTTTTTGTTTTAAGCTGTTGATAGGTTTGTCGATACCCATGATTGTAAAAATTGCGCATCGCCAACCTTTTTTCATCTATCATTTCGTTGGATAGAACTGAGTGCTTCTTACTGGCGCTGTCCATCAAGTAAAGCGTTCCTCTTGGCACATCTCGTTGTCTTTTCCCATGTGCTTTCTGGCGTCCTTTTTTCCTACATTCTTTACTATAGTCCCCTTAGCGGCAAAAGAAAGTTCTTTTTGATTTCTGGGGATCGTCTTTTTTTGCATCGTCCTTTCTTGTTAGAAAAATGCGCCTTTTTGTCTACAAAAGCAAAAAGGCGCAACCTGTCAAGGGAGGAAATAAGGTGCTTAACTAACTGTTTCTCATTGGGAGAACCAACGCAGATCATTTTCAAAAGCTTGTTCTACGTGAGTTTCTTTTGTCCCACCATGGATAGTTCGACTGTTTCTTGGCAACTTATTGCGTCACTTATGGCCGCTCGATCAATGATCGCTGCCTCTTTAAAGCTGACCTCCTGACACTGTTCAAAAATCATTTTCTTTTGCCCTTTAGCTGATTCAAAGGCAACTGACTCAAAAGCAACGCGTTGGATCGGTGAAACCTGCTGTGCTTGTTCATCGACAAACCCTTTTAGCTCGACCAAAGGGTTCTGCCCTACGATACGGGTATTCTTGACCAAAATATCCGAAATGATTGGTAACTGTTGGGCTGCCTGACCATCGGCATTGTAAGCGACAGGATGAGCCATGAAACGATCCAACAGGCAATCGATGATCGTCACTTGACGAATATAGCCACCACGATCATTCTGCGCTTTCAATTCTAGCCCATAAAGCGTATTGGTCAGTTGACAATCTCGAAAGGAGATATTTTCGACACCACCAGATTGCTCACTACCAATCGCGATGCCATGTCCCCCACGAATAGCCAAATCAAACAGCCGAATATTTTTCGCTGGTCTATTGATCTGATTTCCTTCTGGATTTTTGCCAGATTTGATTGCGATACAATCATCACCCGTATCAAAAATGGCGTCAAAAATCAGCAAGTTTTGCGAAGAATCTGGATCCCATCCATCGCCATTGTCGATGCCTTTGGACTGAATATTCACCCCATGGGTCACAACGGTGTCACAGTAGATCATATGGATAGTCCAGCATGGTGGATCAATCAACGTCAACTCTGTCAAATGGATGTTTTTGGCCTGCATCATACAGATCAAACGTCCCCTTACTCGTCTTCCAGGTTTTCCATCAGAAACATATTCTGGATACTGTTCACGGTCTGCATAAGAGTTTCGCATCGCCAGTCCTAATGGATTCCCGCCACCAATGATCGTCCCTTTGCCACAAAGACGGACATTTTCACAAACGATACGTCCTCGATCGCCCCGATCGATATACCCAATGTTGATCAATGAACGGAAGCAAAACAATTCCCAGCCTTCATAACGGCTTAATGGTAAGCCCTCTTGATTCACGCTTCCTAAATACTCGTGAGGGGCAACCCGATACGTTTCTATGTCGAGGCTTGCTTGCAATGTGCCATCTACCTGAAAAATCATATTGCTTTTTAGCTCCAACGCACCAGAAAGGATCACCGCCCCTGTTGGGATCCAGACAGTGCCATTGCTAGGGCAATCGTTGATCGCTTGCTGGAGAATGGCGGTACTATCTTCTTTGCCTGCGCTATCAGCATGGTAGGGTGCTTGCGTAACATCTAACACAACACTTTTTTTCTTTGTACGAAAGGTCGTCGTGACTGCGGTATTTGTAAGCAGGCACCCCTGATGATCGAGGCAGATGATCGTTACTTGATACGTTTGATCGGCAGATAAGTTTGTCAACGTCCAATGCGTCTTGTTTGTTGGTCTGGTTTGGATCAAATCGTTGTCTAAAAACAATTGATAACCAAAAATAGCTTGAGCGTGCAGCGGCTTCTCCCAAATAAGGGTCGCTTGATGAGCGCCGATCGTGCTTGGTACGACATGAAAATCAATTACTTGAAATGGTTCCATCGGTTTGTCCTTTCTTCAACGAATTCATTCAATAGAAAAAAGATATTCCAAAACAGCGAATATCTTTTTCCACAATTATTTAAGACCAGTCGTGCTGATGCCTTCAACAATGTATTTTTGAAAAATAAAGAAGATGATCAACACAGGCAGTAAGGAGACCACAGACATCGCGAACATCGCTCCCCAATTGGAAGTGCTGCTAGCATCTAGGAACTGCTTTAAGGCAATCGATACCGTGTAGTTTTGCGGACGTGTAAGGTACAGCATCGGTCCGATCAGTTCTTCCCATTTCCAATAGAAAGAGAAGATCGCAGCGTTTGCCAAGGAAGGCTTCATCAACGGTAGAATCACGCGGAAGAAAATACCGACCCGTCCACAGCCGTCCATTTTTGCTGCTTCATCTAAATCTGTCGGGATCGCAGAGACGAATTGAACCATCATGAAAATAAAGAAAGCTTGTCCGAAGTATGAAGGAACGGTTACCGGACGAATCGAGTTAAGCCAGCCTAATTGATTAAACCAAAGATACTGAGGCACCATGATGATCTCTTGCGGCAGCATCATCGTGACCAAGATACAAGCAAACCAAAAGCCTTTTCCTTTGAAAGGAATTCGACCAAATCCATAAGAAATGACAGCCGAAGAACAGACCGCCCCTACCATTGAAATCAACGCGATTTGCAACGAGTTGAAAATATAGCGAATGAAGGGAATCCCTGCGATCCCTTCAAACCCCTTGGTAAAATTTTCTAACGTCCAGTTTCGGGGGATCAACTCCGTTGCCGTTCGAAAAATGTCACTACTAGGTTTAAAGGCACTAAACAGCAGCCAGAAAATCGGATAAAGCATCAGTAATGCAGCAACTAAGATCACGGCATCAAAGAAATAATTTTGTTTTTGTTCACGCATCAATCAAACCTCCTCGTTTTCTTTAAACACCCAAAATTTCGATGTTGCGAACAACAGAATCGTAATCAACCCAACGATGACCAGTAAAATCCACGCTAAGGCTGAAGCATAGCCCATTTTGAAATCGGTAAAGGCTCGTTGATACATGTACAAGGAATAGACTAACGTGCCGTTACGGGGTGAACCCGTCCCATTCGAAATGATAAACGCAGGTGTAAACGTCAAAAAGGCCATGATCGTTTGATAGATCAGATTGAAAAAGATGATTGGCGTCAGGACTGGAACCGTGATATTGAAAAACTGTCTGATTTTTCCTGCCCCATCAATTTCTGCCGCTTCGTAATAATCTTTCGGAATATTTTTCAAACCGGATAAGAAAATCAACATCGACGAGCCAAATTGCCACGCTGCTAATAAAATCAAGGTCATCAACGCTAAGCCAGGACTTTTAAAGAAGTAGATCGGGTCTAAGCCGATCGCCGCTAGCACGCCATTGATCAACCCTGAATCGCCAAAAAGATTCCGCCACATGATCGAGACCGCCACGCTCCCACCTAAAATCGAAGGGATATAAAATAATACCCGATAAGCGCCGCTTAATTTCGATGGGCGGTTGATCAGCATCGCCACTGCTAATGCGACGATCAGCCGTAAAGGGACTGCCAACACAACATATTTCAGCGTAACAGTCAGTGACTGAACAAACTTGGGATCATTCGTAAAAATCGTCTTAAAGTTATTCCAGCCAACAAATTGCGCCTCTGTCAATAAATCATAGTCATGAAAAGACATAAAAAGAGAAATCCCCATCGGGACGATAATAAAAGCAAAAAAGCCAATGATGAAGGGTGAGATAAATAAGTAGCCTGTAACCATATTCTGTTTTGATTCTGGTAATCGATTAAACCAGCTTTTGAGTTTCCCAGGTTCTTTTGCCGTGGGTGATTTTGATTGTAGTTCCATAATTTTCACTTCCTACCTCCTATAGTTGATTACGCTTACAAGTTGATTTTAACGAAGTGCTTCTTAAGAATGAATAGAAAAAAAAGTACAGAAATGTGAAAAACTAGAGGACCTATTTTTTTCCCCCATTGTTTCTCCTAAAAAAACGCCTTTACTGAAAAAGTCAGTAAAGGCGCCGCAGCTATGCTTATTGATAGTTTTCTGCAAAAATTTCTTCGCAGCGTTGCGTAAAGGCATCATAAGTTTCTTCTGGTGTCATCGTGCCATAAGTGATCTCTGCGTACAGCTCTTTAAAGTACGTGTTGATTTCAGCAAACCCAATTGGTGGGATTGGGGATGGATCACCGACGATGTCTGCAATATCATCTAAGAAATCAGAGGACTCTTGTTCTTCTGGTGTCATGTCGGCATAAAGCAATTCTTTGATGGCATCATTGGAAGGAATCCCCCGCTCAGTACCGATGATCTTATTGGCTTCTTCACTATTTACTAAAAAGTCAACAAACTTCGCAGCTGCTTCTTTTGATTCAGAAGCATTCGCGATCGAATAAAAGAACCCTGGTCGATACGCCATCGCCCCGTTTTCTGAGTCGAATGGACGAGCCAAGTTGATTTCGACATCTTCTGCGGCGGAGGCCTTATAGGTCAAGTATTGATTGGACCAAGTCATCATATAGGCTGCTTTTCCTTGTGAAAACGGATATTGATCCATACTGTTGGCATTGCTAGTCACTTCTGCGGTTGGCATTGCTTTGGCTTGCGTAAGATCTGCGATAGCCCCCATAAATTCAATCCAGTTTTCTTTGGTAAAACCGATCTCTGGTTTGCCGTCTGCATCGTATTGGTATAGATCTTCGCCTTTAGTACGTAAAAAGTATTGCAAAATCGTACTGTTGTCATTGTTATCATTCCAACCATAATCACCGGTTGCTTCAGCGATCGCTGCCGTACTTTCTACAAGGTCATCGAAGGTATAATTGCTAAAGTCGATCCCAGTGCCCCCTTGTTCTACCAATGAGGGATTGTAGAGCATCGCCATCGTATTGACAGAAGTTGGTATGCCAAAAACTTTTCCATCTAACTCGCCAGTTGCTAAAATTGATTCTTTGATATCATCGGTTTGAATCTCATTGCCGATAAATTCCGACATATCTGCTAATTGATTTTTCGTTCCATATTGCGCAATGTACTGCACATCCATCTGGATCACATCAGGTAATTCTCCAGAAGCCGCTTTTGTTGCTAGTTTTTTCCAATGGTCATCCCAAGAACCATATTCATATTCAACTTTGATGTCAGGATTTTGTTTCTCAAATTCTTTGATCGATTCGATATACTTCTCGTGTCTGACTTCTGAGCCCCACCAGGTAAAGGAAATCGTCGTTTTCCCATCTGCATCAGCTTCTGAGCTTCCGCTACTATTGCCGTTGTTGCCACAAGCTGCTAAGGTCGCACCAAGAAACAACAAGCTCGCTGCTTTTAAAAAAGTTTTCTTCATTCTTCTACACTCCTTTTTGTTTGCGCTTACAAGGTGATTGTAATGGAAATCCTCGTTAATAAAAATGAAAAAACAAGAGCAAATATGTGAAAAACTAGACTGCCGTTTTTGCTGAAGGCTAAGCCTTCACCGGCAATAGCTAGAAAAAAATAGAAAAACAGATGAAAAATGTAAAAAAACAGACATGCTCTATTTTTTCCAATATACTATGCTATACTAGCGTTGAAAAGGCTTACTTTTCAAAAAACAAGGTAGGTGGAAACAATGAAAAAAATACAAACCGGACTGTTTCGTCTTTTTACGGTAACAGCTTATTTTGCTAAATTAAACCTTTTATGGCTTTTCTTTACCCTTTTAGGGTTGGGGATTTTTGGCTTCGGTCCTGCCACTGCTGTCACGATCAAATGTTTACATGATTTTCGTAAAACTGGCCATGACTATTCAGCTATTGCCTTCTGGCAAGCCTACAAGCAAGCCTTTCGCACCTTTTCCCTTTTTGGCATTGGACTATTAAGTACAGTACTTCTGTTGTTGTTTAACTTACGGATTACTCATTTTTTCCCGACTGAAATGGCTTGGCTGCGCCCTGTCTATTTACTTTTAACGATTCTCCTCCTTTACACTGCATTCATCAGCTTTATGACCTATGCCAAAGCCGAACAACACGCTTGGAAACAGACCTTGTACGTCAGTATCTTTCTAGTCTTTCGCTACCCACTGCAAGGCCTTGCCTTGTTGTTTACCTGGTATTTATTGTTTCTCTTATTGACTGCCAAAACCTCCTTGTTACTCGTCTTTGGACTGGTGATTTTCTTGTTTTTCGCTGAATTTTTTCATGGTCAGATGATTGAAAAAACCAAACAATTGCAAGCAAAGCGAGGCAGCGTCCATGAAGTCCCAGAAGCTGATCAATCACTTTAAAAAGCAGCCTTTTGAGCGACAGTTACATTTTGTCTTTTTTGCGACGGTGGCAATTATCGTCTCATTGGCTGTTCTCCTGACCTTAGTTTGGCGACAAGTCTACATGGCGCAGCTGAAAGAAGCCGCGTATAAAGATGCCTCGATCATTTCAACAAATATCGCCAAACGTTTAACTGCCGTCGAAACCCTCTCTTTTCGCATTATCGATAGTGCACCGATCCAAAACGGCCTACAAAGGATCTTGGCACAAGATTCCTTGCAATCCTTAGAGGCGATCGACCAAAAGAATGCCTTAAGTGCAGAAATCAACGCCCTCGTACGCAATGAATCAACGATTCAAAACGTCTATCTCTTTACCCCAACGAACGAAAACATGATCAACTTTCTAGCCGAGACCGACCATATCTTTAATGGCCAAACCATCAAAGATATGATCGAGACTTTGCCCGATAAGCCTGCCAAAGGGAGTTGGTTTTTTGCAAAGGACCTTTCTCAAGGTGTCTACCTGCGAAAAATCTATTCAACAGCCGATCTTTCTTTGACCTATATTGGTACGGTGATATTTCTAGTCAATACGTCCTTCTTTCGTAACGAGATCGAAAGTCTTCCCATTGTCTCTGAACAAAACCAATTTTTCATGGCGTATCAGAACCAATTTTATAGTACCGCAAATGACGAGCAAACCCTCGCTGCGGATCAAAATACCTTGCAGCAGAAAATGGGAACCTTCCAGCGATCGATCGGCTCCATGACGTTTGATAATCGCCAGTACTACTATGCAATGGATCGGAAGACGATGCCGAATATGACCTTCATTTATTTACTGCCTGAAAACCAAGTCTTAGCGGATCTTTATAAACTACAAGGCCTTTCCATCGCTGTGAGTTTGCCTTTTTTATGTTTGATTATTGTTGTGATTCGGAAAATAAGCAATCAGCTGACCCGTCCTTTAGCTGACTTGGCTTCGCAAATGGCCGTTCTGCGGAAAACGAAAAAACTGGCCTCTTTAAAGACCCTCGCTGTCCCAGAAAATAGTCAAGAAGAGATCATGGTCCTTTACGAAAGCTACAATACGATGATCGATGAATTAAATGCCTTGATCAAGGACAATTATGAAATGCGTATTTTGTCCCAAGAAATCGAATTTAAGGGATTGCAAGCGCAATTAGATCCACATTTTCTCTACAATACGTTAGACTCGATCAACTGGATCGCCATTGAAAATCAGCAGTGGCAGATCTCAGAGATGGTCACCTCCCTTGCCTATTTGTTTCGTAAAAAAATCGATACCAAGTCTAACTTCACGACGCTGCAAGATGAGTTAGATATCGTGCATGCCTATATCAATATTCAAAACGTTCGCTTCGGGAAACGGATCGAGTATATCGAAGTAATTTTGGTGAATGACCTGTCCTTTAAGATTCCTAAGTTACTAATTCAACCATTGATTGAAAATGTCTTTAAATACGCCGTCAATGATATGAAGGAAACGTGTCGACTCATCCTCACGATTGAACAACAAGCAACCTTTCTCCAAGTCAGTGTCTCTGACAATGGCCCTGGTTTTAAAGCCAACTTCTCGATTGAAAAAGAAGGCGGCATCGGATTGACCAATATTCAAAAACGATTGCAACTGCATTATGGTGATCAAGCGTCGTTAGCCATCGTCTCCTCGATTCCCTTCAAAAAGACGACGGTGCGCTTTGTGATCCCCTTAAAAGGAGTGAGTGAAACATGAAAAATATCCTCGTTGTTGACGATGAACCCTTGATAGCAAATGGTGTGGCTAACCTCGTTGCTTCTTTTGATTTCCCATTAGTGGTCAAAGGAATTTACACAGACAGTGAAGAAGCCTTGGCATTTTGTCAGCAAAACACCATCGACATCGTGATTACCGACATCAATATGCCTAAAGTCAATGGACTTGCCTTGATCAAAAAATTAAAAGCCATCAATCCTGCGATTCAAATCATTATTTTGACAGGCTTTGGCAGCTTCTCCTTTGCCAAAGAAGCGATGGCTTTAGGGGTCAAATTTTTCCTTGAAAAACCTGTTTTTCCGAGCAAGCTTTCAGAAGCGTTGGCTGAGACGATCGAACGCTCTGAACGTCGCCAAATGGAATCTACCCTCTATTTAAAACAACAAATTGAACAATATATCAATAGCTGCGGAGAAGAACCGCTGCCTGAATCGTTCGTTTTTCCATTTTGTATGTACTTATTTGATTCGAAATTCTATCACGCCATCGCTAAGCGGATCGAAAGCTATGAGAACCATCACGAGTTGGTGATCGGTCATCAAAACAAAGTTGGCTATATCTTGAACTTCAGTACGGAAAATACCTTTAATCTCTTTTTTAAAACGAAGGTACAGGCTGCGCATCTAGGAAAAGGGATCGCCATCAATTGCTGGGTCGAAACTCCCGAAAAATTTTTACTCAGTTATCATTTAGGCAAGCGGAACTTGGATAAGGAGTTTTATTTTGATACCTTTGAAGTCATCCAAGAAGCCCAAATCTCACAAGAAAATGTCTATGAAAATAGTCTCTACATGGAATACCGTGAAAAACTTTTGGCATTGATCGACAAAGGCGAACTGACTTTAGCCCAAGTTCTTACGGAAAACTTTTTTTCTACCTGTCGCATGGAGCTTTACCCTGTCCAACTATTGCGGCTGCAGGTCAACGATTTGTTATCGGCAATTTTTGAAAACCATCGCATCAAAAAAGACATTTACTTTGATGACTATTCCCCAAAGATCATGCTCTTGAATAATTGGCACGAACTCCAGTTTATGCTGCTTCACTGTATCGATTTGATGCGGGGCAGCTTAGATGATAGCGAGAACATGCAGCTGTCCCAAAAGGTCAACCTGATCATCGAAGAATATTATGACCATGAAGCATTGTCATTGAAATGGATCGCAGCCCATCTTTTGTACTTAAATCCTGAATACTTAGGAAAAACCTATTACAAAGAAACCGGGATTCGCTTCAATCAAAAATTAGCCGAATACCGCATCCAAAAAGCACAAGAACTGCTGAAGAAAAACTACAAAGTCTACGAAGTGGCAGCGATGACGGGCTTTAGCAATGCGCCCGAATATTTTGTTCAAACGTTCAAAAAGATTACTGGTATGACACCAAAGAAATTTTTGAAGCAACAAGAAAAAGCCCTTCTCTCTTAACGTTTCTTCTATAACGAAAGCATTGTTTTGCTATTTCAACAAAAGAGGTAGTCCGCTCACGAATGTGAGCGAGCTACCTCTTTGACTAACGAGTGATTGATGTCAAACAACTGATGCGACCGTGTTCGTTTTAAGGAATGAGCGTTTTGTCTAGCTTACAGCGTAAAGACTTCCTTTAACTCCTGTGTCACTGGCGAATCATCAGGATTTGTTTCCATGAGTTCTGCCATGTAATGCCACCATTTTTGGTTGATCTCGGTTGCCGCTAACTGCTGCCAGCGGGTTTCATCTTCAATCTCAAGGTAGCCAAACAACGCAAGGGTTTCTGGATCTAAGAAAATCTGGTAGCTTTTCGCCCCGTGTGCTATGAGCTGCTCTTTTAGTTCTGGCCATAGTTCGCGATGCCGTTTTTCATATTCTGCTTCATAACCAGGATGTAGCTTCATCCGAATCGCTTTTTTGATCATCTTTGTTTGCTCCTCTCTTTATTGCGTAAGGTGTTTAACTTAACAAAATGAAACCAATAGTTCAGTAAATGCTAAGACTGTCAGTGATTGCCCGTAAGGCATCGCCGTAATCGCAATGTTTTTGTAGTACGCCAAGTCTTCTCCCATTCCAGTGCCGATGGAAACATTTTGGACTTCTCCATCTTCTGCGACTTGTTCGATCAAACCGGCTAACGCTTTATAGGCAACATCTTCCCAAGCTTTGTCAATGTAACGCTTATGAACGGCTTTTAAAATCCCATAGGCAAAACCAGCCGTCGCGGAAGCCTCCACATACGAGCTAGGATCGTCTAACAAGGTGTGCCACAGGCCACTTTCATCTTGCATTTCTTGCAAGGCAGTTAGTTGGTCTAAGAGGGTATTGATCAAGAAGCTACGTAACGCATCTCCTTCTCGCAAGTCGAGAATTTCAATGATCTCAGGAATCGCAATGGTGATCCAGCAGTTGCCTCTTGCCCAAAGCGCTTGTGCATAATTGTGGCGTTCTTCAAAGGTCCAGCCGTGGAACCAAAGCCCAGTTTTTTTATCCACTAAGTATTTGATATGGATCATAAATTGTTGTTTTGCTTCTTCGATATAAGCCGGACGATTCAGCAACATGCCAATTTTCGCCAAAGGTAAAGCGGTCATCATCAAGGTATCGTCCCAAAGCTGGTTGCGATTTTCTGGTCCATAGGTCGCATGCTGCAGACCATTTTCATTGGTTCGCGGCATATCATGCATGACCCATTCCGCCCATTGTTCAAGGTAAGGCAAGTAACGAGAATCTTTGGTGTCTTCATAAAGATATGCCATTGCCAAAAGCGGCGCCATCGTGTTGACATTTTTAGGCGGCGCGCCTTCTAACATGCGCTGCTCAAACCATTCTCCCACAACTTGGAGCGCTTTAGGATTTTTGGTGATTTGGTAGTTTTTATAAATGCCGTATAGTCCCACCCCTTGCGGCCAGTTCCAAATCCCCCAGCTTTTATCATCAACGATCAAGCCGTCAAAGTCTAATAGAAATTCACCATTATCATCCTTGATCGTCGTTAAATTTTCGATCATGCGATCAATTTTTTCTTCTACAACACGTTTTTCCACAAACAACTGTTCTAAAATCACCATTGGGTTCATCCTCTCATTTCTCTTTGATAGATTGATCGTAACACGCTTACATTTACACAAAAATAGCAGTTATTGACACTTTACTATCTATTCTTGTATGATAAAATCAAACGGGCACGAAAGGAGCCATTCATGGAGAAGCAAAGTGCGGACACGATGATCAACGATCGCTTTGAGGCCTTTCATATCAAAGACATCGTAGAAGAAAACAATACCCTTTATCATTACCATAGTTTTTATGAGATTCACTGTACCTTAAAAGGATCAGCGGTCTTCTTTATCGATGGCGGAGAATTCCCTCTAGAACCTGGTACGATCATCTTGATTCCTCCAAATGTCTTGCATCGAATCGTTCATCAAACTTCTGATTTTTTCGAGCGAACCTACCTGTATATCAATCCTAGTTATCTCGCTGCCCTCTCCACTACCCAAACAGATCTCACTGCCTGTTTTCGTAGCAACGGCGGCATCAACAGTCGTATTTTATCGATCGATGCCGACCAACTAGACCAGCTGTTGCGTCCTTTGCGCAAAAAAACGGATAGCAATTATGGCACCGACTTACTTTATCAAAATCATTTGATCGCGTTTTTGATTTCCATCAATACGATTGCCTATCAGGAAAAAGAACCGCTGTTTTTATCCGACTCACTCTATAAAAATAAAGACATTTTGGCTGCCATTACCTATATCAATCAGCATTTGACCGCTGATCTCTCCTTAGAGACCGTCGCCAAAGCCCTTTTCATGAGTCCATACTCGCTTTCAAGGACTTTCAAAAAAGAAACTGGCGTCGCCTTTCATGCCTATGTCGTAAAGAAACGACTCTTAAAGAGCAAAGAAATTTTACGTAAAACCAGAAGCGCCACCGCCACCTTCGAAGCTTGCGGCTTCAACTCCTATACCCATTTTTTACGCTGCTTCAAACAAGAATTTCAACTGACACCAAAAGAATTTTTACAAGAAGAAGCCCAAAATCAGTTTGTTCGTTTTACGCATTTTGCAGGGAAAAAATAGCAAGCCGATGAAAAGCGTCCACCATTGGCTCGTGTAAAAAAAGAGTTCCTGCTTCCCTGTCCTGATGTTGCACGACACAATACAAAAAGAATGACACATTTTCTCGTGTCATTCTTTTTGTATATTATAAAACTTCCCCATTTGAAGCGATCACTTTTTTATACCACTCAAAGGATTTTTTCTTGGTTCGTTTCAAGGTGCCGTTGCCTTGATCGTCTCGATCCACATAGATAAAGCCGTAGCGTTTACTCATTTGACCGGTGCTGGCTGCTACAAGATCAATACAACCCCAAGTAGTATAGCCAAGTAGTTCCACGCCGTCGATCGTCACCGCATCTTTGAAGGCTTGAATATGTTTTTTAAAATAGTCGATCCGATAATCGTCTGCGACAAACCCATTCTCATCAGGGGTATCGATCGCCCCTAACCCATTTTCTACGATAAACAACGGTTTTTGATAGCGATCATACAATTGATTCAATGAATTTCTCAGTCCTAACGGATCAATCTGCCACCCCCACTCAGTCGATGATAGATGTGCATTTTTAATTGATGGAAAGAGGTTCCCTGTCGCTTGCGCATAGTCTTCTGGGTGGGCACTGACCGTTCGAGAACAGTAATAAGAAAAACTGACAAAATCAACAGGAGAAGCCGCTAAAATCGCCTCGTCCTCAGGTGTTATTTTGATTGTTAAGCCTTCTCGCTCAAATTTTTTCAAGGCATAATTGGGGTATTTGCCTCGGGCTTGCACATCGATAAAGAAATAGCCTTCGCGATCACGATTGATTGCTTCTTGGTAATCTTCAGGTCGGCAAGTATAAGGATAATGACTGCCACCAGCCAGCATACAACCAACTTGATTGGTCGGATCGATTTCATGAGCCTTTTGGGTTGCTAAGGCACTGGCGACTAACTGATGATGCGCTGCTTGGTATTTGATTTCTTGACGATTGTCCCCTTCTTTAAAGACGATCCCGCCACCTACAAAGGGCTGATGCAGCAAAATATTGATTTCATTGATCGTCAGCCAATATTTGACCAACCCGCGATAGCGTTGGAAGACGGTTTCCGCATAAGTCACATAGAAATCAATGAGTCGGCGATTTTTCCAGCCACCAAATTCCTTGATCAAATGCAGCGGAACATCGAAGTGGGCAATCGTGACTAATGGCTCGATTTGATGTTTTCTCAATTCTTTGAAGATTTTCTCATAAAAAAGCAGTCCTTCTTCGTTGGGCGCTTCGTCATTGCCATTTGGAAAAATCCGTGACCAAGAAAGTGACATCCGATACACGTTAAAACCCATTTCGGCAAAAAGGGCAATATCTTCCATATAATGGTGGTACATATCAATGGCCGTTTGGGCTGGATAAAAAGAATCTTCCTGCCATTCCAACATTTCCAGTTCACCAGCAGCGACCTTTGCGCGATCAGGACCAGTGGGTAAGAGGTCGACATTTGATAAGCCACGTCCTCCTGCTAATACACCTCCTTCTGCTTGATTGGCAGCCGTTGCACCACCCCATAAAAAATCATCTGATAATCCCATGTTATTTCCTCCTAAACTTTGACTACAAGTACTTCCTCTTCTTTAGCTACCAATCCTTCCTTCACAAGTTCGACTGCGGTATATTGTGGTGTATTGGTAACGATGATCGGTACTTGTGTGACATATCCTGCAGCTTTTATCTGCTGTACATCGAACGTCAGCAGTCGCTGCCCTTTTGTAACTTTTTGCTCTGCTTCTACTAACGCATCAAAATACTGACCATTTAGTTCCACTGTGTCTAAACCGACATGGATCAACAATTCAATTCCCGTGTCTGAAACCAAGCCAATCGCGTGTTTGGTAGGAAATACAGCAGCGACTTTTCCATCAAAAGGCGCAATGACTTCACCGATGGGTTCATCGACCGCAAATCCTTTTCCGAGTGCTTCAGAAGCAAATGCGTCATCTTTGACTTGATTCAGTGGCATCACGGTTCCTGGTACAGGATTGATCAATAGGGTATCTTCTAAGACTACTGCTTTCATATCTGGAACATCAATTGTCACTTTTGTTTCATATTTGAAACTTAAGATATAGGTAACGACCGCACTCACCACAGCTGCAATCACCAATGCGATAATGATATTCCAAAAATAGCGCATCGTATCATCACCGATATATAGTAAGACTGCTGGGAGACCAGACGAACCGGTCGCAAAGCGATGCGTATTGGTCAAGCCAGCATACAAACCACCAGAAGCCCCACCAATCATTGCCGCAACTAACGGATATTTTTTTGGCAAATTGATTCCATATAAAGCGGGTTCAGTAATCCCCATGTAGGCAGTGATCGCCCCTGATACCGCCAACTGCTTAGTCTTTTTCTCTTTCGTACGCAATGCGACAACTGCTACTGCGGTTGCTTGAGCAATGTTTGAGACCAATGCCCCTGGACCAAAAATACTGTCATACCCAAGTTCTGCCATTTGCATCACCCCTAAAGGAGCAATCCCATTGTGCAAACCAAACATCACCATGATTGGTAAAAAGCCCCCAATCAAAACTGCTGGAACCCAGCTAGCATGGACACTTAAGAAGGTAAAGAAAGTTGCCAAATAGCCACCCAAGATACTACCGATCGGTCCAAATAGCGAGAAGGCTAATGTACCCATTATCAAGAATGTTAGCATTGGAACAAAAACCAGTTCTACTGATTTTGGAATCACTTTGTTCAAAAACTTTTCAACATACGATTGGAAAAAAATCACGATCAGGATCGGAATAACTGATCCCGTATAGTTTGCTAATGTAAAAGGAATAACCCCAAAAAAGTGAACGGGTTCGTCTGCTGTGACCAAGGCACCCCAATTAGGATGCATCATCATAGCAGCCACTGAAGCCGCTAAAATCGGATTGCATCGCAATTTTTGTGCCACAGTGAAGGCCAGGATCATTGGTAAGAAGAAGAAAACACCATCTGCAAAAAGATTCAGCATGTAATAGGTTTGCGAATCAGCGGTGATCACATCAAAGACGATCAACAAAGCCAAAACTGCCTTAACCATTCCAGCACCGGACAATGCCGGAATAATTGGTTGAAACGTTCCTGCCACAAAATCGATCACTGCAGCTGCCGGTCCTTTTTTCTCCCCAGGCTCTGACGTCCCTGATGATTGAAGCGAAACCAATTTTGTGACTTCTTCATAGACATCTTTGACATGTGTTCCAATCACGACTTGATGCACCCCTGCGTTATTGATGTATTTGGCAACCCCATCGAGTGCCTCTAATTCTCCTTCATCTATACGCTTTTCATCTTTGACTTTAAAGCGTAATCGTGTTTGACAATGATAGGCATCCGTGATATTTTCTTGTCCCCCCAGATACTGGACGATTTTTTTTGCTAATGATTGATAATTTTCACTCATACATTCCACCCCTAGATAAATTTCAAAGAAAATCTATGTTGTATGTGCTCACCGGTAAAACATACTGTTCTTTCTGCCAGCAATGTACCATTTTTAGAGAGCGGTTCCAATACATTTTCCTAAAGTCGAAATGGATTTCACCTTTTCATTAAATACCGCTCTTTTTTCGAAATTTATTCCACGAAAAGCCCCCGCATTGCCTTGACGAAGCCAGGAGAAACAATGGTATAATTTACTCTATGAATGCGACACTTTTGAATTGTGGCAATCAAAAACAATCGATGAGCGCACGCCATAGAATAATCATGTAAAAAAAGGCGGCACAATACTCTCTTAAAATTACTGGAACTGCAGCTTCTTTCCCCCAAACCGTTGAAGCACCTCATAATGGAACAACGATTCAGCATAGCCTGTTACGAACGGCGATGCTGCGTTGGATTAAAAAAACAGGCGAAGGGAACGAAAAAAAATGACAAACGCACAACAAGCAATTCCTCCAAAAACGATTGTCTTTAACGAAAAAGCTTTTCAAAAAACGGATCAAACGATCATTCGATGGTTAGGAAATTCCGGCATTCTTTTAAACAGCCGGGGTACTTGTATCATGGTCGATCCGGTCTTAGAAGGATTTGACCTGCCGTTACTGATCGATCTGCCAATCAAACCGTCGGCAGTTCCTCACTTAGATGCGGTATTGATCACCCATTCGGATAACGATCATTACAGCATTCCGACAATTGACAAATTAGTTTCTGTTACCGACAGCTTTCATGGACCCAAGTATGTCGCCGAACTTATACAAGAGCACTTTCATGTTGCTGCCCAAGGCCACGATATCTATGATTCATTCACCGTGAAGAATTTGACGATTTCTTTAACAAAGGCGTATCACCTTTGGCAAAATGAAACGACAAAATTTGATCGGGTCTTCCAAATTGAGGACTATTGTGGCTTTTGGATCGATACACCTGATGGCTCCTTGTGGATTCCTGGAGATTCTCGTCTTTTACCAGAGCAATTAGAGATGCCTCAGCCAGATGCGATCTTGTTTGACTTTAACGACAACGCGTGGCACATCGGCTTTGAGAATGCCGTCAAGCTGGCAAACAACTATCCGCATGCTGAATTGATCCTCTCCCATTGGGGAACAGTGGATGCTCCGCATATCGATGCCTTTAATGGGGATCCTGAAGCTTTGTACGATCGGATCGTCAATCCAAAGCGGATTCGTCTTGTCGCTGCCGGTGAGCCTATCGAATTGAAATCAACCACTCCTAACAATGTACAATAGGGAAAAAGGACCACACCATATTCGGTGCGGTCCTTTTATTCTTCTGCCATCTCTTTAAACGTCGTTTTTCGGCTCGTCTCTAAAAAACGAGCATTGGTGATTTTCATTTGGATATTTTCCTGATAATCGAGGGAAAAAATCTTAGCAAACAAAACTGTCAAAAGGAACTGAATCGATTCTTCTGTGGAAAAATTTCCGATTTTGGAATACAGTTTTTCTCGGCTAGCAATCGTCAAGACGATCGTCGAATAGTCCCGCAAATAGTTCTCTCCACCACTCGTAATACTGATAATCGGCACACCATTTTTCAACAATGTTTTCACATTTTTCATAGGATACGTTTCTGAATTATTACCAGAATAAGAGATCAGAATGGCACAATCCTGTGGGGTCAGCGTATTAGAAATCAAGCCAGATTCATCCGCATCTGCAAGAAAGGCTTTTTTATGGATCGTGTTTAAGTTGCGTTTAAACAGCTGTCCGAAATAAGAATTTGGACTACGCCCATAGATGACGATGGTTTGAGCGCCATTGATGAGCCTCGCAGCTTGATTCAGGTCTTTTACGGTCATAAGTGCCGCTGTTTCTTTAATCGTTTGCATACGCAAGTTCGCCAAGTTTTCAATGATTTCTAATGTGTCTGCAGCTTCATCAAAAGGAATGTTCACATCGATTGCTGCTGACCCATCATCAAAATGAGCCAATTCGTGCATGAAGGCATATACAAATTCTTTCCAACCAGAAAAGCCAAAATATTTTGCAAAACGGACCAGCGTCGGCTTGGAAGTATGGGTCAGTTTTGCGATTTCTTCCATGCTATACTCACTAACTTTTTCTCGATTGCTTAATAAAAAGTCACCGATCGTTCGTCTCGCATCATTTTGTTTAAACGCTGCTTCTTCAATTTTTTGAAAAAGATACATCTGGTTCTCCCCTCTGATTGACGCCTGCAGTTTGTCTAGTACGCTCAACTCACCATTGTTTCTTTTTATTATAAGCGATGAGAAGGATGAAATGAAGATGGAAAAACGAGGATTAAGCTAGCTTTCGCCTATCCTCGTTCAAAATACAGAAAGTATTTATTTCCCAAAAAAGCTAGGACACCAATCAAGCACAACAAGCCCCCTGACAGGATCATCTGCATCCCTGCTGTTTCATTGCCGCTGACTAGTATCAGCAAGCGTGATGCATAAGGTGCTAACGTGACCCCTAAATTGTAAGCAACGATCGAGACGATCGTGCCAAACTTAGCTTCCGCTTCACCACCAGTCGTCAGCAAGTGGGTGAAAAAAGGCATGATGCTGCGAAAGGCAAAACCTAATAGTAAAGAACAACCCAAGAGCAGCCCCAGCGTCTGCAAGGGATACGTCAAATAGATGCTGCTTCCTGCAAGCAATGCCGCAACGGGCAGCAACCAGCGATGTAGGCGGCTATATATCAAGCCAAAGGCATTGCCTGCGATAAATGCCCCCGTCGCAATGGCGGCGATCATGTTACTGCCATCGGTCGCATCACCGATTCCTTTTTCCAACAACAACGGGGTGATCTGCAGATTGTAGTTGATAAACAAGACAACGATCAGAAACAAGAGCACACCCAAAACAAATGACTTTTGTTTCCGTTCTGTTGAAACCGTGACGTTCGCTATCAGAGCCGCATCAGTGGTCGCTTTTGTTTCGTTGGGAATAAATACCTGAACAAAAAAGAGACTGATCAAGGCAAAGCCATAAACGAAGAAAGAGATCTCCCAACTGATCTTCACTAGCTGTCCTACCAGCAAAGTCATAAAGATACCGCCTAAACCACCGACGGCACTTTCTAACCCAAGAGCCTTGGCTTTCTTTTGCGGCTCATTTTGAAACAACAAACTAATCATTTGAATCGCCAAACGATTGAATAAACCGATCCCAAAGCCAAGAATCGCGCGCGAAAGAAACAAGACGGGAAAGCTCCCCTGATACCATGCCGGCAGCGTGCCAAAAATCGCCACAATGACCAAGCCGGTGACCATCGTGTATTTTTTGCCGATCCTTTTTTCGATCATGCTAGTAGTAAAAATCCCCAGCAAAAGAAACAATGACGGAATCGTGGTCAGTAACCCGACGTAGACCGTATCTACTTCTGGAAAGCTTGCCGCAATTGCGGGAACATTGGCAGAAATCGCCGGTGCCGAATAAACGACCATTGCCACCGACAACAGTGCCAGCAACTTCATTGAAAAAAATTTCATAGTTACCCCTTTTCTTTTTACAAAATACTTTTTTTGTTTCTCTGAGCTCAACCGGATAAGACACCAAAGCAATCTTTTCCTACCTCTTTATTATTTGCTGGATCGCCAGCATTTGACCAATGCTTCCTACGCTGAGGCTTTATGCTTGAAAAGCATTGGTCTTCTGCATTTGCTGCAGACCGTCACCGATTGTCTGCGAAAAAACCTTGCAGTCTGTTTTACTGCAAGGTTTCCTTCGATCATTCATTTTTTAACATCCTATCAGCTACATAAGACACCCCAAGAGAACTTATTTCTGCAGCTGTTCTATGACATCTTTCGTAATTGCCTCAGCAGTGATACCAAGTTCGGATAAAACGTCCGCTGCTCGGTAATTATCATAAAATTTCTTTTCTAAGCCATAGTTTTTGACGGCAATCTCACGATCACCAAGATAGCTGGCAATCATTTGTCCATAGCCGCCCTCTCGTATGCCGTCTTCCAACGTGACAACGAGTTTATGCGCTCGTGCCACAGCATCCAACAATTCGTTGTCGACCCCTGAAATAAACTTAGGATTGATCACCGTTGGGGTAATTCCATGTTGCATTTCCAATTGTTCAGCGATCTCTTCTGCTAGCGCATAAAAGTTTCCGACACCGACGATGGCTACCTGCGTGCCAGCTTGAGTCACCTCATTTTTTTGATCGCTGTAGTCAGTAGAGGCTGCCACTGCCGTTTCGTTGACAGGTCCAACCGGTACTCGGATCGCAACTGGAGCGTTGGTTTGTTCCAGCGACCAATCCAACATTGCTAGATATTCTTCTTTAGAGGTTGGCGCAAGATAAACAAGGTTAGGAATATGTGCCAAAAAGGGGATATCAAAAATTCCCAAATGGCTCTCGTCATTCATTCCATGAATCGATGCACCGTATACCAGAATCGTTCCAGGCAGATGATTTAGGGCCAAATCATGGGAAATTTGATCAAAACTACGTTGCATAAAGGTAGAAAAAACGGCCCAGACAGGTTTCGCTCCATTTTTTGCTAACCCAGCAACCATCGATACCGCATGTTCTTCTGCAATACCCACATCTACAAATTGTTTACCTGCTTTTTCTCGTTGTTCTGGAGAAAAAAGCAGCATCGGTGTACCAGCATTTACTGCCACAACTTTAGGATCTGTCGCCATTTTTTCTAATAAATAATCCGTCGTTAAGCTGTTGTAGGTTACTTGATTGCCGCCAGCAGAAATATATTCGCCTGTTTCTAAATGAAAGGGACCACCTGCATGAAACTTTTCACGATTTTCTTCCGCAAACTTGAAGCCTTTGCCTTTGATCGTATGAATGTGTAATAAAACAGGATGATCAATGTCTTTCACTTTTTCAAATAAAGCGATCAAGGCAGCGAGGTCATTTCCGTCATCTAAATAGTGGTACTCAAAACCAATCGCTTTGAACAGATTATCTGCTGCTTGCCCCTTGGTTTCCCGCAATGCCCGCAAATTCTGATACATCCCCCCATGGTTTTCTGCGATTGATTGGTCATTGTCGTTGAGGATCACGATGGTATTGGTGCCTAATTCCACAATATTGTTCAAGCCTTCAAACGCTAAGCCACCTGATAGAGAACCATCGCCAATGACGGCAACGACGTTATACGTTTCATTTTTTAGGTCACGGGCTTTCGCCACACCATTTGCCAACGAAACTGAGGTGGAGGTATGACCGACCGTAAAGAGATCGTGCTCGCTTTCTTTCGGATTCGTGTAACCAGAAACCGCATCATACTGAGCAGCATCAAGAAAGGCATGGGCGCGTCCCGTCAACATTTTGTGGATATAGGTCTGATGAGACACATCAAAAATCAGCTTATCGGTGGGGGAATCAAAGACCTTATGCAACGCGATCGTCATCTCAACCATCCCCAGATTGGGGCCATTGTGCCCCCCATGGTGACTGATTTTTTCCAATAAAGCAGTTCGTGCTTCTACTACCAGTTCTTTAAGTTGCCCACTGGTCAATTTTTTTAACGCTTTGGGGCTTTTGATTTTTTCTAATAACATGTACATACCTCCTGTAAAAATGTTTGAATGGTTCGTGTGTTTACTCACAAGGAAAAAGACACGAAATCGAAATGAGTGGATCGTTCTCTAAAATGAAAAAAAGCGGCAATCGGAGATGGACGCTCTTTTTTAAATTCCTGTCAAACCAAGAAATAGCAAGTTATCCTGAAGGGAAATTGTGATTTTTCTTAGTTCTAACAATCGCTGCTCATTTCTTCTATCTAAAAAGATACCACCTAGAGTTGACTTTAGGTCAAGTGGTTATTGAAACATTTTTAACAAAACGAGGTTGATTTTTCCTAATTATTGAAACAATTGCAGGTTTATTCTCTATAAATTTTCTTTTCTAATACATATTCCTAGAAGTTCATTTGATATGTCATAGTAAATTATAAAAAACTGCCATTAAACAGGATCCATTCCCTGCTTAATGGCAGTTTGCTTATTTCCGATACATCTTCAATTCCAAGAACAAATCATTATAGATGCCCAGATACTCAGCACCTAAGTTTTCATAGACTTCGAGGTGTTCCATCAATTCATCGGATGGATAGAATTGTTCGTCTTCGGTGATCTCGTCAGGCAGTAATGCCATGGCTTCTTGGTTAGGTGTGGAATAGCCGATGTATTCTGCGTTTTGTGCAGCGTTCTCGGGTTCTAGCATAAAGTTCAAGAAGGCGTAAGCACCGGCTTCGTTTTGTGAGGTCTTAGGAATGACCATATTATCAAACCACAGGTTGGAACCTTCCGAAGGGATCACATAATGAATGTGCTCGTTTTCGTACATCATGTCGGCTGCTTCCCCAGAAAATGTGACCGCAACCGATGCTTCTTCATTTGCCATGTACATCTTGATTTCATCTGCGACGATGGCTTTGATGTTTGGGGTCATGGTCCGCAGCTTATTGAATGCCTCTTGCAGCTGATCATCGTCTTTGCTGTTTAGAGAATAGCCTAAGCTGTCCAAACCTAATCCCATCACTTCACGCGCGCCATCGATCAGCATGATGCTATTTGCTAATTCGGGTTTCCAAAGATCGTCCCATTGGGTGATCTCACCTTCATCAAAGAACTTATCGTTATAGACGATCCCCAGTGTTCCCCAGAAATAAGGGATCGAATATTGATTGCCAGGATCAAAACTCAGGTCTAAAAAGCGAGGGTCGATATTGTCTAGCCCTTTGATTTTGCTGTGATCCAATGGTTTTAAAAGATTTTGTTCCATCATTTTCTCAATCATGTATTCACTCGGTATGGCGATGTCATAGGACGTACCACCTTGTTGGATCTTCGTGAACATCGCTTCATTTGAGTCAAAGGTTTCATAATTGACCTTGTAGCCAGTCTCTTCTTCAAACTTACTGATCAAATCTGGGTCGATGTAGTCGCCCCAGTTGTAGATGTTGACGACCTCAGCACCTGCCATACCAGAGGAGCGTTCCAATTCACGGACACCAAAGAGCAAGATCAGGACGATCGCAACAATACCGATAATCAGAGATTGTAGTCGTTTCATCGCAGATTTGCCACCTCCACACGGCGGTTTTTACGCAATTTCTTCGCGCCGTTTTCTTTACTGATAAAGTAATAGCCTACCACCAGGATCATGGAGAATAAGAAGACAAGTGTACTTAATGCATTGATTTCTAAACTGATTCCTTGACGTGCTCTAGAATAGATCTCTAC
The DNA here is from genome assembly GCF_002174385.1 of Enterococcus sp. 6D12_DIV0197. Classification (NCBI taxonomy): domain Bacteria; kingdom Bacillati; phylum Bacillota; class Bacilli; order Lactobacillales; family Enterococcaceae; genus Enterococcus; species Enterococcus sp. 6D12_DIV0197. The sequence goes on from NZ_NIBN01000001.1 coordinate 3,130,014, forward strand.
CGATAAGGTACTAAAGCCATTGCCTGTCACAAAGAATGTCACGGCAAAATCATCGAGTGAATAAGTAAAGGCCATGAAATAGCCGGCGATGATGCCCGGTGTCAAGAAAGGCAAAATGATATTTTTAATGACTTGAAAATTATTCGCGCCTAAATCACGGGCAGCATCGATCATTGAATCGTTCATCTCTTGCAGTTTCGGCAAGACCATCAACACCACGATCGGGATACTAAAGGCGATATGCGAAAGCAATACGCTGAAAAAGCCTAAGCTAAACCCACGGAACAAGTTGCCGATCATCGTAAAGAAAATCAAGAAGCTAGCACCAATGATGACATCTGGTGAAACCAACAAAATATTATTCAAACTCAACAATGCCGTTCTCGTTCGGCGTTTGCGGGTATAGTAGATGCCCATCGCACCAAATGTGCCGATGATCGTTGCCAGTAATGCTGATAAAAATGCCAGCATAAAGGTGTTCAACACGATGATCATCAAGCGGGTATCTTGAAAGACGGATTGGTAATGTTCAAAAGTGAAACCCGTAAAAGCATTCATGGTGCCTCCTTCATTGAAGGAATAGAAAATCAAATAAAAGATCGGCACGTACAAAAGAATAAAGACGACGATCAGATAAAGATTCGACCAGCGAAATTTTTTCATTTACGTTGCCCTCCTTTTTTCTTTTCTCCCGTAAACAGCATCACGAGGAACATAGCGATGATCAAAATGACGCCGATGGTCGAACCCATGCCCCAGTTTTGGGTAACGAGAAAGTGCTGCTCGATCGCCGTACCAAGCGTGATTACGCGATTGCCCCCAATCAAACGGGTCAACATGAAGAGGGAGAGCGACGGAATGAAGACGGCTTGGACGCCGCTTTTCACACCGTTTAACGACAGAGGGAAAATCACTCGTCGAAACGTATCATAGCTGTTTGCCCCTAAATCGCGACTGGCACTGATCAAAGAGGGATTCATTTCTTCTAAGGCATTAAAAATCGGCATGATCATAAAGGGCAGTTCGATATAGACGGCAACCGTCAAAAAGCTAAAGTCGGTAAACAAAATCTGCTTTGGTCCAACACCCATGATTTCTAGGAAGTTGTTGACACTGCCATGAATGCCGAAAATCCCAATAAACGCATAGGCTTTTAACAATAAGTTGACCCACGTTGGTAAGATGATCAACAGCAGCCACAAATCTTTGTGACGCAGCTTAGTTAAGAAATAGGCTGTCGGGTAGCTGATCACTAAGGTAATCACGGTGATCAAAAAGGCATACCAAACCGAGTTTAAGGTCATGATCAAATATTTGCCAGAACCTAAGTAGCTTTGATAATTGACCAGCGAAAAGTTGCCGTTCATATCAAAAAAGGATTGGTAGATGATCAATAAGACTGGTGCAATAACAAATAGCAATAACCAAAAGACATAGGGTATCGCATAAAAACGACGCATTTTCGTCATTAGCTTTCCCTCCTAATCTTCGTAGCTCTCTAAACGAGCATCAAAATCTTCTTCGGACTCATTGAAACGCATGACGTGGATGTCTTCTGGTTCAAAGGAAAGCCCGATCTTGCTTCCTTCAGTGGCTTTTCTTGTAGAGTGAACCATCCATTCGTTGCCTTGTTCGTCATAACAAATGATCTCGTAATGCACGCCTCGGAACAATTGCGTGTCTACTTCAACGACCAGCTTGCCTTTTTCCGCCGTCGTCAAATTCAAATCTTCTGGACGGATCACGATCTCAACAGCTTCATTCGGCCGCATCCCGCCATCGACACATTCAAATTGCTTGCCGACAAACTCCACTAAGTTGTCTTCGATCATCGTACCTGTGACGATGTTGCTTTCACCGACAAAATCCGCCACGAAATGGTTGATTGGTTCATCGTAAATATCCACTGGTGTGCCGCTTTGGACGATCTTCCCTTTGTTCATAACGAAAATCTCATCACTCATCGCCAACGCTTCTTCTTGGTCATGGGTGACAAAAATAAAGGTGATGCCTAGTCGCTGCTGCAATTCCCGCAGCTCGTATTGCATGTCGGTTCGCAATTTCAAATCCAATGCGGACAATGGTTCATCCAGGAGCAATACTTTGGGTTCATTGACGATCGCTCGTGCGATTGCGACCCGTTGGCGTTGACCTCCAGACATTTCGCTGATTTCACGATTCTCATAACCAGGAAGTTGTACTAGCCGCAACGCTTCTAAGACTTTTTTATTCACTTCATCTTTTGGTAATTTTTTGATTCGCAGACCAAATGCCACATTTTCAAAAACGTTCATATGTGGGAATAAGGCGTAATCTTGAAAGACAGTATTCACTTGCCGTTGATTGGCAGGAACGTCATTGATTCTTTGTCCATCAAAATAAACGTCGCCTTCTGTTGCGTCCGAAAAACCCGCAATGATGCGTAAGATGGTTGTTTTTCCACAACCTGAAGGACCTAACAATGTATAAAAGCGACCTTCTTCAATATCAAAACTCACTTTTTTCAAAACTGTTTCATCATCATCAAATCGCTTCACCACATTGTTGAATGAAATTATTGTTTTTCCCACACTCTTTCCTCCTGTACTATAAATAAGAATCTGTCACGACTACAAGCACACGGCTTTTTTTGCCCGCAATATTTTTTAATTGATGCGGCTCAGTCGCCTGATAATAAATCGATTGGCCTTTACGAGCCTTGTACTGCGTTTCTCCTAGTGTCAAGGCCACACTGCCCTCTAAGACATAGATAAATGTTTCTGCTAACGATGGTTCAAAGGTCTTGTATTCGCCCGCTTTATCAAAGGTCAGCAAGACTGGCTCCATTTCTTTTTCATTGGAATCGGGAATCAGCCACTTCAATTCATAGCCATTTTCTTCATCATAATAAAGCGTGCTGTCTTCTTCGCGATAAACCACTTGATGCTGCGCATTTTCTTCTCGGAAAAATTCCTCTGGTGTCACGCCTAAAACTTCTAAGATCGTAAAAAAAGTTTCCATAGAAGGCGAACTCAAATCACGCTCCAACTGTGAGATATAGCCTTTCGTCAAATCGGTCCGCTCGCCTAATTCTTCTTGGGTCAAATTCTTTTGAACGCGCAAATTGCGCAGCTTCTCGCCAATCTCCATGTTCATTCCCCCTTTGATTGACACAACTTCAAATAAAAAAGTTTGCTATAAGTAAACTTCATGTTTAATTTCACTTTTTCTAGTATACAAATAATTGCAAAAAACACAAGCTTTTTTTCTTCATTTTTTTGAATTCTTTTCTCTCTGATCAAAAAAAGGAGTGACGCTAAACGCTTGTATTATAAAGGAAAGGAATGGCGGTCCCGTCATTTTCGCTTTTCACAGGTTTAAAAGAACAACTTCTATTTTAAAGAAGAAAAGGTAGATTTAATAATAATCTGTTTTTACTGATTTTTTGATAAGAAGACCTGCCTTTTCTTGCTTCACTGGTTAAAAAAATAAAACTTATGGTATTATGAGTACAAACCATCAAAGGAGTGTCTGAAATGACGAATTTCTCTACCTTTCGTGTCATGAATGAACCAAATTTTACTGCTTCACTCACAACTGCAACCCTTGACGAGCTGCCAGCAGGCGATGTGCTTGTCCGTGTTGATTACTCAGATGTCAATTACAAAGATGCCTTGGCAGCAAAAGAAAATGGCGGCGTGATCCGCACGTATCCGATGACGCCGGGAATCGATTTAGCAGGGGAAGTCGTGGACAGTCAGTCTGCTGATTTTGCCCCAGGCGACCAAGTCTTAGTGACAGGTTATGGCTTAGGGGTTTCTCACCCAGGCGGTTACAGTCAATTTCAACGGGTCCCAGCCGAGTGGCTCGTGAAACGTTCTGCTGGTTTTTCAGCAAAAGACAGTATGACCTATGGCACTGCTGGGTTCACAGCAGCTTTAGCAGTGCAAGAATTAGAACAGCTGCACTTAGCAAAAGACGCTGCTATTTTGGTGACAGGCGCTAGCGGTGGCGTCGGCAGTGTCAGCATTGCTTTATTGAAAAAACTGGGCTATACAAATATAGTGGCGCTATCTCGGAAAAACGATGCGCAATGGTTGTTAGACCTAGGCGCAGCAAAAATCATTAGTCCTGATGACGTGGTACCAGAAAAGGTCAAACCATTAGCAAAACAAACGTTTGCAGCGGTCATCGATACAGTTGGCGGTCCATTGCTTGCGGCAGTGCTTCCGCAAATCGCGTATGGGGGCGGTGCCTTCTTATGCGGCAATGCTGGTGGAATCAAAATCGAAACGACTGTCTTACCCTTTATTTTGCGTGGGATTCGCGTAATTGGGATCGATTCGGTCAATGTTTCCCATGAGATCCGCTCGGCATTATGGGAGAAATTAGCGGGTGAGTGGAATGTGATCGATCAGCTTTACACGAAAGCCATCACTTTGGAAGACTTGCCAGAAACATTGGCAGCTTTATTAGCTGGTACGCACCAAGGACGGACGATCGTTGAGGTGTCACAAGCGCAATGAGAATTTTGATTACGGCTGGCGGTACTTCCGAAAAAATCGATGATGTCCGTGCAATCACGAATCATTCCACGGGCTCACTTGGTCAAGCCATTGCCAAGGAATGGCTGCAATACCCTGAGGTGGCCATCGATTACGTTACGACGAAAACTGCCAAACAACCGCCGACCGATCCACGCGTTACCTGTCATTTCATTGAAGGGACCACGGACTTGTTGACGCGGTTGACCGATTTATTGACGACCCATTCGTATGCTGCTGTGATCCACAGTATGGCAGTCAGTGATTTCACCCCTGCTGCTCATTTTTCAGAAGCAGCGTTTTATGAAGCAATCAACGATGCCCTACCAGCTTATGACAACCAGGTCACTCCGGCATTGATGGCACACGTGCTCACACAATCTGAAACAACGGCAGGCAAAGTTTCTTCCAATACTGATCATTTGTTTTTAGTGTTGAAGAAAACCCCGAAAGTGATCCAAACCATCAAAGCATTACAGCCGACAACCTTATTAGTCGGATTCAAATTATTAGTAGACGTAGCGGAAGCCGAGTTGTTTGCGGTCGCACGAAAAAGTCTGCTGGCTAGCCAAGCGGATTATGTGTTGGCCAACGACTTGACGCAAATTTCTGGAAACCAGCATGTCGGACACCTTTTGACACAAGAAGGACAAATCGGGACTGGCCGCACAAAAGCTGAGATCGCAACCTTGATCGTTGACACATTACGCAATGACCTGCGTGCTTAGCTAGATGTTTTTTTAGAAAAGGAGAAAGAAACATGAAACAAAAACACGTTCTGCTTGGCGTCAGCGGCAGTATCTCTGCATACAAAGCAGCCGACCTAACCAATGAATTAACCAAAAAGGGCTATGCAGTGGATGTCTTAATGACTCAAAATAGCACACAATTTATTACGCCTTTGACTCTACAGTCATTATCCAAACGCCCGATCCATGTGGATGTTATGCAAGAACGTCAACCAGATCGCATCAATCATATTGAACTAGCCAAACAAGCCGATCTTTTCTTGCTCGCCCCAGCCAGTGCTAACAGTATTGGCAAGCTGGCGCATGGGATAGCCGATGATTTGATCTCAACAGTTGCCTTAGCGTTGCCGTTATCCGTGCCCCGCTTGATTGCGCCAGCCATGAATACCGTCATGTACGAAAACCCGATTGTTCAAAGAAATTTGGGGAGTTTGAAAGAAGTCGGCTTCCAAGAGATTGAACCCCGTGAAGCGTTACTGGCTTGCGGTGATTTCGGCAGAGGCGCATTAGCAGCAACAGAAACGATTCTTGAAAAAGCATTGACTGCTTTGGAAGTACGGAGTGTCTAACAATGAAAAAAATATCAACTTTTGAACTTGTCTTAACAGCTTTCTTTTTAGGAATCTTGATTCTTTTAGCATCGGTTCCCTTTCTTGGGTTTATTCCCTTAGGACCAATCAATGCGACAACGATGCACATTCCTGTGATCATCGCTTCCATTGTATTAGGCCCTCGGATCGGCGGCTTTTTAGGCGGCGCCTTTGGGATCATCAGTATGGTGCGTTCGACCTGGATCATCACCCCGCTTTCTTTTGTCTTCTCCCCTTTCGTACCGATTTATGGGAGTGATCAAGGAAGCTGGAAAGCGATCCTCGTAGCGTTGATTCCTCGTATTTTGATTGGTGTCGTTCCTTACTTTGTGTACAAAGGCTGTCAAAAAATCTGGAAAAACAAACAGCAAAGTCTTTCGCTACTGATTGCTGGTGTCGCTGGAGGCTTGACGAATACGATCCTGGTAATGAACTTGATCTACTTCTTGTTCCAGCAAGAATATGCGGAGGTTGTGGGGAAAGCTGGCAATGCTGTCTATGCAGCGATTTTAGGTGTAATCTTCGCCCAAGGTGTACCTGAAGCCATTGTAGCGGGAATCGCCACGATGGCAGTTGGAACCGTCCTTTTACGCTTAGTCATGAATCGCAAAAAAAATCGTATCTAAAAAAATAGCGACCGCCCAAAGTTAGCTTTTTGGCTAACTTAGGCGGTCGCTTCCCTTTTGAGTGTCTTATAAACTTTGTGTCACTTGGAGTGCTTCGACAAGCTCTTGATACTGCTCTTGGGTCAAATACTCTTCATAAAATGTCAGATAATCATCGATATCTGCTTGGGTCAAATAAGGCAGCTCTTGCTTGATTTGCAGCAGCAGTTCTTCAAACTCCTCATCCGTCAGCATATAAGAAGACCAATCATCGGTTTCATCATAGCTATCCCAGTACTCATCATCATAATCATTTTCATACCCATCGTCATAGCTGTCATCCCAACCATAATCATAGGGAGAAAACAATTCTTCTGGGTCAATCAATTCTTCCGCTGTAGGGATTGCAACAGCAGTATCACTTTTCTTCCCTGTAAAAGTCACCGTGGCTCCGATAGTGGTTTGCAGCTCATCCGCTTGCACGAAGTGAAAAGCCATTTTCTGCTGATTTGTTTTCGTATTGACGGTCATGGTTAAGTCAAACTGCTCGACTTCTTCCAACATCGTTTCTAATTCGGCGACTTGCTTTTGATCGGCGCCGTGTTCTTGGGCATAATCTGCATAATCTGCCAATTCTTCTTTGGTAAACGTGTGGCTGATCGTATCTCCATCTCTTTTGAAAGCATCCGGTTCAAAGGTTTTCAGATAGTCTGCAAATGTCTCATTATGAAAAAGACTGTTCATGGTAAAGAGGTTTTCAGGCTCTTTTTCTGCTTCGGTTGTCCCCTCGCCGTCCTCTGCAAAAGTTCCTTCGCCAAAGTAAGAATCTAAGGTTTCTTGATCGATGCGCAGGTATTTGCCTTCATATTCCGCAGCGTCTGGTTTTGTCCCATAACTGTCACTACCAAATGCGCTGATATACCCTTGCAGTGTTTCATAGATTTCAGCTGACACATACGCTTCTTGTTTTTCTGGATCGACGATCAGCTTGATCGGCAGCTCCTGCCCCCCAAAAGCGACTGCCAGATTGAGTAAAATCGCTTTGGTTTCTTTGTCCTGGACGAAGTCCCCTTTAAATGACGAGCCGACTAACTGTGACATCAACATAGAGGCATACCTATCGGCTTCTTGACCGTATTCGCTGCTGCTGCCCATCTCAAAGGTATCGATCGTCGCTTGGAATTCACCAGCATTCACTGCTTGCTGATTCGTCAACTGTTCGGCAAACTGTTCTTGCGGTAATTTCGTACAACCGCCGAAAAGAAAGGCGAACCCAACAAACAAAATGACGCGTCCCCACTTTTTCATCCTGCTCACTCCTTTTCGTTTATTGTACCGAAGACTGAGAAAGCTTACAAACCTAAGCTCTTTTTTATCAGCTCTCATAAAAAAAGACTGCCCCTCGGGACAATCTTTTCGCTAATCTATTCTTCGCCGATGATTCGGACTTCTGTTTCTAAGGTGACATCAAAGGTTTCTTTGATGACTTGTTGGATATGAGCGATCAGTTCAACGTAATCCGTTGCAGTGGCTTGATCGACATTCACGATAAAGCCCGCATGTTTTTCCGAAATTTGGGCTCCGCCCCATTTCAATCCTTGTAAGCCTGCATCTTGGATCAGCTTTCCGGTAAAATGACCGACTGGACGTTTAAAGACACTCCCACAAGAGGGGTATTCTAGCGGTTGCTTCAATTGCCGCAATTCTGTCAGTTCATCCATCCGCTTTTTGATTTGCTCTTGATCGCCTTTTGCTAAATCAAAGCGACTGCTCAAAATGATCATCTTTTGCTCTTGCAATTTGCTATGACGATAAGCAAATTCCATTTCTTCCTTGGTATAAGTCACGATTTGACCATTAGCCAGCAAAACGTCGCAGGACGCAAAGACATCTTGGATTTCGCCATCATAGGCGCCAGCATTCATAAAGACGGCACCGCCGACACTGCCAGGAATCCCGCAGGCAAATTCAAAACCAGTCAACGATTCATGCAAAGCGACATAGGTGGTATCGATCAACTTTGCTCCAGCATCGACGATCAAAGAAGTGCCGTCTACCACGATTTGGTTCATTTCTGATAGCATGATCACCACGCCACGAATACCACCGTCACGGACGATCAAGTTGCTGGCATTTCCTAAGACGATCCAAGGAATCGCTTGTTCTCGGCAATAATCAAGTAGCTGTTTGGCTTCATCTGCTGTTTTGGGAAAAGCCAAAATGTCTGCCGGTCCACCAGTTTTTGTATACGTATAGTTCAATAAGGGTTCATCTTTTAATAAGGCAATTTCAGGGAATTGCGCAATCATCAAGTCTTTATTCACGAGAAGGTTTCCTTTCACAATAAACATCTCACTTATTTTAGCATGTTCAAGGAAAAGTTGCTACCTCTGGTGAATCAAAGAAAAGCTTAATGGTCGAATGACCCATAAGCGCCTCTTTTCGAATGACTTGATTAATAAAGAGTAAGCTTCAAAAAAAGTGTTTTGTTATTTCAGATAATCGTTCTTTCATCTCCGTAGTGACTTTATCGAATACTTCTAAGTTGCTGCGATGCAAGAAGTCCACACTGCAAATATGCTGACAAAGAATCGACCCTTGAACTTTACTTTATTGTGTTTCGGTAACTGTTTGAAACGCATTCGATCGAGCAAATTTTTCTTCTACATATTTTTTTGAGCTACTGATTGGCATCACTAAGATGGTATTGAAACTCTTGTTATAATAATCATTACTAACCACTACACTCGGTCTTTTTTTTGCCATTTCATTTCCTTTGGTGGGATTTAAGTCAATAAAAGAATATCTCCTTGCCTTACCATTCAATGTTCTCCTCACCTAAATCTTTTTCAAAAAACATCTCACCTGTGTCAAATTTTCCCATTTCTTCTATGATCGCTAATTCTTGTTTCCAAAAAGCTTCAAAAGGAAGGCGCTGCTTTTTCGCCTCTTACCTTGATCTCACCTTCTGGGGTAAATTCAAAAATTACCCAGTGATTCTCTTTTAAGCCTAGTATTTGCCGCACACTTTTTGGAATAGTTATTTGATTTTTCGAAGTCATTTTCGCTGAAACTTGCGCTTTGATCGTCATGAAACTGCCCCCTTTTCAAAATGACTGTATCATAAAATGGAAGTAAACGTAAGGAGCCATCGTTCCTTTTCCGTACTACAAACGAATTTTCTCTAGCATCCAAATTTAATCCTTATTCTTCCTCCTTGTTTTCCTCATTCCGCTCACTTGCTTTGCGCTTCTGGCTTTTTTAGGTAAAATGGGAGGCGTAGTGGAAAAGAAGGAGGAGTCTCAATGAAATTTATTTCTTGGAATGTGAATGGTTTACGGGCCATCGTTAAAAAAAATTTTTCTGAAGTGTTTGAAGCCCTCGATGCTGATTTCTTTTGTTTACAAGAAACAAAGCTGCAAGAAGGTCAGATCGAATTGGATTTACCAGGCTATCATCAATACTGGAATTATGCGGAGAAGAAAGGCTATTCTGGCACAGCAATTTTCGCAAAAGAACCTGCACTATCGGTCCGTTATGGATTAGGAATCGAAGAACATGATACGGAAGGTCGCGTCATCACGCTGGAGTATCCTGAATTTTTCTTGATTACTTGCTACACACCAAATTCCCAAAATGAATTGCGCCGCTTGGATTATCGCATGACTTGGGAAGATGCCTTTTTGGCTTACTTGACTGAATTGAAACAACAAAAGCCAGTGATTCTCTGTGGTGATTTGAATGTTGCCCATAAAAATATCGACATCAAAAACTGGAAAACCAATCAAAAAAGTGCTGGGTTTACACCTGAAGAACGGGAAAAGTTTTCGACTCTTTTGGCTGCTGGCTTTACCGATACGTTCCGCTATTTCTATCCAGATGCAGAAGGTATTTATTCTTGGTGGAGCTACCGTTTCAACGCTCGCAAAAACAATGCTGGCTGGCGCATCGATTACTTTGTCGTTTCGGATGACTTAAATGAGCGCTTGCTAGACGCCAAGATCCATACAGATATCATTGGCAGTGACCATTGTCCGGTGGAACTGGATCTCAACTAACCGTAGGAAAACTTCAGTTTTTCTTAACGTTTGTTCGCTTTTCATTCTTTGATTTTGTGCTAGAATGGCAATGAGGTGAGTCTGATGAATTTTATCGCAATGGACTTTGAAACAGCAAATTATCAAAAGCATAGTGCCTGTTCCCTTGCACTAGTCATGGTACAAGATAGCAAAATCGTGGGCGAATATTACACATTGATCCAACCGGAAACGGAATTTTTTTGGAAAAACATTCAAATTCATGGCATCCGTCCAGAAGATGTACAAGAAGCGCCTAAGTTTCCTGACGTATGGAAACAAATCCAACAATATTATCAACTGAACAGTTTGATCGTTGCGCATAACGCTGGTTTTGATACTGGAGTTTTGGCGGGATGTCTTGATTATTATGGGTTGTCACAACCAAATTATCTTTCCTTATGCACGGTGCGAACGAGCCGCAAGCTGTATCCAGAATTTACGAACCACAAATTAAACACGGTTTGTGAGCAATTACAGATTCCTTTACTAAACCACCATGATGCACTAGAAGATAGTCGGGCATGTGCCCAAATCTTATTGCGTCAAGAAGAAGAATTTGGTATCGATCCATTAAAAAAATTGGTTTTAGTCAAATAAATAAGAACGTGCGTCCTAAAGTCAGCATTGCGCTAGCCTTTAGGACGCACGTTTTCATTTAAGGAAGGATTCATTTTAAGTCAGATCGATCCAATAATGACAGATTATAGCGCCATCTTCAGGATCAATGACTTTTTCTGTCAATTTACCACCGTTGTTTTCAATGACTTTGGCGGAGGCGCGATTGGCTTCTTCACAGGTTACTAACACGTTGTTCAAGCCAAATTGTTTGGCCTTTACCAATGACTGTGCCAACATTGCCGAGCCGATGCCTTGCTTTCGATGGTCTGGGTGCACTGAATACCCGATGTGTCCGCCAATTTGTCGCAAATACGCATTAAGTGTCAGACGCAGATTCAAGAGACCGACCACTTTTTGATCTTGGATAGCCAGATAGGTACGGGCGGGAACGAATCCTTCTGGTACCGTTTCTGCTGTTTTAAAATCCACCAATCCCTCTAGCCAGTCTTTGGCTGTCGGACTTTCTACAAGTCCTGCCCCACCATGGATGACTTCTTGATTCTTCTCGAAGGCTTGCCGATACGCTTCGATTTGATCGCAGTCTGCGATCGTCGGTTCCCGAAACTCCATTTCCTTCACTCCTTTTTTATGATTCAAAAAGACGTGCCATCATCAAGACGTCAACTTTTTGCCCCTCGCGGGTTTGCACCGCTTCTTTCATACAGCCTTCTGTTAAAAAACCAAATTTTTGATACAGATGGATCGCCCGTAAATTTCTCGCTTGAACGGTCAACTCGATGCGGGTCAATTCGCCAACTTCTACTACCCAGTCCAGTAATTCTTCAATCAGGAGCGAACCTAAGCCTAAGCCCCAATAGTCTTTTAAAATCGAGATACCGATCTCCCCGACATGGGCTAATTGCCACTCTTCATGGCCTTTGACTGATGCCATGGCGATCAATTGTTCTTGATCAAATGCCAACAACAGCAAATAGTCGTCCCGTTCATAGATAGCGTCCAGCTGTTCTGCCAATAAGGCTTCTGGCAACGCCAAGCCGCTTTCGTCCATCAAAAGAAAATCCGTTTCTTCTCCTAGCTGTTGACTGACTGCTAACACAGCTTTGGCATCAGCACCCGTAGCTTCTTTGATCTGTAATTGGATCTCACTCATGGGCTGCCTGCCATTTTGTTGTGATCCGTTGCAAAAAGGCGGTTGCTTTGGTGCCATATGCATGACATTTCACAAGACGTTTTTGTTCATCTGTATCATCTTTTTCCAAAATCAGTTCTAAATAATCCTCTGGCAGGGAGGCTTCTAAGAGATTGCCCCATTCGATCACACACAAGCCATCCCCTTCGAAATAATCATCCAGTCCTAAATCTTCTGCACCGTATTCCACCCGATAGACATCCATATGATACAGCGGTAGCCGCCCATTGGTATATTCACGAATGATCGTATAGGTCGGACTTTTGATCAGTTGCTCGATTCCTAGCCCCAAGGCGATGCCTTTCGTCAAGGTTGTTTTGCCAGCACCTAAATCGCCCGTCAATACCAGATTATCCCCTGGCTCGGCTGCCTCTCCAATGATTTTTGCAAATGCTGCGGTTGCTTCTAAGTCGTTAATGGTAAACATAGTCCCCATCCTTTGATCAATCTAATTTACTAGTTGCTAGTATAGCTTGTTTTTCAAGGAATTGTAAAGAAGGAGCTTAGGGAAAATTTCCCGACGATCACTGGATCGTTGCTTTTGCGCACACTTCCTCCTTTGCTGCCCTCAACTTTCCAAGAGCAAAACAAAAAACTGACCCTCAAGGGATCAGTTTTTCATAAGTGCAGCGATTGGCTACTTATTTTTCCATTAGTGTTTGTGCCGCAGTAATGATTGATAATTTGTAGACATCTTCTTCATTTGAACCACGAGACAAATCAGAGATTGGTTTGTTCAATCCTTGTAAGATTGGTCCAATTGCTTCAAAGTTACCGAAACGTTGGGCGATCTTGTAGCCAATGTTTCCTGATTGTAAATCTGGGAAAACAAAGACGGTTGCTTTACCTGCTACTTCAGATTCAGGAGCTTTCAATTGCGCAACTGCTGAGATATACGCAGCATCGAATTGCAATTCTCCATCGATTTGGTATTCTGGTGCCAATTCTTTGGCGATTTTTGTTGCTTCAACGACTTTATCTACTTCTGGTGCTTTCGCAGACCCTTTCGTTGAGAAGCTTAACATAGCAACTTTTGGATCGATTTCAAATAATTCAGCGGTTTTCGCTGAGTCAACAGCGATTTCTGCCAATTCTTGTGCAGTTGGGTTTACATTGATGGCACAGTCTGAGAACAAGTATTTTTCTTGGTCACGACCACGAACCATTAAGAAAGCACCACTTGTACGGCTAATGCCTGGTTTTGTTTTGATGATTTGTAAAGCGGGTCTTACTGTATCACCCGTAGAATGGATCGCTCCTGAAACCATTCCTTCAGTAATGCCCATGTAAGTCAACATTGTACCGAAATAGTTGACATCTTTTAAGATTTCTTCTGCTTGTTCTTTCGTTGCTTTGCCGTTGCGGCGTTCCACAAAAGCTTCAACCATTTCATCCCAACGATCATAATTTTCAGGATCTAAAATTTCAAAGTTTGATACGTTGATTCCGCGAGCTTCCGCTGCTTTTTCGATTTCAACCGGGTTACCGATCAAAACAGGTTCAATTAATTCTTCTGAACGTAAACGGCTAGCAGCACCTAGGATACGAGGATCTGTTGCTTCAGGAAAAACGATTTTGATATGACGACGCACGATTTTAAATTTTAAACTTTCGAATAATTCCACGGGTAAAGACCTCCAGTTTTTTTATACCCTTCCATTGTACAATAATTGCGAAAAAAAGAACAGATAAAAATCCTGTATTAGTCGATTATTTTAAATATCGTTACCTTTTTCACAAATTTACTCATTCTAAATAACACAGTTTTACAACTGTGTTATTTTTTCGGGCAACGCCCAGGAAATCGGTTCTTCCCCTAACGCCAGCAATGCTTGATTGATCTTAGAAAAAGGCTTCGAACCAAAGAATCCTCGATGCGCTGATAACGGACTTGGATGAGGCGCTGTTATAATAATATGTTTGCTAGTATCTAGCAACGCGGCTTTCTTTTGGGCGGGTTTGCCCCAAAGCACAAAAATGACCGGTTCTTCTCGTTGATTCAATTTTTCGATGATCGTATCAGTCAGCTGCTCCCAGCCATGCCCGTGATGTGAATAGGCTTGCCCTTCACGTACTGTCAACACGGTATTCAACAATAAGACCCCTTGTTGCGCCCAAGGCACGAGATAACCATGGGACACAGGTGGAATCCCTAAGTCATCAGCTAGTTCTTTGTAAATATTCCGCAACGAAGGCGGTATTTTGACCCCCGGCTGTACGGAAAACGACAGTCCGTGGGCTTGGTGAGGCCCATGATAAGGATCTTGACCTAAGATGACGACTTTTACGTCATGGTATGGCGTCAGTTTTAAGGCTTCATAAATATGATCCATCGCTGGATGGATCGTTTGCTGGGCATATTCTTGTTTCAAGAAAGTCCGCAGTTGTTGGTAGTACGGCTGCTCAAATGATTCCTGCAATTGTTCTTGCCAATCATTGTCCAATAGTCGTTTCATGGCGAATCTCCTTTGTTTTCTTCTAGGATAACAAATCCCTCCCCTTAGAAACAAGAATTACTCTTCGAAAGAAAAAAATGCGCGATTTATGGTACACTATTTGTAGAAACGATTAAGAAAGGACGCTGACAATGATCAAATTAATTGCTTCTGATATGGATGGTACGCTTTTAAATGCTAGTATGCAGATTTCAGAAGAAAATATCCAAGCAATCAAATATACCCAATCCAAAGGAATCGAATTTATGGTCGCAACTGGCCGTAACCGCAAAGAGGCTTTGCCGCCGCTGCAAGAAGCCGGGATCGACTGTGCAATGATCACCTTGAATGGTGCCCAAGTCTACGACGAAGCGGGTAATTCATTATTTACTGTGCCGATCAGCCATGAACAAACTCGTTCGTTGATCGACCTACTAAAAGAAAACGACATCTATTTTGAGATCTCCACGAGCAACGGGATCTATTCGGAAAGCCAAACACGTCGGATCGAAAATTTTGCGATCCACACGGCAGAAGCAATGCCCCATTTAACCCATAAGATGGCGATTGCTATGACAGCAGCCCGTTTAGAATTTTTACCGATCAATTATGTCGATGATTTCAGTGAGTTGTTTTCGATCGAAGAATTAGAATTTTTGAAAGTGATCTGCTTCCATCAAGATGGTGCGCGGGTATTGGGTCCTATCACGAAAATCATCGATGGGTACGGCGATTTAGTGGTGACTTCTTCTGGACAAAACAATATTGAGATCAACCACCGAAACGCGCAAAAAGGAATCGCAGTGGCGCATGTCGCTAAAGATCGGATGATCTCACTGGAGGAAGTGATGACGATCGGTGACAACTTAAATGACGTAAGTATGCTGCAACTGGCAGGCGTTAGTTTTGCAATGGGAAATGGCGAGTTAGAGGTAAAAGAAGCCGCGAAGTATTTGACGGACACCAATATTGAGTCTGGTGTCGGCAAAGCGATCGTTCGGGCAATTGATGAAAATCTTTAAATCACGCAGCTTTTTGGGGATACATGAGGAGGCGTAAGTATGTCAGAATTTTTCATCCAAGAAAGACAACTTAGCAGAGTCACACGCACCATTGTCAAAGATGAAACAGGCAAATCACTGTTTTTAATGGTGGGCCGTTGGGGAACTAAGGGCGATGCTCTTTCCCTTTACCGCTTGAATGGGCAAATGGTTGCTAGTATCAAACAAATCAGCTTTACTTTTGGTACGCGCTTTGAGATCTACAAAGACTTTGAGAAAGTCGGTACACTGCAAAAAATCTTTAACTGGCCGGGTGATTTCTACTATATCCAGCAACTTCACTGGGCGGTCCACGGCGATATCTACAATCATCGCTATGGGATCCATCATTTCAATAAAAAGATCATGGAAATGGATAAGGCGACCTTATTGACGGGGGATTATTATGTACTGGATGTCGTTGATGATCGGGATGCACCAGTCTGCATCTGTATCGCTGCCGTCATGGATTACTGGCTGTACAATCGGCACCGCAAGAAAGACCATCCTCTTGAGCTTCGACTAACAAATGGAACCAGCTGAAAAATCAGCTGGTTCTTTTTTGCATATGGTCGTATAGGTGGCCACTGATCTCTCTTTGGGCCACGACTTCAAAGCCATGCTTTTCATAGAGCCGCTTCGCATGGGGATTTGCTCGGTCAACACTCAAGCCGATCACCTCATAGCCATCTCTAGAAGCAATTTTCGGCAACGCTTCTAATAAGGCTGAGCCGACACCTTTGCCGCGAAATTTCTCAGCCACACAGATGGTATCTAAGTACCATTCATTTGGTAAGGTTTCTTCATCGATAAACAGCTTCATGTCTTTACTCAAACCGTACTGTTCCAGCACTTTATCTAGAGGCTGATCGATCGTCGCCTCTTCTTTGTCTGGGTATCCAAAGGCGACCCCAGCAACCTCCCCGTCGATCTCATTGACCAACGCACGGCGAAAGCCGTAACGATAGTCGGGTTCTAGCATGGCATCTGCCAAGATCTCTAAGGTCTTTGCTTCACCGATCTCTTTGACAAAGGGCAATTCCATATCCTTTAAAATGACTAAAACGAGTTCAGCCATGACAAAGCGATCTTCTTTTTTTGCAAATCTTATCACGTTTTCTCCTCCTTGCTTCTATACATAGAATAACAATTCTCTCAAGAAAAACCAAGTTGAATCGACAAAGGATCCACACAAAGTTTTCCCTATTTATTCATGCAATTCCAACGGCAAGCCGTCTGGATCTTGGAAAAAGGTCATTTTCTTATTCGTAAAGGTATCGAAACGAATCGGTTCACACGCAATTCCTTTGGCGGCTAACTTTGCCACGACTGCTTCAATATTTTCCACCGCAAATGCCAAATGTCGCAAGCCAGTTGCTTCAGGGAAACTTGCTCTTGCTGGTGGGTTTTCCACCACAAACAGTTCTATTTCTGATTCCCCAAAGCGCAGGTCGATTTTTACATCTTTCTTTTCTGGGCGCGCATGTTCACGAATCACTTCAAAGCCTAATTTCTCTACATAAAATTCTTTGGTCTGCTGGTAATCACTGGCGATGATCGCCACATGATGCATTTTTGAAAACATTATTGCCACTCCTTTGTATTGGACTCCTCTCTCAGTTTAAAGCCTTTGGCTGCATTTTACTAGAAAAGACTGCCGAAGTTCTCCTCTTTTCATAAATGGTTTCTGTTATACTAGAAAGCGGAAGGTGATGAAAAAAATGAAACTACTTTATATTTCAATCTCTGGAAATACTCGTGCATTCGTCAACCGCTTGTTGGCCTATGCGGATCAGCAAGACACTCCGAGTACTTGGGAAGCCAAAGAAATTCATGACAACAGTGTGTTTGAACAAGAAGACGAACCTTATGTGGTTTTTGTCCCTACCTATTTAGAAGGTGGAAATGGCGTCGATAACGGCGATCAGGAGATTCTCACAGAAACCATGCGGGAATACATTGACTATGAAAACAACGCAGCTCTTTGCTTAGGCGTGATCGGCAGTGGCAACAAAAACTTCAATTATCAATATTGCTTGACCGCAAAGCAATATGCGGAACAATTTTCGATCCCGTTCTTAGCGGATTTCGAGCTGCGAGGCACGACCCAAGATATTGAACGGATCTATGCTTGTTTGAAAGAAATCGATCCTGCCCACAGCAACACTTAACTTTAGCCAGCATTCATTAGCCATTAGGAGGACTTTTGCATATGGAACCACAAACGATGGTCATTTTGATCATACTCGCCAGCATTCTCATCTTGACCGCACTAGATATCTGGAATCGATACAAAGTACGCCGTTACGTTCGGCTTGCTTGGGGAAAGCTTCCCCGTCAGCCCCGCTTTGATAAAGAAGCGAGTTTGAAAAAGGCTTGGCTGACTGAGAAGAAGTTTCACGATTTTGATAGCGAGGTCGATGACATCACTTGGTATGACTTGGATGGCTTTTCGTTGTTTGAGTCCATTAATCTGACGTTTTCCAGTGTTGGTTCAGAAGCATTGTACCAGCAATTACGCAATTTTCGCTTCAAGACGGACAAACAACTGACCAAATTGATCGACTTTTTTGCTACTGACAGTGCCGCACGCGAACAATCCCAATATACGTTTGCTCGTTTAGGAAAACAAGATGATAATTTCTCAAAAGCCTACTTGGCCAATGAAGCTGCGCAATCGATCGGTTCTCTGCCGTTCTTTGTCTTTTTAGGTGTGCTGCCGTTAGTCGGCATCTTGCTGCTCCTGCTGGGGTTTGTCCAAGGCATCCTGTTGACGTTGGTTAGTGTCGTTTTCAATACGATCTATTACTCCATCAAAAAAGCCAAGCTGGAAACAGAACTGAACAGCATGCGCTATTTGGTTCAAACGATTGCCTGTGGCAGTCAGATCGCTAAAATCAACACGCCCCTCCAAGATGAGATCAAACAATCCTTGGCACCATTAAAAAAGATCACTCGTTTCGCCTTTTCGTTTCGTGCCAAAAACGGCAGCGAAGGAGACATGTTGTTTGAATACATCAATATCATTTTTATGCTGCCGTTTATTTCCTATCAAACGGTCACTACTACCCTGGCAAAGCACCAACAAGCAGCCATCGATCTGTGGAATTTGCTGGGAAAATTGGAAGTCGCAGCCGCCATTTTAAATTTTCGCACGTATATGCCCATCACTTGCCTACCGACCTTCCAAACAAGCGGAGGTGTACAAGCAACGGGTACGTATCACCCGCTTCTAAGTGAAGCAGTCATGAATGATGTTGCTTGGACCCACAATACCCTCGTGACTGGCTCCAATGCCTCGGGCAAATCGACGTATGTCAAAAGCATCGCCATCAATTGCATCTTGGCACAAACGATCCAGACAGCAGTTGCCGAAACCTTTACGATGGTTCCCGGTCACGTCATTACCTCGATGGCTGTCGAAGATGACTTGTTTGAAGGCGACAGCTATTTCGTCGCGGAAATCAAATCCATCAAACGCCTGCTAGACACCGTTGCCACGAACCAGCGCTGCTATTGTTTTGTTGATGAGATTTTAAAAGGAACCAATACGGTGGAACGGATCGCTGCTTCTGCCAGCATCATCCATTGGCTGCGTGCCTACCCATCATTGGCATTTGTCGCCACCCATGACATTGAGCTGACTGAAATTTTAAAAAACGACTGCCGCAACATTCATTTTTCTGAACAAGTCACGGAAGATGACGGCATCTCCTTTGATTACAAGGTCAAATCCGGTCCTGCCTTGAGCCGCAACGCGATCGCCCTCTTAAAAGTCATGGGCTACCCTGAAACGATCGTTCAAGACGCCTATGCCGCCGCCAATGATTTTGATCAAAACCGTAAATGGCAGGATTTATAACTTCCTACAAACAAAAGCGCCTTATCCTGTGACTAACACTGGGATAAGGCGCTATTTTACGTTTCAGTTAGTCAAACAAACCAGTCGTTAAACTGTATTGCTCTCCTTGTAACACATCGTATTGGATCAAATTGTAGGCATCATAGATTTCTTGGGCTTCTTGATCCAATGCAAGGGTCGTCTGCCATTGCCCGCCTTGATAGTATTGACCCATTTCAAAAGCTGGCAGCTCATCTTGCAAGGCCAATAACAACTGGTAAAACCCGCTCGTTGGTTGGTCACTGGCTTCTAATAGGTTCGGCGCAAAGTAAAAGGGACTTGTTACAGGTACATCTTCTGGGGCAAAATTTCCTTGCGAATCGACCATCAAAAACTCCGTTTCATGCAGGGCAGCCGTTTCATTTTGCTCCTTGATCTCATCGGCATAAATGCCTGGTAAATGATCCCCCCAAAAGACGACCAGCGTTCGCCGATCCAGCTGTTCTAATTCAGCTACAAAGTTTTTCAATGCTGTACTGCTGTAGGAGATATCCTGCAGGTAGTTTTCCAAAGAAGCCATATTGCCCGGACCGCTTGCTTGGTAATTCAAGGTATCGTATTTACCAGCATACGGCATATGGGTCTGCATCGTTACTAAATGAACAAATTGCGGTTGCTGATCGTTTTCCAACAATGCCAGCACTTCTTTGTAGGCCGCCTCATCAGAAATATAAGGATTATTTTCGATTTTGTCGGTATAGGTCATCGTCTCTTGATCGATAAACTGTTCAAACCCCATCACCCCATAGACATCCTTGCGTTTGTACATCGATGTATCGTAAGGATGGATCGCCGTTGCCGTATACCCTGATTGTTCCAAGAAAGAAACCAAGGATGGCAGTTGCGTCAATTTCGGCACCAGCATCGTGTAAGGCGTTGTCATCTGTGGATTCAATAGGCCCATGGCAAAACCAGTCAACGCTTCAAACTCGATGTTTGCCGTACCGCCTCCATAATTTTGCGAAAGCATTTTTCCACTGATGGTTTGATCGGCGACGTGGTAATAGTCTTTCAACGGATCGCCGGTGATCGACAAGCCATTTAAATGGCTCGGGTCGGAAAAGCTCTCGCTCATCACATAGACGATATTTGGTGCTTCACTTTCACGGTCTTGATTTTTCTCCGCAGCCTGTGCATTGTAGGTGTCCGCAATCGCTTGGATCGCTTCTTTTGAATACCCCTCAGGCTTCGTCATGGCATCTACCCGCAGGTTGTACAAAAACCCACCGATGAATCCCGTATTGTAGTAGTTCATTTTTTGTGAATACGGAATCCAGAGCGCCGTCTGATTGTAGGCTTTGCGTAAAAGGTTGTTGCTGTCGTTGAAGTGTGAAACATAGACTAAGCCCAGCGAGCATACGACCAGCACCGCTCCTCGCATCACTTGCAAACGCAGGTTTAATTTGCGGCTGCGATAGATACTCCAGCCGATCGCCCCGATCGCAGCCAGAGCGAAGAGGATGGCTAAGAAAAAGGCGCTATTGCCGATCATGGTTCGTAGAAGGTCGAATTGAGTGACCATCTTTAAATCATCGGGATAGATTGGTTCTTGGCGATAGACCATCTTTGTGTGGTTGGCATACCCTAAGATTCCGATGACGACACTATAAAAGACGCCTCCGATCAGTACCGAACCTGCCAAACTGGCAAACACCCCATACACCAGCAGCAGCACCCCACAAGCCAAGAAAAACTTTGCTGTATGCCACGAAAAGGCAAATTTCAGAGCTAATTCAACGGAAAGATTGTTTTGACACCATTGCAAATATAAATTACTGAAAATGATCAACAGGACGATGGCGATGCCTTTTAATGCGATCTTCAGATAAGGATGGCTATTTATTTTCACGAAGGAACATTCCTCCTTTTCTACACATTCTAGGTACCCTCGTATTTTATGCTTTCGAGGCAAGAAAGTAAAGCCGAGGTAAGAAGCTTTTGTTATTTTTAAAGAAAGCAAGCCTCATAAAAAAAGAGTCTAAGGTTTCTTGCCCCCTAGACTCTTCTTTCTATCCGAATGGAACTCAATCATTGGTTTCGTTTATTTCCAAAAATCATCAAAAATCGTGACTGGCAAGTGGCGTTTGTGTTGCGTTTTGTTCCACCAGTTTTCAATGGTTTGTTGGGCTTCAGCCGAAATTTCCTTGCCTTCTAAATAGTCATCGATGTCGTTGTAGGTCACTCCTAAAGCTGCTTCATCTGCCACTAAAGGTTTACCATCTTCCAAGTCCGCAGTTGGGACTTTTGTATACAACGCTTCTGGCGCGCCTAAATATTGCAAGAGTTGACGGCCTTGGCGCTTATTCAAACGAAACAGTGGTAAAATATCGGCTCCGCCATCCCCGTACTTCGTAAAGAAGCCGGTGATGTTTTCCGCAGCATGATCTGTTCCCAGAACAGCTCCTGCTTTTTCACCCGCAATGGCATATTGCGTGATCATCCGTTGACGGGCTTTGATATTGCCTTTATTAAAGTCGGAAACCGCTAACCCTGCTTCTTCCACCGCTTGTACTTGCGCATCGACGGCGGCTTTGATGTTTACCCGCAGCTCAATGTCTGGTTGGATAAACGCTAGCGCTTTTTTGGCATCTTCTTCGTCTGCTTGTTCCCCATAAGGTAAGCGTACCCCTATGAACTGATAGTTGGGATTCCCAGTTTCGCTGCGCATTTCCTCCATCGTCAATTGCGCAAGCCGTCCAGCTAACGTCGAATCTTGTCCACCACTGATCCCCAAGACAAACGTATGCAAGAACGGATTCTTTTGCAGATACGCCTTTAAAAAATCAATACTCTTACGAACTTCTTCTTTCGGGTCGATGGTCGGTAAGACTCCTAATTCTTTGATAATTTCTTGTTGCATGGTCATAGAAACGCCTCCTCTTATTTTTTGAAGCAGCTGACTGATCCTAGGACCAGCGCAGTTGCGGATTACAAAATCGCGCCATTGGTTTGTTTGCGTACTTTTTCAATCGTGCGCATTTTATGATCCCAGCATTCTTGCGAAAGATCGACTGGGTATTTCTGTGGATTCAAGTCACGTTTGTACTCGTCCCAAAGGGAATCCAAGCAATTCGTCGCATAGGCTTTGATGTGTTCTAAGTCAGGCACTTGATACACTTGCTGGCCATCTACAAAGATGTCTTGCAATAATGGTCGCGCATCAAAGTTCGTCACTGTTTTGTTGATAAAGGTATGAACAGGATGGAACATGAACAGTTCGTCTTCTGCTTGTGGATTTTCTTCCCATAGCGTGACATAATCGCCTTCTGACTTGCCGTCAGATTTACGGGTGATCCGCCAAACTTGTTTTTTCCCAGGGGTCGAAACCTTTTCAGCATTGCTGGATAATTTGATGGTGTCGATCATTTCTCCCTGCTCATTTTCGATGGCCACCAGTTTATAAACCGCGCCTAATGCCGGTTGATCGTAAGCGGTGATCAGCTTGGTGCCGACACCCCACACATCGATTTTCGCCTTTTGCATTTTCAAGCTTAGAATCGTATTTTCGTCTAGATCATTGGAAGCATAGACTTTGGCTTCCGTGAATCCCGCTTCATCCAGCTGTTCACGGACTTTTTTCGAGATATACGCCATATCGCCGCTGTCGATCCGCACACCTAAGAAATTGATCTTATCCCCCATCTCTTTAGCCACACGAATCGCATTTGGCACACCTAAGCGCAATGTATCATAGGTATCGACTAAGAATACGCAATCTTTGTGGGTTTGGGCATACGCCATAAATGCATCATAGTCATTGCCGTAGGATTGCACGAGGGAATGGGCGTGGGTTCCGCTGGCTGGGATGCCAAAAATCTTCCCTGCCCGCACATTACTCGTCGCATCTGCTCCGCCAATATAAGCCGCTCGGGTCCCCCAAATGGCTGCATCCAATTCTTGTGCCCGCCGTGAACCAAATTCCAACAAGGGATCCGTGCCGATCACGGATTTGATGCGGGCCGCTTTCGTGGCGATCAGTGTTTGGAAATTGACCATATTCAGTAACGCCGTTTCGATCAACTGTGCTTGTGCCAACGGCCCTTCTACTTGAATGATCGGTTCATTGTTGAAGACTAAATCGCCTTCTAACGCAGAACGAACGGTACAAGCAAACTTGAACTCCTTTAGATACTCTAAAAAGGCTTCTGGATAGCCACCGATTTCTCGCAAGTAGGCAATATCCGTTTCTGAAAAGGATAAATCGTTCAAATAGTCGATCAGTCGTTCCAGACCGGCAAAGATCGCATAGCCGTTTTCAAAAGGCATGTCACGGAAATAGCATTCAAACACCGCATTACGATCGGCTCTGCCTAACTCCCAATAGGTTTGCATCATGTTGATTTGGTAGAGATCGGTGTGCAGCGTCAAGCTGTCATCTTTAAATAATTTCTGCATGTTCTTACTCCCTCTAGCTTACTTCTTCTCATTATAGCAAAAAAAACACAAAAGACAGAAAATCTTGTTTTTTTCAAAAAAAAGTTGGGTTTTTGCTAGTACAAGGCAATCCATCTGAGAACAAATTGCTCAAAAGCATGGGTCAGCCTCCTACTTATTGGCGCATCATTCCTGCGCGCGTGTAAGGTCGCCCCTTTGTTCAACGTTTGATTGCTCTTGCAACGTGCATGTCCCAACTTCTTTCAACTACTATTCTTTCACAGGCAATTGAACAAGAATGACATCTTTCCTCGGTTTAGAAAAGGTGATGCCTCTTGCTTCCATTTCTTTACGAATATTAACATTGACGGTCACGTCTTTGCGATCGACCTTCAGCAAACGATGAATCGCTGTGTCGACTTCTTCCCGACTGATTTTCTTTTTATTGTTGATCAATACTAAAGAAATCGTATCAAAACTATCCACATAGAGAATCTGCGTCCGATCAAGCGAGTACAATTTATAGTATTTGATCGCTATTTTGTCGAATAGATACTTGGAGATGTTCGGGTAAAAAGTTTCCATATTTAGATTTTGGTTTACTGGGGTTTCAATCAACTTCATGCACAACATCCTCTCTCGAAACTAATTCTGTTAAAATAAAGCGGCCAACACCGCCATCTTCCGCGCGCTCAATGGTTCGATCACAAACTGCTTTGATCGCTGGGCTGGCATTTGCTACAGCCAAAGAAACATCCACCGCTTCAAACATCGCAAGGTCATTTTCACCATCACCGATCCCGTAGCTTTTGGCAGCGGGAAAAGCTTCTAAAAAGGAACGGATCGCGGCACCTTTGGTCGCCAATGGATCAACGATCTCCAGTGTTTGGACAAAGGATTGAAAAATCGCAGCCGTTTCTGATTGGATCATCTCCCGTAGCCGTTCTCTTTTTTCGTCTGACGCTTCCATCAGTTCGATTTTGATGACCTTTATCTCTGGATGTTCCTTCATAAACTGCAGCACGTCGTCTTTATGAAGACATTCGTTGTAAAAGAACTCATATTTGTAGTCAACGATGATTTGTCCTCGCTCCCCTAACTCCGCGAGTAACTGCTTGCGGCTTTCTTGAAACTGCGCTTCATACAAATGCGCTTGTGGGGAAATGATGCCATGGTCAGTATGTAAGAAATAAAAAACCTCTTCTGTTTCTAAGATACCAATCACTTGCGCCAATGTCTTATAGGGCAAAGTATGCGTCAAAACAGGCGCTTCTCCTTTTACCATCAGACCAGCGCCGTTTCCAAAAATCACATCGCAGGAAAGGCCTTCTTCCGCCATCATATCTTGAACAAGCTCAAATCCTCGCCCTGTGACAAACACAAAGTGATCCCCTTGATCTTGCAAACAACGGATGGCTTCTTTATTGATCTCATGAATCGGGTGCCCCATTTCTTGGAACGTCCCATCAATATCAGAAAAAACTATTTGCATCTTATCTTCCTTTCTTTGTTATAATTATAGCACATTTTAAAAAACGCAAAAAAATTTTCTTGACTTTGTCGTTACGTCAACCTTTAGGATACAGGTGTAAGGAGGGAAAAGCCGATGGAATATACGATCAGTGCCTTAGCTAAACTGTCAGGAGTCAGCAGCCGTACCCTGCGGTATTATGATCAGATCAAGTTGTTACAACCGCAACGCACCAACTCAGCTGGTTACCGTATCTACGGGAGACAGGAAGTCGATCGCCTACAGCAGATTTTATATTTTAAGTCTTTTGGGCTGTCATTAGAAACGATCCGCGGAATCTTGGATAAGCCACAAGAATCGATCCAAACGGTCTTGTTGCAGCATTACCAACAGCTTTTACAAGAGCGAGCAGCCCTGGACAGTCTTTTGACCACCTTGGCGCAAACAATTGATTATTATGAAGGAGAAAAGACGATGACCGATCAAGAGAAATTCAGTTATTTTAAGGAACAAAAAATTCGTGAAAACGAAGCGAACTACGGTGCCGAATTACGAGAAGCCTACGGTGAGGAAATCATCGAACAAAGCAACCAAAAGTGGCAGCAGATGACCCAAGTCGATTATCAAGCACTGACCGACAACGAAAACCGCTTATTGCAGCTGATAAAAGAGCTATTGAATGAAAAGGAAGGGAAACGAATCCCTTCTGACAAAGCCGAAAAGGCTTTTGCTGCGCATCAAGCATGGCTTAAACAAGCAGCGCCCTTTTACTCAGCAGAATATCACCGATCTTTAGGGGAAATGTACGTTCAAGACGAGCGTTTTACCGCCTATTACGATCAAAAAGCAGGCGTCGGCAGCGCGCAGCTGTTGAAACAGATCATTGACCATTACACCAAATCCCATTAAATAAACGATGCGCAAGCACTGCCCGCTCAGGGGCACTGTTTGCGCATCGTTTCGTCTGTAGCTATCGTTTGATGAACTCATAAGGCATGCGATAGTTGCCGCTTTTTTCCATTACCGCCAATTGGACGGCAGTCTCCCCACAAGCTTGCAAGTGATGATCGATCGTTGAAAGCTGCAGCAGCTCGCTGATGTATAGATTGTCCCGTCCAATCACGAGCCATTCTCCCGGCGCCTGCGACTGGATCCCAGCAGCAACATGATCCCCATTGGTGAAAATCGCTTCGACTCCTTTATATGCAAAATAAGCAGCCGCTTCTTTGCCATCTTCTTCCGTCAAACAATCCCAAAAAATCAAGTCTTCGGAAAAGGTCGAAAAATAGTCATGAGCCAAACGGACCGTGATTTTTGAATTGCTGCTGAGCTTGCGGCTACGTCCCAATGTCACGCCGATTTTCTGGATGCCTTGTTCCTTAAAATACGTGAAGACCTCCTTGATCGATTCCTCTCGATCGATATAAGTGCAGCCGTCAGTCAAATACGAGATATTTTCACAAAAGACGATGCGTCCGTATGAACGATAAGGCAATAAGGTTTCGATCGGATTCGCCCGCGAGGTAATGATCAAAGCATCAAAGCTTTTCGCCGCAAATTCTTGCAAATATGCTTCCTCTACTTGCGGATCATAGTTCGTGGCTAAAAGCGTCACCTTATAGCCACGAGCAAACGCTGCTGTCGTGATGCCGCTCAATAATCGATCAAAATAGGGATGATTGACAAACGGTAGGATCACGCCGATGTTTTTGGTTTTGCCGACACTTAATGCCCGCGCCGTGTAATTCGGAATATAGTTGACCTCTTCCATGACAGCCAGGATCTTACGACGCTTTTCTTCACTGACATAAGGATTGTTATTAATGACTCGTGAAACCGTTGAGACCGAATAGCCGGTCAAGCGTGCAATATCCCGAATGTTTGCCATGACTCACTGCTCCTTAAACGAATAATTGTTCTTTCATATAGTCTATCACACTTAGCCCACATGTATAAAATTCATAGTAATCGTTGTGATGGATAAATCCGATGCGCTGAGACCCGAAGTGTTCATCACACGTCAAGTGACTGATCTCATCCACAGGAATTTCTACTAACCGTTCTTGAAAGAACCCTTTTGGCTTCGTCAATACCAGTTGTTGTCCATCAAATGCCAACGTCACATAACAACATTCCGCACCATTTTTCTTCATGTATGTATTCATGTTTCCATCCCGCCTTCCTTTTTATAAATCAAGCATACTGTATGAAACGCGTCTCAGAGCAAGTCATTTGTTTCACTTTTTGACAAAAACCGATCGCCCTTCATGTGAATCACTTCGCATATTTTGCTTTTGTTGGTACAATAAAAAGAGAACAGTGCGAAAAAAAGCGCTATTTTTTAAGGAGGACCGCAAAGTGACATTAGAAGAAGCTTTTTTATTAGACACCTTGCGTTGCCGCTTCAAATTTTTAAGAGAAGAACGCGGATTGAGCCCAAAAGAAGTATGCCAGCATCTCGATGTGTCTTACCCCGATTACACCTTATACGAAGCAGGCGATCGCTTACCCGATGTATTGACGCTGCTACACGCAGCTTCCCTCTATAATGTTTCTGTCGATTACTTATTAGGACAGACAGAACGACCAGAACGGTATTTATGCTAACAATCGACTTTATCGAAAAAACGATCAAATGGTCGTTTTTTCTTTTGCCTCTTTCCCACTTTTCATCGATTAGCAACAATTGTTATCTAATCAAATGAAAAAAATCAAATCATGCGGTTCTTCTTGAAAAAAAATGATAGAATAAACCATCATACATAGAAGGAGTTCAAACAAACATGACCTATGCACTAGAACTAACCGATTTACGCAAAGTCTATGCTACCGGCGTTGAAGCGTTGCGGGGCATAAATTTGACGGTGGAAGAAGGCGACTTTTATGCCTTGTTAGGCCCAAACGGCGCTGGAAAGTCCACCACCATCGGCATTATCACCTCTCTTGTCAATAAATCTTCGGGAAGCGTCAAAGTCTTCGGCTACGATTTAGACAAAGAATTGGTCCAAGTCAAACAACAGATTGGTCTGGTTCCCCAAGAATTCAATTTCAATCCCTTTGAAACGGTCCAGCAGATCGTTGTCAATCAAGCTGGGTATTATGGTGTCCCTCGCAACGAAGCCATCAAGCGCAGCGAAAAATACCTGAAGCAGTCGAATTTGTGGGAAAAACGCAATGTTCGTGCGCGGATGCTGTCGGGCGGGATGAAACGCCGTTTGATGATTGCTCGTGCCCTGATGCATGAACCACGGCTATTGATTTTGGATGAACCGACGGCAGGTGTCGATATCGAATTACGGCGGGAAATGTGGAGCTTTTTGCGGGAATTGAACCAAAAGGGCACAACGATCATTTTGACGACCCATTATTTAGAAGAGGCGGAAATGCTTTGCCGCAACATCGGGATCATCCAATCTGGTGAACTGATCGAAAACACCAGCATGAAGTCCTTATTGGCAAAACTGCAATTTGAAACCTTTCTTTTTGATATCGCACCGATCAAGCAAGCACCAACGATCACTGGGTATCCGATCCAAATGGAAGATGAACAGACCATCGCTGTTGAAGTCGCTCGAGATCAAGGCGTCAACGATCTTTTTGCCCAATTCAGTCAGCAAGGGATCAATGTCCTCTCCATGCGCAACAAATCCAATCGCTTGGAAGAACTATTTTTGAAAATCACCGAAGAATCACACGAAGCGGAGGAAAACCATGTTTAGTCTTTATTTTACAGCCTTAAAAAGTTTAGCGGTCAAAGAGACCAACCGCTATTTACGGATTTGGGTGCAGACCCTCGTCCCACCCGTCATCACTACTTCCTTATACTTTATTATCTTTGGGAAAATGATCGGCAGCCGCATCGGCGAAATGGGCGGCTTTTCTTATATGGAATTTATCGTTCCTGGGCTGATCATGATGTCAACGATCACTAGTTCTTACTCTAACGTGTCATCTTCCTTCTTTTCACAGAAGTTTCAAAAAAACATTGAGGAACTCTTAGTGGCGCCGGTCCCTACCCACGTCATCATTTGGGGCTTTGTCTTTGGCGGACTTGGCCGTAGTATCTTGGTGGGCACATTGGTGACCATCATTTCCCTTTTCTTCGTCCCATTACATGTTTATTCTTGGGTCATCGTTGTCTTAACCCTTGTCATGACCGCCATCTTATTTTCATTAGCAGGGTTGCTAAATGGGATCTTCGCCCAATCCTTTGACGATGTTTCCATCGTGCCAACCTTTGTTTTACAACCATTGACCTATCTTGGAGGCGTCTTTTACTCCATCAGCATGCTGCCGCCGATTTGGCAAACGATCTCCAAAGTCAACCCGATCGTGTATATGATCTCTGGTTTCCGTTACGGCTTTTTGGGCACCATCGATGTCCCGATTTTCCTCTCCATCGGTATTTTGGTCTTGTTCATTGTCGTCTTATACAGCGTATGCTGGTACTTGATCCAAAAAGGCCGCGGGCTGCGTAGTTAATTGAACTTAAAATTTATTTTATAGCTTCTTAGCGATTCCCAGTGGGGGTCGCTTTTTTTCATTTAATTTCAGAAACTACTCCTAAAGACTGATTTATTGGCAACTATTTGTGATAGTCTTAACTTATTAACGTTTTTAGAGGAGGAATGTAATGATCGTTTTAGAAACAAGAAAGTTAACGAGGGTTTATGGAAAAGGAGAAACTAGATTCGATGCCTTGAAGGGCATTGATTTAAAAATCTATGCGGGTGAGTCAGTGGCAATTATCGGTAAAAGTGGTTCAGGTAAGTCTACATTGATGCACTTATTAGCCTTGTTGGACCAGCCTACTAGCGGAGATCTATTTTTACTTGGAAGAAATGTCAAAGGAAAAAAGGCTGCTGAATTAAACAAACTGCGAAACGAAACCTTTGGCTTCGTGTTTCAGCAATTTTTTATGAACGCCAAAGATACGGTTCATGACAACGTGATGCTGCCATTGAAAATCAGCGGTATGCGTCGAAATCAACGAAAAAAACTGGTAGATGAAGCACTACAAGCCGTAGAATTGGGTGATAAAGCAAAAAATAAAGCATCTGACCTTTCTGGCGGTCAAAAACAACGGGTCTGTATTGCCCGAGCACTCGTCAACAAACCCAAAATCATTTTTGCCGATGAGCCTACTGGAAATCTTGATTCAGCGACGGGAGAAAAAGTCGAAGAGCTATTATTTGATCTTAACGAAAAAGAAAATATCACCCTAGTCATCGTCACCCACGATCCTGATCTAGCTGCCCGCTGTGATCGGCAGATCCATATTAAAGATGGTTTAGTGATTGAGGAGGACGATAAATGAAATTCAACGATTTGTTAAAAACTTCTGCGAAAAATCTGTTGCGAAACAAAGGCCGAACACTCCTGACGATCATTGCTATTTTTATTGGTGCCTTTACCATTTATCTAACGATGGGTATCAACACCGGTATTAATAATTACCTCGATCAACAAATTACAGCTGCCGGTGACAATAGCCTACTAGCAGTCTACAAAATGGATGGCAGTAATAATATAATACCAGCGTCCACTATTCAAGAATACGATCCAGAGAAATCCTCTGCAGAAGCTAACGTAATTACACCTGCAGATATGGAAGTAATTGAAAGTATCGAGCATATTGATACCGTTAAACCAATCAGCTTTTTAGTAGCGGATTACATTCAGGGGAGTTCCACTACGAAATATCAACTCAACGCAATGGCTTCTGGTGATATCGATTTAGAATTAGAAGCTGGTCGACAAGTCAATAATGAAGTTGATGGATTTGAAGTCATTCTTGATCAAGATTATGTGGAAATTTTAGGCTTTAAAGATGCCAAAGAGGCTTTGGAAAAAGAAGTTACTATTGGAGTGTCTTCTCATGCAACTGGTGAACAAGAAACTGTCACAGCAACAATTGTTGGGGTTCGCCATTTCAGCTTTATTCAAGCTGGAATGACTATTTTTAATCAGGCTTTGAGTCAAAAAGTGTTGGAAATTTATGAAGTAGGCTTACCAGAAAACTTAAAAAACCAATCTTTTGTTGTACAGGCATATCTAGAAGAAAATTTATCCAGTGAAGCAATCGATACCATCAAAGAATCTTTACAAGAAAATGGCTTCCAAGGAATGACTGTGGAAGATGAAATCAATATGTTTCGTATGGTAATTGATGCGATTACTGGCGTCTTGACTTTATTTGGGGCAATTTCACTGTTAGCTGCCAGCTTTGGTATTATCAATACATTGTATATGTCTGTTCAAGACCGAACCCGTGAGATTGGCTTAATGAAAGCCTTAGGAATGAGACGCAGCAAAGTTTTTCTGACCTTTAGCTTCGAAGCACTCTTAATTGGTTTCTTCGGCGCTTTCAGTGGGATCGTCGCCGCTTTTAGTTTAGGAAATATCATCAACGACTATGCTTCAAGCACGTTTCTTGAAGCTTTGACCGGATTTCAATTGATTGGTTTTTCTTGGTCGAACACGCTGACTGTTATGGGTGTCATCTTATCGATTGCCTTTTTAGCCGGCACATTGCCTGCTAACCGAGCAGGTAAACTAGATCCAATCCAAGCTTTGCGTTATGAATAAACATAAATAGTTACTGGACAAATAAAAAAGATGAACTTCGTTAACGAAGCTCATCTTTTTTCTTTTATTAGGCATTCAAGACGACTTTTTCCAGCAATGCACCGGCTTGGTGTCTGCCTTCTAAATCAGTACTTCCAGAAAATTGCTGCACGCGATCCATGTTGGTGATCAAAACGATCACCATGGTTTCTTTGCCTTGCTGCTTGATAAACGGCAGATCCATTTGTGCCAGTTTGGTTTGCGGAGTGACTTGCTCCCCAGCTTTGACAAAGACTTCAAAGCCTTGACCGCCAAGGGAAACTGTATCGATCCCCATATGCACAAGAACTTCAACGCCGTTTTGGGTTTTGATCCCGACGGCATGTTTTGAAGGGAACACAGTGGTGACTTCGCCACTGACTGGTGCAAAGATTTGGCCATCTTGGGACTCGATGGCATAGCCTTCTCCCATCATTTTCGTTGAAAAAACTTCATCTGGTACATCTTCTAATGGGACGTATTCACCATGGGTCACGGCATGCAGATCCACTTCGTTGGTGTAACGATCGCCTTCTGCTGCTTGATTTGGTACCAAGAACCAGCTCATGGCAAAAGATAAGCCGATCGCCAAGATGATCCCTAGAACGGCGTAGACAAAGTATTCCCCGATATAGGCTGGCAAACTAAAGATACTTGAAAGAATGTACCCATAAATACGAACACCGAAGAAACTGATGAAGGCAGAAGCTACAGAACTACCAACTGTTGCTGCGATAAAGGCTTTTTTATACTTCGACAAAATCCCGAATAACGCAGGTTCTGTGATCCCTAACAAGCCTGAAACCGCCGACGATAGAATGATCGATTTTTCTTCTTTGGTTTTGACTTTGAAATAAATAGCTGCTGTTGCGCCGGTGATTGCCATATTTGCCATAAACATCATTGGCATCAGCATATCATATCCTTGATTGGCAAAGTTTTGCAAAGCGATCGGGGTCATGGCATGATGCAGTCCCGTGAAGATTGCGATTGGTCGAATCGCCCCTACCACGATTCCTGCTAAGACAGGCGAGATAGTGAATAATCCAGCCACGCCAGCAGCCAATAAGTTTCCTAGATGGATACTGATTGGGCCAATGACCGTTAATGTCAAGATACCAGCGACAAACAACGAAATCGTCGGTGTAAACACGGTACGCAGCACTTGTGGTAAGAGTTTATCGACCCAACGGTAAATATAGCTGAGTGCCAGCACGGCAAAGATAATGGGAATCACTGTCCCTGCATAGTTAAAGACGGGTACTGGCAGTACGCCGAACAAACGAAAGGCGGAAATGCTTCCTTCGGCTACCGCATTGGTCATTGTTGGAAATTGCAGCGTTGCCGCGATTGCGATCGCTAAATATTGATTGGTTTTAAAAATCCGAGCGGCAGAAGCAGCAACAAAAAATGGCAAGAATGTGAATACGCCGCTCGCAATCATGTCGATCACTAAATAGGTATCTGTTTGATTAGAGATGACATTCAATGCCACCAATCCAGCCATCAATCCTTTGATCATTCCTGCGCCAGCGATAGCTGGAACGATCGGACCAAAAACGCCAGAAACGGTATCCATAAATAAAGAAACGGCGCCTTTTTTCTCAGATGACTCCCCTTGGTTCGCTTCATCAAGTCCTAATTCTTTGGCCAAAGGTGCATAATAATCAGCAACATCCGTTCCTATCACTACTTGCAGCTGATTGCTTTGATATTTTGTTCCTACGACTTTGGGTGTTTTTTCTAACGCCGCATAGTCGACTTTTTTCTCATCCTTTAAATCAAAACGCAAGCGAGTCATACAGTGCCATGCATTGTTGATATTGTCTGATCCGCCAACATCTTTAATGATCTGTTTTACGATGTCTTCTTTGGTCATCTTTTTTTCCCCCTGTTGTTTGCTAACGGTCCTGATCCTTTTGACGGGCGCCCTTTCAGGTGTTTCCGTTTTCACACACATAGTAGCATGCTCACACAGACTTGTAAAACCAGTCCTTTTTTGATAAAACTAGAATAAAAACGCTATATATCAACGTTTTATTATAAAATAGGCAAAAATTGGACTGGTTTTATGGTGTATATCCAGTTTTTATTAGACCAAATTGACAGCGGTTGCCAAGCATGTTTCAATGGCTATAGCAACTAGAGACAAAAATTGGAGTGAATGAAATGACACCAACGATCATCACCGACGTCAAAGCCTTTGCGATCAAACCTGATCGTCATAACCTTGTTGTCGTTAAAGTAGAAACGAACAAAGGCGTATCTGGGTTAGGTTGTGCAACCTTCCAGTTTCGCCCACTAGCCGTAAAAACCGTCGTTGACGAGTATTTACGCCCCCTCTTACTTGGCCGCGATGCCAATCAAATCGAAGATCTTTGGCAAGTGATGAATGTCAATTCTTACTGGCGGAATGGTCCGATCACCAACAATGCCATCTCAGGAGTCGACATGGCTTTATGGGACATCAAGGGACAATTAGCCGATATGCCATTGTATCAACTGTTAGGTGGAAAAGCGCGTACGGCGATTCCCGCCTATACCCATGCCGTGGCAGATAATCTCGAAGACCTTTATCAAGAAATCGATCGCTTCTTGGCTGAGGGCTATCGCTATATCCGTTGCCAATTAGGCTTTTATGGTGGAAATCCTAGCCAACTGCAAACACCCGATCAGCCCATCGCTGGTTCCTATTTTGATCAAACAGACTACATGGACACAACACTGAAAATGTTTGCTGCGATCCAAGAACGATACGGCAATCAATTTCAAATGCTGCATGACGTGCATGAACGGCTACATCCAAACCAAGCGATTCAATTTGCAAAAGCCGCTGAGCCTTTCAATCTCTTTTTCCTAGAAGATATTTTGCCGCCGGATCAAAACAAGTGGTTGCAGCAACTCCGCAGCCAGTCGGCGACCCCGATCGCGACCGGCGAATTGTTCAATAATCCGATGGAATGGCAAGAGCTAGTCAAAAATCAACAGATTGACTTTATGCGCGCCCATGTCTCACAAATTGGTGGGATCACGCCAGCATTGAAATTGGCTCACTTCTGCGATGCGATGGG
This sequence comes from Enterococcus sp. 6D12_DIV0197, assembly GCF_002174385.1. Taxonomy (NCBI): domain Bacteria; kingdom Bacillati; phylum Bacillota; class Bacilli; order Lactobacillales; family Enterococcaceae; genus Enterococcus; species Enterococcus sp. 6D12_DIV0197. The sequence goes on from NZ_NIBN01000001.1 coordinate 3,165,226, forward strand.
CATTCGGATCGCTTGGCACACGCCGTCTGATATCAGCCCTGTCGGCTTAGCCGTCAACACCCATCTAAATATCCATCTCCATAATGCCGCGATCCAAGAAACGATTGCGATCCCAGCAAATACCCAGTCGGTCTTTGGTGGTAGTCCGCAACCTGAAAACGGCTATTTTTATCCCATCGAGAAAAGTGGGATCGGAATCACGTTCGATGAAGCAGCAGCTGCGGAATTTCCCGTGGTTTACCGTCCTCATGAATGGACCCAGAGCCGTACACCAGACGGCACTTTGATCACTCCTTAAACACAACAAAAGACATCCCCTGTCCAATCGACAGGGGATGTCTTTGTTCTCTCTGGGTAAGGACAACGCAACTGGCACATTTGCTTTTCCAAAATCAATCGATGCGTGAGCGATGGATCTCACGGTCAAAGGGACGGATATAGGTCACAGCATAATCAATGGCAACGATATTGCTGAACTCATACACGCGGCCGTCTTCTAAAATCGCCCGATTGCTGATCTGCATTGCCGGCGTCCCCCGCTTGCACAATAAAATACCCGATTGCGCGGTCGATGTGGTGATGGGGGTATAGCTGGTAATGTAGTGGGAAATGCGGTATCCGCAGCTTTCGACATAGCGTTGGATCGAGTGCTCCACGATTTCTTGTGTCAATTCGGGAAATAGGCTGACGGGCAATTTAGAGGTTTCCAGCTGTTCGATTTTATAATTGACGATCCGCACTCGTTCAAAGGTCCAGACTTCCTCGTCTGGGCCTATTTGGAAAATCTGCTGTTCATCCAACGTTGCTACCGCCTTATTCAAGGAAATCATTTTGGAATGGATGCGGTCATAAGGGGTGCGGGTCAAGGAATTAAAGATCATTGGATTTTTGACCCATTTTTCATGGATAAAAATCCCTGAACCTTGAACCACTTTGACGATCCCGATCTCTTCAAGGTTTTTGATTGCTTGCTGGATCGTAAACCGAGAAACACCATAGGTTTGCGCAAGAGTTCTTTGGTTGGGTAGTTTGCCGGCAGAAAATTCTTCCTGATAGATTTTACTCAACAGATCTTGTACGATAAATTCACGTTTTTTCATAACGGCTCCTTCATTTGACCGGGAGCGATCTCGCTCATGGACCAACTGCAAGCCTTCATATCGATACGACCACTGGCTTTGAAGACCACCCCTTCATCGACGAGTGCTGCTTTTCGCACATTGGCGGAGGGACCAACTAAGACGCCATCTGCCCGCACGACACGATGGGCAGGGACATCCTGAGGGCTCAAGCGCATCGCTCGACCGACTGCTCGCGCGCCGTTGATTTGTCCCAATTTCCACGCAATCTGACTATAGGAGACGACTTTACCAAAAGGGATCTGCCGCGCCAGCGCATAGACTTCTTCATAGAATGGATTCATACTGTTCGCTCCTTCTTTGATTCTTTCTATCATAGTACTGGATTCCCTGCCAATAGTAAATGAACAGACGCAACTTTAGCAATAGCCATACAAACACTCGATTCGTTCTCTAGCAAGCCAAGAACGAATCGAGTAGTCATTAGTTTGGAAAATCAAAGTAGGTTTTCGCATTGTGATAAGAGATATCTGCGACGATCTGCCCTAAATATATTTCATCTGCTGGTAGTTGTCCGTCTTCCACCCATTCACTGATCACCTGACACAAAATCCGCCGGAAATACTCGTGGCGTGGATAAGACAAAAAGCTGCGAGAATCCGTCAGCATGCCGACGAAGTTTCCAAGAATCCCGCCTTCTGCTAGGGTCGTCAACTGATGCCGCATACCAGAATACGTATCATTGAACCACCAAGCAGAGCCTAATTGCAGCTTGCCTTTGCTCTCTTCTTGGAACGCCCCCATCAGCGCAGTCAACACTGGATAATCTTTGGGGTTCAGTGAATACAAAATCGTCTTTGGCAGTAAGCTTTCCGCCTGAAGCTGCGCCAATGTCCGACTTAAGCCGCTCGCTAGACGGTCGTCCCCCATCGCATCACCGCCGCTATCAGGTCCTAGTTGTTGGAAAAGTTTTTGATTGTTGTTGCGAGTCGCCATCAGATGCAATTGCGCGGTCCAGCCTTGCTTTGCGTATTGGCGCATCAAGTCAATCAGCAAGCCGGTTTGAAACTGTCTGATTTCTTCATTAGTCAGTGTCCCAGTGGTCAAACGCTTCTGAAAAATCGCTTCAAGTGCAGCGGTATCGTAGGCTTCCTCTCCAAGACGTGACAGACTGTGATCTGCTAAACGACAGCCCCGTTGCTGGAAGTAGGAAATACGCACGGTCAATGCTTCAACCAGCGTTTGATAGCTAGTGATTTCTTTGCTCGCAGCTGCAGCCAATTGCTTAAGGTATGCTGGAAATTCTGAATTCTGCAGATTAATTGCTTTGTCAGGACGAAAGGTAGGATACACAGCAAAGGATTCTTCTGCCAGCTTTTGATGATACGTCAACGAATCAATGGGATCATCCGTCGTACAGATCACCTCAACGGCCATCTTTTTGATCAGCCCTCGTGGTGAAAATTCCTTCGTCTGCAACTGTTGATTGGCTTTTTCCCAAATGCTTGCTGCATTGGCTAGTGTCAACCGCTCATCAATACCAAAGATTCGCTTCAATTCCAAATTGGTCCAGACATATAATGGATTGCCAATGCAAGCCTCCAAGGTCTGCGCCCAAGCACAGAATTTTTCGTAGTCATCAGCATCGCCAGTGATCAAAGATTCTGCAACACCATTGGCTCGCATCAAGCGCCATTTGTAATGGTCCCCCGCCAGCCACGCTTGGGTCAGATTGGTGAAGTTTTGGTCTTCGAAAATCTCTTTCGGATCTAAATGGCAATGGTAATCAATGATCGGCTGCTTTTTTGCATACCCATGGTATAACTCTTTGGCAAAGCTGTTTTTCAAAATAAAATCGTCAGTTAAAAACATTTCTTCGCTCCTTTTCTTAACGCCCCACGCTCTTGTCGATGGCTTCCCACAACCCTAATAAGTAGGAAGCGCCGATCGCCCGATCATATAAGCCATAGCCTGGACGTCCCGTTTCTCCCCAGATCATTCGCCCATGATCTGGTCGAATATAGCCGTCAAAGCCATTTTTGTACATCGCTTCTAGGATCTGATACATGTCTAACGAGCCTTCAGAGGAGAGATGCGGTGCTTCATAAAAGTCTTTGTCATTGCCCAAGTATTGAATGTTACGAACATGAGCAAAAGGAATTCGATCCCGGCGACAAAACTCAGCCAAAATCTCATAGACATTATTGGCTGGGTCTTCGGCGATACTGCCAGTACAAAGTGTGATACCATTTGACGGACTGTCGACCACGTTACAGACCCAATCCAGATCATCACGGTTTTTAACGATACGCGGCAGACCAAAAATCGAATAGGGAGGATCATCTGGATGAACAGCCATCTTGATGCCGACCTCTTCGCAGGTGGGAATGATGGCTTTTAGGAAATAAGCAAAGTTTTCTCTTAATTTGTCATCATCGACATCCTTATACGCAGCAAACAATTCTTTGACATGAGCCAAACGTTCTGGTTCCCAGCCTGGCAAGGTATAGCCAGAGCTTGACTCCTCAACTTCTTTGACGATCTCTTCTGGGTCTTTGTCGATCCCTGCTTTTTCAAATGCCATCGTAGAAGAACCATCGGCTAAGCGATAATCGAGATCCGTTTTGATCCAATCAAAAATCGGCATAAAATTATAGCAGATCACTTCGATCCCGTATGCTGCCAAATTACGAATCGTTTCTTTGTAGTTTTCGATATACAGGTCTCTCGAAGGCAAGCCAATCTTGATGTCATCATGAATATTGACACTTTCGATCACCTTCAGAGAAAGTCCAGCTGCTTCGACTTCTTCCACGAGCGCCTTGATCCGTTCTTTGGGCCAAACTGCTCCAGCAGGCAAATCAAAGAGTGTACCGACGATGCCTTTCATCCCAGGAATTTGACGGATATCTGCTAACTTGATTTTATCGTATTCTTTTCCATACCAACGAAATGTCATTTCCATTTTTTATTCAATCCCTTCTACTGTTTCATGTAATGTTTTACGGACTGCGCCGGTTCCTGCTAGCATCTTAGCGAACAAGTGACCCACGTTTTCAGCGATTCCTGCTTGATAGAGATCCAACCCGAAAATCTGCGGATTTGCTAAGATTGGGCGAATGATCCCTTGAACATCGGCGGCTGTCCCTAACTGACACTCCCGTAAAATCTCTTGCAATTCTGCTAAGAGGGGATCAGGACTTGGGACAAATAGATGGCCTTCATCATCGATCGCTAAGAGATAACGCAACCAGCCAGCAATCGCTAAGGGAATGAATGTCAGCTCAGAAGCCGAGCCTTCTTTCTCCACATACTTTTTGATGGTTTCGCCAAAACGGATGGCGATTTTCTGTGAGGTGTCTGCGGCGATGCGCTGTGGGGTGTCAGGAATCAGCGGATTCGGTAAACGAAGACCGACCACCTCATCGATAAATTTCTTTGGCTGAATGATCTCAGGATCTTCCACTACCGGTAAGCCTTCACGATAGCCGATTCCTTTGATCAAAGCGACAATATCTGGATCGGTCATTTCCGCAGCAATGGATGTATAGCCGAGTAAACAGCCGAACAAACTCATTGCCGTATGCAATGGATTCAAACAAGTTGTGACTTTCATACTATCGGTTTTGTCTACGATCTCTCGACTCGTCAAGATCACCCCTGCTTTGTCTAAATTCGGGCGACCGTTCGGGAAATCATCTTCAATCACCAAGTAATGAGTCGCCTCTGTGTTAGCAAACGGAGCGATCGTCGTTCCTTTATCGGTCCGGATGACTGGCAACTGCTGAATGCCAGCTGCTGCTAATTCTTCTGCAACTGCTGTTGAAGGATTTGGCGTAATCCGATCGATCATTGACCACGGAAACGTCACTTGCGCGTTGTTTTCTAAGTATCGAACAAACGCTTCTGAAACATGCCCCAGCTTTTGCCACTCTTTTGCGATGGTGACAATCGCCGCTTGGAAACGGAGCCCATTTTGCGAAAAATTATCGGTGGAGACCATAGCGATCGGAAGAGCCCCTGATTGAAAACGATCCCATAAAAAGCTAGCCAAAATGCTCATTGTATGGTTGACCTGATGAGGACCCGCAGCGAGATCCGCTTGGACGACAGGCAGAAAATTCCCCTGACTGTCTTTTAAGCCATAGCCTTTTTCTGTGATTGTTACGGTGACCAGCTGCACAGAAGGATCGCTAAACAGCTGACGTACCTTTTGATAACTATCGGTGCAAGATGGATGACAATAATAACTGGCAGCTGTCGATTGCAAAAGTTTTTTCGTTAATTGACCATCCTCATGCATGATCACTTCTAGAATATCATTCTCATAAGGTGTATATACTTGATCGATTATCTGTTCATCAAATGTTTCGCAGACAACGATGCCGCTCGATAATTCGTTCTGATCAATCAAGGATTGTGCGATTTCTGCATGAAACGCTCGGTATAAATTTCCTCCGCCAAAATGAAGCCATCTCGGCTGTATTGCTGTTTGAGCATCAATCGCTGCTTTTTTTTCAGCAGGAAAAATGACGTGCGCCTTTTTCAAGACATTGTGATCAAACATGAATATCCTCCTTAAATTACACAAACTGATATATTAGTATTCTAATCTACACAAAAGAAAAATGCAAGCATTTTCAAGAGAGTAACCTGCAATTTTTTGGTTCGCAAGAATGATTCTTCTCTGCGAACAAAGGCTAGTTCTTTCTCTAGACTGTTCCATTTCTGGTTTGACCTTACTGCGTTAAATGAACAAGACAAAAAAACACAGTGAAGTGGCGTTCACTTCGCTGTGTTTTGTAATAGGCATAGCAGAATTTGACTGTGTTTCGCATCATTCAATGGGATGATAACTAAAACCTTGCCCCAGTACTTCTGAGACATTATTGACGATCACAAACGCTTTTGGGTCAATCGTCTCAATGATTTGTCTGATCTGCATAAACTCTTGGTCGCTGGCAACGATCAGCAGCACTTGCTTGTCGGCTTGCTGGTAACCGCCTTGGGCAGCCAACAGGGTCGCACCCCGAGCTGTTTTATCAAAGACCGCTTCTCGAATCTCATTCACGTGGTTCTCACTTAAGATCATAATAGATTTCTTTCGGTTAAAGCCGGTTTCAATGTAGGTCATCACACCAGAGGTGATCACGATCGATAAGATCGCAAACAAGAACTCTTCAAACCCGAAAACGAACAAGTTCATGGAAACAACGATCGCATCGGTCGCCAGCAAGCCAATCGCTGGATTCAAATTAAAGTATTTCTTGAAAATCAGCGGTGGAATCGTTGTGCCGCCGCTGGAAGACTGATTTTTGTACAAAATCGCTACTCCTAAAGCAAAAATCGCACTGCCAAAAATCACGGAAAGCAACCGGTCTTCAGCCACCATATATTCCGGAACTAAAGCAATTGCTACTGGAAAAGCAAAACTACCATAGAGGACTTTCATAAAAGGCCCCTTCCCTAAAAAGGCATAGGCAAGAATAAGCATGAGAATATTCAAGACCATGATCACAGCCGCTCGGTCCCAACCGAGTGCTGACTCTAATAAAATACCGATTCCGCTGACACCGCCAGCTGCCACATGATGCGGTCCTAAAAATAAATTGATGCTTGCCGCTAACAAGAAAAGTGCTGCGGTGATTTTTCCATAGGTTTTCAGAATTGTCATTTGTTTCCTCTTTTCTCTGTCATTTTCACGGTTTATTCAAGCTGCTTTGCAGCCATTCTTACTCCTCACTATACGCCCATTTGATGTCACCGACAAAATTTATGTTTAGCCAGAGGGAATAACCGGAAATCTGTTGGCTGATTGCCTGATTCAATCGTTCTCGCAAGGGATCTTGCTGACCTACTGTATCGAGAGGAGTTGCAGGTAAAATCACTACATCTAATTCCACAATGACTTGATTACCGACTTTGGCGGTACGTAACACAAAGTCCACCACTTCTTCTGCGCGCAATTCTTTTTCAACGATCGTCATGATGGTCTCCCGCAGTTCTTCTTTTGGGGTAGAGGAAGTCAATTCTAAAATCGCTGCTTTCAACTCTTTTATCGAAAGCTGGATAAAGAACAAGGTGATCCCGATGGAGATGATTGGGTCGACATACATCGCAAAATTCCCATAGGGACTGGCTTGGATCAGCCAGGACACAAGAAATGAACCGACGACACCCAGACTAAAGAAAAAGCCGAAACGCCATTGTTCTAGTTCCACCCAATAAAAGGGATGGGTCAGTGGTTTCTTTTTTAAGTACAAGTAAAAAGAGAAACAGTAGATCGTACCAACCAGCGAGAAATACAAACCGATTGGATCAATCATGCCATCACTGACGTGTAATAAACTAAAAGCAGACTCAATGATCCCATAAATTGAGATCAGCAGGATGATACTATATTGAATAAATACCACTAATGGCATCAATGCCTCTTTACCGAATGGGAAACGTTCAAAATCTTGGGCTTGGATATATTTTGCCACGTACAAAGCAATCAGTGACATCACTGCACCAATCAATGTATAGACCCCATCTAACAAGAGGACGTTATAACTGACCAGCAACCCAAAAAGCAAGGCCCCGCCACCATAGATACTCCCAGCGACAATCGATGCCAACAAAAGCTTGCGTATTTTTTTCTTTTCACTCATGATATTCCTCATCTTTCACAAAAAAACTATTCTTTTGATTGCGTTCTTCTATCTATAAGCCTATCTTCCCATATAAATAACATGAAAAACAGTCAATTTTTTCATACAAAGCGGAAAAAAATAGTGTCGCTGTCAATCATTCACTCTATTCTCTAATGACGTATATACGGTTTTCCTCTTCCTCTCTTTTTACATTCTGGTGTAAATCCCCTTGACTACACAGATTGATTCCCTTATCATCAAGGGTAACCATATTCAATCAGAATTTTCAGAATATTCCGTTATATTTTTCATGACGGCGATTCATTGGAAGACAGGGAGGATGAAGAGAGTGAAAGAAACAAAACAAGTCCCATGGACAGGAGAACCAAATCAACGTGCGATCAACTATTTGAATGAAGAAGGCAAAGTGATCGTTTGCCCAACCAAAGTCGGCTATATCATTGCCGTCTCTGATAAAAAAGGGCTGGAACGCAAGTTTTCAGCAAAGAATCGCAAGCGTAACAAACCAGGCGTCGTTCTTTGCAGCTCATTGGAACAGCTACATGAATTAGCCGAATTAAATGCGGAAACCGCCGCCGTTTACGAAACTTGCTGGAACAATGACGTGTTATTCGGTGCGATTTTGCCTTGGAAAGAATCAGGAAAAGCCTATATCCCAAACGATGGTTCAGAAGAATTGATGACGGACGTTCGGGGAACCAGCTGTTTTGTGATCAAATTCGGTGTCCCTGGTGAGCAGATTTCAAAAGAACTTTGGGATCAGAAAAAGAAATTGCTTTTCGCCAGCTCAGCGAACCCTTCAGGCAAAGGAAACCGCGGACTTGTTGAAGGAATCGGCGAACAAATCGCGCAAGAAGCCGATCTAATCATTGAAGGAAACGACTATGTTGCATCGATCCAACCAGACAAAACGCTGGAAACCCGCTATGAGCAAGGAGTCATGGTTTCTTTCGTTGATAAAGACGGCAACTTGATTCCTGAGCAAGGAGACCAACGCTCCATCACTCCCGCACCTGTTTTGATCCGTAAAGGACTCGATGTTGAAAAAATCCAAATGTACCTTTCTGATCACTTCAACTCATGGGACTATCGCCACGGGGAGTACTATTAAGTCTTTTTGTAATAGACAAACGCTTGTTGATCCTCTATTCTAAATCAGTACAGCTATATTTCGTCAGATTCAACAGCAGTTGGAAACTGTCATCGAAACAAGCGAAAGAGAGTGAAGACCGCCTTGCGAGTCTTCACTCTCTTTTTTTCAGCAATTTCATTGATTCTTTCGCTTGATTTTTCGAGCATCCAGCAACCATACGTTTAAGAAATCGGACATCGTTTAGTCTATCTGCTGTATAGATTGCTGTTTGAGCCATCCGTTGGGTAAAGGTATGTTTTCTTATCGTGCTTCCCAGCGTTTTTTGATTTCAAAGGCAATCGATTTTGGTCTGCGGTCGCGAGTAAATATCCCCTTCTTATTGCCATCGATCCGACGAATATTCGCAGCTGTTGCAAAATCCGCAAAATTCCATAAGTGTTCCCCAACAACGTAATCTAAAGCATCCAGCACTTCAAAATTGGCTTTGTAAAAATCAATTTGGAATTCTTCTGAATAAGGTGTCCGATAGAGTGAATGCAAGCCTGAAATCGTGTCCGCTCCGAATTCAGAAAACATGATCGGTTTATCAGGGTACTTTTCGTGCCACTTTTCAATTTCTTGTCGAAGCCCTATCATTGCAGAGTCAAGATCCCCGTGCTCTATATACCAGCCATAATAGCGATTCAAACAAAGAATATCAACGAGTTCTGCTGCTTGATCTAAATCTGGCGATGCATTGACGATGTTTGGTATCACAATAGGCCGTTTTTGATGGTCCAATGCTTTAGCCAATTCAACCAACGGTTTAAAATATGCTCCGGCACCTTCTTGATGACTCGCTGGTTCATTCGCGATCGCCCATACAACCACACATGCATGGTTCTTATCACGTTCAATCAACTCTTGAATCACCTTGTGATGGTTCTCATGTGTTCTCAGCGTTTCCCAAGTATTCTTCTTGTTATTGTTCAAATTGACATCTACGTGAAAATTAGTAAACAGTCCCACACCGGGAACCTCGTCAATAACAACGATTCCTTCACGATCAGCAAGCCGCATTTCTTCTTCTGAATAAGGATAGTGTGATGTTCGAAAAGAATTCGCACCCAGCCATTTCATAAGGTTTTTATCCAGATTCGCAACAGCGCCGTTGTACCCCTTACCTAATACAGGGAAATCTTCGTGTTTGCCGAAACCTTTAAAATAAAACTCTTTATCATTGATATAGACTTTATTCTGTTTTATTTGAATCGTTCGAACACCGAATTCTTCAGTATAGGTATCGATCAAAAGTTCTTTATCAAAGAGCGATACCTCTAATCGATAAAGATAAGCATCCAACGGTTGCCAGAGTCGAGTTTCAGAGATTACTAACGGTTGTTCAACATCACTGCTTTGGGCGATCAACTGATTGTCTTCATCCCAAATTTTCAGCTTGATGGTATCATAGTTCCCAGTAATAGACACTTCTGGCCGAACCGTTGTTACCCCACCGTGATACTCATAATGGATCACGATATCATCAATATATGTTTTTTTCGTTGTGTATAGTTTCACAGGACGATGGATACCACAATAATTGTAAAAATCAAAACGAGGTGTTACCGATGGTCGGCCATTTTTTTCTTGATAAAATCCACATGGCAGTGTACTTTCATCCAAGATATTTGAAACACACACTTTTAAATCGTTTTTCCCAGCATGAACCAAAGAATCAATGTCTATTTCAAAGGGAGTAAATCCGCCAATATGATGAGCTGCTTTTATTCCATTGATATAAACAACTGCTTCATGAGTCACGGAGGCAAAGCGCAACACTTTTCTTTCATCCATTAGAGAAATCGGGATCATCATTTCTGTTTCATACCAGAAGTTTCCAACATGTTTCCTAATTGTTTCATCAATTACTTGGTCATCAATAGACCCTGGTACCGCGATCAAGAAAGGATCTTTCAAAGGTTTCGCTGGATCAATTGCTTCATTCTGTTTTTCAACTTGAACACGCCAGATGCCGCTTAAATCGATCAGCGAACGTGTTTCATTCATCACGGGATACAACATTTTATCTACCTGCTTTCTGCATGTTTTTGTTCCTCTAAGTATGCATCTTTATCGATCAATTTGAACCATGGATACCAAAGGATCGGCGACAAAATCAACTGCAAAAGAAGCTGCAGAATAATGATCGATACACTACCGCCAATACTAGCATGAAACCCTACTGGCAATCCAAAGATCGCTTGTGCACCAATCGTTCGTTCGATGAATCCGATATTGGTTAAGAAGTACGCGATTCCTAAACAAATCGAATTATTGAAAATAAAAGGTACAGCCATTTTAAAGTTTAGAACTAATGGAGTTCCAAAAATTACCGGTTCAGTGATACCAAATAATGCAGGGATGATCGAAATTTTTCCCATCTCTTTATAGCGTTGGCTTTTGCTTACAAACAGCATCAGCAAGACCAGTCCCAGTGCCGATCCTCCCCAGCAAACGATATTGATAAATGCATGAGTAACAATATTCGGTAATGGCTGCCCTGCTTCATAGGCAGTCAGATTCTCAACATTCAAAGCCATCCAGATCGGTGTGACGATTGGTCCAATAACATTCGTTCCATGAATACCCAAGAACCACAAAAATTGTTGAAAAGCAATAATCAGCATGACCGCCCAGATAGAACTTCCGACTCCTTGCAACGGCGTTTGAACGATCGTAAAAATCAGCTGATGCAGATTGCCAAAGGAAGTAAGACTAAACAAGTACGCGACAAAACCGGAAAGTGTACCCAATAAAATAGTTGGGATCAGTGCTTCGAATGAACGCGATACCATGGGTGGGACACTCGCAGGCATTTTGATTGTCCACTTCCGTTCCTTAATAAATACATAGCCTCGACCAACTAAAAGCCCAATTATTATTGCAGAAAACATACCGCTCGTTCCAATCCAAGTAAGTGGAATCGCAGTGATATTGGCCTCGTCGACGGTATAATTGCCTAATGGTGTAAAGATCAAGAAGCTCATGATTGCAATCAACCCGACAGTTGTACCATCTTCTCCCAAGTTAAATTTGGCCGTCAAATTTTTTGCTATCAAAAAGACAAGATAAATTGAAATTGCACCAATCGTCAAATTGTTGATTGCGCCAAAAAACACATCAAGTCCGATAGTGACGAAAAATTCCGCAACACTTGGTATTGGGAATGCACGAAAAATAACTGCAAATGAACCAAAAATCATAATACCGATCAGTGCCATCATTGCATCAGAAATCGATTTTATATACTTATTATTACTGAATTTCGTGACCCCTGCCAAGACCCCATCAAAAGTAGCCATTATTTTTTCCATCTGTTTCTCCTTCTCTCTATAATATAAACTTCTTCCTTTGCTATTAATTAAAATGTGCACTTGTTAACTAATATATTAGAATATTAGCATGCGCTTTCAAAGGTTGCAATAGTTTTTTTTATCTTTATTAGTTATACTGAAAAGACAAACTAATATATTAATAAAAATAGGAGACGCCAAATGACTATAGCAAGCTATAAAGACGAAGCTTATCACATCATTAAAGAAAAGATTATTCGATTGGAATTATTGCCTGGGGAAAAAATCTCAAGAAAACAATTTGTGTCTATGCTGGATATCGGTGATACTCCCGTTAGAGAGGCCATTCTTCAACTGAAAAGAGAAGGGTTGTTAGTCATAAGACCTCAAAGCGGAACGTTTATCTCCAAAATAAATATGCAGCAAGTTCGGGAAGCAAAATTTGTACGAGAAAAATTAGAATCTGCTATTGTGGTTGAAGCGGTTGGAATTATTGATGATGCACAAATTGAATCCCTTCGGCAAATCGTCGAGATGCAAGAGATTTACCTAAAAAACGGCAACTCGGAAAAATTCTTTGAATTGGACGAAGAGTTTCACCAATTTTTTTACCTGGTGACCGATAAAACACATGTTTATACTTGGTTGCTGGATTTAAATGTTCATTTGAATCGCTACCGCCATTTGACCTTAAAAGTAAAAGACTTTGACTGGATGAACATCCTGCAGCAGCATTGGGATATTTATGAAGCGCTGAAAGCCAAAGATGCAGACCTTATCGCAAATTTAGTTTCTCGTCATTTAGACCTTGTTGATGAAAATTATGAAGCTGTTTATGGTGAGTTTCATGAGTACTTTGATTAATTCTACGCATTGAAATCCGCAGAAATTGGATTGCTTGTATGAATGGATAAAACATAATCCGCTGTTTGTCCCTAACTGCATTGATAAAGAACAAAGAATAAAAGACCCGTTCGGAAACTTTCCAACGGGTCTTTTATTCTTCTGGAATGACATGATTTATTACGTTCAATTATTCAAAAACGCTTAGGTATCATTTAGCAACGAATAATCGTCCTTGCTGTTTTGAGTAGACGTAAAATGGTTAAGCACACTCTCAAAAAAAATCATGACTTCTACCTATTGCTTAGTAAAAGTGCTCTGCTACTTAATTAGGATTCAGTTTATTTCGATTTGAGTTGGGCTCACAAGATTTTGGTGAGAAAGATGTGCCACCTCTATAAAAATTTTCGCAGTCTTCTAAGAATTCGTGGCTATCTTCCCTACTTTCGAGTCAACGTGAGCCAATTTATTGTCTACTGTGTGTGGGCTTTCTTTCCCTTTTTACTGTGTTTATGGTTAGCAGAGATTGTCAAACATTGATTTTCTTCCTTTCTTGGCTTCATGTTTTTTTACAATGAATTTCCTATTTTTACCTCGAATGAATTAAGTCACATCAATTTAAATCGCTGCAAAAAAAGTGATCATGCGCTCAGCATCATCACTTTCCTGTTTTCATAATTCGAAAATAGAGCGGTGTAACAAGCGACAAAGAGCCTTATCGTTTGCTCAATCCTCTTTGATTTAAATACTCTTTCATAAACAGTCGAGGCAAGCGGGAAAAGCTGCCTATTGCTGTTGTAGACCAGGAGCGTTCAGCATTGGTTTTTGTCCGTTTCGCATAATAGCACTTTGTTTCATCATCATAGGCATGAATGATGTCTTCTTTATTGCGAGAATATGTATTTTCATGATAAATTCCTTCAAATGGTATCCGTGGTTTTTTTTCATTTGTTTCAATAGGATGACCTACAGCGATTCCAAATACAGGATAGACATAATCAGGTAAATCTAGTAGCTCAGTAATTTCGATGATTGCATCTCGCACCCCGCCGATATAGCAAATACCTAACCCCATTGATTCCGCAGCTATCGCCAAATTTTGGGCTGCCAGAGAAGCATCAACAGCACCCACTATTGAGGCATCAATTCCTGACAACGTTTCTGTCAAATCGATTCCTTTTGCCTCTGCCATCTTTTTTATGCGATACAAATCAGCACAAAAAACAAAAAAGTGCCCTCCCTCTGCAATAAAAGGCTGATTTCCAGCGACTGCAGCAATCTCTTTCATCAGACGTGGATCTTCAACACCGATGATTGAATAAGATTGTTGATAGCTTGCGGTCGAAGCTGCTTGAGCCGCTGCAACGAGTGTCTTGATTTCTTCCTGTGTAAGTTTTTGCTCACTAAACTTGCGAACTGATACATGATTAAGAATCGTGCTTACTGTTTCGTTCATAATACCCTTCTTTCTCGAATAGATACATTTTCTCTCGACCTATTCTTTATTTTCACATCGTACTTGTGTGTCTTTGTCATTAGCAAAGCTTGTGAAATTACTAGATTGTTGCTTAGAAATTGGACCACTACAATAAATTCTTTATCGTAATTTCAGCAATTTGTTGTGCCATCGCCTTGTTTCTCATCGAAGCATTCAAGGTTCGCAGTCCATAATAGGCATTAAGGTAACAAAGAGACAGTTCTTTGGCTGTCTTTGTCGTTTTGATCTCTCCACTAAGCAGACTTTTTTCTATATGCTTTTCAACTTCTGCCTCAAGTTCCTTTGCATGTTGTTCGGACCATAACACCACGGCTGGATCAATACTGCCTCTTTCCATCGCTGCATTGATCAAATAACAGCCATTGCTGTCTTCTTGAAAATCTACTTCAATTGCCCAATTTAATAATGCTGTTAATTTTTCTAAAAGCCCTTTTTCCTGATCCAATAATTGCTTTTGCTCTTGAATCCAGCGCTCATGATATACACGCAATGTTTCTACGTATAAATCGTGCTTACTACCAAATGTGTTATAAAAGCTACCTTTCCCCAGCCCTGTTTCGCGACATAGATTCTCGGTTGAGCAGGCTTCATAGCCATGGGACCAAAATTCATGCATAGCAATCTTCACTGCTTCTTCCTTATTGTGTTTTTTAGGACGTCCTCGCATCTTTCCAGCTCCTTTTCTTTACCGATCAGTACATAAACAGAGTATCATTTATGTACCAACCAGTCAAATATTATTTTGAGTTTTCATCTGCTTGTCCCTTCTCTTTTACACAAATGCTATTGTTAAGCTTCATTTATTAGTTTATTTCTCGTGTTTCTTTCAAAAGCTGAATGATATCTGCCTGTTGTTTGATGATCGTATCTTGTTGCTTGATTTTAATCCAGTTTTGATCGATTTGGATAGCTGCTCCGAGGTCTTTGTAACTGAGTTTGGGGATCTCCATGAACAGTCCGCGGTGAGCAGCTAAGTCATTAAAAATCTGAACAGACAGACCCTCACTCAATTCATGAACCTCTTTTTCTACAATATACTGGTTGATCAGGTCTTCTACAGTCAAACTCTTTTTTCGTTTCTTGCCTTGTGTACCATTCGAATTTTCGGATTTCTTGTTCGTACCAAACATTTTTGTTCTCCTTTCGTTAGGTGATCTTTTCTCCATTTTGTGATTCCGTGTCTCTTCTTCAGTAACCAAAATAAAATCGAGAGAAACCTATACGATATATTTTGTCATAAAACAGCATTGTTATCTACACATTATTGTTTTTAAAGATAAAATTAACAAAGAAGAGATTACGATCAGGTTTTATCTGTCTTAGAATTCCAACTTTATTTCTGCTATAATACCCTCATAAACACATAGGAGGTACTCGATGAAAAAGCATTCCTCAATTGCTTTCTAGGGGACGACGCCAATGACAGTGACTTTGGACTACACTTACTGCTGGGTTGTGGGCTGCCGCAACACAGTGCTTAGCACAAAACGAAAAAACTAAGCATGGTACGGATTGCGAAATCGCATGAAGCTGGAAGCAGAAGTAATCGTTACGGACGGTGAATGTGTCCCTAGCCAAAGAAGCCTGATGAAGAACGAACGGAACCCTTTTCTCTCAAAAGAAATCATTCTTTTGGAGGAAAGCAAAATGAGAAAAGATGAAAATACGACCTTTGTTTGTAAAAACTGCAGTACGCCTGTGGCACCCTTGACCAATGGTTCTTACCGCAACCATTGTCCCCAGTGTCTCTACTCGTTACACGTGGATATTCGCCCGGGTGATCGTCAAAATACTTGCCATGGCTTGATGCGACCGATTGACTATCGCCAACATTCCAAAAAAGGCTATCAGCTCCTGCATGAATGCACTCGCTGCAAAAACCAGCAGTGGAATATCGTGGCACAGGATACGCAACAGCCAGACCATTTTATTGAGTGGTTGACTCAAACCGCTGCGTATCACTAAAAAACCAAAGAAGACCATGCTTAAGGCTGGTCTTTTTTGGTTATCAGAACAACGGACCCCTTATACCACTAACTGCTCATAAACATTGTCGTCATAAGAAGCGCTTGCTTTAACCTAAAAAAACAGCCCGCTGTTTCGTCGATTGGTTGACGAAATTGCGGGCTGTCCTGCTAGTGTCTTCTTGATGATTTTACGTTGGTTTGCGCTTATTCAAAAACGAATTGATTGTGATACAGTTCTGCATAAAAGCCGTCAGCCGCCACCAATTGATGGTGATTGCCTTCTTCAATGACTTTGCCATCCTTCAAGACAACGATGCGGTCGGCATTCAAAATCGTCTTCAAGCGATGGGCGATCACAAAACTGGTTCGACCTTTGATCGCTTCATCCATTGCTCGTTGAATTTTCGCTTCGGTCACGGTATCAACGTTACTGGTGGCTTCATCCAAAATCAACAATTCTGGATTGGTCAAAATCGTTCGGGCAATACTCATCAATTGTTTTTGACCAGTACTGAAAAGATTATTCTCTTCGGTGATCTCCGTGTCATAGCCTTTTTCCAACGTCATAACAAACTCATGGATATTGGCTTGTTTCGCTGCTGCAATGACTTCGGCTTCAGTCGCTTCTGGTTTCCCAAAAGCAATGTTTTCGCGAATCGTCCCTGAGAACAACACGGATTCTTGCAAAACGATTCCCACTTGAGAACGCAGCAGATCCAAGTCTAGCTCCCGGATGTCGATGCCGTCAAAGGTCACAGAACCACCATTCACATCATAGAAGCGATTCAACAGGTTCATGATGGTCGTTTTTCCTGAACCCGTCGGTCCGACTAATGCGACCATTTCGCCTTTGTTGACTGTGATCGAGACATCTTTTAGGACCAATTTTTGACTGTCATACCCAAAGTCCACATGATTCAAAGCAACCGCCTCTTTGATGCCCTTCACTTTGATCCCGTCTTTTGGTTTGACTTCATCAGGTTCATCAAACATTTCATTGATTCTGCGCGCACCGGTGATCGCCAATTGAATCATGCTGTAACCAGAAGAGATCTGCATCAATGGTTGGTAATACTGCTGCGAATACTGGACAAAGGTCACAACTAATCCTAAAGCAACAGAACGTTCTAAGTCACCGTTCAATGCTAACCAGCCACCAAAGAAAATCACGATTGCCGTGTTCAACAAGGACATCCCTTGCATCAAGGGGAAAAGCAGCCCAGAGTAGACTTGCCCTTTGTAGGTAGCTTCGCGGACTTGTTGGTTGTGGACCAAGAAACCGTCGATGGTTTCTTCTTGCAGTCCATTGGTGATGATGATTCGTTGACCACTGATTTTTTCATCAATATAGCCGTTTAATTTTCCGACTTCATCTTGCTGCAGATCGACATATTTGCGGGCTTTTTGGATCACGATCACCGCGATTAAGACCGCAATCGGGGTAGAAGCAATCGTTGCCCATGCCAATTCAACGTTTTGACGGAACATCATGATCAAGATCCCCACCATTAAGACTACATTGGTCAGCACTTGCAACAATGCTTGGTTCAGACTGTTTTGGATGTTATCCAAGTCACTGGTAAAACGGCTCAAAATATCACCGTCTTGATGAGAATCAAAGAATTTGATCGTCAATTTTTCCAGTTTATTAAATAAACCGATCCGCATTCTGTTGGTTGATTTCCCCACCACTTGCGTGAACAAGATACTATAAACAAAATTGGCTGCACTGGCTAAGACATAAAAAATCAACAATTTCCAAATGATCGATAGAAAAGCTGATTTATCATCGACCCCTTGCATCAAACCACCAACATAATTCGCCAACTCTTGGAACGCTTCTCCGACAAAGACTGGCGCTTGCACTTGCAGATACGTTGCCAGAATCACCGTCACAAAAATGAATAGAAACGACCACTTGTATTGTTTTAAGTAATGGTAGAAAAATTTACTCGCTTTGAACAAATCTGTCATGGTTACTCCTCTCCTTTCTGTGTTGCGAAGATTTCTTGATAGATGGCATTGTTATTGGCTAAAAATTCATGGCTTCCTTCACCAACCAGACGTCCATTATCTAAAACGAAGATGCGGTCGGCTTTCACAACAGAGGCAATCTTTTGCGCGATGATGATCGTTGTCGTGTCTTTTAATTGTTTTTCAAACGCTTCGCGAACCAATTTTTCCGAACGAGCATCTAATGCACTCGTACTATCATCCAAAATCAAAATTTTCGGTTCACCGATCACTCCTCGAGAAATCGATAAGCGTTGCTTTTGCCCTCCAGAAAAATTGCTGCTGCGCTCGGAGACCGGCGCTTCAAACCCAGCGGTCAATTTTTGAATAAATTCACTGGCTTGGGCGATTTCCGTTGCGCGAGACATCTCAGATTCTGAGGCGTCTTTTTTCCCTTGCCGCAAGTTTTGGGCAATCGTTCCTGAAAAGAGGATCGCTTTTTGCAAGACAAAAGCGACCGTTTTACGCAAGCTTTGTTCATTGACTTCTTTCAAGTCAACGCCGCCAACTCGCACGACACCTTCCGTTGGGTCAAACAAACGGGGAATCAGCTGCGCCAGTGTTGATTTGCCGGCACCAGTCGCCCCTACGATCCCAATCATTTCGCCAGGTTTGATGGTAAAACTGATAGCCGTTAGGGCATTTTTTTCATCCCCAGGGTAACGGAAACTGACGTTTTCAAAAGCGACACTTCCAGACAACTCTTGTTCTGGGACATCTTGGTATTGCAGATCCGGTTCGGTATCTAGAATCTCTTTGATCCGTTTTAGCGAAACTGCAGCCCGCGATGTCATCATCATCATCATGCCGCCGATAATGATCGCCATCATAATTTGCATCAAATAATTCATGAATGAGGCAATTCCCCCAATCAAGGTTGGATCATCTTTCGCTAGATCACTGACAAAGAAGATCGCGCCGACGACGGCTAAGTTGGCTGCCAGCATAAAGGAGGGGATCATTACAGAGAACAAGGTTCCTACGATAATATTATGCTTCGTTAACGTTTCACTGACTTTGGAAAAGCCTTGTAGCTGGTTTTCTTCTTGAACAAAAGATTTCACCACACGAATCCCCATCAAATTTTCTTTAGCAATCCCATTGATTTTGTCGATCAAGTTCTGGATGATCATAAAGTGTTTGCCCATCCGTGTAAAGGAGAGTGCCGTAATCACTAGGACAGCGATAATTAGTAAGACGATGATCCACCAAAGTTGCGGCATGGTTGTCATCGCCAAAATGAAGGCACCGATAAATAAGAACGGGATGCGAAACAACGATTGCAGCGAGATCATCACTAAGTTTTGAATTTGCGTGATGTCATTGGTCAAGCGCACCACTAGGTTTCCTGCCGAGAAGGTTTCGATATTACCAAATGAGAATGTCTGGATTTTCCGAAACATCTCTTCCCGAATATCGGCACTAACGCCTTGCGCCACTTTCGCAGAAAAAATCGTGTTGATAATCCCTGCAACAAGGCCTAGCAATGCTAGCCCAATCAGCTGCACACCAATTTTTTTCATTTCATCATTGTTTTCGGTAATAATTGATTCTAGCACTTGCTGCAAGAGCTTCGGCTGCCATAATGCAGCAACGACCATTAAAATGACCGATAATAAGGCAATGCCAGTTGCCGCTTTGTACTTTTTGACATGGCGTAAGACCAGATCCATATACGTACCACTCCTTTGTGTTTAGCAGAAAAGACTGCCAAAAAATTTCGGTTGCACAACAATTTACCATGGATCACGACGGGAAACAAGCGAACAAATAAAACAAAAAGAGCTTTCATGAAAGCTCTTTGAAAATATTGCATAAATGTTGTCGAAAATAACGAATAGTAAAGGGATTATGATGATCCTCGATACTGGTTTGATTATTTTTTGTCGCTAAATCTTTGACTTACGATTCGCTGTTTTCCAGCTCACTTTTTTGTTTTTTTGTCAGTTTTTGTTTGACTAAATCGTAGGAAACCAAAATCATTTGTTCGATGTTTTCTTCCATCAAGGCATCAGATGCCAACTTGATGGTATTCCAATGGGTCTTATTGGCATAATACCCTGGAATGATGACGTCAGGAAATTGCTCTCGCAGCGTTTCGTTGACCTCGGGCAGATTTTTCAAAGTCAAAAACGCTGTTTCTTCTGGTTGTGGACTCATGATTCCAAACTGCTTTCCTACTAAATCAAAGTAGATTGCATCCCAATCTTCGCGATAATAGACTTTGGCTCCCGGCAAGCCTTCCCCAAATGCTTGAAATCGCTGCATTTTTTGTGCAATCTTTTCTTCAATCGATGTACTCATTGTGTGTCCCCCACTTTCTGCTATCAAAATCGCCATTTTCTGTCTCAATTTTGACAGATTGAATCGCTTGCTGCTCTATTTCCTACTATTATACATGGTTGTCGTGGAAAAAGGGATTTTTTATCAGTGGCATGTCGACTGATAATGACGTTACATGCAGCTGTAAGCGGCGTTACATTCATTCACCTTTCTCAGAGGACACAAAAAAGCCCTCATCAGCGAGTAAGTTGTACTCGCCAATAAGGGCAATTGATTACTAGATGTCACGGACAAGATTCATTTGAGAATCTTAGTACCAACCATTTGCTTCCCAGAATGCTTTGGCAGCAGACCAAGAACCATAACGTGATGCAACATATTCATCGGCAACCTTTTCTTGGTTAGCAGCTGAATAGTCACCATTTAAGTAAGAGTTGGTTAATTGGTAACGGCCATAGTATTGTCCGTTTGTCGCTGTGTAAGAACCACCAGATTCTTTGTTGGCGATCCATTCTTTTGCTGAAGCTTCTGAGCCGCTAGCTGAAGAGCTGTAGCTTGAGCTGCTTTGTGTGCTTGCAGCAGATTGTGTGTTGCTTGATTGTGAAGCTGCTGGTTCACTTGGTTGTTGTACACTTGCTGCAGCAGTCGTGCTTGCAGATTCTGTATAAGTTGCAGTGCCATCTGTAGGGATGATCAATGCTTCCCCAACAAAAATCAAGTTTTTATCAGCAATCTCGTTTGCTTCAACGATCGCATTGATCGTATCATCAGAGCTATAACCATAAAAGTTAGTAGCGATTGTTGATAATGTATCACCAGATTGAACAGTGTATTGTTCGTCTGCAAAGGCGTCTTTCCCACCTAAGAAAAGGCCGAAACCGGCAAGGACAGCTGTACTAAGTAAAACAGTTTTTAAAGACTTCATATAATTAAATCTCCTTCTTTGAAACTCATTTTGCGTCATTTGAGATGACTCAAGCGCATAAACAAGTCTAACATCGAAGAATATTTCATAGGTAAAGAATTCATTACAGATGATTACGAAAACGACAGTTGCCTTACGTTTCGTAAGAATTTGAGAATCCTATCATATCAAGCTTTGTTCTGCTGTAATTTTCAACATTACAGTTATTTTGTTTTCAGGTAAACCAGTTAACCTTAGAAAACCTTTCCTATATTACAAAAAAACCTCTTTTTACACAGGATTGTAACAAAAGAAGGAACGAGACAAGGTCTCATTCCTCATTTACTTTCTATTTTTTCTTCACTGGGATCAATTTATTCATGACGATCGCCGCAATAGCGCTTAAAGCAATCGGTGAATCTAATAAATATTGTAAGAATTGAGGCGCAGATTCTTTGATTTCTGCTGGCATAAACAACAAGCCGATGGCAATAATCAACGGTACCCCGATAATATACAACTCCCGCTCGGAAAACTCTTCATTCTTAATGACCCGAAAGCCGCTCAACAAAATAATGACGCAGACGACCGCGAACACGCCGCCGATGACAGCAGAAGGTACTGCGTGAATCAAGGCTGAAAGTTTTCCCATGAAGGACAATAGGATAAACCAAATGGACGCCATCACAAAGACTTTTTTACTAGCAACCCCTGTGATCGAAATGATCCCTGCATTGGTAGAATAACCAGTTACAGGTGTCGTTCCAACTAAGGCGGCAACCAAGCAGCCTAACCCTTCACCGATCACGCCTTTATTGATCTGTTCATCCGTAACAGGTTCTTCTGTCACAGAACTGACCGCGTACCAAGTTCCTGTTGTTTCTGCTAGGAGAACCATATAGATCACTAGCATCGTTAAGATCGCTGAAACATCAAAATGCAGGCCATAGTTTAGAAATACCAGTTTTGGCAGACTAAAGAAAGAAGCATCCGCCACCGACTGAAAATCAACGCCTCCCATAAAGGAAGCAATCACGGTACCGATAACCAAAGCAATAATGACCGAACTGATTCGGAAGTATTTTCCCATTCCTGGAAAATAATCGCCTAACATGGAAAACAAGATCAAAATCGCAGCAGTAATCGCAGCTAACAACATGTTTTGATTGGCACTTAGAGTTTCAGTGGCAGGATAGATATTGCTAGTAAATGCTGTTGGCAGCAGCGTCAAACCAACGATCATGATGATCGTTCCACTGACGATCGTAGGAATAAAATGACGAACGATATACTTATAGATGCCAGTAAAACCTAGTAAAATGACTGCTGCGGCACCAACAATGCTGGCACCTAACACCGTGTCCATACCGTTGGCACCAAAATAAATACCGATGATCGCTCCAACGGGTACAAAGGATGGTCCTTGACATACGGGTAATTTCAAGAAAAAGAGGACTTGGATCAAAGAAGCGATCCCTGCTCCTAAAAAGGTCGATTGGATCAAACCTGATGCGTCTGAAGAGGACATTGCCACCGCGGTTGCGATAATAAATGGCGGCACATACACGTCCATTGCCAACACATGCTGTAATCCTAAAAGTACTGCTTGACCAAAGGGAATGTCTTCATTCATTCCGATCGTTAAATGTTTGTTTTTCGTTGATTCCACTGTCTCATTCTCCTCATTTTTCGTGTACTTTTTTTCCTTGGACCCAGACTTGGCGAATATTTTGCATCGTTGCTAAGTACAGGATTTTTTGTAATCTTGCTTCGGGTGAGGTGAACACACCGAAGTCAGGCAAAGGATTTTCTTTTTGTCGCGTATCGATCACTTGCACATCAAACGCATACCCTTCTTTGATGACACCTACTGGTAATTTCAGTGCCTCACCGCCGCCTTTTGTCGCCAATGAGAACGCATCGATCACGGATATACGAGAATCAGCTACTCCTCGTGTGTTTTGAGGAAGCGTGACATCCACGCCATCTTCTAACATTCTCGAAGACATCACAGCTTGTTTGATGTTGTCATACAAACTCGGTGAAAAACCGCCGGAGATATCCGTTCCTAAACCAATCGTGACTCCTTGTTCTTTCAAGCGCTTGATTGGGATCACGCCATTGGCAAAGTAGGCATTTGAAATGGGACAGTGCGCAACTGCGGCGCCGGTTTCAACAAAACGAGCGCCGTCAGCTGGGCTGATGAAATTGCCATGAGCCATCACTGCTTTTTCACGCAACAAGCCGAAATCTTGCAGCACTTCGGTATCCGTTTTGCCAAATCGTTCTTGAACAAAGTCATGTTCCCATTGCCCTTCACTGCAGTGGGTCTGAACATGAACATCATATTTTTCAGCCAATGCGCCTAACCCTGCCAAGCCTTCATCGGTACAGCTGGGGACAAATCGCGGAGTGACCACAGGATAAACGCCTTGTGGGGCGGTCTTTGCGATTGCTTGTACTTCTTGAATAAAACGTTCTGTATCCGCTAATGCCTCTTCTGTTGACGCGTCTCGATAAAAAGCAGGATTGGCTTGGGGATCGTCCATGACGACTTTTCCGACTAATCCCCGTTGACCAAGAGTGGCACAAGTCTTCGCCAATTGAAGGCTCGCTTCTAGATGGATCGTTGCAAAATAAAGAACCGTTGTCGTTCCTCTTGCCAATAGCTGTGCCACCAAATCTTGATAGACAGCTTTGGCAAATGCTGGATCGGCATATTTTGCCTCCAGCGGAAACGTGCATTCATCTAACCAGACATTTAACGGTTCATCTAACGCGATCCCTGCTTGCGGCCATTGTGGGGCGTGGACATGCAGATCGACAAATCCTGGTAAAAAGCACTGGCCTTCGGATAAAGCCTGAAGATTCTCTGATGCTTTTGCCAGCTCTACCTCATACCCTTGATCTGTTTTGGCAGTAACTTTCGTGATAATCCCTGCGTCATCGACTTGAATCAAAGCTTCTTCTATATATTCTAGTTTTCCATCAGTTGGCGTATGGAAAACATCTCCTTTAAAATAGCGAATGGTTGCCATTTGTTTGATTTCCCCCGTTCTCTAAGACATTGTCAGGAAAAAGCCGTTCATTTAATGTTCCTTTTTCACTAACACGATGTTCTTATTTTAACGCTATTCGAAAATAGTGCAATAAAATTCACTATCATAAAGGAAGATAAAACGCTGAACGTTCGGTTTTTATGCGATTTCAAAAAAAGACACCGTCTAGAAATAAGACAGTGTCAGTTAACGACGCTTATACTTTTGTTTTCTTTAATTGCCGATAAAATACCACCAGTCCACCTACTAGCAAACAGAGTACTCCTGCAATCGATCCCCATTTTGCTGGCTCTAAAAAGCTTTGGATCCTTGAGGTCTGATTCGTTGCCGTCGTTCCTGATAGCTGAAACAAGAAAGCCAGCGGCTGATGTTCAAAACGAAGAATGACAAACAGGAGTGTCATCAAAAGAAATTGATGTACCAGACTCCCTTTGCTTTGTGTGGCATACTTGGCTAAACTCTCCTGCTCGATTGCTTCGGCTTTTGCCGCCAAATACTGTTTCGTAAGCCATTGATTCAATCCCGCATTAAAGAAGCTAATGACGAATAAACTTATTGGAATCAGTGTGTCGCTGCTGAACAGAAGAACACCTGCCATCAGCCCAAGTAAATATGTTGGTACCAGCTGTTTTTCTAAACGATGAGCGAGTTTTCCTCCGAGAAACATGGCACCAAAAAGGCCCAGTGCATATGGTAAGTAAACGTGCGTGCTTAGCGCTTGTGCTCCAAGTCGACCGGTAACATACACCGAGCCGAAAAGAAAAAGAAAGTTTCCGATCACCCCACGAATGAAGGTGAGCACATTTAGATGGAGTGGCTGTTTCCACGAGCGGCTGCGTTTCGTTAAAGTGATCAGTAGCAAAGCAAAGAGAAACAAGAAGCCAGTGATCGCCCATTCAAACAGGGCATTCGACTTGATCAATCTTGCTGCTCGCAAGCCAAACAGTAAGAGAAAGAAAAAGAAATACAACAAAAATTGCTTGTTGAATAACTGGTTGCGCTGCATCAACGGTCTTTTTGGGAGGTTGTTGAAGGTTTGACTACTCTTAGCTGCCAGCACAAAGAGTGCAAAATAACTGCCAAATAGGCCAACGCCTTGAAGGTCATCAGACAACCGTAAGGCAAACAGTAAAACGAAAAGAAAGAACAGCGCCTCCTTCCAATCATTTTTCAGCGGCTGTTCAGTGAGCTTGGCTTTTTGGCGTACCATCAGGTCAGCTGGCGGCAGCCAAGAAGCACTGATCCCCAACAAACCAGCCGCTGGCAAGAGTGCCACGCTCCACCAAGTGCTCAAGATACCCACCAATGCGCCGGCGCCGCCGATCAAGACACTTGCTGCTAACAGCGATGGTGCGAAAAGCGCCGTAAGCGTCTGTAAGAAAAAGACCCCTGTCATGCGAAAGGTATAAAAGAGCGCAAAGGCTAATGCTGCACTTAGCGACTGCTCTTTGCTCAAAGATAAAAAATAAAGATACGGGATGATCGTGATCGTATTGCTGATGATCAAAAGTGCGGTATGGGATTTGAAAGCTTTCATCGTCCGACTCCTTGGTTTGATTTAAGGTTCCATCTTTCTTCTATCCTACACCTTCAAGCAATCCTGTCAACTTGAGGGAGCTTCTAAGCGATTTCTCTCGTTTGACAAGCCACTAAATAAAGGCAGAAAAAACATGCAAAGAGGTTTACTGTTTCGTTTCAGACTTACTCTAAAAAACGTAGCACAGATTCCATCAAAGGAAATCGTATGCTACGTTCAATCGAAACACTTTATTCGATTTTCCCCACCGACTGTCGCACTTTTAATTGATGAGGACTAATTTTCCGATGGCTAGTTTCTGCTTGATTGGTGATGATGTCTGCTAGTAATTCAGCTGCTTCATAACCGATTCGTTCCATATCTTGGGCAACGGTTGTTAATTCAGGCGTTACATAACTAGCCAAAATAATATCATCGAATCCAATGACCGAAATATCTTCAGGAACCCGCAAGCCCATATCTTTGATTCCACGTATCGCTCCGATTGCCATAATATCACTGGCACAGAACAATGCAGTGATTTCTTGATTATTTTCTAGCAAATTTTTACAAATCAAGTAGGCAATTTCTTCTTCGTAATTTGCGTATTGAATATAGGATTCATTTACTAGCAAACCGTGAGCTGCCAAAGAAGCGCGATAACCTCTTTCTCTAAGTTCACTGACATTGGCATCACGGCTTCCGTTGATCATGCCAATTTGTCGATGATTATTGGCAATCAAAAAGTCCACTGCTTCTTGCGCCGCTTTTTCATTGTCAATCGAAACCAGACCAATCATAGG
The DNA here is from genome assembly GCF_002174385.1 of Enterococcus sp. 6D12_DIV0197. Taxonomy (NCBI): domain Bacteria; kingdom Bacillati; phylum Bacillota; class Bacilli; order Lactobacillales; family Enterococcaceae; genus Enterococcus; species Enterococcus sp. 6D12_DIV0197. The sequence continues at coordinate 3,192,272 of NZ_NIBN01000001.1, forward strand.
GTTGTCGATTTCCATATCGATCAAAACAGTCGGCAAAGAGGTTTGCTGTACTTCTTGGTAGTATGGATCTGTCGTTTTTAAGCCTTGAATCACTACTCCAGTGATATTGTGCTCATTGCAGAACTGACTAAACGTTTTCTGCTTTTGTTTCTCGGTGCTTGTTCCATAAAAGACAAATTCAAAATCTGATTGATCCGTATAGCGATAGACCCCATTCAACACTTCCAAAGGCATCGTTGATTTTCGATTAAAATTCAACTCATTTAAAATCAAGGCGATCGTTTGTTGTTTCTTCGAAGACAGTGTCCTTGCTGCCATATTGGGGGAATAATCTAATTCTTTCGCTATTTTTAAAATTTCTTGCTTGGTTTGCTGGTTGATATCACTATACCCATTAAAAACTTTAGATACAGTCGCTATTGATACGCCGGCTGCCTTTGCCACATCGCGAATCGTTGTTCGCATTTGCTATCTCTCCTTTATCCAGATACCACCATCAGTCTTACTAGCGATCAATCGTGTTTCCTCCGCTAACTGACAGTCAATACATTGATCCTTTAAACTGATTTTAACAGGTTCTCCTTGATAAAAGAGCGTAAATTTTAGTTCTTTTATTTTCTGTGGCAAGTGATTCGCTAATCGCAGCCCTTGATCGTAATACAAACCAGCAAATCCGTAAATCAAGCTCAGCCAGCTTCCGCCCATATTGGCTGCGTGAATGCCATCGACAACATTTTTTTGTAAATCCGTTAAATCCATCAAAGCCGTATCCATGAAATAACGATACGCCTTCTCAGAATCCCCAATTCGACTCGCCATCACGCTGAAAATAGAACGAGATAAGGAAGAATCATGCGTCGTTACTTGCTCGTAATAATCATAATCTTTTTTTAATTGCTCAAGACTGAAATCTCCTGTATAAAGCATTTGTGCCAAAACCGTATCGGCTTGTTTACAGACCTGATGTTTGTAGATGACCATCGGATGATAATGTAACAGGAGAGGATACTTTTCAGCCGGTGTAGTTTCAAACGGCCAGACTGCTTGTTCTAAGAATCCATCATCTTGTTTGGTAATGCCTCGCTGTTCATCGTAGCCAAAATACATTAAATCGGCTGCCTGCTGCCAAGCGCTAATTGATTCTTGGTATTTTCCAAATCGCTGTGCTAACTCAATTGCGTAGTAAAGATTGTTTTGAACCATCTTATTCGTATAAAAATTATTGTTAACAAGAGCGCTGTATTCGTCAGGTCCGGTCACTCCATTGATACAAAAAGCAAGCTTGCCGTCTTTTTCTACCAGATCGCCATAACTCAACCAGAATTTTGCCGTTTCAAAAACAACATCACTACCCACGGTTTCAATGAATCTCTCATCACCTGTCACCCGTTCATACAATTGGAATGCATACACGATATCCGCATTGATATGAACTTGAGCGGTTCCCGCTGGATAGTAAGCACTTGTTTCATGTCCGTCGATTGTCCGCCAAGCAAATAATGCTCCCTCTTGCCCTAGCTCCTGCGCCCGTTGTTTGGCTTGTGGTAAGATGTTCCCTCGATAAGAAAGTAATGCTTTGGCAATTTCAGGATTCGTAAAAATAAAAAACGGTAAAAGGTACATTTCCGTATCCCAGAAGTAATGACCTTCATAGCCTTCCCCCGTCAATCCTTTGGCCGCGAAATTTGTTCTACCATCTCTTCCTGCTCCTTGATTCAAATGAAATAAATTGAATCGAATCCCTTTTTGAAGAATTGGGTCTCCTTCGATTTGAATATCACTGGCTGCCCAAAAATGCTGGTAGCTTAGTTGCTGCTCTTGCAAGAGAACTTCAAAATCGGCTAACTCTTGTTTAAAAGGTGTTTCGGGATTTTGATTATCTTCAAGTAATTTCATTTGGAAAACCGTCGTAAGCGTATCTTCTGCTTGTAATTGCTTTTCGCCATTGATCACGCGAATTGCTATGCTTCGTTGACTAGTTTCAGCGGTCCAAATCGCATAATCCTGATAATCAGCTTTTCGTAAGCGATGTGCTTTACTGGCAACCCGCGGATCATCTGTTTGAACAATTGCTGCTTTTTGTTCTAACGGATGTGTCATGGAAATTGGCTCTGAGAAATTGGTGTTCTTGATTTGATACTGACATACGTAAAGTTCACTTCGTGTCACAGAGGCAAACGACTGCATCACCAATTCAAAAGTTTTACCTAGTGGCGTTACTACTTTATAGGATTCATCCAACACACCTTTTTCCAAATCCAAAGTCATTTGTATAGGCTTTACTTGCCATTCTGAAGCACTAGAGTCCTCGTCACCAATCTGTAAACGTACGCCTCTTAAATTCGGCAGCTTGATGATCGTCTGATGCTCTTTGGCATAGCCGTATGCCCATTCACCATATTGGATTGGCTCACTATCAAAAAAGCCATTAACAAAGGAGCCTGGGTTTCCCTCGTAAAGCTCATTGACTTTTAAGGGGTGACCTGCACGCACGCCAATTTGACCATTGCCAACTGCAAACAATGTTTCTAGGTACTCAGGGGTTTGATGAGAAAGTTCCTCTGCACTTACTTTAAACGAATCATTTTTCGCCATCCATTCGCACTCCTTGTAAGAAATATTTATTGAACAGCAAATAAATGATCACAATGGGAATGATCGTGATCACACTTGCCGCCATCGTCTGATCCCATCGTACACCACCATTTCGACTTTGGAAAGTCTGCAACCCTAGAGTCAAAGTATATTTACTTGGCGTAGTCAAATAGAGCATTGGTTTCATGAATTCATTCCAAAAGCCCATAAAAATAAAGACAGCTTGTGTCGCGATCGATGGTTTTGCTAATGGCATCACGATACGAAAGAATGTTTGAAACCTTCCCAAACCATCGATCGCAGCAGCTTCTTCCACATCTTTAGGAAACGACAAAAAGAATTGGCGCATCATAAAAATATTCCCGATATTGATGGCAGCCGGTAAAATCAAGGCCGAAAAGCTATCTAACATCCCTAGATTCATCAAGATCAGGTAGTTGGGAATCAACAAGACTTGAGCTGGCACCATCATCAATGCCAAAAAACCATAGTAAATTCGTTCACGTCCTGGAAAATTTAACCTTGCTAAGGCATAACCAGCCATCGTATTTAATAAAATATTGATCGTCGTTCCAATAACCGATATGATCACGGAGTTTAAAAACCAGCGCATAAACAAGGAGGAGCGCCCTAAGACATAACGAAAATTGTCTAGAGTAAACTCATTCGGAATCAAGCTCATATCTCCAGAAACAATTTCTCTATAAGGCTTGAAAGATGCAGCGATTGCCCAAATAAAAGGATAAAACGTCAACACTGCATAAAGAATCAAGATTATATAGAGAAGGATCTTCAATAGTTTTGTTTTCTCTTTTCCTTTCATTGACGTTACCCTCTTTCTTTGTTCAATTTTTCTGCTAGAAGTGATGTAGTAAAAATAATGATTGCCAATACAATCGCTAACGCAGCCGCATAGCCCATCGTGTTCATTTGTCCAAAGGCGTATTGGTAAATCATTAGTGACAAGGTCAGAGTCGAATTGTTGGGTCCTCCTGATCCGTTCGAGAAGATATACGCCTGATCAAACATCTGAAAGGTACCAATGATGCCCGTCAGCAATACATAGGTAGTGATTGGTCTTAGATAAGGAATCGTAATATATCGTAATTTATCCACGGTTGTCGCGCCATCGATCTCCGCTGCTTCGTACAACGAATGAGGCAGATCAACTAAGGAAGCCAAATAGATCGTCATATAATAGGGCACGGTCGACCAAATATTCATCACCATAATCACTTTCAACGCATAGGCCGGTTCTTGTAAAAAATTGATTGGTTCTGAGTAAAATCCTAAATTCATAAATAAGTCATTGACTGGACCGTAAATATTAAAAATAAACATAAAGATGATCGTCAACGCTGAACTAGAAGTTAGAGTCGGTAAAAAATAAATCATCCGAAACAATTTTTTCCCTTTGATTCCTCTGCTACTTAAAATATATGCAATGATCAAAGCAAAAATCGTTTGTAATGGAACGACGACCAACGCGAAAGTGGCCGTATTTCTAAGTGCGATTCGTGCTTTTTGATCGGTAAAGATACGTACATAATTCTCTATCCCTTTAAAAGAAAACGTATTGGTAAACAAATTGACATCGTTGAATGATAGATAAAAAGCAAAGAGAACAGCTAAGACGAAAAAGATTCCTACGACAATAATTGCTGGAGCCAGAAAGAGCCACGCCTGTCGGATTTCTTGCCATTGGCTTTTTGTATAGTTGTGTTTTTTTCGTTCCATCGTGTTGTCACCTTTCTCCAAAGAAAAGAGGGAGGGTCTCCCCCCTCTTTATAATGTCTGACTAGTTTGCTGTAATATCCGCATTCGCTTGATCATCGGCAGCTTCCATCGCTTCTTCAAAGGTCATGCTTCCATTCAAAGCATTAGGTAAAAAGTTTTGATACGCTTTGTTGATGGTATCTAGAGTGGTTCCATTTTGCCAAATCGTTGCATAATCCCATGCCTCTAAGTGAACATTCAAGTCACTATTTTCAGTGATTTTCGCTGCATCTGCAACATCTTGGCGACTAGGCAAGGTTCCTGTCCCTTCTACCCAAGCTTGCATACCACTTTGTCCAGTAGCGTGTTGAATCCACTTATCTGCCAAGGCACTTTTTTCAGTCCCAACATATTTTCCCCAACCGACAGAAAACATCATTGACCCTTCCGTTCCTTTATACGTTGGCATTTCTTTTACAACAAAAGGAATATCAGGAAATTCTGTCTTCAGAGTCTCATACACCCAGTTTCCTTCATCCATGATCGCAATTTTTCCAGAACCAAAAGCTTCGCCGTTCCAACCTGTTCCGATGTCTTGCGGGGTAACCGCTGCTTTCGTATCGACCAATTCTTTTAAAATTGAAAGATTATCAACTACTGCTGGGTCAGCCAAATTAGCCGTCCCGTCTTCATTGATTGGTTGAGCATTTTCACGCGTTGCAAGATGGTAGTTACGAGCCATATCTTGGTTATAACTCATGGCAAAAACATTCCCTTCACCATAAGCTTCATTGATTTTTTCTTGAAACGATGGCAGCCATTCGACATACGCTTCAAGAGTGTCTGGTACTTCATCGATAGATACACCAACTTCATCAAAAATCGCTGTATTGAAATAGAGTGCTAAAGTTGACATATCTTTAGGAACAGCCTGCAGTTGTCCATCCGAGGTCGTAAAAGCATCGATCAAGCTATCATAAAACTGTTCACTTTCAAAATCAGCCGGATCCAATTCTGCAAGTGTGCCATTCTCCGAGAACCATGGGAACATATAGGCATCCACATAAAAAACATCAGGTGCAGTTCGACCTGCCATATCAGCTTGAATTTGGGTGTTATAATCGGTATATACTTTCTTTTCAACTGTAGCACCCGTTGCTTCTTCAAAAGATTGGATCATTTCATCCAACGATTTTTCTTCCGCCTCATTTCCACCCCAAACACCGATCGTTAACGAATCCCCCGTGAAATCCGTTTGATCTGTCGAACTACTGGTGTCTTCGTTCCCGCCACAAGCTGCCAGCAATGCTGCTACAGACAATAGAAGCCCTGTTCCTACTACTTTTTTCCATCCAGTCATTTTGTTTCCTCCTAAAAATTGATTTTGATTTGTTCTTTAAGCTGATAAACTTTATCAAAAGCGATAAACTCGATCGCTTGCTCCCCATGGTTAGTGACCGTAAAACCTTCCTGTGTGACTTCAATCCGTAATGGCTGTTGGTGCCACATAATACCAAAATCAAGTGCTTCCCAAGCCTTTGGTAAATGTGGTTCAATTCGTAACTGGCCGTCTAAACAACGCACGCCCCCATAACCGAAGACTGTCATTTGCCAAATCCCACCGAGTGATGCTGCATGGATCCCTTCATTGGAAGACAGCATATTCTCCCCCATATCGATATTGATCGCTTGTTGAAACAGGTCATAAGAAAGTGCTATTTCCCCTAAATCAGCAGCGAGGATGGCATGTGTCGATAATGACAAGGAGGAATCATGGAGCGTTTTTGGCTCATAGTAATCCCAATTCAACCGTTTCTCTTCTTTTGGAAAAAGGTTCTCAAATAAGAACAAGAGCAAGAGGACATCGGCTTGTTTTGATACTTGCATTTCATTGACTTGTTCTAAGTTATACTCGTGGAACAATGTGCCTACTTGCGAATCATTTTTATACTTGGTGAGATCGATTTCTTTTTTCGACAAATAGGTATCGTCTTGTGGAATGATTCCTGCTTCATTCGGCTGTGGTAAATAAATTGCAGCTACTTTCGCTTGCCATTCTTGATACGCCTCATTTAACGGCAGTTTTTCCGACAGTTTCCCAAAAAGTTCCGACTGGTTCTTTTTCAGCTCGTCATATAATGAGATTGCTAATTGAATGTTCCAGTGCGCAGTATGATTCGTGAATGCATTATTATCGACATGCTCCTTATATTCATCTGGTCCAACGACGTCTAGAATTTCATAGCGTTTGTTTTCATCGGACCACTCTAAACGACTCGCCCAAAAAATCGCCGTATCAAAAATCACTTCATAACCTTTTTCCCCCGCGAATTGTTGATCATTCGTTACATCGATAAATTGCTTGATGCCATAAGTAACATCACTGGTAATATGCTGTTCAATAAACCCTGACCAAATTTTTGTTGGTAAGCCTGTGATAATATCCGCAGCGCCCCAAACTGGCGTAGTTTCACCATCTTCAGGCCAAGCAGATTCCCACGGAAATTGGGCGCCTTGATAGCCGTTTTCAGCAGCTTTTTTGTGGGCACCAGCCAAACCTAAATAGCGGTAAGTCACTAATTTTTTGGCGATTTCTGGGTGTGTGAAGGTAAAATAAGGCAACATAAAAATCTCAGTATCCCAAAATGTATGTCCTTTGTACCCTTCTCCCGACAGGCCTTTGGCACCTATGTTCATGCGTTCGTCATGGGCTGGTGTCATCACATGCAGGTGGTATTTCGCAAAATGAATCGCTAGTTGATCTAGTGGGTTCTCTGTCTTAATGTTGATTGGAAAAACGGACCAAACTTCTTTGTCCCATGCCGCGGCTGAAGCTTTTGCTAATTCCTGATAGCCGTTTTTACGAATCTCTTTTAGCTCTTCAAGAGCAATCCTCTTCAACTCTTGTGGTGATTTTCCTAAATATTCTTTATCGATACTGGTATAAACAGAAGAAAACTTCTCAATCTTCAACATCTCATTTGCGGCTAACGTTTGCCAATAACGATTGTAGATTTTTCGTCTACCCATCTCGATCCGTTTCTTGGTTTCATCATAGCAATCTACTGTTTTTTCTAAATTATGTGCTGTGGAAAGAACAAAGGCGATGTTAGATTGAGTGGTTTTTGGCATCATTTGTAAAAATCGATTATCGACGAGTGATTTGTCTCCTTCAGTAAAATGCTGCGAACCACTATTTGTCATCTGTCCATCAATACCAGAAATAATTTCCAACGTGACTTCTTTTCCTAAATTCTTGATCATCACTTGTTGCGCAAACACATGCTTTTGTGCAAAGGAAACACATCGCTTAAAGGTCAGTTCGACATTGATCTGACCATGCTTCCATTGAAAGGATCGCGTTAGTTCCCCTGTTTTCAGATTTAAGCAACGTGAATAGTTTGAATAAGTGCCTTTTGATAAATCTAATCGTTCGCCATCAAAAAGGAGTTCCATCCCTAACATATCAGGTACATTGGGCAGCTCAGTCACTTCATTTTCGTCAAATTTATTAAAGGTTCCTGCGACAAAAAGATTACGGGTTTCACCAACATATTTCTCTTCTGTGGCAGAGCGCATCCCCAGATACCCATTGCCCAAGCACATAATCGCTTCTGCCTTGCCTAACCATTTTGTATCAAAGGCCTTTTCTGTAATTTTCCATGGGTCTTCTTTTAAATACTGCATTGCTGTTTCCATTTTTTCCTCCTAGATCTTAAGAAAACGTTTTAGTTTCTTTCAAAAATTTTTTTATTTATAAAAATAATTATTGGACCGAAATAAAAGCACAATCAAGCCCATTAAATAACTACCAATTACTAGAACAATTGCTGCGTTAAGAAAAACAAATCCTACGATTAAGTGAAGTGGCGCATAATAAGCATAATCTCTAATTACTTTTGCGGCTTGGTATTCGTTTCGCCACTTCCAAGCAATAAGACTCGCACTAGCCCAGGCAAGAACAACTAACAAAAACAGAGCTTGTGTATTGATTTCTACTAAAGGATTTCCAGCTAACAATTCATCGAAGGAGGTTTCGCTCATAGTGATCATTCTCCTCTTTCTTATTAAATCCCACCGTACTCTGTCCTAATATATCGTGTAAAGTTTTTTTCGTACCCAAATAGACTAAGAAAGAACCAATGAAAAACAACCAACCGATCATTGGCAAAAAGTAGAGCAATTTTGCTACTTCCCTCATCCCCACCGTTAGTAGATCACGCTGATTCGTAAAAACAACAAGTTTCGCAAAATGCTTTCCAATCGTTTTTCCTTCAAAACTACTCAAGCAAACCATGTTGTAGACCACAAAGAGCAATTGAGGCAAAACAATAGTTATTCCAGCAGGCACCATTAGAAGATAGCTAAGCATTGTACTAGGAAGAAAAATAATTATTCCATCAATTAAAAATGCTAGCAATCTTAAGATCAGCATAAGTACCCTCCTTTCGAAAACCTTTTCGTTACATCCACATATTACCAGACATTTTTTCTCCATTCAAGCGTTTTCACAAAAAAATTCTGAGAATATTCCTATTACCAGAGAGAAAAATAGCTATATCGCTAAAACGTTTTAGTTTGTCTGTTTTTTTGCAAGCGATTTGATTGGGAACCAGCCGCGGTTATGATACCATGAAGCAAACACGAAAGAAGGCGATTTCTTGGATTTATGGCTTACAAATGTTCAACTTGAGATGAGTTATTTAAAAGAAGGCGACTGGTCTTATGGAACCAAAACAGAAAATACAGCAATCGGGATCAATGATGGAAAAATAGCGGAGATCGTGCCGATGTCCGAATGGCAGGCATCAAGTGAGGCGACGATCATTGATGGGGAAAATCAGTTATTGTTGCCAGGATTGATCGAAAAACATTGTCATTTGGACAAAAGTAAATTAGGTACTCCTTGGCGTCCAGTAACGCCAGCAGCTAGCTTGGTGGAACGATTCGAAACTGAGATTCCCCAATTAGATGCCTTACCGTTATCAATCAAAGAACGCGGACAAGCGCTGATTGATTTAGAACTACCTCACGGTGTGGTGATGTTCCGCTCACATATCGATATTGAACCAATGACTCAGCTGCGTTATTTTGATGCGATCACTGAATTAGTCGCCGAACAACCTTTTGGCTCGGAGTTGGTCTTATTCCCACAACATGGCTTATTGCGCTCAAATGCAGCTTCTTTGATTGAAGAAGCCTTAGCAACGGGCAAAGCTTCTTATATTGGCGGTGTTGATCCTTATACACTCGATCAAGATTATAAAACTTCCTTACGGACAACTTTTGAACTTGCTCAAAAAGGGCATGTCGGTATTGACCTCCATCTTCATGATCGGCAAGAAGCTGGCAGAGCGACCGTCAAAGAAATGATTCGTTTGACGAAGGAATTCAATATGCAAGGAAAAGTAGCGATCAGTCACGCCTTTGGTCTAAATGACTTTGAGGGAGAAGAACGCAAAGAAGTCTTTCAAGCCTTAGCAGACTTAGAGATCCATATCATTTCAAGTATTCCCATCAGCCCAGGAACGATCCCGCCACTGAAGGAATTGCAAAGCTATGGCGTGGCTGTTCATATCGGTTGCGACAATGTCTATGATTCTTGGTCTTCTCTTGGCGACGGTTCTTTACAAGAAAAGCTGGCGCGCTATTTAGAGATTTTTGCCGTCAAAAGTCAGGAAGACTTGACGCAAGCCCTAGGTCTGGTTACTGATGGCAAAGTGCCCTTAGATAAAAACGGTGCGCAGCAATGGCCTAAGGTTGGTGATTCGGCTGATTTCTTGCTGACACCAGCTGCTTGTACGGCAGAATTCGTTGCCCGCAAAGGCTTCGTCAGCAAAAGTTTTTATCAAGGAACGGTTGTCTTTTCAGCTGAATAAACTATCTGATAACAACGAAAAGAAAAGCCATTGTCTGAACTCAGCAGACAATGGCTTATTTCTTTCGATCATTAAACGTTTCTCAAAAATTCCATTTTACCCAATCAGCAAATAATTCTGGCCAACGGACAACCGACGCTTCGATCCCATGTTGATCGCTGTTGGCGGTTTCTGGCGTTCCTAAACTTAACCCGTGACCGCCCCGAGGGAAAATGTGTAGCTCATAAGGTATATTAAATTTGCGCAGCTGTTCGGCAAAAAGGAGGCTGTTTTCCGCCAAGACTAATCCATCTTCTAACGTATGCCAAAGAAACGTTGGTGGTGTCTGTTCATTGACTAAAGTCTCTAAAGACAAGGCGGCTTTTTCTGTTTCGTAACGATCTGCTAATAATGAACGGAAGGAATCTTGGTGCCCAAGTTCTCCACTAGATAATACTGGGTAGCTCAACAGTAACCCGTTAGGCCGCCATTCTTCATTGGCTCCTTGTAAAGCCTCTGCTAGAAAAGGTTGCTGCCAAGACACACCCAAGTTAGCAGCTAAATGGCCACCAGCTGAAAAACCAGCAACGATGATTTTTTCAGGATCGACGTGCCAGGTGTCATGATTGGTGCGGACAAGACGAACGGCAGCAGCCAATTCCTTTAAGGCTAACGGATAGACAGCCGGTTTGATACTATAATGCAACACAAAGGCTTGGAAACCAAAGCTCATCATTTTGATGGCGATAGGTTCCGCTTCTCGATCCGACAACATTTCATAGCCGCCGCCAGGACAGATGATGACAGCTGGTCGGACACGATCTGGTTCCATTTCAGGAGAATTTTCGATGACATAGGTAGTTAAACTTGCTTGGCTTTCTGGTAAAAGTGCAGATCTTTTTTCATGTATCACGGGTTGCGCCTCATTTCATTGTAATTTTATAGACAATTGGTTGGTCGGTTTCAATTGGTTCAAAAGTTAGTTGCAAGCCTTCATCGGTCACTTGCCAATCAACAGGCTGTTCTTCGTATCCTAGAATCGTGACGGTTTTGATGATGCCGTGAAATTCTGGCAAATTTTGGTCTTTGGATTGTGCCAGTGCTTGGATCCTTGCGTGTCCATTCTCAGGACTTGCCATGCCAATCGCATACAACGAATCCCCCTGAACCGTAAAGCGGAAATCCTGGCTCGTGTATGTCGTCGCCTGTGCTTCTTGAAATTGGCCCGAAACTACGGTCGTGGGCCCTTCCCCTGCTTTGCGCCATGGTTTCGCTTCATAAATGGCTTCACCATTTACATCCAGCCACGCACCGATTTCTTTTAAGATCGCTTGATCTTTTTCTGGGATCGAACCATCCCCTTTCGGCCCGATATTCAAAAGGAGATTGCCGTTTTTACTGACGACTTCGATCAAATCCTGTAAAATCTCACGTGTTGTTTTATAATCCAATGTCGTGGTATAGCACCATGAATTACGAGCGATTGCTGTGTCTGTTTGCCAGTAAAAAGGTTGTGGTTCGGCAAATTTCCCCCGTTCAATCTCCACGATACCGCTACCAAACATCATGGCATCGTGCTTGTAGCAAATACCAACTTGTTTGCCCCATTCAGCCCCACGATTGTAATAGTAAGCAGCGAAAAGTTGCAAATGCTCCTTGAAGGCTTCATGTTGGATCCACCAATCAAAATACAGCAGCTCTGGTTGATAGTTGTCGACGAGTTCACAGGTTCTAAGCAGCCAATCATCTAAAAATTCTTTTGACGGGTATGGCTCGCTAAAGAGACTTTCATGGTCTGGCTCTGGCATCGCTGGCCAGTAAAAGTCGCCTTTTGCCAACGGCTCCTTGATATCACTGTCAAAATCCTTACCGTGTCCCATAAAAAACCAATGTTCGGCACGATGAGATGAGGTACAAAAATGCAGGCCTTGCTCCTCTGCTGCTTCTTTTAGTTCCCCAAGAATATCTTTTTTCGGCCCCATAACTGACGCATTCCATTCAGACAGTTCGCTTTTATACATCTGAAACCCGTCGTGATGTTCTGCAACGGGAAAAATATAGTTGGCACCGGCTTGTTTGATCAAGCGAATCCATTCATTTGCATCAAATTTATCTGCGGTAAACATCGGAATAAAGTCTTTGTAGCCAAAGTTTTTTTGTGGACCATAGGTTTCAATATGGTGATCATATTCTGGATGGCCTTTGATGTACATATTTCTTGAATACCATTCATTGTGAAAGGCTGGAACACTGTACAGTCCCCAATGAATGAAGACCCCAAATTTTGCTTTGCGGAACCATTCCGGTAGAACAAAAGCGCCCAATGACTGCCAATTTGGAAAAAAGGGGCCTTGATGTGCGACTTGCTGGATCGTTTCTACTGTGATCATTGTTTTTCCTCCAAAATACCGACTGTTTCCAGCCATGTTTTTGCAATCAACACATGTCCTGCAGTCGAGGGGTGCACGCGATCACTGCTTAAGACATAGGATGATTGATAAAGCAAAAAATCATCAAACTTTTCCTGCGTATCCCCTAAAAGGATACCATACTCTTGCGCTACTTTGGCAAGCACTTGTTGGTAATTGGCAAGCATTTTTCTTAATGGATCTTCTTTGTTGGCTTCAACCATAAACGGGCTCAAAAGAATCATCCCCTTGACATTTGACAAGGTCTGCTCGATCAAATCACGCAGCTCTGATTCAAATCTCTCGAGCCCCACTAGTTCCGTTTGAGCAAAGGTTCCATCAAAATGCCGCCACACATCATTCACACCGATCATGATCGTTACCCAATCTGGTTGAAATGCCAACACATCATCCTTCCAGCGCTTCTTCAAATCGACAACCGTATCCCCACTGACACCCCGGTTGACGATCATTAATTCCATTTGCGGGAGTAATGCTGTGGTATAGGCGTTGATCAGATGAACATAGCCGTCCCCCCATGAAGACCAACCTGCGGGTATCGCTTGATAATTTCGATTGCTATCTGTGATCGAATCCCCCATAAAAAGCAAACGATCTTTTTTATCCACTATCATTGTTTTCCTCCTTAAAGAAAGAAGACTGATCCGCTGGTGCTGGATCAATCTTCTTAAGTGATTGCTTATCCAAAGGCTGTATACTCACTTTTGCCAAGGAACCGTTGGCAAATCACTCGAGCGATTCTTTGTTTGTTTTTGATTAGTCCCCAAATTCTTTCGCTACTTCTATCCGTTTTTCGTTTTGATCTTTTGCATTGTTCATGTCAAATTCCAAAACGGTTTGATAGCCAAGACCATCTGCTGTTTCTTGCATTTCTTTTAGCAATTGATCAAATTCTGCTTCATCTTTGGCAAAAACCATTCGCCAAGAGTACTCGATGATCGTCGCTTTGGCTTGGTTACGCAACGTAGAGATCTCTGAACTATCTTCTGGCGCTACATAGCTGGCACCAGGGGCAACTAACAATTGGTCGTTCTCCTCTAAATAGCCAATGGTGGATTCTGCACCACCCATATTTTTTGACCAATCTTCTTTTACAGGATCGGTTGTTTCATTTTGGTAGCTTTCCCACATCGTATAAGCATAAGGGAAGCCTGTATCAGGATTGATATCGATCGGTAATACCGTATTGACGTTGAGTGCAGATACGCCATCTTTGTAACTTCCGCCACCGTATTCTTCTGGCACATCCCCATCACCATCTAGCAATGCTTGTTTTCCGAACTCAGTTAAGACAGGCTCGCCGTCTTTCATTTCCCAAGTCAACCCTTCTGGACCACTACTGCCGCTTGTTTGAGAAGAATTTGCTAACACACCTTCTGATGAGTAGAGCCAGTCAATGAAGGCTGCGATTCGCTCTGGGTCTTCGGCATTAGAACCGATCCCGATAAATTGTTTGCCACCGTATACTTCCGCACCATAAGAGAAGATTTTTTGATCTTGGATCGGTGCCAACATAAAGCCTTTTCCTTCAGTCAAGTTCGTGGTCGTATTAAAGGCCGCTTGACCTAACCAAGGCCACCATGAAAATAACACTTGTCCTTCTTGAAATTTTGCAAAAAGTGTATCGTAATTTTGCGTCGTTGATTCCGGGTCAACTAAGCCCATTTGATTGGCTTCGAAGTAAAACTTAAGTGCGCGAATATATTCAGAATCACTATCGAGAATGCTTTGATAATCAGATCCATCGGCTTTTGCCAAGACAAATCCTGATTCATCGTACCCATAGTAGGTGACAAGCTGTTTGCCTGCATTCATCATGTTGCCGTCCCAATCGCTGAATAGAGAAAAACCATACACTTTTTTGCCAGAATCTGTTGTTGGATTGTCTTCTTGCATTTTTTGAATCACAGGAAGCAGGTCTTCCAATGTCCCGATTTCTGGGTATCCTTGCTCCCCATAAAGATCCCAACGCACGTAAGCACCAAATGTAGGGTCTAATCCTTCTGAAGGATCGGTGGCCTTTAAGGTAGAAACAGAAGTTGGAAAGCCATACAGCCCATCGGCATCTTTGTTTAGATTTTGAACAGCCGCATCGAAGCGCTGAACGTTTTCCATAGTTTCATAATACTCGCTCGCATCGGTCAACAAACCTGCTTCAACCAATTCGTTGTATTGTTGGCCATTATCAACAATGATCAAATCACCCAAATCGCCTGCTGCCGTTCTCGTTTGATAAAGGGTATCACCGTTTCCAGCAACGTTTGGTGCGATGATGTTCAATTCCATATTGAATTTATCCCGCACGATTTTGGCAAACCACCCTTCTTGCATCCCCATATAGTTGGCTAGCCCATTATAGACATCGATCGTGATCGTTTCATCGTAGCCACTTTCACTGGAAGCAGCATCTGTCTCAGATTCAGCCGCTCCTCCACAGCCGGCTAAACTACCTAGCAATGTCATGCCTAACAAACCTGTTGTTACATATTTGGACATTTTTTTCATTTTCTTCCCTCTTTCTTTTTATTAGCCTTTCACCGCACCCAACATAATTCCTTTAACAAAATACTTCTGGAATAGCGGATAAATGAACATGATTGGTAAAACAACAATGACTGAAACGGTCATGCGGATCGACGTCGGCGTCTGCGTTGTTGCTGCTGAAGCGATGCTAGAAAGTGATCCCGATGTATTTTTGACCATTTGTGCTAACGAATTGGCTTGATTGATATACGTGTAAAGAAGGTATTGCAAGGAGTAGAGACTTTGATCCGTAATGTAAATCAGTGTATCCTGGAAGGAATTCCATTGACCCACTGCCGAGAAAATCGCTACTGTTGCTAAAATCGGGGTACAGTTGGGTAAAATTACCCGAAAGAATACTTGAATGATGCCAGCTCCATCCATTTCAGCTGCTTCTTGCAATGATTTGGGGATCGACTCAATATAGGTTTTCACCAAGATGATATTAAAGGGCTGAACGACAGCCGGCAAAATATAGACCCAAAAGTTATTCGTTAAACCTAATGTCTTCATCGTGATGAATAATGGAATCAACCCTGCATTGAAATACATTGTAATCACGACAAAGCGATACCAAAATTTTCGTTTCCACATTTTTTCTTGGGTAAACATGAAGCCTAAGAAGGCTGAAGCTAAGACAGTCGCGGCGGTACCAATCACCGTTCTAGCCACCGAAACCGTTGCGGCTAGAGGCAATCCTTTTAGCTGTAACACTTGACTATAGTTTTCAAAATGGATCTCTTGTGGAAAAAAGCGAATTTGGCCTAACGCACTCAACTCATTATTACTGATTGAATTAATGATCAAGTAATAAAAGGGATACGCGCAAATCAACGTAATCAAAAAGAAAAAGGTATAATTGAGGATACTAAACGTCAGGTTTTCACGTTTGCGTACTTTTTTCGCCTTTTTCTTTTCACTAATCGATAGTTCCATTGATATCCTCCTCTTCTAAATAATGGATGTCCCCCGAATTTTTTTCGAAGCAATATTGACGATGGCTAACAAGGCAACAGAAATGACGCTTTTTAGCATACTGATCGCGGTCGCTAGCGATAGACTATTTCCGCCCATCCCTAAATTGTAGACATACAAATCGAGGACTTGGATCGTGTTTCGATTGAATGCATTTTGGAAGACAAAGTACTGATCCATTCCGTTGTTCAGCAAGTTGGCGATAGACAGCATCAACATCACAAGGAACGTCGGCATCAAGGCAGGTAGTGTGATATGACGCATCAGGTGGAAACGATTCGCCCCATCGATTCGTGCCGATTCATACAATTCGGGGTCAATTCCTGAAATGCCTGCAAGATACATGATGGCACCCCAGCCCAAGCCTTTCCAAATATTCCAAAGACACATCATCAGCCACGTATGATTGCCGCTATCCAAAAATTTGACTGGATCGGTAACGAAGCCCCATTCTTGCAGCAACGTGTTTACCAGCCCTGTTGAAGAAAACAAGCTAAAGGCAATCGTATACACCAAAACCCAACTGATAAAATTCGGCAGCGTGGTCAGCGTTTGGACCAAATTTTTAAACCATTTGCACTTGATTTCGTTCAGTAAAATGGCGAAGCCTACTGGTAGGATCGAAGTGGCGATCCCTAAAAAACTCATGGCAAAGGTGTTTTTCATTACTTGTACGATCTGATCCACTTGTGTTGGACTAGAGACAAGAAGTCGAAACCATTTGAAGCCTACGAACTCGCTGCGCGCTAAACCTAATGCTGGTTTGTAATCATAAAGTGAATAAATCCATCCATGCAAAGGAAAATAAGAGAACAAAAACACGAGAATCAGAAAGGGAACGATACATAAAAACAAAATCTTCCCTTCTCGTGTCACCCGCTTATTTTTTCTTGGGACACTGCTTAGTTTACTTTCCATTTTCCTCCCCCTTTTTTTGTAACCGCTTTTACATTTTTAATACTAGCACCTGAATGCTTATTTGCCACCTGTGAAAAATAGAGGTCAATCCGTACATTTTAGACTTCATTTTTCTTTTATTTATAAAGAACGTTGATCTATCAATGTTTTCGCTAGAAACCGCTCGAATGGTAAGGCTTTCAAAATTTGTTTTTTGCGAGTACTATAGGAATATATCAATTTTGGAGGGATAAAAATGAAGTACAATCCTGATGGTCAACTGTACAAAATAACCACCGTTTTTTCACAATTTACATTGTTAAATTTACTATATATCATTAGCTGTTTGCCAATTATTACGATTGGTGCTGCGACAGCTGCCCTTTATGAAGTGACGATTCGTTATGCGGATGAGGAGCGTGGTGAATTGATTGTAGGCTATGTGCGAGCGCTACGAGCAAACTTTATGAAAGCCACCGGTAGTTTTCTCCTTCTTGGGCTCCCCATGGTAGCACTACTGTATAGTAGCTTGTTTTGGTTTTCCTCAAAAACCATTCTTGCCAGTATTTTTGCTTTCGTTCTAATTGTTACAGCTATTTATCTGTTTATTGTGTTAGTCTATTGCCTTGCCTTAATTGGACGTTATGAAAACAGCTTTAGGCAAACACTAAAAAATGCGTTTCTGTTACCGATCGCGGACCCTGTCCGTTCGTTAGCTCTCGCACTTATTCCTATCGCTGCGTTTTGTTTTGTTGTTTTATTTCCGTTGTTTAAATTTCTCTTGTTGATTTTCGGCTTTTCTTTTGTTATTTATTGTAGTTCGTTCCTGTTGCTTTCTATCTTTCGTAATCAACAAGCATGAAAAGAATCAGTCATCTCTCACTTTTTCGTCGTCTGAGTCAGTTTTCCATTCGGCGACAATTGTTCATTCTTTATCTACCTGTTGTTTTTTTATCCACAGTGACTATAGGTCTCTTATTGGTCTACGATTCAACCAAACAGCTGACAGGCAATTACCAACACTTGGCAGAGTTGAATGCTCAGCGTGTCAAATCTGTTCTTTTTGATACAACAAACACGCTGACCAACACGGCGAGTTCCTTATCAAACGATACCCATCTACGTCAACTTTTAACTGCCAATTACCTTGACGATCAAGAAGCGATTGTGGACATCAATAGCTATGATCAGCTAGATGAGATCAGAAATCTTCAAACCTCGATTGCGAAATTAACTATCTATACGACGAATCAAACCATTCCGAACTATAAATATTTTCAACAGGCAGATGACACGATTCAAGCGACCGCCTGGTACCAACGAGCGCTCAAGCAACCCGATGCTTTTTTGATGACGATGCCAGAGGATTACAAAGCAAATCGTTTGAGTCTTTATAAAACGTTACCTTTGCCTTTATCAAAAGAAACAGCCGTTTTGGAGATCCAAGTCGATTACAATTATCTCAGTAACCGACTTCGTAATTCATCCTATGAATTGGAATTACAGTTAAATGATGATGTCATCTTTTATAGCGACAAAATCAATCAAGTTGGGGAACCGGGACAGCTGACAGCTCTTTCTGAGCCGCAAACGAGTGCTGCCTTTTTAAAAAATGATGGTACCAAGGTGATGCTCACCAAAAGCACCTTACCCATGAGTAACAAAGAAGACATCATCACGATTTATAGTGCGGATACCAATGCCTACAGCAATCTACGCACCAATCTGATCCGGTGGAGCACGATCGTTTTGGTGATTTTGATCACTACTTTCATCATCGTCTTTCTCTTTGCTCGATTCTTTACTAAACGAATCTCTCAACTGCAGCAGGCGGTCTACTTTGCCTCGATCGAGGATTATGATTTCTTTCAAAATATCAGCGGCGAAGACGAGATTTCACAGATCTCTCTTGATTTCCACAAGATCATTCAACGAATCAAGAAAAAAGAAGAAGAGATCTACCGTTCACGTTTGGCACAGCAAGAGCTGTTGACTCAGCAGCAGCAAATGGAATTTAATATCTTAGCGGGGCAGATCAACCCCCACTTCTTGTTCAATACATTAGAAACGATTCGTATGATGGCGCTGACTTCTGGCAATTCTGACGTCGTTTATGCCATCAAGTTACTGGCAAAATCGATGCGCTATACGCTAGAAGCCCACGGAACCAAGCGAACGAGTTTAGAAGAGTCCTTAGATGCGGTTCACGTGTATGTCAAGATCCAGCGGATGCGCTTTGGCGATCGAGTCAACTTTTCCTATTCAGTCTCCAATGAGATCGACCAAAAAGAAGTCCAAATATTGCCCCTCCTGATTCAACCATTGGTGGAAAATGCCATCTCCCATGGTTTGGAAGGCATCACCTATCCAGGGTTTGTCCGTTTGACGATCACCAAAGACGGCCATGATCTGGTGATCGTGGTACAAGACAACGGCAGCGGGATACCGCCAGAAAAACTCGAACACTTGCAGCAAAAAATCAAGACGCCCTCCACCCATGCCAAAAAGAACATTGGGCTAGCCAACGTCAATCATCGGGTCAAAATGTTTTATGGACCTGAATACGGCTTGACGATCGAGAGTGTGTTGGGCAGCGGCACACAAGTCACCTTGCGGATCCACGATCTAAGCCAAGATTCATCTTCTCCTCACTAAAACAGCAAAGCCCCCCTTCGATTCCTGTTTCAGAAATCGAAGGGGGGCTTTTGATTGATTAGAAATCCCGCACACGAAGGGTTTGTTGGGATGAAGAGGCGCTGGCATAGCAGCCTACCATGATCCCAGTAAAGACACCGCCAACTTCAGTAGTCAGATATTTTGTTTCTCCACTGCCTAAAGGCTGTGCTTGTCCTTGCTCATCAACAACAGAAAAACGATAAGTTTCTTTATCGGCGCTCAGCTGCAAGGTGACTGTATCTGCTGCATAAGGCAGTTTCTTTTCCACTTTCCATAGGGAGCCGATTTGTCGGCGGAAAACTAGCTGCTGACTGGACGCCGTTTTTTCCAGGTATCCCTCATAGTGATGGGTGGCATTTAAGAAAACCGTCAATCCCGCTTGTCCATCCGTTAGTTGCCGACAATCAAAGGTTGCTTGAAATTGTTGATCAAAGGCGGTTTGCCGTTGGAACACAGCCGCAAGTTTGCCTTGATCAGACAGACCCGTCTGATTAGGATGCAGCAAGAAGCCATGCGGCTCTTCTTCAATCAACGTCGGGTCCCATTCGAATAAAGTCACGTAATCAGGCTTGCTGCTCTTCTTTTGTGTTTCCTTTGGTGCCGCTGCTGTGTCTACCTGAATGGTTTCTGGTAGATGACCTTCCTCGCCAAACACCGGCCATGGGTTTGACCAGTCCACTGGCAGCAGGCATGTTTCCCGCCCTAACAAATGCCTCAAAGGATAGCTGATGGGGCGTACTGCTAGACAGACTGCCCACCAGTTGCCTTTAGTATCTTGCACGAGATCCGCATGCCCTGCGGCTTGCAGTGGCAGATTCGTACTGCGATTGGTCATCACTGGATTGTTGGGGCATGCTTCATAGGGTCCCGTCAAGGAACGGCTGCGGGCCATGGTCAGCATATGCCCATAGGACGTTCCGCCTTCGGAGATCAACAGGTAGTAATAACCGTCTTTTTTATACAAGTGGGGGCCTTCTGGATCAGCCGCTCCGCTGCCCGTCCAAATATTTTGCCGCGGGCCTAGTTCTCCAGAAGCCAAATCGATCGTCCGCAGATAGATCTCCTTATGGGTGCCTAAGTAATAGGTCTGCCCATCGTCATCTACGAAAATTGTTGGGTCGATCCCAGGGGTGTCCAGCCAAATCGGGTCAGACCATTCACCAGCGATGTCATCCGTCCAAATCAGAAAATTGCCTTCTCCTCCTTCGTTTGCGCCAACGTTAGTACAAACGAGGTAAAAGCGGTCCTTGATGAAACGCAAGGTTGGGGCATACAGACCAAAAGCATTGGGGTTTTTCGTCGGTAGCTTCAACTGCTCAGGTCGCGAAAGTCCATGGCCAATCAGCTGCCAGTCTGCCAAGTTTTTACTGTGATAGATTGGTAATCCAGGAAAATATTCAAAGGTACTCGTCACCAGATAAAAGTCTTCACCGACACGGCAAATACTGGGATCTGGATGAAAACCAGGTAAAATTGGATTCGTGATGGTTCGCATGGGCATCTAAAACTCCTTTATCGTGGTTTGGTCAGCCGTCAGCTCATGGCTCGTTTTTCCAGCAGTCGTGTGTATCTGCAAGAATGCTTGCTGGATGCCAGTCAGCTTGACGATCAATTCTTGATCGGCTCTTTCGACAGCCACCTCGCCAAGCCACTCACCGTGGTGATCATAGATAGCGGCAGCGGTCTTGTCTTGCGGATCAAAAAGATGGATCGTTGGCTGTTGGGCATAGTCATAGACTGCTTTGGTTTGTTCATGGCCTTCGATAATGACTTGATTTGGTCGGACTAACAGTGGCAAGTGGAAATAGTCATAGGTTTCTTGGTACCAGCGTCCGCCCTCGTATGCTTTGCCAGATAAATAGTCGATCCAGTGCCCCTTCGTTTTCGGTACGTAAAAGGAGACTGTTCCTTGATCATTAAAAATGGGCGCCACTAAAAGGTGTTCCCCCAGCATGTATTGGCGATCCAAATGATGGGTCATCTCGTCTTCAGGAAACTCTAAGACCATTGCCCGCATCATCGGAATCCCCGTTTGAGCGGTTAGCACCGATTGGGCTTGCAAGTAAGGCATCAAGGACAGTTTTAACTTGGTAAAGGCTTTAGCTACCGCCACGGCTTCGTCGTCATAGACCCATGGCACTTTGTATTCCCAGCTGCCATGGTAACGGCTATGGGAAGACAGCAGACCAAATTGTGTCCAGCGCTTGTAGAGGTCTGGAGTTGAGCCAGCTTCAAACCCTGAGATATCGTGGCTCCAATACCCAAAGCCGCCTAACCCAAAGGACAGACCTGCCCGCAGCGACTCTGCCATCGATGGATAATCTGAGGTACTGTCGCCGCCCCAGTGTACAGGCAAGCGTTGTGAACCAACCGAAGCTGCCCGCGCAAAAACGATGGCTTCTTCTGCTCCCTTGACTTCTTTCAGCAAGTCAAAGACGACCTTATTGTATAGATAGGCGTAATAATTGTGCATTTTTTCTGGATCAGAGCCATCATAGTACACCGCATCGGTGGGAATCCGTTCACCAAAATCCGTTTTGAAGCAATCCACACCCATGTCTAATAAGGCACGCAGCTTGCTGTTGTACCAAGCGATCGCTTCAGGGTTGGTGAAGTCGACGACCGCCAAACCAGCTTGCCATTTGTCCCATTGCCAGACATCTCCATTGGCGCGTTTCAAAAAGTAGCCATTCGCCATCCCTTCATCAAACAAGGGTGATTTTTGCCCAATGTAAGGATTGATCCAGACACAGATTTTCAATCCTTTGGCTTTCAAGCGCTGCAGCATTTTTTCAGGTTCTGGGAAAGTTCGTTCATCCCATGTGAAGTTGCACCACTCGTATTCTTTCATCCATAAGCAGTCAAAATGAAAGACCTCAAGAGGGATATCACGTTCTGCCATACCGTCTACAAAAGACGTCACGGTTTGTTCATCATAATCCGTCAAGAACGAGGTACTTAGCCACAAACCAAAGGACCACGCAGGCGGCAACGACGGTTTCCCCGTCAAATCAGTGTAGCGCTGAATCACTTGTTTTAACTCATCGCCGGCAATCACAAAGTACTGCAGCGATTGTCCTGGATTGCTGAATTGAACACGCGAAACTTTTTCACTCCCCACTTCGAATTGCACCCGATCTGGTGAATTGACAAAGACGCCATACCCTTTATTACTTACATAAAAAGGAATATTTTTATAAGCTTGCTCTGTACCAGTCCCCCCATCGGCATTCCAAATATCAACACTTTGGCCATTCTTCACGAAATTAGTAAAGCGTTCCCCTAAACCATAGATCGTTTCTCCCACATCCAGAGTCAACTGCTCGCTGATATGGGTATTTGCTTGCGGATCGATCACTAAGGCTTTGCTGCGAGGCTTGCTTTGGGTAATCAGCTGTTCTTTGTAATAAAACGAAGCTGTCACATTTTCCTCTTTGGTGATTACGACTTGCAAGTCTCCCGAGCGAAAAACATAGGATTGCTCGTCTTCTGAAATATCAGGAGTGATCGCTTCTGTCATCAATTCAAAATCGGGGGCTTTGGCTTGGACCCCTTTATAGTTATAGAGGGTGATCCCAATGATATTGCTTCTAGGGGTAGTGACTTCCATCGTTAACAATCCGCCATCCAGCGTTGCCCCTTTATGCCCAACATAGCTATAAGGCAGATATAAGACCAATTTGTTTTCTTCTTTACGGGCATCGTAGACATGCACCGCAAATTTCACATCAAATCCTTCACGAAATAACCAACCGCCATCTGAAAATTTCATTTTTTTCCTCCTTGTTGGATCAATGTCAACGCCCCTAACAGACCAGAATCATTATAGTAACGACAAGTCTCGATCGGCACTTGGAAATCTGGCCAATGGGGGTTCTCATTGATTGCTTGTTTGATTATAGCTAATAGATCAGGGTGTTGGCTGATGCCGCCGCCGATCAGTATTTTTTCGGGATTCATCGTGACAGCTAGGTTGTAAATCGCAAGTGCGACATAACGTGCCCACTGTTTCAGGATCTCCTGCGTTTCAGGATCACTCGACCGCTGTTGCATGATGGTTTCGCCTAGAATCTCCTCTGATTCAGGAATCGCTTTTGCCCGCCGATAGGCAGCAATCAGTCCTCTCGTTGAAGCTAGATCATGGAGGGTCGCAAAAGAAGATGCTTGAAAATCAGTGATCATCATTCCGAATTCTCCTGCCCGAAACCCATGTCCGTGAATCAACTGGCGCTGATGAACGAGCGCGCCACCAATACCGGTGCCTAATGTGATCATGACAAAATCTTGTACGTCAGCAGCATTGCCGGTAGAAAGTTCTGCTAAAGCAGCACATTTTGCATCATTTTCGATCCAGATCGGATAGGACTTGGTTAAACGCTGCTGCAGCTCTTGTACGACAGCACAGCCGTGTAAAGGAGCCAACGCCCCCGCCATGATCGCTCGGCCATTGACTGAATCAATGAAACCAGGAAAACTCAGCCCGATCCCTTCGATGACATGCGCTTGCTCGACTTCTTTTATTTTGGCAGCTAAGGCAGCAAAAAATTCATCCCGCGTATTACTCGGGGTTTTGATTTTGCCTCGGTCCAGCCATTGATTCTTCTCCGTAAAAACCCCGAATTTGATATAGGTCCCCCCTACATCAAAGCACAGGCGTACATCTGTCATTTCTCCTCCTCCGTTCGAAAAGCGCTTACAGTTTCATTTAAATTATATAAAAGAAAAAAAAGAAAGCCTACTTCTTAGAATAGACTTTCTTACTATAAAAATTAGCTTTTTTCTGTCTCCGATAGGCAATAGGATACTTCTTTTTTATTTCAGTATTGCTCCATTTGAAGCAATGACTTCCTTATACCAATCAAAAGAATCTTTCTTGATTCGATCAAGCGAACCATTCCCTTCATTGTCACGGTCTACATAGATGAACCCATATCTTTTTCGCATTTCACCTGTAGTAAATGAGATGAGATCAATACAGCCCCATGCTGTATACCCAATCACATCAATGCCGTCTTCCTCGATGGCAAGCATCATTTGTTTGATGTGTTCAGCTAAATAGTCAATCCGTTCGGGATCATGAATGCCGGTTTCTGTCATTTGGTCATTAAAACCAAAGCCATTTTCCACAATAAAAATCGGCAGTTCATAACGGTCCTGCAAGAGATTCAGCATATAGCGCAATCCCATGTGGTCAATCGTCCAGCCCCATTCCGTCATCGTTGCATAAGGATTCGTTGTTAGCACACTGCTGCCCAACAAAGGATCATGTAGATAGTTTGCATCTGAGCGGGTAGATACTGTATTGCTTAAATAATAAGTAATACCGATATAATCAACGGTGCCCTTTGCCAAATCATCAAGATCGGCTTCTGTCACATCGATCGTGTACCCTTTTTTCTGCCATTCATTGAGAATTCTTTTTGGGTAGTGTCCACGGACATGTACATCTGTGAAATAGAGTTGATTATTATCTTCTTGTTGTGCTAACAATTGATCACGAGGATCAGAAGTCAGCGGGTAATTAGGCGTGGCAGCTAAACAGCAGCCAATTTGAAACTCAGGATTGTTTTTTTTCGCAGCTGTGACGACACGAGCTGAAGCAACAAACTGATAGTGAGCAGCTTGGTACATGCCTGCTAGTTTCTCCTCATCCTCGTCAAAGATCACACCAGAATTGGTAAAACTGTAAATTGGATTATCGATGATCCGCTGATTGTTGATCTCGTTAAATGTTAGCCAATACCGCACTTTTTCTTTGTAGCGCTCCATTACAGTTTGCGCAAAACGTTCAAAAAATCCGATCATCTTTCTGTTGCGCCAAGCCCCATAGGTTTCAACTAAATGATAGGGCATCTCGAAATGAGACAACGTCACAACAGGTTCTATTCCATATTTTTGCATCTCGTCAAAGACCTGATCGTAAAAATACAGCCCTTCTTCGTTCGGTAGTTGTTCATCTCCTAAAGGAAAAATTCGTGTCCATGCGATACTGATTCGCAAAGCTTTGAAACCCATTTCCGCAAAAAGTTTGATATCTTCCGGGTAACGATGGTAAAAATCAATGCCTTCATGATTCGGGTAATATTCCTCAGGCAAGATTGTGTTGGTAATTTTCCGAGGCCGATCTTTCGTTCCTGCTGTCATCACATCGGCAATACTGATCCCTTTCCCGCCTTCTTGCCAAGCACCTTCCACTTGATGAGCGGAGATCGCACCGCCCCATAAAAAGTTTTCTTTCATTTTCAAACTCCTATCCTTCGTTGTTTACGGTAAACAGAATCCCTTCTACTTCAATTGTTCCGGCCGTTGTTTCGTACTCGATTACTGTATCTGGTCCACAATTTGTAACGATCACGGGTGTCGATAATTGATAGCCTTTATCCAGAATCGCCTGCCGGTCAAAGGTCAACAAACGATCTCCTCGTGCAATTGTCGCACCATTTTCGACGTTAACATCAAAAAACTCACCATTTAGATTCACGGTATTCAATCCAACGTGGATCAATAATTCAACCCCTTGATCAGATTTAATACCAATCGCATGCTTAGAAGGGAAAACAGCAACAACAGTACCTGCAAAAGGTGCCCGAATGATTCCTTCATCGGGGATGACCGCAATTCCTTGTCCAGCGATTCCGCTGGCGAACACATCGTCTTCCACTTCTGCTAAAGGCATCACTTGTCCTTTTACCGGTGAATAAATCGGAGTTGCTGCATTGGTTAAGATACTTTCTACCTCTGATTCAGGCTCTGCTTCAAATTCTGTTAGTTCGCTTTCCTTCACGCCGAAGAAATAAGCCAGTAAAGCTCCTGACAACAATGAAACGGTGATTCCGATCAGATAACCCACCAAAGGACTGTAAACAGGCAAGGAAAAAATATTATGGAAAACATACGCATTCATCGTCACACCAAAAGCACCTAACACTGCTCCGCCTAAACCACCGGAAATAGCTACGATCGGCAAAAGTCTTTTGTAACGAAGAATAATCCCATAGACGATGGGCTCTGTCACGCCGGCAAAGAAGCCAGTCAATGCAACTGGGCCTGCCAAAGCCCGCATTTTCGAATGTTTTTTCGCTCGTAAGAAGAAGCCAACTGCAATCCCGATTTGAGCAAAAACAGCGGCCAATGCCATTCCTTCAATAGGGTCTCCACCTAATCTTGTCAGATTATCTAACGTTACAGGTGTAAAGCCCCAGTGCAAACCAAACATAACCATGAAGGTCATCCCGCCGCCTAAAACGATGCCTGAAAGGATCCGGCTTTTTTCAAATAACCACATTACACTTCCTGATAAAAGATCCCCGAAAAAAGTGCCGAATGGACCAAAAAGGATAACGGTCAATGGAATCATGATCATCAAACTAAGCATTGGTACGGCAAACAATTGAATGTCTTTATAAATAATCTTTTTCAAAAATTTATCTACAAATTGATAAATAAAAATAGCCGCAAAAATCGGAAATAGGGTTGTGGCATAGTCCACGGCTTGAACTGGTATCCCTAAGAAATTTGTATTTTCAACGCCAATCAACCCAGTAAACTGAGGTTCCAACAATGCTGCACCAATCACACCGCCAACGTACATGTTGGCACCTAATCTTTTCGACAACGTGATCCCTAAGAAAATCGGTAAAAAATAAAATATTGCATTACTCGCGGCACTCAAAATGACATAAGTAGAAGATTCTGCTGATAACCAATTAAATTGGGTCAAAACCGTCAGCAGTGCTTTTAGCATCCCCGAACCTGCTAGAGCAGGAATTAAAGGAGAAAAAGCACCTGAGATAATTTCAAATACGGCGTTCAAATTAAAACCTGTTTTTTTCGAAGAACCTGTTTCTTGATCTGATAACCCAGCCATAGCTGAGATCGTCGCATAATAATCTGATACATTGCTGCCGATTACGACTTGATATTGTCCTCCACTTTGTACAACGGACATCACATAGGGTAGTTTTTGAAGTTCCCCTTTATTGGCCTTGGCGTCATCCTTCAAGCCAAAACGCAATCTCGTTGCACAATGAACCAAGCTGTCGATATTTTTTTCACCACCGATCAAGCGAATGATCGCGGCACTTTCGTTTTCAAATTTCATAGTTACTCTCCTTTTGCGTATAATAAAAAGCGTGATCTAGAAGACACCTCAAACAAAAGACTCGTTTGAGTGCTCACTCTAGGTCACGCCTGCTTTACCAGTAACGATCCGTTAAGATGCCAATCGATTTAAATGTAAGGTTAAATACAACACTTCATCTTCAGTGATTTCCCACTGATACCTATTTTCCAGAAATTGCTTGATTTTCATAGCACACTCATAATCCAACGGATATTTCAGTTGAATCACATCTAATAAACTAGACGCTGGTTGAGCTGGTAGCTCATTGCTCATCTGTCGTTTAACAAAGTAGCGAATGTGAGTGATGAATCGGGAAAAATAAATAGAGTCTTGTCTGAATTCTTTGCCATAATGATAATTGATGATCGTCAAAATATCTTTCATGACTTTGGAAATCAGCATTGTTTCTTCCATTCCGTTGTTATCGCCTAAAAAATTCACGAAATGCAGCGTAATAAAAGCAGCCTCATCTTGCGGAATATTCAGATGTGTTCGCTTTTGCATCAGCTCAACCGCTTGAAGACCAATTTCATATTCTTTCGGGTACACCTGCTTTAATTCCCATTCTAAGGGTGTTTGAATTTTCATCCCTTCTCTTGCCCTCGTCAGAGCAAAACCGATATGGTCTGCAAGTGCCACTAGCAGTGCAGGATTGCTTTCGCATTGAAACGCTTCCTCAAACAATTTTAAAATATCGCTGGCCAGTTGCAGATCACGATATTCAATCCGTTTAAGCAGCTGTTCCAAATCTGCAATGCTTTTTTGGTCGTTAATGATGAATCGCTTTTCTATTTTCTTTTGATCGACAGTGTCGCCTGGCTTCAAACCAAAGCCGATGCCACTCCCCATCACAACTTCTTCTTGGTGATTGTCGTTCAGGACTAATGAAGCATTATTATTAAATACTTTGACGATTTCCATGGTCAACACCTCCTAAAATAAAACAAAAAAATAACGTCACCAACTAGCTATGATCTTTTTCCAAAACAAACGAATGGAGAAAATCTCATACCTGTGGTCACGCCTGCATTATCAGTAACGATCCGATGCACTTACTATACTTCAAAATGAAAACGACGTCAATAGCTTTTTTAAAGCATTTTCTTGTATGAGCTTCTGACGAGATTATTCAAAAAAATGGCGACAAAAAAAGACGTGTTGTCTCTTGCTGCCGCCATGCGAACCTGTAATGCCGCTTTTTCTTTTCACAAATTTCTCTTTTCATTGCCTATGCGATGGACTGTTTTCCTGAAAAATAGCTGCTCATGTATCAGCGAATTTTCTTATGTTTTCCGAAACTCATTCGGTGAAACCTGATGGTATTGTTTGAACTTTTTGTAGAAATAATCAACATTGCTGTAGCCCACCAATTCAGCAACTTCGTAGACCATTAGATTGGAATGACGCAAGATTTCCACCGCTTTTTCCATTCGAACTTCATCCAAGAACGCCAAATAATTTTTCCCAGTTTCTTTGCGAAACTTCTTGCCTAGATAGGCACTATTGTAATTGAAACGTTCCCCGATTTTTTTCAAGGTCAAATCTTCTTGATAATGCTTTTTCGTGTATTGGATCAATTCTGCAATGATATCGATTTGGTTCAAACTGCTGGCGACTGTTGCTTGCAAGTCTGTTAGTTTTGCGGTGATCACCTCTTGCAGCATTGGAAACGTCTGGACGAGAAAAATCTGCTGATGCACTTCGTCTGTCGACCATTTGATTGCTAAGGCTACTTTTTCACTGATTTGATGCTGCAGCCATTCGATGTCACCATTGATTTGCCATTTGATCTCTTCTTCCAATGCCAATGAATGATAAAAGGTTTGATAATAGCGGGATAACGGCTGTTCTAACGGATCGTTTGCCAAAATCGCCTTAACTAATTCTTCACGCAAATCACTTCGTTCTTCTGCTTCTTGCGTCGTATCCAAAACATGGTGAGAAATGACTTGATTGGGAAATAAGAAAATCAATTTACTTAATGTCTGGATATCGATCATCAATGGCTTCAAGTTATCTTGCGCCGCAAACCAGCGGGAGATCAAGATTTCTTGGTGAGCCAATTTTTTACGGCACCACGCATCGATCGCCTCGTCGGGAAAGCGCTCCTCGTTTAACAAAACCAAATACCGATGATGCCGATGGATCAAGGTGACGACTTGCGCCACTTGCTCCTGCAATTTCTCAACCAGCTTTTGGGCATCTGCCTCCTCGGAAAGACGCAATAGCTTGATGGCTTGTGCGTCTTTGATCCCCGTTTGATCCCCGCCAAACAATTTCTCCATCAACTGACTCTTCTGATTTTTCTGCTGATCGGTCTTGGCTTTTTGATCGATTTTCGTCAAAATACCGATCAGCTCTTCTTCATCAACTGGTTTCAGCAAATAGGTCACAGCGCCCAGTTGCAAAGCTTGCTTGGCATAGTCAAAATCTGAGTAGCCGGATAAAATAATGGCAAAAAACAAAAGCCCTTCCTCCGATGCTGCTTGCACCATCTCAAGACCATTTTTTCCCGGCATACGGATATCAGCGATCACAACGTCTGGCTTCAATTCACGGATCATTGCCAAGCCAGCTTCGCCGTTTTCCGCCGACCCGACGATTTGATACCCCAGACGTTCCCAATCGATGATCAGAGGTAGCCCATTTCGGATCGATGCTTCATCGTCAACGATCAACACTTTACGCATTTTCCAACCTCCATTTTCAGCTACTCCTTCGTTACATCATGTTTCACTTGTCAAACTTGCCCCGTTGGTGCGAATCACCTCTTGATACCAATAAAAACTATCTTTCGGGATGCGCGCCAACTGACGTTCGCTTTGATTGTCGCGATCGACATAAACAAACCCATAGCGTTTTTTGTATCCATTCAACCAACTTAGTAGATCTGTAAAGGACCAAGCACAATAGCCGATCAGCTCAACCCCATCCGTAATGGCCTTTTGCAATTCCACCAGATGTTCCTGCAAATAGGTAATGCGGTATGGATCATGGATCTGCTTGTCTTCTGTCAATTGATCGATAGCGCCTAACCCATTTTCAGTAATAAAAATCGGCAAGTCATAATTGGCTTGGATGCGGCGCAAGGCTACACGGAAACCAACGGGATCGATCTCCCAGCCCCAATCTGTTTTTTTCAAGTGAGGATTTTCTGCTGTCGCAAACATGGTTTCTTCGGGTGAGAACTCACCAGCTGCCGCTTGCATCAAATACGGATCGACTTTAGAAAATTCTTTCTTTTCAGCTGACTGCTTTTGCAAATTGTTTTGCTGGGCCGTCCCACCGTGATAGTAATTGATCCCTAAGAAATCAGGTTTTGCCTGTTTTAATAGTGCTTGATCTTCTGGAGTGACTTCAGGAGCCAAGCCAACTTTGGCTAATTGCTTGTACACAAATTTCGGGTATTCGCCTTTGCAATAGACATCTAAAAACCATGCGTTGTTGAAGGCTTCGCCATTTTCTGCTGCCAGCACATCTTCAGGGTCACAGCTAAACGGATACATCGGTCCATAGCCAAAACTTGGACCGATCTTGCCATGAGGAACCAGCTCATGGAACAAATTGATCGCCTTAGCATTGGCAAGGTTGATGATATGATTGGCTGCATACATCCGTTTTAAGTCCTTCAAGCCTGGTGGATGTGCCGCCCAACGGTACCCAAGAGAAGTGAAGACATTTTGTTCATTCATCGTGACCCAATAGGTGACTTTCTTTCCTAGGCGTTCAAAAAGGATTCGGCAATACCGTTCAAATGCTTCTGCTGTTTCTCGGCCTTCCCACCCTAAGTATTTGTCTTGCAAAGCCTGGGGAAGGTCCCAATGATACAGCGTCAAAATCGGCTCTACTCCTTGCCGAAGCAATTCGTCCACCAGCTTTTCGTAAAACGCCATACCCGCTTCATTGACCGCGCCTTCGCCATCAGGCAAGATTCGCGACCACGCCACGCTGAAGCGATAGGCTTTCAAGCCCATTTGCTTCATCAAGGCAATATCTTCTTTGTATCGATGGTAATGATCGATCGCCACTTTGCCGTTGGTTTCCTCAAAAGTATTGCCAGGAATTTGGGCATAGGTGTCCCAAATCGACGGACCTTTGCCGTCTTCTGCCCATGCTCCTTCAATTTGATAGGCCGCCGAAGCTGCCCCCCATAAGAAGTTTTCTGGGAAAGGATCTAAGTTTGTGTGAAACATCAAGTTGCCTCCTTCATTTCCTAAACCGAAATAAATCGGTTACATTTTATCGTATCATAATTTGGTTGATTCGTAACAATTGCTAAAAGATATTTTTAGGTGAAAAAACTGCCGCTCCTCAGAACGACAGTCGTTTCTTATTAAAACAGGTAATCATTCAAACGAGATTTCACATATTCAATGTGGCTGGATTCTAATTCGATTTGATCATGAGCCAATGCGTAATCTGTCAGTGTTTCTAAGCTTTCCTCATCAGCAACGATCTTCGCTCCGATGCCTTCTTGGAAAGAGGCGTACCGTTTTTCCTTCAACTCGTCTAAGAAGCGGTCTTCTTTTAGTTTCGCTGCTGCTTTCAACGCTCTGGCATACGTATCCATACCAGCGATGTGGGCTAACAACAGATCTTCCATTTCAAATGACGAACGACGGACTTTAGAATCGAAATTGATTCCTCCCGGCGCGATGCCGCCGTTTTCTAAGACTTCGTATAAAGCGAGTGTGGAGTCAAAGACGTTGGTTGGGAATTCATCCGTATCCCACCCTAACAGCATATCTCCTTGGTTGGCATCCAGTGAGCCTAATGCGTTATAGCTACGGGCAACGGCGATTTCATGTTCAAAGGTATGGCCAGCTAATGTTGCATGATTGGCTTCTAGGTTTAATTTGAAATCTCCTTCTAAGCCGTAGTGCTGAATGAAGGCCATCGTTGTCGCTGCATCAAAATCATATTGATGTTTTGATGGTTCTTTTGGTTTCGGCTCTAATAAGAACTGCGGTTTATGACCGATTTTTTCGCCATAAGCGATCGCCATTTTGAATAGACGGGCGATGTTGTCTTGTTCAAATTTCATGTCTGTATTCAACAAGGTTTCATAGCCTTCACGGCCACCCCAGAAGACATAGTTTTCGCCGCCTAATTTTTTCGAGATATCTAAGCCTTTTTTGACTTGGGCTGCCGCATACGCATAAACTTCCGCATTATTGGTGGAAGCAGCGCCGTTATTGAAACGAGGATGTGAGAACATATTTGCTGTATTCCATAATAGTTTGATTCCCGTTTGTTCCATTTTTTCTTTGATCAAATCGGTGATTTCGTCTAAGTTTTGGAAAAATTCTTCTAACGTTTCTCCTGCAGGTGCCACGTCAACATCATGGAAACAGAAGAACTCTGCCCCTAATTTTTCGCAAATCTCGAAGAAGGCTTCTACTCGATTTTTCGCCGTTTCCATTTCGGTGTCACCGATCCACGTCCGTTTGTTGACAGGTGCGCCGAAAGGATCAGAGCCGTCTTGCGTCATCGTATGCCAATAGGCGATTGCAAAACGTAGATGATCTTTCATTTTCTTGCCTAAAACAACTTCTTCGGCATCGTAGTGGCGAAATGCAAACATATTGTCTGTTTTAGGACCTTCGTAGCGGATTTTTTCGATCTCTGGGAAATAAGTCATTGTTGTTGCCTCCATTTTATGTTTTTTAGTGTAATAAACTAACTTACTTGTTTCCAATCATTTAGAACCAAAAACGATTCCTCGCTTTGATCATGTAGATTGCCTGCTGCCATTACGCTACTCGATTTGCGCCAATGCATGGCAGATAGGTGCGGTTTGTTGGTAGACGGTGCGGTAGATCGCATAAATTTCTTGGTATTTGGCGACATTTTCAGGAATCGGTGCAATGGCCTTGCCGTATTTGACAAAGGCGTTAACACAGGCAGCTGCATCTGGATAAATGCCGCTGCCGATTGCTGCCAGCATTGCTGCTCCCATACCTGGACCTTGCTCAGTAGACAAAGTCAGCATTTCTGCATTAAAAATATCGGCTTGCATTTGCAGCCATTCGGCATTTTTCGCACCGCCCCCCACAGAAACGATCTGGGTGAATTTCCGCTGTGCCCGTTCTTCCATGATCATTTGGGAATCTTTCAAAGAGAAGGTGATCCCTTCTAAGACCGCACGACTGAAATGCTTTTCGCGATGCCGTGTGTCGATGCCGATAAAACTACCCCTGATTTGGCTGTCGGTATGCGGTGTGCGTTCGCCCACGATATAAGGCGTAAACAGCAGGCCTTCTGCCCCTGGGTCTACCTCACTGATCGCTGAAAGCAATTCCTGAAACGATTGGTTGGGGGCAAACGTATCACGATACCAGCTTAAGGAATTTCCAGCGGCTAACGTGACCCCCATTGAATACAACTTGTCTTTGATCGCATGACGGAAAAGGTGTAGATCTCCTTGATAATCAACCTCTTGCGCTTCTTCAAAGGATAAGAACACACCGCTAGTGCCAATCGACACCATGCCGACACCTTCGGCGATGATCCCTGAACCTAATGCAGCACAGGCATTGTCTGCGCCACCTGCATAGATCGTCACCTCTTGTTCAAACCCAAAGGCTTCTTGCAGCTCTTTTCGCATTTGCCCTACAGGCGCTGCTGATTCAAAAAGCTGCGGCAGTAAATCCGATGCGATAGCGAATTTTTCTAAAATGGCTTCAGACCAGTACTTCTTTTCGATATCCAGCAGTAACGTACCCGCTGCATCGGAATAATCCATCGAATAGTTCCCAGTCAGCCAAAAAGCCAAGTAATCTTTTGGCAGCATCATGTGACGAACTTGTTGCCAATGTTCAGGCTCGTGTTCTTGGACCCATAAAATTTTTGGTAAGGTGAACCCTTCCAAAGCAACATTCTTGGTGATTGCTTTTATTTCCTCTCCAAAGGATGCCATGATTTCTTGGCATTGTTTGGTGGTCCGAACGTCATTCCATAATATTGCCGGACGAATGACTCGGTTTTCTTCATCCAATAAAACAAGACTATGCATTTGCCCAGAAAAGCTGATGCCGATCAATTCCTTCTGCAACGTTGGAAGCTGCTGGATCAAGGTTTTGATCACCTTATCTGCCGCCTCTTGCCAATGCACCGGCTCTTGCTCACTGAACCCCGGTCTTGGGGATGACAATGGATAGTCAGCACTTGCTGTTCCTTGGAGTTCCCCGGTTTGATCAAAAACTAAGCCTTTTAACGCACTTGTTCCTAGATCCAACCCTAAAAAATAAGCCATCTCTTCTCTCCTTCCTCTGTTTGAAGCAGTTAACCATTGACTCTCAAACGGTTAATTAGCATTCAAAACTAACTAATTGGATAGTAAACGATTCTCGCATTCATGTCAAGCGCTTTCAACGAATCTTTCATGGTTTTTCCTTCTCAAACTGCTGCTCCTACATTCTGCGTCTTTTCTTTATTCTTCAACTTGCACAATATTAATTTGCACGGTAAACTAACACTAATCACATCTACGAAGAGGAGAACACATGATTATCAATAAAATGGGCATACGCGAACAAAATGAAGCGGCTGTATTGAAGACGATCATTGACAATGAAAATGTGTCACGAGCGGAAGTGTCAAATTTGACCCATCTCAATAAAGCGTCTGTTTCTCAAATAACCAAAAAACTGATCGACACGGACTTCGTGCGCGAAGTCGGCATCGGTGATTCCACTTCGATCGGTGGTCGCAAACCGATTCAATTGCAATTCAATCACCGTAGCAGCTTAGCTGTTACCTTTGACATCGGCTATAACTATGTTCGAGGGATGCTCTCTTATATCAATGGCGAGATGATCGCCTCTGCCGACCATTCCCATGAATTGATCACCAAAGAAAATGTACTGGCGACGATCGATTCCATGATGAAAGAGTTTTGGCCGCAAATGCCGCAAACCACTCATGGATTAGTAGGAATCTGTTTGGCGATCCACGGCATCGTTCACAATCAGACGGTCACCTTTGCCCCCTACTACGACTTGGAACACTTTGATTTGATCGCCCCTTTGAGCCAAAAATACAATACGGCGGTCTATATAGAAAACGAAGCCAATCTGACGGCTTTAGGCGAGTACTGTTTTTCTTCTGATTCCACGAATTTACTGAGCGTCAGCGTCCATAGTGGGATCGGTGTCGGAATCATCGTTGATGGGCAGCTGCAAACCGGTACTCACGGCATGGCGGGGGAAGTTGGCCATTCTACGCTCTTTCCTCACGGCAACTTGTGCCCTTGCGGCAATCGAGGCTGCTTAGAGCAATATGCGTCGAACAAAGTCTTGTTTGACACCTACAGTCACTATACAAAAACTGCGTTCGTTAATTCGGATACCTTTGCACAAGCCTATTATGCCGGAGAAAAATCAGCAGTCGAATTGGCGCAACAAAATGTTGAGTTTCTTAGTATTGGGCTAAACAATGTCATCACTTTTTCTGATCCCGAAGAAGTCTATATCAACAGCTCGGTCTATCGCAAAATTCCTGATTTATTACTGGCGCTGCAACAAAAATTGACCAGCCAGTTCACCAAAAACACGAAGATCAAAAACAGTCGATTAGGCGATCAGGCCCCGCTGTTTGGCGGCAATGTTTTAGTGGCGAAACATTTCTTGAATATCAACGATTTGCGCTTTGCGGCACTTGATTTGTAGCAACTGATACGCTAAATAAACGCTGGACTGAAGGAGCAGTCCAGCGTTTTCTCTTTTCACAGTAAAGAACTTTCGCTATTCTTTGAATCCTGCGACAGTTATAATACCAATTCTATACTTCAATAGAAAAAAGTCATCCAAAAACTTATTGATCGCTGACTACCTGTTTTTGCGAGATGCTATGCAGGAAAATCCGTACGATTTGATCAATCCCAAGAAAAATGATTCGCGACGAGCCAGTCTTTGACTTCCGTCAGATCAGAAAAAGTTTTCACCTGTGCAGCTACTTCTTGCTCAAGTTTTGGCTGTTTAAGCAAAGGATACTTCCCATTTTTCTTGACTGGCAAAGCACTCAAATCATCCGCAATCAGAAAAGCTGGGATCTCGGCTTGTTTTGCGGCTTTTATGCCAGCTAGAGAATCTTCTAATACCAAGGCTTCTTCAGGCTTTACGCCTAATTGTTGGCAAGCTGTTAGAAAGATTTCTGGATCAGGTTTGCCCTTTCGCACTTGATCCCCAGAAACCACCGTATCAAACCAATCTGGCATCTGTTCCATTTCAAAGTACGCCTTGATTTTTTCTTTCGATGAAGAGGATGCCACGGCTATCAAGCAATCTTGTTTTTTTAATGCTTCCAACAGGTCAAGAAGGCCGGGCTTTTTGAACACCCGTTTTTCTTCAGCTAAAATCACTTCTTTCTGACGATTCATCGCTGCTCGCCACCGATCCGTTGGTACTTGATTGCCATAAAGTTCCTGCATCCCTATACGAATATCTGCTTCCGTTCTGCCAGTCAGGTAATAATAAACTTCTTGGCAAACTTCAAAATCATATTCCTCCGCGGCTCTTAAATAAGCGCGGTAAGCTAGACGACCTGTTTCAAACATCAAACCGTCCATATCAAAAATCACCAGTTTTATCTTTTTCATCCTATAGCCTCCTTTACTTTTCTGCGAATAAAAAAGCAATGGTACCAAAATCCTTTGGCACCCATTGCTTCACCTTGTTTATTTACAGCTGACTGCTCAACTTAGCAATGATTTTACATGCGCCAAATGGCTGTCAGCCTTTTCCCGACCTTCTTTTATTAATGATTCTGAAAGAATGAAGGAGCCGCCAACTGCTAGCACCTGCGGATCAGATAAATAGTCTTGCATATTTTCGAGGTTGATTCCGCCAGTTGGGACAAATCGAATATCATAAAATGGACCCCTGAGGGCTTTGATTGCCGGCAAGCCCCCGTAGATATCCGCGGGAAAAAATTTCACAACTGATAAGCCATAAGTCGCTGCTCGTTGAATGTCATTTGGGGTAGCTGTTCCTGGAAACACTGGAATGTTTTCGGCAAGACAAAATTCCACCACATCAGGTACAAGAGCAGGGGAAACAATAAAGCGCGCCCCTTTCTCAACTGCTGCTTTCGCTTGTTCTAAGGTGCGCACCGTGCCTGCGCCTACGATCAATTTGCCTGATTGAGAGAGTTTTTCAATCGCTGCTAAAGCAAGGTCACTGCGGAAGGTCACTTCAATAAAGGGTAGTTCATGTTCGATCAACAGTGATTCTACTACTGGCAAATAGGTAAGATCCGTTGCAGTGTAAAGAGGCAATACCCTTGTTTTTGCCAATTGTTCATCGAGTGTCATACACTCTTTCCTCCCTTCGTTTCCTTCGATTGCATTTGCTCTTTCAAGACGGCTTCATGAAGCCCTTGAAGATAACTGATCCCAATCGCGCGATCATACAGACCATAGCCTGGCATCGCCACTTCCCCCCAGATCGTCCGCCCGTGATCTGGACGGATGACGCCATCAAAACCGACCTCAACCAAGGCTTTCATGATGGCATACATATCTAATGATCCTTCGGTGGACAGATGGGCGGACTCTTTAAATTTACGTTCCCCCATAAACAACACATTGCGGAAATGAACAAAGTTGATGCGTCCTTTTAAGGCATGAACGATCTCCACCATGTCGTTTTCTGGATCGGCACCTAACGAACCGGTGCACAACGTTACCCCATTATAAGGCGAATCCACGATGGCCATGATTTTTTTCAAGTCCTCTAAATTTTTGGTGATTCGTGGCAAGCCAAAAATTTCCCAAGGTGGATCGTCGGGATGGATCGCCATTTTCACATCTACTTCTTCACACACAGGAATGATCCGCTTTAAGAAATAGCTTAAGTTATCAAAGAGGATCTCTTGAGTGACCCCTTCATAAGTTGCCATCAAACGCTGGAACTTTTTCAGTCGTTCTTCTTCCCAACCTGGCAATTGAAAGCCTTTTGATTGGCTATGGATCAGCGTATACATTTCACTAGGTTCCATATCATCCACAACGGCTTGATCATAGAGCAAGGAGAAGCTGCCATCCTCGTTTTGATAAAATAGATTTGTTTTGGCCCAGCCGAAGATTGGTTTGAAGCTATAGCAGATCATATGTACATCACAAGCTGCTAAATTCCGAATCGTTTGAATATATTGATCGATGTAGTGATCCCGTTCCTCTGTTCCAGCTTTGATCGCATCGTGGATCGCCACACTCTCAATCCCTAATAGCGAAAGATGCTCTTTTTCAATTGATGCTTTTAGTGCGTTGATTTCGGAAATCTCCCAGACATCTCCGGGCATTTTATTCAGAAGTGTTCCTACAATGCCGTGCATTCCTGGAATTTGTCGAATATTCGTTAACGGGATCGTATCCCCTTCCCCGTACCATCGAAACCCCCATTGCATTTGCTGTCATCCTTTCGTTTTTAAAAATCATCGTCCTCATCAGTTTCTTCGCTACTATCACCTGCTGAAGAATTGTGCCAAAGCGCTACACTATTTTCTCCTTGCTCGATCACTGCTGCCACCGCCTGTTCAATCGGTGTTGCCAAAAATTGGTGATTGATCGCTTCTAATACCATCGGCAGATTCACTCCGCCGATCACATACGTCTTTTCCTGAAGAGGTTCTTCTAATTGATTGATCGTTACAACCGACTGATTGTAGGGACTCGCACTCAATAGATCAGCAAACACCACTACACCGTCCCCTTGATCTGTTTCGTGGATCGCTTCATGGATTTTGTTTCCCAGAAGTTGAATATCCTCTCCGTGGTTCAAATTAACGACCGCAATATTTTCGACACTGCCCATGATCACCTCTGCAGCATCTTTAAAACCAGTACTCAGCTGTCCGTGAGTTGCCAATACGATTCCTAACAAATGTTGTTCCTCCTTTTTCGCTTCCTAACCAAATAACGCAAGGACTTTTTGCATATTCCTACTATTCAGCTCTTTTTGCTTTAATTGTTTTCTAGGCAACACATACGTCTGATCCTGCTGCTTTTCTGCACAAAACAGATAGTTGATGCTGTCCATCGCTTCACTATTGTGTTCGATCGCCAGCTGCTGCAGTTGCCCTTCATTGAATTGCTTGCCGATAGCTCGAATCGGAGCATCGGCGCCGATAGAATCTAAATAATAAATCTTCGCATTCGGCCCTACTGAATCACGTAACACTTCCAACCCGCGTTCTCCAAAACTTCCTTCATCAAGAAACGCAAAAGCAGTCGCTGTTTGATTGTTTTGACTGATCAGTGACAGCAGCGCTAAGATAGAGGACGTATTGCGGGTCAGATTTTGCTCAAATCCTGCCCCGCGGCTTACGCGATTTAATAGCAGAAAATAAATACCGACTCCTAAAGCAAAAAGCGCTGTTTGCCATGACAACAAGGGAAATCTCCCTGATGCAAAGTGGATATAAAGCCAGGTACCTAACAACCCAAAAAGAATCATCACTGCTGAAGCAGTCAGAATAAATTGATTTGTTTTGCGCCCTTGCTCCTGCCGATCAAAAAAATGGTAATCGCCGAAATGCTGTGGCGGTGTATCATAATATGTGCAGATGATCCGTTTTGCTTTGGTCAGATCGCCAACATACAAATTGCGTGAGGCGTTTTTTTTCGTGTGATCATACTCAATCACCTGAAGATCTTTGCGAAACGGAATGATATCTGCGATGAGTGCCTTCAAAAATCTTTGTTTGCTTTTATCCGTGGAACGCGATCGGTAGACATACCGATAACGGAAAAGCCAATCACGAAATGTTTCTGTTTGATTCATGGCGAATTCTCCTATTCACAAATTACTGACAAGGAAGGAGGACTCTATTTTTATAAGATCCTCCGCCTTCCTCTTCAACAGATGACGAACGCGCTCAATGATTACAAATTGAACTGCTTCAACACATCTTTAAGGGTTGATTTCGGTGCAGAAGGTGTTGCTTGAAAATAGATTGATTCCACACCGTACGCTTCGTTCATTTCTTTGAGTTTTTGCGCATCAGCTTGATTTAAATAAACAGATTTTGTTACCAAGAGATCTTTCTCGGGATCTTTTTGGGCGATACCGCCTATGTTCAATTCTTTCATTGGCAAACCGTGTTTGACTAAGTCGTACATCACACTGACGGTTTTAGCGATCAAAATACAGTTGTAATCTTTGAAGTTGTATTCATCCCAGTAAAATTTGGCTTTTTCTGGTGTAACGACGATCGTTTTTTGCCCTGTGCGGCTACCGGCATTTTTGTATAATTCCCGCATGAACTTATCCTTAGCTACTACCTCATCCACTACAAAAATCGAGTTGACTCCGCTTTTTTGTGACAAGGTCATCATGACCTGCCCATGGATCAATCGTTCATCTACTCGTGCTAAATTTACTACACCCATTTTTTCCACTTCCTTTTCTTATAAAATACCGACACCGGCTAAAATAATCAGAATCAAGGTCAGCCATAGTAATGCTTGCGTGACTTTTAATCCTTTCTTTGTATAGAACCAGTAGACGCCCATTACAACTGCTAACGGCAAAATCCCTGGTACAATCTGATCAAGGATATCTTGGATAATAAATTCTCGTCCAGAAATATCAAACTGTAGCGAAGAACTGACTTTGACATAGTTTCCAGCCAGAACCCCCATCATAAATAAACCGAGAACCGACAGTGTTTCAATTGCGGTTTGGACGCCTGTACTCTGCATCAAACCAGTTGCATTGCGCCCCATCGAAAATGCTTGACGGGCGAAAAACATTCCTAGAGAAACTTGATACAGTGCAAAGCAAATGAATGGGAACAACGCACCTAGTGGACTTCCTTGCTGTGCCCAAGGAACAGCAATCGCAATAAAGATATATTGAACGGTTCCTGAGTCGATGGCATCCCCGATTCCTGCTAAAGCACCCATCAAACCAGCTTTCGTGTTGTACATTAGATCATCTTGCATCAAAATCTCTTTTTTCTCATGCTCTTCCTCGGCCCGCTGTTGTTCCATTGATGACATCAGCCCAGTGATGACTCCGCCCCCCCAACTCAGCTGGGTATTGAAAAACAGCAGTTGGCGTTTGTAGGCAGCTTTCAGTGCCTCATCGTCTTTGTAAAGTTTGCGCAAAATCGGCATCATGGCGTATAAAAGCGAGGGTGATAAATACCGTTCAAATGAATGCGGGATCTCATTGGCGAAATGCCATCTTAGGTATGCTTTTGTGACATCTTTCTTCGTGATTTCTTCTGGTGCGCCTTGCGCTTTTTGAATTGATTCGGTCATTACTGCTCCTCCTTATCGATTAGAACCCGTCATCATAGTCATCGTCATCATCAAAGGATGGTGATGCTGTATCCGTTTCTGGGGCTGGGACCAATTTTCCTTTTTGTGACTGAACAAAAATCAACGCGATCAAAATGCCAAAAATCGCATAGGTGACCATGGTAATTTCCAGCGAACTGAAAACTACACTCATGAAATAGGCCAAGAAGAAAAAGACCATATAATCTTTTCGACCGATCACATAGACGGTAGTTGCAATCCCGATCGCTGCCAATCCGCCGCCGACTACTTCTAAAATATGAATAACGACTGTCCCCTCAAGAGCATTGATGACATCAGCAATCAGTGGAGCGCCTAAATAAAGTGCAATAAATACCAGCGGAACAAATAAAATAAATGAAGCCAGCGTTGGGTATAAAATAATTGAACGCGTCATTGCCTTGGCATTAAGATCTTCTACTGCTTTATCCGTATACTTTCCTAAGAAGGTATTGATAAAGAAACGGAACTGATACAAATAACTCCCTAGCAACCCAACAGGAACGGCAACAGCAATCGCTGCTTCTGGTTGCAGATTTCCTAGCAAAGCTACCGGTACGGCAATCGCCGCAGCAATTGAAGGTTCCGCTGGCATGGATCCGCCAGGAGAAAATACCCCCATGTAAATCATTTGTAAAGCGGCAGTAACGATCATGGCTTGAGCCACATTTCCCATCACCAGTCCGACAACTAATCCCGTCATCAATGGTGAAAAACGTAAAGTCAGTGTGGCGCCTCCGCCGAGCCAACGAGACATGACTGCTGCAACCCATAGCGCAATCAGTAAACTTTGTGTAACACTTAATGTATCCATTTTTCCTCCTCCTAAACTTCTTTCAAATAGTTTTCTAAATCAAGAACAGCTTCTTTCAAGCGTTCTTTGGTGATTAAGACTGGAATCAAGTGTACTTTTTCTTTCGAATCTATGAACTGCACCAACTGATCGATGACTTGTGCATCTTCAGGAAAAATACCCATTTGATGTAAACTCATTGGTAAGTGCAATTCTTGATAAAAGG
This sequence comes from Enterococcus sp. 6D12_DIV0197, assembly GCF_002174385.1. NCBI lineage: Bacteria > Bacillati > Bacillota > Bacilli > Lactobacillales > Enterococcaceae > Enterococcus > Enterococcus sp. 6D12_DIV0197. The sequence continues at coordinate 3,235,387 of NZ_NIBN01000001.1, forward strand.
GGATCAACTGATCGATGACCGTCCATTTTTCTTCAAGGGCTAATTGATAAAACATCCCATAGGCAACCTTTTCCCCGTGAAGAAAACGATGACTTTCAGGCAGATATTTACTGATGGCATCATGCATCGCATGCGCCGCTGCATTGCGGGCATATTTATCGCCTAGCCCGCCTACCATTCCAGCAACTGCAATAACGATCTCCGACAAGTGACAAAAGGCGTCTGTCACTTCCTGCCGCTTCATATCTTCAATCGCTTGTTTCGATTGTGTCAAAATAGCTGTTTCGCATAATTTTGCTGTATAGCCTGCCATTTGCAAGAAGGGCTCATTTTTCAAATGTGGTTGGGCTAAGATTGCTTCCGATTCAATCCACTTTGCCAACGTATCTGCTAAACCGGCGATGAAGTAGGAGACTGGTGCATCGATCACTAACGTCGGATCGGTAATCAAAAAAGCAGCCTGTCTTAAATAGTGTTCCGACTTTCCTTCAGATTCTCCCGACTCTTTATACATGACAGACAAGGGTGTCCATGGTGCACAATTACTGGCCAATGTTGGGATCAGTCCAAAGGGTCGATTGACTACATGTGCTGCATATCCCACTAAGTCGGCTAACTTCCCGCCGCCAACCCCCAGAATAAAATCGATCGCCAGTTCTTCAACAAGATCAGCAATCAGCCCAGCGCCATAATAGCTGCATTCTCCCGTGTAGCGATGATAAAAAATTTCCAAATGCGCATCTTCTAAAAAGAGTAATTTTGGTTTTGCTTTTTCCCATGAAACCGTTCCATGTACGAGCAGCAGTCGTTTTACTTTGTACTCTTTTAATACTTCCGGCACATAGTCGATCGCGCCTTCATGGTAACGATAAACTTGCGGTCCAACCTTTACTTTTAAATCCGTTAGCACGAGTTTCACTCTCCTTTATACAGCCAAAAACCGACTTTCCGCTTGAACAGCACGGTCTGGCAGCAGCCCCTTAACGATTCGTTCAATATCCGTTACACATTTGTTTCCCATCTCTTCTAAGCATTCCATAGTATAAGCCGATGTATGCGGTGTCATAACTACATTTTCAAAAGCTAAATACGGATGATCTTTATGACCAGGCTCTTCCTCTAAGACATCGGTGGCAAGACCAGCGATTTTCCCACTTTTTAATCCGCTTACAATTGCCTCTTCATTCAAAAGTGCGCCACGGGCACTATTGGAGAGATATACTTGATCTTTCATTTTTGAAATTTCTTCAAAGGAAATCATATGATAATTTTCCTCCGTCAAGTTAGCACATAGACAAATAATATCTGATTTTGCTAGCAGCTCGTCTAGCTCGACTTTTTTTCCGCCATAGCTTTGAATATGCAAAGCGGACTTATATGGATCGTATGCCAAAACCTCGCAGCGGAAACCATTTCTCAATATTTCTACTACACAACTTCCAGTATTGCCGACACCGATCACCCCTACCGTCTTGTTAAATAAAGCCCGTCCGACAAAGTTCGCTCGTTTTTCCCATTGATCTTCGCGGACCTTTGTATTCGATTCAACTGTACAGCGCAGAAGCGCCAATAGATTGGTCACATTATTTTCTGCTACTGCATCTCGCTCGACCAAAGCTGGAATGATCGAAACAATCGTTTGGTGGTCCTTCGCTGCTTCTAAATCAATATTGTTATAGCCGATCCCGTGGCGTGTGATCAGTAGCAATTCATCTTTATACTCAAAAAACTCTTTGGTAAAAAATGGGGTAACACTTGCTATAATGATGTTGTATCCCTTAAGCTTTTCTGCCAATTCTTTCCCATTGATTTCGCTATCGAACGTGAAATGACTGACAGTTCCGATTGCTTTCAACCGCTCGATATGCTGCGGAAAGATTTTTCCAAAGCTGCTGGAATTCACTATAGCGATCTTAAACTGTTCCATATTCCTCCTCCTTACTCTTTTGCAACAATCTCGTGACCACCAAAACCATTCCTTAGCGCAGAGACGACTTTTGCTGAGAAACTGTCTTCTTCTTGGGACAAATTTCTCATAAACAAACTCATAGCGATCGTCGGTACAGCAACATTCATCTCCAAAGCCGTTTCCACTGTCCACCTAGCTTCACCAGAAGCTGCAACAACCCCGCGATATTCCTCCAACTTAGGGCTCTCATTAAATTGGGCCGCTGCGATTTCCATCAGCCAGCTGCGAATAACCGATCCATGATTCCATACCTCTGCGACGGAAGCCAAATCAAAGTCATAGGCACTTTGTTCAATCAATTGAAAGCCTTCACCGATGGCTTGCATCATTCCGTATTCGATACCGTTATGGACCATCTTTAGAAAATGACCGCTTCCTGATTCCCCTGCATAAAGGTAGCCTCCTAAAACAGCCACATCTGCAAACAAAGATTCCACCTCTGAAAAAGCGATTTCATTCCCGCCAATCATCAAACATGCATCTTTTCTAGCTCCGGAAACCCCACCAGAAGTCCCACAATCAAAGTAATGCACCTCTTTTTCTTTAAACCAGGCTGCTCGGCGAATCGAATCTTTGTAATTAGAATTTCCGCCTTCAATCACGATGTCTTTCGCTGATACAAGGGGCCATAGTTCTTCAAGAATCCCCTCAGTCACAGTTCCCGCAGGAAGCATCAACCATAAAACCCGTCGGCCGCTAAAAGAATTCGTCAAATCAGCTAGCGTTTGATAGAGTGTAATTCCAGCTTCTTGCGCTGTTTTCTGCGCATGTATCGAAAGATCCAGCCCTTTTACTTGATAACCTTGATCTTTTAAATTGAGGGCCAAGTTCAATCCCATTTTTCCAAGTCCGATAATTCCTATCTCCATGATAGCGCCTCCATTTCATACTTTCATTATACAAAAAAATATTTTTTTGTAAACATAAAAAATAAAAATAATTTTTATTTGCTTTTTTTCTTTAAAAGAGGTAACGTAACAATACAAAGATAATAATGTTCATATAAAGGAGGTAACCGTCTTTGACTGTTTCGATTCGCCTGCAAATAAAAACGCTTTATAAAGACTTAAGTCTCAAAGAACAAGCGATTGCCGACTACATTTTGGAAAATCCTAGTAAAGTCAGCCACAGTTCAATCAGTGATTTATCCAATGAATTAGGCATCGCTGATTCGACCTTTTTTCAATTCACAAAAAAACTCGGTTACAACGGATTTAAAGACTTCAAAATGGCAATGCTGATGCAGGAAAATGATTTTTCTGCCATTTCGATCCATGAAAATATCCAGAAGTCTGATAATGAATTGACTATGGCTCAAAAAGTATTTGATTCCAATATGACCACATTGACTGATACCAAAAATCTTTTGAAAGAAGAAGATTTAAAGCTTGCTGCTGCAATGATCAATCAATCTAAACGACTTTTTTTCTTCGGCGTTGGTGGTTCAGAGATCGTGGCAACCGATGCCTATCACAAATTTTTGCGCTCGCCGATCACTGTTTTTCACAGCAGTGATTATCACATCCAACTGATGGAGGCTTCATTGTTGACGCCAGATGATTGCGGCACTTTTATCTCTCATACTGGAAAATCAAGAGAAACCATTGAATTAGCTCAAGTTGCCAAAAACAATGGTGCCAAAATTATCGTCATTACTAGCCATGCTGCTTCCCCTTTAGCCAAACTCGGCGACGTGGTTTTCATCTCTATTTCCGAAGAAACTGAGTTTCGCTCAGAGGCATTGGCATCCAGAATCGCTCAACTGAGCATCATGGATTCCCTCTATGTCATCTTAATGTTTATTAATCGAGACAAAGCACAACAATCGATTGCCAAAATTCGGCGCTCCATTTCAAAAATAAAAGAACCCTGAGAAGGGAAGAAAAAACTTAGATTTTTCTGCGTTTCGCTAATTCTTTTGTGAATCACAGTTGATATGCAAAAAAACTTGTGCGTTTTTTCTGTACTCTTCTTTGGTTTCTTATCAACTTTTTCAGTTCTGAATCTCAAATGCGCTGAGTCTGCCAAAAATCTTGTCCCTTACTCTCGCAAAAAAACCACATCACAAAGCTATCCGCTCTGTAATGTGGTTTTTTAAGACTATCTTTTTTTTAGGTAAATCAATAACGACTAGACACAATCTCTGCTCCAAAGGGCATCAACGCTAAGCGCGCCATTTTCAATGATTGCGCCGCAAATGGAATGCCGATGATCGTGATGGCTAGAATGACTGCGCTAGCTAAATGGCCTAAAGCCAGTGGTATACCAGAAAAAATCAACCATAAAATATTTAGAATCACGGACACGCCACCGCCACGGTAAACGATGTCTTTCCCAAATGGTGCGAGTGACAACGTCGCAAACTTAAAACATTGCAGACCAATGGGAATGCCGATGATGGTGATACACCATAAACACCCAGCCAAAAACCATGAGATCGCACCGATCAAGCCGCCAAAGACAAACCAAATCACGTTGCCTAAAAAATTCATCTGATTACCCTCCTTCTTTTTTTAATAAAGACTGCTCCTGTTTTAGCAAAGAAAGCAGAGGACATCGAAAGCACTCAGACGTGCGCTATCGTCTGGTGCTCCTTCCCCTGCGCGCTTCTCTTTTTTCTTAATACAAGCAAAATGTGTTATTTTGTAAAATGCTTATTGCCCAGAATCAACGGTTGATTCGCTGCTATTGTTGGACTCATTTGAGTCATTGCCGAAGACACCGGTGATCGAAGACCAGATGCCACTAAAGAAGCTCTTGATATTTTCCCAAAGTCCCTTAGAGGTTTCTTCGATTTGCTTGCGGGCTTCTGACAGATCCAATTCTTTGATGAAGTCATCGAAGATATTGTTGTCTCGCATGTCGCTCATCAAAGAGGTCAATTCAGAAATTTGATTTTCCGTAACGATTCCTTCAAGGCCGTTGTCTTTCAAGGCTTTTTCTACTGTCTCTTGAATATCTGCTTGGGTTAATTCCGTACCATCTGCAGTTTGAGCAGCCAAATCGGTTTTCGCTTGTTCTTGCGCTGCATTCAAAGCTTCATCGGAATAGCCTTCTTTGTCTTTATTCTCTTCGGTGATCGTAGACAGCACATCCATTTCATCTTGGGCTACAGCTACTCGATTCTGATTGATGACACCGCCTGATTCTTCAACGATTTTGTATACCCCAGCTAAAGCTCCGGAACCGTCGATCGGTACGGCAGAAGCGACCGTTAGCTTCGCATCAGTGATCCCTGCCGTCAGCGCTGCATTTTGGTACTGGGCTGCAGTGATGCGGGTAATGTTATCTGGTGTCGCGATATCGACAGTGATTCCTGCCCCGCTTTCTAGCGTCTGCATTCTGACCGAGCTATAGACCGCCCAATCTGCAGTAAAGCCGCCATCGGGAATGTATTTCATCAAGTCATTACCGTTTGTCGTATAAATCGGTGTTTCGCCTTGAATGCCTAAGCGTTCCAGTGTGTAGTCTTCTTGTGCTTTCGTCAAGGCATTTCCGATCGCCACGGCATTGACTTGCAAACGATCTGAACTGCTGTCAGAAGTACTTGTTTGACTATCGGTAGTGGCTGTCGTTGCGGTAGAATTGCTCGTTGCAGTGGAACTGCTGGTCGTTGAATTGGTTTCGTCAGCAAAAACTTGTGGTGCTGCTAATAAAACTTGGCTAGATACCAAGAGAGTCGCTAAAATCATCGCTGGTTTTCGAGTCTGTTTTTTCATCACTATATCCTCCAAGTGTTGATCTCTTTTTCAGGGATTTTTTCCCTCTTACTGCTGTTATTGTACTATAGGTTTTCTTGCAAAGCCTACGTCTAGGGTCTGAAATGAAGAAAAACTTAGAACTCTACTGCTATTTTAAAAAGGCGTAATTTGGTATTATCCTTGGTACAGCAATACTTTAGATGCTTTTCTTTTCATCAACTGTTTTTTTAGCAAAACCAACAGTATAGGATTTTAAACGGCTGCCCACTTTCCTCAAACCAAGAAAGGCTCCCGTTAAAGCTATCGTATAAAAGAACAACGGAAACCCTGCGAGTGAAAAAAAGACCTTCCCGGTTTCTAGAAACAGCGGGTGACTCAGAAAGATCAATCGACTAGCCTCAACTGCTTGTTTTGCTTGCCAAGTCCGCTTTGGGGGTTGCTGCTTGATCAGCCAAGCAAGGAAAAAAAGAGTCGTCGGCACAAAAAACAGCATGAAATTCTTATCGTCCCCCTGATTGAGATACACCAGTCGACCTTCAATGCCTAATAAGCAAAGAAAGACCGCGAGTTTTCTACCAAGATGCTTCGTAAAAAAAGGGTGTTTTTGGTGTTCTCTTAAACAAACCCCACACAGTAAAAATAAAAACCCATAAAAGAGTCCGTTTCTCGTTGTAAAAAATAGTGTCCGATAGCTTTGATAGCATACCAATAAAGGTCCCCTTAAATAACTGCTGTACGTTTCAAGACAGCCAATCACATACAAACTGATCGCCAGTAAAAACTGCCGCCGATAGCCAAGAAAGCGAGTTTTTCGTACTAACCACATGCCAAAGAGCAACGCTGGAAAATACCAAAGATGGTACCAGACCCCTACTGTAAAAAAGCCAGTAGCCAAACCGATGACCCGTAATGAATTAGCAAGATTTTGCTGCCCTAAGTAAAACCAGCCTAAGGGAAGATACACGATCGACCAACGCAAATAAAGCTTGAGTTGTCGTTTGCACCATTGCTGCCATGAACAGGTACTCTTTTGAAAAAAATAGCCATTCAGCAGCAGAAAAAAAGGAACCGCCAAACGACATAAGAGACTCTTTAACAAAAAATGAAGCCCGTTGTTTTCTGCCAGTCGGCCACAATGAACGAGAATCACCAATAAGGAAGCGATGAATTGGATGTAGCCAATTGGAACCATAGGTTGTTTTGTCTTCATTCGATCGTTTCTCCTTTCTCCGTCAAATTTGATCAAACATACTTCACTCTACTGGTCCTTTCTTTTTGTGACCAGCACGGAAAGCTTCCAAGATAGAAAGGCAGCGCAACAAGTAGAAACATTGATAAATAAAGATGTTACCCTTTGTTGCATCGCTAATTTCATAGATCCTCGTTCGCATAGAAAAGAGTTTGCTATAATATAAGAAGAATGATGGAGGCAAAACAGACACATGGATATTGGGAAAATTATCAAAGAAGAACGCACCAAACGAAATCTCACACAAGAACAATTGGCGCAGGAATTTTTTGTCACTCGGCAACTGATTTCAAAATGGGAAAACGGCAAGAGCTATCCTGATCTAGACCAAGTAGTCAAGCTGAGCAGCTATAGTGATTCAACTGCCTGAAGATACGGAATACTTGATCACTTATACGATCGATCGGCCGCTGGTAAAAACGGATCGTCTGTCGGGTTATAAAGAATACAGCAGCGAAAATGCCAGCCAATTAACGGCTTTGGGTCATCGCGGTTTTCATTTTGGCGCGCAAACAAGCAAAATCGTCATTCGCAGCAATCGCGAAGACAATTTAGCTGCACCAGAATTAAATGCAGGCAAGGATCTTTATCTTCGTAATATGAATAAAGCGCGCGTCTATCAAAAATCTGCAGCTGGTGTCGCATTTTCTATCGAAGATGAAGGCGACCTCCTCTTTACTGCAGAAGAACTGGCGCAATTGCCCTTTGAACAAGGACAGCTGCCAGAGTAAACAAAAACCACCGAATCGTTTTGATTTGGTGGTTTTTTGCTGACTTTCTTATCCTAGCAAGATCATTGCGATCGCCGCCAAGGCGTTGTTGAGAAAATGCATGGCGATGGCTGTTTCTAGACGCTTAGTTTTTACATAAATCAACGCCATGATCAGTCCCATAGCACCATAAATCAAAAACTCGACCAGATTGGTGACGGAATGGATGATACTAAAAACCGCTACACTTGAAATGATCCCGACTATTGGGTATTTCTCGAATAAAAGGCCAATAAACCCACCACGAAAAACGATCTCTTCCATAATTGGCGCAGCAACAGCGATCAATAAAAAGATCAAAAGCGGATTTTCGCCTGTAAACAGTTCCCCTAACAATGCATCATTGGCGGTCGCCTCTTGATCGGATATATGCTGCAGATAGAGCGTTCCGCCAACTGCAACGACTCGACCTAAAACAAACCCTCCGACGATCCATAGCCAATTTTTCTTCGTTGACCAGCCAAAGTCAAAGGTGGCAAGTCCTAACTTTTTAGCCAAAAACATCAGTAGACCAATGTTTGCCAAAAGCAAGGCAATCAACCCATAGCTGATCATCGCAGGAATCGTCGGTTCTCCTGCTTCCAAATAATAGATTTTTACCACGCTAAATGCGGTCATCCCTACTTGACTAAGTAAGAATAAGCCAATCAAAATAAAGACATTCTTTACTGCTTTCATGCTCTCCTCCATTGTTTGCTCATTGCATTTTTCAGGATTGGGTTACGACAAATCATGACACAGCCCATCATTTGGTTCCCCATGTTTCCAGAAAATGCTTAGCCACTATCGGCTGCTTATAATGATACTTAGTTTCCTCATTATTTACAACTAATAAAAAATAAAAATAGTTATTTTGCTCATTTTATCGAATAAACCACGCTTTTCCATTTCCATTCTTTTCAAAAAAAATATAAGTAATGTTTGAAAAAAGTGCTCTCTTATGCTACACTGTTCCTACTTTTGTTTGGCTGACGAACCGCTGCCCCAACCATGTTCGTTTGGACCAACTCGTTGCGAGTATTCGATTTCGAATGCTCTTTTTGTCGCGTTTGTCAAAAGAAAGTGAGTGAATCCAAATGATCCAAGTAGAACACCTCAGCAAGACCTTCCAAGTATCCAAGCGAAAAAGCGGCTTTCGCCAAGCAGCCAAAGCCTTTCTTTCTCGTGAAACCACCACCGTCCATGCGTTGCAAGACATCAGCTTTACCATCAATGAAGGCGAAATGGTTGGCTACATCGGGCCTAATGGTGCTGGAAAAAGTACCACCATCAAAATCATGTGCGGGATTTTGACCCCTGATCAAGGCGTTTGTCACATCAATGGTCGTACGCCTTGGCAAGAACGTATCCAACATGTCAAAGACATCGGCGTCGTCTTCGGGCAACGCAGTCAACTCTGGTGGGATGTCCCCGTCAATGACAGCTTTGATTTGATTCGTGATATCTACAAAGTCGACGCTGCTAGTTATCAACGCAACCTAGAAGAATTAGTCACCTTACTAGATTTAGGTGAGATCTTAAAAACCCCTGCTCGTTCCTTAAGTCTCGGTCAGCGTATGCGCTGTGAGATCGCAGCCTCCTTACTCCATGACCCCAAAATCTTATTTCTTGATGAACCCACCATCGGTTTAGATGCTGTGTCAAAAATCGCCGTGCGTCAGTTCATCAAAAAAAGAAACCAAGAAAAAGGTACCACAGTCATCCTGACGACCCACGATATGCAAGATATCGAGGCGCTGACACAACGAATTCTGTTGATCGGCAAAGGGCAAATTTTGCTAGATGGTCGCCTCGATGAACTAAAGCACCGTTTTTCTGATGTCAAAACGCTGGAGGTCGACTATCAAGGGAATGAGCCCCATCTGCCAGAAAATGTCCAACTTCTTCAAAAAGACGTCGGTCGCCTTGTTCTGAAGCTTGATCCCAAAGAAGTGTCGGTCGCTCAGCTGCTCAGTCTGCTCAGCAGTCAAGTCGAGATCACCGATTTGGCCATTGCCAGTATCACCGCCGAAGAAATGGTCGCCAAGCTGTATCAGGAGTATCAGATATGAGGAAGTATCAGGCATTTTTCCGCATCCGCTTTATCAATACCTTGCAATACCGCTCGGCGGCAATTGCCGGGATGGCTACACAACTAGCTTGGGGCTTGATGGAAATTCTGGCATTCCACGCCTTTTACCAAGCAGATCCTAGTGCCTTTCCCATGACCTTTCAACAAACCGTCTCCTATGTTTGGCTCCAGCAAGCCTTCTTGTCTTTATTTATGTTGTGGTTCTTTGAGGCAGAAATTTTCAATACCATCACCACAGGGTCGATTGCCTATGAACTTGTGCGGCCGATGGATCTATACAATCGCTGGTTTTGCCAATCGGCTGCCAATCGCTTAGCAAAAGCCGTCTTGCGTTGCGGACCGATTTTTGTGATTGCCTTTTTACTGCCAGCACCTTATCGTTTAATTCTGCCAGCAAACATCGTTGCCCTGTTCTTGTTTCTTTTGTCCATGGCGCTGAGTTTAGGTGTAGTGATCGCTATGTCGCAGCTGGTCTACATCTCGACTTTTTATACATTATCCTCCATCGGGGTGCGGATCGTCATCAGCTCCATCGGTGAATTTTTAGCTGGTGGGGTCATTCCTCTGCCTTTCTTTCCGCAGCCTTTTCGCCAATTCGTGGAACTACTGCCTTTTGCTTCCATGCAAAACGTCCCGCTGCGAATTTACAACGGGGATCTGACTGGCTTTGCGCTGGTTTCAGCATTGCTCTTACAAGCCTTTTGGCTCGTACTTTTGATCGTGATCGGAAAAATTTGGCTGCAGCAGGCGCTCAAACGCGTCGTTGTGCAAGGAGGTTAAGGAATATGGTTTATTGGCATTATTTTTGTATTCATCTCAAAAGTCAGATGCAGTATAAAGTTTCCTTTGTGTTAACCGCTTTAGGACAATTTCTAGGCTCCTTTACTGCTTTTTTAGGCATTTGGTTTATGTTTACCCGGTTTCATCAAGTGGATGGCTTCACCTTTGAGGAAGTCCTACTTTCCTTTGCAACGGTTTTGTTTGCCTTTTCGATTGCGGAATGCTTCTTTCGCGGGTTCGATCTTTTTCCGCAAATGATCAGTAATGGCGAGTTCGATCGGGCACTCGTGCGCCCTCGCTCCTTGATTTTTCAAGTCTTAGCTTCCAAAATGGAATTCTCGCGTCTTGGCCGTTTTATTCAAGCCTTGCTGTTGTTTGCTTATGCGATTCCTAATAGTGGAATTGCTTGGCATTTTGGAAATGTCCTGACTCTTTTTCTGATGATCGTCTGCGGCGCCCTCTTTTTCGCCCTATTGTTCTTAGTGTATGCCGCCATTTCCTTCTTTACGATCCAAGGACTTGAATTTATGAATATTTTTACCGATGGTGCCCGCGAGTTCGGCCGCTACCCCTTCAGTATCTACGGAAAACACGTCTTGCGTTTATTGACCTACGTCGTGCCGATGGCTTGGTTTCAGTATTATCCGTTTCTGTATGTCATTGGTCGCGTAACTAATCCTTGGTGGATCTTATCACCCTTGGTTTGTCTACTCTTTGCCTTTCCCGCCTTCTTCTTTTGGCGAGTAGGTTTGAAGAACTATATTTCTACGGGTTCGTAAACCTCCCCCTTATTAAACATCTTGTGGGAAAAGAGCGTCACTTTATGGGTGATGCTCTTTTTTACTTTCCAATAGTTGTGAAATTGCTTCGCTTTTTTGATTGCATAACTACACATGTCTTATGCAGTAAATAATTATTGTTATAAAGACAAAAACTGGCTAGGAAAAGCCGCCAATCTCTGGTAAGATAAATAAAAACGTAAAAGAGGACCAGTTATGGAATATTTAGCGATTTTACTTGTTTTCTTTCTATTGAATGTAGTGATACTTGTACTTGGATTGAAGAAGAAACGAATCATGCTGCTTTTTCTGTCACTCTCTGGTTTATTGTTGGTTTGCTTGATTGCCATATCTTACGTTTTCTTCTATTCAAATACACTTTAAGTCGGCAAAAACACGGGAAGCTGGCTACGAACCTACCGAAACAAACGAGGCTGTTTTAGTCATTACACCCGACGTATAGGACACATTTGTTAAAATTTATTTGAGAAAAAAATGACTGTGACATAAGTCGCGAAAAAAGCGTAATGAATAACGGATATCCGTTCATTCATTACGCTTTTCTCTTGTTCTTTTTTCATGATGAATAATTAAACAAGCTATACTCTCCACATGTTTCACAGATATAGTAATAGTTGCGTTTCTTCTTATTGTAAAGTTTCAACTTCTTCCCATTTTTACAACTCTTGCATTCTTCTAATTCAGTCAAGGTTTTATAATAAAATAACTCACTGATCATTTCTGGATAAAAATGCGCAAGTAGCTCAATCAGTTTTTTTCTGTCAATTAACAGTAAATTATCACCGGCTATTTCTAAAGCTTGATCTGTAAAAAAATGTGTAGTGATGAAAAGCCCATTGGGAAACCCTTTATCTGGAAAAATCCCTTTAAATGCAGCAACAAGTGACTTACTGATTCGCTCCGTTGTCTTTTGCGGATTCCAAGCTTTACATTGGACTGCTATTGCCTTTTTATTATTAGAAAAAGCATACACATCAATACCACCATCTTTGTAACCATCGATGTTTTGGACGGTATATCCCATCTTTTGTAAAATACATTCAGCAATATAATTCAAATCCTCCGATTTACAGGTTTCTAATTGAGCCACAATCTTTTTCAATTTTTTCGGGTATGTACGTTCATTAAAGTTGCTTAGTTCTGGTAAATTAATAACTTCCTTCTTTTTCTTAAATGAAAACATGTCTCTTCCTTTCTTGATTGTTTTGGATGTGATTAGTTAAAGCTTAGCTAGTAAGTGGTCTTTGATTATGTAGAATAAAACTGGTTCTTAAGAGAGGAAAAATCTACTTTTCTCAAAAAATCGTTTGAATTCGATGAAATAAGTCAAAATAAGAAA
>NZ_NIBN01000001.1:3248165-3250981 GCF_002174385.1 Enterococcus sp. 6D12_DIV0197
AAGTCAAAATAAGAAACTTATAACGGGATATTATTAATTTAATGATAATTTTATTTAAGCTAAAAGTCAATTGAAGCTTGAAGATTCAATAACAATCGAAGGTTAAATCAAATCACTCTTGATCACTGCTTCATTTAAAAAAATTTCTAGATAGGATTCGTTATAGTACTAATTTCCACATTCTTGTCTTACTGATCTATTGAGTCCTCTTACTTTACTTGTAACAGATTCTGAATGGTTTCTTTCGCTTTAGCAGTTGCGTGTCTATTAACTATAAAAACAAAAAAAGGTTTCCCTCGTAAAAGGGAAACCTCAGAAATGTTGCCGAAACAACATTTGCAGTTATTTGTCTTATTCTGCAGCGTTTGTGTCTTTGAGACCGTATTTCATATCTTTGAATTTTTTAATAAGGTCTAGTATTTCTCAATTAGCTTAAATTCAGCTTTTTTAGTATTGCAATACACTCTATAAATTCCCTTGATTTCTTTTCTGGGTAGTCAAGGGGTAGTCAATCCGCCAGCATGATACGAACCAACATACATAGTTTCAAAAGCCTGTGTTAGGCTTTTTTCTTTACCTTTTGTTCGCTTTACAACGAGAACGCTAGTTCGTATAATTTTTACAAGGAGTGATTGATATGCAAATACCGTTAGCGCATCAAAGAACCTACGCACTCGAAAGATATTACTACGAGTTTATCGAAAGAATGGGTCCAGCCCACTTACTTTACGATCAGTTTGTTCGGACGATGGAAAACACCGGCAAACCTTTTTTTACCGTCCCTTCGAGCTATTCAAAATATTCTGAGGTGCTAGCTTTTGTTTTTAAAAAAGACGGAGAAAACTATCTATTTGATCATGTCAGAACACAAGATGAGATACTTAGGAAGTACGATCCTAATGAAAAATATAGACCTGGCGGCAACTGATATGAATCTTATTACTCAATACGAGCAGGGATACCTATCTCTCTCTGAGTTTATAAATGAATTTCCCGACTCGGTTTCCGAATCACAAGAATGTTTATTCGGTTCAAAATGTGTCGAGTTTTATGTTGCGGTCACACTAGGTAAAACGGATTGTCGCTATTATGTACAAGCTTACGGAGGTGATTGTTATGAAATCGATGAAAGGTTATGTATCGAAGATACGTGTGTTGAAGGTGAGCAAGACCCCTTTGGTGCGGTTCTCTTTGGATAATGAGAATTGCTTGATTGCTGCACATAGTTTGAACTTCCTAGCCGATGTGGATGAGGGAATGCAAATTGTGGTTTTTGGCGAGTATAACGATCGGAATCAGTTTGTTGTGAGGAAATATAGTGTGATTGGTAAAACGAAAATTATGATAGAATTTGAAGCAATGAAAAAAGACCTCAGCATGAGCTAGGGTCTTTTTCTATATTTTTGTCTTGAGTTTGATGGAATCGATTTATTAGATAAAAAGATTTTGTGTATTGGAAGTATTAAATTGCATTTCATGTTTAAGTAAATTGTCTTAAGTCACTTCCATTTGTCCTAATTATATACGGCAATTCAGATATTGTAAAGCAGAACATTCAGAAATATTAATTAGTGATTAAGAGCCAATTGCTTTCAGGTTTATTAAGTAATCTTGCACAATTATAGGCCATCTCAATTGTAAGAACTGTATTAGCAACATATTTATCCCCAAGTTTTTCTACCGCAATAATGACAGTTCTTGTACCAAATACCACGACAGGTATTAAGAACATTATTTTTTCTCTATAAAATTGTGGAACTGGAATTCGATTATTACGCTTTATTTTTTTTATGGTATGTTCAAGGAAACCGTTAAAAACTATCCTTGCAGTTGATTTGTCCAATGATTTCAGCTCTTCTGGCAGCCTATCGTAATTGTCATCATAAAAGTGATCAAAATTTAGAACAATATCTATATTGGGATTAAAATACAGTTCATTGAAGTCTTCAAAATAAGTTGCAATATCAGGTTTATTTAAAGATAGATTCAAAAATTTCCTATCGTTTTCCGGTATAAAAGTACTAAAATGCCAATAATTCGAAAATGGATTCGTCGCATCGTATTGATAAGATTTCTTAAAGATTCCCAGTATTTCGTCACCTTGATTATTTAATAGTCCGGTATTAAAAGCGCAGACTTCCTCATCTTTGCTAATGACAATTTTATTCTGCCTGTAAACCCTATCAAAAGTGTGTATAATATAGTAGAAAATCACGGAAAAGCTCGTTCCATCTTCTTGCAAATAATACCATTTCTCATCTTCCGCAATCCTACAAAGATACTTCAATTTTTTATCAAAATCTTCCTTAAGCCCCAACGTTGCAAATCGCTTTAATGTATTCAAATTTTCTTTACTATTTAAATATTTATCCAAAGCAGACATTTTAGTCAACTTCCTCTCGTTTGTAATAAATTTATATTATCATCAATTGAGTAGTTAAACAATTATCGATATATTATTTCAAACATTTTTTGGCAACAAAATAACTCAAATTAAAATAAACTAACTACTTTTATGGGGAGGTGGCGCAATGAAATGATGAAATTTTCTGCGGTTACTTAATGATCCTACAAAACAATTCACCTTGTAGGACTCGAATCTACGATCGGACGGTTATGAGCCGTCTACTCTAACCAACTGATCTAAGATACATAGCAAAATAACCACTCCCGAGGAGGAGTGGCACAATTAGATGAAAAAGATTTTCAAATTTCATGTTGATCAAAAAAAGTTGTATACTTTTCTAAAAGTTTAAAATCCTTCTCCATATTTTTTCTAATGAATATTTGATCTCCCAAAAACGATTTTCGAGATG
>NZ_NIBN01000001.1:3251081-3274182 GCF_002174385.1 Enterococcus sp. 6D12_DIV0197
CTTGATCAGACAATGACTGAAAGTATCGTATTGCATTGTACTCTAGGTGTTTAGCACTATTAATTACTTTTCTATAATGTAGTTTATCGACTTTCATAGAATCACCTCTAATATAAATCTAACGCATTCTTAATTTTTTATCAATTTTTAAGATTTGATAAAAATGAATTTCATTACTATTTATAATATCGCTGGCTAAATTCCATGATAATTATTGAAGATAAGTAGATAAATTAGACGGATTTTTGAACAATAATATCTATTAATTAAGAACAATGATAAAATAAATACGAAGAGTACTGGCCGCAGTCCAGAAAAACTTCCCCAAGTTTTCTGTGCCAGTACTCTTCTTAGATTAATGCATGTTGCAGGATAACCTTATGTGAAAAAAATCGTTTTTGCAAGTCAAACGATTAAACTTGTATTTAAACCATGTTCAAGTCAAATTTATATCTATCATGTGGATTTAGTGCTAGAATTCAAAAGAGCAACAAAAAAGAAGACTTCCCCAAGCAGCTTTTTATTGCTCTAAAACATCTTGTTAATCTTTTTTCAGATTAACTATCAAGAGTACTAGGCTATCATTTTCGATTCCCCAATTCAGCCTAGTACTCTTAGTAAGTGCGAATGCACCACTAATATAGTATTCGAATAATATATTTATTTCAATAAAAAAGCCCCTACTCAAAAGAGTAAGAGGCTTTTTTTGTAATTATATTTTTACTAGATTCTATGCTATTGAACGGTCACTGCACCTTTTCGAATATAGCCAATCCATGTATCTCCATCGTAGATTGAGTAATAAGTAGCGTCATTTCCAAGCAAGTAAGAGTATTTCGCTGTAACAACTTTCCCAACAAATTTAGCATCTGTATTCTTACCAGCTGATGTACTCCAATAAAAATCTTTCCAGATGTTATAGACATTAGGGCCACCGTTGATCTTCACTTTCTTATTAAAAGAAGTCGCGTTCATCACACGCATAGCATTGGCGTTGATGTAACCTTTCCATGAATCACCACGGTATAAGGAGTAGTAAGTGCGACCATTTCCGATCGTGTATTTGTACTTAGCTTTATAAACAATTCCGTCGCTCATTTTAGACGTATTGCCTAGCTTTTCTTTCCAATACAAGTCTCCCCAAATATTATAAGTATCATTGATCGCAGTTACATAAATGTCGTTAGTTGATACTGCTGGTACTTCCATCGTTGCATTCGTATTCAGATATCCCATCCATTCATCTTTTTGATAGAGTGAGTAATACGATACGCCATCACCTAAAGTGTATTTGTATTTTGCTCGATAAACTAATCCATCTTCAAACTTACTGGTATTTCCTTTTTTCTCTGTAAAATAGAAATTCCCCCAGATATTATAGTTTGGACTTTTTGCTGATACATAGATATCCCCTGCAGATACTGCCTTCAATTCTTTTGCACCGTCAACATTCAGATAACCAGCGAATTTTCCGTCTGAATATAGATCGTAATATTTACTTCCATGCGCTGTGAAAATTGATTTTGCTTTGTAAACAGAGCCTAATTTGGTAACACCTAGTTTTGAACCGTAATCCAAATCTGCCCATCGTGTCCAATCAGCTTTAATGACTGTTACATTTTTGTCAAATGGAGTGGAAGGATACTTGTCGGCAACTTTCAAACGATAAAAATAAACAGGCAATCCGCTATAGTCTCCCATCCATCCTTCTGCTGGAGTAGTTGCAATCCCATTTTTAGTGTAGTTACAATGGATAATATTTTTGTTATCCAAAAAAACACCTGTATGACCTGCAGCACCACCTGAACTACCCTTGTAACCTGCTACAAAAATGTCTCCACGCTTGACTGAGCTACGGGATACAGCTGTTAATAAACTTCCTTCTAAGGCAAAAAGTGAATCTGTATTTCCAATCCCTGTTCCCGAAGGTAAGAAACCTCCTGCAATCAATGAGAAATACACAGCCGAACTACAGTCATAACTATTTGGTCCTAATCGAGAATTCATTGAATAAGTTACTTTACCTTCTCGATCCTTAAACCATTTGATCATATTTTCAATACTAGCCAATTCTATCTTCCCCTTTCTTTTCAACCATGCGTCCATGGTGAACGTACGTCCTTAATTAAAGGATAAACCATGATAGGTATTGAAAGAGGTCAAACCGATAACCAACCTAATCTTTTTGCGATTTCATTAATGAATTCTGCATCTCTTCTCTTTATAGTAGATTCGCTTAGAAAAGTTTCCGCAGATACAACCGCTATACATTTCTTAGAATGGCCGTTGTAATACTTTACATAAAATATATCTCTAACATCAAGTGTAGAATCTTCTAGAACACCATTGACCACTCTTAAAAATGATTTGTAAAATAAAATTTGATTCATTGTCCAACTTGGATTTTCTTCGCCTAATGGGTACTCCATATAAGGATTCCTATCTGTTGCAATAATGTCTGAGAACTCTTTAAACGTTTTTTCGATCTTTTTATATTGCCATAGTATACTTCGAATGTGTGCTCTGGTTTCATTAGTCATTATTATTACTCCTCATTTTATGCCGAAATTTGAGTTAATTATCTTTTTTCATGCAACTACAAAAAACCTCTTGCCCATATGAGCAAGAGGTTTTATCTTGATTTATTTTGCCGGTTTGAAACCAGCTTTGAAAGCTTCTACTTCAGTTTTGAACATACGAATTGGGCTGGTTGTTTGATCATAATACTGACTACCTGGGATGTGATAGATTTTTTGTCGAGATCCTTTAATTAATCCATTGCCTCGACTATCCACGTATTTCTTCGTACCATTTCTAAATGAATTCAACGTTGTTCCCGGAGCATTTCCGCCTTTTTTAACTAACTTGATTTGAATTGCTTCCAATCGGAAGCTAAATCCAGAAGTTCCTGCGGATTGACCATTTTTAGCCCACCCCATCCAGCCAAATTGCTGTGCGTGTACTCGATAGTAAACATCATAGTGTTTAGCAATCTCACCGGTTAACTTAACTTGGATAGCCTCTAATCTAAGTGACTTACCACTTGTACCAGAAAGCTCACCGTTTTTTCGAAATGATTTTTCCCATCCTTGTTTTTGAATATGCGTTTTATATTCAATATTACCGCTATATTCAGTATCATCTAGTTTAATTTTGATTGCTTCTAGTCTTTTAGACTGTCCAGATGTGCCAGATGACTGTCCATTGGTTTTCCAGCCTTGCCACCCATAAGTCTGAACATGTGTCTGATAACTTACATTAGCTGAACTGCTTGCAAAAGTAGTTATTGGAAAAAGCACAAACCCTAATAGCATGATTATTAATACTGATACTTTTTTCATCTTGTTCCCTCCTTAAAGTTGATTATCTCAACATAAAGAGAAAATTTCAAACTATTTCTTTATTATTTTACTTTTTAATCAATTTAATCTGAACAGCTTCAAGACGTTTGGATTTACCAGTTGTACCAGCAACTTCACCATCTTTGACCCATCCGGTCCAACCGATCCCCTGAACATGGACACGATAATGAATGCTGTACTTCTTAGCCAATTCTGTATCACAGATACGAATACGGACTGCTTCCATTCGCAAAGATTCTCCTTTGGTTCCTTGGGACCCTTTACGATAGCCAAGCCACCCTTTTCTTTGAATATGGGTATTTATTTCAATCGGCGATCCTTTTCCATCATACAAAACTTCGAGCCATTCGGCACGCAATGCTTTACCAGTTGTCCCGGCGGTAGCAGCTTCTTTGACATACCCCAACGTCCCTCCTTTGTACTTATTGTTTGACTGTACATGCATACGGTATCCTAAGCCATCGACTTTATCTTTTGTTCCTTGAGAAAGAACTTCTTGTACCAACTTATTTTGCGTATTATTATTTGTGCTCGCTGCAACAACATACTTCATAATTTGTTCAATAAAATAGTCTTTGACAGCATTTACAGATTTTCCATGTAATACCCACGAACGGTGTGGACAATCAGTAGACGAAAATTCTCTATGAAGTCTTACTGTGTTTCGATTGATATCTAAGCCCCAAAAAATCATATCCTCCGCCACTTGTTTAAATACCGCTTGTTCATTTGCTAAGAACTCCTCATCAGTTGCTGAAAAAGATTGGCAAACCTCATAACCGACGTAGTTTTGATTTCCTTCATAATTAGCTGTATGCCATGCGGCATTATAAGTATCTTCAACTCTAGCCATCTCATCCCGATTACCATAATAATGAGCAAATCCTTTTGAAGATTCCCCGTTCTTATAGCGTTGCTTAAGCCATATCACATACTGAGATGGTGTCATGCTTCCACCATCATTGTGAATAACGACACCTTTAGGACGTGATCCAATATTCCTACCACCAGCTATTCCTTTGAAAATAGATTCATTAATAATCTTCATGTTTATCTTCCTTTCTGTGCAAAAAAAAGAGCAGCCGCTTTGGCTACTCCTTCTTGTCGGTAAATTCTTGGCCATCGCCGTAATCATCTGAACTATAATTATTGCTTGATACACCTAGTACCACACCTGCAAAGGCTGTAACTAAAGAAATAACCCCAACGATTTTCGTTGCGTCAAAACCATATAGAGTTGCAATTCCAGCAATCAATACACCCAAAGCTGGGGACCATTGCGTTATGACCTTCTTTGCTAAATCATATTGTTCGTTTGTCATTTTCATATTACTTCCCTCTTTCTTTCCATAAAGACTTTAATTGTTCACCATGTTCGATTAATCGATCATTGTGCTTATCTAAACGCTCATCATGTCTTTTTAGTTCGTCATGAATTGCGATACGATCTGACTTACTTGCTTCAAGATCTCTGGTTAGCAAATCTAAGTTATGTGCAAGTTTGGTCAAATTATCTGCAATCTTTGTAAAATTCGACATTACTGGCTTGATAACGAATGCTAGCATTCCAATAATTGTCATGATCCATCCTGCCCATGTTGCTAACTCCCCTATGTTTAACATATGCCACCTACTTCCTATAATATAAAAAGAGCAAGCTTAAGCTTGCTCTTCTAATTCTGCCAAAAAGTCGTCTTCTGCCGCCCATACTTTTTCTTGAAAATCATCGATATCTTTACGACATTCTGCTTTGTTTGATCGATACAACGCTTGATCTTGAATAGATGTAGTCACGCTAGAATTTCCAGCAGTGTCCGTTGTAATATTTGCATTCAGGTGTGCTGCTACCTTATCGCCTATTTTTGATTCTCCTGTGATTGTGATTGATTTCTTGTAATTTAGCATTATTCATTTCCTCCTAATTCTTCAAGCTGATCCATAAGCTCATCATATACATCCGCATCAACACCACCAAAAGCAACATCGCTCTCATCTAAACCAGAAACAAGAAATTCAAAGAACGGTTCGAATTCAGTTAAATCGATCACAACTATTTCGTTATCTAGTTCCTCACGTTCTTTAGCGTATTCGTCTTGATCAGCACCATCTAACAAAACAGGCGAGCCGTCTTTATCTAATTTGGCATTACCGTTTTCTTGTACCTCATAGTAAGTAGCAATAAGCTCTTTCTGACTTTCCGTCCACTCTTCGATTTTCTCACTTGCTAATCGGCGAAATTTGGAGATGGCACGAGCTTTTCGACCTTTTGAAGTAACTACCGCTAAAATTTGAGCATATTTGTGCAGCTTGCTATTGGTTGTTGTGAATGTTGTTTTCATCTGAATCCTCCTAATATTTAAAGCCCTACAAACTATGCAACTTGCAAGGCTTCAATTTTTTCCTCTAATTTTTCAACTTTTTGTTTAAGTGTTTCAATACTTTCTTCATGCTCTTTCAAAATAGGAATTGTGACAGTCCACAACTCCGGCTTATATCCTTCAACACGTCCATTGATATCTCGTTCTACGTACTGATTTAATCCAACACGTTCTACATCTTCTGCTATTAGTCCGTATACTCTTCGAATTGGCTCACCCACACTTACTAAAGAATGACTTGATTTATAAATCCATGACTTTAATTCCAAGTTCAAAAGCGATTTTGGATTAACATCAGCAGCAGTTTCTATATACTCTTTAAAACGTTCCGAGGATGAATAAGCCACGATTGATCCCCCACTTGTAATATGCAACGCCTTGCCGCTTCCTGAAGAAGCGTACAAATCATCCGATCCCATTCGTTTAGTACCATCAGCTGTTTTACCAGCAAAAAAGTTCATTTTATCTGAAGAGTTACGGTTGAAGCCTACATAATTACCAGTATTACTTCCGGCATCTACACTGTATCCTCTATAAGTGTTGCCTTCGAAAATACCATTTGCAGATAAGTTAATCCATCCTCTTTGGGAGCTTGTAATAGCAACAAATGTTCCTGATATTTCAAGAGCTGGTACTGTAGATGAACCTTTGTCACTATTGCTTTGAAGCCGACCAAATTCACTTCCTAGATTTAAAAACCTTAATACACCACTTGATAAGGTGGTTTGTCTAGATACTGAAGAATCAGTGGAATTAAAGGAGTTTGTCAATACACCACTAGCTAACTTAATTTCTGAAATACCTGACTTCCCAGAATTCGGATCAGTCATAGTGGCGGACTGTGTATAAGATCCTCCTATAATTTCCAATCCGTTGATTGTTCCTGCAGTCACGTTGCCTAGATTCGCAGTAATTGCTGATAAGGTAGCTACATTTAACTTATCCGTGGTAATACTGGATGCTGCAATTCTCGCCGCAGCAAGATAACCTGTGTTGATTTTCGCTGCATCTAGACTGGCTATCTTGGCATTGTTGACAGCCAAGTCAGCAATTTTTGCTGTAGTAACTGCTAGATTTCCGATTTTCCCTTCCGTCACAGCCAGGTTCGCTATTTTACCGTTGGAAACTGCTAGGTCAGCTATGTGAGCTGTTTTAATCACGGCATTATCAATTTTGGTTGTGCCAGTAATCCAAGTGTATTTTCCGTCAATCAGAATACCTTCTGATGAAACATTGATTTGAGCAATTACTCCACCTTTATCCACTTTCAAATTAATATCTGTTGCAAGCTGGGTAATTTGGGAAGAAGTAACATCTGTTGCAGCTTCGTAAATATACAGCTCTCTTAATCGCAATGCTTTACTGGCTTCTACCCAGACAGAAAACGCCGAGTATGAGGTTGCTTTGATTACCCCTTGAACCCAAGTTGCTACGCCAGCTGATGGTGTTAACTTGATATTTTCTCCACCTGATGTACCGATCTCTACAGAGCCACCAGCGGTACCAGTATTAAGATATGCTTTAACATAATATGTTTTCCCTATAGTCAAAGCAACTGGTGCGGTTCCCCAATATACTCTTTGTTTAGTAGTAGTGTTTGTATTATTGATTACTAATCCACTACTATCATATGCAATAGAAATATTCGTGCCTTCTGCTGTAGGCTTTGGCGACTGATTTATAAATTTTGAGTCAGGAAATCGATTTATAATATCAGATATATCTGATTGAACATTTGTAACGGTAGTCTCCAAACCATTTGCCGTAGCTTCAACCTGCAAGGCTTTGCTAAGTGCCGAATTTGCAGTTGTCTCAACACTAGAAACAGTTGTTTTTAACCCATTTACAGTTGTTTCTGTAGCGACTGCCTTAGATAATGCCGAATCAGCTGTTGTTTTCGTACTTGCAATCAATTGAGTATGACCATCTACAGTGCTTGAAACAGTATTGACTTTGCTTAACGCACTATTTGCAGTAGTTTCTACGCTAGTTAAAGTCTGTGTAACTCCGTCAACAGTAGTCTCCAATACATTTGCTTTATTCAATGCACTGTCCGCAGTGGTTGTCACTGTTGCTAACGTTTGCTTTTGGCCATCAACTGTGACGACTAATTCATTCAGTTTTTTAGTGGTACTTGTTGATGTCGTCTCAATATCTGTCATACGCCCAGTTAGACCAGTAACTGAGGTTTCTAGCGTTGCTGTTCTGCCTTCCACAGCGGCTGCTTTCTCATAAGCTTCGTTAGCCTTACTACTGATAGCTGTAACTGTTCCATTGATAGTAGCTACATCAGAAACAAGCCCATTTACATCAATCTGGATCGCATCTGCTTTTGCTTTAGCTGTTTGAGCATCTAAACTAGCTTGCGTAGCTAAGTTTGCAGCATTTTCTCCTGCTTGCTTCGCCTCACTTGCTGCTGATTGAGCTGCTTCCCCTGTAGCTTGTGCATCTTTCCCAGCCTTTTCAGCTGCCTCTGCTTTTTCGATAGCAGCTGCTACCTCTGTTTTTGTATCTTCCAAATCTTGATAAAAGTCCGGATCTAACACTTCAACAGATAGCCGTTCTGGTTTCCAATCACCTTCCGTATAAATCATAGCAACAGGAGGACTTTTTGATGTATCTGTCCAGCGTTGACCCTCTACAGGATTAGCAGGAGCAGATGCCGTTTGTTCGCTATCTAGGTAGTTGGTAATCTGCTTGCTAACCTCAATAATTGCCATAAAGATTCCCCCTTTCTAGTAGCCAAAGCTGCGGTCGCTACCTGCTCCGTACCGCACGATATCTACATGCTTTTTCTTTGTGTCCAAAACAAAAACGTCCCACAAGTCTTCTTCTAGTTCTCCTAAAGGCCGATCTCCTTGATCTTTCTTTGGGCGACTGACAGAACAACTTGTTGAAACGTTTGTAATCCCATATTTAGTTGTGATTCGATCTGTGTGATGATGTCCATGAGCAAGAAAAGCAATGTTTTTTGGCGTGTCGAATGTAATTGAAATATCACTAGCAAAATCAGCGTTCCCTGTGTATTTGCGTGCAAAACTTGATCCTTCTTTTGCCGCCTTTAAAATACCTTCTACAGATTCCCAGTTATAAGGATAATAGGCACTATTCGTTGCGTACCATTGCCCCCATTGATGATGCTGAAAACAGACTGCAGTGTAATCATCAGGCATACTTTTAAGATTTTCCGCAAACCATTTCAATTGTGCTTGTCGATAACCAGCAACATTAATCGTCAAGTATTTCACTAACCCATCCGTGTCAAAAACATATGGAATATCATTTGTGTTTAGTAAGAACACACGCACTTTTTTATCCGGAATGTCATAATAAAAATACATATTTTTATCATCAGGATTTTCGTTGATTGCCCATATAGTTGAAGGTCGTGTTATTATTTCATACATTTCACTTGGCTTGATTGTGTAGCTCATGTTTCCATGCCATGACTTACTAGTAGGATCGCTGGCCATATAGTTTTGATTGACTTTATTTTTAGCAGTAGTTCCTCGACCTTGCCGACCATCTCCCCACGAGTTATCATCATGATTACCTTTCGCTAAGAAAAATGGGCAGCTTGCCAATCCAAACAGACTAACAACCTTCTTCATATTTGAGACGTTTGTGTCTTTAGTAGTACCACCATCAACAAAGTCGCCGCCTCCGACAATACAATCTAAAGGAATCATGTGAGACAATTCTGCAACATTTTTGATATGATTTTCCGTACGTCCATAATTCTCAAGATCCTCTTGAATGAAGGTATCTGTAGCATAATGGGTATCTGTGATAAAAGGAATCGTGACAGTATTTTCATTTTGTAGTCGCATGATCTTGCTCGCTGTTTTCTTCAGTCCGTTCCAGAAATATATGGCTTGGACAAATTTGTTTTCCGCATACATTACCTGGCATGAGATTTGGTTATCGCGCCTTACATCATCTAAGTGAACAGATACTTTGTTACCAGCATCTTTATTTGCTTCCATCCACGCAGTTTTCAAATTTCCATCCTTATCGGTTAGCTTCCAATAAAACTGGTAGTTTTCCAGATTGGCGGTAATGTCGGCATTGCCTTTATAGACCTTTACCTCGAAGTTTCTCAAGTTACCATCTTCTGTTGCAATCAATTCCGAGGTGACAGTATCGTCAGCTTTATTGTTGATTTGATTTTGTAGTTGCTGCAACTTAGCGCTGATTGCACTTTGTAATTCGATCACATTCCCAATAACAAGCCCATTGTTCGATGGGTTCGTTCGACTGATGTCTTTCTGGAGGATCCTGGCACTGATTCGCAATGCTGGGTTATACTCTTCATCGATAATAGTCACACGATCGCCCACCATGAAGTCCGTATTGCTAAAAATGGCTTCAACAGTATACGTAGTCTCTGGCTGATTAATTTTCTTTAATTCAGCTAAACCTTCTGCAAACATTTGAGCCGGATCGTCTGATTGCGATTGGTAGTTGCCATATACCCAACCAGAATCGCGAGTATCAGTCGTATGGCCTCTACCCCATAAGGCATTGGCTTCACGGTCGTAGATAATTGATTCGCCTATACGGGTGAAGTAGTTTCCGTCGTTGTATACCAAATTGTTAAAATTGCTGCCACCTGTTACTATCAAAGCAGTTTTCAAATTATCTACGTTAAAGTTTTTCCCAACAGTGATCAGGTCAACGCCAGCGTTAAGTACCTCGTTGGTTTCTACCCCAATTTGATAAACAATATTGATTCTTTTCTTCGTCACTTTCAAGTTGTGAAACTCAACAGTAAAATACATTTCGCATTTGAACATCTCGCATATCTGCTGCAATCTCGTTAAAGTAGTGTCGTTGTTAGTAAACTCCATTTTCATTTTGGCTTCTACTAACTCGTTCAAACCAATTTCCCAACCACTATCGTATATTTCCCGATTAACGTAATACTCGACAGGTTGCAAAAACGATGCCGGAAATATCATCGGGGTTTCGTTGATCAACTCCATGCCCAAATCTTCATAGTGACAGGTACGTGTATATTCATCTTCGTCCGTATCCATCAGTGTTAAGCATATATTCTCGCCATTTTCGTCTTGGAAGACGATATGCGTACCCACTTGAATCAGCCCAGCGTCCTCATGATTCTTATCGATCGCGCAATCAAATGTATTCAAAAGTGTTCCGTTAGTTATACCGTATGTGTGCGTGTCGTCCGTCAATATAACTGAGTTATCGGCTTCATCATCGATCATACAAATGGAGTTGAATTCTCTGTTTAAAATATGATAAATCATAAGAATCTCTCCTCTACCGTTGCTGTAACTATTGGATCAACCGTACTTTCATGCGATATGAACACCTCTGTTTCTCCGATGTTCGAAATAATCGGTTGTGATCCGACTACAAAATAATCATTTGCTGTGATCCCATTTATGGTGACCTTAGAAGTTGACCCATCAAAAATAAGCTGATCTCCTTCCAAAAATGTTTTGGGAATCAACTTATCGTCACGAGTATTAAATTTGGTTAGCTTTAAATGTGTAAGTGACTGGTAAATTGGTTGCTTGTTTCGCCAGTTTAGAAAGTTTATATCAACCCTTGTAGGTTTTAACATCGCTATGGCTTCGTTGGTCCAGTTATGCGTTGCCTTCCAAGATTCGCTGAAACCACCTTTAGGATTGTTCACGAGTCTAGCCAGATAGAAATCAAAATTATTGCCGACTTTGCGAATACGGATCATACCAAAAAAGCCACCATTCGTGTTTCGAACAGCCGCTGGTAAAAACCCCGATTTAATTTCCGCATCACCAACATAAAATTTATACTCAACCCTATCTTGTTGATCGGTATTGTCTTTCATTTCAAATCCACATATAAAAAGATTATCTGCATCTACTAGATTCAATTCGAAAAGCCCTTGCTTCTTGGCTTTGTCTTTTGTTGCCCCGTTCGGCTTAAAATTAAACCTTGCATAAATCTCGCAATCTTCAACGCCGTTGAAAAAACGTGATAATGTTGGGCCGTGCCAGAAGGCGTCATCGGCACCAGACGGCCCATAGCTATCCACAGTTATTGCATCAGCTTCATACTTCAGCGACCCTTGTATTTGAGAAGTGTTATCGCCAGAATCATTCCGCCAACGGATTTTACCAACATTTCTCGAATACTGTCCACTGGTGGTTGATTTCATCGGATCGTTGAACAATACTGTGTTTGATAAATCTTCATCGATATCCTCTGATGTTACATATCCCAGCTGCAATATACGATCTTCCGTAACGAATCCAATTGACTCGCAGTCAGCTAAAAAATCTACGGTCCAAGTGATTGGAGCTTTGTATGTGCCTTCGTTTTGTATTACTACAGAGTCATCAACAAGTTGGAAATCCTTGGTCTGGATAGCATGTGCTAACCCATCCTCACAAATGAATTCAAGTGTTCCATATGCTTCCCCACGATATTCTAGTGATCGCTTTAAAGAAGATTCACCGTTAAGTTTCACCCAAAAGAATCGGTCTGGCTCATCTGAAAACCAAAGTTTCTGATTTCCTTCCTTAAATAACTGTACTGCTAACCTGTCTTTCATCTCTCTGAAATTGCCGCTCAAAGCATATAGAGACAACTTTATATATCTTTCTTCAAAACGTGTCTGTGAGACTCTCACGCCATTTAATCGGCTGATCTGCTTCGTTGTATTTGTAACGTTTGGAAAAAATCCTCTATCAGGTTCTTCCGTCAAGTCAAAATAATCGGACAAGACGAATCCATCCAACGTTATTTTTAAATCACTAATCATTAAATAGTTCCTCCTGCCCTTCTAATTTCACTTCTTTCTTGAGCTTTTTTGTTTTTATCAATTAAACCTCCTACAACTTTCGTATCCATAAACAGCTTCATATTCTTCAAATCTTCACCAAAGTTAGACATGATTTCTATGAGTATTTCGAGTTGTTGAGAGTAATCCTGTGTACGAACATTAATCGAACTTGATTCGGTTGCAGGAGTTAAGCTCCTTAGATTCCTAACTAGAGAAGAATCTTCCGGAATACCCACGCCGTCAGCATATTTGGGTATGCCCAAACGCCGCATGATCGATCTAGTGAGGCTAGCTCGAGCGACTTTCGTTCCTGCAGGAGCGTTAGGAATGTAAACATTTCGTCCTTGAGGGATAAATGGTGCTTGACCAGGGAACTGAACCAATTCTTTGTATAGTGGTCCTGATTGATCATTTACGATCATATCTCCGCCCGGATGGTAATTTGTTCCTTTGGCATTTGGAATAGCTGTCTGTCCTGTTCTTCTCCCACGATACTCAACATCGATTACCACATTTTTGCTATATACTTGAGCAATTTCACTCTTCGCTCTTAGTACTTCAGAATAATCTGCTGTTGCATGTAAATGTTTCGCACCAACGCCAGTAGCATTGTAATCATTGATTTTGCTTTTGGAGTTTGCCAATATGCTATTTACATTTGTATTGTCTCCCAATAATCTTTTCAGTTCTGGAGAAACACTGTTATATGTTTCTAGCATTTTCTTAGATTGACTAACCGTTAAGGTTGCTGGGTCTTCTGCTATCAATCTTTTAACTTCTGGATCTAGTGCGTTATACTCGTTCAATGAAGTTTTAGAAAAGCTCAATGCATTTAAGAGATTATAATTTTCAGCATTCAAATTTTTAATCTGGGGTTGAAATTGCTCCCACATTCCCAAATTAAGCATTGTTTCTGCCATGACTTCAGGAGTATTAGAGTAAAGGAATGCTTTTTTCTCATCAAATGACATCTCAGCCCATTTACCCGAATCTTCCAAAGCTTTGTACATTGTTATCGAAAATTCGTCCTGTAGTATGGCTTTTTTATCGGACCAAGCCATACCGTCCCACCAACCATTAGCAATTGCAGCTTCACCGATAACGTCTTTTGCATTACTATCTAAGTCGGCATCATGGACTACTAGCTTCAAATTATTCCATGTTAGGGAATCTTTAGCAGCTTCTGTAACGACTTCTGCAACATTAGATTTAACTTCCCCTGTCTTTTCATCAAAAACTAAATCATTCCACGTTTGAGCTGCTTTCTTACCGGCCTTCCCAGATTCTGATGCAGTCCAAGTTATTTTTTCCGCATTCTTTTCTGCATTTGATGCCAGTTCTCTTGATAAGTCAGAAGCGCTCTTTAGGATTTTTTCGTTTTCTGCAATTGCACTATCAGCATAGTCACCCATACTCGAAATTAGTTGACCGTTTGCAAGTGAGACCTCATTTTGAAGTTCTGGGTATTTCTTTAGGATCGTTTCCATTTGGGAATCGAAGCCTTTTACAGTCGTTGAATTAATCTCATCCCAAGCTGACAGAAATTTCTTAGCGAATTCGCCATCCAAGTTATATCCCAAATCTTGTAGATACTTTTCTTTTTCTTGTCTACTTAAAGTTGCATTTCGTTGGGCTATCTGCCTTTGCTTACCTAAAGACTGCAACCACAATTTTGCTTCTTCCTCTGTTGCATTTGCTACATCAGCGTTCATAGCTGCAAGTATTTTTTTCTTTTCGTTTGCAGAAACGTCTAAAGTTTCAACATATGCTTGAGTTGTGTTTTTCGCCAGATCCTGAATAATTTTCGCTTCAGATACACTAATTTCTCGATTACTATTAGAAGCAGTTTTCTTTATCTCTGTGATCCGAGCGGTATTCTCTTGAACGATTTGTAATGCAGATTCTGCCTTAACTTTCTCGTCTTCTACCATATCACTGACAGATGAATTTACAGATTCAGGAAGCTCTTTTATTAATTTATCCAAGCCCTCAACTTTCTTCACAAGGCTGTCTTCTATGATTTGACCTATTTTCTCAAAGTTTGAGATCATCGAGTCAGAGTTAGTGGCAAATCCATCTGCCATTAAACCGAATTGCCCTGATGCTTTTTGCGTATTATCCTGCACTTTTGTTAAGGTACCATCAACGGCTTCTCCAACATCAGTTCCCCACCGTTGAACACGTTGACTAGAATTCCAAGCTTCTTCACCGAATAATTTCCATGCACCATATCCGACCGCAAGAGCACCACCCACACCAACGATACCAAGAATAAGCGGACCTAATGGACCGAGCGCAGCCGACATGGCTCCTATGCCTCCAGAACCTGCAGCGCCACTGGCTGCCGCACCAAACTTCGTCATTGTACCTGATCCACCAGATAGAGTTTTTAGAAAGTCATTGGCAGAAATATCCCCATCGATAAATGATTTTTTTACCTCATCAATGGCTTTTTTCTTAGCCATGCTTGCACTCAAATCAATGAACGATTTTCCGAGACTTCCAATGCCACCACTCAATTTACCAGTTATTGATAGTAATGGACCTGCTGCAGCTGTTGCTGCCAGCAATTTAACAATCATTTGTTGGGTTTTAGGGTCAGCTTCACTAAAGGCAGTTGCAAGTTTTCCTAGTTGCTCAACAAGAGGTTTACTAGATTCTAATCCATCTCTTAATGCATCAACAAATGGGCCGCCCAAATCAATCGCAGCATTAACTGCTTCGTTTCTCAGCATCTTAAGTTTGGATTCTGTTGTCTCGTAACGCTTACCAGCTTCTTCAGCAAGAGCGGTGTTTTCTCCGAACGCTTCGTTCCCCATTTCTACGGCACCAGCGAAAACTCCACTAGCGTTGGCTGCACGAAGTAAACTGTCTCTCAGTCGAACTTCTGTAATACCCATGCTATCTAAAACATTAATTGCAGACGATCCCTGTTCTTCGGCTTTTCCAAGGCCTTCGACAAACTTCATGATTGCTTCAGAAGGATTCGATTTGAACATATCTGAGAATTTATCACTCGTCATCCCAGCAACATCGGCAAACTGTTCTAAGCTTGTTTTTGAATTATCAGCTTCTTTGTACATCTTTTTGAGTTCAGCAGATGTAAAGCCCATTTCCTTGGATACGCCAGTTAATTCTTTTCCACCATTTCGAACTGCAGAAACAAGGTGCTCCCACGATACACCTTGATCGTCCGCATGAGATTTCAGTTCTTCAAAAGCGCCTGTACCCTTCTCAACAGCTAACTGCATGTTGATCATGACTTTAGAAAATGCTGATCCACCTGCTTCTGCTTCTACACCAACCGAACTTAAAGCAGCAGCAAAACCTAAGATATCACCTTCGGACATGCCAATTTGAGCGCCGGCACCAGCTAACCGTAATGCCATCGCTGATATTTCAGATTCAGTTGTTGCAAAGTTATTACCTAGATCTACCAACGCAGAGCCAATGTTACTAAATTTGTCTTGTGACATTTGAGTAATATTAGCAAAACGAGCCAATTCAGTAGCAGCTGTTTCAGCGCTCATGTTTGTTGATTCACCCAAATCAATCATTACTTTGGTAAATGCAGAAACATTTTCCGTTTGAATTCCCAACTGCCCTGCAGCTTCAGCGACTGCTGCAATTTCACTATGAGTTGAAGGTAATTCAGTCGCTAGATTTCTCAAACTAGCTTCAAGATCATCATAGGAATAAACTACATTGCCGTTGCTATCCACCACTTCATCAGAGGTTTTCTTTACACCAGCGAAAGCTGATTCCCAACTAATAGCAGCAGCGGTTACGGCAGTCACGCCAGCCGCTATAGGAACAGTTAAACCTTTCGTCAAACTAGATCCTAAGTCGCCTAGTTTTTTGCCGTTGTTTATTAAAACATCGCTTGCTTTATTGATTGAACCAGTTAGACCTTCGTTTCTTATTTGATAATCAGCAATCGCTCCTGCAGTATTTTGCAACTGCAGTTTATAGTTCGCCAATTTACCGTTAGCATCTTGTAACTGACTGGCTAGCCGTTTCGTTGAATCTGTAGCTTTACCGTCAACAAATGAACCATCATAAGCTTTTTTGAGGGCGGTCACTTGATTTTCTTGTGCTTTGATAATCTGTGTTAAACCATCGTATCGAGTACCTAATTTACCAAGCTTGTTTCCTGCCAAATCAGCAACTTTCATATTAGCTTGCATTTCTTTTGCTAGGTATTGTACTTGCTTCTTAGAATTAGCAACGCCTTTCCCAAAATCAGCATCATCCAATCCTAGCTTTATGACCATATTTCCTAATGGAGTTGCACCAGCCAAATCATCCGCCCCCTTCCCCTTTGACTAAATCAGACAACGGTCTTATTCTTTTTTGTTTCTTTTTACTCTTAGACCTATTTCCTTTTGGCGTTTGTTTAAACATAATTTCATAAAGGTACAGCGTATCTGTATTCAGAACGTCATTGATTGTCCAACTGGGATAAATCTTTAATATAGATCTCACAACATCTAGCTGTAACTCATGATGATCGGACGAACTTATTTTCCGTCCTTTTTTCCTTTTGGGTCTTTCTTATCTGTTGGTTCCGATTCTTCCACGTCTTTCTCGTAACCTAAGACACGATACATAATGATTTCCATGATTAAATCTCTGTCCCATGCATCGATACCATCTAAAAGGACGGTGCCTGTTAAATCTTTATCATCAAACAGGCCTGCTACAAACTCAGCACGGAATTCAGTAAGCACTCTGGCTGGAGGAGCAATCTCATTGCCATCGTCATCCTTCTTAAAAAGTTTTGCTTCACCATCCGTGTAATCTAAAGCTTTTGAATACGGCACGTGGCTTTGTGTGAAAGTCTTTCTTGTTCCATTGATCATTAGATCCAATCTGATTTCTTTTCCAATTTCTGACATTTATAATTCCTCCTATTAATCAAAAATAAAAAGGCTAGTCCGAAGACTAACCTTTGTCATATTACTGTCCGCCACCACTTGGAGGAGTAGCAGGCTCACCAAGTACAGCAGTTTTCATTTTCGTAACTGCTTCTTCTCCAAAAGCACGCAAGACTTTTACTGTCTTTTCATTCGTCTCAATTTTGACTTTTCGAGAGATTGCGTTGTAAACATACTCGCCCGCTTCTGGTGTAAAATCTTCATCGTTTTTAGTAGCCAATGAAAATCCATCACGGTTGAAAGATCCTGCAACCATTGCGAAAGCTACTGGTTCGCCATATAAATCCTCAGCTTCGGCTACAGCAGCCATATATGGGGGCTCTGTTTCATCACCAAAACCGTCGATACCTTCTGCCATTTTGATTAATCCTAAGATTTCTTGTTCAACTTCTGCAGGTACATCTAGCAAACCAAAATTTGCGGCTACTGACCCGGTTCCTTTTCTAGCCAAGTAGTATTCAACGTTACCAGCAAATACTTTCACTGCTTCTTTGGATAGACCTGTTAAGTCGAAGGCAGTTGGTCCACCTTCTTTTTGTCTACCTTCTAAAACGTGAATTTCCGCTGCTGTATCTGGTTCCAATTCTGTGGTTAGTTTTCGAACCGATAATTTATCAAAACCATAAGTTTCCATTTGTAAATTCCTCCTAATAAAATAGACACCGATTAATAATCCGTGTCATGAATTTGTGTATTTTTTCGATACCGCCTTGCATCCACAAAGCGTTTTGTTTCTGAGAAATATTCGTCAAGCCCACCATTTAACTGAGCATAGCCAAATTCCCACATCGCAGCTTTCACTGCCTTAGCAATTTCTTTCGTCAAAATCCTTGATTGAGTTTCAACGTTAATTTGATAACTGAACGTTTGAGACATCTCTTTGTTGGCTGCATAGTAGGCACTAGTTGGCGGTCCAAGAGGTGTATCGATGATAATAAAAGGTTTCGTCGAATCTAATGATTCTGGTACTTCGTAAAATTTAATACGATATTCAGTTTTACCATCAGCACTGGTGAAACTAGTTTTTGCTCGAATCAGAGGATCTCCGATTAATTGATTATAGACTTCCATCATCATATCTTTCATCGTGCTAATTCCTCCAAATCCGACCGCATCTCTTCAAATGCAGATCCTTCTGTTTTATCAACCACACCTTGTAATTTCCCCATCCCTCTAGGGCTAATGTACTTACCAAATCGAGTATATCCAAACTCACTCAAATGGACTAAGCGCCATCTTGAACCTTGACCCCAACCAACTTCGATCGTTTTAGGCGGTCCTTTTTTTACTCCGGAAACAATTACTGTATCATGCGTTTCACCAGTATCCATGTAACTGGATACCGCCTCTTGCACATCTTGTTGCAATTTTTTTCCGTAGTTCTTAAGCGACTTATTCACGATCCGATTGGTTCTTGCTGGACCTAGCTTGGCTTCGAGATTCTCTAGTATCTCATCCACGCCTTTAACTGAAACACTCATGAGGTCACCCCCAAGATGATTTTAAGAAAATCGTTATTCTCAACATCTGGCGCAAAATCTACAATATCCCATACATCATCTTTGTATCGGAAATCATCCAAGACTACTTTATGCGCATTGTTTGGCAAATAATCTGTGAATGGATCTCGAATCTTGATTGTGACAGCTTTCTTTGTTCCTTTGCCGCTAAGAATATCCCTATCCTTGGAAGAAGGGTTGTAGACTAAGCAAGTGCAGTAATACAATTTCTTGTTTTCTTGTTCACCCGGTTCAGGTCCATCGTTTGGTTTTACTTCAAAAAAAGTAACCGGCGTATTCAAATCACCGGCTACAATTTCAGGTCTTACATTTTTTGTTTTAATCGGCAACTTGATCACCTACTAAATCTATCGAAGCATCCATGATCATCATCTGGAAGTTGTCATAAAAGTATTCGAGCGCCTCGTTTCTTAAATAACGAGTACGCTCATAGACTAATTCTTTGCCCTTTTCATACTTTGTAGGATCAAACTCTCCGATTATCGATTTGATATCGGCAAACCCACTTTCCAATTGTTTGCCGATACTTTCATCTTCAGACGAATGAAAAATACGAAAACGTTCCTTGAATTCATCAATAAACACCTGATCGTTCATTCGTCATCCCTCCAATAGATCAATCAAATCTTGCTTCTTAGCGTTGCTTGCATAATCAATTGCACGCTCGTCTAACAACGCTTTTAATTCTGGAACCGTGAGGCTAGAATAGTCTACAGTCGCCATACGAGCGTTAGGCGTTGTTACTCCCCCGAGCCACCGTCAACATCTGCAGGGATAGCAATATCATATACTTGAGCTGCATCGTTGTTTGTTGGTTGTCCGTTACCCAACATATCAATCGCATACAAAGTTGCACGTTTCATTGCGAAGGTTTCTTTGTAAACTGCAATTTTTTCAGGACGAGATTGAGTGGCATCATATTCGCCGTCAATAAATGCAATCAATTTATTTTCAGGAACATCTAAAGATTCGATGATATGATCTTGCGAAATGAATGGCAAGTTCGAAACAAAAACGCCGTTAGCATTTTGAGTTGTAACTCGAGCCACAATATCGTAATAATTAACAGGATTGACAATCAAGTACACTTTGCCTGAAACCTTACGATATTTAGTCTCGCCGTCAGTATCGTTGTCACCAATACGATGCGTGTATTTTGAAGCAGTTTTAAGTACCTTGGCAAATTCTTTTACCATTGTAGCGGAATCCTTAAAAGTCAAAGTACCAGCTGATGCTTTATCAGGATACACACCGCCAGTAACAGCTCCATCCAAGTCTTTCAAAAGACCAATAGGCTCATTGTTACCCGTACCAGTTACAATTTTCACTTCCCAAATGTCAGAAACAGCTTCACGTAAAGACAATTGCACATACCGATTAATCCAACGAGGTCCTAAGTCTAAGGTATCGTTAGAAATAAGCATAAACGCAGTCAATGCAAGTTGCGTGTATTCTGTCGAGTCGAATTCCGCATCAAGTTGCCCTTCTAAATCTTTGTGTAATGGTCCAAATACCGCTACACCTTTACGGCGAGAACGAATGACCTTGACTTTACCAACAGTTGATTGGAAGTTGATTAAGCGCAACAAAGGATGGTCTTTTTCTAAGTCTTCAAATACTTTTTCAAAGATCGTTTCTGGCCATACTAAATCTTTATCAAATCCGCCAGCTTTTGAGACTTCATTATAAAATTTCGTTTCTTCAGCAGTTAAGGTTGGAATCCCCCGAGCTTCTAAAACACGGTTGTCAGTGACGTTCTTCAATTCTTCATACTCAGCACGTACTTGCGAGCCTGCATCTTCTGCAATCGCAGTGACATAAGCTTCTAAAGCATCGTTTACTTGTTCAGGTGTTGCATCTTCTTTTGCAGAAATAGCGTTAAAGATTTTCTTCGCATCTGCAGTTTTGTCTGTAATTTTTAACATAATTTATTCTCCTTTTCGCAATCGTGCGATTAATGATTTTGGTTTTGGTTCTTGTTCAACTTGATTTGTTACAGGTTGGCTTAAGTTAGCCATAGCAACAGCAACGGCATCTTGAATCATTGATGCAATATCTTGCGGTTCTTCTTGAGGTTCGGCACGTTTTACAGAATTAGCAAATCCGAATTCGACTGCTTCGTCTGCCGTGAACCATTTTTCTTCATTCATCCATTCACGCAACTGATCAGCTGATTGACCGGTCTTGTCTGAGTAAATTGCTAAGATTGAATCATCGATGGTCTCCAATGCATTCAAAGTTTTTTGGATATCCTGTTTGTTTCCCCAAGCAAATGTTGAAGCTTCGTGAATCATCAATGAAGTGCCAACATTCATGATCACTTCGTCAGCGCCAGCAATGATGAAAGTTGCGGCACTGGCTGCCAAACCAGTTACTTCGACAGTGACATTTGATGGGTGATCTTTTAGGTAGTTGTAAATTTCAATCCCTTCAAACACATCGCCGCCAGGACTATTCAGTTTGATCACGATATCATCTGTGACTGTATCCAGTGATTCTCGGATATCTTTCGCATTAATGACATCATCGTCACGCCAATATTTCTTTTGGACATTGCCACTCAAGGTGAGAATGTGCTTACCGTTTTGGATTTCGTTGGTAAATTGAAACGGTACTTTTTTAACTTTCGGCATTTTCGTTCTCACCCCCTTTCGCTGTTTCTTCATAGTTCTTGGTCATTACTAGCTTTTTACCTTCTCCATTAGGCAAAGGTTCATAGTCATATTCTTCACGTACTTCATCCCGGAAGAAGCTTGCGCTTGATACCACCTTGTCGATCTGAGTTGCATCTTCGACGATACTTCTAGGTAATACCTTCGATACTTTGATTCTCTCGCCGTTTTTGTATTCTTTTTTTGTAATAATTTTCGCCATTAGTTCATCCTGAAGCTTCTTCATTAGTGGTGCGATACAAAGTTTACGAAAAGCATCTAGATTAGAATCAAGGTCAGCTTTTTCACCATAAATAAGCGCCGTAGGAACTCCTATGGCGTTGGCTACATCATCTATCAACGATGTTTTCATTTTGTTCAGCTCATCAAGTGATTGATTGGAAACCCCTTGTTTGTTGGTGTATTCCTCGTACTCGAATCCTTTGATTTTTGCTACAATTGCTACAGACTTTGTTTTGAATGCATTGTAGACCTTGTCAATATACTCTTGTAATCTTTGACTTCGTGTCTTGCCGTCTTTTCCTTTTTCTTCATTAATACTTCCGGTTGAATCAATAGACACCGATCCACGAATTTGATTATTTCGCATTGCAATTTCAATGATTCGCCCAAATAACTCGGAATAGTCCTCAAACAAGCCCTTTGTAAAACGATCAAGTTTATCATTGTTGTATTCAATGTAGATCACATCTGACATATTGAAGCTTTTTTGAAATACATAGTTCTTTACTGTTACGCCAGTGAACACATCATCATAAACGGCGTATTCTGTACGAGAAAAATCATCAGCTATCAGCAATTGGTTATCTTCAGTAAAAATGACCAGCACTTCGTTGTCGTCCATAAGTCGGTAGAAAAACTTTTCCCAGAACGTTGCAGCCGACATATCATTGTTAGGTCGAACATTCAAAATGTATTCCCAATCAGCGGTGCCATCTTTGTTTTTGAACTTTACTTCCAGTGTAGACATTGTTCTTGCAACAAAATCAAGCACTGTGTTCTTGGCCATGATTTTCAGATATGCTCGAGCGGATTCATCGTCACCATAGACGAGATCTGGAATCCATTCCGAAGGTTCTTCATTACGTATGGACTGCTTAAAAACATCAAATAAACTCACATATTTTCACCACCTTTCAAATAAAAATAAAAGAAGAAGACTATTTCGCCTTCTTCTTTATTGACATCAAAAAAACTCTTTAAATAATTCTTTATTATTATATTTTTTTCTATATTTTTCCAATAAAATTGAGGATAAACTCCAATCCTCACAAGAAATATCAATTTTAGATAAAATGTTTTTTTCTCTAAATTCTTTATTGAGTTCCTCTATTGCTGATTCTGTAGCATATAAAATATGATGATTTTTCACTAAAAATTTTGTAATATCTTCTTCTTTATTTGTTGAATTTTCTAATTCTTTTAGGAAATAAAAT
>NZ_NIBN01000001.1:3274282-3362939 GCF_002174385.1 Enterococcus sp. 6D12_DIV0197
TGGTCAATCAATTAAAGCTTTAGTAGGATCGCAAGGAGATGGAATGACTGTCTCTTATACACATCTAGATGTGTATAAGAGACATTTTGTAATATCTTCTTCTTTATTTGTTGAATTTTCTAATTCTTTTAGGAAATAAAATAAATTTATACCAAAATCAAACTCCTGACCTATAGTCATTGAACTTACATCAAATGTGAGATTTTTAACTGTGTCTACAGTTTCTTGTAAAACATTTAAAATTTCGTGTATTGAGTTCACACTATAATTTTGAATCAATTCATCAATTATTTCTTTACGAGCCTCAGCTTTGGTTTCAGATTTAATTTTCTTAATTTGCTCACTCGATAGCCTCCACTGAAGAAAGCCTACAAATACTAAAACAACACCTAATATACCTAAAAACCACATTAAATACATATCTTGTTTTTCCATCATTAAGGTTACAGTTTCAACATATTCATTGCTACTCAAAATAACACATCCCTTCAGTATATGATAATAACATTCATTGAAACCAAAATGAATACAGGATCTCTAAAACTCAATTTCATCCAACATATCAAAGGCATCATCGTAATCGTAGTCAATTATTTCATCAGCACGCCATAGGCAGTATTCAAACGCCTTGAAGCCGTCTGTCTTACGACGAACTTCTTCTTTTTTCTTATATGATTTATTCCCATCACCGTTAGTCTTAACTAGTACATTGTTTGTGTACCAGCGCATGAGAGGATTATCACCAAAGATAATGTGATTATTGGCAAATGCATCTTCAATCCTTGGCGCTAGTAAATTATCAGCTGCTGTTGGATTTCTAATCACTTCGATTTCAAATCCTTCCTCCAAAAACAATGGTCGCAATAAATCCATTCGGAAATTATCGGCTACTATTTTCGTTATGCCGTATTTTTCACGTTGTTCAACAAACCAGCCGACAACTGTTTTAGGATCGATTGTGGGCCCATCTATGACCGTCAGCAACCCTTTTTCTTCCCATTCCCTAATTGGTGCAAATTTTTCTTTTGTAGTTTCAGAAGCTTTACGAGAATACCCGTAGTAAATGTCCACAAATTGCTTTCTAACGAACGAATGGGTCTTGAATACATAATCATCCCCATCACGAAACAAAAGCCCAC
Source organism: Enterococcus sp. 6D12_DIV0197 (assembly GCF_002174385.1). Lineage (NCBI taxonomy): Bacteria > Bacillati > Bacillota > Bacilli > Lactobacillales > Enterococcaceae > Enterococcus > Enterococcus sp. 6D12_DIV0197. Next base: position 3,275,422 of record NZ_NIBN01000001.1, read on the forward strand.
AAGCGGCGAAATCACGCAGACTGGCATAGTCTAAACCGCCAATGGCTTGTTTGCCGATTAGGTTTGTTGGGAATGGTCTGTTTGTTGCCAGAATCTCTTCACGACTAGCCACCGATCGTTCTAGGTCTGTGACAGGTAAATTCATACGTTTAGTCATGAACTCTTCTCGGTTGCTTGGGTCGTCTTCCAAATCCTCGTATTCTTCCATAACAGTTTCGTAAAGATTGTCCGCATATTCAGATAGTGGCTGATGAAACATAGGATTGGCTAATTCCCAGTTGTCAGGATCATTGACCTGCTCCTCTGAGTCCAGTTTGCAAATGAAAGGAAAAAGAGCATTGAAACGGACCGAACCGCTCAACACTCTTTTCGCTTTTTCTTTCATGTTGTCCAAGAATCCCTCACGAACATAACCGTCAGTCCCCACATAAAACTCCCTTGGGTTCGGACGTTTACCAAGCCCACTAATATGAACTTTTACATCTTTGTTCGATTCGTATCGATGGATTTCATCAAATGCTACTGCTCCGTCACGTAATCCATCTTTTGTATCGCCGTTACTAGTACGAAATTTTATCTTGCTTCCAGTCTTTTTGCTGGTGATCACTGACTTTCCATATTCAAAAGCTTTTTGTAACGTCTTATTCCGTTTGATTGTATTGTATATCTCTTCGAATGAAGTTTTCGCTTGATCCTCACTATTGGCAACGATTGAAACGTTGTAGTCCATGATGCCGTGCATTTCAGTCTGAAGGAAATTCAGCACGACTGATAACAATCCGTTTTTACCACCGCCACGACCAAACATCCAAAGAAACTTACGGTAAACATTCCGGTCATTCTTTTTTAAATAAAAAAAGATAAAAGCGATTAAGAACTTCTGGAATGGCTGCATTGGGAAATACCATTTCTCACCATAAGCAATGCACTTATCAATCATCGCATCATCGAAGTAAACATCATCCCGACTAAGAACATCACGTTCTAAATACTCAATTAAATATGCTCGCTCTTTGTTAAACTTTATTTTCCCTGATTTGAATTGCTCGATATAATAATCAACGTGTTTTTGATGAATCATGTTAGATCACTCTCATCGTAATCATCTTGATTATCAGTGACTACTTTACCGTTCAAATCATCAAGGTTAAGGTCTTTACCAAGAGCAATAATTGCACGAGAAATCGTAACTTTTTGAGCGATTGCTGGGTTAGTTTTAAGATACGTTTGAGTGCCGTTAAAGCCTTCGACAATTGGTCCGTATTGCTTAACAGCTTTATCCATTTTTCGATAAAGCCTAACTAAATCAAGGTATCTCTCAACTTTTTCAAGTTCCATCTGATCGTTTACGTCAATCTGTCTCAGCAACTGTTTCTTTAAATCTGACATCTTCAAAGGCTCTCACCCCCCTAGCAAAAAAAATTTAGTCATAAATTTGGACAGTTGACCCCTCCCACCGGTTCCCTAGATTGGGATTTTACCCCAAAATATTTCGACCGGGGGTGTGTTAGTCCCCACTTTGGTTTAATTTTCTATCCATTTTTGGGATTCTGTTTTCCTAGGTTGTCACTCACCACCATTCATCATCCCACTTTCTTTTCTTTGGTTTCCCACGATAGTTCATCCGATCATGTCGCTTGTTGTGACAGTCCTTGCATAATGTTCTTAGATTGTCTGGATCAAACGCCAACTCTGGATTTGTTTCTAACTCTTTGATGTGATCGACCTCCAGTATCGAATCATACTGTGTAGTCAGTCTGCCTTCGGCTTTACACCACAAGCATTCGTAGTGATCTCTCTCAAGTATCGCCTTCCTTAAGTTACGCCAATTGGTCGATCCATAAAACCTAGCTCGATCCGCTTTGGTTTTGACAACAGGTATCATTGTTCTTTGGCTAATTGCTCTGTGTAGATAGTGATCAACGCACGCTGCACTTGTAAGATTCCATCTACTCCAAGCTGAGTAACATCCAACTTCATTCGCTCTTTCAGAAGGTTTGCATTAACAGGCGCCTCAAGCGATCGCTTTATCGTGTAATAGTTCAGTGCTGCAAGTTCATCTACCTTCAGTCCGTATGCCGTAATGATCTTCCAGAACAGATCAGCAATAGCATCCGTGTCCTTCTCTTCTCGCAACTGAGTTAGTAACTTGATAAAGTCGTCTTGCTTTTCTGAAACAGATTTCTTTTTATGATCTTGTGGTTTCTTCATGTTGATCACTCCTTTTTTATGTACAAAAAAAGACCTACGAAAGGTCCTTAATTTGAGGTTCATATAGATATATATCTAGGTTTTCTTGATTGAGTTCCTGAATAAAGTCATCTAGGTTTATAGAGCCTTTCTCTTTAGATTTAAGCCCTGAAATTGAAGCTTGCCAACTTGACAAGAATACTGTTCTGTCTTCTGATGCTTTTGATATCTTTGAAATTAATTTTTCGAGTCTGCGTTTTTCATTCTCATCACCATAATATATCTTATTATTTTCTGTAACGAAAAAAATCTCTTGTTGATCTTTTGAAATCACAATAATTTTGAACCTCAAATTTTCTTTCAGCTTTTGTTTAATAAGTTCAAACTTAATAGAATCCTTTTTGTTTAACAGACTAATTATATCCATAATTTACAACTCCTTTTTATTAATTATAACAAAATCTTTTTCTTCGTATATATATTATATTCACATATGGTAGAATACGTAGTTATAATAGATATTACTTAAATCAAGAAAGAGGTAATTACACTGTCTCTTATACACATCTAGATGTGTATAAGAGACAGGGTTAATCCATTTAAAAATATTAGAAACCACTTTTTGGCTCCTGGTCAATCAATTAAAGCTTTAGTAGGATCGCAAGGAGATGGAATGATGAACCTTGTCGACTCAAGAAAAATAATTATTAATTACCATGACTTTAGTAAAAAGAAATATAAAGAGATATTAGAATTCGATGAATTAGAATGGTCAAGATTATTACAACACCCAAGAGTTAGTGTTAACCATTCTTCTAAAGATATGACTCAAGCCATTAAAAACTTAGAACAGACTATTTCTCATACTGCACAAGAAACAATTACACATAAACTTTAGGACCCAGTCAATTTAATAACTGAGCCCTAAAGTCAAAGAAGTTCCGCGATAAGGAGACTACCTCCTTTCGGTATTTGGATTAGTGTGAGTAGTCCAACAACCGGCTCTCCGTTTCTTCTACGCTATTACTATATCTTATAAAAATCAATATGTCGGCTTAAAATAGGTACAGTACTTTCATAGTACCTTTTATAAATCCATCATCACTGGATCTTGTATAGCTATCTTATATTTTAACTTTGTCTTATTGATAATATATTCATCTACAAAGGTAAGAGACTTCCTTAACTGAGAATGACGACTTTTAATATAGGAATAACTGTAGGATAAATCTTCAGATATCTCTTCTAATGTTTTCCCCTCAACGTATTTTAGTCTAATTATATCGTTATCCAGACCTCCGAATGATTCAATCAAAGTTGTTGTTTCCTTCTTCTGCTCAATAAGGAAGTTAATTTCCTTTTCCAATAACATTATTTTTTCTTCTAACTGGGCTGATCTTGAATTCTTCTCAAGGCGGATATTTGAAAGGTCCCCACTGACCCAGCGTTCTAACTCTAGTTTACTTTTGTTAAGATTCCACTTAAGGTAAAGTATTTGATTTTCTAACTCTTGGTAGTCTTTTAGCCATTGAAACCTCACAAACGCCACCCCTTTATGGTAAAATAGTCTTGTCACAGGTCACTTACCCAAAAAGTAGTGGCTTTTTTATTTTCCTTCTCTATCGTCCATCTTCTTTCCAACAATTACTGCAACGACCATTATCATTACGAATCCTGTGAACCCTAAAACTGCAACTGTCATAATCATCCTCCACTTTCCATCGCATCTCGTACCAGCGGATCATTGATAATAATCTTGTACTTCATCTGCTCATGCTGCAGCTGTTGTTCTAGATTTACGATTTGCTCTTGCTGGTTGATTATTGTATAGGATAGCCAACTTGTGGCTGAAATCGCTGCTAGTAATAATACAAGGATAGTTTTACGATTCATCGGCTTGCTCCTGCTTTAAATTTGCTACCAATTTATCAAAATCAATTGGTTCGCTATATTCATGAAATAAATCTAGTTGATCTACAATCGGTTCACTTTCTCTCCGGATTAGCTTTTCAAATTCCATTTGATCACGAGCCTTCTCGTATTTTTCATCAACTGGAATAAGTTCAACCAAATCCTGAAAGTTAACTCTCTTGTTTGGATCATAGCTTTCAAAAAACTCATTCCATGTAACCTTTACTCGTCTGCCGTTATCGTCTTTTACATAAACTAGGTAACCACGAGTATATTTCATGTAAAATTGTTCTTCTTCCATTATTTCACCTCTAAATGACGATCCTTTAAAACTTGATGTAGAACCAAGGACACTCGGTTTATCATGTCTTCGTCTTGATCTTCAAACCCGGCTTCATAAAAAATAGCGTGTGTCAGCTCATGTACAAAAGTTTGTTCTTTTCGAGATTCAGACAATGAATCAAGAACTTGGATGGTAGTCTCAGGATAGAGACAGACCCCTTGAAAGTTTCTGTCTCCATCAATTTCTACAAACGGCACTTCTTCAACTTTATATGTCATACCAGCTACTTTGATGCTATTTGGTATCATGTTTGCTAACCTCAAATCTTTTCCAAAGAAAATTGTCATCAACAACTAGTTTATGAATCAATTGACTTTCCGAACATACATCATGCATATCGATGTTTTCTAACTCTGTATTGTGCTTTTCTTCTAGATCAGTTACGTCGACTTTGTAGAGTTCGATTACATCCTCCAAATTTTCAATATCTTCAGTATCTAGAATGTTTTTAACTTTTACTGATGTTTCTATTTCTTTGTCGTAGTATCCGTGTACTGTTCGAATGTTGCCTTGCTGATGAATTAAGGAAAATCTGTATCTTGGATCAAAATCTATAAATGTCATTTTTATCCTCCATTCCTTTATCGCTGACGATTGCGGAGATAAAAATATTTCCACCTTGCAATACTGTAACGTTTGCTCACTTTTAATAGTACCGATATTCTTTTTGGTATATTCTTTATTGTGTCTCATCATTTCTCTTTTATTCAGTTTTTTTAGATTCGTATTTAGAAAAGAACCCTTTTATTCGACATTTAAGACAGTTTTTCTAAACTTATTTCTAGAGATTTTGAATCCTTTTAATTATCTGTTCTGATTAAAGCATTTCGTCGGATAACTGACTTGGTAAAATGTAAAATATGTTACAATACCTAAAAGGAGGTATTGCTTTGGGAACTTTTTTAGCTTTTATTTGGTATATTTTTATAGGATTTATGCTTTATGGAATCATCAGATTGGCAGTTAAACACGGAATTTCCGATTCCAAAAAAAATAATTTATGATTCTGTTGCTACTCTTTTAGGGTAGTTTTTTTATTTCCACAATTTTGGTGGATAGTAGAATAATTATGATAACCAAATTTCTTTGTATCGCCTTGATCCTTCTTCAACATAGTCATCTATAAATTGAATATCTTCAGCTTCAAAATACTTCAAAAAATCGGAACGTCTCAAATTAAATTCTTGAATTAGTTCTGCACCAGCACCATTGCCATAGTGTTCTATATCAAGTGACATAGCATCTCTCATTGCCGAAAAATATCCCTCGTCGAAATAGTGCTGTTCTTTTTTCGATCTCATAAATACATTCCTTGTATATTTAGATTACTCAATTAATCAGCTATTCCGTTTTAATTAGCTGTTATTTTACCTATAATTGAGTTAGGCGCTGTGGACTAGTACTACTTCCACCAGATTCCTTTGGAATACTGTTGTAGAAAGGCTCTAGCCACAGCTCTTTGTCAAATTGTTAATAAGTTTGTTAGCGCATGGCATCTGTCTGTGACGCTTGATTGATCACAAGGTTACATAGGCAAAGAGTAAGTGGAGCACAGCGTAAATTTAATCTGTCAGGAGTGGTTCTTATGTTGTACGTTGGAATAGACGTTGCCAAGCACAAACATGACTTAGCGGTCATTGATACTGAAGGAACGATTTTTGTCCGTCATCTTCAGATTGAAAATAATCGTGAAGGCTTTACGAAGCTTCAAATGACGCTTGCTAATTTGAAGAAATCTACCGGTGAAGACATTCAAATCGCCTTAGAAGATACCGGTCATTATTGCTTTAATATCTTACGCTTCCTTCGGACGCAAGGCTACCCCACCTACAGCTATAATCCGTACTTAATTAAAGAATATGCCAAAAATCAAAGCTTGCGTAAAACCAAAACCGATAAAAAAGACGCCATGACGATCGCTCGAAAACTACGAACAGATCTTGATAAACAATCATTTAGTGCTAACCCTTCAATGATTGAGTTGAAGTATTTAACTCGACATACAGCCAGATTGAAAGAGGATTGTACGCGAAAAAAAGTAAGCTACACACGCATTCTAGATATTCTCTTTCCGGAACTCGCCCCTTCTTTGGGTTCTTCTTCTGCGAAACACCAATCCTATGTGTACGCAATCTTGAAAGAATATCCTTCTGCTAAAAAGGTAGGAAATGCACATTTAACGAAGCTGACGAATCTTATTTCAGCGCACTCAAAGGGCCGCTTTGGAAAAGAACACGCGGTCAAGCTCAAAGCACTCGCGCAAGCCTCTATTGGCCAAGAGTCCCCTGCATTAGAATTTGAACTCCTTCAAACCATTGATACCATTCAGTATCTTACAACTATGCGAGACAAAGCAGAGAAGGAAGTTGCTCGATTAATGAGTGAAATCGATTCGCCTATTTTAACAATTCCTGGCATTGGCTATAAGTTAGGGAGTGTCCTTCTCGCCGAAATTCGAGATATTAAGAATTTTCGTTCGCCGAATCAGCTGCTTGCTTATGCAGGTGCAGAACCTTCCGTCTCCACTTCTGGAATGAATCAAACGGAAACTGGACGAATGGTCAAACGTGGCTCTTCGCAATTACGCTGGGCACTGCATGAGTCCGCCAGGCTCATGTCTATTTGGTCGCCGTCTATGCGTGTCTATTTCCAGAAAAAACTAGCAGAAGGAAAACACTACAATGTCGCTATTAGTCATGTTGTTCGAAAACTGGTGCGGATCATTTACCAACTACTGAAAGATAATAAACCCTATGAGGAGCAGAAAATGATCGTTAACTGATCTTTTCAAAAATTCCCTTTGCCTAGGGTTTCTTTGTCATGCCTTCAAATCACATCAAACTATGTTATTCAACCTTTTCATTTTTTGCTTGACTTAATATAGTTTGTCTTTCTAGTTTTCTATTTCTTCCGATTCTGGAATTATTTCAGGTCACTGGACTTAACAAAAACGCCGTTGACCATCTTTCCAGTCCGTCCTTTGATCTCGTCATAAGCAAAATTCAAACATTCGTATAAGTCCATATCATTTTGCATTGCCAAGATGATCAAGGTTACTACTACATCGCCAATACCATCTCTTAGTGCATCTCGATCGTTTCTTGCTAATGCAGCTGCAACTTCACCAGTTTCTTCGACAACTTTCAACATTTGTTTGCTAGAATCTGATTTATCCAATCCTTTTTCTTTTGACCATTGTTCTACTAATTCAACTAACTCATTCATGAATTTCCCTCCAATTATTTTGATTAATCGTAATCAACCACCTCGTCAATGGTTCCACTCCAATCCTTATAGCGGTATGTCCTTCCTTGTTTATCTTCATGACCATAACGTAATAAATCGCTCATCGTTCGATTTGCTTTTTTGCACTTCCGACATACGTCTTTCCGAGTGCCTGTGAAAATCACTTCGCCTTTATAAAGAACCTCTACAATTCGCAAATGGGATTGCTCCCCTCTCCAGAGTTCAACACGCAATGCTTCCCGCTCTTCCTCGCTTATTGGATCAATCTCTCGATCATCAAGGTTAGAAAGATAAAGCAATCGTTGTAGTTTAAAAGCACGTTCTCTGTGACGCTTCTTTTTTTCATGTTGTTTCTGCTTCATCGCCTGTTGGTTCTGTTTCATGTTGATCACCTCCTGCATCTGCTGGCTTATACACATATTCATAAGGTTCCCACTTCTTATTTCCGAGAAGGCGATAGTACTTCCCAGCAAGTGTAATAATAAAATGATAGGTATCTGCCTTTTCCGGAACGTAACATCTTGCATAGTATTGACGGTAATTCTTGGAATTGTTAGAAAAATACTCAACCGTCCATCCTCGTACCTCGCAAAACATAGTGAATTCGACACGTGCTACTTTGAAACTGGTTATTCTTTCATCCATAGGATCACCAATTCGTTTTTTTCAGAAAATCGATGTAGCCTGGCGTAGCAATCTGATATTCTTCCAACTCTTCTTCAAGAATGTACTGACGGCCATATTTTGCTTTCATGTTCTGCCAATCACTCCATGGGATAAACCCAACGGTCTTTTTGATCATGCAACAAACACCTGCCATCGCTCCTAATTTTTGATGAAGATCCAATAACGCCTCTTGATTTTGTGTGATCACTGATTTTTTTAATCGATCCGTTGTGGTCATCTTTGCTTCAAAAACAATGGCACGTCCATCCCATAGAGTTCCTTTGTAATCTGGTTGAGCTTTCCCGATCGGATAAACGATCATTCTGCCATCGCCGAGTATCTGCTTCACACGAAACGGTTCAGGTGTTTTTTCAATTAAAGCAATTTCTTTTGTTCTGTAGTACCAACAACCTTGATCAATCATTTTTTCAAAGATATCGCCCAAATCATTGTTGATTCTATTTTGGTAATTTCTTGAAGACATCATTTCTACCTACTTTCTGCATTAGTTCAGTAATAAATCCTTCTTTGTCGTTTTGTCCAAATGTATCTAAAGTTCTTCGGTAAATGCGCTCATAGTGTGCTTTATCTTCAAAGCAAACGAATTGTGAATACCGATCACTCTTAACTATTCCTGTATATGCTGACTGATCATTTAACTTGTTTGATGCAGCATCGCAAATTTGCTGATTTTGAAGAAATCGGATTTGCTTTTCTTCTGATTTGATTTCCAATGTTTTAATACATGGAGAAAATTTCCGTTTGTTTTGATCATCAATGTTTAACATCAAAAAGACTTCCTGCATCATGTCGATACAATCTGATTTATCAAAGCAGGCGACCAGATACGTTTGTTTACTTTCCATTTCTACCTCTTTCTCTATCCATCATCATTTCTGAACAGTTCGATTTTGAAATACCATCCACGATCCTCATCGTAAATTTTCAATATATCTCCTAAAATTCGGTATTGAGGAAACCTCTTAAGAATTTCCTCTGCTCCATCATCATTGGACATACCTAATTTATTTAGTTTTCTAAATGACCAATAATCATCGTTCGTTGTTTCGTGTGGCTCTTTAAGGTTTCGACTCTTGGACCATCGCTTTTGACCTTTCTTCCACTGGCGATTTTCCCATTTCTCTTGACCAGTTAAATAATTGACCAAGCCTTGCATCCCATCTGAATCGTATTGAATGTTTTGCACTTGCTTTCTACCAAGAGGCTGCTTCTTCTTTCCTCGCCCTTTAGACCAAACACTCTCGATTGCATCCCTTGATGGTCCATTGTTTAAAACAATATGGTGATGGATTCGAGTGATATAGCCTACTTCCTCATCGTATTGATAAGAGGTAAACCACATGTACTTGAGTTCGAACCCTTCTTTCTCATAGAGTCTTTTTAGTTTTTTCAAAGTGTTTTCTTGATCACGCTTGGCGTCAGCAGGCTTTTCAGGGAGAAACTGATCGGAGTAAGTGAAAGTGGCATAGTAATCTTTCTCTCCAAAATTTGCATATAGAAACAATGCAGCCTTTCTTTTACTTTGGGCTTGATTCCATCTTGCTTGAGATAAGCCAGTAACTTTTTTTCTCCTGCCTCTGGGTTCTCTACATTTTCGTTCCTGCTCGATCGTCCTACTATACAATCGAATTTCTTTATATGGTCCTGCTTCAACTCTGCGTTCTCTAACAAATGATTTCTTCATGACAAACACCCCAGAATTTTCTACGTCCGTTAAGTTAGTATCTAATACAAGGACGATAAAACGCCGAAATAGCAGCGTTTTTTGCAAAAATAGTCTGAGAATGGTATACTTATCTTGTCGGAGATAAGAAATACCATTCTCAGAAGTCGCCAAATTTGGCGGCTTTTTTTATTGTTCTGAAAACTGGAAAAGAACCTTTTCTTCGGTTTGTTTTCCAAGATGAAAAACATGGTGATACAGAGTCCTTCCACGCAGCTGAAACGTCTCTACTCTGCCTCGCTCAGTTTTCGCTTCAATACTGTATACATAATTCTCGCCACGTTTCCTCATACGAACCTGCATCACAATTGCAGGCATTTTTTCCAAGTAATCGATCGCCTTTGATAACATCTACATCACCTGCAGCTTTCACTCATCTTTGAACAAATTTATCTGCCCAGAATTATTGACATCAATTGGATAAACAACTGGTTCCAATTCTCGTTTCGGCAATCCATGATTTGATTCTGCATCGATGGTAATTCCTCGATGATCACTAGTGACTTTGATTCCAACCTTTATTGAGATCGTACGTTTTGCTTCAATATCTTTTTGAGTATCCTGTAAATCGTTAGTAATTGTTCGAACTTCTGCATCTAGCAAACTGTTGACTTTTGCCATCAACTTATCGGCTAATGTCAGTGCTAACTTGTCATTATTCATATTGAATTCCTCCTTTACTTACTAAATCCGGTAGCAACTTAGGGATGGCCATTTGTAACTTTTGAAACTGATCATCTGAAACAACGAAATATAACGCAATCGTAGGTGTCTCATCGCTATCAAATGAACGATCCTCTACTTCACATGTCGATTCAAACTTATTCCAGATAATCGACTTAATTTTTTGAGTGTATGGCTTAACATACATTCTATTAGTAGTGAAAATAATTTCTCTTTCTTTAAACATCTAGTTATCCTCCAATCATTAATAGGAAACAAATAGCTAACAAAATACCGTTTAACAATAAGCTGGCATAAGCAATCCCTTGTAATTGACGTGCTTTATACAATGGATTGTTATGAAGTGTAGCTAACCATTTTTTATTCATATAATCTTTCCTTTCTGTTGTATAATTTCCTTATCAGTCAGTGGTCGGCTGAATCATTGTTAAGGGGGAATTTAATTGGGAAAATTAGATTTGCTTACAAATGATGCCAAGTTTTTGCTGACATCAATGTACAAATCATATGTTGAGAAACGCAAAGCTGGTTCTTTAAAAAAAGATGCAATATACTTTGGCAATCTAGATGATTTACATCGAGATATTATGCCCGAATGGCCCAGGGAAGATGTAAAATCAACGTGTTTTGAATTAAGAAAGCATGAATTAATTACTGGTGTTCCTGCAGGAGACACGATAGTAAGAATTACTTTGCGCACTGAATCCATAGCCATTATGGAAACTAAATTTAAAGATAGAGTTGATTTAATTCTGGATTACGCAATCAAAATCAAAAGTTTAATTCCCTTTATTTAAACTAAATGGATTCTCTTGCAATTCACTAATTGTTTTTTCCATACCTTCAAGATTTTCCAATACCTCTATTTTCAAATCTATATTAGCCTTGGTATCTTCTGCCAAAATACTGAGGCTTTTTGCTGTACTTTCTAAAGCGATAGTTATACGTTCCAAATAGTTATCCACCTTCCTCACCTCACTTTCATCGTTCTATTTAAATGATTCTGATAAATTAACTCCTGATAACTTTGAAGTTCTCGAGTCGATAAATCTCGTTGTGTTTCGGTGAACGGTTTTTTGCGATCATTAAGTTGATCGTGTAAACTTCTAATTTTTTCTTTAATAAGATCATGTATCAGTAGTTCTTGGGATAATGTGTATTTCATTTGATTCCTCCTATTTCTACATGCTGGCGGGCATTAGATTTTTTTATTGTTTAGGAATCTTTTTATGTCCTCACGGTCAAATCTGGTTTCCTTACCAAAAGGTATTTGTGGTAATCCCTCAATGATCCATTCGTTAATCCGTTCTTCACCAATCCGGAGAATTTGTTTCACCTGCTTCTTCGTTGGATATGGTGGAAGGTCTTCAGCTTTGATCGATTCTCCTACCTTTTGAAGAACCTTAGCAGCAATAACTGCTGCTAATTCTTCCCCAAATGATTCTGGTATTTCTATTGGTGCTGAAATGATTGCCATATTAAATCACCTCAATTTATAATTGATTAATTATGTTTCTCTTGTAGCGTTTTTGCGACTTTACTGCCAAAAAAAATTTGAACTGCTTCCTCTCCAGATAATGGAACAACTGCTGTAATCTTCTGAGCTTCTTCTACTGAAAAACCTTTTCCCTCCCCTTTTAATTTTCTATAGAAAGTACTTCTATTTACACCAATTAACTCCGCTACTCTTTGCTTTGTGTTCCTTTGTTCGATAATTTCATCCAATCTTTCAACATCAACTGGCATGATTTCACCTCCTATTTTTGTCGCATTAATGCAACTCACACTTTTATCATACAAGCGACAAAAATATTTGTCAACACATTTGTTGCATTTATGCGATTAATCAGTTGCATTTTTGCAACACATCTGATAATATTTATTTAAAGAAAAATTTTGGAGGTATTCAAATGGAAGTGGGAGAAAGAATAAAGCAGAGAAGGAAGGAACTAGGATACAATGCTGATTACTTGGCATCTAAGTTAGGTGTTTCAAGATCAACCATCTTCCGTTATGAAAAAGGGGAAATAGAGAAACTTCCTACCGAAGTACTCGAAAAACTAGCGATTTCTCTGAATACAACCCCTGGATATTTAATGGGTTGGACAGAAAAACCTCAAGATAAATTGTTGAACATATATAACCAATTAGATAGCAAAAAACAAGATGAGGTTTATAACTTCGCCAAGTTCAAGCTTAACGAACAAAACAAGAAAATTTTTACTATAGCCGCTCATTCTGATGATCCAAATAAAGAAATAACTGTAAAAGAATTTGATGATCTTAATCGATATCTTGATGAGGCTGATAAAAATTTTGATGATAAGTAGGGTCGTGTATGAATGATTTTGAAAACCTTTTAGATAAAGTTAATTCTGAGGTACCAGTTATTGAGTTACCATTAGAAGAAGATACCGGATATACTGGACTTTATAGAAATAACCGTATCTACTTAGATAAAACTAAATCAGATAGAAAAAAGAAAGTTGTCTTGGCTGAAGAATTCGGACATCATAAAAGAACCATTGGAAATATTCTTAATTATAAAGACCCTGAGGCGTGGAAAGAAGAATGGAGAGCTAGAAGATATGGAATTGAACTATTAATAACTTTAGACGATCTTTTAGACTGTGCTTTAAATGGTTGTAATAATATTTATGAATGCAGTGAACACCTAAACGTAACTCCAGAATTCTTTGAAGATACTCTCCTTCATTACTTTAACAAGTATGGAAAATATCATTATCATCGTAACTTTAAGTTTACATTTGACAATGAATTTATCTTTGTTGAATCTCTAAAAGTATTTGGATAAAAAACAGCCTATAGAAGCGGCTACTTCTAATAGGCTAGCTCATTTCTGAGACATTACAAAATTATTATATCAAAGAAATGAGGAAAAGAAATGAAAAAAGTAGTAATAGGGTTATTACTTTCTACAATGTTTTTGGGCGCATGTACTTCAAATGCAAAAACTACAACAGAAAATAGTAGCACAATCAAAAGTTCTGAAAACAGCACTTCTGAAAGTACGACAGAATCAATAGCACTCTATGTATCACGTCCTGCTTATTATTTAGAAAACAACAATTTTCATTTAGCTGGAAAAGCAGATCCACAAAAGACTGTTACAATTACAACAAGTGGCGAACTAGTAAAAGAAATAACACCTAGTGAAGATGGAAGCTTTAGCATCACTGTTCCCTTACCTGAAACAGAAACTCAGGATTTTGAATTAACAGATGGCACCACAAATGAAAAGGTATCCATAAAATCTAAAGCTGAGCTTCAAAAGGCAGCTGATGAAGTTGAAGCGAAACGAAAAGAGCAAGAAAAACAAAAAGCTGAAGCTGAGAAAAAAGCTGCTGAAGAAGCAGCTGCAAAAGAACAAGCTGAAAAAGAAGCCGCTGAGAAAAAGAAAAAAGAAGCAGAAGAAGCTGCAAAAAAAGCTGCTGAAGAAGAAAAAGCTAGTTACGATACTGGTGTTACGTTTGAAAATCTCGCTCGTAATCCAGACACATATTTAGCAGAAAAAGTTAAGTTTTCTGGAAGGATTATTCAAGTTATTAAAGGTGATGATCAATCACAATTCAGATTTGCTATAGATGATAACTATGATCAAGTAATTTTAATTGAAATTTCCGAAGATCAGCTTTCGAATAATCGACTTTTAGAAGATGACTATATTACTATTCGTGGAGTATCTTTTGGAGAATATACTTATACTTCTGCTTTAGGTGGAGAAATTACAGTTCCTGCTGTAGTGGTGGATTCTTTTGAAATGAATAACTAAATAAAGGAGAAAATGAAATGGGATTATTTGATGGTATACTTGGCAATGCAACTGACATAAAACATGAAGAGGTAAAAAAAGAGTTGTCAGCTGTTCTTATGCCTAATGAAAATATTGATTTAGCTTTCAAATTAGTTAGGGACTTGATTGTGTTTACCGACTATCGCCTAATTGTAGTAGATAAACAAGGTATAACAGGAAAAAAAGTAGATTACAAAACATTCCCTTATAAAAGTATCTCAAGGTTTAGCGTAGAAACAGCTGGGCATTTTGATTTAGATGCAGAATTGAAGATTTGGATTTCAGGTGCTGTTGAGCCTGCTCAAAGCCTCCAGTTCAAAAAAGATAAAAGTATTACTCAAATTCAGCAAGCGCTAGCCACTGCTATACTGAAATAAAACAAACACGCCCCTCTTTCTTGGCAGACAAGGAGCGTGCTAACAAAAAACTGATGTTTATTTGTTGTACATAATTATACCAAATTGAAAGGAGTGATGCCACCTCGTTCTACATGCTGGCGGGCAAGAAAGGACGATAAATAATGATAAAAAAGTATAAGAAGAAAGATGGATCTACCGCCTATATGTTTCAGATATACTTAGGCGTTGACCCTATTTCTGGTAAAAAGAAACGAACAACGAAACGAGGGTTTAAAACACAGCAAGAGGCAAAGCTTGCACTTGCTCGTTTACAACTAGAATCAAAAGAACCTGATTTCATCACTGAAACAACAAAAACATTTGAAGAAGTATGCAATATGTGGTTAGAACAATACAGAAACACAGTCAAAGCTAGTACTTACACTATTCAAAAAGTTGCGATAGACAAACACATTCTCCCTTTATTTGGTCATATCCGAATGAGTAAGATTACTATTCAATTTTGTCAAAAACAAGTAAATCATTGGTTTAGTTACTATAAAAAATACTCAAACTTAATCGGTATCACGACATCAGTATTCAATTATGCTATCAATATCCGGTTACTCAATAATAATCCAATGGATGGTGTAATTCGACCTAAAAAACAGCAAAAAATAGATGAAGAGGACTACATCGCTCCTTTCTATGATCGTGAACAGTTGCTTACTTTTTTGTCGGTGGTAAAAGAAAATTATTCAGAACAATTATTTATGATGTTTCGAATTCTTGGGTATACGGGTCTTCGCAAAGGAGAATTGCATGCATTACGTTGGAAAGATATTGATTTCGATAAGAAAACTCTTACCGTCAAACAAACTCTAGCAACTATTCAGAATTGGGAGTTAGTTTTTCAGCCGCCGAAGACAAGAAAAAGTATTCGTACTATCTCTTTGGATGATGAGACGCTGGGTCTGATAAAAAAATGGAAATTACACCAACAAAAATTTCTTTTTCAGTTTGGCATAAACTCTTTATCTCAAGAGCAATTGCTCTTCCCTTCTACTGAAAACAAACCGCTTTATCTAGATTACCTGAACCATAATCTTTCGAAAATCCTGAAAGAAAATCGTTTGCCTAAAATGACTGTCCACGGATTTAGACATACTCATTGTAGTTTACTTTTTGAAGCAGGTGTTTCAATAAAAGACGTGCAGGAACGAATGGGCCATACTGATATTAAAACTACTATGAACATATATGCTCACGTAACTGAACAAAGAAAAGAAAAAACTGCTCATGACTTTGCAAACTTCATGGCAAACGGCAGCCCAGATCCAGATAAAAATACTAGGGGTAGTCAAAAGGGTAGTCAAATGTAAAAAAAGAGGTTTCCCTATAAATAAGAAAACCTCTAGAAAGCTGATAAGACAGCCCTTGGACAATATTTGTCTTATTCTGCAGCGTTTGTGTCTTTGAGACCGTATTTTTTGTTGAAACGGTCCACACGTCCGTCTGCTTGTGTGAATTTTTGACGTCCAGTGTAGAATGGATGTGAATCAGAAGTTACTTCGACACGGATCAATGGATACGTGTTGCCGTCTTCCCACTCAACAGTTTCTTGAGAATTCTTTGTAGAACCTGATAAGAATTTGAAACCAGTAGTTGAGTCCATGAATACAACTGGATGATAATCTGGATGGATATCTTGTTTCATTTCTTCTTCTCTCCTTTGCCCTGGCTCATTTGCTTCACCAGAGTTGATTTGTCGATTTTACAACATGACTATCTTACCATGTTTGGTTTTTAGATGCAATTATCTTTTTATATTTCTTTTTTGCCGTTTGTCTCCGAAATGGACATCATGAAAAGCCGCTAAAAACTCTTCATTGTTCTTTGTTTTACGCAAGAATTGAATGAATTGTTCTGTGAACTCCAAGGAATCCCCCAACATGTTGTTGCGTAAGCGCCAGGTTTCTTCCAATTGCTCGCTGCTCATCAGCAATTCCTCTTTACGGGTACCAGATTTCTTGATGTCGATCGCTGGGAAGATCCGACGTTCTGCTAAGCTGCGAGAAAGCTGCAGCTCCATATTGCCGGTTCCTTTAAACTCTTCATAGATGACATCATCCATGCGGCTGCCGGTATCCACCAGTGCGGTGGCAAGAATCGTCAAGCTGCCGCCTTCTTCAATATTACGGGCAGCACCAAAAAATTTCTTTGGTTTGTACAAAGCAGCTGGATCGATCCCGCCGCTTAGTGTACGTCCGCTTGGCGGTACCACTAAGTTGTAGGCTCTTGCCAAACGAGTGATACTATCCATCAGAATCACGACATCACGCTTGTCTTCTACCAAACGCATCGCCCGTTCTAGTACCAATTCAGAAACACGGGTATGGTTGCTAGGCTGCAGGTCAAAGGTTGAAGAAACAACATCGCCTTTGACACTGCGTTCCAGATCAGTCACTTCTTCTGGGCGCTCGTCGATCAAAAGAACGATCAATTCCACCTCAGGATAGTTGTCAGTGATTCCATTGGCAATTTCTTTCAAGATACTGGTTTTCCCAGCTTTAGGCGGAGCAACGATCAGTCCCCGTTGTCCAAAACCCACTGGCGACAGCATGTCGATCATCCGAGTAGAAAGGCGTCCTGACGTTGTTTCCAATTTTAAATGACGATTCGGATAAAGCGGCGTCAGCGCTGGAAAATGCGGACGCTCTTTGGCATCTTCTGGATCTTTGCCATTAACAGACTCAACGTGCATCAATCCATAATAGCGCTCAGATTCCTTGGGCGGGCGCGCCTTACCGGCGACTTTATCACCATTACGCAAACTAAACCGACGAATCTGTGACGAAGAAATATAGATATCTTCTGCACTCGGTCCGTAGTTGATTGGGCGTAAAAAACCGTAGCCTTCTTGGCCTACGATATCCAAGATTCCTTCCATATAAAAGAAGCCTTGTTTTTCCGCCTGCGCCCGTATCACAGCCAATGACAATTCTTTTTTATTCATTTGGCTGTAATAAGGAATTCGAAACTCTTTGGCAAAGGTGTAGATTTCTTTTAAGGTTTTGTTTTCCAACTCTGCCATCGTAAGATAATCGCTCATAATTACTCCTCTATCATTTGAATATCAGCTCCAAGAGCCGTTAGTTTTTCGATGATATGATCATAGCCGCGCAAAATATACTCGACATTAAAGACGCTGGTCGTGCCAGTCGCCATCAATCCGGCAATGACAAGGCAAGCTCCTGCTCGTAAATCAGAAGCGACAACTTCTGCTCCGTGCAATTGGCTCGGTCCGCTGACAAAAATCATGTTGCCTTCTGTCGTTGCTTGTGCGCCCATTCGTGCTAATTCAGGAATATGGTTGACCCGTTTGGCGTAAATCGTGTCCATGATCTCCGACGTTCCTTTTGCTTTTAGCAATAATGGTGTGATCGGCTGTTGCAGGTCTGTGGCAAATCCTGGATAAGGATAGGTTTTCACAGTCGCTGGTTTCAAGTCTTTTGAGGGATGCACATAGATTTCATCTTCGCTGATATCCATTCGTACGCCAATTTCTTCCAATTTCGCAATGTAGCTTTCTAAATGCTCATAAATCACATTTTTGACAGTAATGCCTTCCCCCGCTGCTGCGGCTAAAGAAAGGTAGGTTCCTGCTTCGATCCGGTCTGGAATGATGGAATGACGACAACCGTGCAATTCTTCCACGCCTTCGATACGAATTTCATTGGTACCTGCACCTCTGATTTTCGCTCCCATATTATTTAAAAGGGTCGCAACATCAATGATCTCAGGTTCTCGTGCGGCATTTTCAATGATCGTTTTGCCTTTGGCTTTTACTGCTGCCAGCATCACATTGATGGTTGCTCCGATGGAGACCATATCTAGGAAGATTCGTTCACCAGTCAAGCCTTCTTCTTCGGTACGCAAGTACATGGCACCATGTTCGTTGGTGACTTTTGCGCCAAGTGCTTCGAAGCCTTTAATATGCAAATCGATTGGTCGCGGGCCTAAGAAGCAGCCGCCAGGCAATCCAACGACGCCTTCACCAAACTTCGCCAACAATGCCCCCATGAAATAGTAAGAAGCTCGTAGACTGTTGATTTTTCCGTTAGGCATCGGGATCGAAACGATGTTTGTCGGATCGATCTCTAGCGTATTGTTTTCAAAATGGGTCTTCACACCCATGATTTCGATAATCTCAATTAATGAGTGCACATCTTGGATGTCAGGCACTCCTTCTAAAATGACCGGTGAATCAGCTAAGATCGCTGCCGGGATCAATGCGACTGCACTGTTTTTTGCGCCGCTAATGGTGACTTCACCTTTTAAGGGACGATTGCCGTTGATGACAATTTTTTTCATGGAATTCCACCTATACTCTTTTTTAATTTATGTGTATCATTCCAATTTTAGCACAGATCACTCAAAGAAAAAAGATGCAGGATATTTTTGATCCCCGCATCAAGAATATTTTCTTGGAAAACAAAAAAACTCTTAGAATCAGTGATTCTAAGAGTTTTGATCTTTGATTAAGATTAAGCTTTACCAGCTGAACCGAACCAGTCGATGTGTTCTTCTGCATCTTTAACGATTGCAGCAACACCTGGTGCTAATAATTTACGAGGGTCGAATCCTTTACCTTCTTTATCTTTGCCAGCTTCGATGTATTCACGAGTTGCTTTAGCAAATGATAATTGGAATTCAGTATTTACGTTTACTTTAGAAACACCCATTGAGATTGCTTTTTCGATTTGGTCTTGAGGAATACCAGAACCACCGTGTAATACTAATGGTACATCAGAACCTACTGCATCAGCGATTGCTTGTAAGTGGTCAAAAGCAAGGCCTTTCCAGTTTTCAGGGTATTGACCGTGAATGTTACCAATTCCGCAAGCTAGGTAATCAATACCAGTTGCAACCATTTGTTTACATTCTTCGATGTCAGCTAATTCGCCAGAACCGATGATTCCATCTTCTTCTCCGCCGATTGAACCAACTTCACACTCAACAGAAACGCCTTTTGCGTGTGCTTTTTCGACAACTTCTTTAGCCAATTTCAAGTTTTCTTCAAATGGTAAGTGAGAGCCATCAAACATAACAGAAGTGTAACCAACTTCGATACATTCCATTGCTGCATCATAATCACCGTGGTCTAAGTGGATTGCAACGGGAACAGTGATGTTCATTGAATCAACCAAGTTTGTAACGATGTCTTTAGCAACTTTGTATCCGCCCATATATTTGGCAGCACCCATTGAAGTTTGGATTAGAACTGGCGCTTTTTTCGCTTCAGCAGCTTTTAAAATCGCTTGTGTCCATTCTAAGTTGTTTGTGTTGAATCCGCCGACTGCATATCCGCCTTGACGAGCAGCTTTTAAGAATTCAGCTCCTGATACTACTGGCATAAAAAATTCCTCCTAAGTTTTGAAAAACTTTATTTGTTAAGCAATGCTTAACCGACAATGCTATTTTAGCAAAGATTTGCGGTATTTGCTACTAAAAAGAGGAATTTCTCTTTTCAAAAAAAGATTGCACAAATATAAAAATCCAGCATTTTCATCATCTTTTCTGAAAGTCTAGGATTCTGTAAGGTTTTGCTCTTCTGTCTGCGGTCGTTAGATAACAAATCGGCATGTGAAAATTCGAGAAAAATTTCACATATTTTTTCGTTATTTTATCATAATCTTCCAGCAAATCCTTTCCTCTTCTCTTTTGAGCATAAGAATAGCCTTGTGAAAGCGGCTATATTATTATGTAAAAAAGGAGGGATAAAATGAAAAAAGCGCTTATTGGATTTTTGACAGTCATCGGAGTTCTTTTCTTGGCAAGCTGTAGCTCGGGGGCCAAGGAAGAAACCAAAACATTCACAATGGATCAAAATGGGGTTTCGATGGAACTGGTCTTCACTTATGAAGGCGATAAAGTAAAAACTCAGACTGCGAACAATGTCATGCCTTATTCAGCGATCGGGGTAACGACTAAAGAAGAAGCACAAACCGTGCTTGATCCGATCGCTAAGAAGTATCAGCAAGTCAAAGGGTTGGACTATTCCCTCGACTATACAGATAGTGAAGCGACTGAATCCTTGACCATCAATTATGATGAGTTGGATTATGATTCAGCGAAACAATTGCCTGGGGTTAGTTTCGAAGGAAACACTGAAAATGGGATCAGCATGGAACGTACAGAGGAAATGCTCTTAGACCAAGGGTATAAGCTAAAAGAATAATCCTCTCTAGGCACCAGCAAATCAACATGGGTTTCCCGCTGGCGGATTTCATTCAAACTGTTAGCGAAAAAAATAATGCATCAGCCAGAAACTTCCGGTCGTTTTGACGGAAGTTTTTTGTGTGCAGAAACAGATACCTTCTACCAACGCTCTCGCAAGTTTCAACCTTTTACGGATTATTGGGATGGCGCAACTCAAAAAAACTCCCCATCTTGAGATGAGGAGTTTCGCACATTCATTCCTTGGTTTGCCGCTAGCGATTATTATGCTTGGCGGTTGTCTAATGAAGCTCCAACAAATGCTTTGATCAAGCGTTGTGGGCGAGTTGGACGAGAAATCAATTCTGGGTGGAATTGGCAACCCACAAAGAATTTGTTTTCTGGGATCTCAACGATCTCAACCAAACGATTGTCTGGTGACACACCTGAGAAGACCATCCCGTTTGCTTCAAAGATTTCACGGTATTTGTTGTTGAATTCATAACGATGACGGTGACGTTCTTGAACAACTTCTTCTCCGTCATAAGCTGCAGCTGTTTTGGTGCCTTTCTTCACTTTACATGGGTACAAGCCTAAGCGCAATGTCCCACCTAAGTTTTCGATGTTTTCTTGGTCAGCCATCAAATCAATGATGTTGTTGGCTGTTTCAGGATCTGTTTCTGCGGAATTGGCATTTTCCAAGCCAACGACATTGCGGGCATATTCCACACAAGCCATTTGCATCCCTAGACAAATCCCTAAGAATGGCACATCGTTTTCCCGAGCATATCGGATCGCTTCGATTTTTCCTTCAATCCCGCGATCACCGAATCCACCAGGAACAAGAATACCGTCTACTTCACCTAAGTAAGAATCCACGTTTTCTCGTGTGATTTCTTGGGCTTTGATCCAATCGATCTCGATGTCTGCATCAAAGGCAAAACCAGAATGTTTCAAGGCTTCGACAACTGATAGATAAGCATCTGGCAATTCCACGTATTTTCCGACTAATGCGATACGTACTTTTTTCTTCAAATTCAGTACCTTTTCTTCCAATGCTTGCCATTCAGTCATGTCAGCAGCTGGTGCAGTCAGTTTCAAATGATCACACACGATTTGATCCATGCCTTGCGCTTGCAGTGCCAATGGAATCGAATAAAGGGTCTCAACGTCACGAGATTCGATCACGGCTTCTGGTGCCACGTCACAGAATTGGGCCAATTTGTTTTTCGTTGATTGTCCTACGGGTTGTTCTGTACGAACGACCAAGATATTTGGTTGAATCCCTAAGCCGCGCAGTTCCTTCACACTGTGTTGGGTCGGTTTGGTTTTCATTTCGCCCGCTGCTTTCAAATAAGGAATCAGCGTGGTGTGGATGTACATCACATTGTCTGAACCTACGTCTGCTTTCATTTGACGCAAAGCTTCTAGAAATGGCAATGACTCAATATCCCCTACTGTACCGCCGACTTCTGTAATGATCACATCTGAATCAGTCATTTTGGCTGCCCGCATGATTTTTTCTTTGATCTCGTTGGTGATATGCGGGATCACTTGAACAGTTGCGCCTAAGTATTCTCCTTTACGCTCTTTCCGCAAAACTTCTGAATAGATTTTTCCAGTTGTTACATTTGAGTATTTGTTCAAATTGATATCGATAAAGCGTTCATAGTGACCTAAGTCTAAGTCGGTCTCTGCTCCATCATCGGTTACGAATACTTCACCATGTTGGTATGGGCTCATCGTTCCTGGATCGACGTTGATGTACGGATCGAATTTTTGAATCGTTACTTTCAAGCCGCGATTTTTCAACAGACGTCCTAATGATGCTGCTACGATCCCTTTACCAATAGAAGAAACCACACCGCCGGTTACAAAAATATATTTTGTCATAAACTGAAAAACTCCTTTAATCTATTTTACAGGAAAAGCATTTAGAAAATAATAAAAGCTCCCTATCCATAAATGAATAGGGAGCGAAAATTCTAAATCACTTTCTGACTCTTGTAAAGAGTGCCCAAACAGAATGATACATTCTCACCTAGCAAATGTCAAGAAAACTTTATTTGATTTTTTCAGAAAAAAACGAAGTTTCCAGACAAAGCGCTTTGCTTATCGATACAGCTGGTTCCTTCTTTTTCACGATTAAGTTCTATGGTTATTCTTTCTTAAACAACCTTCATGTTTTCTGCACAACTTTTTGCAAATTTTTCATTGCTTCTTACGAAATCGTTGAACTCTCTTTGGCATAATACAAAGTGTAGATGAAGTCTGGCGCTTTACTCGTTTTGGTAAAAATGATCGGAACGTATTTCTGGTTATTTTTGGCAAAGACGAGGTGCAGGTTCGATTCCTGCCTTCTACGCTAGTATAATTTTTCTTTTGCAGGATAGAGGCAGCTATCCTGCTATTTTTTTGTTATAAATCGTCACTGTCTTCTGAAAAGCATGTAATTCCCTTCAAAAGCTGATTGTTTTTTTCCGATTCCTTTGAGAAAATAAGCACAACTCAATCGATTAATTTAACGTTTTCTCGATTTTTTTCGATTTTTTTAGTTGAAAGATGTTCACTTTTTTTACTTTCAGTTGTTGTATTGTTAAGGAGGGGGAAAAATGCGTTTGGATGCTTACGAACATTATTTACTGCAGTTAACGAATGACTTGGTTCATTACCTGCAGTCCCTCGGCGCTTCACAACAGGATGCCGAAGATATTGCTCAAGAAGCAGTTGTTAAAATCCTTGAAATCGATTCGGTCTTATCCGCAGAAGCGATTCGTCCGTGGCTGTTTCGTGTGGGTATCAATGGTTACTTTACGTTGTATAAACAAACGAAGCGACGGCGAGAAATCGTCAGGCAGTATTCGCCAGTGACTGCTTCTAGTATCAACTGGCAAGAAACTGATGATGATCTTTATGAGGCACTTCAAGAATTACCCGTTTCTACCTCCACCCTTTTGATCATGAAGTACGCAGAAAATTTGAGCTTAAAAGAAATAAGCTTCTTACTGAATCGCTCGGAAGATAGTATCAAAACAGCATTATATCGAGGAAGAAAACAACTGAAAAAACGAATGGAGGAAAAGAATCATGGCTATTAAAGAGCAAGATTTTAAAAAAATCGTGAAAAAAGCTCGGCTAAAAAACACACGTAGGACAATTGTTATTGCTGTACTGTCTTTGTTCGTATTGATTGGTCTACCAGGGGGGCTTTATTTAAACTATTACAATTACGGTCCTTTTCGAGGAGAAAAAATAGCGGGTGTTCCAGATAATCATCTAGTTCAAGTCGAAAATCAAATGGATCTTTCCAGACTGTTATTTGATTTTGGCTCGCAGCTAAAATTTAATACCCAAGCTCAAGCGATGACGGTTTACTTTGATCACTATCACAAAGGTGAGAAAACAACCCACAAGTTGATTGCTTCCTTAATGACAGATACCAAAAGCAATTATAACGGTTATTTAACGATTGGCATTTCTAAAGGGGAAAAAAAGCTGCTCGTAAACTTATCTTCCAATGGCGGAGCATCAGAAACAACGACAGATCTTACGGCATTTCAATATATTTCTCTTGGAGAAGACAAAGATCTTCCCGGGGGAGCAATCTACCACATTGAAGAAGATCCCCTAGAAATCAAAAAAAATGTTGAGATTCCTTTGATTTATATTGCACAAGGTGGCGACCTAAAATTATATGATGTGATGGAAAATAACTTGTCCGAAGAAAATTTAAAAAGCGTTGAAAACGTCTATTACATTTACTTAATAGTAGAATAACGAAAAAAGACCAGTTCAGGATGCCTGAGCTGGTCTTTTTTCTGTCATACTGTCGATTAATTCCGACGGTTGTTATTACCGAATAAAATAATCAACCGTAAGAGCTGCAATAAGGTTGCTACGGCAGCTGCGACATACGTCAACGCTGCGGCAAAGAGCACTCTTCTTGCTTGTGGTACTTCATCTTCTGTTAACAAGCCGCCATCTGCCAAAATGCGGATCGCCCGTTTTGAGGCATCGAACTCGACTGGCAAGGTCACTAATTGGAAAATAAACGCCAATGAGAAAGCCAACAAGCCTAAGTTGATCAGAAACGATCCTCGTAACAGGACCCCAATCAAAATCAATGGGATCGAGATGCTGGTTCCGATATTAGCGATCGGTACGATCGCATGACGCAAACGCAAAGGAAAATAACCTTTGGCATCTTGGACTGCGTGTCCACACTCATGAGCCGCAACACCGATTGCTGCTACCGAAGTTGATTGTGCAGTGGATTGCGATAAACTCAGCATTTTGTTGCCAGAATTGTAATTATCCGTCAAATCACCAGCGATCGCTTGCACACCCACATTATTAATTCCTTGGCTTTGCAAGATGTACTGCGCCGCTTTTGTGCCGGTAATATTATTTTTACTTCTGACTTTGTCATATTTGTTAAAGGTACTTTTGACGTACGCTGACGCTGCTAGTGAAATCACCATACCGATAATTACAAGAATGAAAGTCGGGTCATAAAAAAAGCCGAACCCGTATCCGCCCATACCATACACGATAAAATTCCCCCTTTTAATCTTTGACCTTATTTTACCATTAAAGTGGTGAAAAAATTATGAAGATGACTGGAAGATTTTGTTTTTAACCTTTTTTTACAAATTCTGATTTTAGTTTCATTGCGCCGAAGCCATCGATCTTGCAATCAATGTTGTGGTCGCCTTCGACTAATTTGATGTTTTTCACTTTCGTTCCTTGTTTGATGGCGCCAGATGCGCCTTTGACTTTCAAGTCTTTGATGACCGTTACTGTATCACCATCGACTAAAATATTGCCGTTGGCATCTTTATATACGGGTGCTTCTTCCGCCGCTTGTTGCTCTTGCCATTCGTTTCCGCATTCAGGACAAACAAACAGCCCGCGGTCTTCATAAGCGTATTCAGATTGGCAATTTGGACAGTTAGGAATTTGAGTCATAGTGTTGCTCCTTTAAAATATAATTTTCGCTGTAAAAAAACAACTCACCATCAGCATACCGAAAAACCATTATCGGTGCAACCAAAAATCCGTGACCTGTAAGTAAAAAAAAATCGCTTCTGTAGAGTAATAACAGAAGCGATAGCTCAAGTGTATCCGAAAAGGAGCTACAAAGTGTTGGTTTTTATTTTGAGAAATGATTCGCACAAGCATCGCCGACCCACTGGATGATTTGTACCAGAAGAATCAGCAGGAGAATCACCACAATCAAAATCGCCGTTTCATAGCGATAATAACCATACTGAATTGCTAAATCGCCAATGCCGCCTGCGCCAATTGTTCCCACCATCGCTGAGTAGCCTAAAAGACTGATCAAAGTTAGCACAAATCCGCGAATCAAAGCTGGCAGACTTTCTGGTAAAATCACTTCGCGAACGATCTGTCCCGTCGATGCTCCAGAAGCGACGCTGGCTTCAAGGACGCCATAGTCGATTTCGGCAAATGCGGATTCAGCGATTCGGGCGTAAAAAGGAATCGCGGCAATCGATAAAGCAATCGCACCACCCGCTGGGGTATAAGGATCACCGATCAGCATCGCTGATAACGGAATCAGCGTAATCAATAAGATCAAAAATGGCAGCGAACGGATTGCATTGACGACAAAATCGGCCAGATGATGCAAGAAAATATTTTTATGAAAAAGGTTACTCCCGACTAAAAACAGGACTAATCCAATCAATAAGCCGAAAACTACTCCTATAATTGCTGAGGTCCCCACCATAAAGAATGTTTCCCATAGTGCTTGAGGCAGGTTTATTTTTAAAATCTCAATCGTTTCAACCATTTTTCTCACCTATCTTTCTTAGAGAAAAGACGTTCGCAGCTAAGTGTTCTCGGGCTTTTGCTGCTTCTTCGGCGGGTCCCGTCAAATAGATATACAAAATACCGATCACATCTTTTTTGATATACTCAATTTTCCCATGGATGATATTGATCGACACATCGTAGGCTTTCGCTACAGTCGAAATCAGCGGTTCTAACGTATACTCACCTTGGTAGCGCAATTCCAGCAAGTCGCCTTGCGTGAAAGATGCTAGAATCTCTTCAGGAAGCGTCAGATCCAAGTAGCGGCCTACCAGTTTTTTCGTAATAGGCTGTTTAGGCTGACTGAACAAGCCATAGGTCGTTTGTTCTTCAACGATGCGCCCCTTTTCCATCACTGCCACCCGATCAAAAAACTTACGGGCAACATCCAATTCATGAGTGATAAAGACGATGGTGATGCCTGTCTGTTCCTTGATTCGGATCAACAATTTCAAAATTTCTTCGGTCGTTTCAACATCTAACGCACTGGTAGCTTCGTCACACAACAAAATCTCAGGTTCGTTGGCAATCGCTCGTGCAATGCCGATCCGTTGCTTTTCTCCCCCAGACAAATTATTCGGATACTCGTGAATTTTGTGAGGCAGATCCACCATTTCCAACAGTTCCTTGATCCTCGCTTCTTGCTGATCTTTCGGATAATCACCAGCGCGCAAAGCAAAGGCTAAATTTTCCTTGATGGTTCGATTATGGATCAGATTGAAATGCTGAAAGATCATCCCGATTTTTTGTCGTACTTCACGCAAGTGTTTGCCTTTGGCTTGCGTGATGTCTTGACCATCAATCAGAATTTGACCGCTAGAGGGCACCTGCAGTAGATTCAACGTACGAACCAAGGTACTTTTCCCAGCCCCGCTCAATCCGACGATCCCGTATACTTCTCCAGCTTGAACGGAAAAATCAACGGAATCCACTGCTTTTTTGATTTGTTTTTTATGAGTGAATGTCACTGATACTTGTTTTACTTCTATTTTTGCCATAAGGTATGCCCTTCTTACTCAGTCCAAAATTTCGGTTGATCAAAGTTGCTGAACGGTGATTCGGCAATCGCTTCTTTAAATGCGTCACTTTCTAATACTTCCGTAACTGCCTTAGCAAAATCACTGTCTTCTTCTTCGGTGGTCACCACAAAGACATTTTTATATTCTTCTTTCAACGACTCCAACGCCAAAGCATCTGCAGGATCAAGAGAAGCCGCCCAAGCGAAGTTTCCTGGTACTAAAGCTAAATCGACTGTATCTAACGAACGAGCCAATTGGGCTGCGTCTAATTCTTTAAATGTCAGATTCTTCGGATTTTCTTCGATATCATTCACCGTTGCCTTCGTTTCGTCGATATTGTCTGCGATGGTGATCAACTCATTGGCAGCTAACAGTTGCAAGGTCCGAGCTAAATTTGAGGCATCATTGGCAATCGAAACAGTCGCCCCGTCTGCTAACTCATCCAAGCTGGACAGTTGCTTCGAATAGATGCCCATTCCCAATGTTGGCACTTTTTGTAATGCCGTAAGAGATAACTGGTTATCTGCCGAAAATTTTTCTAGATAGGCCGTATGCTGAAACAAATTGGCATCGATTTGTCCATTCGCCAAGGCATTGTTCGGCTGAATATAATCATTAAACACTTTGGTCGTTAGTTGATACCCTTTTTCTTCCAGTAATGGAGAGATCACCTCTGTCACCATATCCCCATATGGTCCAGGTGCCACTCCAACGACTTTTTCTTCCACTGCATCTACACTATTTTCACCAGACTGTGTATCCTCCGTGCTGCTAGTATTGCCACAAGCTGCCAATGTAATTAAGACAGCAGCAGCAACTAACCCAACGATTCCCTTTTTCAACTGTTTCATTTTTTAGTTCCCCCTTTTTATAATAAAAAAACGTCCTTTCTCCATCATAGAGAAAGGACGAAACAACCATGTTCGTGGTACCACCTTTAATTCATTGGCACAAGCTGCCAACCTTATCAGTTTATCAACTGCTTTGCTGTAACGGGCAATCCCGCTGCACGCTTGCTTTTGCTCACGTCCAAACGCTCCAAGGCCATCTTCAGTCAAACGGCTGTGCTCTTTCTCACCAATCCGAGCTCTCTGATTCAATCGAAACTGACTTACTCTTCTTATCATCGCGTGTTTTTAAGTTGTGTTTAACTATACGATAGCCTCAAATGAATGTCAATTCTTTTTTTCACGAAAACACCATCTTTTTACAATGGTTTTCACAGCGTTTACACAGTCAAATTCTCATCTAAAATCAAGCCTTCAGATACCATAACCGCATCGCCGATCAATTCTAATGCGCCCTGATCAACATCAACTTCTACCGTTAACTCGCCACCTAACACGTGCAGCAAGACATTCGCTGCCGCTTGCTGGTGACGTTTGGTCACGACATACGCAGTGGCACCAGAACCTGTGCCGCACGCATAGGTAAAACCTTCCACCCCTCGTTCATACGTGCGAACGATCAGATCACCCTTGTCATCTTCTTCATAGAAATTGACATTCGCCCCTTTTGGGAAAACTTCCCAATAGCGTATCTCTTTGGCAAGTTCAGCCAGCTGTTCCAACTCAGTTTCTGCCAGACCAGGATAGTGAACCACCGCATGAGGGATTCCTGGATCACCCAATTCCACATAGTCCACGAAAGAAACCATTGGATTCGGGTACGCTTGATCAAATGTAGTCACGGTCGGTGGATTCAAGGTTACTTTGTAGTGTTTTGCCGACAAGCGCCATGCGGGGACATCGCCAGCAACTGTTTCGATGGTCATCTGCTCGCCAGCAATTCCCTTCTCAAAGGCATAACGGGCAATACAGCGAGCGCCGTTGCCGCACATTTCTGCTTCGGTCCCATCAGCATTGTAAAACCGCATCCGAAAATCAGCGGTTCCTGTGGGAAAATCCACTGCCATGACTGCATCCGCGCCAACAGAAAATTTCCGATGGCAAACCTGAGCAGCAAATTGCGACAGTTGTTCATGGGAGAATTTCAATGTGCGGTTATCGATTACGATAAAATCATTTCCTGCACCTTGCATTTTTGTATAAGGAATCGTCATGTTGTCACCTGCTTTTCAAAATTTTACTTGCTGGAAGCTCCCTCTTTTAGAAACGAAGGAACCACTTCATTTTGCAGCATTTGCTCGTAGGACTGGCGTTTAACGGCTAATTCCGCTTGGCCGTTTTCCACAAAGACGACTGCAGGAATCTGTAAATTATTGTAGCTGCTGGCCATCGAATAGCCATAAGCTCCTGTTGCGAACGTAGCAAACAGATCCCCAGTTTCAACGGGCGGTAATGCAAGGTCTTTTACTAAGATGTCCGTGCTCTCACAAGCTTTACCAGAAATGGTGATCTTTTGTGTCGCAGCTTCGGAAGCGCGGTTGGCTAAGATCCCAGTGTAAGTTGCCTGATAAAGACCAGGACGAATATTGTCTGTCATGCCACCGTCAATGCTGGCGTATGTTCTGATTCCCGGCAATGTCTTGATACTGCCGATGGTGTGCAAACTGATACCTGCTTCTGCGACGATACTGCGCCCAGGTTCAATAACGATGGTCGGGCGTTCGCTCTGGTGCTGCGCATAAAAGGCGTCGATTTTTTCCATCACAGGATCTAAAAAGTAGCTGTAGGGTTGGCGAATATCTGCATCTGTGTATCGAACGCCAAAGCCGCCGCCAACATTTAGTTCTTTGATCCAATAATCAAAGCGTTCATGAATGGTTTGGACAAGGGCCAAAGCCGCATCAACTGCCGCTAGATGTGAGCGATTGTCCGACAATTGACTGCCGACATGAAAATGCAGGCCATAGAAATCCAATTCAGGTGCTTGAATCACTTCTTCCACTAACGGAAATAAGATTTCTTCATCTAAAGGAATCCCGAATTTCGAATCTTTTTGTCCGGTCGAGATAAATTGATGAGTACTGACCGAAACCTCGGGTGTGATGCGCAACAAAATTTTAGCAACGACTTGCTTTTCTTGACATAACGCGCGGATCAAGCCGACTTCTTGAATGCCATCAACGATGATCCGTCCTACGCCATAATCAAGGGCAGCTGCTAATTCTTCAATCGATTTATTATTCCCGTTAAACTCGATGTGTTCTGCTGGAAAATCAGCTTGGATTGCTGTATACAGCTCTCCACCGCTAACCACGTCTAATGAGAGTCCTTCTGACTTGATCACTTGCAGCATTGCTGTGGTGCAGAAAGCTTTAGCGGCATAGGCTGCCCGTGTCTTGCTGTAGCGCGTCAAAAACTGCGCCTGAATCTTTTGGCATTCTTCGCGAATCTCCGAAACGGAATACACGTAAAGGGGGGTTCCGAAGGTTTTTGCCAACTCAACGGTATCACAACCGTCAATGTATAAGTGATTGTTCTTGATTTCTTTTGCCATCGCTTTACTCCTTGTCTGTTGGCTCGTTCAACGCCTCGATCAAACGAACGTAGCATTCGATGCCTTGCAATAGATTTTTTTCGTCAAAATTCATTTTGCTGCTGTGTAAAGGGTGGACATAGCCTTTTTCTTCATTTCGGGTACCCACAAAGAAAAAGACACCTGGGATCTCCTTTTGGTACATCGAAAAATCCTCTGCCAACATATATGGTGGTGTTTCTCGGTAGCTCTCCCCGACCACTTTTTCCAACACTTCCACCATCTCAGGATCATTGTCCACGACACGATAAAGATGTTCGAATTCGACATCCGCCGTGCAATCATATCCTTTGGCGATTTCTTGTGCGACAGTGGTGATTCTGCGCGTCATCGTTTCATAGACTTCATCTTCAAACGCCCGCATCGTTCCTTTTAAAACGACCTTACCGGGAATGATATTTTCCGCATCTCCCCCATGGATCTTCCCAAAAGTGATGACCCCAGCAGAAAGCGGGCTGATATTGCGTGAAATGATCGAATGCAATCCTTGAATAATCGCAGCCGCGGCTAAAATGGCATCATGTCCTTGATGAGGCTGGGCACCATGGGCACTCGTGCCGTTGATCGTTAGATTGATCTCGCCGTTACGGGCCATCATCGGACCTTTCCGGCTCGCAATGACTCCTTCGGGAAAGTCTGGGAAGACATGCAGCCCCACGATTTTTTCCACACCAAAATCTCGTAAGATGCCTTCATCGATCATCAATTGAGCGCCACCGGGGCTTTCCTCGGCTGGTTGGAAAATCAAAACGATCGTTCCACGAATCACTTCAGGATGTGTTGCTAAATATTTAGCAAACCCTAGCATCGTTGCCATATGGCCGTCATGACCGCAGGCATGCATTTTCCCTTCATGTTTGGAAACAAAGGAAACACCTGTCTCTTCTTTGATCGGCAGTGCATCGATATCCGTTCGAAAGGCCAGCGTCTTTCCTGGACGATCGCTGCGAAAGACCGCAATCAAGCCGGTTTCAATCACTGGATAGATTTCTTTGATTCCAAAGGATTGCAACTGACGCAGCAAGTATTCCTTTGTTTTGAACTCAGTTAACCCTAATTCAGGGATTGTATGTAATTCACGACGAAAACGAACCACGTCTTCGGTTAATTCTTTGACTGCTTGCGATACTTGCATGTTAAAACACCTTTCTATTCATTCCTTTTAAAAATATCCATAAAAACCAACGAATATTCAGTTTTTCATTGATATTGTTTAATATTATAGTATATAATTCGAATAATCTATAGTATAAATTGTCGAAATGTTTCGATTTTTATTGAAAAATTTACCCCTCGTTTTGGTACACTTATACGTAGAGTTACGAAAAATAAATTGGTTGAAAGGATGTGTCGTAGTTTGACAATATTCAAAGGTTCTGGCGTTGCGTTGATCACCCCTATGCTTCAAGATGGTTCGGTGGATTTCGATAAGCTGAAGGAGTTAGCGGAGTGGCATGTGCAGCAAGGAACGAATGCAATCATTGCATGCGGTACGACCGGTGAAGCATCCACGTTAGACGATGAAGAACATATCGCGGTGATCGAAGCGGTGGTAAAACAAGTTGCTGGTCGAATCCCCGTCATCGGCGGAACAGGCTCCAACAACACCCAACATGGGATCCATCTTTCAAAAGAAGCACAGCGCGTTGGTGCTGACGCATTATTGGTTGTAACACCCTACTACAACAAAGCGACCAAGAAAAGTTTAGTCGCTCACTATGAAGCAATCTGTCAAAGCGTTGAACTGCCAGTGATCTTATACTCCGTCAGCTCAAGAACCGGCTTAAATTTAACACCTGAAGCTGTGGCAGAACTGAAAAAAATCCCTAATATCAAAGGCATCAAAGAAGCCAGCGGCGACATTTCGCAAATCGCAGAAATCGCTCGTCTTGCGGATGATGACTTTGCGATCTACTCAGGAAATGACGATCAAGTAACCCCAATTCTAGCTTTAGGTGGCTCTGGCGTGATTTCAACGATCGGCAATATCGCTCCGAAACAAACGGCACAACTCGTTGCTGATTTCTTAAATGGTGATGTAAAAGCCGCCATCAAAGAGCAATTGCGACAAAAACCGTTGATCGATGCGATTTTCAGTGAAGTAAATCCTGTGCCGATCAAAGCAGCGGTCTCCTTGCTAGGCAAATGCGAATTGCATTATCGTTTGCCTTTGGGTGTCCCAGAAGATGCGACCCTCGTTCATTTAGAAGAAGAAATGACCAATTACGGATTGCTGTAAGGAGGAGTTTTTGGTGAAACAGATTTTATTAAGCGGTGCAAACGGTCGCATGGGCAAAGTGTTGCAAAGCCTGATCGCGAAGCACCCTCAGTTAGAAGTGGCTGCCGGCTTGGATCGTACCGAGCAATTAGATGGTCCCTTTCCGATCTATGATCGTCCAGAAAAAATCACGCAGCCGATCGATTTGGTGATTGATTTTTCTCATTATAGCAATGTCCCTGCCTTATTGAACTATTGTGTCGAACAGCAGCTGCCTATCGTTGTTGCTACAACTGGTTTGACGGAAGACACGCAGATGATGCTGCCGTTGGCTGCTAAAGTGATCCCAGTTTTCTATTCTGCCAATATGTCGTTGGGGATCAATGTACTGATCAAAGCACTACAAAGTATCACCCCCGCATTAGAAGCTGACTTTGACATTGAGATCATCGAAAAGCATCATAATCAAAAACTCGATGCACCAAGTGGTACAGCTTTGCTGTTGGCAGATAGTATCAATGACAGCTGCGAAACGAAAAAAGAGTATCTCTACGGGCGTGAAGGCAGTGATCTAGTAAATGACCGCAAGCAGATGGGCATCCATGCCGTTCGCGGCGGAACGATTCCTGGAGAACACATTGTCATCTACGCTGGGCAGGATGAAATCATTGAATTAAAACACACAGCGCTCTCCCGCGAAATCTTCGCCAATGGTGCGCTAAAAGCAGCGGAATTTTTAGCCAACCAACCAGCTGGTTTTTATTCCATGCAAAATCTAATCGACAAGTAAAGGTGGTCTCTCATGACAGAATTACAATTTTCCGATCCTTATCAATTAGCAAAATACATCAAAGAAGCAAATAAACAAACACCTGTAAAAGTCTATATCAATGGAGATCTTAGTAACGTCCAAGCAGATGGCATCCAATTGTTTGGTAACGGCACCTTCTATTTCGTGGTTGGTGACAGTCAAAAAGTGGCTGAGTTTTTAACCGCGCACCAAGACAAAATCACCGATCACTATCTGGAAAATGATCGCCGCAACTCAGCGATCCCTTTATTGGACTTGACGAAAGTCGATGCCCGTATCGAACCAGGTGCCTTTATCCGTGACCAAGCCATCATTGAAAAAAATGCCGTTATCATGATGGGGGCCGTGATCAACATTGGTGCCGTCGTTGGTGAAGAAACCATGATCGACATGGGTGCGATTTTAGGCGCCCGAGCAACCGTGGGGAAAAAAGCCCATATTGGCGCTGGTGCTGTCTTGGCTGGCGTTCTTGAGCCACCTTCAGCAAGCCCAGTCATCATTGAAGACAATGTTTTGATCGGTGCAAATGCCGTCGTCCTTGAAGGCGTCCGTGTCGGCGAAGGTGCAGTCGTCGCTGCCGGTTCTGTGGTAACGGAAGATGTCCCTGCTGGAGCAGTCGTTGCTGGCTCACCAGCCAAAGTCATCAAAATGAAAGACGAGAAAACGAAAAGCAAAACCGAATTTTTAGACGATCTACGGGGCTAAACCGCGCTTTTCTCAAAAATAAACAAAAAAACGCAGTGCGGGTTCAGTGATGAGCCTGCGCTGCGTTTTGTCTAAAAAAGGGCGTGCCAAAAGCTTTTGGCACGCCCTTTTTCTATTGGCAAATGTTCTTGTAAAAGTGTTTATTCTGCTTGAAATTCTTTGATCGCTGCTTGGATCTCTTGATAGATCACGGCAACTTCTTCAAGGTCTTTTGCGTTTGCTCCACTGGCAAGGGGATGTCCGCCGCCATGATGGCGTTTGGCGATCTCATTGATCACTGGACCTTTCGAACGCATCCGCACCCGATAATAGCCTTCTGGTTGTTCGACAAAGATCGCCCAAGCCATCACTTCGTCGATTTTCCCTGGTAAGGAAACGACTGCTGAGGTTTCCGAATCCACTACGCCAAAACGCTGCTGCAATTCTTGTGATAGGATCACTTTGCCAGCACCAATCTCATCGATCTCGATGTTTTCGTAGACATACCCTGAAAGGCGAGCAACACTGCGAGAGACTTGATCCAATTGCCGATTGATCTTCGCTGCATCAAAGCCATAATCCAATAGTTCAGCCGCTAAGCGCAGCGTTGTCGCTGTCGTTGCCGGATATAAAAACCGTCCAGTATCACCAACGATGCCCGCATACAGCAGACGAGCCGCTTCTTGCGTCATCGTCAGCTCGTTTTGAAACATTTGCCAAAATGAAACGATCATCTCACTACAGCTGCTGGCTTTCGTATTGACCCAGACCAGCTCTCCGTAAGGTTCATCATTAGGGTGATGATCGATTTTGATCAATTTCGCCCCTTGATCATAGCGTTGGTCACTGACCCGTGGAGCATTGGCCGTATCTGTAACGATCACTAGTGCCCCTTTATACAAATCATCAGGGATCGTCTGCATCAGCGCCAAGTAATCCAATCCTTCAACGGGTCCGCCGACTTGATAGATTTCTTTTTTAGGAAAACTAGCTCGTAAAATTTCTG
Organism: Enterococcus sp. 6D12_DIV0197; assembly: GCF_002174385.1. NCBI lineage: Bacteria > Bacillati > Bacillota > Bacilli > Lactobacillales > Enterococcaceae > Enterococcus > Enterococcus sp. 6D12_DIV0197. The sequence continues at coordinate 3,311,588 of NZ_NIBN01000001.1, forward strand.
CCAATCCCACTTGTGATCCTAATGCATCTGGATCAGGGCGCTGGTGCCGATGGATAATGATTCGGTCGAATGCTTTGATTGTTGCAAGTATTTCTTCTTGTACCTTCATGAATGGTCTCAACTTTCTCTCTAAAATTTTTCCATAAGTGCCGTTTTCGATGATTTATGGGCGTTCCATTACTTGGCATACCACGATCGCTTTTGCCACTAAGGAATTTTCGATCGATACTTCGATATCGATTTTCGCCGAACGTCGCCCCAGTTCTAGAATCTTCGGTTGAATGATGATCTCGCTTTCTAATTGGATCAAACGGAAGTAATGCAGATTGACTTGCTCGATCCAACTATTGCGCCGTTGATTCAACTGCATCGTTCGTTTCGCCGTATTAGCAATCACTTCACTCAAGACACCAAAAGAGATCGTTCCGACTTCATTGACCATTTGAGGCGTCACCGCAAAGCTGAAATGTGGCTGCGGCAATTTGTTCCCTTCAAAATCTTGTTCGATGACTTGCATCTGTCCCGAGATTTGGTCTGAAATCGTATCTGAAATTTGTGTTTGTCGTTGGACCATCTGCATCGCTTTCATGATGTCTTGGCGTGTAACGATCCCAATCAAAGAAAGGTCATCTGCTACGACGGGCATCACTTCTAAGCCATCCCAAATCATCTGATGGCTGGCAGAGGCCACACTCATCTCTTTTTTTACGACCCGTGGTTCCCGGGTCATGATTCGTTCGATGATCTGCGTGTCAGGCTTTTCTAGGACATCTTTGGCTGTGATGATCCCAACGACCCGCATATTCTTGTTGACGACTGGATAGCGGGAGTGGTTGGTAGACTCCGAAAGCAGTTTGTAATCCTTGACCGTATCAAAGGTGTGCAGATACTTGGTTTTTTCCAATGGCATATAAATGTCACTCACCAGCATGATGTCCTTTTTGATCAGCTGGTCGCTCAAGGCACGGTTGATCATCGTTGCCACGGTAAAGGTGTCATAGGTCGTTTGTAAAATCGGCAGCTCCAATTCGTCTGCTAAGCGACAGATTTCCTCTGAGGTTTCAAAGCCCCCCGTGATCAAGACGGCTGCGCCATCTTCCAGTGCCAACTTGTGGACTTCGTTACGGTTTCCGACGATCACTAAGGAACCAGGCGTGATGTAGCGTTCCATTGCCGATTCCTTCATGGCGCCGATAACAAATTTGTTCAAGTCTTTGTCTAAACCGGCTGCGCCGCCCAAAACATCGCCTTCAATGATTTGGACGACTTCGCCGAAAGTTAGTTTTTCAATGTGTTTCTTTAGTTTCCGTTCAATCCGAATGGTTCCCACACGTTGGATCGTTGAAACCAAGCCGATATTTTCCGCATCTTTGATCGCCCGATAGGCTGTTCCTTCACTGACATTCAAGTCTTTTGCGATTCCCCGCACCGAGATGCGATCGCCTACAGGCAGATTCTCGATATGCGCTAAAATCAAGTCGTGTTTTGTCGCCATAATTATCCCCTATTCCTACTACGAATCTTCCTGTTGCTTAAACTTCTAATGTCTCACCGACTGCAAGGATCTGGCCCACACCTGCCGGCAATAAATTCACGAAGGTTTGCGGATCTTGCTTGATCATTGGAAACGTATTGTAATGGATTGGTACTACTTTGCTCGCGTTTAAAAGCGCCGCTGCTGTTGCAGCATCTTGAACGCCCATCGTAAAATTATCCCCGATCGGTAAAAACGCCACATCGATGTCGAAACGTTCACCGATCATCGCCATATCGCTAAAGAGGGCAGTATCGCCAGCGTGGTAGATGGTTTTGCCTTCTGCTTCTAAAATGATCCCCACTGGATTGCCCATATAGATCATCTTTCCGTCTTCTTCAAGACCAGAGCTGTGTTTCGCTTCCACCATTGAGATTTTGCCAAACGGGAACTCAAAAGAGCCTCCCATATTCATGCCATGCGTCTCAGTAACGCCTTTGCGGGCTGCATAGCGGCAAATTTCAACGACACTGATCACTGGTGCTTCATTTCTTTTGGCGATCGGCACCATGTCCCCAATATGATCGCTATGACCATGCGTGATCAAAAGCCAATCGGTTTCCACTGTGTCTGCATCCAAATCAGTCAGAGCATTTCCAGTAATAAAAGGGTCAAACAACAATTTTTGGCCATCTGCTAATTGGATAGCAAGCACCGAGTGTCCGTGATACGTAAGTTTCATACAACATTCCCCTTTCCATCTAAGTAATACAGTCTAATATTTTTCATTATAACAGATAACGCCAGAAATCCAAAAGCACAAATTCTGGCAGCTTTATTACATCCGTCCTTTTTCTGGTTCTTGTCAAGAAAAATAAAAAAACTGTTCTACCCTTTCTGAATAAGGAATAGAACAGTTCGACCAGATGACTTCAAGCGATCATAGCGTTTTCTTACGTCCGCCTTGTTTATAGATGCGCCAGACTGTTAAGAATAACGCCGTGATACAAAGAAGGAACGCCCCAAAGAAGGTGATTTTCATGCCATAGGCAAAAATATCTGCCCGACCTGCGATATAGGTCGTCACATGCTTCCCATAGGCTTGACTCATTGCGGCATAAAGAATCGTCGTTGCTAAGGATATCCCTAAGACCATGCCCAAGTTACGGGCAAAGGAATTTAGACTACCTGCCACCCCAAGATTTTCTTTGGTGACGCTGCTCATCACCATCGTATTGTTGGGGGATTGGAACAACGAATTGCCTAACCCCATGATGGCAGTAGCGACGACATAGTACCAAATCGGCGTATGCTGATTCATAAACATATACATCAGCTGAGTGATGGACAGCAACGCTAAGCCAGCTAAGACCAAGATCTCCGGTCCTACACGGTCCGTCAAATAGCCGCTAAGTGGTGAACCGATGACCATCATCAAAGGAAAGACCATCATCAGCATTCCTGCCACACTCGGCGTTAAGCCTCGGGCACTTTGCAAGTAAAAGGGAATCACGACATTGACAAAAAAGTTTGCAGAAAAGATCAGCAACGCCGTGATCAGGCTCATGGTGAAAATTTTATTACGAAAGATCCCAAAGGTAATCAGCGGTTTGCTCACACGCGCTTCTACTCGCAAAAAGACGATGAATGCCACTAAGGCGATCCCCACCAACAGCATCGGCAGCCACGTTAGAAAGCCACGCTCTTGTCCAAGAAAAATGCCGCCGAAGAAGCTGATAATTGCAATTGAAAACAGCACAAACCCGGTTTTATCGATGGAATCATGACTCATGGTGATATCTTTTGGCAACACCTTTTCTCCAGCAATCATTGTCAGAATACCGACTGGAACATTGATCCAAAAAATAAACGGCCAAGAAAAATGCGCCAAAATCACTCCGCCCAATCCAGGACCGGCGATGGAGCCTAACGAAACAAAGGCACCAATCATCCCTAAGGCGCGTCCTCGTTCACTCATAGGAAAGACTTCAGTAATGATTCCGGTATTCGTCGCCATCGTCATGCTGGCTCCGATCGCTTGCACGACTCGGGCAAATAGCAGAAATGCTAAGGAATGATTAAACCCGCATAACAGCGAACCGATAATAAAGATCAGCATCCCCAAGCGGAATACTTTGATCTTACCCCAACTATCGCCTACCTTACCGAATAACAAAAGGCAGGCACAAACGATCATCAAGTAGACGGATACGACCCACTCCGCTTGATTCATAGGGACACCCATATCTGCCGAGATCGTCGGCAAAGCGATATTTACGATACTCCCATCCAGTGTTGACATAAAGGTAAACATCGAAACAGCAATGAGAATCCACCACTTTCTCTGTTGTACTACGGGATTTTCTTGATAACTATTCACAAATCGACCATCCTCTCTTTGCTTGTTTTGTTCCTCTAGTCTTAGGGGGACAACTTTGTATTATTGATCGAAATCCATTCGCCGTCAATCCTTATCTGCTCATCACGACCAAAACAAGGGGCATTTTGTAAAAAAACCGCCGCCTGTTTCTTTCATAAAAAAAGACAAAAGCTGCGGTGAAAAGAAATCGGCCGTCAAACGGCTATTCTTTCACCTGCTTTTGTCAGTAGGTCAAAACGAATTATTTACGGTTGCGATTTCTTTGGCTTGATTCCATGATGACCGGCAAGATGACGGGACGGCGTTTGGTTTGTTCAAACAAGAAACGACTCAAACGATCACGGATATCTTGTTTCAATTTGCTCCATTCAAACTCTTCATCATGAAGGTGTTTTTCTACGATTTCTTCCACGATCTCGCCACTTTCACGAATCAGATCGCGACTAGCTTTCACGTAGACGAATCCGCGAGAAGTGATTTGTGGTGCAGAAATAATTTTCTTTTCACGACGATTGATCGTCACTACCGCAACGAAGATTCCGTCTTCAGATAAGACTTTGCGGTCTCGCAGGACGATATTCCCAATGTCACCGACACCGATCCCATCGATCATGACGTTTTCAGCTGGGACCGCACCTGCGGCAAGCATTTCGCCTTTTTTGTATTCTAACACATCTCCACGAGCAGTAATGAAGATATTTTTCATCGGAATCCCGACTTCTTGCGCCAAGTCCACATGGGCGGCTAATTGGCGGTACTCGCCTTGAATAGGGATAAAGTACTTCGGTTTCATCATATTCAACATCAGCTGCAGATCATTCGGGTTGGCATGACCAGAAACACGGAAATTATCCGAGATCTGTTTCACGGTACCGCCAGCGCGATAGATGATATCTTCCGTTTTCGCAACCACAGTTTCCATTGCCGTTGTCGGCGTTGTTGTGATGTAAACAAGATCTCCTTCTTTGATGCGCAGCGTCCGGTGAGAGCCGTTGGCCATTTTTTGCAACGCTTTGATTGGTTCACCCATACGACCTGTTTCTAAAATCAGCAACTGTTCGTCTGAGTATTTTTTCATTTCTTTTTGGGTGATCAGCAAGTCTTCGGCAGGTAATTTTAATTTCCCTAACTTCATGGCCGTTTTGATGATCCGACCAAAATCTTGCCCGGTCAAAACGACTTTGCGATCAGAACGAAACGCAGCATCTAATACTTGTTGCACCCGTTGCAAATTGCTGGCAACACTAGCGACGATGATTCGACCTTCCCAATAACGGATATTGTCGTAAACTTCATCTTGGATCGTCAATTCAGAAGCGATCGGCGTTGGATTTTCGGCATTTGAAGACGTGCTTAGCAATGCTAAGACGCCTTCTTTTCCAATTTCTGCTAAGCGGCCAAAATCGGTTTGATACATAGGGATCGCTGTTTGGTCAAACTTGAAATCTCCTGTATAAACGATATTGCCAGCTTCTGTTTTGACGCTGATCCCAACAGAATCAGGGATGGAGTGGGTCGTACGGAAAAAGCTGATGGTCGCATGACCAAAGTCGATCTCCGAATGTTCATCGATCACATGAAAATCTTTGAAGCGCTTGGTAGCTTCATTTTTATTCACGGTCAATTTTGCTAGTTCGATCGTTAACTCGGTCCCAAAGACCGGTACTTGGATATTCTCCAAGAAATAAGGCAATGCACCAATCGCATCTGCATGCCCATGGGTCAAGAAGACACCCGCCACACGGTCGGCATTTTCTTCTAAATATGTGAAGTCTGGAATCACTGTATCGATCCCTAATAATTCATTTTCTGGATAACGGACACCGCAATCCAGCACAAATATATCCTCGCCAACTTCAGCAATGTACATGTTCTTTCCGTTTTCGCGTACACCGCCAAGAGGAATGATTTTTATCGTTTCCACTTTTATTCACCTCTTAATTTTTTTCTACTGTATTATTTCCCAAGCATAAGCCGTCCCTATTATTATACAACAAAAAAAAGAAAAGCGTGGCATTCACCACACTTTTCTGAAAAACTTATGGTTTACACATGAACTAATCCTTGCTGATGCAGGCTTTCGGCGATTTGAACGGAGTTCCATGCCGCACCTTTCAGCAAATTATCAGAAACGACCCATAAATGCAAGCCGTTTTCGACATCCAAATCTTTGCGAATCCGACCAACAAAGGTTTCTGTTTTGTCCACACTGGTCAAAGCTTGCGGGTACACTTGTTGACTCGGATCATCTTGCAAGACAGCTCCTGGCGCTTCGCTGATCCACTGTCTGACTTCCTCAACACTAGCATGGTCTTTGGTCTCGATATAAATCGACTCCGAATGACCGCTAAACACAGGGATCCGCACACACGTAGCTGCTACTTTGATCTGCGTATCTTCCATGATCTTCTTCGTTTCATTGATCATTTTCCACTCTTCGTAAGTATAATCCTCTTCGGCGAAAACATCGATTTGCGGCAAGGCATTAAACGCGATTGGGTAGTGCTTCTTGTCGCTGCCTGCTGGTAAAATCTCAGGGTTTAGTTCATCAGCGGCTTTGCCAGCTAATAATTCTTGAGATTCGCGAGTCAATTCAGCCAAGGCTTGGGCGCCAGCACCTGAAACTGCTTGATACGTTGAAACCAAGACCCTCGATAAACCGACTTTTTGACGAATCGGTTCTAACGCCACCATCATTTGAATCGTTGAACAATTCGGATTGGCAATGATTCCTTTATGTTGCGCTAATGCATGAGGATTCACCTCAGGAACGACTAGAGGAACATTCGGGTCCATCCGAAAATGACTGGTATTGTCGATCACGACTGCACCGTGTTTGACTGCTTCTGGAGCAAATTGTTTTGAAATGCCGCCACCGGCACTGAACAATGCAATATCGACGCCTGCAAAGGAATCTGCGGTCAGTTCTTGAATAACGAGCGGTTCATTTTTGAACACAAGGGTCTTCCCAGCAGAACGTTTGGATGCCAACAACGTTATTTTTTTGATCGGCAACGTGGTCTTCTCCAACATCTCAATCATTTTTGTTCCTACTGCGCCGGTAGCCCCGACAACTGCTACGTGATACCCTGTACTCATCAAATCACTCCTCGAATAAAAATACATTTTTACTAGTTTATCATATCTTGTAAAAAAGAAAAGACCTTTCGTGGAAAGAAGCGCAAAAAGAAGGCAATACTGTCTAAATTTTCAATCTTTTCCCCCTTTGCAGAAAAAATCTACCTATATTTAAGGGTTATCATTTGTCACATTCAGGTGTTATAGGATATAATACCGACAGAAGGAATTTTGGGGAAGATTCTTTCCAACGTGCATGGGGAAATTAAAAATACCCAAAACATTGAATGAGGCAAGAATTGCATATGCAATTCTTGCCTCATTTTTATGCTTCATTCGATTCTTCGTTGTTTACTTTGACGATAGCAAAGCCTTTGTTATCAATAATCATCGTTTCATCTTCCAGTTGGACAAACTGTTCCATCAGGATCGAATCAGGACGAGAAAGGGTGATTTGATCATCGCCCGTATTGAAAATACCGATGATCCGCTGTGCCCCTAACTCTCGTTCGAAAATAATCAGTCCATCCTCTTCCGAAACCCAGTTCCAACTCAAGGAACCTTCTGATAAGACTTTCTGGTTGTCTTTGCGAATGCTGATCAATGAGCGAGTGAAATGCAGGAGATCACGATCTTGCTTTTCTTCTTCCCAAATCATACATTTACGACAATCAGGGTCCATATCGCCGGTCAAACCGATCTCATCACCGTAATACAGGCAAGGAACGCCTTGTTGCAGATACGTAAAGGCCATCACTTGGCGCATCAAGTCTTTGTCTCCTCGAGCCAAAGTTAACAAGCGCGGGGTATCATGGGAATCCAAGATATTGAACTGTACTTGGTTGGTTTGCTCCCGATACAACATCAGCTGGTTATTTAATTCCGAGACCATTTTCGTCATGGAGATCTCGTCTTTGACAAAATATTCAATGATTGCATCCGTAAAGGCGTAATTCATTACTGCATGAAACTCGTCGCCTTGTAACCACCGTTGAGAAGAGTGCCAAATTTCCCCAAGGATATAAAAATCATCTTTGGCATCATCACACACTTGGCGGAATTTTTTCCAGAAGTGGTGACTGACTTCATTGGCAACGTCCAAGCGCCAAGCATCGATATCAAACTCTTCGATCCAATAACGAGCGATCTTCAACAAATAATCTTGCACGTCGGGATTTTCTGTATTGAGTTTTGGCATATGCGGCGTAAAGGCAAAAACATCATAGGTGATGTCATAAGCATCTTCAAAGTTTTCCCCTTCTTTGTAGTTGACAGGAAACTCATTGATGTGGAACCAATCAGCAAAGGGCGAATCTTTGCCGTTTTTGATGACATCTAGCCATTGATGCGAAGTATCCCCCATATGATTGAACACAGCATCTAGCATGACTTTGATACCGCGTTTGTGGCATTCCTCCACTAAGCGTTTAAAGGTGTCGTTATCCCCAAACGCTGGATCGATGGCTAAATAATCGATGGTATCATACTTGTGATTCGAATAGGCCTCAAAAATCGGACAGAAGTAGATCCCATTGATGCCTAGATCGACGAGGTAATCCAAATGATCGATGACCCCCTGCAGATCCCCGCCGAAAAAGTCTTGGCGATCGGGATTTTTTGAACCCCAAGGCAATACACCTTCTGGATCATTTGATGGGTCCCCATTTGCAAAGCGTTCAGGGAAGATTTGATACCAAACGGTTTCTTTTGCCCACTCGGGAATTTTGAAACGATCGGCTTCTTGGAAGTAAGGCATCCGAAAATAATTGTTGTTCATTTCTAAATATTGCTGCTCAAAAGGATAGACCCCGTGGTCTCCATAAAAGACATGCAACCCATCGTAACTTTCGATGGAAAAGCCGTAAGACAAACGGCGGAATTCTGCTCCGACCGATACTTGCCAATAATCATGCAAGTCCGTGGAAAGAATTTTTTTCATTTCAATTCTTTGCTGGTACCAAGCTTCTTTATACAGTGTGTAAGGATCACCGCAAAGCAGCTGGACATGGCGGACGTCTTGACGGGCGGTACGCAAACGGATATGCATTTTATCCTTCTCGTACAAATACGCAAATTCACTTTCGGGACGATGATAAATGGCAGTAGTATTCATAGCAGACTCCTTTGACTTGTTTGATATACTCATTGTCGCACAAATCAGAAGTCAAAACAAGAGAAAAACGCAATCGGTTGCTTTATCTAAAAAATCGATAATATAAGTTAATATGAAATTAATTCAGTAATTAAAAAGCAAACGATTGCTTCGCCTTTTTTTAATCAAACGGCGTATTTTTCTCACATTGATTGCCAGTCCGTAAAATGTCATATTTCCGCAAGATCCCCACTGCTTCCGTCAACGACTGACTCAAATGCTGGATATCTTCTGCAGCCATTTGAGCGGTTTTGGCATTCAAGCGGTCTTCCACTTGTTTTTTCTTTTGGACAAACAACTGCTTCCCAGCTTCTTCCAAATAAACATTGACGTTGCGGCGATTGACGCCGTTGGTTTTGCGGACCACAAAGCCAGCCTTTTCTAACCCCGAGATCGAACGACTGATTTGGACTTTTGACGTACCGATTTGCTGGGCCAACTCGGACATCGTGATTCCTTCATTACTAGAGATCACCACGAGTTCCAAGATTTCCATTTTGGTCAATTTTAAATCTTCCAGACCGATTTCTTCAAACAATATGTTTCCCATCAGCGAAAAGATTTCCGCAAATACCGCCATATTGAATGTTCCTAACGCTTTTTCCATACTCTCCCTCTTTTCTGTCTTTAGTTTAGTATAAATTATTTGTTTAAACAATGATAATCGTTGATTTTTGTTAACCATTATGATAGCGTGGTTACATAATGAAAATAATCGTGAAAACGGCAAGAAAAGAGTGACAGCATGTTAGAATTAAAAGATATCAAGAAGTATTATACGGTTGGCGCCAGTACTACAAAAGCCCTCGATGGTGTCTCCGTCGCCTTTCGTAAACAAGAGTTTGTTGCCATTTTAGGACCAAGCGGCTCTGGGAAAACAACCATGTTGAACGTGATCGGCGGCTTAGATAATTACGATTCTGGTGATATGATCATCAACGGCAAATCAACGAAATCCTTTAAAGATCGTGACTGGGATGCGTATCGGAACAATTCGATCGGCTTTGTCTTCCAAAGCTACAATTTGATCAGTCATTTAGGCATCATCGACAACGTCGAGCTTGGAATGACCTTGAGCGGTGTGTCAAAAGAAGAAAAACGCGCAAAAGCAACCGATGCTTTGACGCGTGTGGGCTTAGCTGAGCATATGCACAAAAAACCAAATCAGCTTTCTGGTGGTCAAATGCAGCGGGTAGCGATCGCTCGTGCCTTAGCAAATGATCCTGATATCCTTCTTTGTGATGAACCAACAGGTGCCTTGGATTCAGAGACCAGTGTCCAAATCATGGAACTGATCCAAGAACTATCAAAAGAAAAATTGGTCATCATGGTTACTCATAATCCTGAATTGGCGCACAAATACGCTGGACGGATCATTGAGTTCAAAGACGGACGAATCATTAAAGATTCGAACCCTCATGTCGAAGGACAAAAGAAAGACCAATTCGAATTAAAGCACACAAAAATGAGTTTCATGACTGCCTTACGTTTGTCGTTTAACAATATCCGCACCAAAAAAGGGCGCACCTTCTTGACAGCCTTTGCTTCTAGTATCGGGATCATCGGAATCGCCATTGTTTTGTCACTGTCAACGGGATTCCAAAAACAAATCGACAATACCCAGTCAGAAACATTAGCTCGTTTTCCGATCACGATCTCGCAAGTAGCCACTGAACAAGATCCATCAGCGATGGGGACGCGGGATAAATCGGAAGATTTCCCTTCAGATAAAGAGGTCACTGCTAAATTAAGTGATGCGGATCGTGCAACCCATATCAACAAAATCGATCAAGAGTTTCTCGATTACATCAACGACATTGATCCTGAATTAAGCAACAATATCGGCTACACTCGTTCCACTTCCTTGAACCTTTTCCGTAAGATCGATGATACTGTGGAACAAGTCAGCTTCTCCAATGCATCACCTGACAATGAACAGACCAATGCCATGATGTCTGCCATGAGTGCCTCCACCGGGATTGGGGTTTCGACTTTCCCCGAGCAGTTATCAGAGGATAACGGCAATTTCTTAAAAGACAACTACGACCTTTTAGAAGGCAGCTACCCAAGTGCTAGCACAGATGTCGTTTTGATCGTCGATGAAAACAACGTAACGAATGTCAATGCATTGATCAATCTCGGTTTTGACATTGAAGATGGCGACAAGGTGTCCTTCGACGATATCGTGGGAACAAAAATCACATTGGCGTCTAATGATGCCTTTTACACCGAATTACCAACTGGAAACTTCATTCCAAATCAAGATTTAAATGACGTTTTCGATAACAGTAACAACAAAGAATTAACGATCAGCGGAATCTTACGTATCAAGCAAAACTCTACGATGAACTTGCTGTCAACTGGCATTGCCTACAGTGATGCCCTCGCGCAAGAAGTCATCAAAGAAAACCAAGACTCAGCGATCGTCCAAGCACAAAAAGACAGCGACACCAACGTGATGACGAATGAACCCGTTGACGAAAGTGCTAAAGATTCATTGATCGCTTATCTTGGCGGCAGTGATTTACCAAACAGCATTATGATCTATCCGAATGATTTCAGTGCCAAAGAAAAAATCCTTGATTACTTGGATGACTTCAACAAAGGCAAAGACAAAGAAGACCAAATCGTTTATTCCGATTTAGCGGGTACGATGACTCAATTGACTGGTGGCTTGATGGATGCCATCACTTACGTCTTGATCGCTTTTGCAGGGATCTCCTTGGTAACTAGCATGATCATGATCGGTATCATCACTTATACCTCTGTACTTGAACGTACGAAAGAAATTGGGGTCTTAAAAGCTTTAGGTGCTCGTAAAAAAGACATCACCCGCGTCTTTGATGCCGAAACCTGTATTTTAGGGATCGCTTCAGGAGCTTTAGGTGTCCTGATTGCTTGGTTAGCCACATTCCCGATCAACGCAATCTTATATAGTATGACTGATCTCGAAAATGTTGCTCAATTAAATCCGGTCCACGGCCTGATCTTGATTGCTGTCAGCACCGTCCTAACGATGATCGGCGGCCACATTCCAGCTCGAATGGCAGCGAAAAAAGATGCAGCGATCGCTTTACGCGCCGACTAATTTTATAAGAAAACCCAACAGACAGCAGCCATTCCTTTGGCTGCTGTTTTTTTGCTCTTTCCTTCTGACGTTCAAAAGGTTTCTCTTGAAAAATTCATAAATGAGGAATACAATAGATTTGTTTTTAGGTACACCTAAAAAGATAGGACGTGAAACGATGAATGAAGAAAAAAAATTGATCCAAGCGGCCAACGGTCCTAGCTTGGAAGAAATAAATAATACAGTTGCCATTCCAAAAAACGGCAGCTTTTGGCGCAATCTCTTAGCGTTCTCTGGTCCTGGGGCATTGGTAGCCGTGGGCTATATGGACCCAGGAAACTGGATCACCTCGATCGGAGGCGGTGCTGAATATGGCTATCTCTTACTTTCTGTGATTTTGATTTCCAGTTTGATCGCTATGCTGCTGCAATACATGGCAGCCAAGCTAGGGATCGTGACCCAGATGGACCTTGCGCAAGCAACTCGTAAACACACCAGCAAAGGCTTAGGCTTTGTCTTGTGGATCGTCACCGAATTGGCTATCATGGCAACGGATATCGCGGAAGTGATCGGAGGAGCGATCGCTCTCAATCTACTATTCGGCTTACCTTTATTAGTTGGGGTCATCTTAACGATTTTCGATGTACTGCTTCTGCTCTTTTTAATGAAATTGGGTTTCCGAAAAATCGAAGCGATCGTCATGACACTGATTTTGGTCATTATGCTGGTCTTTTGTTACGAAGTCATTATTGCTCAACCAAATTTGCCTGCTGTCTTGCAAGGCTTTATTCCCCAAAAGCAAGTCTTGAACCATGGGCAGCTGACAATGGCGTTGGGGATCGTTGGTGCGACTGTGATGCCGCATAATCTCTATCTGCATTCTTCGATCTCCCAGTCACGAAAAATCGATCGCAGCGATACCCAAGAAGTGGCAACGGCCGTGCGGTTCGCTACTTGGGATTCCAATATCCAATTATCCGCTGCGTTTTTGGTCAATTGCCTGCTTTTGATCTTAGGAAGTGCCTTGTTCTTTGGTCATAGTGAAGAAGTCGGCACCTTCTCCGCGCTGTTCGATGCTTTGCAAGATTCCTCCATTGCTGGCGCTGTCGCCAGTCCAGTCTTGAGCGTTCTGTTTGCCGTGGCGCTCTTGGCATCTGGTCAAAATTCAACGATCACTGGGACACTGACAGGGCAAGTCGTGATGGAAGGATTTATCCATATGAAGATCCCTACTTGGGCGCGACGTCTGATCACCCGTGGCTTATCGGTGATCCCCGTCTTGCTTTGTACGATTTACTTTGGCGGCAACGAACAAGCCTTGGACGATCTGCTGATTTATTCGCAAGTCTTTTTAAGCATCGCCTTACCCGTTTCGATGATTCCGTTGGTTCTTTTTACCAGCTCAAAAAAAATCATGGGGGAACGCTTCAAGAATCCGCTATGGGTCTCTACCTTAGGCTGGATCTGTGCCATTGCACTGACGGTCTTGAATGTCCGCTTGATCATCGAAACACTCGGCAGCTTCTAATAGAAAAAAAGCTTACGAGGTAGCCTCGTAAGCTTTTTTTGGTTAATTCGTTTCTAAATCATGTAAAAACAGACCGCTCAACAGTTTTGGTTCAAACCAAGTTGATTTTGGCGGCATAATTTCTCCCGCATCGGCGACTGCCAAAAGATCGGCCATTTGCGTTGGATACATGGAAAAGGCCAATGTCCATTCTCCGCTATCCACCAAACGTTCCAATTCTTCTGGACCACGAATTCCGCCGACAAAATCAATGCGTTTGTCTGTCCGCACATCTTGGATCGCGAAAATATCAGCCAGCACGTATTGTTGTAAAAGCGACACATCCAGCTGTCCTACCGCATCTTGCGGCACAGCTTCCGGTTTGATGGTCAACTCCCACCACGCATGGTTTAGGTACAGATGAATCGAACCACGTTGCGCTGGTTTCTTCCTTGTAGTTTCTCGAATCGTAAAATGCTGGGCTGCCTGCTCAAAAAAGGTATCTGGCACTGGTACCCGCAAAACCCGATTGTATTCCCAAATCGCTAATTCATTTTCTGGGAATAAAATCGCTAAAAAGCGGTCGCTTTCTTGACTGCTTTGGCCATCGGCTCGCTTTTGCAAGCCGACTTTGACTGCTGACTCTGTGCGGTGATGCCCATCCGCAATATAAAGGGCATCTACAGCTTGAAACTGCTGGGCAAAAGAGGCGACTAGCGCTGGATCATCGATCAGCCAAACACGATGTTGCACTTCATGATAGCTGACAAAATCATAGATTGGTGCATGCTCTGCTTGCCACGCATTGATCGCTTCTTTGACTGCTGCTGGTTGGCGATAGCTCAAGAAAATCGGACTTGTATTGGCATCACATGCCAGAATATGATTGATCCGATCGATTTCTTTTTCTGGACGGGTAAACTCGTGTTTCTTGATTTTCCCAGCGACGTAATCATCGATCGAGGTACAGGCGACAAGCCCAGTTTGGCTTCTACCAGCCATCGTCAATTCATACAAATAATATGCGGGCGCCGTTTCTTGAATCAACCAGCCTTCTTCTTGAAAAGATGCAAGATTTTCCGCCGCTTTTTGATACACCTGTGGATCATAAGGATCGATTCCTGGCAAGTCGATCTCCGAACGGTCGACGTGGAAATAGCTGTAAGGATTGCCTTGCGCAAACGCTGCGGCTTCTTGTGAATTGACCACGTCATACGGTAGCTCGGCCACTTTTTCTGCCAATGAGGCTTCTGGACGAATGGCTTTAAACGGAAATACTTGAACCATTAATACCCAACCTCCTGATTCTTGATGACCCGTACACGAACGATATTTTCGTTCTCCCGCAGTTTATCGGCTAATTGATTCAATAAGGCTTCATCTTCAGAAGCGACATCGGCTAGGGTGTAAGCAAAGTCTTCCCGTCCACGATTCAGCATATTGTCGATATTGATTCCAGATTCCGCAATGATCGATGAAATCTGACCTAACATATTCGGTACATTGCGATTGATGATCGTCAGACGATAAGGCGAATGAAAAGCCATCTCAACAGTTGGAAAATTCACTGAGCGCTTGATGGTCCCAAATTCCAAGAATTTTTTCAATGTTCGGGCTGCCATCTTGGCACAGTTGACTTCAGCTTCTTCTGTTGATGCACCTAAATGCGGCAAGACGAGGACTTTTTCATTGTGCAGCAATTGTTCATCCGCAAAATCAGTCGTATAGCCCGCTAAACGGTCGGCTTTTAACGCACGTAAAACGGCATCTGTATCGACGATTTCTTTACGAGAAAAGTTGAATAGCTTCGTTGTAGGTTTCATTTTCGCAAGTTCGGCTTCCCCGACGAGATGATGCGTGTTTTCCATTAGCGGCACATGAACCGTAATAAAATCACAGGTTGAAAAGACTTCCGCAATATCATTGGCACGCTTGACCCGACGAGAGATCGTCCAAGCAGTATCCACTGACACGTAAGGATCATAACCGACTACTTCCATCCCTAGACGATAAGCATCGTTAGCGACCATCGCTCCAATAGAACCAAGGCCGATGATTCCTAACTTTTTGCCTTCTAACTCTGTTCCAGCAAATTGACTTTTTTGCGCTTCTGCTTGTTCTTCCACATTATCACCGCTCAAGGTTTGGACCCATTGGGCACCTCGTAAAATCGGACGGACACTTAAGAGCAGACTAGCGATCACTAATTCTTTGACCGCATTGGCATTGGCGCCTGGCGTATTAAAGACGACGATCCCTTTTTCAGTACATGCTTTGACGGGAATGTTGTTGGTCCCAGCCCCTGCACGGGCAATACCTAAGACACTTTCAGGAAAAGCGTAATCGTGCAATTTCTGGCTGCGCAGCAAAATCCCTTGCGGTTGGTCGCTTTCGTTGATGGCATACTTTTCTTTTTCTAAACGCTGTAATCCTTCTGGTGCGATCGCATTGAATGTTTTAATTTGGAACATTTATTTGACCTCCGCTTCAAATGATTTCATAAAGTCGACTAACGCTTGAACGCCAGCTAATGGAAAGGCATTGTACAAGCTTGCTCGCATTCCTCCAACGGAACGATGCCCTTTCAAGTTCTCAAAGCCAGCTTTGACAGCTTCTTCATTGAAGCGCTGATCTAATGCTTTATCCCCTGTCACAAAAGGAATATTCGTTAGTGAGCGGCTGTCAACAGCCACAGGACTACTGTAAAGAGCAGAGGCTTCGATCGTTTCGTATAAAAGCGCCGCTTTTTGACGGTCTTGTTCTAAAATTGCAGGAATGCCGCCTAATTCTTCCAACCATTCAAACACCAATTTAGCAATATAGATAGCATACGTTGGTGGTGTATTGTACAATGAGTCATTTTTAGCCTGTAGACGATAATCCAGCATTGGAGCGAAGACAGCATCATCATTGAGTAAATCTTCTCGGATGATCACTACAGTCAACCCTGCAGGACCAATATTCTTTTGGGCCCCAGCATAAATCACACCGAAGTCTTCTACGCGATAGTCATTGGCTAAAATATTTGAGGACATATCCGCTACGATCGGCACGTTGCCAGCCTGCGGAATCGTTTGAAAGGCCGTCCCTTCAATGGTATTGTTCGTGGTGATATGCAAATAAGCCGCTTCTTGATCGATCGCATCTTCTGAAATTTCTGGAATATAGGTAAAGTTTTGATCCTCACTAGAGGCAACGACTTCCACCGTCACGTTTCCAAGCGCTTTTGCTGCTTCAATAGCTTTCTTCGACCAAGAACCGGTATTTACGTATAAGGCTTTTTTGTTTTGTGCAAGATTTAAAGGGATCATACTGAATTGGAGACTCGCGCCGCCTTGTAAAAACAGTACCTGATAGTTTTCAGGAATTCCCATTAATTTTCGTAAAAGTGCTTCTGCATCTTTAATGATCGCTTCAAACAAGGAGGACCGATGACTCAGCTCCATAACGGACATCCCACTTCCGCGGTAATTCAAAAGTTCGGATTGTGCTTTCTCCAATACGGGACGGGGCAATACGGCAGGACCAGCTGAAAAGTTATAAACTGTCATACAAAAAATCTCTCCTTTATGTTAGATGTGAAAATCATTATAACAGATAGCCGAAAATGAAAAAAGCCTTAAAAGAGAAAATAATTTTGAATTTTCAGAAAAGACTACCAATTTCTTAACGTTCGTCATTTCGGCATTTTTTCAAACAGCCAGCGAGAAATTTCATTGTAAACGATCTCGCGGTTGCGCTCATTCAAAATCTCATGACGTCCCTGCTCAAGCAAATACATCGTCACGTCAGCATTTTGCTTCAGCTGCTGAGCCAATTGGCGGACGCTTTTGCCATAGTGCCCCACAGGATCATCTGCACCTGAAATCAAGAGCAGCGGCAATTCTGGATCAATCCTGCGCAGTTGATCCGGATCACTGGCAGCTTGCGTCAATGTAAAGAGATCCTTGTAAGCCGCTAAGGAAAAATGAAATTGCGTGTAAGGGTCCTTCAAGTAGCGATCCACTTGTTGCGGATCACTGGTCAACCAATCCTTGGCGGTCCGATTGGGACGAAAACGCCGGTTGTGCTGGCCAAAAACCAGCTGTTCCATTACGTGATAAGGCCATTGCTGAGCGGCAAACGGGCGCAACAAGTTCGTGACAAGTTTGCCTCCTTGCATCAGCACGGCTTTTTCCATCGTGGTGCCCATGATGATCGCTCCTGACAATGGATGTGGCTGACTAAACAAATAATTCCGCAACACCAGCGACCCCATACTGTGCCCTAAGATAAAGTATGGTCGGTCTGGGTAGCAAGCAGCTGCGTACTGATGGACCACTCCCACATCTGCCACTAAATAGTTGGCGCCCTCTTTTTCACCAAAATGCCCATAGGCCTGTGTTTCTTTCACGGATTGCCCATGCCCTAAGTGATCATGACCGACCACCGCATAGCCTTGCGTAGTCAAACATTCCGCAAACTCGTGGTAACGTTCAATGTGTTCGATCATTCCGTGAACGATTTGCACGACTGCTTTCGGCTGTTCTTCTGGCAGCCACGTTTTGACAAAAAGCTGATCCTTCCCATTTGATGAAGTCAGCTTCTCTTGATTCATCCTCATAGTTCGCACCTCTTTTGCTTTTTCTTTTCCCTTCGCCAAATAAAACGGTCGTTTTCTTTATTATACATGGAATTTTAGGCTATGGCGGTAGGAGTTGGGAATTTTCAAGGATAAAAAAATCCTGCCACATTGTCTAAAGACAAAGTAGCAGGAGTCAAACGATCATCACCCGTCGCTTGGATTAAAAAAACTTCCTCATTATTCTTTATTGGAATTTGACGATTTCTAAACGATCAATACTTAGCGTGTCAACCCCAATCTCAGACGAAAGGGTGATTTCCTGCGGTCCTTTCGGTAACTTCATGCGGACTTGTAGCGGTTGATAATATTCGGAAGGATAGACATCCACCACGTGACTTGCTTGTTTCGTTTCAATCTTGACCTGAATTGGGTCATTTAAGGAGAGATAATCAGTGGTTTTGACATAGGCAATCACCAGAAATTCATCTGATTCTTCAATCTGAGGGGTAAAGATAATTTTGTCAGTCGTTGATTCAAAGCCTTGGACGACTTTCTTAGAGAGTGCTGCCTCATCTTCGACAAGCGCTAAATCGCCTTCCAACAAAGCACGGCTAGCAGTTAATCGCAGTCGATTCGGCTCAGCTTTTGGCAACGCTTGAACATGCCACTCATCCAAAGGAGCTTCCAGTAGGACTTTATCCTCTTGATCCCAACCAAACTTTTGCAAGCGGATTGAACGGTCCCAGCCCGAATGATCCCACCGAGCAGCGTGATAAATCAACCAGTCTTCAGAACCATCTTTTGATTTGGCAAATCCATTATGACCAGGTCCATAGACAGTGTTTGTCTGTTGGAAAATCGGCTCTGGTTCCTTTTGCCAATTCGCTCTTTCTAGGGGATCATCAGCTACATCTAGGGTCATAAGACCAAGAGCGTAATCATTGTCCCAGCTTCCACTGGCAGAGTATACCAAATTGACTGTTTCGTCTTTGATAATCACTTGAGGGGCTTCATTGATCAATGGTGTTTGCCGCATTTCCCATTCATATTCTGGTTCTGAGATAAGCCGTTTCTCCCCAATCACTTCCGTAGGGGAGACCATTTCCGCTACATAAAGATTTTGCGCAACATTTTCATACCCTTCCCAGCCCGACCAAAGGAAATAGCGTTTGTCATTGATCTCTAAAACTGTTCCATCAATCGCAAATTTATCATCCATCCCTTTGATCTCTTCCAATTGCCACTCACCCATGTAAGGATCTTTTTGATGATTGACTAATGCGTACATACGATGCGTTTCTGAAGGACGATTAGCCGCGAAATACATCACCCAGCGATCATCTAAGTAATGAAGCTCGGGTGCCCAGATACTTTCAAATTCTGCTGGCATTTCCCAGATGACCTTTTTTTCACCAGCAGCAACGTGAGAGAGGTTTTCAGCACGCCAAAGCGTTAAATTATTCCCAGTCGTTTTGGTATAATAAAAGAACGCTTCCGTTTGCAAGATCCAAGGATCTGCCCCATCATTATCGATAATTGAAGTAAAATCGGACACTTCTTCCCCTGGATTAGTTCCAGTGCTACAACCGGTTATCATAAGCGCAGCAATCAAGATACTTACTCCACTGAGCCAAGCTGCTGATTTCCCCATCGGACATCGCCCCTTTCCTTACCAATCATTTTATTCTATCTGTGGTGGATGAAACTGCTCATTGATCTCTTTAATCGCTGCCAAATCAACTTTTGGTTGGCGGTCATAGGTCAGCAATCCATTGATTTCTTGTTCAACATCTGTCAACTGAGTGTAGCAATAGCCCCAGAGTCCGACAGAATCATAAACAGCTGTCATGATTCGCTGATAATCCTTCAAGAAATCTTGTTGATTTTCCACTGAGGTATAGCCCCAACCGGGTTGCCCCGAAACATCGAAGCCAATACCGCCAAACTCGGTCAATAAAATAGGCTGATCCTGATAAGAAAATCCTCCAGCGAAAATCGGCCATGGGGTCGATACTCGATTCACCAATTTTTCTCTCGTGCTGAGACTGTCTTTGAAGTATAGATATTTTTGCCGTTCAGATTCTTGCCCATGCGCATAATTATGAATCGCACAAATATCTGTCTCCGTCATCGCCCAACCATCATTTGAAATAACCAACCGTTGCTGGTCTAGCGAATGGATAAAGTGATACATTGCTTGAGAAAAATGCTGTTGCTGACGATCAAATGATATTTTTGGCACACCCCAGCTCTCATTGATTGGTACCCAAGTAACGATCGAAGGGTGACTATAGTCCCGAGTGATGATCTCTGCCCACTCTTGCATCAAACGCATCACAGAACGATCGGTATAGATTGCCGGCGCCGCACACTCTCCCCAAACAAGAAATCCTAATTTATCTGCCCAGTATAAAAAGCGTGGGTCTTCTGTTTTTTGGTGTTTTCGGCAACCATTAAATCCCATTTCTTTGGCCAATAAGATGTCTTGTTTAAAGTCCTCATCTGTTGGTGCAGTTAACAAGCCGCTCGGCCAATAGCCTTGATCGAGAACCAACTTCTGGTAGTAAGGCTTGTTATTTAAGTAAATCATACCGTTTTCTGTATGTATTTTACGCATACCAAAATAACTTTTTAGCTGATCGATGGCATTCCCTGCTTCTCTAAGCGTCAATTCAACATCAAATAATTGCGGCTTTTCAGGTGTCCAAGACCAGCCTTCGTGGTGAAAATTCGTCCGAAAAATTTCTTGCTGGAAAATATCAACTGCAAAACTCAACTTAGAAGTGATAAAGTCTGCCTTTCCGCTGGTAACTAAAACATCTTTAAAATAGATTTGATATTCTAAGACTACTTGCGGCTGCAACTGGTTCAGTTCTACATCGATCTTCACGGCGCCAGCATCAAAATCACTCGTAAATTTCACCTGTTGCAGATGGGTTTCAGCAACTACTTCAAGCCAGACTGGCTGCCAGATCCCTGTTGAGTTTGTGTACCAGATTCCTGCTGATTCTTCTTCCCAAAATTGTTTCCCCCGTGGAATGCTTTCATCAAAATGCGGGTCAAATGCTCGCACACTTAGTATTTGCTCTTGTCCAGATACTAGAGCATCCGTGATGTCTATATCAAACGAGGTATGCCCTCCGCAATGATTTTTCACATGATTTCCATTGACAAACACATCTGCTTCATAGTCCACCGCCCCAAAATGCAAAAGGACACGACTTTTTTCAGGGACTTGCACATCGAAGGTCCGATAATACCATACAACGTCGTGCACTTCTCGATGATCAATGCCGCTCAATGCACTTTGATAGACAAAGGGAACATTGATCTTGTACGGATAGTTTGCTTCGTTTGTGTACCACTTTTCTTTTAAACCAAGATTTTGGTCATCAAAGGCAAATTGCCATTCACCATTTAAGCTTAACCAATTTTCTCTCTCAAATTGCGGTCTCGGGTATTCTTCTCTACTCATATTTCCTCCAAAAACAAATTATTTTATGCCACTTTGCAACGACATTGACGCCATAAAGCTTTTTTGCGCCACCAAATACAATAAAAAGGTAGGGATCAAGGCTAAGATTGCTCCAGCAGTTCCAATTCCCGGATAGGTCATGTATTGCCCTTGTAGCAATTGCAGCCCCGGTGTAATCGGCAATTTATCAATATCGTTTATCACGATCGATGGCCACAAGAAGTCATTCCATGAGCCAGTAAAACTAAATAACGCAACCACCGTCAATACAGGTTTGATCAACGGTAAAATGATATGATAAAAGATTTGAAACTCGTTGGCCCCATCGATCACAGCCGATTCATCCAATTCTTTAGGAATCCCTAAAATGAACTGCCGAACGAGAAAAATGTTATAAACACCTGCTGCTCCAGGAACGATGACTGCCAGAAATGTATTGGCCCAACCTAACGTATCAACGATTTTAAAATTCGGGATCAAATTGACCACCCCGGGAAACATCATCGTTCCTAACAATAAGGCAAAAATCAAATCTCTCCCCTTAAAGGTGAGTCGTGTATAGCCATAAGCCGCAAACGAGACGATCACCATAACTAACAGCGTATGTGAAGTTGAAATAATCATTGAATTCACAAACCAGCGGAACACAGGAGAAGAATCATTGCCTTGTAACAAGCCCAAAAAGTTAGCCAGCGTCCAATCTTGCGGAATCAAACTGAACCCAACCTTTTGAATCTCTGCCTCCGATTTAAACGAGGTAAAAATTGCCCATATCAAAGGAAAGATCCAAATCACACAGACGATCGCTAGTAAAATAAAGGCAATTCTTTTCCCTAGTTTGTTTTCTCGCATCTTCATCCCTCCTATCTTTCCATTTTTTTGATGACC
The DNA here is from genome assembly GCF_002174385.1 of Enterococcus sp. 6D12_DIV0197. NCBI lineage: Bacteria > Bacillati > Bacillota > Bacilli > Lactobacillales > Enterococcaceae > Enterococcus > Enterococcus sp. 6D12_DIV0197. The sequence continues at coordinate 3,334,173 of NZ_NIBN01000001.1, forward strand.
ATAAATTGCACAATCGAAACTGCCATGATTACAAAACCTAGTAGAATGGCCATCGCTGAAGAAATTCCTGCAACCGAGGTACTACTACCAAAGGCATTTTCTTGGATGTACATCATCAACACGCGAGTAGAATTGTTGGGTCCGCCTCCCGTCAGCATTAGTGGCTGACCATAAATATTAAACTGAGCGATGGTCGTCATGACCGTGGTAAAAACAAGCTGGTTGCGAATACTCGGCAAAGAAATACGGAAAAATTTCGTGATACTATTCGCACCATCTAATTCTGCTGCTTCTAACTGCTCTTTGGAGACGCCATTTAATGCAGCAACATAAATAATTAGATTCCCACCTAATGTCCACCAAATCGTCACGATCAAAATAGCGATCCATGCCCATGGTTGCGTGCCTACAAAATTGATGTCGATACCGAATACTTCTTTGATCGGTCCAAAAGATTTGCTCAAAAGGAACCCCCAAATAATCATGACGGCAGAGATTGCAAATAATGTTGGCAGGTAGAGAATCGATTGAAAAAAACGCATCATTTTTGGTTTAGCAGATAATGCAACCGCTAGCAACAAGGGAATTACAATACATAACGGAACGGAGATTGCCGCAAAAAACAGCGTATTTTTCATTCCATTAAAAAATTGCGTATGATACAACGAGTCTTGATCAAACAAAATCGTTTTAAAATTATCAAACCCGACAAAAATCGGTGTACTGAACAGATCCCATTCAGTAAAAGAAACATAGATCCCAATCACTGCAGGAACTAAAAAGAATAAAAGAAAAAGGAGCATATGTGGACCAATAAAAACGATTGGCCAGCCATTTAACCTTTTTTTCATCAATACCCATCCTTCCTTGTATTTCTAGTGCAGCTCTCAACAAGAAACGACTGTGACAGCCCTTTAAGCCTCCCCATCAGAATTCCTACCCTATCAAAAAATGGACTGAATTCTTTTATGGTCGCTCTTCCTTCTGCCACAGCCTCCACGTGAGAAGATTATTTCATCTTTTCTTCTACAACTTTTTGGATCTCACCAAAAGTCGTTTGAATATCTGCTTTTCCTGTGATCATGTCCCATGAACGATTATCATATTCACCAAAGATATACGATAAGCCATCAACTGCGTTAACAGAAATTGCCGCTTGTCCTTTTTCTGTCTTCAATAAGAAGGATTGTGGCATCTCAACATATTCTTCATTGTCTAGCATTGCTAAGGAAGTAGGATTTGCACCTGATTTGACCCACTCTAATTGGTTTGCTTGTAACCAAGTCAGAAAGTCGACCATGCCACTTTTCTTTTCATCGGAACGTTCCTCGTTCGTTTTGAACATCGCAAACTGATCGACGCCTGAACCCTGAATGATATGTTCCGCATTCCATTGAGGAGTAAATGTTTGACCCCAAGTGAAGTCACTGATTTCTTCCATATTACTTAGCATCCATGTTCCTTCTGGAAGAAAAATCAGCTGCTGGTTTGCAAAAAGTTTATTTGCATCTTCACCATCTGGGACCATGTAGCCGGCATCGTATAGATCCTTAAACTCTTGAACGGCATTGTAAGAAAACTCATTATCGATATTGATGTTTCCTTGTGCATCTTGCCATTCCCCACCCATTTGTTGGTAGAGATTCGAATAATTCTGCATGCCCCATGTATAGCCAAAACTATAGATACCATCTGCTTTTGCTTTTTCCCCAGCTTGTCTGATTTCTTCGTACGTCACTACGCCATCATCCAACGCTCCTGGAACATATTTATCCACCAAATCTTGGTTGTAATACATCACCCACGAACCCATGGTTGCCGGAATCCCATATTGACTATCATCCACTACACCAGTGTCCCAAGCAGCTTCTACGTAGTTTTCCCGTGCCAATTCTGTCCCATCGATCATGTCATCCCAAGTTTCAAGCATGTCTTGGTGTTTATACGTAGGCAAAGCTTCTGAGGCGATCAAAGCCAAATCAGGGACACCTTTCCCTGATTTCCCCGCAGTCGTCAACTTTGAAGTAAAGGTGTCACCTTGCATGCTTACTAACTTCACTTTAAAGTCTGGGTCTGTTTCATTGTATTGATCAATCGTTTTTTTGATTTTTTCACCGTCCGGTCCTGTTGTCGAAGACCAAAGCAAAATTTCTGAATTATTACTTGAGCTACCACTTCCGCCACAAGCAGCTAACAACACTGTGCATAATAAGCTTGTCCCTACTAAAACAATTGATTTACTTACTTTCATTTTTTACACTCCTTTTAATTTAACTAAAAAGTAAAATGACATCCAGTTATCAATAAACATAATCGTTAGACTATCGTCGAATAATGTTTACACCGTAAAGTTACTATAAATATAAAGCGCTGTCAACATTATTTTAACAAGGGATATCCAAAATAAACATCATTTTACTATTTTGTAAATTCACAAGGTTGTGTTATAATTAAACCATCTTTTCATTAAACATTTTAGTATAACGAGGTGATCGCTATGGAATTGGATCTAACGAACGCATCTTTACCGATCTACGAAGCACTGGCAAATGAAACTCGCTTAGCGATTTTAAGAGAATTAGGCGATAAGAAGAAAAGCATCAGTGAAATTGGACAAAAATTAGCAATCAGCAATGCTTTGATGACCAAACATATCCGTAAACTCGAAGAAGCTCAGTTGATTAAAACAGAAAAAGGATCGGGGCAAGACTGGAAGAAAAAATATTTATCTCTAAAAACTGATTTCATCAATATCAATTTCCCAGCAAAAGTGTTTCCAGAAATGAATCTAACCTCCCAATCCGTGAAAATTGGCCACTTCACCGATTTTAAAGCTGAGCCTTCTTGTGGAATGGCGACCAAAGACCGCTTGATTGGCGCCTTAGATGATCCAAAATCTTTTCTGGATCAAGAACGTGTTGATGCAAGTATCATCTGGCTAAATAACGGTTTTTTAGAATACAAAATCCCAAATCCTTTGAAAAATGGTGAAAAAATTGAATTACTAGAAATTAGTATGGAGATCGCTTCAGAGTTCCCCATTTCGAATAACTATTGGCCCAGCGATCTTTCCTTTTACTTAAACAATCACTGCATCGGTAGCTATACCGTACCAGGAAACTTTTCGGATGTCAGAGGTTCTCTGACTCCGCAATGGTGGATCGATGAGTTCAGTCAATATGGATTACTTAAGCATTTACGCATCAATCGCTATGATACTTCCCTCGATGGAGAAAAATTAACCGATCACAACCTGAATGAAATCGACTTAGACCACAGTGATTTTTTCACCTTTAAAATTGCTGCACCTGCAACTGCCGAAAATGCTGGTGGTTTGACCATCTTCGGCGATCGATGGGGAAATTATCCTCAAGATTTATTGTTCAATTTTTACGTATCGGAGTAACTGTTATCGTTTCATTACACAAAAAAAGCACGTAGCGAAAAGAGATCACTCCCTCAGCTAGTGCTTTTTTTCTATTCTCTTACGCTGTGGCAAAAATGCGTTCGATCAACTGCATCACTGCTCGGACTTCTTCGTTTTTAACGATAGGTTCGGCACCGTTGCGTACAACGTTGTAAAAATTCTTGTAGAAAGGTTCAAAATCTGCTTCGGCTTTCGGGAAAGGAATTTCTTTGGCTGCCAATTCCGATGGGGGTGCCATCGTTTTCGTCAAGCCGACGCCTGCTTGGACTGGTTTTGGTGCTGCCACATCTTCGCGACCTGTTGCTTGCACCATTTCCCCATTTAAATCCCAATCGGTGATGGTGGCTGTTCCTTCTGTTCCTTTGATGTACCAGCGAGGCAATTGCGTGTAATTGGAGGTTCCAACTTCCACGATTGCTTTGACCCCATTTTCAAAGGTAATCAAAGCGAAGAACCCATCATCGACTTCTTCCCCCAACACAAAGCTAAGATCCGCTTTAACATCTTTCACTGGACTGTCGATCAGCCATAACATTTGATCCAGCAAGTGAACGCCCCAGTCTAAAAGCATTCCCCCACCTTGTTTTTTCACATGGCGCCAGTCTCCTGGGATGCCGTTTGCCCCTTGGACCCGTGATTCTAATTGGAACAAATCACCGATCTGTCCATTACGGTACAGTTCGCGTACAAGTAGAAAATCAGGATCCCAACGGCGGTTTTGGTGAACCATAAAGGTATTGCCAGTTTCTTGGGCAACCGCCACGATCTCATCTAGTTCCGCAGTATTCAGCGCAACAGGCTTCTCACAAACAACATGTTTGCCTGCTTTCAACGCAGCGATCGATAACTCTTTGTGCAAGTCATTAGGTGTGGCGATCAATACTGCTTCGATCGTCTCATCGGCTAAGACTTCATCATAGCTTTTAAAGATCTTATGGCCTTTTTCTTGGGAGATCGCTTGACGTTCTTCATTGATATCGTAAGTTCCTACGATGTGGATTCGTTCGTTTTCATTTGGTAAGATATTGTGTACATGGTACGCACCCATGCCGCCATATCCGATTACTGCAAAATTGATTGCACTCATGTCTGACACTCCTCGGTTTTCTTCTTATGCCCACCACATGGATGAAGCTTCTTCACGGATCATAATCGTCTTCAAGTTACTGATGGCACGAGTCAGTCCTTCATCAATGGACATGATTGGATCTTCATGTTCAATACTCAAGACATAATCATACCCATAAATTCTAAGCGCAGAAATAATATCTGACCAGACTTGTAAGCTGTGGCCGCAACCGACTGAACGGAAGGTCCAAGCTCGGGTTTTGACATTGCTATATGGCTGCATGTCCGTCAAGCCATGCATGTTGATATTGTCTTGATCCAAATACGTATCTTTGGCATGGAAGTGATGGATCGCATCGGCTTCCCCTAAGATTTTGACCGCTGCCACTGGGTCGATCCCTTGCCACCATAAATGACTTGGATCCAAGTTACAGCCGATGGCTTTCCCCGCAGCATCCCGCAGTTTCAACATCGTATAAGGGGTATGTGCCAAAAAGCCACCATGAAGTTCGATCCCAATTTTAACACCAGCCGCTTCCGCTTCCGTGTTGATGCCTTTCCAATAAGGAATCAGTTTTTGTTCCCATTGATAATTATAATTGTCATCGTATTCCGTTGGCCATGGCAATACTGGCCAGTTGACTTGTGTATCTGTTGCATTTCCGCCTGAAACGCCTGAAAATCCGTTCACAACAGGTACATTCATTAAGCTGGCTAATTTGATGGTTTTGCGCAAAAGTTCATCGGCTTCTTGCGCTTCTGCTTTTAATGGAGAGATTGGGTTGTTGTGACAGCTCAAAGCTGAGATTTCCAATCCTTTATCAGCTAATTTCGCTAAGTATTCTTTTCGCTCTGCTTCACTTGCTAGTAAACGGTCAATGTCTAAGTGGGCATTGCCTGGAGAACCACCGGTACCGATCTCGACGGTTTGCAGCCCTTTTTTCGCTACTTCATCGATCATTTCTTCAAAGCTAAGTTGATTGAATAACGGGGTAAAAACACCTAATTTCATTTTCTTTCCTCCTCAATTGCTTGAAAATGCCCATATGTTGGGTAACGATTTTCTGTTGGTGCACACCAGCGAGCCGCATTTTGGATCACTTTTTGCACTTTGGGATTGTAATAGCTTGGGAATGTCTCATGACCAGGCTGGAAATAGAAGATCTTGCCATTCCCACGGCGGAATGTACAGCCGCTGCGGAAAACTTCACCACCAGGGAACCAACTGACAAAGATCAATTCGTCCGGCGCTGGAATATCAAAGTGCTCGCCATACATTTCCTCTTGCTCTAGTTCGATCCATTCGCCGACTCCTTCAACGATTGGGTGGCTCGGATTGACATTCCAGATCCGTGCATGCTGATCGTCTACCCGCCATTTCAAATCGCACGACGTTCCCATCAAGTTTTTAAAGATTTTCGAAAAATGACCAGAATGCAAGACGATCAGTCCCATTCCTTCCCATACACGCTGCTGCACACGAGCAACGATAGCATCATCGACTTCTTCGTGCGCCATATGGCCCCACCAAACCAACACATCCGTATCAGCCAATACTTGCTCCGTCAACCCGTGTTCTGGTTCATCAAGGGTCGCCGTTCGCACTTGGAAATCATCCTCTTCTAAAAACTTGGCAATTTGACCATGGATTCCTTCGGGATACATTTTTTGGACGGTCTTATTTGTTTTTTCATGACGAAACTCGTTCCATACCGTAACATGGATCATTGGTAGACCTCCTCTACGATGTTTTTTAATTGCAGATAATCAATCCCGCTGGCTTCTAAAGGAGCGAATTTTTGAAACGCTTCTTGCTCGACGATCAACCATGGTAGTTCTAATGCTTTAGCTGCTTCTACATACGACTTGATTGGTAAAATCCCATTGCCGATCTCGGTGCTTTCCTGCGGCTGCTCTTGCATATCTTTGATATGAACCAAGCCGACCTTCGTTTCGCGTTCCTTTAGCCAAGGTAAAACAGCCACGTTTGCAAAGGCTAACCAGTAAAGGTCGGCTTCCAAACGCAGTTGCGGATTGTCTTTGATCAGTTCATCGATCATAGATTCTCCAGCAACTTCAGTAAATTCATGGGCATGGTTGTGGTAGTAGCAAGTCAGCCCTTCTGCATGCAATTTTTGGGTGATCTGGGTCAGCTCCGCAGCAAAAGCTTGCCATTTTTCGAAAGAATCAAAACTGGCATACGGAATGACGATCCGTTGATTGCCAATCGTTTTTTCAAAAGTGACGGTTTCTTCAAAACGATCTCGCAATGCTTCAAACGGGATATGGGAAGCCGCGACCGCCAAATCCAACTGCTCCAGCATTTCTTTGATCTGAGCAGCACTGTGTCCATGATAACCGGCAAATTCAACACCGTCATAGCCGTTTTGTTTAACTGTTTTCAACGCTTCAAAAAGATCTGTCTTGCAGTCCTCTTGAATACTCCAAAGCTGTAAAGCGATTTTCGGTTTTGTCATTTATGCTCGCTCCTTTTCTTCCAGCAGTTCTTATAGGTAGACTGGCTCACCGGTTTGCGATGATTTGTAGATCGCTTCTAAAATCTCCGTCACGACCATTGCTTCTTCAGGTTTGACCACTGGTTCGGTATCGTTGATGATCGCATGGATCCACGATTGTGCTTCTAAAATTTCTGGCGTCTCGCCGTTTCCTTCATAAAAATCAACGCCGCCTGTTTCAAGTTCGATATTTTTTTCATACAGCAAACTGTGGTCTTCTCCGTTGATGGTCAAACCGTTGTTCATATCCGCACCCGCTTTGCTGCCCATCAGTGTCGTTTTGGCTTCTTTCACATCCAAGCTGTTGAGCGCCCAGCTAGCTTCTAAGAAAATCGTTGCGCCATCTTCCATGACCACAAAACCAAAGGCCGAATCTTCTACTGAGAATTTCTCTGGATCCCAAGGACCCCAAGCATTTGCGGCATTTTTGGTTTGCGACAACTCATGATACGCTTTTCCGACAACAAATTTTGGTTTGTAATTGTTCATCATCCATAAGGTCAGATCCAATGCGTGGGTACCAATATCGATCAACGGACCGCCGCCTTGCGCTTCTTCATCAAGGAAAACACCCCAAGTTGGCACAGCCCGACGTCGAATCGCATGAGCTTTCCCAAAATAAATGTTTCCTAACTGTCCTTCGGCGCACACTTCATGAAGATAACGAGAATCTTTTCTAAAACGGTTTTGGTAGCCGATCGTGAGTTTTTTCCCTGTTCGGTTAGCTGCTTCGATCATTGCTTTGGCTTCTGCCGCTGTTTTTGCCATTGGTTTTTCACACATGACATGACAATCCGCTTCTAGTGCGGCAATCGTCAACTCAGCATGTGAGGCGTTTGGTGTACACACATGGATCACATCTAGATCAGCTTGTGCCAACATTTCTTGATAATCGCTGAATACTTGGGCATCTTCGGTCCCAAATGCTGATTTCGCTTCAACTGCACGTTCAACCAGCAGATCACAAAAGGCAACCATTTCTACTTCTTCTACTTGAGACAAGGCAGGCATGTGTTTGCCGTTTGCGATCCCACCGCACCCAATGATTCCAACTTTAACTGTCATATCTTTCCTCCTGAAAACGCTTATTATTTTCTACCCCCTCATTATAGCGAAACATCGAAAGCAGTTCTTCCCAGTTTCCATTGAAAAAATTCCCGAAAATTATCTTATGAAACTTTAACAAAAAGAACCACTCCACAATTTATGCAAAGCGCTTAAAAAAACACTATCGAGAAAAAAATAGTGCCAAATTGACAAAAAAACAGTCGACAAGCAAAGGCTCATCGGCTGTTTCTATCAATTTTGATTCAGTTGTTTCTGGTACTGCAACGGTGATTGACCAACGGCTTCCTTAAAGACATGGTGAAATGTTTTGACACTGGCAAAACCTGCTTTTTCAGCGACTTCTGCCATGGGGATCTTTTCATTGGCCAAGATAAATTTGGCTTGATTGATGCGGTATTCCGTCAAAAACTGCATGAAGGTCTTGCCAGTATTGGTTTTAAAGAAACGCGTGAAATAATGGGGACTAAACCCTACATGTCTTGCGGTGTCCTCCATCGTCAAGACTTCTTGGTAATGAGATTCGATGTACTCAAAGACATCATTCAGACGCTGCAAGGTTTCTTTGTATTGTGCGGCCGTTCGTTTTAGCGGATTGACGGCTTGTTTGCGCTTTGGCAAACCTTGATAGCACTCCCCAATCAACTGGTAAAGCAGCCCGAGAGTCAAATAACGCTTCCCAACAACATTTTCCTCTTCCAACTGATACAACTCGATCAAGAGACCTGTTATTTTTTCCGTAAAACTCGTTGGCCAATTTTTGCTGTGGGGCTCCCCTTCTTCAAAGAGTGTCATCAAGGATACTTCATTTTCTCGAAGCAACGGCTCTTCAAAAAGCTTCATATCAAATTGATAGACATAGCGTTCACTCTCAGGCGATGCTAGAAAATAGTGGGGTTGCCCGCTGGAAAAAAGATACAGATCCCCTTCCTCCAACTCAATGATCGTATCGTCAACACCAATATTGACCGTGCCGCGCTTAGCGTAAATGATCTCGATTTCTTTATGGACATGGGGGTAAACGATGGTCAAACCATCATTTAGAAACGTTCGAAAACGAAATTCACTTTCAAATTCAGGAATTTCAAGGTACATACTCATGGCTGACCGACTCCTTCGCTCTATTCTTATTTATTATAAGCGAAAAATTGTCCAAGAGAAAACCTTTTCTCAGCCAATCATAGTTTCTTCTGCTTTTTTGTGGTATCGTATTCAAGAAAAGGAGTCTTGTTTATGAATTATTATGATCAACATCTGCATACATTTTTGTCTTTTGATTCAGATGAACAGTTTGAGAATTACCTTGCTTACCAGCCTGCCTACTTCGTTGCGACAGATCATTTCGATTTGAAGAACCCCTATTCGGGATTCCGTGATGATATCCCTGACTATGAATTACTAGTAAATACCCACCAGAAGCTGCAAGAGACCACAGCGACGAAACTCTTAAAAGGCATCGAGATTGGTGTCGTGCCTGGTCAAGAACAAGAAATCTTGCGCTATCTTGAAAGCCATCCCTATGACTTGAAATTGATCAGTATCCATCAAAACGGTACCTTTGATTATATGGACGATGCCGTGTTGAACAAGGACAAATTTGTAGTTGCCAAACAATACTTTGACCAAATGGCCCACGTGTTGGACTCGTTTTCTGACGGGCACATCGTGACCCACTTTGATTATGGCTTGCGTCGTTTCCAATTTACAGCTAAGGAATTGGCCGCCCATTTTGAAACAGAGTTAACGACGATCTTCAAAAAAATCGTTGCCCGTGACTTAGCGATGGAAATCAACGCGAAGAGCTTTGGCCCCTATCAAAATGCCCACCTTTATCAATATGCAATCCCGCTGTATCAAAGTGTCGGTGGTAAATTGTTCACCCTTGGCTCTGATGCCCATAAAGCCAGTGACTATCGGTTAGATTTTGCAGCGATGAGCGATCTATTGCGTTCCTTTGGTGTCAAACAATTAGCGGTCTTTCAAGGTAGCGAACGGTTTATGGCGGATCTGCCTGCACAATAACGTCACCTTTGAATGCACTCTACAACAACACATTTTCAATAAATGGACAAAAAAACGGCGAACCCTAAAAGGATACGCCGTTTTTGCATTTTTAGAATAGATTTACTTAGGTTATTCTGCTGCTAAAATATCTTCCTTAGCATGGATCATTTGAGTCAAAAAGTCGCAATAAGGCGTTGGCACTTGGTACTTGCGACCTTTTCGTGAGATTGCGCCATTGATATAATCGATCTCGGTTTTGCGATGATTATTGATCAAATCTTGATACATGGATGGATAGTGCATTCCGATGCCTTCTGGATCATAGGTTTCCTCAATATGGTGGACTACTTCGGATACATCCAGTTCAACAGATTCATGGGCAGCAACTGCCGCAAATTCTTCCACGATCGTTTGGACCATCGCACGCGCTGTTGAGGTTTGACCGAATTGGGCAATATTCACATTTAAAATCGAACACAAGCCATTTAGGGTGCCGTTGACACAGGCTTTGCGATAGATGGAGTAACGGATGTTCTCAGAATAAGACGCATTCAACCCAGCATCAGCCAAGACTGCCGCCAATTGACGGGCATCTTCTTCTTTCCCCGGTTCGATATTTTGCAGTTCTACAGAACCATCCCCAAACAAGCGAACGTTACCAGGACCAATCAAGTCCGCCGTCCAAATGGTATTTCCTAAAAAGATTTTATCCGTGCTAACATATTTTTCAATCGTGTCCTCATGACCGATCCCGTTTAATAAGCATAAGACTTTCGTTTGCTCTCCGATCATCGGTTTGATCGTTTGCATCATTTGATCCAGTTGCATCGCTTTAGTAAAGACCAGGATCAAGTCTGCTTGTACAGTCGTTGGGATCTCATTTTGCGAATAGATCGAAAAAGGGACTGCGATCTCTTCACCGTTTAAGTTCGCTCGTAATCCGTGTTCACGGATCGCTTCGATATGCGCAGGCCAGCCGTCGATCAACGTGACGTCATTTCCGCCTCTTTTTAGCATAATAGCAAAACGGCTGCCCATAGCACCTGCACCAGCAATAACAATTTTCATCTGAATTCCTCTTTCCTCTTCCACAATTAGGTATAGTTTACTCTAAAATCGTGAAATATGCGAGAGCCTTGCGTTTTTTCTCGATAGGAAAGAAAAAAGAACAATTGGAATAGTTAGATTTTTCAGATAATTAAAAAACAATCGTTTCCAATTCTGTCCATTCAAAAAAGCCGCACGGAAGGTGGGAAAACTGCCTGAGCTAAGCCAGTTTTCGGACTCACGTGCGACTCTTTTAATCATTCATTTCCTGTGAAACAGTTGTCGGTTTAGGCAGTGACTGTTTCATTTTTTGTTGCAAAGTTTTTTAACCGTTCAGCTTTTTCTGCTTCTGTGATTCCATGTTGCTCCACGTAACGGTTGTGTTCGTGGATGGCACAATCATAGCTGCAGGCACCTAAATGGGCAGCCTGATTTTCCTCAGAAGTTAAGAATTGGCGATTGCATTCTGGGTTGGCACAGTTTACATAGCGCTCGCAAGGTGTCCCATCAAACCAGTCGCGGCCGATGACTTTTTTATCTACATGATTGATTTCCACACTGATGCGTTCATCAAAGACGTACATTTTCCCATCCCAAAGCTCGCCTTGAACTTCTGGGTCATTCCCATAAGCAAAGATACCGCCATGGAGTTGGGCCACATCTTCAAAGCCTTCTCGCAGCAGCCAGCCTGAGAATTTTTCACAACGGATACCACCAGTACAATAAGTAACGACTTTTTTATCCATGAATTTTTCTTTATTATCGATGATCCATTGCGGCAACTCACGGAAGCTGCGGATATCGGGACGAACGGCTCCTCGGAAATGGCCTAAATCATATTCATAATCGTTACGGGCATCGATCACCACGGTATCTTCATCTAACAACGCTTCTTTGAACGCTTTAGGATCTAAATATTTTCCAGTCATTTCTAATGGATCGATGTCGTCTTCAAGGTTCAATGAAACCAATTCTTTACGCGGACGAACGAATAGCTTTTTAAACGCATGTTCTTCTACTTCGTCAATCTTATAAAAAATCCCTTTAAAACGGGGATCAGCTTCCATTTTTTCCATATAGCGATCCGTTGCTTCAACCGTTCCAGAAAGTGTGCCATTGATCCCTTCATTGGCTACTAAAATACGGCCCTTGATGCCAATTTCTTTTCCAAATGCTAAATGCTCCTTGGCGAAGCTTTCCGGATCTTCAATTGTTGTGTATTTATAAAATAATAAAACGCGGTATGTCAAACCAATTCCTCCTTTTTTTGCACCCTACAGTATAGGTTATCACGTGACAAAAAACGAGTTTTATGCTTGTACCTTTTCACACAATCTTTTTCCTTGCGCAAACCGTGTCATGGATTGGTTTGATTGAGCTCTGCCACGAAAAAAGCTGTGACTTGATCCATCGTTTCTCCACGTACCAGATGGCGTTCTTCTCGCGAGATAAACTGCAAATTTGCTTCTGGATTTTCTGCCACAAAGGCTTCCACATCACCATAAGGAATTTTCTCGTCTTGGGTACCATGCCAAAACAAAAGAGGACGCTGTCCCAATTTCTCTGGTTGAGAAGACAGGTCGTAAGCATCCATCCAGCTTAAAAGCTGACCATAATCCTCGGGTACAAAGAACCCAGCAGCGCCAGCGTGCATTTGGATGCGGTCACGGTATTTCAACATGGAAGGAGAACCCATGATACAAGCTGCCGCTGTGATTTCTGGATGCTGACACAATAAACCGCACGTGGTCATCCCTCCCATAGAGACTCCGCCAACTGCGATCTGACCGTTGACCAAACCAAGGTTTTCAAAAAAATCGACTAAGTAAGAAAACTCAAATAGATTGGTTTGGATACTTTGCCAAAAAGTTAGAGAAGGAATCTCCGATAGCTGGGTCTTGCGCTCCCCATGATTGGCTGCATCTGGCAAGACCACCCGGAAACCTTCTCTAGCCAACTTTCTGCCTTGTGTCAACACTAATTCTTTACTCGTCTGCCAGCCATGGTAGTAAATAATCAATGGCAGTGGCTCATAAATCATTTCTTCTGGTACGACTTCTAAGACCGGAATATTTCCGATTTTTCTTTTTCGAACAGCTAATTTCATTCTTTTCCACCTCAGCTTAAGTATACAAAAAGTCGCCAAAAGCGCCACTGATACGCTGTAAAAAAAGATCATACCCGAAGAGTATGATCCATTTTTTTATTTATGAATGTAAGACCGCTTCTCGAGCCAATGCCAAACAACCGAGGGTTCCAGCGTTGTCTTCTAATGCTGGGGTCACGATATATTTGCTTAACTCAGGTGTTTCGACATACCCATTGACCAATTTTGCAAATGCGTCGTGGACGTTTTGCAGCATATGGCGTTGTTTCATCACACCACCGCCAAAAATGATCACATCTGGAGAAAACATCAAGGTTGTATTGTAGGCACATTGAGCAATATAGGAGGCTTCGATTTCCCAATAAGGATCATCTTCTGCAACCTCTTGCCCTTTTTTCCCTAAGCGTTTTTCGATGGCGGGTCCAGCAGCCATCCCTTCTAAACAGTTGCCATGAAATGGACAGCTGCCAGCAAAGTCATCTTTTGGATGAGGGACGACCAGCATATGCCCCATTTCTGGATGACTAAAGCCTTCGATAAAGCGCCCTTCTTGTAAGGCACCGCCGCCAACACCTGTACCGATCGTGTAGTAAACGACACTGCTCAATCCTTTGCCACTGCCGAAGACATACTCACCATAGGCAGCCGCATTGACATCTGTTGTCCAAGAAATCGGGATCGGAAATTCTTTTTTCATGGTACCGATGAAATCAAAATTTTGCCATGCCAATTTCGGGGTCGAGGTAATGTACCCATAAGTGGCAGAATCGCGATGGATATCGATAGGCCCAAATGAGCCAATCCCAATCCCTGCTAAATCTGCTTGGTATTGTTTGAAGAAACCAATGACTAAAGGCATTGTTTCCTCAGGTGTCGTTGTCGGAAAGCTCACTCTTTCCTTGATCGTCATTTCTTCATCGCCAATGGCGCACACAAATTTTGTGCCGCCTGCTTCAATCGAACCGTATAACATGCACATCGCTCCTTTTTTTCTAACTACTTGCTGAACTTGACGCTGCGGCATCATCTGCTTTGACGCGATCGATGGCTACCACTAATGCAATGATCAGGTCATCTAGATCTTCTTCATAGATCACAACTTCATAGGTATCGCCCCAAGAGATCCATTTTTTGTGGATCTCTGCGATCCGTTTGCCGTTGCGGTTGACCACAAAATCCATATCCCACCAATTGCCGTCCACATCGATGCCTTCTGCACTGATGGAATAGCGGGCTTTAAAAAATGTGAAATGTTTTTCTAAAACGATCGCTTCTTGGCCGTGGACTTCCACAAAAAATTTTGGTAATAAACTGAACACTTTTTTGGTGATCTCCGCGATCGGTCGCTGCTGCTCATTGAAGATCGTAAAACTTTTCGGGATCTTAAAAAAACTGCCTTCGACATAATAGCGAGGGTTTTGTAAATCATCAGTGACGGTAAATTTTTCACCGATGCTGAAAACCTTCTGTTTGATGTAAAGTTTCTTCAAATGCTACACTCCTTTCTCTTTGACATCGCCCGTATTGATCACCGGCTGCGTGCCTTTATCGGTAATGATCGATACCAATAAATTATTGATCAGTTGGACTTTGCGGTCATCCGTGAAATTGATGTCCTGTCCGTCTTCGATTTGTTCTAACGCCATTTGTGTCATGGAGACGGCTCCTTCAACAATGATTTGCCGTGCAGATAAAATCGCTTTGGCTTGTTGGCGCTGCAGCATCGCACTAGCGATCTCAGTCGCATACGCGAGGTGATTTAAGCGGGTCTCTATGACTTCGACCCCAGCAACAGCCAATCGTTCTTGCAATTCTTTTGCCAGTTCTTCAGAAACTTCATTGGTATTGCCTCGCAACGTCAGATCATCGTCATTGAACGTGTCATACGGGTATTGCGTCGCAATATGACGAATCGCTGTTTCACTTTGGATCTCAATGAAATCTTGATAATAATCGACATCAAACAATGCTTTCGCCGTATCTACGACTTTAAAAACCACCACCGCCGAGATCTCGATCGGGTTTCCGTCTGAATCATTGACCTTCAACAGCGAACTGTTAAAGTTACGGACTTTCAATGAAACATTGATTTTTTGGGTTAAGGGGGTTGTCACGAACAAGCCGTTGTCTTTAATGGTCCCTAAATATTGCCCAAAAAAGAGGATCGCTTTGGCTTGGTTGGGCTGTACGATCGTTAACGAACTAAGGAAAAGAAACGAAACGATCCATAAAAGAATACTGAGAACGATTTCGAGAACGCTCTCATTTACGAACCCATGATAAAACAAATAACCGCCGCCAACTAATAACCCGATCAGCACAACCAGTGCTAAATACCCATTCACATGAAATGTCTGTTTTTCTGTCATTTTTATTCCTTCCCTTCTTGCTCTTATCTTACCTTGGTTAAAGCCGCTGTGCAAATGTTCTTGCGCATATCAGGGACGATTCCCAATCAAGCTATTTTGTTTTCTGCAACTTTCCCGTTACAATTAAGGTAGGACAAAATTTTTCTCAAAAAAGGAGTAATTCTTATGGCACAAAAAATTGACTTAGAAACGAGTAAATGGTCGTTGGAATCGATCATTAAAACGGTCGGCACCGATCTTTCCTCTGTTGTAGAGGTACAAAACAAAGATGGCATTGATGTTGTAGTGATCTCGAAAGACGAGTGGCAACATCTTTTGGAATTACTCGATGCACGTCATGCAGAAGGCTATCGGTTGGAGCAAGAGCTTCCTGAAGAAATTTTAGTTGACGTTGCCGATACCGACAACCAATACACCGAAGAAGGCGAGTTAGAAATGGAGCTGCCTGAGCGTGTGCATCCAGCACCTGATTTTGAACTCGATTCAGAAGAAATCGTTGAAAGTGATGACGTACTAGATTAAACAAAAAAGCAAAACGGCCACAGGCGCGTTTTGCTTTTTTTATAGCTCTTTTTCCTGCTTTTTGGTAATGACTGCTTGCAATCGTTCGATGGCAGGCTGCAATTCTTGCTGTGCTTCTTCTTCGGGTTCTAACTCTGCGCACCGTTGCAGTCGCTCTAACCACATCTCTGGTTCTTTGACGCCCAACTGGCCAATGGCCCAATAAGCCGTTCCTCGAATCACTGGGCGCACGTCTTCTGTCGCACAGCGCCAAATCGCTGGCAAGGCACTCCGGTCTCCCACATTGGCTAAGGCGATGATGGCATTACGCTGCAGCGGTTTTTTCCCCCGCCAAGAGCCAGATAGATGGCCAAATTGTTCTTTGAAGGCTTTGTTTGATAAAGACAGCATCGGTTGCAGTTTTGGATAAACGGTATCGACTTCAGGCTCCATCTCTTGATGAAAATGGAAGTCCTTCCCCCGATTATAAGGGCAGACCAGCTGACAAATATCGCAACCGTAAATCACGTTATGCATCTTTTTGCGGTACTCTTCTGGCATCATGCCCTTCGTCTGGGTTTGATAGGACAAACAACGCTGGGCATTCATCCGACCATCGCCCAATAACGCTTTAGTGGGGCAAGCCGTCACACAACGCATGCAATCCCCACAACCAAACGGGACTTCTTCATCTGGTTCAAGAGAGATATTAGTGACGATCTCCCCGAGATAAACAAACGAACCAAATTCTTCTGTGATCAGCAAGCCATTACGACCGATAAAGCCAAGACCCGCCCGCTGCGCTGCCGCCACATCCACCAATTCCCCTGTATCGACTTGCGGTGCGAAACGCCATTCGACTTGTTCTTCCATCGTTTGCGCTTGTTCTTTGATAAAGGCGATCAAGCGATCCAACCGTTCTCGCAAAATATCATGGTAATCGATGCCCCACGAGGCACGGGCAAACATGCCACGTTTTTCATCCCGCGGGACTTTCTCTTTGATTTTTGTCGGATAAGCTAAAGCGATCGCAATGATCGTTTGCGGATTTTCAAATGTCCGTTCAGGATAGATACGCTCTTCGATCACGGGATGCTCAAAACCAGAGGTATGGCCTTTGGCTTTTTGTTCCCGCAAGGAAGGCTCCAATGCCAAAAACGGCTCCGCTGAAGCAAACCCGATCTTGTCGATGCCAAGCCGCTTGCTTTCTGCAATAATTTTTTCTTTTAAAGACATGCTCGCTACCCTCTTTTGTCCGCTAAGCATCTGCTTCTCGGCTTTTTCTCTTCCCCTATTATACGTAAGCACCAGAAAAAAGTCGATGGTGCGGTTTGTTCCCCCAGTTTTTTTCTTTCTTTAAAAGAACACGTGTTGATTGTTTAAGATTTTAATTAATTTTATCGCTATTTTCCTCGCAACGATTGCATTGCCTTTTTCGAATGCTAGACTAGATAAAGGAATCAGAAAGAAATGAACAAATGAAATGGAGATGCTTATGACTCAATTACCCACCGGCTTGACTGCAGCAGAAGTCGCCAAGAAAACCCAAGAGGGACTGCACAATGATTATGAAACCAAAACCAGTAAATCAACTGCTGCGATCATCAAGGACAATTTACTGACGTTATTCAATTTTCTCAACCTATTGATTGGCGTTTTTTTATTTGCCGTAGGCGCCTATTCCAACATGTTCTACTTAGCGATTATTTTTGTGAATATCACCATTGGGATCAGCCAAGAATTGCACGCACGTAATTTAGTAAAAAAACTCTCACTTGTTTCACCGCAAACGGTACGAGTGATTCGAGATGGTCAAATCCATGAGATTTCAGCCAAAGAATTGGTCTTAGAAGACTCAGTCATTCTTGGTGCTGGGGACCAAATCCCCGCTGATATGACGGTGCTTTCTGGACTAGTCGAAGTCAATGAAGCGATGCTGACTGGTGAAGCCGATCTGGTTGTCAAAGAAGCAGGTGCTTCCTTACTCTCAGGAAGTTTCATCGTCAGCGGTGAAGTGACAGGAAAAGTCCTTCATGTCGGTGCAGAAAACTACGCAGCGAAACTAAGCAATGAGGCGAAGGTCCACAAACCGATCCGCTCTGAGCTGCTTGCTTCGATCCGTAGTGTATCCAAATTCACCAGCTATGTGATCGTTCCTTTAGGGGTGATTTTGTTCTTCCAAGCCTTTATGATGCGAGATGCTGGGATCAAGGAATCCGTCGTCGTTTCTGCCGCTGCCTTATTAGGAATGTTACCAAAAGGACTTGTCCTGCTGATCAGTATCGCCTTGACGACAGGTGTCATTAAATTGGCCAAAAAACGGATTTTGGTCCAAGATATGTATGCCGTTGAAACCTTAGCGCATGTCGATACCCTTTGTCTGGATAAGACGGGGACGTTGACGGAAGGCCATATGGTTCTCGAATCGATCGTTCCTCTCCAAGTCGACAGCGACCCTAACATGCTCTTAGGGAATTATTTGGCAGCCAGCACAGATAACAATTTGACGATGCAAGCATTGCGTCAAGGCTGCCCTGAGCTAACGGATCATCATCCGATCGAAGTCGCTGCCTTCTCTTCACAGCGCAAATGGGGTGCTGTAGCTTTTGAACATCTAGGAAATGTCTATCTTGGCGCACCTGAAAAAGTCACTGGCTCTGCTGCCTTGCCGCAAGTCAAAGAAGCGCAAGAAGCAGGTCTGCGGGTGTTGATTTTAGCCGTAGAGGCCAATCCAAAAACGCCGACATCCTTTGACCCAACCAATGCACAAGCGGTGGCAGTCTTGATTTTATCTGATATCATCCGCCAAAACGCAGAAGAAACCTTGGCTTACTTAGCGGATCAAGGCATCGATCTAAAAGTGATCTCTGGCGATAATCCAATAGCTGTCGCAGCGATCGCCCATCGTGCAGGCCTAGCGAATGCCGATCAAGCCATCGATCTTTCTACCTTAACGACCGAAGCAGAAGTCCGAGAAGCTGCGACACGCTATACGGTCTTTGGTCGTGTGACTCCTGAACAAAAGAAACTACTCGTTCAAGAATTAAAAGCCAATCAACGGACCGTTGCCATGACGGGTGATGGCGTCAACGATGTGTTGGCACTACGGGAAGCCGACGTCAGCATTGCAATGGCTGCTGGCGACAGTGCGGCTCGTCAAATCGCTAACTTTGTCTTATTGGATTCTGACTTTACTACGTTGCCAGATGTTTTATTTGAAGGACGCCGCGTCGTCAATAACGTGACCAAAGCGTCGGGAATCTTCTTTATCAAGACGATTTACAGCTTCTTGCTCTCTTTGGTTTGTATCCTGACATCCAGCGCCTTTCCGTTCTTGCCGATCCAAATCACATTGATCGACTTAGCAATTGAAGGTTATCCATCTTTCTTCCTTTCCTTTGAAGAAAACAAAGCACCGATCAAAGGTCGTTACTTGCCGACAGTCTTGCTCAATGCGTTGCCAAATGCCTTGTTGGTGTTAGTCAATTACTTTGCGATCCGCTTTTTACAAACCGACTACGGTTGGTCGCAATTTGATACGACGACCTTGTTGTACTATTTGTTGATCGGGATCAGCTGTATCGCTGTGATTCGCGCTTGCTTGCCATTAAATCCATTGCGATTGTTCTTAGCGATTACCACTACCGTGGGGATCTATGTCGCAGCAATGCTTTTCCACGGATTGCTGGAAGTCGGTTTCTTGACCGCCGTAACATTGCCTTACTTCCTTGGCATGATGGCATTGAACATCTGCCTGTACGTGGGGCTTTCTTTCCTAACGAAGCGCTTTTCAGCCAAAATGCTTGTTAAACAATCCTAACCAATTCTGCCGCATCGTCTTTCTTTATCCAGAAAGACGATGCTGTTTTTTTGTCCTCTCCATAGGTGCAACCATACAAGAAGAAAGAAATTTGGTATACTGAACCTGTAGGCGGTTTCAACAAGGACGGTGTTTCTTTGGAAAAGGCAACCCCCTTGTCAAACAGCCAAATTTAATCAGAAAGTGTTGGTGAAATTGGATGAAAAAAAGTATTTTACTCGTTTCTCACAGTCAGCAACTCACCGAAGGATTAAAACAGATGATCGTAGAAATGGCTGATGGCGAGTCAGTCACGATCTATTCTTTAGGCGGGACAGCAGAAGGAGAGCTGGGTTCTGACGCCACGAAAATCGTGGATGCCGTCAACGAATCCGCAGACGCTGAACTGATCTTAGTCTTTGCCGATCTAGGCAGTGCCGTTTTGAATGCCGAACTTGCATACGACATGCTGGAACCTCAGCAACAAGAACGCTATCACCTGATCGACGCGCCGCTGGTGGAAGGTGCCTTTGCTGCAGCGATCACCGCTGGTTTCAGTGATGATTTGGCGCAAATCGTTGCAGAAGCAAAAAAAGCAGCCGAGAAAGGATGGCATGAAGCATGAAAAAAATCATTAATGATCCCTCAATGATCGTAGAAGAAATGTTGGCCGGTATCGTAGGCAGTTATCCTGAACTGGTCCATCAAGTCGCCGACTCACGGGTGATCGCTAAGAATAATCAAAAAGAACAAGTCGGTCTTGTTTCTGGCGGTGGGAGCGGACATGAGCCGGCGCATGCTGGCTTTGTCGGTGATGGGATGCTTAGCGCCGCCGTTTTAGGCGATGTCTTCACCTCCCCGACCCCCGACCAGATTTTGACGGCTATCCAAGATTCTGATCAAGGACAAGGCGTCTTGCTGATCGTCAAAAACTATACTGGCGATATCTTGAACTTTGAGATGGCCAAAGATATGGCAGAAATGGAAGAGATCACGACGGAGATCGTGGTCGTGGATGATGATATCGCTGTTGAAAATAGCACCTATACTGCTGGCAAACGAGGAGTTGCCGGTACGGTCTTAGTCCACAAGATTTTAGGCGCAGCTGCTCGTAATGGTGCCAGCTTAAGCGAATTAAAAACATTGGGCGATGCCTTGGTTGCATCGATCAAAACCATTGGGGTCGCATTAAAAGCGGCAACAGTTCCTGAAGTTGGGAAACCAGGTTTTGACTTAGCCGATGATGAGATCGAGTATGGCGTGGGCATCCACGGCGAACCTGGTTACCGTCGTGAAAAACTGAAACCCTCACGTGAACTAGCACAAGAGTTGGTGGAAAAAATCTTAGCGGATTATGAAAAGACCCCAGAAAAAGTCGGTGTCTTGATCAACGGTATGGGTGGTACGCCGCAAATGGAGCTGTTCGTTTTTGCCAATGATGTCGCGAAATTACTCGCAGAAAAAGACATCCCTGTCTCCTTCCATAAAGTCGGCAATTTCATGACTTCCATCGATATGCAGGGACTTTCACTGACCTTGATCGACTTCAGCGAAACGGATCACACCGATGCGTTAAATGAAGCCGTCACAACAATAGCCTGGTAAAGGAGCGAATAAAGATGCAATTGACAACAGAAACGGTGCAAGCATGGTTAGATACCTTCACGAAAGAAATCGAAGCAAACAAAGCCTATTTGAGCGATTTAGATACACCGATCGGCGACGGAGACCATGGCAATAATATGGCACGCGGCGTATCTGCTTATCAAGAAGCTTATGCCAAACAACAGCCAACGACGATCAGTGATACCTTTAAAGTCTTCTCGATGGCAATGATCTCAAAAGTCGGCGGCGCTTCAGGTCCCCTTTATGGTTCGGCGTTTATGAATATGACCAAAGCAACGAAGGAACTAGAAACGATCGACTCCTTTGAACAATTAGGTACGATCGTTGAAGAAGGCTTGACGGGCATCAAAATGCGGGGAAAAGCTGAGTTTGAAGACAAAACGATGATCGATGTTTGGCAACCTGTCGCAGAAGCCTTGAAAAAAGGTGAATTGACCAAAGACACGATCGAAGCAGCGAAAGAACATACCAAAGAACTCGTTGCTAAAAAAGGCCGCGCCTCTTATGTTGGTGAACGTGCCATCGGTCATATCGATCCCGGATCGGCTTCTAGTGCGATTTTGTTTGACTCACTATTAACGGTGATAGAAAAGAATTAAAAAACGCTGCTCTTACAAAGCACCGTTTAAGACAAAAGACAAACCTTATGATTACGTAAGGTTTGTCTTTTTCTTGCTTATTCCTCTTGTAAAATCGTTTGGGCAACTAGCTTCACGTATTGATCCATGCCATCTGGATTTGGATGGACCCGATCTTCATAGAACCATGACTCTTGGTCATTACTCAAATCATACCAATCGATCAAGGTCATATTGTCGTATTTTTCCGCCATGCGCTCCAACATCCGATTGACTTCATTTTGCCAGCGCTGTGTCGGTACCCGCACATTGATCCAGTAGACTTTGCGATCACCGATCTCATTCATAAAGCTGTCAAATTGGGCTTCTGTAAAGGAACCATTCGTTCCGAGCCCTACAAGGACGGTATCCCGTAAAAGATTTTTTTCTTTCAAGTCTTTGATCAATTCAGGGCTCGCATACAGCTGGCGCCCAACATCCCCATCAACTACCGCTTGGGTAAAGACTTCTTTCAAGTCAGCCGTTGCATCCAGCATCACAGAATCACCAAAAGCCGTGATTTCAAGAGATTCTGCTTTTTTCACTTGGGCTGCTGTTAAATCATATTTTTCCATGATATTTTTTTCATCTTCACTCGTGCTCGCCTCATCGTCTACTTCATTGCCTTCAGCATTCGCATTCTTTTGCGATTGCTCTGCCGCTTTTTTATTGGCCGCAATGTTGTCTTTCAACTGCTGTTGCTGGGCATCGACATAATTCGTCGGTGCGGTCACGACGCCAAACAAAGCAACGAGGGTAATCAGTAAGCTGGGCACTAACCACGGTTTTTTCCAACTAAAAATTGGTTTGCTGAACCAGCCGCGGACCGTTCTGAATGTATCTTTGTAATGGAATTTACGCATTGGGTTTTCGATAAACCGATAGGACAATTCACTGATAAACAAGATCAAGAATAGTTCCACTAACGTGTGCATCAGCACGTTCTCCCCGATATTCCCCACTTTTGCTTCGTAAAAAATCATCACTGGAAATTGATACAAATAGATCCCATAACTACGCTTGCCGATATAACTGAAAATCGGATTACTCAATACCCGGTTCAAGCTGGCTCCGGGATGAGCGGTGACTGCCACAAGAATCGTACATAGGATACTGATCAAGAACATGCCGCCATAATAGACAAAGGTCAAATGATCATCTAAGAAAAAGAACGCTGCGATCAGACCAGCCAAGGAAGCAAAGCCAGAGATATTCAAGACCCGTTTGGCTTTTTGCGGTATCTCTTTCTTCAAATGGGTACTTGGCCAAATGAATGCTAAGGCACTCCCCATCCAGATCGAAAAGAGCCGCGTATCCGTTCCATAATAGACCCGTGTCGGATCAGCGCCTGGTGTGTAAAGGACTGCTAACAGAATTGCCGACAAAATCGTGACTGCAGCAGTAAATTTAAAGGCGCGATGCCTCTGCTTGCCGATTTTCATCAACAAAATAAACACTAAAGGCCAAATCAGATAGTTCTGTCCCTCTACAGCCAGCGACCACAGATGGGTAAAGGGGGATTCATTACCGAACCGATCAAAATAGGATAACCCATGATTGATCTGCCACCAGTTGTTGTAATACAGCAACGAGCTAACAAAAACCCCGCGCAAATTATTCAACAGGTTTCGCTGAAACAACGTGATATACGCTGCTGAGATAAGCAGCATCACCACCATTCCTGGATAGAGCCGTTTCATCCGCCGAACATAAAAATCTTTGACTTTGATTTTGCCGTTTTGATCCCACTCTTGCCTCAGCAAGTCAGTGATTAAATAACCTGATACGACAAAGAATACTGGAACTCCTAAATACCCGCCTCGCATATGAGTAGGTAGTAAATGATATAAAATAACGCCGATGACTGCCAAGGTTCGAATGCCGTCAAACCCGGTAATATAGCGGCTTGTGCTTAAACGTTTATTCATTTTTCAACCACTTTTCTCTAATTGATCCAATTGTTTCATAAAAAAACAATTTCAGCATGAACGCTATTGATTCCATACTCTCATAATTTACCAGAAATCCCCCATATAAAGCTAGCATCATCTGCTATATTTCAAAAAAATTAATTTTTGGCGAAAAAAAAGTACTTCTATAAAGAAATACTTTTTTCAACTCGTTTTTCACAGTTCTTCTTCATAAAAGCGACCCAAAATCTGGACATTTTCTGCAATACTGACAAAGGCTTTTGGATCGGCTTCTTTCATGGCACTGCGCAGCATCGGCAGTTCAAAGCGTGTCACTACCGTCAGCAAAACCGTTTGTTTGTCATGCTTGTACGCCCCTTCGGCTTCATTGATGATGGTAATCCCTCGCCGCATATGTTTTTGGATCGTTTGAATGACTTCTTCTGGGTTGCGGGTGATGATCGTCACCTGCATTTTCTTTTGCTTCGTAAAAACCGCGTCCGTTACTTTTCCACTGACAAAAATTGCGATCGCACTATACAACGCATATTGCCAGCCAAACAAGATCCCTGCGGCGAACAAAATAACAATGTTAAAGAAAATCGATATCGAGCCGATCGTCTTCCCTGTCCGTTTGCGGATGGCAATGCTGACAAAATCCAGCCCTCCAGAAGAAAGACCATTCTTCAAGGCATAGCCGATCCCCACTCCGTTGATGGCACCACCGAAAATCGCACAGATCATCGGGTCCGTCGTGACGGTTTCTTCGGGCAAAATTTGCACGAATAAGGAGGTGAGTAAAACAGTAATTCCAGTAAAAATCGTAAACTTGTGGCCGATCTTAAACCAACCTAGAAAAAATAATGGCACATTCAACAATAATAGCGCAAGGGATAAGGGGATATAAAATCCGAGCCCTTCTCTTGAGATCGTGGTGATGATCTGAGCGACACCCGTAATGCCGCTGGAATAAATATTACCTGGTTGATAGAAGAAATTGACCGCAATCGATGCCAGCAGCGCATAGACGATCGAAAACGAAAGTTTGTTGGCGTATTCTGGATGAGGGAGCCATTTAAACAGAGGAGTCATTGCATTTCATAGCCTCACTTTTTTGATTTGCCTTTATTATACTTCAGCTCATAAAAAAAGAAACGAGCAATGAAAGAAATGGGTGAATTCTCATGAACTTTTTTCATTCATTCACCAATTTCTATTTCATCACTCATTTCATCATGGTTTAACGCTTATTCGTTTTCTTCAACCGTTGTTACATCGATGTTCAAGTCAAACAATTGCATTGGCGAAACGGTACTTGGCGCTTGAGACATTGGATCAGCTGCTTTCCCATTTTTAGGGAAAGCAATGACTTCGCGAATGTTTTCTTCACCAGCCAAGAGCATCACTAACCGGTCTAACCCAAGGGCGATGCCGCCATGTGGTGGGAACCCATAATCCAAAGCATCCAATAAGAAGCCAAATTGATTTTGCATCTCGCGACGTGAGAAGCCTAGCGCTTCAAACATTTGCTCTTGCACTTCCCGTGTATGGATACGCAATGATCCGCCACCTAGCTCATAACCGTTTAGCACAATATCGTAGGCTTGCGCATAGACTTTTGAAGGGTCTGTCGTTAACATCGGCAGATCGCTTTCTTTTGGCAATGTGAATGGATGGTGAGCAGAAACGTAGCGGCCTGCTTCTTCATCGTATTCAAATTGCGGCCAATCAGTGACCCATAGAAAGTTGAATTTGCTCTCGTCGATCAAGCCTAATTCTTTTCCTAATTTATTACGGATCGCCCCCAATGTTGCTGAAACGATCGCAAAGGAATCGGCACCAAACATCAGAATATCGCCAACTTCCGCATTGGCTGCTGCAATGATCGCGTCGGTCGCTTCTGTCAAGAATTTAGCGATCGGCCCTTTCAATCCATCTTCTTCAACTTTGACCCATGCCAATCCTTTGGCACCAAATTGGCCAGCGTAATGACCTAGATTGTCCATGTCTTTTCTGGAGTATTTGTCTGCAGCCCCTTTGGCGTTTAAGACTTTCACAACGCCGCCTTTTTCAAGAGCCATCTGGAAGACTTTAAAATCAACGTCTTTCACAACTTCTGATAAGTCGATAAGCTCCATGTCAAACCGTGTATCTGGTTTGTCACTGCCGTAGCGTCCCATTGCCTCATCATAGGTCATCCGTGGAAATGGCAAGGTAACTTCGATGCCTTTGACTTCTCGCATCACTTTTGCCAATAGCTCTTCCGTATAGGTTTGAATTTCTTCTGCCGTCAAGAAAGAGGTTTCGATATCGACTTGGGTAAATTCTGGTTGACGGTCGCCCCGCAAATCTTCGTCACGGAAGCAACGTACG
Organism: Enterococcus sp. 6D12_DIV0197; assembly: GCF_002174385.1. Lineage (NCBI taxonomy): Bacteria > Bacillati > Bacillota > Bacilli > Lactobacillales > Enterococcaceae > Enterococcus > Enterococcus sp. 6D12_DIV0197. The sequence goes on from NZ_NIBN01000001.1 coordinate 3,360,602, forward strand.
ATTTGATAGTAGCGATCGAAGCCAGCACCCATCAATAACTGTTTAAAAATTTGTGGTGATTGTGGCAACGCATAGAAATGACCTGGATAGATCCGTGAAGGAACCAAATAATCCCGCGCGCCCTCTGGTGTTGATTTTCCTAGATAAGGTGTTTCGATATCTAAGAAGTCGTTCGTGTCTAAGAAATTGCGGATCGCTTGCGTCGTTTTCGCCCGCATCACGATGTTGTTGGTCATTTTTGGACGACGCAAGTCTAAATAACGGTATTTCATGCGAATCTCGTCGCCAACGGTTTGATCATCTTCAATCAAAAAGGCTGGTGTTTTTGCAGTGTTTAAAATCGTGATTTCGCTGATCATCACTTCATAGGCACCTGTCACCATTTTCGGATTGATGGCTTCTGGTGCACGATTGATGACTTGACCTGTTACTTCTAACACATATTCACTGCGGCATTTGTCCGCGATTTCCCAGGCTTCTTTCGAAACCTCAGGATTGAAGACGATTTGCACGATCCCTTCTCGGTCGCGCAAGTCAATAAAGATCACGCCCCCTAAGTCACGGCGCTTTTGCACCCAGCCTTTTAGAGTCACTGTCTGGTTTAAATGGGTCTCATTTACTAACCCGCAATATACTGTACGTTTTGTCATTCTTTTTCTCCTCACTCAAACATTTTGGTTGTCATTTCATCGTAGATCTCATCGAAGCGGGCATAAAGATCCGCTAACGGAAATTGTTTTTCTTCACGGCTTGCCATGGATTTGATATTGATCACTTGTTCTGCTAATTCTGTTTCGCCTAGAGTCAGAACCAACCGTGCCCCTTGCTTATCAGCAGATTTGAACTGGGCTTTGGCTTTACGATCCATGAAATCACGATCGGCAGAAAAACCGAAATTACGAATCGCTTGCACGACTTTCAGCGCTTCTAAATTGGTTTCTTGTCCCAAACCAACCACATACGCATCTAACTCATTCAAAGCAGGAATCACAACTTCTTCAGCTTCCATAGTGATCAATAAACGTTCGATCCCCAAAGCAAAACCAAAACCAGGTGTTTCTGGTCCGCCTAGCTCTTCCACTAAATGATTGTAACGACCGCCGGCACAGATGGTGGCTTGCGCCCCCATTTTTGGTGCCTCACTCATGATCTCAAAAATCGTGTGGGTATAATAATCCAAACCGCGCACCATATTTGAATCGATCTCATAAGGGATCTCCAACGCATCCAGCATACTCGTTACGGTTTCAAAATGTGCCTTGGCATCTGGTGTTAAGTAGTCTAGGATCGATGGTGCATCCGCCACGAATTTTTGGTCTCGCTTGTCCTTGCTGTCAAGGACCCGCAAAGGATTTTCATGCAAGCGGCGTTTTGAATCCTCACTAAGCTCCGCTTCATGGGGCGCTAGATAGTCGATCAACGCTTGCCGATAGTTTTGGCGTGTTTCTTTATCGCCTAATGAATTGATGACCAAGCGCAATTGACTCAGTCCTAATTGACGATAAAAATCCATTGCCATCGCCATTGTCTCAACATCGGTCGCTGGATTTGCTGAACCGAAAACTTCGACACCGATTTGGTGGAATTGACGCAAACGGCCTTTTTGCGGACGTTCATAACGGAACATTGGTCCCATGTAAAACACTTTATAAGGCTTCGTATGTTCTGGTCCGAATAGTTTGTTTTCGACATAAGAACGAGCGATCGGTGCGGTGCCTTCTGGACGCAACGTCACATGACGCTCTCCTTTATCGTAGAAATCATACATTTCTTTTGAAACGATATCCGTTGTGTCCCCGACACTGCGGGCGATCACTTCAAAGTGCTCAAAAATCGGTGTCCGAATTTCGTTGAATTGATAATCGCGAAACACTAAGCGTGCTGTTTCTTCCACAAATTGCCATTTTTCGGATTCTCCTGGCAAAATATCGTTGGTTCCTTTTGGACGTTGGTAACTCATCGTATGCATCCTCCTATTTGTTTCATGGTTGCCCATGTTCTTTGCTTTCATTGCTTGTTTGCTTATTCACCTATTGCTTGTTGCTCATTGATGTGGGTGGGTTGTTCTCGTGTTTGACTTTTGGGTTATTGCGCTCTTTGCCGTTGGTTGCTGGTCATCATTTCGTTGGCTTCGACTGCAATTGAACGAAGCAAAAAATGCCAAGTACAGCTTTCATGTCTCACTTCTTACGCCAGTCATAGTGATTCCTAGTTCGGTTACTACGCTCCCTGCACTCGCCTAGTACTGTTCATCATCTGCTCTGTTCCGCTTTGCGGACCAGTCATTGTGATTCCTAGTTCGGTTACTACGCTCCCTGCACTCGCCTAGTACTGTTCA
>NZ_NIBN01000001.1:3363039-3513125 GCF_002174385.1 Enterococcus sp. 6D12_DIV0197
TACTGTTCATCATCTGCTCTGTTCCGCTTTGCGGACCAGTCATTGTGATTCCTAGTTCGGTTACTACGCTCCCTGCACTCGCCTAGTACTGTTCACCATCTGCTCTGTTCCGCTTTGCGGACCAGTCGCAGTGATTCACAGCAAAAAACTCGCCCTTGTTTTTTATACAAGGGCGAGTTTTGATTACACGCGGTACCACCTAAATTCGAGAAATGTTCTTCTCCTTCGCTCGATTAACGCTCGGTCACGGAACAGCTTTTCTTCTGTTCATCTCCAGATTGTCTTTCCTTTACACGTCCTAAACTGCTTTCAGCCGGGGCAGTTTTCTCTTTTAAGGAATAGAATAAAGTACTCGATCCTTCACTGATTTTTGATATTATCTATAAACTACAAGAAAGCTATGAAAAAGTCAAGGTGTTTCACTGTCTTTTTCACTCCGCTGCTCTCTAGTAGCATTTTCTCAAGTGTTCAACACAAAGAAGCTCTCCTTCTGTTTGCTTTTCTTCCTTTTTGCGTTATGCTGAATAACGAAGGTTTTGTTTCTATGAAAGGAGCTGTTTTTATGTCTTTATATTCAGGCTATATCCGTCAACCACACTACTATGAGACCGATCAAATGGCGATCATCCATCACGCCAATTATATTCGCTGGTTTGAAGAGGCCCGCGTGGAGTTACTCGCGTTCTTGGATTTACCGTATCATACCATCGAAGAAGCGGGCTTGATCGTTCCCGTGCTGGAAGTCAGTGCGCAATACAAAACGATGATTCGTTACGAAGATGAGGTGCGAATCGATGTTTTGGTCGACAGATATACTGGCACGCGTTTGGATTTTCGCTATGAGATCTACAAAACTAGTGATGGTCAGTTGGCAACGACGGGGACTTCAAAGCATTGTTTTTTAGCAAAAGAGACCAATCGCATCGTGCAGCTGAAGCGTAGTTTTCCTGAAATCCATCAACGATTTGCTGATTATGCTGCCCTGTCAGGGGAATAATCAATTCTGATCACTCATTTAAGTCAAAATCCTTGCTTTTTGAAACGGCTTTCGTATAATCAAAAGTAATTTCAGGGAAGGATGATGGCGATGTACGTGATTAAAGTTTTGCATGGTTACATTGGCAAAGATGGTCGTCGCACTCGTGAAAAAATTCCAGACAAGTTATGGGTCTTTGAAGATCGGAAGCAGTCCGAAGCATTTGCAGATAAAATTGGTGGTCGCGTCAAACCGTTAACTGAAGTCAAACAGCATACGTAAAGAAATAAGCCGTTATCGTCTTTTGCGCATAGACGATAGCGGCTTATCTTTTTTACTGCGAAACAGGATTAGTCATCCAATTCGGTTTCTAGTACTTCACCTGTTTGGGCATTGATTTTCACATCTGTTTGTTTGTTGCCATCTTCTACTTTGACTTCCCAATAAGTTACATTCATTTCTTTGTCTAATGACCAATCTGTTGCTTGACCACCGCCAGCTTCTTTCACGGCGATATCAGAAATTTCTTCCAATGAAAGCAAGTTGGTTAGGTCCAATTGATCGGCATCTTTTTTGACACCGTTTTGTTCATCGGCATCCAATTTTTCCGTTCTTTCTTCAGAAGTTTCTTTGGTTTCTGCATCGATCTTTAATTCAAACTCATTCGTGTCATCCACGCCTTCTACTTGGTAGAAGTAATTGCCAAAAGAAGTATCCAAATCAATCGAAGTGATCGCTGCATCTGGGTATTTGTCTTGGAATATTTGGATCGCTTCTTCTACGGTCACCGTAGGTAAGCCGCCATTGGCGATCGCTGCACTGCTTGAAGAGCTGTCTGTTGCTTGTGACGAGGTTGTTTCACTTGATGAGGCAACTGCTGTGCTTGAGCTGCTGTTTTGCGCAGGTTCTGAATTTCCCGTGTTGTTTTGTGTACATCCTGCCAATAATCCTAATGCGGCAATTCCGAATAAAATAGTTGTTTTTTTCATGTTTCATTCCTCCAATTGTTTGTGTATTCCTTTTTTCTATATATTTAGAATAACAAGTTCCACATGAAAAAGAATCAAAAATGCTTGAAGAAAATCTAAAAAAATCTTCATCTTTCTCTTTCATTTGGAAAGGCAAGTTTAAAGATACTGCCTTGCGGTTGATTGTCTGTCACGGTAATTTTGGCATGATACTTGTCTGCCAGCTGTTTTACCAATGAAAGCCCGATGCCTGAACCAGCAATCTGGCTGGAACGAGAATCTTCTACTCGATAGAACCGTTCGAAAATCAAGGCTTTCTTATCATCGGGAATCCCAATGCCAAAATCGGCAACGGTCAAAGACATCTGTCTCTGCTCTTGCGTCAAGGTCACATGAATCGGCTGATCGGCAGGTGAATACTTCGCGGCATTTTCTAACAGGTTTTGGATGATTTGCTGGAAGTCACGTTTATGCCCACGTTTCATACATTGGTTCTCCACAAAATATTCAATCGATTGCGGAACGATCGTCGCTTGTTTTTCACACTCTTCTCGGACGATCTGAGAAACATCAACGAGGGTCATTTCATCTTGGGATTGATTTTTTTCTAGGTCCAGCAATTGATTGCTCAATGTTTCCAAACGCTTCGACTCTTTGTCGATAAACGCCATTGAGGAAGGAATGACTTCGGGATGTTTGGTTCCACGCCGCTGGATCAATTGGACATGTCCGCGAATCGCAGCTAAAGGTGTTCGCAGCTCATGGGAAGCATCGGCAACGAACCGTTTTTCCCGCTCAATCGTCTCTCGCTGTTCTTTCAATAATTTATTAAAGGCCAATGCCACCGAACGAATCTCGATGGGCTCTTCAGAAACCGTCAGTTCTCCTGTTCGGCTTTGTTCAATGGCAGCAATTTCTTGCGCCATGCCAGTAAGCTTCTGGCTCCATTTCCCAACACTCCAATAAATCAGCAGACTGCCCACCACAACAGCGATCAGATTCAAGAAACTGCTGATCATAAAGAGGCCATAGGCTAATTCCACACTATCCTCCCCATTGATAGCGATCGTCACCTGATCCCCATCGACTTCTTGGGTTTTCGTGTAATAGATGCCCTCCTCTGTAAAAACGATGTCTTCGAGAAAAGGAATCACTCGCCCTTGATTGATATCGGCAAAAATCTCTTCCGCATCTTCTGATGAAACGACACTGCCATCGGCTAAGATCACTTGCAGGGCGTCTTCTTCATCTGCCGAGACATAGGCATTGACGAGAAAGTCCCAGGCATCCCCTGATGCCTCACCTTTTTCGATGGCTTCAAGGATGTTGCTGGCACGATTTTCGATATGTTCAAACAAATAACCTACGGATAATAAAATAAACAGCAGATTGAAGAGAATCAGCAGACCAAAGAGAATCAAGGAAAAGCGGCTCGTCAATTGAAATTGGGCTGTTTTTCTACGTTGGTTGGCTGATTTATTCTTCATGATCGGTCCTCAAGACATAGCCTAATCCACGAACGGTTGCGATCATTTTGCCTTTGCCGCAAACATCCAGCTTGTTCCTCAGTGTGCGGATATAGACATCTACAACATTTGTTTGGCCGTCGTATTCATAGCCCCAAATCTCATTCAACAGGTCATCTCTCGTTTTGACGACCTCGGGTTCTTTCATCAATTCATATAAAATCCCAAACTCTTTGGGCGTCAACTCAATGGTTTCACCGGCAACCTGAACCAAGTGCTTGGCGATGTCCATCATCAGCTCCCCCGCCACTAATTGGTTTTGCTGGTTCTTTTGTTGTTTGGCTTCTCGTTGCAACCGTCGCTCGATCACCCGAATTCTGGCAAACAGTTCTTCGATTTCAAAAGGTTTCGTTAAATAATCATCTAATCCGACATCAAGCCCCGTCACCACATCGGCGGTTTGATTTCTGGCGGTCATCATCAAAATCGGGATGTCGCTTTCTTTGCGTATCCGCCGCGCCACTGTGATGCCGTCATAGATTGGCAGCATCCAATCCAATAAAATCAGATCAAAGGCATTTGCTTGCTGATTGAACAAGGTCAATGCCTCTTGCCCATCTTTGGCCCAGACCGTGTCATATCCCTCAAAAGTCAATTCGGTCTGAATAAAACTGGCTAAACTTTCTTCGTCTTCTACTAGCAAGATCTTCAAGGCCATATGCACTCCTCCTCCTGTTTTGCTTCTATCATAACGGATTTTTTCGAAACTTCCTAACTGATTGAAAGAAAAAAATCATGAAGATTTTTTCATGTTCAACAAAAAAAGACGGCATGAACCAAGGTCCACTCCGTCTTTCATTTATTCCATATTTTTTGCTAGCTGATACGTGCCAACGAGTTCCCCTTGTTGGAGTTGAAGCACGTAAGGACATGTTTCAGCTAAAAACTCACGATCATGACTGATCACCGCTAACAGATCAACTTCCTTAGCGACTGTTCGCAACAGTTTTGCGACTTCTTCCATTTGCTGCAAATCTAACCCACTCGTTGGTTCATCGAAAAACAACAAGCGTTTACCAGAAAGCAGGGCACTGCCGATGGCAACTCGTTGTTTTTCCCCACCCGACAAGCTTTGCGGATGTCGGGCAAGGAGTGGTGTTAAGTGCAACAATGAGACAATTTCTTCAAAACGAGCTGGGTTTTGGGCTTTGATCAGCAGCTCTTTTTCCACCGTTTCAAAAAACAGCTGCAAGTTGACATCCTGCATCACAAGAAAGCTTTCCTGCAGCAGCTGCTTTTGGGTCCGCTTTTGTCCATTGATGGCAAATACTGCTTCTGGGCATTTTTTCAATCCTGACAGGACTTGCACCAACGTACTTTTGCCAGCACCATTTGGTCCAACGATCCCCACAGCTTGCTTCGTCGGCAATTGTAGTTCAGGCAAGTTAAGCGCCCAATTTCTGCTGTTTGCTGAGCGTTTCGATTGCTTGATCTGCAGATGCGTTGCCCTTAATCCAGACTTTTCTGGCAAAGATTCTCGGCAGTGCTGAGTTTCCAATGCCGCCTCGCCTACTTTTCGCAATCCCAACTCGTGAATTGCCTCCTCGGGCAGTGACAAAAGCTGAGCTGCTGGATAAGACGCCCGCAATCGTCCTGCTTCTAATAGACAGAAGCGATCTGCCATTGGCGCCAAATACGCCAAGCGGTGTTCGGCGATCACAATGGTTTTCCCTTGTTGTTTTAAAGAAGCCAATCCTTGAGTCAACTTTTGGATCGCTTCTTGATCCAAATTACTGGAAGGCTCATCCAATAAGAACACATCATGGGGCAACATCGTGGCTGCAGCGAGAGCAATCAGCTGCTTCTCCCCACCAGATAGGTCAAAGACACTAGCATCAAGCAACGGGGTCAGGGAAAACTGCTGGGCTACTTCGGTGATTCGCTGCCGAATGTTTTCTGGTGCGACGCCCGCATTTTCCATCGAAAAACCCAACTCCGAATAGACATCCGTGGTGAAAAATTGCGTCTTGGGGTTTTGAAAGACGACGCCAATCGTCTGGGCATAATGGGAGAAATCGGCAACTGGCAAGTCTGTTTCTCCGACACGGATCTTTCCTTGCACTTCGGCGGGATACAGCTCAGGGATCAAGCCATTCAAAACATTGAGCAAGGTCGATTTTCCGCTGCCGCTAGCGCCGCACAAAACGATGACTTCCCCAGCTGCGACCGTCAAAGAGAGCTCAGATAATACGGTCCGATTTTCTCGTTTCACTGACACTTGTTCTAATGTGATCATCCAAGCCACATCCTTTTCACGATAAAGCCGCATAATGCTAAAAAGACCAAGCCATCCCACCAGCGCAGCTTCAGTTCGTGGACGGTGGTATGGGGAGTTTCTGATGCTAACCCGCGAACCAGCGCCGTAGCCGACAGTTCGGTTGCGGTCTTTTCAGCCGACATCAGTAATGGGATCAAAAAATACTCCGCACTTTGCAGTGGATGAAGCAAGATCGATCCTGCCGACAGCGAGATGCCGCGAAAGCGCATCGCTTGGCGAATACTTTTGAAATCTTGTACCAATGTGGGAAAAAAACGAAATAAGACTGCCAGCGGGACTAATAATACGTTGGGCACGTGCATTTTTTGCAGCGCAGCCATCCACTCACTGTTTTTCGTCCCGCTAATGGCAAAAGCCGCCGCCATGATCGTTGGCAATAAGCGGCGATAACCGACGGAAAAGAAATCCAGCAACACGATTAGTACGTGGTTGCCTTGGCGAAACAAAAAACTATCTGCCATTGTCAGCAAGACAAACACGCCATAGAGCAGCAAGCCTTTTTTCCAGAAGCCGCTGACTATAAATAGCAGCAGCAAGAAAGTGACAAAGGCAAACTCATCGATCCAGCTGATGGTCACCATCATAGTAAAACTAGCAAAGAGAATCACCGCTAATTTGCTGCGGGGATCAAACCTTGTTTTCGACACATTCCTCACCCTTTATGCGATTGGATCGTTGGTTGAAAATGTTTTTCCATCAAGCGACTGCCGATACCTAAACCAGCCACCGCACCAATCAAAACCGCCAATGCACAAAGCCCTAACATCAAATTGGAGGTATGAGCAAACACGCCGGCAATGTAGGTTTCATCTTTTCCGCGAGCCACTAATGAATCGATGTAGGCATTTTTCATAAACCACAGGGGTAAGATCGGACCCATCAAGCCAAAACTAAAGACGATATAACTCGCCAGTACGCGAACGTTTCCTTTGAGCTTTGTTTTGTATTGGATCAAATCAGCTGCTAAGGCACAAATCATATTGGGCAAAAAGGCCAATGGAAAATGTCCTGAAATCAAAAAAAAGAGCCCTACCACGGTACCCATAATGGTGATTGCGCCAAATTTCGGTACTTTACTCAATAAAATCAGATAGATAATGCCAGAAAACAAAGCGGTGACTGCTGGAATAAATAAATTATGAAAACCTGGTATCACAAAACGCAAAATCAATAGACAGATGCTCATTAAAAGAAAATAGATCGCTGTATAGATCCCTACTGCAATTAAATCTTGAACCTTTAGTTTTTTCACTGCGTATACGCTCCTTCTTGCAAGCAATCAATGAAAAAACCGTTGCTGCTTGCTTGTACAAACTTATTTTTACAAAGCCTCAGTATAGCACAAAGCAGACGTTTTTATGGGGTGATATGCTTACCAACAGTCGATTTTCTTCTAAAACAGAACCAACAAATAGAGGTGTCTTCTGAATGGCTCCATTTCAACACACAGGTACCTTTAAAGAATCACTAATGGAAAAATGAATCTTTCACACGCTTAGTTGTTTTCTCCTCTTCCCATCTTTGCGAAATTAATGAATAATAGACAAGGACAAACACTTAAAATCAGCAAAGACTCGCCATCTTTTTTCTTTTTTTTAGAAACCAGCAGGTATGTCTATAAAAAAACAATAACCAAGTTGACCGTCGCTTGTTAACGGAAGAAAATCAACGCTGTACTGCTATGTAAACACCCCAAACCCAACTGTAAAAACATTTTGACACTTGATTTCAAGGCATTGTCAAAGACATTTGATCGTTAGAATGCAGACATTGGCCTAAACTAATGGTAGAAGGAGCGGATAAAATGAACTTAAGCAAACAAATAAAAAAACATCGTGAACGATTAAGTCTCTCTCAGGAAGGGCTGGCAGAAAAACTCTATGTCTCCCGACAAACGATCTCCAATTGGGAGAATGAAAAAAGCTATCCTGATGTTCACAATTTATTATTGCTCAGTGTTCTATTTGATGTTTCTTTAGATGAATTAGTCAAAGGGGATGTTGAACAAATGAAAGAAACGATTGAGAAAACAGAAATGAATCGTTACACAAAAATGATGCTGCTTTTTATACTATTGACCGCACTCTCTGTTGGTCCTGCTCTTTATTTACCCGGATACTGGTGGATTGTCCCGCCTCTATGTTTTTGGCTCGTCTCCATGTATGCCGCATTAAAGATCGAAAAAATCAAGAAAACCCAAAATATCAAAACGTATAAAGAGATCGTTGCCTTCATGGAAAATCAAGACCTCGATGCCATTAGGATAAAGCGCGACGTCAAAAAAGATTTCTTTTCAACAGCAGTCATCGTCGTGGTCTTTACCTTGATCGTCGGTATCATCGCATGCCTTAGTACACTGCCGCATTTACTGATGCGCTGACAAAAAATACAGGGTGTAGCTGCTTTTATGATGAAGCCGCTACAACCTGTGTTTTTTTCAACTCAATGATCTCATCCGTATAAATCAAATTTTTCGGTCGATGGGTGATCATAATGACTAGTTTATTGTTCAATTGGTCTTTGATCGCTGCAAAAAGCTTTTCTTCTGTTGTTTCGTCTAAAGCAGATGTGGCTTCATCAAGGACAATGACTTCTGCGTTTGTGAAAAACAATCGGGCAAAAGCGATCCGCTGTTTTTCCCCACCAGAAAGGTTGGCTCCTTTTTCTCCAATTTCAGCAGACAGTCCTCCCTTGAGTGCCTGATAGAATGCGCCTAATTGACATTTTTCTAATACCGCTATGATTTCCTCGTCTGCGATTTCCTTATCAAAAATAATATTCTCTTTCAGCGTTCCTTGGAAGATTGGGGCATCTTGCGATAGATAAAAGATATGCTCATAGAAATCATTTAAGTTGTAAGCAGCTAAATTTTTGTGATTGATCAGGATCGCACCGGTCGTCGGCTGATACAAGCCTAAAATCGTTTTGACCAGCGTTGATTTTCCTGCGCCGCTTTCTCCTACTAACCCATAAATCGCTCCCCGCTTCAGCTCTAGTGTGCTATTGGTTAAGATTTGCTTTTCTTGAAGTGTGACGGATAGATCCTTAACTGTGATGCAGTTGATGGTCTCAGACAATGCATCGCCTTGTGTTAATGCTTTGTCCTCTGGCAGATAGAAAAATTCGTTTAACCGTGCAAAGGCAACTTTATCTAAGTTGTATTGAACAAAAATCACGTTAAATATTGCAACAGGCGTGTAGATTCGATCCACATAAATAATCAGTGCTGCTAAACCGCCCAAACTGACCGTAATCTGATTTGTAAATGCCAGTACCACAATTGCGACTTTGATCAATGCGACTAAAACTGCAAAAAAACCAAAGAAAAACTCATGGATCATCGTCATTTTTGTTAAACGTTCTGTTGTGTCAGCAGACATATTTTTATATTGTGCGATCTCTTTTTCAAACCGTTTATTGATCCGAAACGTGACCATTTCCGTTAATCCGCGGATAAAGGTGCTATTCATGGCTTCTTCTGAAACTAGCGCACGTTCTTTGAGAGAGCGTAAAACTTTCAAAAGCAAATTGGTCACAATAAACACCACTAGATAGCCCACAAGGATCGCTGGAATCAATCTTTTATCGATCATAGCAATAAAAGCTAAGTTAAACAGTGTTTCGGGAAGCAATTCTTTAAACAAGCGTCCATAAAAATTCAAATGGATATTTCTGCCAGCCGCTGCTCCCGCTTCAGTTTTCTGTAAGAGTGCTCCAGAGCCGATCTGCAAGTACTCGGAATAGGCAATCTTGCTGATTTTTACTAAAGCTTGTTCTTTGAGATAGAAATACATGCTGTTGTGCAATGTTGTTTTTGGTTTCTGCTCAAGATAGGACAAAATAGGTACCAGTACTAGCGTTAACCCATAGATAAAAACTACTGGCCAATCAAGTGTCTTGCCAAATGAATCGAGTAGTTTTTGAAAATAAAAGACATTCGCGGCACTCAAAAATGAGACTGCAATTCCAATCCCAACATATACCGTCAATCCTTTTTTAAAATGCCGCCATAAATCAATTGCCATCGTATGCTCCTTTTGCTGCAGTGTTCGTGAAAAAATCGTAAGGTAAATAAAACAAACGCTTTCAAAAGTATAATCTATTTTTCGCATAATGGAAAGAAACATATGAAAGATAGTGAGAAACCATTCTTCGGTCATCGAGAAAAAACAAAAAACCCCGCTCAAAGAGCGGGGCTAACGTTGTTGCCAACGATTGATTATTTGTTTAAAGCGTCTTTTGCTTGGTCAGCTAATGCAGTAAATGCTGTTGCATCGTTTACAGCCAAGTCAGCTAACATTTTGCGGTTGATGTCGATTTCAGCTAATTTCAAGCCGTGCATCAATTTTGAGTAGCTTAAGCCATTCATACGAGCCGCTGCGTTGATACGAGCGATCCACAATTTGCGGAAGTCGCGTTTCTTTTGACGACGATCGCGGTATGCGTAGTTGTATGAATTCATTACTTGTTCTTTTGCTGTTTTAAATAGAGTGTGTTTAGAACCGTAGTAACCTTTTGCTAATTTAAGCACTTTTTTACGACGTTTACGAGTTACTGTTCCACCTTTAACACGTGCCATGTATAATTCCTCCTAATATGAAAATCGATAATTGTTTGTATACGTGAAGCTTGGGTTACGCAATTATTTCATGCGTGCTAGTTGTTGACGGATACGTTTGTAATCGCCAGCTGAAACCATTGAAGCTTTACGCAATTGACGACGTTGTTTTTTTGTTTTGCCGTGGAAACGGTGACTGGTAAAGGCACGGAAGCGTTTCAATCCGCCGCCGCCAGTGCGTTTTACGCGTTTTGCTAATCCGCGGTGTGTTTTTTGTTTTGGCATAACTAATTTCCTCCTCAAAATCTTTCGTTATCTGACTTTAAACTGAAACTCAGTGAGTCATTATTTATCGTTTTTTGGTGCTAATACTAAGAACATACTGCGGCCATCCATTTTTGGCTTTTGCTCAACAGTTGCCAAATCAGCAGTTTCTTCCGCCAAACGATCTAACACTTTCTGACCAATTTCTTTATGGGTAATGGCACGGCCTTTGAAACGGATCGAAGCTTTCACTTTGTCCCCTTTTTCAAGGAATTTACGTGCATTACGCAATTTTGTGTTGAAATCATTGACGTCGATCGTTGGACTTAAACGAACCTCTTTAATGTTGATTACTTTTTGTTTCTTACGAGCTTCACGGTCTTTTTTCTGTTGCTCAAAGCGGAATTTCCCGTAATCCATAATTCTTGCTACTGGCGGCTTAGCATTTGGTGCCACCAATACCACATCAAGGTTTGCTCGTTCTGCAATTTGCAATGCTTCAGCTTTACTCTTTACACCAAGTTGTTCGCCGTTTTGATCAATCAAACGCAATTCACGTGCACGAATGCCGTCGTTTACCATCATATCCTTTGCTATGGTCATTCACCTCCGAGTTTTTTGAGAGAAAGAAAAGCTTGTCGATTCGAAATCAGACAATAAAAAAACGAGTTCTTCACGAACCCGCACGTACTCCACACAAATAAATGGTAGGAATCCTATTCTGCCCAGCGATATCTTCACTCAGGCGAGAAGCGGGTGCTTCTGCTTTTATTTCTCAACTTTTATAGTATACTGTTTTTTTCTCTTATTGTCAACAGTTTTCATGATTGTTTCAAAAAAAAGCCGGAGCATACGCTCCGACTTTCGTGTTTCTTATTCTGCTTTCAATGCAGCCATCGTGATGTAGTTGTATGGTTGGTTGAAGTGAGGCAAGAAGAAGATATCTAATAGCTTCATCTTGTCGATCGTTACGCCTTCTTCGATCGCTAGTGAGAACATGTGGATGCCCATTGCGATTTCAGATGTACGTGACGCCATTTGTGCACCAACGATGCGGCGTGTTTCTTCTTCATAGACGATGCGGATCTTAACTGTCGCATTTTCTTTCATGAAGCCTGGTTTTTGGGTATCTTCGTAATCAGAGTATTTCACTTTCATGCCATTACGTTCGGCAGCTTCGACTGACAAGCCAGTTGAAACCATGTTGTAGCCGAAGATCGAAATCCCGTTTGATCCTTGAACACCTGTTGATTCTAGAGACGTTCCGCCGATATTATGGGCAGCGACGATCCCTGAACGTACGGCATTCGTTGCTAATGCGATATACGTTGTTTGTTGCAAAGCATTTGAGTACACCGTTGCACAGTCACCGACTGCGTAAACATCTGCATCGCTTGTCCGTTGATGGCGGTCCACTAAGTACGCACCGTTAGCAAACAATTCCAAATGATCTTTGCCTAGCTCGTTGTTTGGTAAGAAACCGATCGCGTTGATCACGAGATCAACTGGGTATTCGCCGTTGTCTGTTACAACTGCTTCTACTTTCTCTGTTCCTTTGTATTCACGTGCTAATTCACCGAAATGCAATTCAATGCCATTGTCAGCTAAGTTTTTGTCCATATCTTCTGTAAACCATTTGTCATAGTAGTTTGGCAATGCCCGTGTCGCTGCATCAAAAAGCAACACATTTTTGCCACGGCGTTTTGCTGCTTCAGCAATTTCAACACCGATGTAACCAGCACCGATAACGGCAACGTTTTTCACGTCTTCTGATGCTAACTCTTTATCAACCGTTTGTCCGTCTTGGAATTTTTTCAAGAAATGGATGTTTTTCAAGTCACGTCCAGGTACTTTTGGTGAAATCGGTACAGAACCAGTTGCGATGACAACTTTATCATAAGATTCAACGATCGTTTCACCATCATTGGTTACAGCGTGCACTTCTTTTTTCTCAAAATCGATATGATCAACCACTGTTTCCATATGGATTTTTGCACCTTTTGCTTCAAAATCTTCACGTTTTGTATAGAACAAGCCTTCGTATGAATCGATTTGACGTCCAACCCATAAAGCAGTCCCACAACCTAGGTAGCTTAAGTTTGTATTACGGTCGATCATTACGACCTCTTGGTCTTTGTAGTTATCTAATAGTGTATTGGCAGCAGCAATCCCCGCGTGGTTTGCACCGATAATAACTGTTTTTGTCATGGAAAATTTCCTCCTTTTGTTTACATTGTCATTATAGCTTGCTTGTGAATTTGAAAACTATCAACTTTTTCGCGATTTTAAAAATTTATGACAGTTTTTCGTTGATATACGTCACTTTCAGCGAATCAAGTTTCTATATCAAAATTATTTTCGTCTTGCAAGCAAAAAGATTGTGAAAAATTATGTATTTAAACCTAAGGATTTTCCTTGTTATAAAAGCATTCTGCAAACCGATTGAATAAATTTCACAATATTCTACTGCTTTTTCGTACCTATTGCGGCAGCGATTCGCCGTGTTATACTGAAGAGAAAAACAGATAGGATGGGATCTTGATGAAGAAAAAAATCGTATTGCCACTACCGCCCTTATTGTCGGCATTAGAGCCACAGGATTTTTATTTAGAAGAAGAACTGCTTTTCGAAAGTGCTTTCTTCGAAGGCGGTGACTATAGCTATGATGCTTGCAAAAATCTCATCTTGAAGCAATGTCATTTCAAGAAAGTGACGATGCAAAAAACACGCTTGAGTCAATGGGAATGCCAAAACGTTCTTTTTGAGAATTGCGATTTTTCTAATCTGGAATGTTTTGGCGCCAGCTTTCATCGGGTTCACTTTAAACAATGCAAATTGACCGGCACCAATTTTGCGGAAAGCTATTTCCGTGACTGCACCTTTGAAGATTGCGTGGCGAACTTTGCTTCTTTTAGCAACACCAATTTACGGACGATGCTGTTTCGTCAGTGCCAACTAAACGACAGTGAGTTTTATGAATGGATTGGAAACACTTGACGCTACAAGAAAACCAGTTGAACAATAGCAACTGGTTTCACACAAAATTAGCAACTTTAGATTTTCGGACCAATCAATTTCAAAAGATCGCGTTGTCCTTTGAACAATTGCGGGGGCTAACGGTCGATCAAGAACAAGCCTTGGTCATCGCCGCCGGTCTAGGTTTGGTGATCGATTAACGAATTCTGCGCCATAAAGCAATCAACATCCAGATGGATAACACTAAACTGATCAATAAGGCAATCCCCCAACCGAAAATACTATTGGTAAAAGGCAGTGGAACATTCATGCCAAAGAAACTGGTGACGATGGAAGGCACAGTCAATAAGAGGGACCAAACGGTCAAAAACTTCATGGTATCATTCAAGTTATTGTTTAACAGATTATTGTAGGTTCCAGATAGTTGCTCTAAAATTTGAAAAGCCAGCAACGTCATTTCCACTGCCTGTTTGGCTTCGATCAGGGCATCATCCAGCTGTTCCCGCTCGTCATCATCCATCAAGCGATAAATGGATAACGCTTTGATCTGCTCCAAGAGGACCGCATTTTGTTTCGTGGCAGACACTAAAAAGACTAAACCGACTTCCAAATCGGACATTTGCAGTAAGTTTTTATTGGTTGTTTTTTCCCGTAGTCGCTGATTCAAGCGAATCCGCTCACTATTGACTTCTTCGACTAACGGAAAAAACGTGCCAGAAATCAAGAACAAGCTTTGAAACAAAAAGTGCAGCGGTGTTTGCTGCGGGTTTTGCAGGATCAAGCGCTCCATCATCGGAATCACATAACGGGTATCATGGGAGGCAAAAGTAAAGATCTGCTTCTTTTTTAAAATAAACGTCATTGGGCTGGTCTCAAAATGATTGTCTCGCTTTTCTTGCTGAGGTACGTTGAAAACCAGCAGCAATGCTTCTTCTTCGGCATCGTATTCGACTCGTGCGCGTTCGTTTTTATCTAGAGAATACGTAAGCATCTCATCCGACAGATGATATTGTCTTTGTAGTGCCATCACGCTTTTTGCGTCTTGCTGGTCGACTTGAATCCATTCATAGTTTCCATCATAAAAGACATGTTTGTTTTCCACAGTCCATCCTCCACTCTTGCTTTCTTCTATTATAAAAGAAAACAGCCAGAAGCCCAATCAAAGGACTTTTCTGGCTGTATCGGCTATTGCTATTTACGGGCGTCTTTCAAAGCATCTTCCACCATTGTTAAAACGGCCTGTGCCGCTTGCGGGTCTTCGACAAAATTGAATTGATCGCCATCGATCTGGATCTTTGGACTCTCATTGTATTCTTCGTACCATTGATCGTAGCGTTTGTTCAACTCTTTGTAGTAGTCGTATAACGAAGGATCAAAGGTCAACTGCTCATATTCCCGCCCACGTTTTTCAATACGCTCCAGCATCGTTTCAAAAGAAACGCGAATATGCACCAAAAGATCTGGATGCTTTTTGTGGGCTGCATACGGCAGCTCTTCCAACATATTGGCTAACAATTCATCATAGACTTTGACTTCGGTATCGGTTGCTCGCCCAAGGTCCGCATTTAAATGGAACAACAGTGAATCCTCATAAATGGAACGGTCCAAGACGTTATTGTCGTCTTTCATCGCTTGCTTGATACTTTCAAATCGTTTATTTAAGAAATAGATTTGCAGTAAAAACGCATATTTATTTGGATCTGCATAAAATAATGGTAACACTTCATTGTCATCGATCGATTCATAAAAGGCTTGACTGCCAAAATGATTGGCGATCAATGCGGTCAAACTTGATTTACCGGCACCAATCGTTCCTGCTAATACGATCACGCTCATATCCCCCAACTCACTCATCACTAAATATTGTATGTTGCACTTGCGATATCAACTATACAATACTATATCTTGTGCCGTCAACTGAAACTTTTAAAGCACAGATCAAGAAGTTTTTCAATAAAAGTTTAAAGATTTTTGCTTTTTTTTGAAATCTCATACGGAATGCTTAACGAAAGAGCCTTCTTCTAGTAAAATAGGAAAGGATCTTTAATTAAATTGTGTTTTTGTCAGGAGATAGTTACAATTGACTGACAAACGATAAATGAATCATGTGGGGTAAGCTCCCTAGAGAAATGAGGAAAATAATGTCAATTGGTACTGGCATAGCTACAGGAAAAATCATCTTAATGGGTGAACATTCAGTTGTTTACGGTGAACCAGCAATTGCTTTCCCTTTTGCGGGAGCAAAAGTACAAGTCGAGATCACAGCAAATGAAACAAACACCTTGATTTCAAGTTACTATCACGGTCTGCTTGAAGAAGTCCCCAGCCACTTAAAAAATGTCAAAGACTTGCTGCATCGTCTGCAACAAGATTTCCACACGGGTCCTTTTGCAACCTCCATCGTCAGCACCATCCCTTCTGAACGGGGAATGGGTTCTAGCGCGGCGGTCGCTGTTGCATTGACTCGCGCTTTTTTTGATTGGATCAAAAAAGATTTTACAAAAGAAGAATTGATGACCTATGTCAACTTTTCTGAAAAAATCGCTCACGGCAATCCTAGCGGGATCGATGCTGCGGCAGCCAGTGGGACGGATGCCATTTACTTTATCAAAGGGCATCCCATCACTTCGTTTCCCCTCACGATCGACGGTTATCTGCTCGTCGCTGATACTGGCATCAAAGGGCAAACGAGAGAAGCTGTCAAAAGTGTCGCCCATCTTTTTGAAACCAGCAAGCAGCTGGCCAGTCAAGCGATCCAGCGTTTAGGGATCGAAACCAAAAGAGCCAAAGAGGCAATTATAGCCAATCAATTAGAAATATTAGGCGAAAGCATGAACAATGCCCATCAGGCACTGCAGCAGTTAGGGGTCAGCAATCAGCAACTGGATCAGTTGGTTTCCTCAGCATTGGCACACGGGGCTTATGGGGCGAAGCTGACCGGCGGGGGCCGAGGCGGCTGTATGATTGCACTAACCAAAACGAAGGAACAGGCTGAGAATATCAGCCGTATTTTATTGTCCGATGGCGCTCGTGCGGCATGGATACAAGGATTAGGAGTTTATGAACATGTATAAGGGAAAGGCTCGTGCCTACACGAATATCGCATTGATCAAGTATTGGGGAAAACAAGACGAAACCTTCATTTTACCGATGAACAATAGTTTGTCCCTGACCCTCGATGCTTTTTACACAGAAACAACGGTGGCTTTTTCACCCGATTTTACGCAAGATCGCTTTACATTGGATGGTGTGGTGCAAACAGACGCTGCCACCAAAAAAGTTGCGGACTTTTTGGATCTGGTACGAAAAAAAGCGGACTGCCCGTGGTATGCCACGGTGGAAAGTCAAAACTTCGTCCCAACCGCTGCTGGACTTGCCTCTTCTGCCAGCGGATTAGCGGCATTGGCGGGTGCCTGTAGTGAAGCACTGGACTTAAACTTGTCGGAGCAAGAGCTATCCCGTTTGGCCCGTCGCGGTTCTGGTTCGGCTTGTCGGAGTATCTACGGTGGCTTTGCTGAATGGCATCAAGGTACCGATGAGACTTCTTTTGCCACCCAAGTGCCGTCGAATGGCTGGGAAGAAGAATTGAGTATGATCTTTATCTTGATCAACGCACAAGCCAAAGAAGTCTCCAGTCGTGAGGGGATGCGCCGAACCGTTGAAACCTCGAGCTTTTATCCAGGCTGGCTTTCTGCCACTGCGAGCGATCTCGTGAAAATGAAACAAGCGATTGCCGAAAAAGACTTTACTGCTTTAGGTGAAACGACCGAGGCCAACGCCTTGAAAATGCATGGAACGACCTTAGCCGCCGAACCACCTTTTACTTATTGGTCTTCTGAATCTTTACGAGCTATGGAATGTGTCCGAATGCTGCGAAAAAAAGGATTGGCTTGCTATTTCACGATGGATGCTGGTCCCAATGTCAAAGTTTTATGCCAAAAACAAGAAGAACAAACGATTTTACGTGAATTAAGTGCTCACTTTGCCTCAGAACAATTAGTAACTGCTCATGCGGGCAAAGGATTAGCCTTTTTACCGGTGGAAGAATCTTCCCCTATCAACTAAGAAGCCATTAAGAAGCCATCGATTAGGAGTGTCGAAATGATTGAACTATCCGTTCCTGGAAAACTATTTATTGCTGGTGAATACGCCGTTGTCGAACCTGGTCATCCTGCAATCATCGTTGCCGTTGACCAATTTATCACGGTCACTGTTGAAGAGGCCCGTAAAAACGGCAGCATCCAGTCTGCCCAATACAGCGACCTGCCGATTCGCTGGACGCGTCGTAAAGGCGAATTAGTCTTAGACCACCGAGATAACCCGTTCCACTATATTTTGGCAGCCATTCGTCTGACGGAAAAATATGCCCAAGAAAAAGGCATCCCCCTTTCCTTTTACGATTTAAAAGTGACCAGTGAACTGGATAACTCGAATGGTCGCAAATATGGCCTCGGTTCCAGCGGTGCCGTGACTGTTGCCACGGTCAAAGCATTGAATCTGTACTATCAAATGGACATGGATCGGTTGACCCAATTCAAAATTGCGGCTCTTGCCCATCTCGCTGTTCAAGGCAATGGGTCGTGCGGTGATATTGCGGCCTCTTGTTATGGCGGCTGGATCGCTTTTTCAACCTTCGATCACGACTGGGTCTTAGCCAAACAAAAAGACCATACCTTAACAGAATTGATCGCTTTCGATTGGCCAGGATTATCGATCCGTCCCTTGACGGTTCCGAAATCTCTTCGACTATTGATTGGCTGGACAGGCTCTCCTGCCTCCACCTCTGATTTAGTGGATCAAGTCTATCAATCCAAAGAAGAAAAAGAAAACGCCTATGCGGCCTTTTTAGCAGCCAGCAAAGACTGCGTCAATCGATTGATCGACGGCTTCTTAAATGAAGACAGTCGCACGATCAAAAAAATGATCACGGAAAATCGAAAGCTCCTGCGGGAGTTGTCCGCACTGACTGGTGTGCCGATTGAAACTCCAGCACTTAAAAAGCTTTGTGATCTAGCAGAAAATTATTGTGGTGCAGCCAAATCTTCCGGTGCCGGCGGCGGCGATTGCGGTATCGTGATCGTTGACCAAAAAACCGGTATTTTACCATTGATGAGTGCGTGGGAAAAAGCCGAGATCACCCCATTGCCGCTGCATGTTTACCATTACCGGGAGGACCTATCATGAATCGAAAAGATGAACATGTTTCCTTAGCAAAAGCGTTCCATAAAGAACACAGCAACGATTTTGATGCAGTTCGCTTGGTTCACCAGTCGTTTCCACAAATTGACGTGGCTGATGTGTCAATTGCGACGACTGTCTTTGACCGCTCATTTTCCAGCCCTTTTTTCATCAATGCCATGACCGGCGGCAGTGAAAAAACCTTAAAAATCAATCAAGAGTTAGCAGAGATCGCACAAGCCTGTGAGTTGATGATGGCAACCGGCTCCGTTTCGGCTGCCTTAAAAGACCCAAGTGTCGCCGATTCTTTTCGTATCGTCCGTAAAACCAATCCTGACGGCTTCTTATTAGCCAATATTGGCGCGGGCAGTCCCGTTGAAAATGCACAGCGGGCAGTGGAGCTCTTTGGTGCCGATGCCTTGCAGATCCATCTGAATGCACCGCAAGAATTAGTGATGCCAGAAGGCGATCGTCAATTTAGCCAATGGCTGTCCTTATTGGAAAAAACGATGGCTTCTGTTGCCGTTCCTGTTGTCGTCAAAGAGGTCGGCTTTGGGATGTCCCGTGAAACGATCCAGCAGTTACTGGCGATCGGCGTACAAACGATTGATGTTGCTGGCAGCGGCGGCACAAGTTTTACTCAAATCGAAAATGCTCGTCGAAAAAAACGTGAATTGGCGTATTTAGACACCTTTGGTCAATCCACAGTGATTTCCTTGCTGGAAGCAAATGAGATCCAACAGCCCTTTACCCGCATCGCTTCAGGCGGAGTTCGGGATGCTTACGATATCTTCAAAGCACTTTGCCTTGGTGCCGATAGCGTAGGACTATCCGCCACGATCCTCGTGCTGCTTTTGTCAAAAGGCAAAGAAGAAACCATCGCCACCTTACAATCATGGAAGGAACAGCTGCAGCTGCTCTACACAATGGCAGGACAGACAAGCACCAAAGACCTTACCAAGGTTCAGCTGATTTTTTCTGGTGCTGTCAAAGAGTGGTGTGAAGCACGTCAGATTTCCTTAGCAAAGTATAGTTTGCGTTAAGCAATCCAATCGCTGACTACCACATCAAATAAGTAAAAGCAGTACAATTCGTTTTTTATTGTACTGCTTTTTTTGTGTTCTTTTTTCTATAATAGTAAGTTTCCATTTATCATTTGGATAGTAATGTTATTTAATCGCTACTTGATAATCACTTTCATTATCAGGTACGTTGTTTTTTTACCATCTTGTTTTCGAATGTGCTATGCTCAAGTTGAGGGAGGAACAATCGCTTGTTTCTTGAGAAAAGGATCGGTTTTTCATTCCTAGACTACATTCAAAAGGAGGCGTTTCTTATGAGTAAATCAGAATCGTCGGCTGTTTTTTCAACGATCGCTTGTTTGCTATTGATGGCAACTGGCTTTCTTATGGCATCTTTTTCCATTCCTTACAGCTTTGTCCCTTATCTGTTAGCGATTCTTGCTGGTGGTTGGAAACAAACCTGGGAAGGCACGCAAGAATTGGTGCACGACAAACGGTTGAACGTCGATCTATTGATGGCATTAGCCGCCATTGGTGCCTGTATCATTGGTCATTGGTTTGAAGGGGCGATGTTGACCTTTATCTTTTGTTTGAGCGGTGCCCTTGAGGAATATACGACCAACAAAAGTACGCGAGAAATCAGTTCATTAATGGCACTGCAACCAACGACTGCCTTAAAAATGATTGAAAGTGGCGAGCTCGTCGAAGTACCAGTGGAAGCCCTTCAGTTAAAAGATACGATTATGGTGGCAAAAGGCAGTGCGATCCCAATCGATGGTATCGTGATCCAAGGAAGCAGCAGCGTTGATGAGGCGGCCATCAGTGGCGAATCCATTCCTGTCGAGAAACGTTTAGGCAGTGAAGTCTTTGGGGGAACCATCAACCTCGGACAGCCATTGTACATTGAAGTTACTCAAACGAGTGAAAACACTCGCTTTGCAAAAATCATTCAATTGGTGGAAGAAGCACAGCAAATGCCAAGTCAAACGGCGACCCTGATAGAGAAAATCGAACGGATCTATGTGCCGATCGTCTTGATCGCCGTCCCGCTAATGATCGTTTTGTGTACGTTTTTCACGAATTGGGGGTTCCAAGAAAGCTTTTATCGCGGCATGGTCTTACTGGTGGTGGCATCTCCTTGTGCTTTAGTCGCCTCTGCTACTCCTGCGACCTTAGCAGCCATTTCTCACGCTGCTCGTTTAGGCGTTTTATGCAAAGGCGGACAAGCCTTAGATGCCTTTGCCAATGTCAAAGCGATCGCTTTTGACAAAACCGGAACGCTGACTCGTGGCAAACCTGCTGTCACTGATGTCCAACTGTTGCTGGATGAACCCTTTATTCCCCAACTGATCGTCGGGATGGAAAAACAATCAAATCACCCATTGGCTGAAGCGATCTTGGCGTATTTTCACGATGAAAAGCCATTGGAATTAGCCGTGGAAGAACAAGCGGGGGTCGGTCTAGCCGCCACTTACCAAGCTGCCCATTGGACGATTGGAAAAGAAGTCGATTTAACCTCTGTTGCTGACAATGAGCAAACTCGCATCCACGAATTGAAAGCAGCTGGAAAAACCTTGATTTATATCAATCGTGACCGTGTTTTAGCAGGGTATTTAGCGCTATTGGATCAGCCCCGTCCTGAAGCTCGCGAGAGTCTTGCCTACTTCAATGAGCAGGGGATTCACACGACGATGCTGACGGGTGATCATTTAGGTACTGCTAAAGTGATCGCAGCAGAAATCGGCTTGTCTGACTACGAAAGTGATTGCCTGCCTGATGAGAAAACCACTCGGATCAAAGAAATGAAAGAAACCTACAAAATCAATGCGATGGTCGGTGATGGGATCAATGATGCCCCCGCCTTAGCGACCGCAAGTGTGGGGATCGCGATGGGCGAAGGAACCGACGTCGCAATGGATGTGGCGGACATCGTCTTGATGAAAAATGATTTGCTGCGCTTGGTCGACAGTCACCGTTTGGCTAAAAAATTACAGCGGATCATCAAACAAAACATCGTCTTTTCTATCAGTGTCATCTTGTTGCTGATTGCTTCAAACTTCCTTGAATTTCTCACGCTGCCTCTAGGGGTCGTGGGTCATGAAGGAAGCACGATCTTAGTTATCTTAAACGGGTTGCGTATGCTTTTGCCATTACACAAAGAAACACCCCATCAAGCCAAACCAACTCGCAAAGATTGTGATGATTGCGTCTTGTATCAACAGTCTTTGCATACGTGATCACTACTTGCATTAGAAAAACGCCCGTTGTTGGCACTTCACTAGAAGTCCATCAACGGGCGTTTTGCTGTTTTTTCCTATTTATGCGTGATTGGCAAGTTGTTCCGTGTAGAGTTTGCCATCGTACATCTTAAAGAATGGATAATAGCAGAGAATGGAAACCCCTAAGTTGATCAAAGCGATCAGGATGGCTCGGAAATCACCACCGGTTCCTAAAAACGCCCCAATTCCGACTGGCGAGATCCAGGGAATGCCAGTAATGACTTTATCGACAAAGCCAAATGAGCTAGCAAAGTAAGCAATCGTGACGTTGATCAAAGGGGTCATGATAAAGGGGATGATCAAATACGGATTGTAGACGATCGGTGCCCCGAAGATCACTGGTTCATTGATATTAAAAAGTCCTGGTAAGATCGCTGCTTTTCCTAAGACTTTGAGCTGTTGTGATTTTGCCACAAACAGCATCAATAAAACCAATCCAAGCGTACTTCCTGCGCCGCCCATAAAAATATACATGTTCACGAAATCCCCAGCAAAAATATTATTGGCACCATCGATATTTTCCGTTAGAGCCACCAAAAGGATGGGATTGATGAAACTATTTTTAATAACAGCCGTCCCATGAACCCCCACTGCCCATAAGAGATGGATAAGGAGCATAATCACGATGATTCCTAACCAAGAACCCGTCAACTCTTTCACGAATTCAAATGGTTTGGACAGCAATCCGTGAAGATCCGTGTGGAAAACCGCCAGTACTCCATTGATCGCCACCATCAAAAAGGCGATCAAAATCGCTGGGATCAATGACGCAAATGCCTTGCTGACTCCATCAGGAACTCCTTCAGGCATCTGGATGGTGATCTTTCTTCTTACACAAAAACGATAGACCGACGTAGCAAGCACTGCGGTGATGATCCCAATAAAGATGCCTACCCCGCTAAAGCGTGTGATCCAACCGCCTATGGCGATCCCATTGTAAACAATGGCAGTTTCGCTTTCTGACTGCAGCAATTGAGCTGCCCCATCGGTAATGTCGACTTGAATGATCGTCATTAAAAAGGCAAACAAACTTAATAACGCCCCTACAAAACTGCTCATAGTCAAATGATCTTCTTTATGATAAAACTCAGTTAAATAATACCCTGTTGCTAAACAATAAAAAACAGCAATCGAGCCGACAGACATCGTGGTCACGACACTATAGAGCGGTGAAAATCGTAAAATCGTTTGTTCGAAAAAGCCAGCCAGTGGTGGAATGATCTGCGGTAAATTATTGATGATCAAAAAGATCGATCCGACGATCGTAAAAGGGACCGTAATGATCCCTGCTTGCATGATTGCGCGAATAAAGCGTAAATTCGCCAACTTATTCAAAGGCGGCATCAAACGCGTTTCTAAAAAGGTAAAAACACTTGTCATCGTTACTCCTCCAACGAAGGGATCGCCCCTTCTTCAATCAGCTTTTGATACCAATAAAACCTGTCTTTTCTCACTCGTTTTTGTTCTTTTTCCTGTGCATCATTGCGATCCACGTAAATAAAACCATACCGTTTTCGAATCCCCTCATGTACACTGATCAAATCAATGGCAGACCACGGACTGTATCCGATCAGATCCACCCCAGCATTGATCGCGGCTAAGCATTGGCTGATATGCTGCGACAAATAATCGATACGGTAGGGATCATGAACCGTGCCATCTGCTTCTAGATGATCTTCTGCCCCTAAGCCGTTTTCGGTAATGATGATCGGCAAGTGGTAACGATCATAAAGAGTCTGCAACGTCGTTTTCAGTCCCAAGGGATCGATGGTCCAATTGAAGGCATTTTTCTTCAAGAACGTATTGGTGAACCCTTTGTAAAAACCACGTTCCATAATGTCTTCACTTTGCTGATCGCTGATGCCGTTTTTCATGTCCCCAGCTTCCGTCGGCTGCTCCACTGTCACCGTGGTGTAGAAGTTCATCGCGACAAAGTCAGGCAAAGCCCGTTTCATCAACGCCTCATCCTCAGGCCCAAAGTCAATCGTGAGCCCGTTTTGGTTCAAATAATCTTGAAAGACCGTGTTGTAACGACCGAAGCAGGCAAAATCAAGGTAAGCCCAGTTCCGGACACTGTTGAAGTACAACGCTGCTTGGTTGTCTTCTGGTCGACTAGTCGCCGCATAGACCAACGAAATATTCGGCACCGGTCCGATTTTGCCATTTGGAACGATTTCATGACACGCTTCGAAGGCATATTTTTCAGCGATCATCAGGTGATGAAATTGCTGGTATTTTTCTGATAATGGAATTTTTTTCCCTAATATTTTTTGATCCACCAGCAGCATGATATTTGGTTCATTGATCGTCAGCCAGTGCGTCACTCGATCCCCATAGGCTGTAAACAGCGTTTTGGCATATGCGGCAAATGCCTCAACAGTGCTGCGTTTTGTCCAGCCGCCTTCGTCTTCCAATGCTTGCGGCAAGTCAAAATGGTTCAACGTCACAAAGGGCTGAATTCCGTGTTTTAGCAATTCATCAATGACATCGCTGTAATGATCCAATCCTTTTTGATTGACGGTACCGCGCCCTTCTGGAAAAATTCGCGCCCAAGCGATCGAAAAGCGGAAAATTTTGATCCCCATTTCTGCTAACAAGGCGATATCCTCTTTGTACTTGTGGTAATGGTCGACAGCCACTGTAAAATCTGCGATCTCATGGTTGTCTCTTGGACGAGTATCTTGGACACTCAGCCCCTTACCGTCGGTTTGATACGCCCCTTCGGTTTGGTGCGCGGAAATCGATGCTCCCCACAAAAAATCGGTTGGAAATGTTTGTTTCATATCGTACTCCTTATCCTAAATAAGATGCGTTTGACATCTTAGAATTATTGCTTGCATGGCAAAGACAATATTCTGAATTATCTCTTATTTTTCGCGGTAACGCAAAAAATAACTCCTGTCAAGTAAGACCCTCTTGAAGAGCTGCTACTTAGACACAAAAAAAGCAAAGTCCAGTTTCCTAGACTTTGCTTATGATTTAGAAGTAGCAGCTTATTTTTTCTCTGCTTTGTCTTCGTTCAATAGTGCTTTTCTTGAAAGGTTCACACGACCTTGTTTGTCGATTTCTGTAACCTTCACTAAGATTTCGTCGCCTTCTTTGACAACGTCTTCCACTTTGTTGACCCGTTCGTTCGCAAGTTGTGAAATATGAACTAAGCCGTCTTTGCCTTTGATCAAGTTGACAAACGCACCGAATTTTTCAATACGGACAACTTTACCAAGGTACACTTCGCCAACTTTTACTTCTTTCGTCAATTCTTCAATGATCTTGATGGCTTTTTGGATCATTTCTGCATCAGCAGAAGCAATCGAAACTTTTCCGTCTTGATCGATATCGATTTTCACGCCAGTTTCATCAATGATGCCATTGATGGTGTCGCCGCCTTTACCGATTACATCTTTGATCTTCGCAGGATCGATTTGGATCATTTCGATCTTCGGTGCGTATTGGCTTAACTCTTCACGAGGAGCAGCCAATGTTGATGTCAATTCATTTAAGATTTCCATCCGCGCTTTTTTCGCTTGATCTAATGCTTCTGTCAAGATTTGTTCAGTGATTCCTTGGATCTTGATATCCATTTGTAACGCAGTGATCCCATCTTTGGTTCCAGCAACTTTAAAGTCCATATCGCCAAGGTGATCTTCTAAGCCTTGGATATCCGTTAAGATCGTGTAGTTTTCACCATCAGATACAAGTCCCATTGCGATACCTGCAACTGGTGCTTTGATTGGCACCCCTGCATCCATCAATGCTAAGGTTCCTGCACAAATACTTGCTTGAGAAGAAGAACCATTTGATTCTAATACTTCTGCAACTAGACGGATTGTGTAAGGGAAGTCTGTTTCATCAGGAATCACTTGTGCTAAGGCACGTTCGCCTAATGCACCATGACCGATTTCACGACGTCCTGGTGAGCCAGCACGACCAGTCGAACCAACAGAAAATTGAGGGAAGTTGTAATGGTGGATGAATCGTTTTGATTCTTCAACCCCTAATCCATCAATGATTTGGTGTTCACCTAAAGGTGCTAACGTACAAGCAGACAAGGCTTGGGTTTGTCCCCGAGTAAATAGACCAGAACCATGAACACGTGGCAATAAGCCAACTTCTGATGCCAATGGACGGATTTCGTCTAATTGACGGCCATCCGGACGAATCTTGTCGATGGTGATCAATTCGCGAACCACATCTTTTTCAAGATCTTCTGCGATTTGTTTCACTTCTTTCAAGAATTGTGCTTCCTCTTCATGTCCAGCAAATTTTTCTGCATATACTTCTTTCACTGTGTCTTTGACTTTATCGATCTCGTCTTCACGAGCCAATTTTTCTTCCGTCATAACAGCAGTTTTCATTGTTTGGTAGTAGCCGTCGAAAATTTCTTTTTTCAAGTCAGCATCTACTTGTAACAATTTGACTTCCATTTTTGGTTTGCCCACAGCTGCGACAACTTCTTCTTGGAAGGCAACCAATTCTTTGATAGCATCAAAACCGAATAATAACGCACCTAACATGTCTTCTTCAGAAACTTCTTTCGCTCCTGATTCAACCATGTTGATGGCTTTTTTCGTTCCAGCTACTGTCAATTCGATATCGGTTTGTTCTGCTTGTTCTACTGTTGGATTCAAGACGTATTCGCCATTGACCCGACCGACATCGACACCAGCGATCGGTCCGTCAAACGGGATATCTGAAATAGATAACGCTAAAGAAGAACCTAACATTGCCGCCATTGCTGGCGTACAATCTTGTTCAACACTCATTACGATGTTTGTAACTTGTACTTCGTTACGGAAGCCTTCCGCAAACATTGGACGGATCGGACGGTCGATCAAGCGGGCAGTCAAGGTTGCTTCCGTACTTGGACGTCCTTCGCGTTTGATAAAGCCACCAGGTACTTTCCCTACGGCATACATTTTTTCTTCGTAATTGATCGTTAATGGGAAAAAGTCGGTATCTTTTGCTTCCTTAGATGCAACCGCTGCACTTAGGACAACCGTGTCGCCATAACGAACCAATACAGCTCCGTTTGCTTGCTTGGCTAATTGGCCAACTTCTACTTCTAATGGGCGGCCGCCCCAAGTTGTTTTGAATACTTGTTTTTCTGTCATGTTCTGCTCCTTTTCATCGGATCCCAGCAAGTCACTACTAAACAAATGAAAAAATCGGAATGTCGTTCCGCTGCTTTCATTTGGTTAGTAGGATGCTGCTTACAAGGACCCAAAATTCTTTTTGGCTGCGCTTTTTGATTCACCAGTCAAAAGGCCGCTATTTCGGTGTTTCACTTTTTAGATGGCTCGAGCTTACCTGTCAGACTGCATCAGCTGTTTTAGCCGACAATGCAGTCGCAGTGATTCCGCTGCTTGGTTACTACCCTCGTTGCTCTCGCCTAGTAGGTTTCATCATCTGCTCTGTGCGGCTTGCGCCGCCCAGTCGCAGTGATTCATAGCAAAAAAGTGAGATTCGGGTTGAACCTCACTTTTCTTTGTTTGATTAACGACGTAATCCTAAAGCTTGGATTAATTCGCGGTAACGTTGTACGTCTTTTTGACGTAGGTAAGCTAATAAGTTACGACGATGTCCAACTTTTTTCATCAACCCACGGTATGAATGGTGGTCTTTTTTGTGCATACGTGCATGTTCGTTCAAATGGTTGATTTCTTCTGTTAAAACAGCGATTTGAACTTCTGGAGAACCAGTATCTCCTTCATGACGTGCAAATTTGTTGATGATTTCGTTTTTGCGTTCTTTTGAAATTGCCATGTTTTTCACCTCTTTTTCTTTTTCCCCTGCGACTGAGTAAAACGTTGGTGATTCGTTAAACCAAGTAACAGGTACTGTGCTTTTCACACGTAATTACTTTACTTGATTCTAAGTAAAAAAGCAAGTTTATCTACCTATTCTTTTCGTTTCTTTTGAAAGCTCCTCCAAAACTTATGTTATACTTAGGATACTACTCTATCTAAAGGAAGTGTAAGGATGAGCGTTCTTTCCCGAATCGAGAGCATGAAAAATGAATTATCGCTTTCTGAGAAGAAACTCTTCGCATTCATGGAGGCCAATCCTGAAAAAGTGCCGTCGATGACTGCGAGTCAATTAGCAGAAGCCACTGGGATCAGTGCACCAACCGTTGTACGTTTTGCGAAAAAAACCGGCTTTGCTAGTTTGACAGATTTAAAAATACAATTATCTGCCGAATCCGGCTTGCGCCACAATGCCAATGAGCATTTAGGCTATGCCGATGTTGAATTAAACGAGCCCTTTCATGCCATCACCTCAAAATTGAGCCACAATGCCCAGGTGACCATGAATGAGACGGCCCAATTATTAGAAGAACAGCTGATGTTGGCTGCCGCTGAACTGATCGCGACTCGTGAACGCATTTTTGTCTGCGGAATCGGTGCTTCCTCATTGATCGCACAAGATATCCAACAAAAATGGACTCGTTTAGGCAAGATCGTCGTGTTTGAAAATGACTACAATCTCTTGTTGCCGCAACTTGTCAAAAACGAGAAAAAAAGTCTGGTCTGGGTCATTTCCAACAGTGGACACACGCCTGAGATGGTTCACTTAGCCGAAATCGCTAAAAATCTTGGCGTTCCGATCCTGTCACTCACCCGCTTTGGTAGCAATCCGTTGACGAAGTTGGCGGATGTTCCCCTGCAAGTGTCCCGTTCCAAAGAAGCCAACCAGCGGAGTGCCGCTACCAATTCAATCATCGCCCACCTATTAGCGGTCGATGTCCTTTTCTATGTCTTTTTAAGTAAAAATGAAAAGCTGGCACGCAATATCTACGCGTCACGCCAAGCCATCGCTGATTTTCGTGAGAAGTATTTGTAAAATGTTAGGGAGCTATAGCCTCCTACTCTTTATTAAAGCGATGACTCTACCCATTGATGAAACGTTTTTTACCAATCAAAGACAAGAGGCTGAATGTCATCAGCCTCTATTTTTTATGCTAAGCAATGATCCCCGTTGTAGAATGAACTGGACGTTGCATTCATTCTTACTCTGTCTCGCTAGATAAAATCCGCTCCTGTTTTCTCCTTGCTCGCGACTACTTTCCTCATTGCCCCTCCTCCAAATACGAGACTACCCACGAATCAAATAGTTTTTGATACGCAGCTTTTGGGCGGTCTTTTTCTTGATACACCTTTTGTGCGATGGCCGCTTGGAGCCAAAAAATCGCTTGGATCACTTCACGACTAGTCTGAGCCTCAGGTACATCCGCCCAGACGGATAAAGCGATCGCCTGTGTTTGGGCAAGCTGTTCCTGTGCAACTTGTTGTCCATTGGCAAACGTCGTCAACTGGAATTCATTGCTGATTTTTTCGTAGGTTGGATAAGTATAGCCTGCCGCTTCTCCTAAGACATAATAGAAAAAATTATCATTGTGATTGATCATGGTATAGCCTTTTTCAAAAAAGACATCTGCCGGCGCCATATTCTGGTTCCAACGGGTCCAATAGGAGATTTGGCAATTCTCTGTCAACGTTGTCTGCTCTTGGCGATTCAAGCGGTAAAACCCATCATTCCAGACCCGCACAACAAAGCCGAGACTTTCAACAAAGGCCGCCAGCTCATTGACGTAATCAATAAAGACTTCGATTCCGCTAGCTTTTTCCCCATAGCGCTCGCGGGCTGCTTCGATCATTTGCGGAAAGTTTTCTAAATGATCAAAATCAATAAACTCATCGGCACCAATATGAAAATAGGTGCTTTCTTCAAACAGTTGCGCATATTCCCGATAAACTTCCTGAATAAAAGCTACCGCTTCTGAATCCAAAATGTTCAGTGCTCGATCATCACGCGTACCATCGGCTGTCGGTAATTGCCACTCGGGCTTTTGAGCCAACACTTGCCGCAAATGACCGGGAGAATCAAAGTCCGGAATGATGGCAATGCGATGTTCGTGGGCATATGCGATCAATTCACGGATCTCTTGTTTGGTCAAATACTCCTCCGAAACGATTTCTGGAAATTGCTCTGATTCAATGCGAAATCCTTCATTTTCGGAAAAGTGTAGCTGTAGATGGGTAAACTGGAAACAAGCCATACTACGAACGACAGCTTTTAAATCCATCAAGGAGTAAAATTTGCGACCAATATCGATCATTAAGCAACGTTCGGGGATAGCCGCCGTATAAGAACCTTCCCGCAACTGATCAGTAAAGAAATCTCGCCAGTATTTCGTTGTAGCAGGATAGACCTTCTCAGGAGTTGAGACAATAATCCGTTGCTTTTCAAAACGGAAATCTGCATCAAGTGATGGCCTGAGAACGATTTGGGGTTGGTGGTCTGGCATTTGCCAGCCCATTGTTGCAAAAAGAGCGGTTGCTTTTTTATAATCTACGAATTCATTGTGTGCTTCATTCATCTTCGTTTCTCCCAGTACAATTAATAATTTGTTCCCTTTTACGAAGGTTCCTTTCTATCATAACACCTGATTATAAGAACGTTTTCATTTTGAGAGATTTCTTAATAAGTACTAATCAGAAAAGCCGGTCCTGTGTATGTTGGTTAATTGCCTATTCAAACGATCATCCCAGTAAAGCCAACAATTCTCATGTAGTTGTCGATCAATTCGTTATAACTTTTCTGGAAGGATGTGAATGGGAAAAAGAGCCAGCTTCCCAATGATGATTCTCTCCCCTACACTACTACAAAAGAAAAATCAGCTGAGCTGCAATTGGCCTTTACTATTGAAACAGTCCCTGCTCCAAATAATCCACCAACGGACCCAAGTACTTTTTATCCGTCCAATCACAATCTTGGCCGTTGGCTTCCATGAGCGCCTTCATCTGCGGATCATAGGTGTGAGGCGCTTTCTTAGCCGCAGCTTTTCTTAACATTTTCACTAAGTTTCGATCAAAGAAATTCATTTTGCTTTCCTGCCATTGTCCTCTGCCGTAAAAAAGGGGGATGTCTTTTAGCGGACCCGTGAGATTCTGTTCTCTGAGTTTTTTCACAACATCTTCTTCAGGAGCAGAGGCTCCCGCACAAAAGATAAGTATCTCTTTGTCTTTTAGCTGGTTGGTATTCTTTTTTAAAAAGGACAGTCCAGCAATACCCGATGCATAGATTCCCCCACAGAAGATAATTGTGTCATAATCCATTACTTCAGCTATTTTCGCTTTTGGGGTTTCTAGGCTGGAAAAACCTGTTGCATCTTGAAGCCAGTGGACATACTTTTTGACAGCGCCGTATTTCGATTGATAAACAATAATGCCGTTTTTCATGGGGGAACTCCTCTCTGCAGTTAGGACTGCACCTTATGGTTTTGTGCCAGCTATTGCTTGTTCTAAAAACGTTTCGTACGCTTTTTCCTGTTGTGCATAGATTTCATCTAGTGGAATACCAGGTGTCGTTACTGAGAAAATCGTACCGATTCCGATCGTGTAAATGAGCATATGCATGTGTAGCTGTTTGGCGGTTTCTATACTGATAGTCAAATCGGCGGCAATCCTTTGGGCTACTTGAGGATTCGTCTCCAACTGATACAGATCTTCTAATGACGAAACATTCGCTCTTTTTTGTAAGACAAAAATACTCAAAATATGGGGTTCTTCTTTCGCCAATTGCAAATACGCGTGTCCGGTACTGCGAAACAGATCCTGGGGGTCGCTATGGGCTTCTAGATACGCTTGTAAAAATTGCCGTGCTTTCTGCTCTACCTCTGTTCGCAGGCCCTCCATATTGGTGCAGTAACTATAAATGGGCTGGACTGAACAGCCTAACTTCTCGGCAATGTTCTTGACGATCACGTGCTCCATACCGCCTTTTCGAGCAATCTCAAAGGCGGCATCAACCACCATTTCCTTTGTTATTCGTTGTTTCGGCATTCATTGCCCTCCTTAAGCACAAGTTGCGTTATATAAACCCTTTATATAAATCTATTATATTATTTAGTTCCTTCGAAGTCAATTGGATCCAAGATGCTATCCCTCGCTCTTTCTATTGAATAAAGAGCTGTCGCTTTCTCACAAATCATCGTTCATAAGGTGTAAATCTTCCGTTACTTTCCAATGATTGCTGGCTCTTTTATCCGCATAAAAAAGGTACAGCCCACAGAAAAAGGCTGTACCGTAGATAATACGTATGGGCTCTTTTACACTCGAAGCTGCTACACTTCTGGGGTGTCCTCTGGTGGCGCTTCGGGGATCGGTTCTTCCTCTTCATACAAGGAGGAAACCCGCGTATACCATTCAAACACATGGGTAATGACCACTTTAGCTGCCGCATACACAGGAATCCCTAAAATGACCCCAACAAGGCCAAACAGTTTTCCTGAAGTCAAGAGGACTAACAGGATCGTGACAGGATGAATCGACAACTCGTTTCCTAGAACTAATGGCGAAATCAAGCGGCCTTCAATGGTCTGCTCAATGACAAAGACGATCAGCACTTGGATCAGTAACACGGGTCCACCGACGATTCCTAAAAAGACCGCAGGAATCATGGCCAAAAAAGATCCTAAATAAGGGATTAAATTTAGAAATCCCGCTGCAATCCCCAGTGTGATGGCATAATCTAAGCCAATGATACTAAACCCGATCATAAACATCACTGCGACCGCAAACGCCACCGTCAGTTGTCCCCGAATATAGGAGGATACTTGATCGTTCATCTCTTTTAAGACGACCAGTGATGGCTGGCGCATTTTGGTTGGCAGAAATTTAACAAAATAAGGGGCTAGTTTACGGCCATCTTTCAGTAGGTAGAACAAAATAAATGGCATGGTAATGACCGCTAAAACGATCGTTGCAACGGCGCCGAAGAAACTGCCTAGATTTTGAATCGTGCTGCGGGAAAGGTTTTGGACGATATCCGTCAAAGAAGAAATCAGCTTCTCATTGGAGGCTTCGATCTGCTCTTGGACTTGCGAGAAGATTGGATCAGAGAGAATCTCATTCACCTTATTCTCGATGATCGTCAAGTAGCCTGGCAAATTATCCGCAAAGCTCATGGATTGCTCTTGGATCTTAGGGATGATCACCACCACACCCCAGACGATCAGACCAACCACTAAAATAAAGAGACCAAAAATACTGTAGATTCGTTTGATTCCCTTGCGTTCTAAGTAGTCGACGGTGGGGTTCATCAAGTAATACAAGATCCCCGCCAAAATGATTGGCAATCCGACGATGGCTAAAAATTGCCAGACGGGTTCAAACAAATACGACACTTTCGTAAAGAGCAGCAAAATCAAGAGAATCAATAAAATGACCAGCAAGCTGGTCACTGCTTGATTGTTTAAAAACCATTTCCAAAACCAGGAATGCGGCTTTTTCTGCGTTTCTTTCATGACATTCTTTGCCTCCTAGTCGTACGTCACCTGCATGCCGACTTCTAGTTTCGGCAGAACAGTTGGCGTTAAATAAATCGCACTTGAAAGCTGATCTTCAGCCGGCACTTCGTCAAAGACAAAGGTCACATGCTGGATCGTTTGCAGGATTTGGTTTACGACCGTCCCTACATATTGGACTTGATAGGTCTGATCACCAAAAGTGATCTGGTCCCCTTTTGTGACGACTAACGCTTGCGAATCAGGAATCGTTTGAATGACTGAATATTCTCGCAGTGTGTCGGTCGCTTCTTCCCCAAAAAAGATGATCATTCTTTCTTGTGAATCGATCGCTTGTGGACCGATTTCTTTGATCGTCCCTTTTTTCATATGACAAACTCCCCTTTCTATCTTCTTGTTTATTATAACATAAAGAGTTTTTCTACCCGCCCAAAACCGCATTCTATGGTAGAATTAAATAGGAATGAAACTATTAGGAGGTTTTTTTATGTTGCAAACGATTTATTTAGGTACGTACACTCGTCGCGAAAGTAAAGGGATCTATTCGATCGCTTTAGATACGGAAAAAGGAACACTGACCGATTTGACCTTATGCGCGGAAGAAAAAAGTCCGACTTATCTTGCCCGCAGTAAAAAAGAAGCAGTTTACAGCGTCACAGAAGTAGATGGTAACGGCGGCGCAGCTGCTTATACCCCAGACTTTACCTTGCTGAATACCGCAACGGAAGAAGGCGCACCACTTTGCTATGTAGCAGTTGATGAAACCCGTCAGCTTTTATATGGTGCCAACTACCATAAAGGTGAAGTGAATGTTTATAAAATTCTAGAGGATGGCAGCATCGAAGCAACGGACAGCATCTACCATGATGAACCCGTCGGCTCTCATGAAAACCAAGACAAACCTCATGTCCACTATACTGACTTAACACCAGACCAACGTTTAGCAGTTTGTGACCTTGGAACAGACCGGGTCTATACTTATGATATTTCAGAAGATGGCAAACTGACAGAAGTTTCCGTTTACGTGGCAGAAGACGGAACTGGTCCACGTCACTTGGTCTTCCATCCAACTAACCAATACGCTTACTTAGTGGGCGAATTAGACAGCTCATTGACTGTTTTACGCTACAATGAAGCAGATGGCAGTTTTGAGAAAATCCAAAAGGTGCCAACGATCCCTGCGGACTTTACGGATTTCAACAGTGGCGCTGCGGTACGTATCTCGAACGATGGCCGTTTTGTTTACAGCTCAAATCGCGGCCATAATTCAATCGCTGTTTTTGAAGTAACCGATGAAGGCGCTGGCCTGACTTTTGTTCAATCAATCTCGACTGAAGGCGACTTCCCTCGCGATTTCGATTTGGACCCGACAAACGATTATCTCGTTTGTGCCAACCAAAATTCTGATAACCTAACGTTATACAAACGCGATGAAGCCACTGGCAAATTGACTGTCT
Organism: Enterococcus sp. 6D12_DIV0197; assembly: GCF_002174385.1. Taxonomy (NCBI): domain Bacteria; kingdom Bacillati; phylum Bacillota; class Bacilli; order Lactobacillales; family Enterococcaceae; genus Enterococcus; species Enterococcus sp. 6D12_DIV0197. The sequence continues at coordinate 3,397,827 of NZ_NIBN01000001.1, forward strand.
TAGAAAAAGACATCTACGCACCAGAATGTGTCTGCGTCTTATTCAAAAAATAAAGTTTTGGAGGATTCCCCCATGTTTGATAAAACACCAAAGGAACTTGTGCTCAAAGATTTTTCTAATATCTACAATAAATGTCAATCAACCTTTGAACTAGTGACGAGCCGCAAATACAATGAATCATTGGTCCTATTAACGACTGCAGAAACGTATGCGATCGCTGAAAAAGCCTATATTCGCTGCGATACTGCCAAAGAGCTGCAAACAGCGGAAGTCATTGCTTTCTTTGATGCTTTTGAGATCTATTATTTTGAATTAAAACAAGTCCTTTTTCATGATGACGATGATTTTGTTTCTTTAAAAAATCGTTTAGAAAAAATGAAAGACACTTACGAAGCATTGACAGCCTCATTTCATTTGTTATGATGAAATCAAATCAACTGTGAAAAAGGTGACGTTATGAACCAAGAACAAGTGTTGGATCGTTTACGAGAAGAATTGGCCATGCCGTTTTTCGAAGCAAAACTAGAAGACAAAGAGTATTCCGAAGAAGACTATCAACAAGTCAAAGCGGATTTGGTAAAATACTTTGATGACTATGTACGCAATGTAGAAAATTAAGAAACAGCCTGCGATGATTCCTTCATCGCAGGCTGTTTTACTGTTATAACGTCACTAGAAAGTTTTGATTCGTCGTAGCTTCGATTTGAGGATGCTGTTTTAAATAGTCAGCAATCAGTTCCGTCATATCGACTTGAATCTCACGAACGATTTTTTCGGCAGAAAACATGGCGTAGTTGCCGCCACCTACTGCACGGTATTGGTTAATGACGATCTCTAATTCTTGATCCATCGCAATGGCTTTTTCTTCAAAGTCCAAGCGGGTGATTCGCTGACCGACGGGTTGACTAAGATCGATCGTATACTCGATGCCTTCATACATATCGTAGTTATAATATTGAGGTTTTGGCTCAATAAAAGCAGGATTGAAGACGATCTGACCGTCAACAACGGCTAAATAATCCGCCGTTTGTTCTAAAGCGGCTTTTAATTCGGCACCTGTTATTTTGACTACAGCTAACGTATTTGGGTAAATATAATTGGTGATCACATCCCGCATCGTGATAGTTGCGCCAAAGCCTTTGCCTTCATTGTTGAAAAGAGCAGTACCAGAAATTTTGGCGCCGCTGGCAGCCATCTGAACACGATTGATAAATTCAATATAAGGGTGCTCTTTCAAGCGTGCCCCCATCGGATCGGTGATTCGCATATCCCCACTGACTTTGCCTAACGGCTGATCTAGCCAGGTTTGTAATTCTTCTTCGATGGGTGCTAACAAAGCCAACGTCTCTTGATCTGGGACAGCATCTGCAACAGGGATCAACGCAGCCGTACTGTTTGTGACATGAACCCCTGTCTGATTTTTTTCAACCGTCAATTCGATGGCGCCGATAAAGCTTCCACGATAACCGGGCTGTACAACGGGGACACCATTGATTTTTGTGGCGATCTCACGGTGCTGGTGTCCTGTGAAGAACGCATCGATTCCTGAGACTTCCTGCAATAATTGATAGCCCTCATTTTCACCAGTCAATAATTCGGTCGGTTCTCCAGTGACTAAATCACGCTCGAAGCCGCCATGGTAGCTGACGACAACGATATCGGCTTGTTCTCTTAAGTAAGGCACATAGTTTTTCGCTGTCTCAACGATGCTGACAAACTGCATCCCGCGAATCGTCGCAGGCTGTTCCCAATGAGGAATATATGGCGTCACCATTCCTAAGATCGCGATCTTTACCCCTTCTTTTTCAATGATGGTGTAAGCTTGGCCAAAGAATGGTTCTCCCGCTTCATTTAAAATATTCGCTGCGAGTACTGGTGTTTGGTAGCTGGCGATCGCTTCTTGCAAATAAGGCAGACCGTAGTTGAACTCATGATTGCCTAAGACATGGACATCAACGTCCAGGTGGTTGACGACAGCGGTCAATGCGGCAACGGAGTGCTGGCTTTTGGCGATGTAATAGCTTAAGGGCGAGCCTTGGATAAAGTCGCCATTTTCGATCGTTACGACCGGTCCGGTGGCTGCTTGACGTAGCTCTTTCATTTTGGTAGCAACTTTTGCCACGCCGAATCCTTGTTCCGTGTCATCGGCAAAATTAGTTGGATAGACATAGCCATGCATATCGCTCGTTTCTAAAAACGTGATTTTCATTCAAAAGACTCCTTTTCCCCTCAATAGACCAAAAGGGCATGCGCATAAGTCGAAAACCCTCGAAAGCCAGCATTTTCTGCTTCCTTGTGTCTTCAACCCTTATGGCACAAACCCTTTTGTCTTTCATTCTCAGGTGTTTCCCTGATTATACCCTATTTTGACGAAGAAATTCAGAATTATTGGTTCCAAGCATCTTCTAATTGTGGTTTTGCGTTTTCAATCAATTGATCGACATCTTGATCTGTATTAGACAAAATGTTTTCCATGATTGAACGCATTTCATTGTAAGCAGGATCAGCATTTTCAATCACTGGGATCGAGAACAATTCTTTGGTTGCATCTTCTAATTTGGCAGCCACTTTTGTTTCAGGATTGTTTTTGTATTCATCGCTTTCCAAAACAGATTCAACAACTGGCATGTAGCCGGTATCGATCGCCCATGTTTTTTGCGCTTCTGGCGAAGTTAAGTATTTCATGTATTCAAAAGCAGCGGTGCGTTGCTCTGGTGTTGCGCTGTTGAACATATACAAGTCAGTTCCTTGTTGCAAGTTGATTGGTTCTGGACGAGCTGCTACGTCATATTCAAATTTGCCTTCGGTATCTTTTTTAACAAAGCCTTCCCCTGCGATTGAGCCGACATACATTGCGACTTGCTCATTGGCAAATGGTCCAGACAAGTATTGATCAGAACCAGCGATTCGGAAGTAGCCGTCTTTGACACCATCTAGGTAGTAGTTGATGACTTCTTTTGATTCATCGCTGTCTAATTGCAAGTCTTTGTCAAAATCAACGCCTTGATTTTTCATTGCGATGGCATAGTAGTTGTTTAATGAGTCAAAACCAGCACCTACGACTTCACCGTTTGATTTTTCGTAGATTTCTTGAGAAGCTTCTTTTAATTCTTCCAGGTTTGTTGGTACGTCAATACCATACTCGTCTAACATGTCTGCATTGTAAAACAGCATTTCTGTAGATTTGTTGAAAGGAATCCCGTATTGCACGCCGTCGATTTGTGCACCATCTAAAAGGGCACTGCGGATCTCTTCTTGGTCACCCCAACCGATAGTATCATCGTTGATGTATTCGCCAAGGTCAACTAGCATGTCATCTTGGGCAGCATTCCATAACCAACCAGGATATGCTTGGGTGATAGTTGGCAGATCTTTTGGTGAAGGCAAGGTTGAATTTACCTTTGCTTGCAGATCAGAGTAGCTTGATTGATTTTGCAATTCGATCTTGATGTTTGGATTTTCGTCCATGAATTGCTCGGTCAATTTCGTCAATGATTCTTCTTGCGCACCATTCATTGCATGCCAAAAGGTGACAGTCGTATCTTCGCTTAGTTCTGTAACGATTTCATCACTTTCCGTAGAACCAGATGAATCGTTGTTGTTTCCACAAGCCCCTAATACCAATGTCGCGGCTGCAGCTGCTGCAAATGCAAGTTTCTTTGTTTTCATTTTTTCCTCTCCTCTATCACTCTAAAATAATTTTTTCACCGCGTTGCGGCAATATTCTTTCACCATACGGATTCACCAGATTTTCTGGTTTCAGCGTATGGATTGGAACCAATCGTTGGGGCTCGATCCATGCAATGATCTGATCTAAATCAGCTGGTTTCGCATGTCCCGAGTTTGGCAAACGGACAAATTCGATCTCCAGTGCTGCCAATTGATCCAAAAAGACTTGATAAGCTGGATCAAAATCGCCTAACGGCTGCGCATCACTGTGAATATACAAACCACCCGTCTGCAAGTTTTCAAAATGCGCGACTGCTTGCCAAAGGTACTGGCTCGTGTCGGCACATAATGCCTGATAAGAAATGGCGAAGGCTGGATCGAGAGTCGCTGGTACTTGATCATCGATCGTATAGAACGGTACATCTTTATTGAAAATTTCTTTCAACAAAGCAGCTTGCGTCGCCTCTAAAACAACCGTCCGCGGCGCGGCTTCAACAAGCGCCATAAAGCGCTCGACATTGGCTGGATAGCCATTGAAAGTAATTTGTCGTTGGGGATTTTCTTTGACCAAACGCACGAAGGTCTCGATCAATTCTGTTTCACTTTCCACTGTGATCGCTTTGGGGTCCGGTTCTCTTTCTGGAAAGCTGATGCTGACCCCTTCCATCATCAATAAATCCGTGTGTTTGGCTAACTGACAGAATTCTTTGGTACGTTCTGGATGATAGCCATGCAAACGCAAATCACCGGTATAAGCGATAAAATGATCTGGCGTGCGAATCAACAAAGCTGCCGCACCGTACGCATCATGATCGACTGGAATGATCTCGACTTCGATTTCCCCGACCCGAATCACATCATGGGGTTCTAAGCCGATCAATTCACGGACAAAGCTTTTTTCTTCATGAGGAACGGGCAGCAAGAAGTCCCCTTTTTGATTCAACACTTCGAGGATCGCTTTGGTTTCCTTCAAGGTGTACATAGGAATATTTGGGTCTAAAAAGTTGATCATCTTGGAATGATCCAGATGGGCGTGGGAAAGAAAAACTGCTGTTTCTTGGTATTCTTTCGTTTCGCTTCCTTGGTACGTGTAGTCTAAGCGTGGATCGTAGACATTTTTCAGTTCTGGTATCCAGCGATGCGCAACTAACGTTTGTAATTCTTCATCTGGTAAGGGTGTTTCTGGATGATACTCCGAACCGAAATCAAAAAAGATATGGGCATCTTTGTACGCAACTTCGATGACGGTTCCTCCAATCGTTAAGATCCCGCTATGAAAGGTAATCGTCGTTTTATCCTTTGATGCCATCTTTAGCCACTCCTTTGATAATTTCTTTTCTAAAGATCAAGTAAATGATCAGAATTGGAATGACGGTCAAGGTCGCTGCCGCCATTTGTAAATGAACGTCACTGCCGCTTTCTGTGGTAAAGGCAGCCAATCCATTATTTAAGAGACGGTATTTTTTCTCATTGGTTACTAGCAACGGCCATAAGAAGGAATTCCAGCTAGAGATGAAAGTCAAGATCCCGACTGTCACTAAGGCTGGTTTAGACATGGGGATCAAAATCCGCCGAATGTAAGCCAAATCGCTAGCACCGTCGATTTTGGCCGCTTTGTAAAAGGTATTGGAAATACTTTGCAAATAACCGTTTAAATAATAGATGTAAAAAATACTGGTCAGAAAGGGAATGATCAAGGCACTATACGTATTCAATAAGCCCATTCGCGCAATCGTATTGTAATTGGTGAAAATGATCGATTCATAAGGAACCATCAATAACGAGATCATCAATCCGATAACTAACCGTTTGTATTTGAATTCAAGACTAGTCAATGCAAAGGCAGCTAGAATCGCAGTGATCAGCGTCGCGATAGTCGTCACCGCGGAAACGAAGACCGTATTAAAGAAGTAGCGTAAAAACGGTGCTCGGGTAAAAACTTCCCCGTAGTTGCTCCACTGGAAAGACTCTGGCATGATCGTCGGTGGAATACTGGTTGCTTCACTGTAGGTCATTAGACCAGCTAAAATCATATAGACAAAGGGAAACAGCGTGATCACTGCTAAAATTGCTAAAAACAGCATCGAAACAATCGTGACAATTTTTTTCATTCGTTTATTCGCCCACTTTCTTCAAAAGTTTATTTTGGATAAAGGTGACGAGCAAAATAATGATGAACAAGATCACGGTTGCCGCCATTGCAATCCCCGGACGTCCGGCGATATGGAATTTGTCATAAATATAAAAGACTGCCGTGGTTGCACTGCGGGCGATCCCTGGCTGTCCGCCAAACAAGGCATATACTTGAGTATAGACTTTAAAGGCACTGATCAGATTGACCGTTAACAAGAAGGCAAAAGTCGGGATCAACTGCGGAAAGGTGATTTTCCGAAAAATCTCGCCATCGGTGGCGCCAAACATTTTTGCGATTTTGTAGTGTTCTTTGTCGATGTTGCGCATTCCTGCCAACAAGATAATAATGTTGAAGGCGAGGCTCGTCCAAACGCCAAAGATGATCAAGGTCGTCATACTCATATTGACATTATCCAGCCAGTTGACTGGTGGAATGCCGACAAGACTCAACAAATAGTTGATGATCCCGTAAGAGCCATTGAAAAAGTAGCGAAACACGATCCCGATGGCAATCGTACTCGTGACATAAGGCATAAAGAAGATCGTTTCAAAAAAACTTTTGTATTTGACTTTTTCAAAAATGATCCACGCAATCGCTAAAGAAAGGATCAACGCGATCGGTACGACCGCAAAAGCAAAGAGCGCCGTATTTTGCAGTGCTCGAAAGAAGACTGGGTCCGTTAAAACCCTTTGATAGTTCTCAAGCCCAGCATACTGTTGGTTAATCAAGGTTCCTTTTTGGAAACTCATGATGAAGGAACGAAACAGCGGATATACACTGAATAAGAAAATAATGACCAATGAAGGCAGTAAAAACAGCCATGCTTTCGGTTGGTTCTCAGGGTTATAATTTTTTTTGAACATTAGTAGACCCGCTCTCCTTTTTCATCAAAGATAAAGGCTTTTTTGTAATGAAAATCAAATGACACTTGCGCGCCTTCTTCAATGATTTCTTCAATACTAACGATCGATTTCATATGTTTGTCAGCCAGATCAAAGTTCAAGATTCGTTCTCGTCCGATCAGCTCCACACTCTTGACTTCCGTTTGGAACAAACCTGCTTGCAAGGTGGTCAGCACATCTTCTGGACGAATGCCTAACGTGTATTGGCCGTCTGTTAATGGTTTCTTGAAGCGAAGGTCGGTAAATCGGTCAACTGGTACAGTGAAGGCAGGATGGATCATTTGGCCATCTTTGACTTCTACTGGCAAGATGTTGATGATTGGATTACCGATGAATTTCGCTACAAAAAGATTGTTTGGTTCTAAGTAAAGGTTTTGCGGATCATCATTTTGTTGAATGATCCCCTCGTTCATCAAGATGATCTTATCACTGATAGAAAGAGCTTCTTCTTGGTCATGGGTCACGAAGATCGTGGTGATGCCCACTTCTTTGACTAACCGACGGATCTCTTCACGGATCTTCAAGCGCAAACGGGCATCTAAGTTACTTAATGGTTCATCCAGTAGTAAGACTTCTGGACTTTGCACCAAGGCACGCGTGATCGCTACCCGTTGCTGCTGTCCGCCAGAAAGGGTTCCTGGTTTTTTCTGACTTAACTCTTCAATATTGGTCAGTTTCATGAACTTTTCAGCAATTTTCTGTGCTTCGTTTTTCTTGATCTTTTTCTCTCCGACTGTCAGTGGAAACATGACATTTTCTAAAACAGTCATATGGGGATAAAGGGCATAATTCTGAAAAACAAACCCGATATTGCGGTCTTTTGGCTCGGTCTTAACAACGGAAGAACCATTAAAGCGGATATCACCATCGGTGGGACTCAACAACCCCGCGATCAAATTCAATATCGTCGATTTCCCACAACCACTTGGTCCCAACAAACAAACCAAATCGCCTTTTTCTATTGTAAAATCTACTGCTTTCAAGGCTTCAAACTTATTATCGAAAACCTTCTTCAACCCGACTACTTCTATCAAAACTGCCCCTCCATTTTCTCTTTTTCCTCCGAATAGTTGACTGGCATTTCAAGTCACAAAAAAAACGAACTCTTGATGTTTCGGTCAAACGCTCAAAGAAATTCGATTTTAATCATAACAAACGAATGTTTTTATTCGATACCATTATTGTAAATGTTTTGTAAAAATCATTGGGAATTATGAAAGAATTTTTAATTAATTTACCTTTTAATGAGAAAACAATGAGCCAAACAACGCAGTTTCTAGCCAGTAAACACGAACATTTTAACGTTTTTAGAAAATTTTCATGAAAAACGGGTAAAAATTATCAATCCTTTAGTATCCATTGATGTTAACACTATTTTTACGCGACTTTTTGTCCAAAAGCACCTTTAGTAATTGTTTACTAAGACCATCAGTATTTCTTCTTTTAAAATAACAAAAAAAGGATGATTATTTAAAAAACAATCATCCTTTTTCATTCTATCCTTTGCCTCAGTCACCCGTCAGCGTCAGCAACTTCGTTGAAACTTGCTCAAGAAAATAACGGTCGTGTTCAATGATCAGCATAGAAGGCTCCACCAAATGGATCACTTCCTCTAATTGCTTTTGATTGAAGACGTCCAAATAATTTAGCGGTTCATCCCAGATAAACAATTCTGCTGGTGTTGCTAATGATTTGGCTAGTTCCACGCGTTTACGCTGCCCCATGCTCATTTGCTGGATCGGCGTTTGAAAGACAGCTCTTTCCAAGCCAAGCTTTTTTAAGTTATTTAGCAGATCTTGATAATTCAAGCCATGCTCTTGGGCAAATTCTGTCAGCATCCCACAGTTGTCCTCGTAGTTTTGTCGGACATAACTGATGGTGATCCCATGGGCTGTTTTGATCGTCCCTGTCTGCTGTCCATCGAAAGTACCTAAAATACTCGCAATCAAACTGGACTTGCCAGATCCGTTGGCCCCTTGAATCCCCAAGCGCTCTTTTTGACGGATCGCAAACGTCAGCGGTTTAAACAAAGGCTGCTCATAGCCAAGCTGAAAATGCTCTGCTTCCAGCAACACATCATGATGGCTAACAAGCGGAGTCATTTTCAGAGGATCAATCCACTCAATGTCTTTTAACAACGCAGACTTGTCTTGAATTTGATCTTCCATCCGTTTAACGATCGCTTTCGAGCGCTTCATGGTCCGTGCCGCTCGGGCACCGATCGCCCCCGTATCATAGATTGCCCCGCTGCCTTTTTTGGTCGGCGACCCTAGTTTGTCCCGTTCGCGTCCTCGGGACCACTCCGCTTTCTCGGCTGCCGTCTGCTTCAAACGACCGATTTCTTTTTTCAACTTGCTGTTTTGTTCTTGCTCATACGCATCTTTTTGCTGCTTTTGCAGCTCATAGACTGAATAATTCCCTTTGTACAACACCAAGCGGCTTTTTTCGATCGCCAACACATGATCGACGACGTCATCGACAAACTGTCGATCATGGCTCACAACGATAAACCCGGTTTTTTGCTGCAAATAGCGGGCAACATGTTCGCGAGCGGTCACATCCAAATGGTTGGTTGGTTCATCGATCAAAGGAAAATTCTCTTCATCAACGAACAACCGCGCCAACAGGACTTTCGTTTGCTCTCCGCCAGATAAAGTGGCAAAGGGCCGCCAAAGAACTTCTGGATCAAGCTGCAGCAGGTTCAATTCCCGTTCCAAACGCCACTGCTCAAATTCGCCAGATTCCTGTAAAACAAAAAGCGTCAGTTGCTGATCGTCAGCGACAGGTAAGGGAAAATAAACGAATTGCTGCTCATGGGTGATCGAGCCGCTATAAGGCAATTCATTGAGCAGCAGACGCAGCAAGGTCGTTTTGCCGCGACCATTTCTGCCAATCAACCCTAATTTCCATTGTGTATCAAGGTTCAAGTTGGCATCCTCAAAAAGCAACCGTTCTTGGCTGTCAAAGCCAAAAGTTAAATGATTAATACTGATATTCGACATAAATATACCTCGTCTCTATTCACGGAATAGAGTAGACCTAAAGCTATTTTCAGAATCAGTTTTTAGAGGTACACAAAAAGATCCCCCATCGAAAAAGTCAACCAATCCTGAAAATCTGCAGACTATCCCCTTGGAGGAACAGTTTCATGCAGCTTTCAACAAATTGGTTAATTTTTCAATGGAGGATCCCTCATTTCGTTTAATAGTGCCCTAAGTATAGCATTGATCGGCAAAAAAGCGCAAGTTCAGTACCCCCTGCTGCTTTTCCTTTATATTTTATTCACAAACTAAACCCGTTATCGCTGGAAACGTTTCATTAAAAAACACTTGAAACACAAAAAAACCATCAGGTTGGTTAGTCCTGATGGCAAAAGGAGTAAAATGAAAAATAAAAAGGTTGTTGGTTGTGAATTCATTATACCTCCGATAAAAAAACTTTACATGTGAAAAACATAACAGTTAAATTAAATAACTCTTGTTTAACTTGAATGTTTATCATTTTTTTAACAATAAAGCCGTCATCCGTTGAATGGCAAAAGAAATTTCGTCGGTTGCTTCATCTTGCTTGGCTTCTGCCGCATCAAAGGCTTCTTGGTCGATTTTGTTATCGAGACTCAAAATCATCTCATCACAGCCAGCAACATATTTCATATACGCCCGTTCGAATTTTTTATGGATCCCCATCACATTCGCTGGGGGACGCAATTTGCTGATTTTTTCCAGCATCAAGCGGTATTTGTCCGTGCCTTCTTTAAAAATTCTAGTAATCTCAGCTAGCCGCTCAGGTGTTACCTCGGCTTCTTTCTTCTCGTCGATCGCTTTGCGGATCTCTTCATAATTGGGATTCATTTTCTCCCCGATCGCTTCTGTTTCTTTGACAAGATCGTTGATTGTTTGTACATAAAAACCTAAGTTTGGTCGCACAGTGGGTCCCCTACTTTCTTTGTTATTATCTCCTATTTTACCGTTTCTTACTGCAAATGAAAAGGTCAAGTAACAGCCGCAGGGTTTATCGAAAATAAGCCAGCAAAAAATGGCCTGCTGCCCAGGGAGAAGGACAGCAGACCATTGATTGTTTTTCCGTTTATTTTTGGCTTATTTGCGTCCCATTGCTCGTTGGATCGCTTTGACGATCTCAACGACTGGAATGATCGCAAAGGAGGCGCCTAAAACGATGCCCCATTGATACAAGTCAAGGTGTGCAACACGGAAGATATCATTTAATCCTGGCACGATGAAGATCACCAGCATCAACGCAAAGGACAACAGGATCGCCCAGTTGAAGGCTTTGTTTCTAAATGCCCCTACTTTAAAGAGCGACTGATGGATCGATTTGACGTTGAAGGCATGGAACAACTGCATCAATCCTAACGTGGCAAAGGCCATCGTTAAGGCATCGGCATGGATCGCATCGTACGTATTGTGAACGGGCCATTGGATCGCTGACCAATAAACGAACAGCACGGTTGCCGCTTCTAAGATCCCTTGGTAGATGATACTGCTCATCACACCACCAGAGAAGAAGTTGGAACTGCGTCCCCGCGGTGCATGTTTCATTAGATCTTTTTCAGCAGGCTCCATTCCTAAAGCAATTGCTGGGAATGTATCCGTTACTAGGTTGATCCAAAGCAAGTGGATCGGCAATAGCGAGTCCCAACCCCACAAGGTTGCTAAGAACAAGGTCAAAACTTCCCCTAGGTTAGCGGCTAGCAAGTATTGAATCGCTTTTTGAATATTGGAGAAGACTTTTCGTCCTTCTTCCACTGCTACGACGATCGTAGCAAAGTTGTCATCTGCTAGGACCATATCGGAAGCACCTTTAGAAACTTCGGTACCTGTGATCCCCATGCCGACACCAATATCGGCTTGCTTCAGTGATGGTGCATCGTTGACCCCGTCACCAGTCATGGCAACGACTTTGCCTTCTTGTTGCCAAGCTTTGACGATCCGAACTTTATGTTCAGGCGATACCCGTGCATAGACTGAGTAGTTCGCTACCTTTTGGGCAAACTCTTCTTCGCTCATTTTATTGAGTTCAGCGCCAGTCAAGACGGCATCATCATCGCCCGGTTTGATAATCCCTAAACGTCCCGCAATGGCTTCAGCTGTATCGCGGTGGTCTCCGGTGATCATGATTGGACGAATCCCAGCTTCTTTGGCTAAACGTACTGCATCGGCTGCTTCTGCCCGTTCTGGGTCGATCATTCCGACTAAGCCAGCAAAGACCAAATCATTTTCGACGATTTCTGATTCTAAGTTTTCTGGTACTTGGTCTACATATTTGTAGGCCATCCCCAATACCCGCAGTGCTTGTTTTGCCATATCGGTATTGTTGAATAAGATTTTTTCTTTTTCTTCATTGGTCATCGGCAGCTCTTGGCCGTCCAATAGTACTTTTGAGGTTCTGCCTAGCAAGACATCTGGTGCGCCTTTGACAGCAACTAAATAGCGGCCGTCTTCTTGTTGGTGGATCGTACTCATAAGTTTTCGGTCAGAATCAAATGGCAGATCTGCTACCCGTGGTTCTTGATTGACAAGATCTCGCACATGGAATCCTTGATCCATCCCGAATTGCACCAATGCGGTCTCAGTCGGATCACCGATCAAGTTGCCTTCTTCACCAAATTTTGTATCATTGGCAAAGTTCATGACTTTTAATGCCATGTTGTCTAACGGAATATCTTCTGAAGCAGCATGTTGCTTGTCATTGACATACAATTTTTCCACGGTCATTTGATTCAACGTCAACGTACCAGTTTTATCAGAAGCGATAATATCGGTTGCCCCAAGGGTTTCAACCGCTGGCAATTTACGGATCACTGCATTTCGTTTCGCCATTACTTGCGTACCTAAGGCTAAGATGATCGTTACGATCGCTGGCAGCCCTTCTGGGATCGCCGCTACTGCTAATGAGATCGAAGTCAATAGCATGTCGACCCATGACGTATTGTTAAAGATCGTTCCAACAAAGAACATGATCACTGCAATGATAATGATGGCGATCGTCAGGAATTTTCCTAGTTCATTTAAGTTACGCTTCAATGGTGTTTCGGTTTCTTGGGCGCTAGCCAGCATGCCAGCGATTTTCCCAACTTCAGTTCCCATCCCTGTATTGACCACGACCCCTTTGCCGCGGCCATAGGTCACATTACTGTTTGAATATGCCATATTGACGCGATCGCCGATCCCGACATCCGTCCCTTCGATGACGGTCAATTCTTTTTCGACTGGTACGGACTCACCGGTCAAAGCAGCTTCTTCAATTTTTAAAGAACTTGCTTCTAAAAGGCGTAAATCTGCCGGTACGACATCGCCAGCTTCTAATAGAACAATATCCCCCGGCACCAATTCATCGCTCTTGATGGTGACGGTATGACCATTACGCAACACATTGGCATTTGGTGTAGACATTTCTCTTAGTGCTTCGATCGCCTGCTCCGCCTTCGCCTCTTGAACGACACCCATGATCGCGTTGATAATGACAACTGCTAAAATAATAATTGAGTCCACGACTTCATGGGAAACGACTGCTGAGATAATCGCCGCCGCTAGCAAAACGATGATCATCAAATCTTTAAATTGTTCAAAGAATTTTTGTACCATCGATTTCTTTTTGCCTTCTTCTAATTCGTTGGGACCATACTCAGATAAGCGTTTTTGTGCTTCATCGTTCGTTAATCCATTGGCATCTGTTTGCATTTCTTCCAGAACATGCTGCGCTTCTTGCGCATAAAACGCCTGCGATAGCTGTTCCTTTTTGTTTTCTTCTGACATGTTTCTCCTCCTTTTATATTTACTCTTCCTTTATTGTACATGATATGAAAAAAAATAGACTTATGTATGCACTGTCTAAGCATACATAAGTCTCACTGTTTAAGACAGCACCAGAAATTTCTTTCAGGATGGTGATACTGCCGCAGATGAAATCCGCCAATTACTCCCTCATGTTCATGTCAATAACCTACATTATACAAAAACTTTTCAGGTCTGGCAATTTTATTTTTGCTGAAACTAGCAGAAGGATTTCTCCTAAGAATCAGGCGATGATCGAGCCGTTTGGCATGCCTTTTGGTGCTTCCACGATTTGCAGACGACCGTCATTGTCTTCTGCTGAAAGGATCATTCCTTGGCTGACTTGTCCCCGCATTTTCCGCGGTTTCAAGTTAGCAACGATCACGACTTTTTTACCGATCAAATCTTGCGGTTCTGGATAAAATTCAGCGATCCCCGATAAAATTTGACGATCTTGATCATCTCCCGCAGCTAAGCGGAATTGCAGCAGCTTGTCGGCGCCTTTGACTTTTTGACAGTCAACGACTTCTGCCACTTTTAATTCGATCTTGTCGAAGTCTTCGTATTTGATCTCGGCTTTTTCGGATTGCAATGTGGTTTCTTCTGGATTCCATTTGACTGTTTCTTCTGGACTTTGCGTCCCTTCAGCCATTTTCTTTTGGATGTAGGCTACTTCTGTTTCAAGTTCCAAACGTGGGAAAATCGGTGTGCCTTTGGCAACGACTTTCGTGCCGCTTGGAAATTCACCAAAGCGTAAATCTTTCAGATCCATGGCAACAGAAGCCAATCCTAATTGTTGGAAAATATTGGCTGGTGTTTCTGTCATCACCGGTTGCAATAAGATCGCAACGATGCGTAAGCTTTCCGCTAAATGAACCATTACACTGTTTAATTCCGCACGCTTTTCTTCTTCTTTGGCTAACACCCATGGTTGAGTTTCGTCAATGTATTTGTTGGCACGGGAGATCAACGTCCATACTTCTGACAATGCCGTACTGAATTCCATTTTATCCATGGCTTCATGGTAACGACCAACAACATTGGCAGCAGTCGTTGACAGCTCGCTATCAAAAGGCGTCACTTTTGAGGCATAATCTGGCACTAAGCCATCACAATATTTATTGATCATAGCAATCGTCCGATTCAACAGGTTGCCTAAGTCATTAGCTAGATCGTAGTTCAAACGAGAAACGAAATCTTCTGGTGTAAACACACCATCGCTGCCAAAAGGAACCGCCCGTAAGAGATAATAACGCAACGCATCTAAGCTGTAGCGCTCCACTAACATTTCTGGATAAACGACATTGCCTTTAGATTTCGACATCTTGCCGTCTTTCATCATCAACCAGCCATGGCCAAAGATTTTTTTCGGTAATGGCAAGTCTAATGCCATCAGCATGATTGGCCAATAGATTGTATGGAAACGCACGATTTCTTTCCCAACCATATGCACATCAGCTGGCCAGTATTTTTGGAACAAGGAATCGTCGTCTGAGCCATAGCCCAATGCCGTAATATAGTTGGATAACGCATCGATCCACACATACACCACGTGTTCAGGGCTAGCAGTGACTGGGATGCCCCATTTAAAGGTCGTTCTGGAAACAGCCAGGTCTTCTAACCCTGGTTTGATGAAATTATTCAGCATTTCATTTTTACGTGATTCTGGTTGAATGAACTCTGGATGCTCATCATAGTATTCAACCAAACGATCGGCATATTTGCTCATGCGGAAGAAATAAGAAGATTCCTTCACCAATTCTACCTCATGACCGCTTGGCGCTTTACCGCCGATGACTTTGCCTTCTTCATCTCGGTAAACTTCTGCTAATTGCGTTTCAGTAAAGTATTCTTCATCAGAAACGGAATACCACCCTTCATATTCACCAAGATAGATATCTCCTTGATCAAGCAATTGCTGGAAGATTTTTTGAACGGCTTTTTTATGGTAATCATCCGTTGTGCGGATAAATTTATCGTAACTGATGTCTAGTGTGTTCCATAGTTTCTTGACGTCAGCTGCCATTTTGTCGACGTATTCTTGCGGATCTACGCCAAGTTCTTCTGCTTTTTTCTCGATTTTTTGACCGTGCTCATCGACACCCGTTAAATAAAAGACATCAAAGCCCATCAATCGTTTGTATCGTGCTACCGCATCACAAGCGATCGTCGTGTAAGAATTCCCGATATGCAGCTTGCCGCTTGGATAATAAATTGGCGTCGTAATATAGAATGTTTCTTTTTCAGCCATGGACGCAAGTCCTCCTTTTCACTAGTAAAGTGTATACTTAGGTAGTATACAGTTCGCAACCCAAAAATGCTATAATTTTAATCAAAAAAGCGGATAACCTAAGACCTTTTTCCATGGTCTACAAGGAACAAAGGAATCGTTTTGGTCCTTAATACGCAGCAAATAAACCAGCAGATTTGAGCATTTCTTTTCTACTAGTTATCATAGCGCAGATAGCCGTTCACTTCAATGTTCTAGGGGAAGAATCTGATCCTGACAACGAATCTCTTAGGAAATAAAGGTGTTTTATCTCTCTTTGATTAACAGGTGCTTCTTTTGCTATAATGAGGAAGACTTCACTTATAGAAAGGAACGCTATGACTCGAAAAAACAAACAGCATTTTTTGCTTTTAACTGTGCTTTCTGTGGGACACTTGCTTTTTTCAACCACAAGTTACCCCTTTTTGTTTGCGTACTTCAATAGCCATGATTATGCTGCGCTCTTTGCAACAGCGATGGCAGTCCTCCGTGTGCTTTTTTTGCTCTGGATCGCTCTTTGGGGCTATTCAGCACTCAAAGAACACCCGCCGTCTTCTTGGCTTTATCTCGCATTATTTTTCCTTAATTTGATCGTTCCTTATTTTTTCCGTTAAGGAAAACCGTCGCGTTCAGCTACTTACTTTATCTAAGGCAGGAGAAACCAATGAAAGAATTTACCTCAAAATCAGCTGAAAAACACTACTATGAAAAAGAAGCGTCAGAAGCAGAGTTTCTTACATGGTATCAGGCGCAAGATCAGCCGAAATACGAGAAACCTTCCGTAACCGTCGATATGGTTTTGATGTGTTACAACAAAGAAGAAGAACAATTAAAAATTGCGCTGATCCAAAGAAAAGGCCATCCTTTCCGTAATTCTTGGGCATTGCCGGGAGGCTTCGTCAATCCCAATGAATCGACGGGGCAAAGTGTGATCCGTGAGACGCAAGAAGAGATCGGGGTCACCATCTCCAAGCAAAACATCGAACAGCTGCATACCTTCAGCACCCCAGATCGCGATCCTCGCGGTTGGGTGATCACCGTCAGCTATTTGGCTTTTATCGGTGAAGAACCCTTAAGTGCCGGTGACGATGCGAACCAAGTACGCTGGTTCTCTTTAGAAAGAAAAGCCAATCAAATTTATTTGACCAGCGGCGAGATCGAGATCATTCTTGACCTAGTGACTGGCGCCTCTGTTGGAAAAGATACGTTGGCTTTTGACCACAGCGCGATCATCCTCAAAGCTTTCAAACGGGTTGCCAACAAGATGGAACACGAGCCACAAGTGCTGCTCGTGTTAGGCAAAGACTTTACGATCACGGAAGCCCGTAAAGTATTCGCCAAGTTTTTAGGGATCGATTTTAAAATGATCGATCATTCCAACTTCAAAAAATCCATGCTCCAATATTTTACGGAAGTTGGCGAAAAGCCCGTCGGCATCGGGCGTCCCTCAAAGATCTATCGCTTAAATGACGCATTTTTAGGTGACAAAATGTAAAAAAATACAACCCCCTGTCAGACCGTAGTTTGGCAGGGGGTTGCTGGTTAATCATAATTAGTGAACGTGGTTCCTAGAAACAAAAATCAGAAAGATTTTTTCTATAACCTAGGCGATCCCTGGCGTTCCTTCCAGTTCAAGCGGCTCAGCTGCTCATTTCGCCTGAGAGCCGTTCTAGCTTCTGTTGGTCCTGCGTATCCAACGTGACAAAACGCAGTTCTTTGCCGTACCACTGCGCTTTGTACTGGATTTTACGAACGAATTGATGCCAATCACTGATGCTGTAATGACCAGCTTTTAAAACCGTATCTTCTGCGATTTGTTCCAAATAGATCGTATCGTACTGTTTTACGAGATGGTAGCTGACTTGATCGATGAATTCCCGCTTTTGACAGCAGTGAAAACGATAAAGGCGAGCGACCTTTCCTTTTAGCTTCTGATAATTTCGCGCCTGGGTCAAAAGGATTTTCTTCCGTTTGACCGCCGTCGCTTTCACCTGAAGTTTGCGTTCTGCTCGCGTCAGCTTTTGCTTCGTTTGGATGGCATGCTCACAGGTGATGGGTATCGGCTGGTTGGCTTTGACCAACTGCTGCGGATCATAAACAACAGCGACAGAGGCTTGCTGCTTCGGCAATGGCGGGATCTCTTCCAAACAAAGGATCGAGATGTAAAACTCTTCGTTGTTTTTTGCTGAGATCGTTGCCGATTTGATCTTGCCTTTGATCGCCCGATGCTTTTTTACGGGAACCAATGTTTTAAGCTTTGGCAGCTTGATTTGATCGTCTTCAAAATAAATGGTGTGCTGCTGATTATTGGTGGTATACGATTGCCAGATACTTTTTTTGGTTTTCATTTTTGGAAAGCCAGCCCGCTTTTGAAAGTAATTTCGAAACGCTCGGTCCAGATTCCGTTGTGCATTCGCCAATGCCAAACTATCGGTCTCCTTCAAAAAAGGATACTCTTTTTTTAGTTTGGCTGGCGTCAACCCTTGCTTTGCTTCATTGTTGGCCAGCTCCTCCATCTTTGCCTCCAGCAGTTGATTGTACGTAAAACGTACACAGCCGAAGGTTTCGATGAAAAACTGTTTTTGCTGTCCATTAGGATAGATCCGAAATTTGTATGCTTTTAAAACACCCAGTTTCATCTCCTCCTAACACTCCCTATACCTTTGACGCTAGTTCCCCTTTTTTTGTGCTAACTTTTCTTGATAGATCTTGGCTTCTTTTTTCGTGGCATAAACGAAATGTCCTGGTGCGATCTCTTCCATTGCTCGTTCTTGGTTATCGTTTGGTTCGCTGACGTATTTGATCCGTTTGCGTTGACGCTCATGGTCAGGATCTGGCAGCGGAATCGCTGATAAAAGACTTTCAGTATACGGATGGACCCCGTAATGATAGATTTCATCGCTGGTGCCTACTTCTAGCAGTTTGCCGTTGTGCATCACGCCGATCCGATCGCTGATGTGTTTGACCATCGATAAATCATGGGCGATAAACAAGTACGTCAATTTATGTTCTTCTTGCAGATCTTGCAGCAAGTTGACGACTTGGGCTTGGATCGAAACATCCAATGCCGAGATCGGTTCATCACAGATGATGAATTTTGGATCGACGGCTAACGCGCGGGCGATCCCGATCCGCTGACGTTGTCCACCTGAAAATTCATGAGGATAACGGGTCCCGTGACTTGGGTTTAGTCCGACGGTTCGCAAAAGTTCATCCACCCGATCATTGCGTTCTTTTTCATTTTTGGCTAGTCCGTTAATATCGATCCCTTCGGCAATAATGTCCCGAACTTTCATCCGTGGATTCAAGGAAGCATAAGGATCTTGGAAGACCATTTGAACTTCTCGACGAAAATCAGCCAGCGGTTTCTTGCCTTTGATTTTCATAACATCTTGTCCATCAAAAAGAACTTCGCCTCCGGTAGGGTTATTCAAACGAATCACCGTCCGTCCAGTCGTCGATTTTCCGCTTCCGGATTCACCGACTAGACCAAAGGTTTCTCCTTCATAGATTTGGAAGGAGATATCATCGACGGCTTTGACTTCGTCTTTGCGGCCAACGTTAAAATATTGTTTGAGATTCTTTACTTCAAGTAAAACTTTTTCCAACCGTTTCTCCTCCTTTAGACAGATGCCTGAGTATTTTTTTCTTGGAATTTTTTCCAGCGAATCAAGATCTCATCCGGCGGAGTCACTTTCGGTGCTTGCGGCGCTAATAGCCAAGTGGCCGCTTTGTGCGTCGGTGAGACGTCAAAGAATGGCGGTTGCTGTTCAGCATCGATCTGCAAGGCAAACTCGTTCCGTGGATAAAAAGCATCGCCTGTTGGCGGATCTAACAAATCTGGAGGTGAACCAGGAATCGCGTACAAGCGATCGCCTGTTCCTTCTAACGTCGGCATAGAACCTAACAAGCCCCAAGTGTATGGATGTTGCGGGTTGTAGAAGATCTCTTCTGCGGTCCCCACTTCGACGATTTTCCCACCGTACATCACGGCCACCCGATCCGCCACATTGGCAACGACCCCTAAGTCATGGGTAATGAAGACGATGGACGAATTGATTTTCTTCTGGATATCTTTTAATAACTCTAAGATTTGTGCTTGGATCGTTACATCCAATGCAGTCGTTGGTTCATCTGCAATCAAGATCTGCGGGTAACAGATCAACGCGATCGCAATGACGATCCGCTGCCGCTGACCACCAGAAAATTGATGCGGATAATTTTTCAAGCGTTTCTCAGCATTCGGGATGCCGACAAGGTTCAATAGTTCCAACGCTTGTCGCAAGCCTTCTTTTTTACTGATTTTGTTGTGCTTCATCAATGATTCTGCCACTTGCTTGCCAATCGGCATCGTTGGGTCCAATGAAGTCATTGGATCTTGGAAAATCATGGCGATTTCCTTGCCACGGATTTTTTGCAGTTCTTTTTCGGATTTTTTCAAAATGTCCGTCCCATTGAAGAGGATCTGGCCATTATCGACATTGGCATTGCTGGCTAACAACCCCATGATACTGCGGGTCGTCACGGACTTGCCGCTCCCAGATTCGCCCACGATCGCCAAGGTTTCTCCTTTGTATAGATCGAAACTGACATCGCGGATCGCTTGGACTTTCCCAGCAAAGGTGTCAAAAGAAATTTCTAAGTTTTTCACTTCTAAGACTTTTTTCATAGCAATCACTCTTTCATTTTCGGATCAAAGGCATCACGCAAACCGTCTGCCAGCAAGTTGAACCCAATCATAATCACAGACAAGGTCACAGCTGGTACCCACATTTGGTAAGGCAGGAACAAGAAGGTTTTGTAGCCATCGCTTAGTAACATCCCTAAAGATGCTGAAGGTGGTTTTAATCCTAGCCCAATAAAGCTTAGGAAGGCCTCGAAGAAAATCGCCGAGGGGATACTGAACATCATTTGTACGATGATCACGCTGGAAATATTCGGTAATACGTGTTTCATCGCAATCTTGAGGCGACTTTCCCCCAGCGTCGTTGCGGCTAAAACGAATTCTTGATCTTTTAGTTTCATCGTTTGGGCCCGTACGATCCGCGCCATTGGAATCCAGTTAGTGATCGCCATTGCTGCCACGATCGAGAAGATCCCAGGTTCAAAAACCACCAACATCAAGATCATTACCACTAAGTTGGGAATACCAGATAAGATTTCTAGAAAACGTTGCATCACATTATCGATCCGTCCACCTAAAAGACCAGAGATCAGGCCATAGGTTACACCAAAGATAATGTCAAGCATTGCCGCGATAAACGCGATCAACAAGGAAATACGTGTTCCTACAAATAGACGACTCAATAGGTCACGACCCAAGCCATCCGTTCCTAAAAGGAAATACGTCCCGTCAGGAACATTGGCAGCTGCATACTTATCTACTAGCTCGCCTCCCACCATCGCATAGCCGTTTAAGCCATTGATGTTGATACCAGGAATTTTCGGCGGCAGATTTGTAAAGGTTACATTTTGCGCGGTTGGATCATGCGGCGAGACAAAAATCGTAATGATTGAGATCGCGATAATGATCAGCAACAAAATGATTGAGAAGACCGCGGCTTTGTTCTTTTTCAGACGACGCCATGAATCTTGGAAAAACGTTAATGAAGGGGTTGCGATCGCTTCACGCTCTTCATTGGTATTTTTTTGTAACGGTTGAAATTTGGCTGCATCGATGGCAGCAACATCATTTGCTGTGTAAGGTTTCTCTGCCATTAGCCACGACTCCCTTCTGAAACTCGGATCCGCGGATCAACGATTCCATATAAAATATCAACAACAAGAATAACAAAGACCAACATCGCGGAATAAAGAATTGTTACCGCCATGATCGTTGGATAGTCATTGGTCATGATTGATTTTACGAACTGTTCACCGATACCTGGGATCGCAAAAATATTTTCTACGACAAGAGAACCCGTCATCAAACCGACAGCTAGCGGCCCTAACAGCGTCAATAACGGAATCAAACTATTCCGCAAACCATGCTTGAAGGCAATTTCCCAGCGGCTTAACCCTTTTGCTCGTGCCAACTCGACATAGTCACTATGCAGCACTTCCACCATCTCGGTTCGAATAAACCTGGCGGAATCCGCTAACGGCGACATCGCCAAGGCGACGGTCGGTAGGATCGTGCTGGCAAAGGTCTCCCACTTGGCAATCGGTAAGATCCCTAGTTTGATGGCAAAAATGTATTGTAGCAACACGGCAAAGACAAAGTTAGGGATCGAACGTCCTAAGATCGCCACTAAGGTAGACGTTGTATCGATCCAAGTATTTTGTTTCATCGCAGAGATCGTTCCTAAAATGATCCCAAAGAACGTACCAAAGATGATCGCTTGTAGCCCTAGTTGCAGTGAAGGTCCGATTCTTCCTGATAGTAAATTCGCTACTGGCTGGTTTTTAAATTGGAAAGAGATCCCAAAGTCACCTTTTAGTAAATTGGTCAAATAAAGCCAATATTGGGTAATGATCGGTTTGTCCAATCCTGCTTGCTCATTTAGCAAGGCAATTTGTTCTGGACTTAATTTTTCAGCATTCGTATATGGTGTTCCTGGCAAAAATTGCATCAAGAAAAAGGTGATCGTGGCAATCAGCCATAATGTTAAGACCATGTAGAACACTCGTTTCAATAAATATTTCAAAAAGCTGTTCACGCAGTTTCCCCCTTAAGTATTTTGACTTCTATTCAATAATTATGTAAATTAACATAGTACGAATCATTAAAAAGGAGTCAGATCATGAAAATAAAAAAAAGTAGTGGGCTCATACCCCTCCTATGCCTCGCAATTTCTGGCGGATGGTTAGCCATAAAAAATGAATTTTCCATAGCAGCTCTTTCAGATGCCCTTTTCTTGTGGGCGCTGTTCTTTTTGATCATTGGCGGTTTTTTATGGGTATTTGCTTCTGGTTTCTTTGACCATTTTCAATACTCCATGAAGAAAGCTTTTTCCAAAAATAAAACAGATTATCTGAAATTATCCCAAGTCGGCAAACAGAGCTACGCCTTTTGGTTATGGCCTGGTGTCTTCTTGTTATTCCTTTCATTGCTCTTTTTAATGATTGCTACTAGTTAATTTCATTCTTATAGTTTTACTCATTGAAATGAGAAGCAAAAGGCTGAGACAAGAAATTGTCCCAGCCTTTTCTTCGGCATTTCAAGTCAACTACTCGTGATTATTCGATTGATGTCCACTTGTAGTCGTATTGTGCGCCCGCTGCGTGAGCAACAACACCTTTGACTTTTGTTGCACGTAAGTGTGCTTCCGCTTTTTGATAAACTGGAATGACACCTTGTTCATTCATAATGATTTTTTCTGCATTGACTAGGTCTTCCCAACGTTTGTCAGGGTCATTGGCATTGGTTGTACCCGCTGCTTCAACGGCTGCATCGTATTCTTCGTTGCTCCATTGCCCACGGTTGTATGAGTTGCCTGTCGTAAACAAGTCAGTAAAGCTACTTGCATCGGCATAGTCAGCACCCCAACCGCCCATTACTGTATCAAAATCACCAGCGTTTGAACGATCCAAACGAACAGAGAATGGTACTGGACTTAACGTGACTTTCACACCGTCCAATGTTTTTTCGATCGTATCTTGCAAGTACTCAATGATTTTCTTCGTTGAGTCTGTATCAGAAGCTAAGATATCAAATTCTAATGAATCGATCCCTAATTCTTCTTTGGCTTTTTCCCAATGTTCTTTGGCTTGCTCTTCATTGTATTCAATGACGCTGCCAGCTGCTTCCGTGAAGTCCGTATGATCGCCAGGGCTGAAGGTCATACCTTCTGGTACCAACCCAGTTGAAGCAATCGAACCATCCCCTAAGATCGATGTCACTAAGGCATCACGATCAATCGCATAAGAGATCGCTTTACGTAAGTTTTCGTTACGGAAAGGTGAATCTTCATCACGTTGGTTCAATTCTAGGTAAGAAGTCGTTGCTTCTGGTTGAGAAACGAAGGCTTCATCGTTAGCCATTTGTTGCGCTAATTCACCTGTTAGGATGACATCATCTGCTTGACCATCTTGGAAAAGGTTCAAGGCAGTTGAGGATTCCTTCACGACGCTTACATTGATCGTTTGTAATTTAACAGTATCTTTGTCCCAATATTGGTCGTTCTTTTCATAAGCCCATTCCGTATCCGTTCCTGGTCCATCAAACCCAGTCAAGACAAACGGTCCATTATAGACAGCATTGTCACTGGTTGACGCATATTGATCGCCATTTTCTTCGACCACTTTTTGATTTTGTGGGAAGAAGGATGGGAATGCTAATAAGTAATCAAAGTAAGGTGTTGCTTTTGCTAGGGTGATTTCTAATTCATAATCCCCCACTGCTTTGATGCCTAGCTCTGATGGATCCGTATCGCCTGCTGTGATGGCATCTGCGTTCTTAACTGGTGAAAATAGATACGCGTATTCTGATGCTGTTTCAGGTTTGACTGTCCGTTGCCAACCATAGACGTAATCTGCTGCTGTAACAGGGTCACCATTTGACCATTTCGCATCTTCACGTAATTTGATCTTGTAAGTCAGTCCATCCTCGCTGACTTCAGCTGCTTCAGCTGCACCAGCAGGTTGTGGTGTACTGTCAGCATCCAAACGATAAAGTCCTTCATATACATTGTTCAATGCACTGAAGCTGATCGTATCGGTTGCTAATGAGAGATCCGCACTTGGCATTTCTTGTGAAACCACTACGTTAAACACTTGTTCTGCACTGCTGTCGCCGCTTGCTGCTGTGTCATTGCTTGAACTATTTGTTCCGCCCGTTGTACAACCGGCTAACGCCACGCCACACACAGCCACTAAACCATAGGCCCATTTATTCTTCATCCTGTCCTACCCCTTAATTGAATTAATTTTCAGAATAATCATGCGATTTCTGAAGTTAGATAAGATTTTAATTAATAATTATTAAAAAAGCAATCCTTTTTTCGATAAAAAACACCTCAGACAGAAAGTTTTCTTGGTATTTACTTACCTTACTCTCATCAAACATTCGTTAAATGCTATTTTTCCTTTCTTTATTTATAAGAAATAAAGCAAAAAAAATAATAAAAAAACATGGTTAAATGTAACTTACATTCATTTTCCGTCTTTCTTTTTCATTTGATCCGTCAAAATGAGAAATGTCTGATAGAAGGGTAAACATACAGAAATCGCCAATGATTTTTATCAAAATAGTCCAAAAAAAGACCTGATCGCATGCTTGCTGATCAGGTCTTCTCGCCTTAAAGACATTTGTTTCATCCCCGAAAGGATGTACTCTTTAATGATTAATGGATCGCGCCGCCAATTGCTTTTAGATCTTCTTTGTCGGCATAATCAACGATGGCTTCCACCGCTGCAGTCAATCCTTTGGCAATGTCTTCGATGCTCATTGCAGGCTGTCCTGCTTTATCGACGACTTGCTGAGGAATAAACGGCACGTGGATAAAACCGCCCTTCATTTCAGGGTATTTTGTATCGATCATGTATTGTACTTGATACATGATGTGGTTGCAGACGAAGGTTCCAGCAGTATTAGAAACGGCTGCAGGTATTCCTGCTTTTTTCATGTTTTCTACCATTGCTTTGATCGGCAGTTGTGTGAAGTAAGCAGGCTTCCCTTCTGTTTGGATCGCTTCATCGACGGGTTGATTGCCTTCGTTATCAGGAATCCGGGCATCATCCACATTGATCGCCACTCGTTCTGGTGAGATGGCAAACCGTCCACCCGCTTGGCCAATGTTTAAAACGACATCTGGGTGGATCTCTTCAATTTTCTCTGCGACGATCGCTGCTGATTTCCCAAATACAGTGGGGATCTCTGCTTTCACGATCTGTGCACCATGAATTGTATCTGGCAACAATTTCACTGCTTCTAAGGCAGGATTGATTGCTTCTCCGCCAAATGGATCAAATCCGGTAATTAGTAGTTTCATTTCCATCATCCTTCCCTCTTTGTTTTACCACTAAAATGCCCAAAAGTACATTAAAGCGATGTGGATCACTAACAATAATAAAGCAATTGGGGCTTGTGCTTTAATGACGCCATTGGGGTCTTTCATCTCTAACAAGGCCACTGGCAATGCGTTGAAATTGGCTGCCATCGGAGTCAGCAATGTGCCACAAAAACCAGCGGTCATTGCCAACGCACCAGCAACGACTGGGTCGCCGCCTTGCGCCATCACAAAAGGTACACCGATGCCTGCGGTAATAACGGTAAATGCCGCAAAACCATTTCCCATGATCATAGTAAAGATCATCATTCCTAAACAGTAAGCCACGACACCGATAAAACGATTGCCTTCTGGCACGACACCAGAGATTCCTTGAGAAATCACATCACCGACACCAGCAGCGTTAAAAATGACACCTAGTGCTGCTAATAACTGCGGCAAGATACCGGCAGTTCCGACTTGACGAAGCATCCGATCGGAATCGTCCAGCACTGTTTTCGGTTTAGCGGAAGTCAACACGACTGCCAACAAGAGCGCTAAGATCGATGCGATCCCGATCCCCACTTGGCCCCCTAATGGTGTATAAGAAATCACCACAGCGATCAATGCTAAGCTGATACATGGCACGAAGATCGTACTACCGATCCGTTTAGCCGATGCTTCTGCTTTTTCATCATCCACGTCCACGATTTTACCAATCTGCACTTGTTTGAAGAAGGTCAAACAGCCCATCAAAACGATCAAAATCCCGTCCACAAGATACGGCAAGAAATTCCCGAAAGCAAAGACGATCCCTAGCAGTAACCAAAAAGCAGAGGTGCCTAATCGGGTGGGATGATCCGCTTCGCGAAAAACCCGTACAGCCGTCATGATCGACAGCAATCCGATCAAGATATAAAAGAATTCCAGTAATCCGTTAACGATTCCTTCCATCTATTTGTCCTCCTTCTTGCCATATTTTTTTGCTAATTTACGATCAAAGAGCAGGTTCGACAATGTAGCAATGACTAAGACGATCAATGCGATCGGCAATGAGGCTTGCGCGATCGAACTAGCTGCCACATCGTAGCCAAGAGATTGCAATGTTCCTACGATCAATAGCACACCAGAAGCAGCCACAAAGGTATTTTGGGCAAAGAAATTCCCGAAGTTTTCGTTAGCGGCAGCCCGAGCTTTGATTTTTTCCTGATCTTTTTCATCCAGTTCCCCAAATTTGTTTTCCCCAGCAGCTTGCGCCATCGGGTTAACGATCGGGCGGATAAATTGTGTATGTCCTTGGATCCGAATAGAGAAAAAGCCAGCAAGTTCTCGAATAAACAAGTACAAGCTCAAGAACTTCCCTGGTGTTAAGCCTTTGATCTTTTCAATCAATATGACTGCCTGCTGCTTCAAGCCAAAACGTTCTGACAAGCCGACCATCGGTAGTGTCAGTAAGAACAGTGTAACGAGTCGATTATTGACAAACGCTTCTCCTAACATTGTTAAAAAATCAACAACAGAAATCCCCGACACAAGCGCGGTGACAAAACCAGCAACGATTACGACAGCAATAGTATCTAGCTTCAGCAAAAAACCGACTAAAATAACTAGAATACCAATTAATTTAATCCATTCCATCAAATCATCCTTTCACGATAAGTTATTTTTAATGGATACCAGCTTTTAGTATAATCTATTTTTTTCTTGTAAAACAATGTTTTTTGAATTTTCTTTCGAGGAATACGCTTTCTTTAATGTGTTTTTTAATTACTTAGATAGTAAATAACAAAAAGAAGAACTGCGCTTGTGCAGTCCTTCTTTTGCTTTTTGCGTTTAAGAAGCGGAGGCTTCTTTTTTCATTTGTTTGCTTCGCAGCTGTCCGCAAGCTGCGTCGATATCTGTCCCGTGTTCTTTACGAATCACGCAATTGATACCGTTTTTCTTTAAAATGTCATAAAAGGCTAACACATCCGCTTTTTTACTTCGAGCGTATTGGTCATGCTCACTCACTGGGTTATATGGGATCAAGTTGACGTATGACAATTTCTTTTTATCCTTCAATAAAGCTGCCAACTGACGGGCATGTTCTGGCCGGTCATTGACATGATCCAGCATGATGTACTCAAATGTGATCCGACGATTGGTTTTTTCTAAATAATAGTCGACCGCTGCCATCAGCTTTTCAATCGGGAAACTCCGATTGATCCGCATCATGGAGGTTCTGACTTCGTTATTTGGGGCATGCAGCGAAATCGCTAGGTTCACTTGCAAGCCGTTCTCCGCAAACTCTCTAATTTTATGCGCTAAGCCGCTGGTTGACACAGTAATATGCCGCGCGCCGATCGCTAAGCCTTTCGGGTCATTGATGATCTGTAAGAAATGCATCACATTGTCATAGTTATCAAAGGGTTCGCCAATCCCCATGACCACCACGTGAGAGACTCGTTCCCCCTCATTGCGTTCATCAAAATAGTGTTGTACTAACATGATTTGAGCCACGATCTCGCCTGCCGTTAAGTCTCGTTGCTTCTTTAATAACCCACTGGCACAAAACGTACAGCCGATGTTGCAGCCGACTTGGGTCGTCACACAAACGGACATGCCATATTCTTGACGCATCAAGACCGTTTCAATCATGTGATTGTCTGGCAATTGGAATAAATACTTGACGGTTCCGTCACTGGCTTCTTGTACCACCATCTGTTTCAGGGGATTGATCACAAAGGCTGCCGACAGTTTCTCAATCAAAGGTTTCGGTAGATTGGTCATTTCTTCAAAGCTGGTTACTCGTTTTTCATAGAGCCACTCCCACACTTGGTTGGCACGGAATTTCTTTTCATTTTGTTCAGTTATCCACAAAGATAAATCTGATTTGGTAAGTCCATAAATCGATGGGTTCACTTTTTTCCCTCTTTTCAAACTAGTCGCTACATACTATAACTGAATTCTTTGTGAAAAGCAACCGTACATTGCCTGATCTTCAAAGCATTCTAGCCCCACGCTTTTGTGGTATTCCTCTTTTTTGAAGATGCTCTTTCTTCCATTCATTGAATCTTTGGCCATAGGAAACCTCTCACAAAGACCTGCATGAAAAAAACAAGCAGTGACAGAACCTGCTCCGATGTACGAAACAAAGCGGCTCTTTCCTGCTTGTTTTCATGAGGGGGCTGTTTCCTCGTGCGCGTTACTTTCATTACATGATCACATTTCAAAAGAAAGCACTCTGCCTTCTTTGGCGGTCAACATGCCCCGTTGCGGCGGCTGCAGTTGTAAATAAAGTTGTAGCGACATTTCTAGTATCAGCTCTTTGTCTCCCTGCTGAAAAACGCCGTAATAATGTGTCTGTTCCCGCTTTTCTTCATATGTATGACTCACAAGATAATATCCTTGTTCCATGGTTTCGTTGCGCTTTTTTGTTTCTGAAAGAAAACGGCGAATATGTTTATACGTAAAGAAACTCAATAAAATGACAACTGCTATTAATACTACATACCCCATTGACAGATTTACACCTCGATCGTTGATGTGGCAAAGGTCGGCTCAACACCAATACTGATCATCAAGGCAGCATCGACTTCACACATCACTTTATCGTCTAAGTGACAAACCTTTTCTTTCAAACGGCTTTTGTCGATCGTGCGAATCTGTTCCATCAAAATGACGGAGTCTTTGCCAATCCCTGTGCAAGAAGCGGAAATCCCAATATGCGTTGGTAATTTCGGCTTCGCCATTTTTGCCGTGATCGCCGCAATGATCACAGTGGGACTGAAGTGATTCCCCAAGTCATTTTGAATGATCAAGACTGGACGTATCCCGCCTTGCTCCGATCCAACCACTGGTGAAAGATCGGCAAAATAAATATCTCCCCTTTTTACCATAGGACCACCCTAACTTTTATATTCTCGCGGAACCCTTGCTGAAAGGGTACACGCTACTTCATAGTGAATCGTTTCTAACTGGTCTGCAACATCCTGCATCGTAATTTGTTCCCCATGATTCTCACCGATCAAGGTGACTGGTGTACCGACAGCAAATGCCCGCGGCAAACGAATCATCAATTGATCCATACACACTCGACCGACGATCTCACAACGCTCGCCTTCTACTAAGATCGAGAAGCCTTGCATTTTTCGTAACCAGCCGTCAGCATAACCGATAGGCACGGTGCCGATCCATTCCTGACGTGGAGTGATATATGTTTCACCATAGCCAATCCCCGCTCCTTTTTCAAGTAATTTCACTTGTATCAGTTCAGAAACGAGCGAAAGCGCAGGTTTTAAGGAAAATGGTTCGCTCAGCGCATGACCTGATGGGTTCAACCCATACATTGCGATCCCAAAACGGACCATATTTCCTACTGCTTCTTTGTGCCATAAAGAGGTTGCGCTATTGCCTGTATGTATATATGTCGGCAAATAGGGCAAAACAGTTAAGACTTCTTTAAAACGTTGGTGCTGGGTTTCCCAATAGCTCGTGTCTGCTTGATCCGCTGTGGAGAAATGGGTAAAGATCCCTTCCCACTCAAAAGAGGGGTGATCTTCTAACCAAAGAATGGCTTGGCGCACTTCTTCGACAGTCAAAAAGCCGATTCTCCCCATACCAGTATCCACCTTGATATGCACTTTAAGCGGCTTATTTAGAGGGTTCTCCTCTAAATAAGCGCCTGCTTCTATCAGCCAGTCCATCGAAGCGACTGGAAATGACAAATCATAGGTCGTCAGCAAGGTAATATCACACACATTCACGACACCTAAGATCAAAATCGGGTCAGTAATCCCTGCTTCTCTCAATTCGATCGCTTCATCGATCGTCGCAACGCAAAAACCATCTGCGCCGCCTTCTTTGGCTGCAAGAGCGGTTTGAACCGCTCCGTGTCCGTAACCATTCGCTTTGACCACCGCAAAAAGAAATGTCTCGCTTGGTAAGTGAGCAATCTCATGTTTGATATTTTCGGTAATCGCAGTTGTATCAATTATCGCTTTCGTTGGTCTATGGTAAGCAACCACCATTTCCAGTTCCTTCTTTCTACTAGTGCTTGATCAGACGAACAAATTAAGTTGGTTTTATGTAGTCGGCTGTTCGTCCATGAAGTATCAAAGTCTTCTTGACTGACAGACTACTTCAACTTGGTTTATTCACTATCTAGTACTTCTAAAATAATTTGTGCAAAAGCAGTATCATTTGTATGGGTGATACTGACAAACGTTTTTTCTAAAGGATGCGGTGCTTTAGTAACGATCGGGGCACCGAATTCATTGGTCAAGACTTCAATGTCATGAAAAGAAACTTTGCCGATCCCTGTCCCCCAAGCTTTCGAGAACGCTTCTTTGCAGGCATAGCGCCCGCCAAGGAACTCTACCTGACGTTTCAGCGGCAAGCGTGCAAATAATTTTGCTTCCCTCTCTGTTAAAATACGCGTTATAAACTGAGGTTTTTTTTCAATTAATTCTTTCATTCGAGGCAGCTCGACTGCATCGATCCCGATTCCTTTGATCATTCTTTTCTCTACCTTCACCTAAGATAGGGTTTTCCAAATTGGAAATACCCCTTGTTCAGCTAGTTACCATTCTACCAAAAAAATGGCGAATTACCATTCAAATCTGACGAGTTTATACGGAGATTAAGATTTTTAATCGTTCGTATTTGTTTTTTATATAAAAAAAGACCTTGCAAGTTTCCTTACAAGGTCCACAAACTTAATTAGTCTTGGTTGTTTCTGATTACGAAACCACGTTTTTTGTCGTTGCTGCGGCGATTGTTTTTACGGGCACCATCTTTTGAATAGTTGCCGCGGGCTTTATTGCCGTTGCCGCCGCCACGGTTCCCACCGTTTTCTTTGCGGTTACGATTGCCGTTGCTATTGTTGCTGCGACGACCATTTTTGTTGAATGATTTTTTCCCTTGAGGCAATGGACGCTCTGGTGTGATCTTCACTGGTGCTAAATCAGCAGGATCTTTTGCCATAGTTTTTAGAAGCAATGCTGCTAAATCTTGTGCAGAATAACGTTCTAATAGATCGTCGGCTGCTTGCAAGTATTTATCTAAGCCATTTTCATCCAATTTGGTTTCAACAGATTCGATTGCGGCACCTAATTGACCTTTGAACGCTTCTTTTTCGGTCGGTGGGCGCATTGGTGTCATCCGTTTTTTCGTTAAGTTTTCAATGACGTGCAGATAGCTCATTTCGTTTGGTGTAACGAAAGTCACAGACATTCCACCTTTTCCAGCACGGCCAGTACGTCCGATCCGGTGAACATAGCTTTCAGGGTCTTGAGGGATATCGTAGTTGTAAACGTGTGTAACACCAGAGATATCTAATCCACGAGCTGCAACGTCTGTGGCAACTAAGATATCTAGTTGACCACTCTTGAATGAACGCAAAACGCTCATTCGTTTTTGTTGAGAAAGGTCTCCATGAATGCCTTCTGCTTTATAGCCGCGGGCTTCTAAGCCGCGCGCCAATTCATCGACACGACGTTTCGTACGACCGAAAACGATGGTCAATTCTGGCGTTTGCACATCCAATAAACGAGTCATGATATCAAATTTTTCGTAGTCTTTTGAACGAACATAGTATTGATCGATCAAATCAGCGGTCATTTCTTTGGCTTTGATCTGTACATGTTCAGGCTCTTTCATGAATTTCACGCCGATGTTTTTGATTGCTGGCGGCATTGTTGCTGAAAATAGCAATGTTTGACGAACATCTGGTACTTGGCTGATGATTTTTTCAATATCTTCCAAGAAGCCCATGTTCAACATTTCATCCGCTTCATCTAATACAAGCGTTTCAACGGTGCCTAATTTCAAGGTGTGGCGGTTGATATGGTCTAACATACGACCTGGTGTACCAACTACGATGTGGGGACGATCTTTTAGTTGACGGATTTGACGGCCGATATCGGCTCCACCGTAAACTGCTTGTACACGAATTTTTTTGTCTTTACCAAGACGGTACAATTCTTCTTGGGTTTGGATCGCTAATTCACGGGTTGGGGCAATCACTAATCCTTGTAGTTGATGGTTCGTTGGGTCAATTTTTTCTAACATTGGCAAACCAAATGCGGCGGTTTTACCAGTACCGGTCTGTGCTTGACCGATCACGTCTTTGCCTGCTAAGGCTAATGGAATCGTTGCTTCTTGGATGGGTGTTGCTTCTTCAAAGCCGGCACGCTCAACAGAAGTCAATAATTCGTTGGATAATTCTAGATCTTTAAATTTCAAATGGATCCTCCTAGGCTGGTCATCTTTTCGATGCCTGTTTTTCTATCATCGAAGCGTAGGTTAGTTCTTCAGAAACACAAGAGTAGTCCCATTTACTCTTATCTTTCTCTCGGTACCGAAAAACCGCTTCACGAAGGCATTATAAAAGGCTAAAACAAGTGTTGTTTGTCTCAGCCATCATTTTATCTCAAAACGTCAATGTTTTTTACAGTAATCATTCTGTGCTTCATCTTTCGGCGTTAGATAAGTATAACACGCTTTGAAAGTTTCAGCAAGATTTCAACTCCCTTTTACATTCCTTTTAGTGCATCAACGACTTCACTCAGGCCCATGCCATTGCTGCCTTTGATCACTAGGCTATCGGAAGGTTCTAAAGTTTCTATTAAGGAGGCAATCAGCTGTGGTTTTTCATCAATCGCAAAATAGCGCACCTTGTCAGCAAGGGCAGTGTTCGCTAGTCGTTTTTGCAATGCCTGCATTTCTTTGCCATAAAGGAAAACTAGCTGGAACGAATCATCCAAGTGTGCGGCCATCTGCTCGTGCATTTGTGCAGAATCTGGTCCTAATTCAAGCATATCTGCCAATACGGCGATCCGTCGTCCTGCTAAAGGCAATTTGCGGAAGCTATCCAATACCAGACCCATGGCCGTCGGATTGGCATTGTAAATATCGCTCAAAATCGCTGCCCCATTACCAGCAGTCACCCATTGGGTCCGATTTTTCGTCAATTGAAAATGCGCCAAGCCTTCCTTGATCGCTTCATCTGCTACACCAAAATGACGTCCTATCCCAATCGCGATCAAGGCATTTTTGACATTATAGCCGCCTAAGACCGGTAAGGTAAAGGTCGTACCTGCTACCGTAAAAATCGTCTGATCTTGCGATTCCTCCACGATGTCTCCTTGTAGATCTCCCTCAGTTAAGCCAAAAGTTTCAATGGTCTGCGTTAAATTGGGAACAAAGGGCTCTAACAATGGTTCATCAGCTGGCATCATAAAGAAGCCGTCTTTTTTCAATCCTGCGGTGATCTCCATTTTGGCTTTGGCGATCCCTTCTCTGGACCCTAAGTTTTCAATGTGGGCTTCGCCTATCAACGTGATAGCAGCAGCGTCAGGTTCTGCTAAGCGCGAAAGGACTTCGATTTCACCTGCATGATCCATTCCCATTTCTAAAATCAACACTTGGGTATCTTCTGGCGCATGCAAGATAGTCAAAGGCACGCCTAGTTCATTGTTGTGGTTGCCTTGGGTTTTATAGGTCTGGTACTTTTGGGTCATGACCGCTTCCACCATATCTTTGGTGGTCGTTTTCCCGTTACTTCCAGTAATACCGATGATTTTCGGTGCAAGCTTTTCTTTATACGCTCGTGCCAATTGTTGAAACGCTTTGACGGTATCCGTGACAGGAATCACAAGGATGTCTTGCGGCGGTTCGATCGTAGGGTGGCTCCACAGTGTGGCGATCGCCCCATTGTCTTTGGCTTGTTGGGCAAATTCATGTCCGTCACGGGTCCCCGCTAAGGGAACAAAGAGACTGTTTTCTTTGATCAGACGGCTGTCGAATTCCACAGAGGCAAGTGGCGTTTCATTTTCAATTTGCTGACCAAATACGGCAGCGGCTTCTTTTACAGTAAAATTCATCAGGTTCGCTCCTTTTTCCTAAAAAAAGAAAGCACAAGATCGCTTCAAGTATTTTCCTTGAGTTGAGCTGGCTTTCTTCCTGCTATTTATTCTGCTTCGTTTTCTGTTGCTTCTACATTGGTCAAGAACGAACGTCTTTGATTGAAACGATTCATCCCTAATTGGATCAATTCTTCGATCAAATCCCCATAAGGCAAGCCGGTCTTCTCCCATAGCAGTGGGTACATGCTGAATTCAGTGAACCCTGGCATCGTGTTCAGCTCATTTAAAAAGAGCTCATTTTTATTGGTCAAAAAGAAATCACAACGGCTCAATCCGCTGCCGCCTAACATCGTATAGGCTTTTTTCGCAAACTCTTGAGCTTTGGCTTGTGTTTCTTCTGGAATTTGTGCAGGAATCTGCATCTCGATTCGGTTGTCAATGTATTTGGAATTGTAATCATAAAAGGCAACATCTTTTACGATTTCTCCCGGCATTGTGGTCCGAACGTCTTCGTTTCCAAGAACGGCTACTTCGATCTCACGGGCTTCGATTCCTTGTTCAACGATCGCTCGGGTATCGTAGCGATACGCTTCTTGTAGCGCATTTTGCAGTTCTTCACGGTTCTCGGCTTTCGAGATACCGACACTTGAGCCCATGTTGGCAGGTTTGACAAACATTGGATAAAGCAGACTGCCTTCACATTGATCGAAAATCTTTTTCGGATTTTCTTTCCACGCATTTTTCAAGACTGGTACATAGGGAACTTGCGGAATCCCCGCAGCTTGCAAGATATACTTGGTCATGATTTTGTCCATCCCACAGGCACTAGTCAAGACACCGGCTCCGACATAAGGCATTCCGATGGTTTCTAAAAACCCTTGGATCGTGCCGTCTTCGCCGTTTGGTCCGTGAAGTAAAGGAAAGACGATCGCGTCTTCTTCGTAGATTGCCCCAGGTGTAATTTCTTCCCCTTTGGTTTCTTCATTGGTCAATGCCAAAGTATCTGGAGACGTTGGCGCCTCAGTCAATAATGGGCCTTTTAACCAGCGTCCTTCTTTGGTGATCATTACTAATTGAACTTGGTAGTAATTATAATATACAGCATTAACAACTGAAAAAGCGGATAACAGTGATACCTCATGTTCTGCACTGCGTCCCCCGTATAATAAAATGATTTTCAAAAGAATTTCCTCCTGTATTCATTGATTCTACCAAACTAAGTCTTCCACATTTTAGCACAAAATCGACCAACCGGCATTAAATCTTGCAGAAATTTCTTTAAGCTTACACAGTCGTTAGTTGAATGTTTTTCATTTTGTCAGTACTATGAATATATCACGGCACGTTTAAAGAGGTGGGACCTATGACAGAACAAACCGCTCCTTCTAGAAAAGGACGATTAAAACAAATCGTTCAAGTCTTTTTGAAATATAAAGTCGTTCAAAATATCAGCAAACAGCAGCACCCCGAAATGGTGCGTCAAGCGTTTGAAGAATTAGGACCAACATTTATCAAAATCGGGCAGATGCTTTCGGTCCGCAATGATCTACTTTCCAGCACCTTTGTCGATGAATTCAAGCAGCTGCAGGACAATGTCAAAAGTGATCCATTTCCCAAGGTCAAAGCACTGCTGGAAGCAGAACTGCAGCAACCGCTAACGGAAGTTTTTTCCGCTTTTGATGAAATTCCAGTCGCCTCAGCTTCCATCGGACAAGCCCATCGAGCAAACTTGCTCAGCGGCAAAGAAGTGATCGTCAAAGTACAGCATCCAGGGATCATTGCGGCAATTCAAGTGGATCTCGATCTTTTTGAAAAAGCCCTGCCGTTGGTTCGCGCAATTCCAGAAGCCAATGTGGTGGATTTAAAAAGCGTGCTAAGCGAAGTCCGACGATCACTTGCCAATGAAACGAATTTTTTGCAAGAGATGAAAAACGCACAGGAATTCTACCGCAACAATCACCAAGATCCGCAGTTGGCATTGCCAAAAGTTTATCCCGAATGGTGTACCCAAAAAGTATTAGTCATGGATTACATGGCAGGTGAAAGCTTGAATTGCTTACTGACCCGCAAAAATCAAGACATCGTATATGACAATCAGTCCGTGAAAGCCGTGAAAAAACAAGTGGGGACGCTATTAGTCGAAAACTTTATGAAACAAGTCTTTGAAGATGGCTTCTTTCACGCTGATCCGCATCCTGGCAATCTTTTCTTGCATGTCTTCACGGATCAAGCCAACCGCCCACAACCATTTCAAGTCAAGCAGCGCGTCGGTGTCCTCGGCGGGGTCGATTATTCGTTGAAATGGCAAGAAGAAGCTGTCATGCCGCCTTACCAAGTGATTTTCTTGGACTTTGGGATGATGGGTCATTTGGATCAGTCTTTACGCAGCCGTTTAGCCGATGCGTTGATTGCTCTTTATACCCAAGACACCCAAGAAGTCGGTAAAGCCGTCTTGCGGTTGTGCAACAGCAGCGGCAGTTCCTTTGACGAAGTCGCCTTCTACCAAGACCTGCAAAAATTTGTTGAAAACTACTATAATATGCCGCTAAAGGATATCGACTTGCAAAAAGTGATGGCGGAAGTCATCACGATCTGCCATGATAACCAACTGCAGATGCATCGAGACATCACCTTGCTGATCAAGGCTTTTGGTACCTTGGAAGGTGTGATCAAAGCCTTAGATCCCGAATTATCAATGATGGAAGTCACTCAGCCTTTTGCACAAAAATATTTCCTGCAGCAGCTGAGTATTGAAGACGAGGTGAAAAAAAGCGCCTTGGCAACCGCAAAAAGCTTGCGGGCACTTAGCCATCTTCCCGATCGGACCTTGGCTGTCTTAGACACTTTTGCGACTGGTAAACACCGATTGAATCTAGAGATCCGCGAACAAAAACAGCTATTGGACCGCTTTGATCAGATGGTCAATCGACTGGTGATCGGTATTATTCTAGCTGCGGTCATCCTTGGCTCTTCCTTATTGGTGGTCGCCAGCCCGCAACAAGGAGCCTTCGTCCATCAGATGGGGATCTTCGGATATACCTTAGCATTTTTCGCGATCGTGGCTTTAGTCAGCAAATACTTCTATGATCGTTTTCGCAAGAAATAAATAAGCACCTTCAATTCCCGTGGTTCATGCAGAAGCTGGGTCTTGAGGGTGCTTATTTTGCAAGGGTCTGTCGCAATTCGTTTTCAAAGATTCGTTTGAAGGCTTCCCGATCCTCTTTCGTAAAGGGCTTCGGTCCTTTTGTACGCTTGCCTGCTTTACGCATCTGCGCACCTAAGTAGCGTTGTCCAAGTAAAAAATCGATCGTTTCTGGCAAATACTCTGTGCCATTATGGTGAAAAACCCGCGCTTTTTTCGGCAAGACCAAAGAGGCTAACCCATAATCTTGGGTAACGAGAAAATCACCGGGCTCTATTTCCTTCACGATTTCATAATCCGCACGATCCGAGCCTTTGTCGACATAGACAAAGTGAACATGGGCAGGATAATCTTTGGTCGTGTAATGATCGACACTGGTGACGATCACCACCGGCAGCTGATATTGCTGAGCCAGCTCAATCACTTCGTTTTTCACTGGCGATCCATCGCCGTCAATAAAAAGTCGCATCTCCACACTCCCCTCACAAGTTTCTTCGTTTACAATTACTTCTATTGTAAGAGGAGCAAGGCGAAGATGCAAGCAGACTTTACAGCCGTTTCCTTGAGGATGTATTTAAAGCCTCAGGAAGAGCAACTGCCTCCGCCCTAATAACTAGCAGCTACCCTAAGCAAAGCTTATCCTTCAACTTCAGAAAATGCTCGCTCTTTTAGCTCATAAACGACATCGCAAGCCTTGGCTACTTCTTGTTCATGGGTCACTAAGATAATACATTTTTTTTGCTCATGAGCAATTTCTTGAAATAGTTTGACGATCTCTTTGGACGTCGTTTCATCCAAGTTTCCAGTCGGTTCATCGGCTACGATCAGCTCATGCTCACAGCACAATGCGCGAACGATCGCCACCCGCTGCTGCTGCCCACCCGATAATTGGGTCACTTTTTTCAGTGCCAGCTCTTCCGTGATGCCAACTTTGGCTAAGTTTGCTAAAGCGTAGGCCTTTTTATCGGCTTGCTGCGACTTCGCGATCGCCATCGCTGTCACCACATTGTCCAATGCCGACAGATAAGGCAATAGATTATAGGCTTGGAACACGATGGACACATCTTTGCGGCGGTACTCCCGCAGCCCGATTTTTGCTAACGTTTCTTCGTTGTAGAAAATCTTTCCTTCTTTCGGGGTATCTAGGCCTGTGATCAGCGACAGGAAGGTCGTTTTCCCCGATCCGCTGGAACCTAAGATCGCATACATCTTGCCAGGCTCGAAGGTCAAGTCAACGCCACGAAACAGGGCTTCTGCTTCGCTTTGATACCAATAGCCTAATTGTTCTGTTCGTAATGTCATGTCGTTCCTCCTAAGAAACCAAGATTTTTTTCGGGTTCAGCCGCAAAATGCCCGCCGACGAGAGTAAGATCGAGCCAAAGCTGATCCCTAGACCGAGTAATGCCAATAGACCAATTTGTTGAGGGGAAACGGTAATTTCTAAGGACTCCACTTCTGCTGATTGGGTGAAGGATGGGAAAGAACCGCCACGGTTGCCGCCCATTTGCGGCATTTCTCCGCCTCCAGGTCCAGCGTTTTCAGCAGCTGCCTGATCCGTCGTCGTTTCGGTTTGCTGTGCCAATAATTGCTCTCCGACGGCATTACCGACTAGATTACCGCTAGCGGCCGCGATCCCTAAAGCAAATACCATGCAGACAAAAATTTCTGTGAAAAACTGTAGGATCACTTTGGCTCGTGATTCGCCTAAAGAGAGCAATACGCCAATCTCATAGCGACGTTCCCGAATCGACATCATCACGATCAACGTCAAAATAATGATACCGGCAGCAGCAACTAAGACAATAATATTTTTGGCAAAGCTCGCGACATTATTCAACGGTGTCAGCATCGATTGATACATCTGATCATTGGTTTGGATGCTGTAGGTTTCTGTATCGATCAATCCTTCTGCTTCTTCCACGAATGCCGTCATTTCAGACGGATCACTCAAGGTATAGGTTGCTGAATCAATGGTGTCCTCATTGCCGCTCAACGTATTGGCAAGGGTATAAGAGGCAATGATCGTGTTGGCCGGGTTGAGAAAGTTAAACATTTGGCTCATGCTGTTGCCAACTTCACTCGTTTCATAGATTCCTTTGACCGTCACTTCTACTTCATTGTCCTCTGCATCAGTGATTGAAAACGTATCTCCGACCGCTAAATCATTCGCTTCAGCTAGTGAGGATTCAATCAAGACTTGGTTTGTGCCTTCGTCCTCAGAAGTAATTCCTTCTCCATCCGTGATCGTCGCTGTTCCTTCCGAAAAAGTCGTATACGCCGCACTGGTTGATACACCAGTGATTTGGAAATCGCCTGTACTCATACTCCCACCAGGCATACCTCCTGGCATACCGCCCATTTGCCCCGACTCGCTGCTATCGGTTGCTTCTGACTCTGTCGAGGAGTCACTGCTAGAGATCGGTTCGATCCCGCTGACGGCATCAGCCGAGGTACTGACTTCAAAACTATATGAAGCAACCCCGTCTAAATCAGCGATTGCTTGGGCATCTGTGATCGCTACGGGTGTCGATTGAAAACTCCCTGGATCTGGACGTGTGCTCTGGTCATCGCTGTCAGATGAAGAACTTCTTTGCTGAAAAGCCTGCTCACGGTTGGCTTGCAACGTCACGGTTGCGCCGACACTTTTCTGAGCATTTTCAGTCGCTACTAGCGCTGCACTGCGAATCGTCAAACCCGCCAATACAAAAATCAAGATTGCAGAAAATACGGCGATCAGCAGCAGACTCCGGCCTTTTTTCGCCCATAAACTTTGGAGCCCTCGTTTCAAAAAATTCATCTTTGTTCCTCCTGAATGGCAAATTATTGTATTTCGACTATAAGAACCTTAGCTTAAATTGAACTTAAATCTTCCCCTAATTTTTCAAAACGTTGGAACAGACCGCAGCTGTCTTCTGCGATCTGCACGTTTTATTGATGACCCCAAGGGAATGATCGAGGAATCTTCAACTAACGGCCAAAGCCGCCGCCCATTTGATTGGTTGTCGCTGTCGCTCCTGATTGGGTCAAGTTGGCGATCGTTTCCGTGACGGGCAACGTTCCTAATTCCGTCCCATCACTAAGGGTCCCACCAGCATAATAACCAGAAACAGCTTGCGCATCATTCGTTCCCCCACTGACCAATGTATAGCTGCTATCCGTCAAATTTGGGCTAGAAAGAACCACATGTTGGTAGCTTTTACTTGGTGCATAGGACAAGATCGTCTGTCCTTGACTATCCTTTAAGGTCACAAGGGTCTCTGCTGCTTGGGTTTGATCGAAACTGATCCCGATCGACTGTTGACTTCCCCCACTGACATTCATGGCCATATCGGTCGTACCAGCAGCTAACAAGACACCGCCAGTGATTTCAAACGTCCCGTTATAATCCAAAGCGCCATTGCCACCGGTCGTTGGACCATTTACGATGACGACCCCATCACTCATAGTGACATTGCCGTTACTGTCCAGGCCATCCCCTTCGGCATCGACCACCAACGTCCCACCAGTGATTGTGATTTGTTTGCTGTCATCTGCGGTATCGCCACCGCCAGGACCGCCACCAAAGCTGTCTTGCCCAAATTGGCCAGTGGTTTCCTCTGTATCACTGCCGCCACCGGCATTGATCCCGTCATCGCTAGCCACGACGTGTGTCGTACCACCTGCAATCGTGATCACACTTGCTTCTAGTCCTTCATAGGATTCTTCGATAGCAATCGTCCCATCGGAGATCGTCAATTCATTGTCCGCATGTATGCCGTCGTCACCACTGTTGGCAGTGATCGTACCACCTGTGATGTTGATGGTATCGTTGGCATGCAGGCTATCATCTGCACTATCGATCGCAAAGGTACCGCTGCTGATGGTCATCACACCGCCAGCTTTCAATCCTTTGTAGCTTTCATCCGTCACTAGCGACTGACTTTGTGCCCCGTCAGCCGTTTTGATCGTGAGATCGGCTGATTGGATGCTTAAATTTGTTTCTGCTTGGA
Source organism: Enterococcus sp. 6D12_DIV0197 (assembly GCF_002174385.1). Lineage (NCBI taxonomy): Bacteria > Bacillati > Bacillota > Bacilli > Lactobacillales > Enterococcaceae > Enterococcus > Enterococcus sp. 6D12_DIV0197. Next base: position 3,439,501 of record NZ_NIBN01000001.1, read on the forward strand.
TGCCATCACGCCCACTTTGGATCGTAAAGGTACCGCCATCGATCGCAACGTAGCCTTTTTCCGCATCTTCCGAATTATTCGCTTGGATGCCATCTCCTTCAGTGGTGTTCAGTGTGTAGTTCCCTGCCAAGATCGACACGGAATCTTTTCCTTTGATGGCATTGTTTTTCGCTGTGATCTCAATCGTGCCACCAGCTAAAACCAAATCATCTTTGCTGCGCAGCCCGTTGCTGTAATTTCCTGTGATCACCAACGTTCCATCACCGTTGATGGACAAATCTTCTTTACTATAAAAAGCGGCATCTGGTTCCGTCTCACCTTCCGCCAAGGTGTAGCTGCTGCCATCTATCAGAGTATTTGTCGTATCACTGGCTAAGGTCGTGATGACTTTTTCTGCTTGTTCGATGACGACTGCCGCCCCGTCTTCATTGGTGATCGTGACACCCGCAAAGATCAGATGGACTTTTTCTTCTTTATTGACGTTGACAACCAGTTGACCATTACTTAAGGAACCGCTGACGACATAGGTACCAGCTTGCGTGATCGTCACCGTTTGGTCTTCCACTGCAACGCCATCAACAGCCGTCGTATCGCCGTCATTCAATTCAAGTTGCGTGGCGGTCGCCTCATCGTAGGAGGCATCCACGTCTTCTTCTTCGTAACTGCCATAATAGTCCGTAGCATCATCAAGAGTCGTTGCAACGTTGGTCACTGCGGCAGAACCTGAAACAGCCGCTGCAGAACTGGAGCTGCTGCTCGTGCTACTACTATCGGTTTGCCCACAAGCGCCTAGGAGCAGCGATGAGAGTAAGAGCGGATAAATGAGTTTTTTCATAAGAGGTTCCTCCTTCTACAGCTCATCGCGGTTAGCGGTGAGCTTGCCTAAAACAACGGGTAAATTGCCATTACGAACCCGAACTTCATCAATGATTTGTTTTTCTTGCGCTTGGTCTTTTAACAGTAACTGATAACGCAACTCATATAAGCTCCCCATCGTGGTCGTTCGAACCGATGTCAGTTTGGCAGAATGCGTATATTTTTCAAAGAGATCATCGAATAGTTGCGGATAATCCAAATCTTCTGGAATCGTGACTTTCAGTTCTCGTTCACTCGTGGCTTGTCGATCGCCAAAGGGCACCGTGTATAAAAGGGTCAAGAAAAGCGCCACGATGATGGAAAAAATCACGACATAGCCGACATAGCCCATCCCAGTTGCTAGACCGATCCCCATCGACCAAAAGACGCTGGTGATCTCTCTAGACCCTCCTGGAACCGAGCGGAAACGAATCAAACTGAAGGCGCCTAAGATCGCCACACCTGTGCCAAGATTGCCGTTGACTAGCATGATCACGGATTGAACGAGGATCGGTAAAACAGCCAAGGTAATGACGAAGTTTTTTGTGTAGACATTGCGGATCATATGGATCGCAGCTACCAATATTCCTAAAAGCAATGAGGCGGCGATACAGATCAATAAGCTACGCCATTCAAGGGTGCTCGTATCGCCAGAAAACAGACTAGATAACATGTAACCATTCCTCCTTCTTGAACAAATGCCGTTGATACGTTTGGGCATATTTTGAAAAGCTACCTTTGCGCACGCTGTATTTGTTCAACAGCACCACAAACCATAACGGATAAGCACCGAGGGCTTTCACTTCCATCAACACCCCGATTTCAGGTGCTACCAGCGCCCCCTCACTGCCAGAACCGAACATAAGATCATAGGTGCGAAAGCGAATGTTTTGGTCGAATGTCACGCGAAATTCACTATCATCATCAATAAACAGCGACAAGCGATCATAGGCAATCAACACTTTCGGCAGCAAGTCTGGGTTTTGCTTAAATAGCCAGTGGATCTCTGCAGCGATTTGCGGTGCTTCTGCCATTGACGGCAAGACCCCTGTTTGCAACCAGCGACAATAGTCAGCATAGGGCAGCGGGATTCGGCGTTTGTAGACCACGCCATTGACTTTCTTTTTGATCTCTAAAAAAATCAACTGCTGCTCTGTCGGTATGCCATAGCTGCGGACCCGAAATTTTTCTTTGTATTTCGGTTTGTCCATCGAATGACGAATAAAGCGGTAATCGTGGGTATCGTAATACAAGGACATAATCGTGTGCTGCCCATATTCATCGATCGCCATTCTTTGCTGCAGCTCAGCAAGAAATGCAGGAAATTGCTCCTTGGCTATTAAATATTTTGTCTCTTTTCTTTGAAAGACTTTTTTCAATTTCATAAAAATGTTCCTCCCTTGAAATCCATGCACTGAATTTACGGCAGCTATCTTAAATGCAGCTTAAGGCAAAACAGTTTTTTTAAGCATTTTTTATGCTATTCGTGCTATTCTTATCCTTAAAGAGGTGGGAACATGATTAAACTATTAGTGATCGAAGATGACAAAACATTATCTGATAATATGAAAGAAATCGTCAGCGAGATCGGTGACGTCACACAAGCCTATGATGGCAGTGAAGGCTTATACGAGGCAGAAACGGGGATCTATGATTTGATTATTCTCGACTTAATGATGCCAGAGATGAACGGTTATGAGGTACTTTCTGCCCTAAGAAAAAAAGGACTCCAAACACCCGTCCTGATTTTAACAGCCAAAGACGGCTTAGAAGACAAAGTGACCGGTTTTCAAAAAGGGGCAGATGATTATTTGACCAAGCCTTTTTATCGGGAAGAATTATTGATGCGGATCAAAGCGTTGCTAAAACGCTCCTTAGGTTTGTTCAATGAAAATACCCTGGAATATAACGGATTGCTGTGCAACCTTGGCACCAATGAGGTCAGTTACCAAGGGCAGCTTTTGCCGATCCAAGGGAAAGAATTTGAGCTGCTGCTTTATTTTCTACAAAATAGAAACATTATTTTGACTAAGGAACAGATTTTTGATCGCATCTGGGGATTTGATTCAGAAACGACCTTGACTGTCGTCGAAGTCTATATGAGCAATCTGCGGAAACACTTGCGCCAGACAGGGATCGACAAAGAGATCCGTACGTTGCGAAATGTCGGCTATATTATGCAAGGAGCCTAGTCTATGAATAAAGAACGCTCTAAGAGACAACGGCTGCACTCCTTTCTCCTAAATGTCAGTGCCTTTGCGTTGGTTTTCTTACTTTTAGGAACCATCGTCCTCCAATTGTTCAACCAATCGGCTTATCGGCAAACCGACATTTCTTTGGAACAAGCAGTCAAAGATACCCGCTTGATCCAAGCAGAGATCAGCGCTTCGCAATCCAATCTAGAGGTATTGCCACCAGATAGTGCCATGCCAAAGATCCCTGGGACCAATCGCTTCAATACCCAGTTGATTCTCTGGTCTGAAGACGGTGAGATATTAAACAAGCAGACCTTGGGCGGCCGCTTTTCACAACTGGCAAGTTTATCTTTAGATACAAGCCACTTAGACAGTATCACATCTTTTTCAGTGGTGGATCAGTCCTTGTCAGAGGAAGAAGAGACCCTTTTGTTTCGTTCGATCACCACCAAAGCACCAACAAATGATGCTGGTGTCGGCTATATCCAAGTCTTGGCGAACACTAACCAAATCAAAAATGCGATGAACAATTTCCAAACGATTTTGATTTTATCGATGATCTTTTTCTGGATTCTTTCGATCGGGATCAGCTATTTGCTTTCCAGCTTGAACATGCGCCCCATTTTAGCCTCCTGGAAAAAACAGCAGGAATTTGTCGAAAATGCATCCCATGAGCTGCGCACACCATTGACGATCATTCAAAACAGTCTGGAACGCCTGTTTACCAAGCCCAATCATACGATCATTGAAGAATCTGAAAGCATCGCCCAAGCGTTAGCGGAAACTCGGCGGCTGACTGGATTAACGGCGGATTTGCTGACGATCGCCCGCAGTGATTCCAATCAATTGCTTTTGACAAAAGAAACCATCGAGCTAGCTCCTTTTATCGATGACTTAGTCAAACCTTTCAAAGAAATTGCCGAATTGGATCAAAAACACTTTGTTGTCGAAAACTTTGCCAAAACGACCGCTTGCTTTGACCAAAAGAAAATCCATCAAGTCCTCGTGATCCTCCTAGATAATGCCTTAAAATATACCAGCAGTGGTGATAAAATCACCCTCTTATCGGAGATTTCTAACAAGCAATGGCTGATCGAGGTCAAAAACACAGGACCAGCCATTTCCGATGAAGAAAAAGCCCGTATCTTTGACCGCTTCTACCGCGAGGATCGTTCCCGCTCCAAAGAGACCGGCGGCTATGGTTTAGGCTTAGCGATCGCCAAGCAAATCGTTGAAGAGCACAAGGGACAAATCCAGGTCAAAGATTTGCAGCCACGAGGGGTTATTTTTCAGATTCGTTTACCTAAAGAAGGATAAAGGAGAAAAACAAATGCAGGTCATCACCCTTAAAGAACACCCTGACTACTTAGCAGAAGCCATTCGTTACTTCCAAAAACAGTGGGCTGGTCCCGACTCCCTCATGGTTTATGAGGATAGCCTGACCCATAGTTTTTCAGCAAATCCTTTGCCGCAATGGCTGCTGCTGGTCAACGAAGAAATCGCAGCAGACGGACGTTATCAAATCATCGGCTGCGGTGGCTTGATCCCCAACGACTTCATCAGTCGGATGGATTTAACCCCTTGGCTTTGCGCCTTGTATGTGGACCCTTTGTGGCGTGGCCAAGGCGGTGCCCGCCTTTTGATCGAAACAGCCAAGCAACGTGCTGCTGGAGCTGGTTTTGATTCTCTGTATCTATGTACGGATCTTTCTACTTTTTATGAGAAATTTGCTTTTGAACCGATCGGAACGGGCTACCATCCTTGGGGAGAGTCTTCCACCATCTATCGCTGTTCTCTCACCTAAATGAACAAAAAAAAGCTGTGAACAAAAATGTTCACAGCTTTCTTTACTCACAGTACTATTGCTAGTAGAATACCCTATCTCCACAAAAGGAATATTCCGACACCCTACAAATCCGGTAGGTTGCTTACGCGGTGTGCCTCTGCTATCAATCTGGTCAGCTAATGCTAGACCTTCTCGACTCGTCGCATGAGGATTACTTTACCATAAATTTAGTCGGAATACTACTGTTTTTTATAAAATTAAAACTGCTGATAAGCATTTCTCAAGAAAGAGTGCCTATCAGCAGTTTTTCATGAATCAATTGTTACTTTTCAAATAGAAACATTCCAATTGATGGATAAAAAAACTTAGGATAAGAAGGTCGCTACTTTGGTCGTAATCAAATCGATGGCTACGTGGTTTTCGCCGCCTTCTGGTACGATGACATCGGCATACCGTTTGGTCGGTTCGATGAATTGATGATACATCGGTTTTACCACCGTCAAGTATTGTTCGATCACAGAATCCAATGTCCGGCCACGTTCTTCCATGTCACGTTTGATTCGGCGAATGATTCGAATATCATCGTCTGTATCAACATAAAGTTTAATATCCATTAAATTACGCAATCGCTCATCTTCTAGAATCAAGATCCCTTCCAAGATAATGACTTCTTTGGGTTCTTGAATGATCGTTGCTTCGCTGCGGGTATGCGCGACATAATCATAGACGGGTTTTTCGATCGTTTGATATGCAAGCAGCTGTTGCAAGTGATCGATCAACAAATCAGTATCAAATGCAAAAGGATGGTCATAGTTGGTGTTCAACCGTTCTTCAAAGCTCAGATCACTTTGGTCTTTATAGTAGGAGTCTTGCTCAAGCATCATAATAGAATGATTGGGGAAATGATTAAAGATCGCCCGACTCACGCTTGTTTTTCCACTACCTGATCCACCTGTCACACCAATAATAATGGGCTTGCCATTCGTCATTCAATTAACCTCTTTCATCTTAAAAAATTCACACTGGTTCTATTATAGCGAAAATTCGGCAAATTACTACTGTTTCTGTAGAATCAGTGCTGCAATAAAGGAAGTAATTGCTGCAAACGTTCGATCTCATAAGTAGGCTGAATCTCACCACTGTTTTTTTTCTTTGGATTGAACCAAATCGTATCGATCCCTGCCAGTTGTCCGCCTAAGATATCTGAAGTCAGTGAATCGCCAATGATGACTGTTTCTTGTTTTTTAACGTTTGGTATGCGAGCAAACACATAGTCAAAATATTCTTTCATTGGTTTTTGATACCCTGTATCTTCTGAAACAAAAATATCACGGAAATACGGCTTTAATTTGGCATCTTCCAAGCGGCGATATTGGGTTTCAGAAACCCCGTTCGTCACCACGTATAGGTCAAAATGCTGCGCCAACTCCGCTAAGATCTCATCACTGTTGTCTAACAGTTTATGTCCTTCATTTAGAAATTCCCGATAGGCCAATTCAACTGCTGGACTATCGACCTGAATGCCTTGCGTTTCAAAAAACAAACCGAAACGCTCATTGATGACTTGGTCTCTCGTGATTTTCCCTTGCTCAAACTGCTGCCACAAATCATGATTGATCGTTTGATAGCTTTGTTTGCGCTCTGGGGTCATTTCCAAGCCATGAGCTTCAAATAGTGCTTTTAAGGCTTGATCTTCGGTATCTTGAAAGTCGAGGATCGTGTCATCGACATCAAATAATAATGTTTTATACTTCATTTTCTCCCTCTTTCTCAGCGGAAATGCGCCGCCAGTCCTCTTAATTCTTCTTGCGTCAGCGAGCGATAACTGCCCACTGCTAAATCATCTGGTAGAACCAGCGAACCCATCGCTGTTCGTTTCAGCTGAATGACTTTTTTCCCTCGGGCTAAAAACATCTTTTTCACTTGATGAAACTTGCCTTCAGCAATTTCTAACGAAACAAAGGAACGATCCGCTCGGGCATCGATGATCGTTAGGGCAGCTGGTTTGCAAGTAACACCACCATGAAAGGTGATCCCTGTGGCAAATGCCGCCACATCTTCAGAAGTCACCAAGTCATTGACCACCACTTCATATCGCTTGGTCACCTTTTTCGTGGGATGCAGCAAGTCATAGCCTAACTGACCATTCGTCGTAACTAATACCAACCCTTCCGTGTCCCGATCCAATCGACCGACGGCATAAAGATCTGGGTGCTGGTCCTTTGGTGCAATCAAATCGATCACTGTCTGATGCTGTTGATCAACATTCGCTGTAACAACACCATTGGGCTTGTTGACGATATAATAGCGTTCCTGCGTCTCCAACTGACGTCCCGCAACCATGATTTGATGGATGGCGCTATCGACATTGCGCTCAGGTCGCCCTTCAATCCTTTGGTCCACGAGGACTTTTCCTTGCTGAAACAACCGTTTCATCTCTTTACGAGAAGTATTCAATTGTTGCTCGATCACTTTATCTAAACGCATAAATTTTTCTCCATAGTGGCTATTATAGCTCAGGATCTAGCGAAAGGAAACTGCCAGGATTTCAAATGATTTGACTTTCTTTGTCTTTTTGCGTAAGGTTAAAGAGTAAAGTAAATATAGTTTCTCATACACAGCGTTATGACCTGGTGGAGAAAAGTTGAACCAAAACTTTCTGGGGCAGTTGTGTACACAACTGCCCTTTTGCGTGTTTTCACTCACGTACCACTTAATGTGCAGAGTTAACAAAATTTGCTTAAAAAATCTCGTTATTAACGAGAAAATTTTAGGAGGAATTGAGTTATGTCAGTATCATTAGAAGTTACGAAAAGAGAAGTTCGCCCACGTTCTTTACGGAACAAGTTGCGCCACGAAGGAAAAGTACCTGCAATTGTCAATGGGTACAAAGTAGAAAGCACACCGATTGCTGTCAATGCAGCAGAATTAGAAAAAATCTTGCGTGAAAATGGATTGAATACCGTAATCACGATCAGTTTAGAAGGCAAAAAAGTCAATACACTGATCAAAGAGTATCAATCAGATACCTTCACACGCAATTTAACCCACGTTGAATTCCTATCTGTCGATATGAATGAAGAAACAGAAGTAGAAGCAGAAGTAACCTTAATTGGCGAATCTGCTGGTGTCAAAGCTGGTGGTGTTCTAGCACAAAACTTGTATACAGTCGTTGTATCAGCAACACCAGACAAATTGCCTGAACGTGTTGAGATCGATGTAACGTCATTAGAGATCGGCGATTCATTAACAGTGGCTGATCTGCCTAAGAACGACGAGTACACGATCGTGACCGATCCAGAAGAACAAATCGTTGCGGTCACTGAACCACAAGAAATCTCTGAAGATGAAGAAGCTGGCGAAGCTGCTGAACCAGCAGTTATCGGTGAAGACGAAGAATAATCATAGAACATCGTTCTTAAGATCGCGTCTTCAATCAACAGACACTTCTAAGAAATGCAAGACTCTTGAAGGGCTTTTCCTTTAAGAGTCTTTTTCATTCTTACGAAGAGCTGATGAGCTGCAACTGACTATTTTCCACTGAAAGACGTCATGGGAAAGCTTGATCCAGCCAACCCATCAAATTTTTAAGAAAATAGTTAAAATGCGTCGCTGGCCAAAAAGAAAAGCAGAAGTAGTTGCATTTTTGACGGTTCTTCATTATGATAAATAGACAAATTTGATGTTATTGGCAAGCCTACTTGAAGGAGGGTTTTTTATGTTTGAAACATTTGATGATCACCGCAGCCGCTACGCTTCTGGCGGGATTGTTCAAACACTGCCTGGCGAACTGATCGATAGTATTTGGTTAATCATCGATCTCGATTTAAAAGGGTTTATTCCGTTGACAAATCTGCTCACCTTTGAAGTCCAAAACAATCACGGTCGTGTCACACTGCTTTTTTCTCAAGCACAAAGTCAAATCGAACTCGGCGTTGATCTGCCTTACCGTTATTCCGACCTCTATCCCCAAAAAGTCTATGTGTATGACGATGGGCAGCGGCAAACGATTTTATTACCTAGCGAGACTCGTTAACAGCGCTTCGTGTTTCTCTTTTTATAACGTTACTTACATAAAAAACCACCCTTTTTATTTTAAAAGGTGGTTTTTTTTGATTCCTTCCTCTCATTTAATTCTATAATATACAGGATTCGAGGAAGCAACCAATGAATCCCCCGTTTTTTATTACGTTTTATTGACTATTTTTTGAGTGTTAAAATAACGTGTGAAGTTCCCTTATAATAAGGACAGTTGCAAAATTCAGCTGAAAGAGGTGCCTAGTTTTGAAAAATATCCTTGAAAAAGATATTATGCAAATGCTGCGTCTGTCCACGATGCTCTTGAGCGAAAATCCCCTTCCTTTGAATAAAGCTGCTGCCGACCAAAATCTTTCCGTCAAAACGATCCGTCGGCTACTGTCCAGTTGTTTAAACGAGGACCCTTCCTTCCATTATGATGTGCAGCAAGGACACATTCGTGCCTTTCATGATTTGCAGCAGCCCCTAAACTTCTCCCATACAGAAATGCTTGCTGCATTGTTTAATAAAAGTACAAACTATCAGTTGCTCTTGTTACTGTTAAAAATGCCGACCATTTCCTTTTCAGACCTCCACAAGCGGTATTACCTGAGCCCCTCCAGTTTGCATCGGCGCTTTTTGTCCTTTTCCTTTTTTTTGGCACCTTATCATCTAAGGATCGACCGTCGCAGTTTTCCTTTGATTACTGGCAATGAACGGCAACTGCGCTATGTGATTTTTCGACTCACCCTCTTAGCAAGCCCGACGCTTTCTTCTAATCAAGCGTTTCAAGAACTGAAGCAGATTCATCAGTTGCGGGCAAACGCTTTTTATCCCAACACCCCCGCCACGTTTACTCAGCAAGTTTATCCAACATGTTTTGTGCCGCGTTTTTATTTAGTTGGTGAACGCAGCTATTTATTTTTGTGGCAACAGCTGCTAACACTGGAGCCTTTTTATGTGCCAACAGAAGAAGCCTTCCTTTTGCGACGAATCATCACGCCGATTTTGTCGGAGCATCCGCTCCAGCAGCCATTAGAAGTGCTTTTGTCGAAAATTTTCCAAGCCCATCTTTTGGGCGCCTTACTGGAAGGCAATTTATTTGTCTATCCGCCACTAAATCCTTGCCTATCTGAACGTTCCCAACGCTTGGTCCAGGCTTTTTTGACTCAGCTTCCCCATTACGAAAAACTCTTAAAAAAGCATCCCGAGTTGCCCTTACTCTATGAATGCATTTGGCAAGAGCTCTCTTTTTTCCAACCGATCATTGCCTTTTCGCAAAAAAAAGAGCGTCCGCTTAAGTAGCGACACGCTCTTTTGAGGTTCATTTAGTTGGCAGTGAATTATTTTGCGTCAGCATCAACGATTTTCACTGAACCTTGCCATTGTTCTTCCACAAAGTCTTTGATTTCGTCTGAATGCAGCACTTCGATCAATTTCTTGATTTTGTCGCTATCTTCGTCACCACTGCGGACAGCGATCACGTTGACATAAGGCGAATTATCCGCTTCTAATAAAACAGAATCATCCGCTGGGTTCAAATCGATCCCGAATGCGAAGTTCGCATTGATGGCAATTAGGTCTGCTTCGTCGTTTTGATAAGCAGTCGCCAAAAGAGATGGATCGACGTCATGTTTAAATTCTAAGTTTTTCGGATTTTCAGCAATATCATCAAAGGTTGCCGTTTCTGTATCAACGCCGTCTTTTAAAGTGATCAAGTCAGCATCTTGTAAGATCGTTAGGATACGACCCCAGTCAGATTCAGAAGTGGAAGTAAGAACCGTTGCACCATCTTCTAGTTCTGAAATATCAGAGATTCGTTTTGAGTAAAGACCCATTGGCTCGATATGGATCGCACCAGCATTGACAAAATCATAGCCATTGTCTGCGATTTGTTTGTTCAAGTAAGGAATGTGTTGGAAGTAATTGGCATCGATATCGCCATTTTCCAATGCTTTGTTTGGCAACACATAATCATCGAAGGTTTTGATTTCAAGATCAATGCCTTCTTCTGCTAGTAAAGGTTTGGCTTGTTCTAAAATTTCCGCATGAGGCGTAACTGATGCACCGATCACTAATTTTGTTGATTCTCCCTCAGCCGCAGATGAGTCAGAGCTTCCTGAATTTGAGCCTGTGCCACAAGCTGCTAAAGCGGCAGTTAACAATAAGGTTGTTGCAATACCAAAAATCTTTTTCATATCCATTTCCTCCCATATTTTCCACTTTTTGTTCTTCGTTTCATTTACCGTTTATCGGTGGCTTTCGCAAGGAAATCGCCGATTCCTTGGATAATGAAAACGATAATTAAAATAATCACTGTTGCAACAAGCGTAACAGTGTAATTTCCACGTTGAAATCCTTCTTGCCAAGCCAAAGCGCCTAGCCCGCCGGCACCGATCGCGCCTGCCATGGCAGTATAACCAATCATTGAGATCGTTGTGACTGTCAGTCCTGAAATCAATGCTGGAACACTTTCGGGAATCACGATCTTGTAGATGATCTCCCAGTAACTAGCACCCATCGCTTCCGCTGCTTCAATCACACCAGGATTGACTTCACGAAAAGCAATTTCCACCATCCGAGCATAAAACGGTGCCGCCGATAAAACTAATGCTGGGATCGCTGCTTTTGCCCCTAGGAATGAACCGACTAATAATGTTGTAAACGGAATGATCAAGACCATCAAAATCATGAATGGCGTTGAACGAAAGGCGTTACTGATGATGGAAACCACGTTATAGAAAATGTTGGCTCCCGCTGTTTGTTTACGCCCTAGTGAATAAAGCGCCAATCCTAGAAGTAAACCGATCACAACCACTAAAACCATGGAGAAGAAAGTCATAAACAAGGTGTCTAGGGTTGCTTGCTGCATATTGGCCCAGTCGACCTTTTCAAAATTAAAATAGGTTTCTACAAATGACTTATCCACGTTCAATCACCTCCACGCCTACTTGCTGCTCTTTGAAAAAGGCGATCGCTTTTTCGATCTCACTTGCTTCACCTGTCAATAAAACCGTCAAGCCGCCAAAGGATCCCTCATTGGTTTGTTGGATCTTTCCGTAAACGACATTGACATCGATCTGGAAGCGACGGATCGCTTGTGAAATCACTGGTTCATTGGCGTTGTCTTGTGTGAATGTTAAAGTCACTAAATGCCCTTGCGGATTTTCTCGTAAGAAGGCTTGCCGTAATTCTTCAGCATCTTCTTCTGGCTCCAAATCTTGCTGAACAAAACGTTTGGTCACTTCCTGCTGTGGGTTACGGAAAACCGATTGCACTGACCCTTCTTCCACGATCTGCCCATGCTCCATCACCGCGACCTTATTGCAGATTTTGCGAATGACGTTCATTTCATGGGTAATCAGGACGATCGTCAAATGCAATTTTTTATTGATGGAAAGCAAGAGATCCAACACTTCTTCTGTTGTTTGTGGATCTAACGCACTCGTTGCTTCATCACACAGCAAAATTTCTGGTTCATTCGCTAGTGCACGAGCAATCCCGACTCTTTGCTTTTGTCCGCCAGACAATTGTGCCGGATAGGCATTCTCCCGTCCTTCCAACCCAACTAATTTAATCAGCTCTTGCGCTCGTTGACGGCGTTTTGCTTTTTCAACGCCAGCCAACTCCAATGGCAATTCAATGTTTTCCGCCACCGTTCGAGACCATAAAAGATTAAAGTGCTGAAAAATCATGCCGATTTTTTTGCGGAAGTTTCTCAATTCTTTGTTTTTCAATGCCAAAATGTTTTGACCGTTAATGACTACATCTCCTGCTGTCGGCAATTCTAAGCCGTTCAACAAACGTACTAATGTACTTTTCCCAGCACCAGAGTAACCGACGATTCCGTAGATATCGCCTTTTTCCACTTGCAGTGAAACATCATTGACGGCGTGGACAGCCGTTTGCTTTTTGCCGAATGACTTTTTTACATGCGACAATTCGATTAATGCCATGTTATTCCCATCTTTCCTCTTTGGTTGGTTAAACACAAAAAAAGCTTTCATCCTCTGTACATTATACTGTTACAAAGGACGAAAGCACAACTTCCGCGTTACCACCTTGATTTACTGTCGATTCGCATCAACAGCCTCGCTCAGTACTTGAATTGCTTCGCATACTGCTGCACTGTAACGGGTGCCTCCCGTGATAGGCTTGTTTCCACTCACCTATCATGCTCAAAGACCATCTTCCATCCTCTCTCCGTTGCCCATTTGCACCAAACAGGGCTCTCTGTGTACGTTAAGAACATGTACTCTTCTTTTCAAAGCATTCATTTATTGAGCAAATTATAGCAACGTCTTATCCGACTGTCAATTCTTTTTGAAAAAATAGTCGTTTTTACAGCTTTGACTTACAAGGCTTCAAATTGACTTGGGTCAACCTCTTTGAAGCTGACCAGCCAAGCGTTCATTTCGTCTTCATCATTTAAGGTATCAATCGATTGATCGATTTTTTCATTTACGGAAGAAATCACGCCCGTCAATGGACTTGGAAATTCACTGACTGCTTTTTCCGCTTCCAGCTCAACAAGGGTCTCTCCTTGTTTTAAAGCAGTTCCTGCTTTTTGAATCGAAGCAAACGTGACCGCACCAAGTTCTTCTTGCGCTTCTTTTGTTAAACCGACACAATATTCTTTCCCGTTAAACAAAACCCACAAATTATCTTTTTTTCTTAAGCATTTCTTTTCCATGATTCTAGTAAGACTCCTTCATATTCATTTTCTTTAAATCCATTAATCAAAAAGCGGTCGCCGCTAACCAGCAGTGGGCGCTTGATCAACATACCATCGGTTGCCAGCACATCGGCTGCGTCTTGGGCAGTCATGGTCGGCACTTTTTCTTTTAATTGCAATTCACGGTATTTCATGCCGCTTGTGTTAAAGAAACGGGTTAACGGTGCTTCGCTTGATTGGATCCAAGCCAGCAATTGTTCCGGTTGAGGCGGTGTAGCTACCATATCGATCGCTTCAAAGGGAATCTCGTGCTCTTCTAACCAACGCTTCGCATTTCGGCATGTACTGCATTTTGGGTACCAATAAAATGTAATCATGTGAACTCCTTAAAGTGTTTTTGGTGCGGTCTCAGCTTGATAGCGCATCGATAAAATCAAACCGATCCCAATCATATTGCTTAATAGGGCAGATCCTCCTTGGCTGATAAACGGCAGCGGAATCCCCGTCAACGGTAAGAGACCGATGTTTGCGCCAATGTTTTCAAACACATGGAAGAGAATCATCATAATGATCCCAGTTGCCAAGTAGGCATAAAATTCATTGTTGGTATCGAAACATACGCGGATCATTCGATAGATCAAAATAAAATACAATAAAATGACAAACGCGCTGCCAATAAACCCAAAATTCTCACCGATCACCGAAAAAATCATATCGGATTCTCGGACTGGTACATACACATCGCTGACATTAAATCCTTTCCCGAACATCCCGCCAGAGGCGATCGCCATCAGAGCATACGCCAATTGGAAGGATTGCCCTTGGGTATCATGAAAAGGATCTAGCCACGAATCGATACGGGCGAATTGGTATTCTTTAAAGATTCCTGTATTGTACAGAAACTCGCGACCAACATCGGTGGTCACTAAGAAAATCGTTCCACCGCCGAGAATCACAAATGCCGCAATCACTGGCACGATGATTCGCCATGAGATTCCTGACATCAAGAAGACCCCACCGAAAATCGCTAGAAAGACCAACATCGTACCAAAGTCATTTTGTAAGGTGATCAGGATCAGGACTGGGATCGTGACGGCTAACATTTTTGCAATCAGTAACCCATCTGTTTTCAGATCCCGTTCCCGATGCTTGACATTGTGCTGCGTGACGACCAACGCCAACATCATGATATAGGCGATCTTCATCAATTCTGAAGGTTGCAAGGTAAAGGGACCAAAACTAAACCAGTTTTTCGACCCTGTCGAGGCAGCCATCGTCCGGTTGTAAAATTTCAGCAGCGCCAACATAACGGCTAGCCCAGCTCCATAAATATAGGGCGTCAATTTCCAGAGCCATTTTGATTTGATCTGCATGATAATGATCACGGCAACAACGCCTAACACATACCATAAAGCTTGAAACCCTAACATTCGCAGCATATTCGGGTTATTCGGATCGTGTGTCAGCGCCACATACAGGGACGCCAAACCAATCAGACATAATAAAAATACGGGTAGAATCACACCGTAGTCAATTCGATTATCGTTCGTTTTTATTCGTGAATTTTCCATGTCCACACTCTCTTCTGTAGAATCTTTATCCATTATAGTGATAATTGAGGAGAAAAGAAAGGATTGTCCATGAGCATTCACAAAAAATTTAGAAACTTTAATGATTTTCGGGAAAAGAGGGTTAAAAATGAAGTGACCCAAGTATCTTTTTGAACTCTACGAATAAAGAAGCGGTCCTCGTTTCCTTTAATGAACCGCCCATTTTCACCAAAAACCGACGCCCAGAAGGTTAGATTGAAAACTAACCTTTTGGACGTCGGTTCAACATCCATCATTTGAATCAACTGAAGCTGATTGCTGAAAATAATACGTGCTCCTTGAATCCGCGCTTTGTTCCCCCTTACTCTCCTTCAAAGAAAAATGTCAGTTCATAATGATATTCTTCGAGCTTTAACTGATAGTTGTCCAATACATCGGGACCACAGCTTCTTGAGCCTACGCCATGCTGTTTATGATCCGTATAAAACCAGATACACTCTGAATCGACGAGTTCATGAATATGTTGTGCCGTATCGATCGTTGCTAACGCTTGTTGATGTTGACTAAAATGAAACGGTAGGTGACTTGCCCATCGAAGCTTTAACTGATTCTCAGCACTCACTTCTACCCAACTTGTCTGCATATGATTGCCGCTCTCTTGAGGAAAATGATAGAGGAAACTCATTTTATCACTTGCTTGTTCAAACACATCAACATAGGTGCCATTCTCAGCATCTGGATATGACTCGATCGGTCCTCTTCCTAACCATCGGGTTCTTACGAACTCCTTTGATAGCGCCCATTCTAACCCAATCCTCGGCAATGTTTCTGGATATTGGTGCTTCGGTAAACCACTAACTCGATACTCGATCCGACCGTCAGAATAAAACACCAATTCTTTTTTCTCGTGAATGTGCCAGTAATTCCCAGCAGAACCATGCTTCTCCTCGATCAAAAGCTTAAAATGATTTGAACTTTCTAAGAACCATTCTATAGCGACGAGGTTTGTTTGTATCCGATCGACACCGAATTTGCGCCAGTTTTTTGCGGATACAAAATCGTTGTCTGTCACCGGACGCCAAAACACACTTTTAGGACTTTTCACGAGTAATTTTCCTGCATGGTTTAGTGTCCATTGACCATTTATTCTATTCACTCGCAACGTATAGGCACCGAAGTTTACCAGGATCCTTTCGTCGTTTTCTTCAAAGTGATCAAATGGCAACGAATGATCAGCTTCGCTCACGACTGCTAAAGGTCTTTCTACCGATTGCACGAACAAGGGCAATGAATCCCCTTCATTTAAAGCATCGTCCGTGATCGTTGCTTTAAATAAATTGGCTTTTTGGCAAGCTGTGCGGTCAAAGGTTACACGGCTCACCACTGTTTCATTAGCGGGAACGGAAAGCACAAGTGTTCCTTTTTCTAAAACAGTCTCCATCACCTTATACGCCCATTCGATTGTAACCTTTTGATATGAGAGAAAACGATTCGTATTCGTGACTTTTATTTCTCCAGTAGTAAAGTCCAACGCCAACTGCAACGGTGCTTGCCATCGTTGAATATCAAAATAACTCGGGGATGGGGTTAAATCGGCTTGAACTAACCCATCTAAAACGAAATTATAGTCATTCGGTTGATCGCCAAAGTCCCCTCCATATAAATACGTCTCTCGTCCATCACGCTCTGCTTTGATCCCTTGGTCCTTCCATTCCCACAAAAATCCCCCTTGCAGCTTAGGGTATTTCTCAAAAAGTTCCCAATATTCTTTTAAAGAACCTGGACCATTCCCCATAGCATGCCCATACTCGCAAAGAATATATGGTTTCTTTATTTCCCTATTTGTTGCGACGTCGATCAATTCATCTAATGGTGCATACATACGTGAATTAAAATCAGCATAGACAACATCTTTTTCATAAGAACTTGCATCGGCGGATAAGCAATCTCTGGACTCCCCTTCATGGTGGATCAGACGGGTTTGATCTGCTTGGCGACACCATCGGATCATCGCTTGATGATTCAAGCCGTTCCCTGACTCGTTGCCGACAGACCAAAATAAGATTGAACAATGGTTTTTATTGCGGCTGACCATTTGCTCCATACGATCTAGATAGGCTTGCTGCCATTCTTTTGAATCACTTATATGATTTTTATTTTTTGCCTGTAGCATACCATGGCATTCCAAATCAGCTTCATCCATAACATACAAGCCATACGTATCACACAATTGATAGAACTCTGGGATATGCGGATAGTGGGCGGCTCGTATCGCATTAAAGTGCGCGTCCTTAATCATGCGTATTTCTGTTTCAAGGAATTCTGGTGTCACCGCACGTCCTTTTTCGGTATGAAACTCATGATGGTTGATTCCTTTAAGAAGGATCTGCGTACCATTCACACAAATCTCGCCGTTGATCACTTCAATTTCACGAAAGCCGACTGATTGATAAATCACTTCTTCAGCAGTTTTGATCGTTAACCTATAAAGATTCGGCGTCTCAGCAGTCCAATGATCCGGGTGAACGATCGTTTTCTTAAATACATCCCCTGATGTAAAACAGCCATGCTCTTCAAAAATTTTCATTCCATTGCGTTCTAAATGAATCTCACATGGTAAATCTTCCCCTTGAATAGCAAGAAAAGAAAGTTTTAGTTGTGCATCTTGATAATGCGAGTCAAAGTGCGTTTCAACTTTAAAATCCCAGATAGCTTTGTGCGGTCTATAAAGCAAGCTCACCTCGCGAAAAATACCACTCAACCACCACATATCCTGATCTTCGATATAAGAGCTATCCGACCATTGAAATACTTGCACGACTACTGTATTTTTTCCAACAAGTACCTGTTTTGTAATATCAAATTCAGAAGCATTCCGACTCCCTTTACTAAAACCGATGTATTCCCCATTAAGATAGACGACAAAACAATTGTCTACACCCTCAAAGCGCAAAAACTTACGCATGTTTATGGCATCTACCTCAAACGTCTTTTGGTAAACCGCAGACGGGATCTCAGAGAACGTATACGGAGGATCACAAATAAACGGATATTGGATATTCGTGTACCAAGGTCTTCCATACCCCTCCATCTGCCAGTTGCTTGGTACAGTTATCGTTTGCTGAAAATCCTTTGAGGAAAGCGCCGCCACTTCTTCCTTCGTAAACACATGTAATTTTTCGTTATAACGGAAGCCCCAAGAACCATTCAAGGAGATTTTACGGGATGAGGCGTTCAATTGATCGTCTAGTCCATAAGGGACATAATAAGCTCTGGCTGAGGCCTTCCCTTCAGAAAGCGCTTGAGGATTCCTTAAGAATTCTGCGTTAAACATGATTTTCTCCTTTACATTCTATTGCTCCCTTAGCCGGTACACGGATTCGCGCAAGCAAATCTCTGGTTGAAATTGATAAGGTGATTCTTTTAAAAGCATTTCTTTGTCGGTTCCATTCATCAAATCCAATAATAACTCAGCGCTTAACTCACCAATTTGACTAGCTGGTTGTTTGATGGTGGTAATCATTGGGTTGTGAAAAATCGCAAATGTTGCATCGTCGATTGAAACGATGGAGAGCTCTTCTGGAATCCTGGTCCCTTCTTTTTTAGCGAAGATCAAAAACGCTTCCAAGAGGACGTCACTCGTTAAAACTAACCCGGTAATTGATGGCTCCATCAGTATTTGTTTAAATGCTGACTCACTTTGATACTCCTCAATCTCAAATACATTCACTTGCGATTCATCGATCCCATTTTCTTTAAGCGTCTCGAGATAGCCGATTACCCGACCTTTTCGGTTTGATACCCCACTTTTGCTATAGGGATAAGTGACTAAAGCGATTGCTTGATGACCATTATCTATGAGATGTTGCGTGGCAAGACGAGTTGCACATTCATTATCTAAAGTTACAGATAAAACCTCTAGGTCTGGGATCGTTCGATCGACAAAAACTAAAGGAAAATCCGATTCGTTGAGTGCTTGGTAGTAACTCCTATTTTCGGAATTGGGAAATAAAATGACCCCGTCGACTTGGCGAGCGCTTAGTGAAGACAGATATTGCTGCTCTCGCTCAGGGTTATTATCCGTATTGCACAGAAGCAATTGAATATTCTCCTGTGCAAACTTCCTTTCAATTGCTCTTACAAGATCAATTGTAAATTGAGACGCAATATTCGAAACAATAACCCCTACTGTATTACTCTTTTTAAACGTAAGACTTCTAGCAATCTCATTTGGAATGTAATTGAGCTCCTCTATTGCCGCCTGGATTTTCTTTTGTGTCGCCTTACTCATAAAAGAGTAACGTCCATTTAAATATTGAGAAACAGTACTTTTAGACACTCCAGCAGATTTCGCCACGTCCATAATGGTCACTTTTCCCATCTTATGATCACCTACCGTTTTCTTTATTCATTTTGATATTTCATAGCCCAACCCGCATTTTGTGCAATTCTTTCCGCAACTCTATTCAATGCTTCTTCTGCCGAAAGTTCTCCACTAACAGCCTGTGACATCGCTTGACGATAGTCATCTTCCAAATACAAGCCCCATTGATTGGCTTCATCAACTAAGAACTCTTCTGGAATATTCGCTAACTCTTGTACGTACAATTGATAATCATCCGCTTGGAAAGTTGAAGTTGGCTCATACGTATAATTTTCCATAAACGGCAAGCCAAAATCTAAGTCTAAGAACTCCTGATACGTGGACTCAGAGTTATAAAACCACTTAACAAATTCGGTTGCTAATGCTGCATTTGGGCTATTTTTCGGAACGCCCCAGCCACGTCCACCATTTAATGCCGATTGTTGTTTGGTTCCAATTGGAGAAGGCATAACACCAAATTCGATTTTGGCATCTCTAGCAATATTCGCATAATTAAAGCTACCTGATAAATAGATCCCTACATCCCCATTTTCGAAATAATTCATTGGATTATCCGGCGAGCCCCCAGCCCAAATATTTTTAGGAGCAATCCCCTCATCGTTTGCTTCGATAAACTTTTGAAGCGTGGCGATATTTTCAGGTGAATTGACAGCAACTACAGGTTGACCATCAATTGTTTCAGTAATACTTCCACCATTAGAATACATTAAGTTATCGTATCTTGCACGAGAATAATCAACTGCTAATCCAAAGTTTACCGCGCCAGACTCAACAAGTTTTTCTGCGTTTTCATATAGTTCCTCAAGCGTCCATAGATTGTCTGGTGTCGGAGGTGTGATCCCTGCTTCTTCAAAAGCTTCCTTATTGTAAAAATAATTAGTGACCGTAATTTGCGTAGGTAAAATTTGGATACCTTCGTTGTAATTTCCTAATGCGACTCTCAAGAGATCTGGGTCAAAATAATCCATATCGACTTCTTGTGATAAATCAACAAAGTCTTCAGGATACTCTTTATGCAGCCGCGTCGTAATTAGTAAATCTGGCAGATCATCATTTTTGATCATTAGCGGAAATTTCGTTAATTGATCATCATATCCCACGACTAAAATTTCATAATCATTTCCTGTTTCTTGTTTCCACTTCTCCATTGTATGAACGACAGGATCGTCTTGACCAGGTTCTGAATCTAACATGACCGTAATCGTTCCCTCATTTGCCGAATCATCTGATTGGCTCCCACAAGCGGCGAGTCCTAATAAAGCACTAGTCAACATCAACATTGAAACAATTTTCTTCATCTTCATTCTCCTTTTGTCAAATAATCTTCCCTGATTGGGCTAAACGCATCGATCAAATGTCCTTTTCCTGAGATACACCGCGCACCATGTCTCGCATGAGGGCGCACATAAATACTTTCACCTGCATGAAGTATCTGGGTCGTTTCTTCAATCACATACTCAAAGCTCCCCTCCTGTACATAGGTGATCTGCTCATGAGGATGATCATGTAGTTCCAGTGTTTCAGGTGAACCGTTAAACGCAATAGCAACGACCATCAACTGTTCGCCGTAGGCAAGAACCTTTCTTGCTGTGTGTTCATCAATTTTTTCATAATCTTTGTCTGTCATAATCTCTTCCTTTTCTATTTATTACCTGATGAAACATTCGTTCCAACAATATATTTTTGTAAAAAAATGTATAAGATCGCTACAGGAATAATCGAAATCACTGAAGCGGCTAAAATGGATTGCCAATCCGTATTCCAAGCACCAATATAATTTCTGATAGCAATCTGGATCGTGTAGCGATTTTGCCGTGACAAAACGAGCAATGGCAAGATATAGTCATTCCAACGCCACATAAAGCTAAAAATAATCAAGGTGATCGTCGTAGGCTTAGCAAGTGGAATCATGATACTCATGAAAATGCGAAATTCAGATGCCCCGTCCATTCGTGCTGCCTCTAAAAAGGAATCTGGGATACCAATGAAGAATTGACGATACATAAAAATACCAGTTGTTGTGGTGACGACAGGTAAAATAACCCCTAACAAGCTATTGTATAGACCCAAAAAGGAAATAACGGTAAATTGAGAAATAATCAAAGCTTCGCTTGGAATTAAGGTTCCTAGTAAAAAAACACCAAATACGATTCCGGTATATCCCAACTGCTTACGATAGATCGCTAAGGCATACCCGCACATTGAATTAATCACAACAGTGATCAAGGTGCCGACTACCGCTATGAAGAAACTATTGTAGATATATTGAAAAAAACCATTTTCAATCACATTTTGGTAATTTTCTAACGAGAATTGTTCTGGGAAAAAGCTTAACGGATACGAAAACAATTCACCGGAAGACTTAAATGAGCTCATGATTAACCATAGTACTGGGAAAAAGATCAAGATCCCTGCAGCTAAACTGACAGTGGTCTGAAGGAAAGACCATTTTTGATGCTTCACTTGTTTATCCATTCACTTCTCCTCCTCGACTAAATCGAAATTGAACAAAGGCGATAGCTGCGAAAATAATCATGACGATCACAGAGGCAGCACTCGCATACCCATATCTTGCCTTGTCGAATCCTTCAGACAAAATGTACTGAACGATATACGTAGTCGAAGTCCCTGGTCCCCCTTGGGTGATCCCTTGAATTAGCGCATATTCCTTCAATAAACTAATGATACTTAAGAGTGAAACCAAAAATGTAGTAGGCTTAATCAATGGAACGGTGATATGGAAAAATTTCTTCCAGCCAGTCGCTCCATCCAACAAAGCTGCCTCATCGATTTCTTCATCGATCCCCGATAAAGCACCAATGTAAATCAGCATATAAAAACCGGTAGACGCCCAAGTACTGGCGATAATGATCAGCATTTTTGTAAAAAAAGGATTGGTCGCCCACTGTACACGAGCAAACCCCAATTGCTCCAATAAAAAGTTTACGAGTCCATATTGCTCGCCAAACATCCAATTCATTGTTAAACCGACAACGAGAGAAGATAGAAGTACAGGAAGATAAATCAATCCACGCGTCAATGTCTTGAAGCGGACTACCTTAGATACCATCAGTACCGCTAAACCAAGTGGTAAAATAACCTTAAAGGGTAATGAAATGAAGGTATAGATGAAGGTGCGTCTAAGTGTTTGATAAAACTCTCGGTCTTGAAACAGTTCTTGATAATTTGCAAAGCCAATCTGATTCATTTGCCGAAACCCATCATAGTCCGTAAATGAATAGAAGAAGTTTAAAGCCAATGGAACAATAAAAAACAATAGAAACAACAAGGCACAGGGGAGAATGAATAACCAAAACGAGTAATGAAATTTTTTACTTTGCTTGCGCTTCTTTTTGTTGACTTGCTTTTCTTGCACTTCTTTCACCTCTTTAATGTTATTGTTTGATTAAAAGTTTTTCATTGATCAAAGAGAATGCTACTTCTGCATCCTGTACCTGAAAACCATTCTCTTTGGTTATCTTGAGCTCCTTTAGTTGTTGATCGATATCAATCGGGTCATTGGGTTTACGTGCCATGCATTTTACAAAAACAAAATGATCTGTTCCAGAAACGATATATTCCCGATAAGCATTTGCTCCTTCTTTGGTTAACTTCGGTACCTCTGAAAAATAGATCAGACAAGCACTTGTTTGGTTCCCGAAGTACAGCCAATGGTCCTTTTGGATAGAAAAAGTAAACTCCCAATAAGGATAGTACAAGTGGATGAAGGGGATCTCTTCTTCTGGAATAGAATAGCGCATGACCATTCTATTCTTTTCTTGATAAATTCTAGGGAGGGACCCATTTCCTACCCAATAGCTCGGGCGATTTTCACCACTATACTTGTATTCTCCAGGATGATTGATCCAGATAGCGGATTGACAGGTATCTAATGTGATGTTCATCATATGTTGCTGATACCCCTGCTTTTGAAAATGATAATCTTGGCAACTCACCATCGAATACTGGGGGGTTTTGTATAAATAGGTTTCAGCTTCGTTAATGCCTTGTCTATATCTTGCGATCAAATGATTTTGGGGTGCGAAGTTTTCTTGTAAATTGGCAGGTGGCACATAGTCAGATAAGGAAAATAATGCTGCTGCTCGTAATGCATCACTAAAGTGGCCGATTCCATAAGCAATTTTTGTTAAAGCACCGATCTCATTCATCGCAATGGATTTTAGATTGTGTTCATAAACGCGCCCGTACGTTGAAGCATAAATTTGTTGGAAACTATTGATTGAAACCAATTCAAAGGTTGAATCTAATGCTTGTTTCGCTAAAGCTTTGATTTCTACATCAGGCGCCCCAATATATAATGCGAAAAAGCCAATGAAATCAATGGGGATATACGTTACAGAATTCCATTCCGCTAATCCATAACGAAAGAAGTGCTCAAACCATTGTTCGATCCGTTTTTTTCCTAATTCGGCTTGCTCTTCTCCTGTCCTACCGCTCACGACAAAAATGTCATTTGGAAACAAATTTCCAGCGAGATATTGAGCGATATGGAAAAGTAAGGCATGATTTTCACTGAAATACCACATTACGTCATTACCTGGCTCATCGATCCAATAACGAAAATTTAAGCTGAGTTCCTTGATTTTTTGTGCTAACAAGTCAGGAACCTTCTCTGGAAACCGTTGATAAAACATCAGTAGCGGGACAAAAACGAAGTCTGCACAATCCCCTTTATGTTCAATCAAACTAAGTCCGCTAGTAAATCCTGGTTGATCAAACAATTCATCCGCTGGCGAAATCTCGTCTAGAAGCAAGCGGCACAATCCAACATTGATATCATCTAACGACAATCCTGCATAATAAGTGAGCGCTTCCTTTTTTCGACCATCCAATGTATTTGAGGTGATCGTATTTTCATATTTTTCTTGATGATAGATAGCGATTGGAATGATTCTTGTCAAATATTGACCGTCAGATAACCTAACCCCAAATTCTACTTTTGTAGTACTAGCAAATTGATAATCAGATACATTTCCTATACTGTATTGTTCGTTTGTTGCTTGAATCTCGATGTATCTGTCTTGATTAGTAAATTCTGTGATATTGCCATCTTGCATCTTTGTTTTGGGCCGATTTACTAAAGGATTGAAGCGGACCCGTAATTGACTATCTCTCTGAGCTTTTGCATAAAACGCAATCTCACCCTCTGTGTAATAATCTTTGGCAAAGTATATGGAGTTCAACAATTGTTTGGCTTTTTGTGCTTCATCGCTCGGGAAAGGCAAAATACAAAAGCCATTGATCATTTGCTCGCTCGTGTTTTTCATTGAAAAACCGAAATTAACATCTCGTTCACCTAAATCATCCAACAAAACAACGATCTCATTTTCTCCTTCACCAAACGTTAGCTCTACCTCTTGCTTAATAGGCGTATTACGAAGATATGAAAGAAATGAAACTTGTTCATTGCCGTTTACCCAAATCTTCAAGCCTCCATACGTCTCTAATAAAAACGGAAGTGTAACTGCTGATCCTACAGTTACAAATACCCTCATCACAACTTTCATATACGTGGGATTCGTCATAAATGAGGAAAATGTCACTCTCGTATCTTCAAAAGTCTCCACTAATTGATCTGTGATTACATCTGGATAATCAGCCTCTCGAATCGGCTGCTCCTGAATAAATTTTTCCCGACATGGATAAGAAATATGATATTCATGCTCGTAGGGACTTGCTCTTAGCTTGTTAGAAAAAGTTTTTTTATCACTGCTGTACTCTTCAAATTGAATTTCCGAGCGCATGAATTCTGTGAAAAACTCAGTTGGAGCAACGCTAAATTCTTTTTTGTACACTACCGTACCTCCTATTTACTAAACCGGTTTATCAATTAATAAAAAAATTTAGGAAGGACTTCACCTTCAACTAAACCGGTTTATTCTTGATGGGTAAACTTTAACATCCTCTTGTAAGCGTTGTCAACGCATTTTTGAATTTTTGATCAATAAAAAACATGTCGCAAGATATTAATCATTCTTAAAGACAAAAATAAGCGTTATTGATTTGTTGCATCAAATATCCTAAAGGTGTAGACCTACTCGATCCTGATAAAACTTGATTGCATTTGTTATTTTAAGCTTCTTTACATAAGTTGCTGCTTTAGCAAATAAATAAAAGAACGTCTCTTTCTAGCCGACGAAACTAGAGTGAAACGTTCTTAAGGTTATAAGAAAAGATTTGTTGTCAAACACATACAATCTTATATTCTTTTGATCAGAAGCACCTATCACTACTATCTAATCAAGCAGGCTGTTTTTTAGACCCAGCATTCCCCATCACGCTATTTAATTACAAAATTTATATAACATAACTTTTTCCTAGAAAAAAATCTAAAATGCTAGTTCTTATCACTGACTGAATAATTCTTCGATCGCTTCTTGATAGTAGACATTCGCTTTCTCTGTTAATTCAGGCGCTACATCATGAGCATTGACAGTTCCCTCGATCACAGCTTGCTCTACATTTCCGAATTCACCATCAAAGTATACCTCGGAAATCCATGTTTCAAACCCTGGCAATACACGACCGCCTAACGGGATCGGTTCCCTAGCATGCTGCAAGAAGTCACTGTAATATTGATTTTGTGGCAGCAGGGCATAGATTGCATCCCAATATTTTTGCTCATTAGTCAGTGGAAGAATCGGTGGTAAATAGTTAGGGTTAGCTTCTGCTTCTTGATTATAGAATTCCATTCGAGCATCCCAGCCTTCACTTCCCCAACTCATGAATTTCAATAGCTCAAATGCTTCTCTCGGATATTCAGTTGCGGATGAAATTCCTCCAAAATCGACGTAGGCTGGCTTATGTTCCTTGTCGCCATCTCCTTTTGGAATCGTATAAGGAACATAGTTGATTCCTTTATCTTTATACTCTGCAGTTTCAAAAGAGTCCTTATCCCACCATGCGCCTAATTTAACAGCAACTTGTCCTGATAGTGGTGGCCACAACTCACGGTCTCCATATGCGGCTTCTGCTCGGTCGTCTCCAGCAGGCGCTTTGACTCCTGTTCGCTCGAATTCAGCCATTAGTTGTAATGCATCTGCCCAATCTTTCGTCAAGTCATATTCTGTCCCATCCCAGCCAAATTCTCCAATGGAGTCTTGATGAATAATTGGTGCCATTGTTAACCATTGGCTGCCACCTTCATAACCAAATAAATTTTTCTCAGGGACAGTCATACGTCTCACTAGTTCTACTAAATCGTTATACGTGTAATCCCCTGGCGGCATCTCAACGTTTTCTTTTTCTAATAAGTTTTCATCAATAAATACTGCATAAGGATAATAATTGATAGGTGAAGCCATCATCCGTTCTCCATCAAATCTTCCTTGATCTTTCAGTGTTTCTAACATAATGTCTTTATCTGGATCAGCTTCCCAATAATCAGTATAATCGTAAAACCAACCATTCATGATTGGCATATCAACATTTGAATTGTAACCAAATACGTCAGGCAACTGTCCATCTGCTGCTAAATTGTTTAAGCCATCATTATAATCTGTTTCCCGCAAATCAATAATATCTACTTTGATATTCGGATATAGCTCTGTAAATTTTTGAGCCATATGCTCCATCCACTCATACTCAAACCAAGCCGAAAAAGTCAACGTAATATCTTCGTCGGTTAATTCTTCAACGATATTTCCGCCGCCTCCACCTTCAGCTTCATCAACGTTGGGCTCTTCTGAATCTCCACACGCAGCCAGTAGCATCGTTGAAAGGGCAACTATTCCTACTTTGAAACATAACTTTTCAAACTTCATTCTATTCCCTCCATATTCCTTTATAGTTAATTTCTCTAACCCTTGATTTAAAAGATCGTTATTACTCACCGGTAATACCTGATCGATCAACACTTTCTACAAAATACTTTTGTAATACGAAATAGGTGATCAACAAAGGTACCAGTGTAATCATTGTTGCTGCCATCGTAATCCCTTCATTTAGCTTGTCAACAACACCTACACTAGCCGCCGAGCTGCTACTTGCCATTGAACTGTAACTATCTTTAAACCCTTGTAACTGGGTTAGTAACGTAATCCATCGTGTATTTCCCGGCTGACTTTGCAAATACAAATTCACTAAGTATGTTTCATTCCAGTACCAAACAAATGAGAATAAAAACACGATAATAATTGCAGGAATCGCCATTGGAATCCCAATTCGTGTAAAGCAGGTCCATTCGCTTGCGCCATCTACTTCTGCTGCTTCATACAAGGAATTTGGGGTTTGCTTAAAAAACGAATAGTAAATCAATATAAACAAGGTACTTTTTAAGCCATTTCCTAAAGCGGCTGGTACGATAAATACCGTTAATTTTCCTAAAAAATTCAATTCACTATATAAAACGTATGTCGGCATCATCAAGATTTGTGGTGGCACAATAAAACTAAATACCAGTAAAAAGAAAAGCGTTCGTTTAAAAGGAAAGTCAAAACGAGCAAAGCCATAGCCTACTAAGCCGCACACAGCTACCTGAAAGACGGTAGGAATCATAGAGATCAAAAGACTGCCTAATAAGGACTGTCGGATGTCCAACACATTGAAGGCTTGAATATAGTTTTGCCAATAAATCTGTGTTGGAAGCCACTTAACAGAAGTATTCAATAAATCTTCCAAAGACTTAAAGCTTGTAGCCAGCATATAGATAAGTGGATAAATGTAAACAAAGCCTAAAATGATCAATAATCCGTACTTGATCGTTTGCTGTATCCATCCAGGTTTGTCATTACGTCCAAGTAAACGCTTATGGATTTTCAATAAAAACCCTCTTACATCGATTTGCTTAGATTTCATTCTTGTTTCCATCATCATTCCCTCGCTTTCTTTGAAAGTTTCAGTCTACGGAAACTTTTTTTTGGCTTTCGCTTTTTCGTTCCCGAGGACCCTTCTTTAAACATCGAGAAAACAATGCCTACAATTATCAGCACAATGAGCGCATACATCCATGCTTGTGCAGAAGCAAAACCGTACCCTCGATTGGCTGAAAACATATTTCGATAAATCAAATTAATGATATTGTTTTGACTATTGTTGGATAACAATACGATCGTATAGATTGCATTTAATAAAATCATTGGCTTTAGCATTGGCAATGTAATCTTCCAAAAGCATTCCCAGCTGGAGCCCCCGTCAATTCTTGCAGCTTCATATAAGCTTTTATCGATCTTTTGAAGACCGGCAATAAAAATCAATATCTGGACGCCGGAATACCATAGTATGATAATCAGTTGCCCGAAAAGATCAACGATTGGTGATGCTAGCCATACAGGTAAGAAAGAGTTTAAAATGCCACTAATAGACCCTTGATCAAGAACTGGAACAGTCGCTGCTCCTTGATTGATCAATTCATTCATTACTGGCCCACTTGCGATGATCACTGGTAAGAAAAAGATCGTTCGAAAAAAACTCTTAAATTTCATACGACCATTCAAAAGCATGGCGATGATCATTGAAAAAATAATGATGATTGGCACTCTTAATAATGTACTAATCAAAAAAGCCCCTAGCTCTTGTACAAAAAGCATATCTTTAAAAAATATATCTTGATAGTTGGTTACACCAGCAAAGCGAAACGCTCTTCCAGTTGGCCTGACTCGGACAGTGTTTAAGCTATACCAGAAAGATTGTGCCATCGGCCAACATACAAATACCGCAAAGCCAATTAGCCAAGGAAAAATAAAGCTTATACCTGCCAATGTTTTACGATGCTTCGTACGCCCGGCTCTTTTTGTCGTTAGCCTCATTCCCTCACCACCTTATATGCGTATGCCTCCAAAGAATGTCCGTCATAAGAACTAGCGGCTTCTCCTTTGTTCAATAATAGCCTGATGCCATTCTCATACCTGATATCAACCACTGTTCCTTGAGTTGTATGTTGGCTAATCGAAGCTCCTGCGATTTGCTCTTGCACCTCAGCAAGCTTGGTATACATTTCTAGTATCTCACGCTCAAATACTGTATATTTCGACGAATAAATCTCCGCAGAACTCGTGTATTGTAAAGCTCTTGAATCTTCTTCTGTGATAAGAAATGATGGGCGAATACCAGATTCCAGTAGCTTTAAGAAATAAGCATCTCTATTTTCTTCAAAATTAAAATAAGGTGCATACAACGGAATGAGATTATTTAAAGCCAAACCAAAAAACGGGATCTCCTGACTTTCAAAAATATAATTGTTGGAACGAATCGGGAAATCTATCAGCGCCTCTGCATATTTCCAATATGCTTGAAAAGGATTATCCAAAAAGAGTCTACTTGTCTGCGACGCTTCTTCAAATATTTCTTCATACAAAGACAATGCATGGTGACGGTCAAAGTTTTCCCCCTTATATGAGTAAGAGAACAGTTTATTGGATATACCAGTAATCACCACGCCAGCAGGATGATTTTTTTCATCTTGGTTCGAAAAATCTCTTAGCATTTTTTGACTTTGTTCAGGTATCACATAATTCAACTCAGGGAAAACTGGACTGGCTATACTTTCCCGATACAGTTGCTTATTTAGTCTAGTAAATAAGTCATACCTCACCGAGTTTCTAGTACTGGGATTGAATAAGAGTAAATCGTTATATAAAAAGAGATCGAAGTGTTCTTGGCTTTTTTCTAGTAATTCATTTAACCCACGATTCCCCCCTAATTTATTTTCTGCTCGAAAACGATTCAACCCTAAGCTGCCATATTCGCCACCTGCTTGCCAGCCTCTGATCCCAACATCGATTCGTGTCACATCATTTTGATATAACCTTTCTAAAATCTCCCCCATTTCAGCAAAACTCGTCATTTCAACGATTTTATTTGAAACTAATGATTTTTCACTATCTGCACCAAATAAATCGATACGCATCAGGCGATCAGATGATGTCTCATTTATAAAGTGATTGTCTATTAAATACTGACGATACGTTTGGGAAAGTCCAAAATAATCTGCTTGATCCCCGCTTACAAATCGATAAGAAATTTTTGCATTCACTTCATTCCGATTTTGCTGCAAAATCATTACAGAACCTTCTGAACGACTCGTTGCCTGAGAATATACACTACGGTAACGGAATTTAGTGGTTATCCAATTGTATGGCAAGATGGCGCCATTCGGATAAGCTTGTAAAGTCCCATTCTCATCTCCACTTTCAATGGTCGCCAAGTAACCGATCTCATTTTCCGTATGGACCATTCCCCAGATAGGTGCATACATCGGTTTTGCGTTGTTGAGCATTGCCATGTCATTTACCATACTTTGGCTTTTGGGAATATCCACCCCCAAGTCAATATCATAAAATGGTTGCGAAAAAGGTTGACTATATTGTTCATTATTATCTTCCAAATAAATCAGCGAACCACTACCGTCGGGAATAAACATGTAACCAGCTTCATTGTCCATGAAGGTGTACCCCATAAACGGATACAAGAAAACTTCTCCGATCGTAAATCGACTGCTTTCTTCCCTAATAGTATGATCTGGCAATTCAACAACCACCCCATCGTTTGTCAAATCGACTTTTACCAGCATTCCGATTTCTTGCTCTGGAAAAAAGAGCTCTGCTTCAAACCCTGTCAGCGTTTCATTAACAGCTATTTCGGGATTTCCTGAATAGAGATCCAATTGATTAAACCCGGTGTTGTTTTCGGTGATATAATTGATCACGATCGGCGACCGCATAAAGTTTGACCAGCTTGCATTTCCACCTTGTGGTGTTTGAACCGTTGAGTACATGACCTTCCCATTCTTTTTTTCACGTATAATCATCGACAGTGTCTCTCTTTGGAAAAAGAGCTGTAAATCCTCATTTTCGGTCAACAACCGATGCCCGTCTATTTCTGTTGTTTCGTCTGGAAAATACGATAGTCGCTTCTCTGGTTCAAAATCATCCATATCAATCTGGGGGATTTCTTCAAGTTCTTCATTTTCCTCTACTTGTGTCTCTTCTTCCACTTCCTCCTCTTCGTCGCTTGGTTCTGTTACTGGATTTGGCTGAGAGATTGTCTTTTGTTCTTCTATTTGTGTTGTTGCAAGTAAAAAAATCGTGAGAACAAGCATGCCACCAAAGAAAGCAACTAAACGAAAATTTGTCTTCAAAAAATTAAAAATTTTCAATGCGTGCGACCACCTCTCCATAAAACGATACAATGAATGAGCCCACTTGAGCAGCTAGAGAATAGATAACAAATAACGTCAACCAACTTATAAAAATGGTAAACAAAGTTAAGAATAATAATTTGATCGTTACTCTAACGGTATAACTATTTAATTCCTTGATCATCACAACGATCAGCACAAAAACCCATAAATAGATGATCAAATTAGTGAATTGTAAAATGAACGCTTCATTCAATGTCAAAACATGACTAATTACGATCAAAAATGGTTTGATCAAAAGATACGGTCCCAAACAGTAAATAAAGCCCTGATACATTTGAAGGGAATTAATCTCCGCATCATTGATCGTTACAACCAAATACGTACAGATGATGACCGAACTAAAAAGTGCAAAGAACAGCATCAAATCCTGAGCAACCATAAATCGCCCATCTGCTACACGTTTAAAAATGAAGCCACTGAAGTACTTTTCACTTATATAAACAAGCAATGTCATGAATAGCAGAATAAGCGCAGCGAAGCCACTTGTTTTGTTTTCTTTTTTTAATCCATAAGCCCCATCGATGGGATGCTTCATAAAGTAAAAAATATAGACAACTTGTTTAACAAGCGTTAAACGCAAAACTTTTTCTTTTCCTTTTTTTATTGGCAAAAAGATAGCGCTCTTTTTATCCAGCCACTTGATACTTAATAGCACCAGACCAAAAATACCTACTCCGATCACCATTGTCACTATATTGTCTTTGATCCACAAATTTCGTACTTCCCAGTATGCATCGGAAAATCCTTCAATATTTTGCGCCTGCCTAAACGCTATCTGTGAATTTTGATAGTCTTCTTCCTCGTAAAAGGCATACCCTAGTCCTTTATTTGCAAGATCAAGCTGGGAATTCATGTCCAGAATCTCTTCCCATACGGGCTTACTTTCTACATACAATCCGTTTTGATACAAACTTAATGCATGGTGTACTTTATTGGCGAAGGCAGTCGGTTGGAAAATCTGAATTTCATTTTTTTGTGAATCCAAGGTATAAATGTGATTGTTTTCGTCAACATCAATCGCTACGCCTTGTCCCAGAAGACCATTTCGCTGGTATCCTTCATCAATACCAGCAAACATGAATAGTAATTCTCCTTCTTCAGTGTATTCAAAAATAAATCCTAATTCGCTTAACACATAGATGTTCCCTTGTTCTCCTACAGCAACACTTCTAGGTAGGAAAGCGAAGTTTGGCGGTAACAAATTAGTTCCTCCGAGATTTAGCTTCTTAAGTGGTTCTTTTTCATTTTCAGTCGTTGTGACCGTGTATATTAGTCCTCGGTCATCAATTGCTAAATTTTCCGCACTATTAGGGATCGCACGGATCATCTTATCCAACTGCTCTTCAGAAAAAATTGCCCTTCTGAAACGAGTCAATAAGCTTAGCTGAGAAACATTTGGGGCGAAATAGCCTAGAAATTCCCCCGGTGTATTGGCATTGAGCATAATAATGCCATTATTGTTTCCACGAGATAAGGCATAGACATTTTCTCGCTCATCTACAACTACCTTTGTTGGTTGAAAGGTGTTTCTCTGCCCAAAAGAAAGGGCAGTAGGTTTTTCAAAAGTGTGTTCTAATGCTCCATCTTCAGTAAAAACAAAAATTTTTCCAGCAGCATCATCTGCTACAAAAATTTTTCCTGAAGTATGCGGAAAAATCCCCACTGGTGATATCAACTCTTCGTGAGTGAATTCATTCAAATAGTCCCCTTCTTTCGTCGCGACTAAAACTCGACGATTTCCAGTATCGGCTATATAGAGATTACCATCCTTGCCAAACCTCATATCAGACGGACTACTCAAGCGTGTATCTCCAATCCGATTAATGGCTTTCACTGCTGAATAGCCAGTCTGTGACTCAACAAAGTATTGATTCCCATCAACTGTAAATGTTTTGTATGCTTCATTTGCAAAAACTTTTTGACGTGGAAACAAACAAGTCATTGCAACTATAGCTATCAAAAAAAGATATCGCTTTTTTTTCACTTGCCTTGCCTCCTACTTCAATCCAGAATGAGCCATCGTATTGATCACTTTGCTTTGCATAAAGACAAATAATAATAAATTGGGAATAAAAATAATCAGTGATGCCGCAGCTGCTATCCCTTGTCCCACCACTGTATTTGTTTGTGAAGCAAAAGTACTTAAATAAAATGCCAGTGTTCGTAAAGAATCATTCGTAATAAATAGTTGGGAAGTTTCGAGATTGTTCCAGACACCCTGGAAAACCAGTAATGCAGATGTTGCCAATGCAGGACGAATCAATGGCAAAATCACTGACCAGTAAATTTGAAATTCACTAGCTCCATCTATAACTGATGCCTCGATCAATGAATCAGGAACTTGATCAATAAATTGTTTTAATAAAAAGACAGATACTGGTAAAGCTAACAAAGGCAAAATATGTGCCCAATAAGAGTTTTCAATATTCATCCCATTAATAATCAAATATCTAGGAATAGTTACTGCTGTTGCTACAAACATTAACGCAGCATTGTTGAGCTCCATTCCAAACGTCTTTCCACGAAAATTCTTTTTAGATAAAGCATAGGCAGCCATCGAAGAAAACAATGTAGAAAAAATAATAACAATGATCGTCACAATAAGACTATTAAAAATATAACGACTGATTGGTATGGTGGAGTTTTGAGTTAATTTCACTAAATTATGGAAGTTTTCAAAAGTCGGTTGCTCTACAAAGAAGCGAGGTGGAAAGGCAAATAGTTCGTGCATCGGTTTAAACGCATGATTAATAATAAAAATTAACGGCAAAATCATGAATGCTGCAAAGGGCACTAAGAGAATATATAGTTTGATCTGACTTTTATCGAATTTTTTAGGATCAATACTAGTTTTACGGATAGCCATACACCTACTCCTTTCATTCAGATAACAGTTTCTTCGCAAAATAACTAAAAACGTAAATCATCAACAATAAGATAACTGATACAGCAGCTGCGTACCCCATCTCATATCTTAAAAAACCATAATCGTCGATATGATTTGCGACTAATTGCCCGGCATAGGAACCTGTTACCGGATTTGATCCTGTCAGCTGAACACCTATCGCGCCATTTGAAAACGCACCGACGATCGCCATCACAGCTCCGAATAACATTTGGGGTTTCATGGAGGGAATAGTAATATAAATCAATTCTTGCACTCGATTCGAGACACCATCGATCGTTGCGGCTTCATAAATTTCTTTATCCCCACCTAATACCCCCGCCATCATCGCTAAAAATCCTACACCCATACTGCCCCATAAACCAATCATTATCATAATCGGTAAGATGAATCGTTCATCTAAAGTCCAAACGACCGGATTATTTATTAGTCCTAAATTCATCAATAATCCATTGATATAGCCATTTTGATTCCCTGAAAATAAGATTCGCCAAACAACGGTCATTGCTACTCCGCCAGTCATTGAAGGTAAATAAAAAATCAGGGAAAAAATTGTTCTCGGTACTTTTGGTAACTGAGCCAAAATCCATGCCAATAGAAACCCTAAGACATATCCTCCTGGCCCAACGATCAACGAGTAAATAATCGTGTTTGGCAATACTTTTTGCATGAATACATCGTCTTGAGTCAACAAATTAATATAGTTCATAAAGCCAACTAGGTTCGGACGTTCAATCGTATTGAAATTGGTGAATGATAAACTGATAGCAATGATTACTGGCAGAATAATGAATGAAAGAAAAAGTAAACTATACGGGAGCAGAAAAATATATGCTGCCTTGCTGTGCTTTTTTTTCGGTTGTTTAATCCTCTGCATCATGGGTCACCTCCGCTATCGAAGGATAAGGTTTTTGCATTTCGTTATTTGAGTAAAACCCAAATTCTTCTAATTTCCTCATTGTTTCTCGGTCAATTATCTTAGCAGAACGATCCGTCAGACGACGAAGATTTTTCCCATCAATCACTACTCCGTTATAAATTGCATTTACCTCCCGTTCAATCATGTAACTACTTACACTTCGTGGTACTTCTGCATTCCATTTTGTTTGTTCTAAAATAACTTGCTTATGCTTGGTGATAAATGGGAGTTGTTCAAACGCCTCAATATTTGCCGTATTCCAGATATATTCTTTTCCATTTGTGGTCTGAAGTTCGATACCAAACGCAACTTGTGTTTCCGCCGAATGCCACCACTGTAGAAATTCCCAGGAATCTTCTTTCCTGTCACTCGATTTAAAAACAACACTTGTTTCTGCTGCCCCTGAAGAATAACGACGTACAGTTCCTTCTTCGTCTGGGATTCCTGGAATCAAAGCTATATCCCATAGGTTACTGATTTCTGGAGCCGCATTTAAAATCATGTTATAGGTATTGTAATCAGACACCCCAATCGGGATCGAGCCGTCTCTAAATTGCTGATAGAAGCTAGGTACTTCTTTGGGCAGATTGTAGATTGTAAAAAGATCTGTTAAATACCGCAGGCTTTGAATTGTTTGCTCTTGATTGATCCCTGTCCTTCTTATATCGTCAGTATAAAAACTACCGCCATATTGATAAACGATTGGCATTGTGACCGGGAAGCCTTTGTACCCATTAATAGCTGTAGGGTAAAAAGCACTCATTCCTTGCTGACTTAACGCTGGCAACATATTCACTAATTCTTCTAATGTATCAGGGACAGCTAGTCCTAACGCATCTAAAATATCTCTTCGATAAAACATGACATAAAAATTCATCGTTTCAGGTAAAGCATAGACACTATCTCCAATTGTATAAGGTGTTGCAATATTATCTGGAAATGATTCCATCAATAAATCAAAATCATCCATAGCTGAAAGATCGACTAAAGCATTTCGAATGCCCATATCAAAAGGCAAAGAGGAGTTAACACTTAACGCTACATCTGGAGAAGTTCCCGATGCATTTGCTAAAATCAATTTATTTTCATCTGGCATAATTGAAATGTCGACTTGAATCCCTGTAGTAGGGGTGAATTGTTGGTCGATCATCTGTTGCAGAACCTCAACGTATTGCCTTGGTCTGTTTACCCAAACTTGCAAATTCGCTGAATCCCTTCTAACCTCATAGTCATCATTAGTAAAAGAATGGAAGAAACGGGTAAAAAAATTTCTTATTGCAAGGATCACACTATTTCTTTGCTTTCCTAACGCTTCTTGATGGAAAGTGATTTCATCAATAGACAATCCAGTTCTTACTGATTCTTGTAGGAGAGTCGACAGATTAGCAGTAACTATTGAAGTAAGCTCATCATATCGATTCGCAAAATATCGATAGTCTTTTTCCAACTCCAACAATTGCCTTTCAGCAATAGCCAATTGAGAGTACGCTCCTGGTAGTCTATTGCCTCCAGCCAAGTCAGTCGCATACTCTCCCAATTCGGCAAGTTCATTGGCCCAGTTCACTAATTGATCTTTCGTTCCAGGTAAATATTCTTCGATATTGACATCTCGGTTTCGATCCACTGTCCCACCTAACAAATCAGTGATTTGCAACGATAGCTCTTGGATTTCTGAGATAATTGTTGTGACACCACGAAAAATAGCTGCAGAGGGCTCACCTGAAATTTCAAAAGTCACTTGGCGTGCCCCTGACTCTAAGTAAATCGGGATCATCTGCTCTTCTTTATTTGAGATAGTTTTGTGGGCAAACTTTGTCGTATAAGGCATTGGTTGACGAAAGAAACTTTCTGAGGGAATCTTTCCATCTATATAGATGTTTAGAAAAACCGGAAAATCAATCCGTGAATCTTGGCGATAATGAAGAGAGAGATAGTAGTACCCATCTTCAGGAATCACTAACTCATAAGTAACCGAATCACCGTTAGAATAGAAGGAAGCGCTATCTAAAATGTTTAAGACTCTTTTTTTCGGATCATAAGGTGTTACTGAACTATCAAAAATCGCTCCAGGTCTAATAGAGGAGGCATTTTGTTCCACAGGAAACTCACCTTGAGCGGAAACTTTGTTAGTGCCAACAACCTCTCCCACTTGATCTTTTTCAATATTAAGAATATTCAAACTTTTCTCCGAGTGTAATTGTAGTTCACTGATAGTCAGCTCTCCTTCAAGACTAGTGAAATGGAGTTTGTTTTCGCCTTTTTTCAAGTAAATTGCCAACGGACGATCATAAAG
This sequence comes from Enterococcus sp. 6D12_DIV0197, assembly GCF_002174385.1. Taxonomy (NCBI): domain Bacteria; kingdom Bacillati; phylum Bacillota; class Bacilli; order Lactobacillales; family Enterococcaceae; genus Enterococcus; species Enterococcus sp. 6D12_DIV0197. The sequence goes on from NZ_NIBN01000001.1 coordinate 3,477,240, forward strand.
ACCCGTACTATCATAAAGATAACTATGGATAGCTTCTTTTAGCTTAGTAATTTCTCCAACTATTTCATTGCCATATCGATCAGTTACAGTTTCCGATGATCGCTGCCACTTGCTTCTAAAAATCACATTGTTTAATTCTTTAAACTGCAGGGAATCATTCACTTGAAGGTGCATTTGGGTAGGTAGAACACTCTCACTCTCGATGAGATAGGTAAAGAACGGGTAATACATCCCCTCCTCTTCCACAACTACGGAAATAGTGACTGATTCTTGATTTTCTACATAGATAGCACTTTCTAAAGAGACCACTATCTCATCTCCTTGGTAAAGAAGCGCACTTTGTTCCTGATAAAAATGGTGATAATCACTTTCTTCCGTCGCACTTACCACAGGAATAAAAAATAAAATCAAAAAGCCGATCAATAAACGAGCACTTGCATTAATAACTGTTTTTTTCATTGACCCCATGCCTTTCTTCACATGTGACTTATTCATTAGAGAACGAAATTTTTAAGATATTTGATAGAATCATTCAGCTGATCCCCACTTGTGCTTTGATTGAGCCTATAAAGTTGCTTTCATTGTTAAAACAGCTCTCCCTTCAAAGCTGATTTCATTGTCTACCCACGATATAGGTGCCAAAGACTTATCGTCAGTAGTGACGACTGCTTCTTTGATTTTGTAACAATTTGGTAAATATAGTTTTTTATCTGTCAAACTGTTATTTATGACTACTAAGATCAATTCGTTTTGAGGATTAATGCATGCAACGACTTCTATGTCTTCGTCATCAACTTGCGCATCGATCCTCCGACAACCTGGTCGTAAATACTTACTAAAATTTCCAAAAACCCACAAACGTTTTGTCAATTGAATCTTTTTACTATCGTTATCAACGTAGATTAAGCCATCACGGTAATCATAAGCACTCACGGCGATCCAGTACTGCCAATCTGTTACATTTAACAAAGTCAAGTCTTGAAGGATCACATTAGCCAGTATCAGAGCAGAGTCCATTGTCAAATCTCGACCGTGGCGCATTTCCGTCCATTCGCTCATTTTTACGCGGACATCTAGCTGGTTTTCTTTTAAAATCATCAGGAATGCTTTTTTATCCTTAGTACTAGACCAATAGGAGTGAATATCCCATGTTGAATAGTAGCTCATAAATTCAGGGTCCTTTATCATCGCCTCTAAATAACGTACGCTAGAATTTGACCATTCTCCTAATTCTGGTAGAGAAATTTCAACACCAGCTAACTTTTTCCGTTTCTTTTTCTCACGATAGATTTGCTTCGAAAAAGCAACCATTTCTTCAGGTTCATAATGGGCTCCTTCTTGCCCCTCAGACCAATCCCATTGAGGCTCATTGATCGGGGATAGAAATCTTACAGGTATTCCTATTTCTAAAAAATGCTCCGTCACATCAAACAAATAATCGATAAATGGCTGAAACTGACTTGTGTGTAAATTACTAAAAGAGTCTCCTTGTATCTGACCGTATGCAGCTTTGTTTTTCGTTAGCCTAGCTAAAGGGCTATTGGCAAAAAGATAAATTTGATCGATGCCATAAGATACGGCTTTTTTTAAAATATATTGCGCGTTTTCATCTCTATCCCAATCATAAATTTTAGGCGCGATCTCAAAATTATGTGCTCTACGCCACGGATCTTTTATCTTCGGGCTGTGTTTATCATCCGCACTTCCAGCGCCTAAATTATACCGATAGGAAGATAATCCGATCCCTTTCTTTGAATCAAATAATAATTCCGCTATGAAGTCTCGCTTCGATAGTCCGTGAGCTTCTTCTTCAGTCCATCCGCCAATAACCTGTGCCCACCAGGCACCACTTGCGCCAAAACTATCAATGGTTTGATATTCTTTGTTTGGATCGAGGACTATCTCGATACGGTTTTCACCAGTAATGACACTATTTCTTAAATTGCTCAATTTTTTCCTCTTTCTTTTTATAAATAATAATTGACCGAATAATTGCTTTGGTGTTAGCATTCTTGGTGCTCATCTAGTAAAATGAAATGTGATGATAAATGAAAAGAATCGGGAAGCAGACATCTTATTCTAAAGAATCGATTCCTTCAATGAAAAATTTTTGGAAACAAGTAGGATAGGATAAATAAAAAAACTGATGGACAGACGGATTTGTAAAACAGAAAAGAAAATTAAAACAAAGCCTAGAATTTAAACAAAACGAACAAATAATGATAAAAACGTTTTTTTGGTCATTAAAACTATAATAAAAACATTAAGATAGTTTTAAGGATTAAGTAAGCGTTTTCTATAAGGTTAAAATAATTGTAAGTTTAAAATTATTTGCAAGCTATAAGATTCCGAAACAATAATTATAAGATAACGAAACAAATGTAACGAATAGAGACTCTTTTTTCAGAAAATACTGCAAATAAAATGCTAAAAACAGTTTTTTATTAGTTATTTTATAGTCCGTTGTATTGGAAAAAATATTCAATGCAGCTGAATTTCTCTTTGAACAGATTTATTCACCTTGTAATCAATCAGCTAAACGTGCTCAACAAAAACCATCCTCCCATAGGTTGTTTATGAGAGGATGGTTTTTGTTGAGCCAGTTGCAGGCAAATCGGAACTTGATATGTTGGAATAGGTTAGGAAAACGGATTTCATTCTCTTTAAGTTTAAGTTATCAAGTTTTATTAAAACCTGCATGGTATTTCTTGTCATATATAATTTGAAGAACCAAGTACTTTAAGACGATGTTCACTTAAAAAAAGAACAAAAGTTCGTAAATTTAAACGAAGAGGAGTGAAAATCATGCCTATAATGAAGCCATACGCGGATCGTAATAGTTTAAAACCGATAGACTTTTTTTGTCTGTACATAATGCATATCTAGTGAAAATGGGAAGTAATCTAAACTATCTCTATCCCCTAGAACGAGAAATAGACGAAAAAGATTTCTCACAAGCAGCGATAAATCATCAAACCCCCACTCCCCCATTGAACTATGCCGTAACTGAATTGTTTCAATCTGGTGTTGTGGGTTTGTTAAAGGGTCATGACAAAATCCGTGTGTATCTAGCGGACTCCTTAGCATATTACGATAAGATGATGAACGTATTCTTTTTCACTGAACAAAAATGGTTTGAATTATGAATATTATTACTATGTATGAACAAAAAATATATAGACTTCGAAACGTTTATCAAGGAGTTTCCAGATACGATATCTGAATCACAAGAATGCATTTTTGGCATTACTTGTATTAATTTCTATTTTGAGCTGGTTCTAGGAAAAACCAATACTTGCTATTTTATTCAAAAATATGAGTCTTGATTTTGTAATATCAGAGCAAAATGCAGCTTATTTCTGTTAAAATATATGTAGCTGCTACATAATAAAGACGAAAAAGGAACATTATAGTACCTGCTTTACTTTAAGAACATACTCAGATCGAGAGCTCGATAGAATAATCAACGATCAGTCCAAACCGATGGAGATACAAGCTCACTAGAAACCAAAATCACTATTTTGAGAAGAAACTCTCGCATATCCATTTGCCGATATTTCATCTGAATTTCAAGCGAATATTTGCACCTCTGCAAATTTACTTGCTATTTCGGTTCTGATATATGAATTGAAAATGGAACTTCACCTTGTTACCTAAAAAAGTATGCCAAATCGAAGAATGAAGAAAAATAGCGAAAGGAAAATGTTGGCTACAGTTTGGAATTTGAAGAACGAAATTATACATGCCACCCCTTACTATGATGCTCTATCAATATAATTTTGTGTATTTATTAACAAATAGGATTATTTTTTTGTGCTACAAAAGAATTTTTTGTCAATAAATTTAATTTAAAATAATCATACATATATATATTAACAAATATAACAAATTATAAAAGAAAGACCTTTAAAGGAGGAATTTATGGAAATACTAAAATCAATAATAAAATTTTTCGAATCATCAGCTATTGGAGTCTTCGGACTGTTTTTTATTGCTCTTTCTATAGCGACCTTTACTGTTGGTGATTTTGGAATAGCGATAATTGTTTTAATCGTAGGTATTATTCTGTTATACATCCCACTGTCAAAGCTCGATATTGATGAGATAACCATTACCAAACTCTTAAAATACTTCCCCACAAAAAGACGAAAATCAGAAAATAGATATGTTCAGCGAAAGATTCAAGAAATTGAAACAATTGGAATCTTCTTGACTATCAAAATACACATTGCTTCTGGACAAACAGCAATCTCTTCAAAAAACCAAACCAAAATATTCCAATTAAATAATGACAAGATTTTCTTCAACAAAAAAAATCCTGAGTTTTATTACTTACTTGATCGCCAATTCGATGGTCCTGTTTTCCAACAACTTATCACAAATCATTCGAGCAGTAACTCTGTCACAAAATCAAAAGGAAAAGATGTCAAAAAGGGAAATATGGGCAAAACAGCTGTTGGAGCACTCATTGGTAATGCTATAGCTCCTGGGATTGGTGGAGCCGTTGGAGCTTTTGTAGGGTCGCGAGGTAAGAAAAAACAAAAAAGTAAGAGTAGAGAAGTCGTTAATCAAAGACAATCCCATCAGCAAACAATGGTAGATGTCGAAGTGAAATCGTTGGCGACCCTTACCCTGCTGCGTTTGTCAGATAAGAAAAAAATTATTTTAACACTTAAAGCTGATACGAAGGATTATAATGAACTTCTTTCCTTACAAACCCATCCCCTTCGAAAAAAGAAAGAGCAAAATAATAAGAAAAAACTGACAAAGAAAAAACATCGTCCTTCCAGAGAACAAGCAATAGAAAAACTTAAGGAATACAAAGAATTACAGAATTTAAATATTATTTCTGATTCAGAATACGCAAAAAAGAAAAACTATTATATGAAATTTCTTTGATCATTTTTATTAAAGCATAAAAAATCACGACTCACCGACAAAACTGAGTGCGTGCAGCAGAAATAAACAACAGGCTTATTTAGTCGTCACTATTGTACCAAATCTAAGAAGTTGTAAAAATAATCTATCTATTGAGAAAGATACTGAAGAAAATTACCAAGCAGCACATTTAGGCTTAGAGTAACTATTGGCTATAAAATAAATTCTCTGCCCACGTTTCTGCCCACGAACGAAAAGAAGAGCATAAAAAAGTCGTCAACATCTCGGATAAACCTTGATGTGACGACCTTTTCTAATTATGCCAGCTGCAGGATTCGAACCTGTGACCTACGCGTTACGAGTGCGTTGCTCTACCAACTGAGCTAAGCTGGCGTTGTATGGCACAAAGAAAATTATATGCAAAAACGGTTGTTTTGTAAAGAGGTCTGCTGAAAAAAATCTACTTACTGAAATTTTCCGAAAATTGTGATATAATAGAAGTATCAAGGAGGTTTTTACATGGCAACATTTGGTAAATTCGAAACAACAATTGTCCCGTCACAAGAAGGTTCAACGTTTGAGGTCGCTACTCCTGTCATGTTCACGTTCCATGGGAAGAAACAAACTGGTACCATCACAAAGCAGTTGAAAAACTCTGCGGTGGTCGAGCTGAACGAAACCCCAGAAAACCAGAAATTAGTTTCGCAAAGTAATGGTGTATTGATCATCAATTACAAACAATTAACCAAACTATAACCCGTTTAATGCAAGGAGAAAATCAGTTGATTTTCTCCTTTTTTCATGGTCTGATTTTTTAAAAAGCACAAAAAAGCCATGGAAGAAGATCGAACCGTTTTGGCTGTCGATCTTCTTCCAAGGCATCATTGACGAGGCAAAACTTCAGTTGCCTTTGTCTTATTTGTATTGATTTATTTTGTACCGAATAGACGGTCACCGGCATCGCCCAAACCAGGAACGATATAGCCGTGTTCATTTAGGCGTTCATCAAGATTTGCAGTATAGATGTCAACATCTGGATGGGCATCTTGCAATGCTTTCACGCCTTCTGGTGCAGCAACTAAGCAGACGAATTTCATGTTTGAAGCGCCGCGTTTTTTCAGTGCGTCGATCGCCATGATCGCTGAACCGCCCGTAGCTAACATTGGGTCAACGATAAATAATTGACGTTCATCGATGTCTTCAGGTAATTTTACGAAGTATTCGTGTGGTTCTAGCGTTTCTTCATCACGGTACATCCCGATATGACCAACTTTTGCGGCTGGGATCAATTCAAGGATACCATCAACCATGCCTAGACCTGCGCGCAGGATCGGAATGATCGCTACCTTTTTACCAGATAGTGTTTTTTGTGTTGATTCTTCAATTGGTGTTTCAATCACTAGATCTTCAAGCGGCATGTCGCGAGACACTTCATACGCCATCAACATTGCGATTTCATTAACAACTTCACGGAAAACCTTTGTTCCACAGTTCTTGTCGCGGATCATTGTTAATTTGTGTTGGATCAGCGGGTGATCGATTACTTGAAATTTACCCATTTAAAAAAATCTCCTTTGGTTTTTCTCTTATTTTAAAGCAAATCGGCTCTTGTTACAACCATCTGCCACAGGCAACACTGCTTTTCCTCAAAAAAAGGATTGTGATAGAAGGAAGGAGACAAGACGGCATGAAAAGCGCCTCTGCGTTCATTCTAGCCCCTTTTTCACTTTCGGTGATCAAAGAGCTATAGCGCAGGAAAAACGCGTGAGACGTCTTGTCTGACCTTAACTTCTGTCACAGTCCCCTTTTATTTATTTTTATAAAGTGGATAGTTGTCCGTCAATTCTTTGACTTGCGCCGTGACTTCTGCCAAAACGGCTTCATCATTTGGTTTTTCTAAAACTTTGACGATCAATTTCGCCACTTCGACACAATCATCTTCTTTAAAGCCGCGACTAGTGATCGCTGGTGTCCCCACGCGAATTCCACTCGTTTTGAAAGGACTTAATGATTCGAAAGGAATCGAGTTTTTATTGACGGTGATATTGACTTGATCCAGCAAAGCTTCTGCTTCTTTGCCGTTCAAATCAAAGCCGCGCACATCGATCAATAATAGGTGATTGTCTGTTGCACCAGAGACCAAGCGGGCTTGTGGTGCTTGGTTGAAGACTTTCGCCATTGCTTGTGCATTGCGGATGACTTGCTCAGAGTACTCTTTGAACGACTCATCTTGTGCTTCTTTAAAAGCAACAGCTTTCGCTGCGATCACGTGCTCTAATGGGCCGCCTTGGATACCAGGGAAAACGGCACTATTGATTTTTTTCGCTAAGTCTTCATCATTTGTTAAAATCAAGCCGCCTCGAGGGCCGCGTAATGTTTTATGGGTCGTAGAAGTCGTGATGTCCGCATAAGGAACTGGGTTTGGATGAAGACCAGCCGCTACTAAACCAGCGATATGCGCCATATCCACCATCAATTTTGCGCCAACTTCATCAGCGATTTCACGGAACTTCGCAAAATCGATCGTACGTGAGTAAGCACTGGCACCAGCAACGATCAGTTTCGGTTGATGCTTACGCGCCAAAATACGAACGACATTGTAGTCGATGACTTCTGTTGCAGGATCAACACCATAACTAACAAAATTATAGGTCTTGCCGCTGAAATTCACTGGTGAGCCATGAGTCAAATGACCGCCTGCGGAAAGATCCATCCCTAATACTGTATCGCCTGTTTCGATCAACGCTAAATAAGCTGCTGTGTTGGCTTGAGAACCAGAATGCGGTTGAACATTGGCATATGCCGCACCGAAAATACTTTTCGCCCGTTCAATTGCTAAGTTTTCTACCACATCAACAAATTCACAACCGCCATAGTAACGACGACCTGGATAACCCTCAGCGTATTTATTTGTCAAAATACTACCTTGCGCAGCCATTACACCTTCTGAAACGATATTTTCAGACGCAATCAATTCCAAATTGTTTTGTTGACGATTCGTTTCTTTTTCGATCGCTTGCCACAATTCGGGATCAAACGTTTGATAATCCATGCTTACAACACCCCTTTACCTTAATGGTAGCATTGTATCACATTTCTTCATAAGCTACCTATAATGAATTCTGGTTTTTTGCTAATTTTCTTGAAAGAAACTTTGATTTGCAGCTTTTTTCAACCGATTCATATAAGCAGCCCCTAAGCCGCTTTCTGGAAACGTGGGTGCAAATAAGACATCTAACTCAGCAATCGATTCATCTAACGCCCGTAAACCAGCAAACAGCCCTTTTGTCGCGGCTTCCACACTGTCATCAAAAAATAAATAGATGGCTGCAGCTTCAAAGCGGACTTGCTCGGCGATCGTTGGTCCAGCTAAAACCCCTACCTTAAACTGCTGTTCTTTTGCCCAAGCCATGGCTGCCGGCCAATCTTGGTCATTGACCATCAGGACGTTGGTATTCGGTGCATAGTGCTTGTATTTCATGCCCGGCGCTTTGGGTGCTTCACTTTCTGTTACTAAGTGCTGATCGACGAGGACTTTTGTTTGTAAAACTGCTTCAAGCTGTTCTTTAGAGATCGCACCAGGACGTAAGATGATCGGCGGCGCCGTTGGGTCACTCAAATCTAAGACCGTTGATTCGACACCGATCTGCGTCACCCCATCATCCAAGATGCCAGCGATTTTGTCTGCCAGATCATGCTGAACATGCGCAGCTGATGTTGGGCTTGGTTTACCAGAAGTATTCGCGCTAGGGCCAACCAATGGTTGTTGGGCTTGTTTGATCAACGCTAACGTCTTGGTGTTGTTTGGCATCCGAAACGCCGCTGTGGATAAGCCGCCAGTAACAATGCTAGGTAAACTGTCTTTTTTGATCGAAAAGATCAAGGTTAAGGGCCCAGGCCAGAAAGTTTCCATCAATTTATCAGCAAAAGGATGCTTGTTATCCACAAACGGTTCCAACTGCTCTGGTTCGGCAATATGAACGATCAAAGGGTTGTCACTAGGTCGCCCTTTGACTTGATATACTTGCGCAACAGCCGTGGGCAAAAGCGCGCTAGCCCCTAGTCCATAGACGGTTTCCGTCGGGAACGCCACCAATCCCCCCTCAGCTAAAATAGCTGCTGCTTCGTTTAACTGTGTTTGATCAAAAATTTTTGTTTCCACAATTTATCCACATCCTTTTTTGAGAAGTTTCCACACTTATCAACATTTTCTCGTTTCTTTTCCACATTTTGTGGATAAGTCGTTTGTCAAGTGTGGATAACCCTGTTTATAACTCGGTTTATTTAGAAGTCGTTCATTTCATAAGGTTTTTGCAATTTTTCTGTAGCAAAAAAAATTTATTTATCCACATCTTGTGGATGACTGACGAACACCATCCGGTCTTGACCCGCAAGATCTTTTACTACGGTGACTTCTTTGTTGGGAAAAGCGGCTGCAAAAAGCTGTTGAACAGCTAACCCTTGCTGAAAGCCGATTTCTAGCGCCATTTGCCCGTTAGGCGCCAAACAATTCGGTGCTTGCTGTGCCAATTGCTTATAGATCGCCAATCCTTGTTCTTGAGCAAAAAGCGCCATTTTAGGCTCTTTTTCTCTTACGCTGATATCCATCAGCGGCCACTCTTCAGCGCTGATATACGGCGGGTTGGAAACGATCAGATCCCATTGCTGATCTGCCACGGGTTCTAAGGTATCTCCTTGGAAAAAGCGGATCTCTGCGTCTAAGGCTGCCGCATTTTCTTTAGCAACGGCTAATGCCTCTGCTGAAAGATCCACGGCACTTACGGCCCACTGCGGACGTGCCAATTTTAAGGCAATGGCGATCGCTCCAGTACCTGTGCCGATGTCTACGACTCGCAGCGGCTGATCTGCTGGTAATTTTGCCAAACACTTTTCCACCAGCTCTTCGGTTTCTGGACGCGGGATCAAGGTTGCAGGGGTCACTTTTAAGCGATGCCCATAAAATTCTTCATACCCTAATAAATATTGCGGTGGTTCATGCTGCAACAGCTGTTCAAGATCTGCTGCGATCTGTGCCTCATCTTCCCTTAAGATGGGTTGGTCCATCTGCAGCAGCCAATCGAGTTGCTGCCAGTTTTTTCGCTCTAAAAACAGGTATTGGATCGCATACCCGTCCAGCCCTTTCGTTTCTAAAAAAGAAGAAGCCCGTGAAAGGACTTCTCGATAGGTTTTAGCCATTTTGCATCTCATCTAATTTTGATGTTTGATCGTAAACGATCAGTGCATCAACAATTTCATCGAGTTTTCCAGCTAAAATTTGATCCAATTTTTGAATAGTCAACCCGATACGGTGATCTGTTACGCGGTTTTGCGGGAAGTTATAGGTGCGAATCCGTTCAGAACGATCGCCGGTACCCACTGCTGATTTACGGTTTGCGTCGTATTCACTTTGTGCTTCTTGCTGCATTTGGTCATAGACCCGTGCCCGCAAGACTTTCATCGCTTTCTCACGGTTTTTCAGCTGTGAACGCTCATCTTGCATCGCAACAGCGATCCCTGTTGGCAAGTGCGTCAGACGAACAGCAGAAGCTGTTTTGTTGACGTGCTGACCACCAGCACCAGAGGCATGGTAAATATCGGTCCGAATATCTTTGTCTGCGATATCGATTTCGACTTCTTCAGCTTCGGGCATAACCACGACCGTTGCCGTAGACGTATGGATTCGGCCTTGTGATTCGGTAGATGGTACCCGCTGCACTCGGTGGGCGCCGCTCTCATATTTCAATTTTGAAAAGACGTTGTCGCCGGTGATCATCATGATGACTTCTTTGTAGCCGCCGATCCCAGTGACGTTGGCATCCATGACTTCGACTTTCCAGCCTTGGTTTTCCGCATATTTTTGATACATATTGAAAAGATCGCCAGCAAATAAGGCTGCTTCATCGCCGCCTGCTGCACCACGGATCTCCATGATGATGTTTTTGTCATCATTCGGATCTTTTGGCAATAACAAGATTTTGATGCGTTCTTCTAAAACATCTTTTTCTTTTTTCAAGTCAGAGAGTTCTTCTTTGGCCATCTCTGCCATTTCCGCATCAAGGTTTTCCCCAAGCATTTCTTCGGTATCCTTGATTCCCTCAACAACTTCTTTATAACGACGGTAGACTTCCACCGTTTCCCGTGTATTGGCTTCTTCTTTTGAAAGCTGCATGAAGCGTTTGGTGTCAGAGATCACGGCTGGATCACTAAGTAATTCGCCTAATTCTTCGTAACGGTCTTCGATTGCTTGTAACTGATCGTACATTGATTATTCTCCTTCTTTTTTCATTCCCGGGTGAAAGTAATGTTTGCGGCAAACAGGATAATACGCTTCGTTACCGCCGATTTGTACTTGGTCGCCCTCGTAAACGGGTTTTCCGTCGATATAGTGCAAGTTCATGGTTGCTTTTTTATGACAGAACCAGCAGATGGTTTTCATCTCTTCGATTTTATCTGCGTAAAGCAACAAGTATTTTGAGCCTTCAAATAATTCATTGCGGAAATCATTTTTCAAACCAAAGGCCATCACAGGGATACCTAACTCGTCCACGATTTTGGTGAAAGCCAGCACGTGATGCTTCTTTAGGAACTGTGCTTCGTCGATCAAAATACAATAAGGTTTGTAACCGAGGTCTTTGATCAAATGGAACAGATCCGTTTCATCAAAAATCGGGATCGCGTCTCGTTCTAAGCCGATGCGGCTTGAAACATTTCCCACACCGCTTCTGGTGTCCAATCCACTTGTCATGATCACGACTGGTTTGTCTTGTTCTTCATAGTTGTGAGCAACTTTCAATATCTCGATCGTTTTCCCACTATTCATTGCGCCATATTTAAAAAAAAGCTGTGCCATCTCGCCCATCCTTCCTCATACTCCTTTGGTATTATACTTGAAAAAGGAGAATTTTTACAGACTTAAATTCGACACCTGCCGCCTTTTACGCAAGAGTTTTACGAAAAATTAACGGATTTTTTGCCGCCGCCATCTCTTACTCGTTTCTGGCTTTTTGAGCAACTTCTGCCAATACTTGACAAGCCAGCGGATATTCTGGATTTTCATTCCCATTGATATCCGTTGCAATGATCACAAATCCGAGCTGCTGATACAGCGTGATTGCTGCGTGGCTCCAGGTTTGCGTATGAAGATACATCGGTTCGTTGGCTGCCTCCAAGACAGAAACGACTTGCGTGACCAAGCCGCGAGCGATCCCTTGACGTTGAGCTTGCGGCATTACTGCTACCCAATGGACTAGTGGAACCGGTGTGCCGTCTTGCTTGGCTTTTTTCCAAGCGGTAGCCGTACCGACCGGTGTACCTGATTGATCAAGGGCAAAAAACATTCGTTGTCCTAGCTGTGCTTGCTCGGGCATAAATTCCTTTTCAAAATACGCCAATGCCTCGGCCTCATTGTCAAACTCTCCGACGGATGTTTCAATCCGTGCCCAGTGCCTTTCGTCTCCTATTTGGTAGCTGCGTAGCGAATAGTTATCGGATTGAATGGGCTGGATCGGTGTGCTTTTGTACGCTCGTTTCATCCAGATTTCTGCATATGGAATTGATTTATCTAACATTGGTTGTGCCTCTCTTTCATTGTTTTTTTCCTTGTTCAAAGGTTTATTTGAGAATCAATTTGGAATCAATCATGTAATTTCTTTACTATAAAAATTTCTGTTAGCTGATTTTGCGTATGGGCGATTCTCCCAATTTCATCATAGCCCAATCGCTGATAAAAATCAGGCGCTTGAAAATCAAAGGTCGCCGTCTGACAATTTTCACAGCCAAATGCTTTCAACTGCTGTTCAAGAGCAGTAAGAATCTGCTTACCATACCCTTTCCCCCGCTCGGATGCTTTGACCCACAGGGTGTCAAGATAACCGATGTGATACATCGAGGCATAGGCAATGCCACCAGCAATCACCATCCCCTCTTTTTTGATTACACAACTGAAGCTCTGATAGGTTTCTGTTTGCGTAAATGGTTTTTGGTGCTTTGTATACGCTGTTAACGCTGATTCTAAAGCAGCCAATTCTTGCTCGTTTCCTTGTTCAATGACTAGCGCCACAGTCAATCCCTCCTTCTTATTTCTTCATAGTCAGCCATGATCTGATTGACCGTTTCTGCTATCGTTTGCCCTTCTTTAATCAGCCTTTCCTTTAAGGACTCCTGTGGGAAAAGCAAATCACGCGCAAGCCACCATTCGCGCATGTTCTCCTCGGAAAAATGGTCTCGCTGCATTCGGGTCTGATGCCTTTTGACCGTTTCCTCAAAAGAAAGATCAAAATAATAAACGAGATTACTTTCGGGAAAGAGTTGAATCAGAAAGTCGAGAAAGTCTTGGTATTTTTCACGAGAATAAATTCCTTCAACAAGTACCAATGGCACTTTCCCCTTCGCATACAAGACGGCTTCTTTCATCAAACCGATTGCTAAATTATTGGGGCTATCTTTGACACAAAAAATTTCTCTGCGAAAAACATCTTGTGAAATCTACACTGCTTTCTCACCGAAAATGTGTTGAACAGCTCTGGCAATAGTGGTTTTGCCGCTGCCAGAATTACCTCGAAGTAAAATCAAAATACTTTCCATGCAAACTTCCTTTCTTCATTGCCCTGTTTTCTAAGCATATCTCTTGTTTTTCTCTACTAGAAGCATACCATAGAAGCAAAGGAGGAATACCTATGAAAGATACGGCAATTTTTGCTGGCGGTTGTTTTTGGTGCATGGTGAAACCTTTTGACTCGCAGCCAGGCATCCTCAAAGTGGTTTCTGGCTTTACTGGCGGCCATGTGCCTAACCCAACCTACCAACAAGTAACGACAGGAACCACTGGTCACACCGAAGCAGTTGAGATCACCTTTGATCCTGAGGTCATCTCTTATGAAGAATTGGTTGCCATCTATTGGCAGCAGACAGACCCCACGGATGCGTTTGGTCAGTTTGCCGACCGTGGTGATTCCTATCGTCCAGTGATTTTTTACAATAGTGAAGAACAAAAAGCGGTTGCGGAAAAATCAAAGGCGCAGTTGCAAGCTAGCGGCCGCTTTGACCGTCCGATCGTAACGAAGATCGAACCAGCAGAACCTTTTTATCCTGCAGAAGACTACCATCAAGATTTTTACAAAAAAAATGCAGCCCATTACAATGCTTATAGCGAAGGCTCAGGACGAGCTGGCTTTATTCGCCAAAACTGGGCCTAACATTTTTGGAGCATACCTCCCGATTCATCATTAACAGCCGATTTGCTCCCAAGGCAGATCGGCTGTTTTCTGTTTCTTTTGCCAAAAGGAAATTGACAGTCAGGGCATTTTCGCGATACACTGATTAGAAAATTCTGACGATTATAAAGGAGTGTTTGTTTGATGTTAGCCAATGAAGTCCGTCCAGGTCCTAATCGGTATATTACTGGCGATGGGGTCTTAGCTGATTTGCCAGAGTATTTAAGTGAGTTCCAAGAAGTTGCCGTGATCACTGGGGAGCAGTCATTCGATGTGTTTTCAGCCTATTACCCCCATTCATTTGACTACCCGATCTACCGCTACGATGGATCATCGAGTTATGAAAATGCGCAAGCCTTAGCTGAAGCGATCCAGCAAACGGATGCCGTGGTGGCAATCGGCGGCGGCAAGGTCGCTGATACAGCAAAAATCACCGCCCAAACCCTTGGCGCAGAATTGATCGTGATCCCTACATTGGTTTCTAACTGTGCACCCTTTACCCCTGTGATCGTCGCCTATTACCCTGATCATACGATTTGTAAAATCGACTATGCCAAAAAAGGTGCCTACATGACGATCGTCGACACCCGTTTTTTACTAGCCACACCCGTTGATTACTTTATCGCTGGGATCGCTGATACGTTAGCCAAATATTATGAAATGGAAGCCATCGTCCGCAACATGGCAGAAGACGACAAGACTGCCTTAGTACGGCTAGGTTTCCAAAGCGCTCTTTTGATCAAAAACTTGCTGATTGCCGATGCGATCCAAGCCGTCAAAGACTTAGAAGTCGGGCAGCTGACCCCCGCCTTTGCCCGCATCACCGATGCGATCATTGCTTTGGCAGGCGACGTTGGCGGTTTTGCAGTCGAATTTGGCCGCACATCTGGTGCGCATGCGCTGCACGACGGCTTGTCTTATTTGAGTGAGACCCATAGCGTCTTGCACGGCAACAAAGTCGCCTACTGCATTTGGGTCCAGCTTGCCTATACCAATGATTTTGATGTGATTGAAGAATTACGGCCATTTTACGAAGCTTTGCACTTGCCAATGAAGCTGAAGGATCTCCACGTGACACGCCTTGATCGGGATTACTTCGCCTCGGTTCTGACCTATGCTGTCAAAGAAGAAGAAACCTTTATTTTGATCGATCCTGCGATCACACCCGAAAAAGTCTATCAGGCGATCGAAGCGGTGGAGGCGCTGTAAACCGTACACATTGCTAAACAGCTTTATATCAAAAAAACTGTTTCCCTAATACATTTCGGAAACAGTTTTTTTATTTGATCAAACAGACACGCAGTAGCGATCCTGGCTGCGCATATTCTTAGCGGGCGACAGCAACTGGCGCATTGCCCATCACTGCACGACTTCACCCAGCAACCCGTTTTCTAAGCAGTAATGATAAATGCCTTCCTCGGCTACGTGACCGATCACTTCATCGGCGATTGCTTTTAACTCATCCGAAGCATTATTCATTGCGAGACCCCAGCCGACTGCCTCCAGCATCTCAATGTCATTGTTGCCATCGCCAAAGGCAATGGCTTCAGATTTATCCAAGCCATAGTAAGCCAGCATTTTGGCAATGCCGCTTCCTTTCCCACTGCTGGCTGGAATAATATCGACTGCGCGATCCCACCAGGCGGTGATTTTCGCCTCCGTGGTATTTGCCATCACTTTGGCGTAGTCTTCTTTCCCTGAGCCTAGCATCACTTGAAAAATGTCTTGCTGTTGGATCACCTCATCAAAATCTTCTGCCACGATCACTTCTTGGTGGGCAAAGGAAAAATACTCAACTAAATCAGCATCTTTGCCATTGGCAACCGTTCGGTCCTTCGTAGCGATCGCTACTGGACGCTTGAGGGCCGTCGCATTTTCAATGATTTGCTGAACATCTTTTTTAGGAATGGGGTTTTGGTGGATCCCCTCGGCTTGATTAAAACAATACGATCCGTTAAAGGTCAAAAACGCATCGAAGGTCACGCCTTCAAATTGCGGCAACGCGATGGGACTTCTGCCAGTCGCAATGCACAACAGGATCCCTTGCTTCTTCAAGGCTTTTAATGTGGCTAACATTCTTTCAGAGATTTGCTTTTTGCTCATATCGATCAGTGTGCCATCAACATCGAAAAAAATAATTTTTACGTCTTTCATGATACTCCCCATTTCCGTCTCGATTTTCAAAAAATTTGATGCGCTTTTTTGTCCGCTTTCTCGCTATTGTTCCATGCGGATCGTCGCTGCTATCTTTTTCTTCTTTTATCTTCTCATAAATTGCCAGCGTTTTCTTCTGAAATCGTGAAATCCTTACTGATTTGCTTCGAGTTTTTAAGTTTCTTAAGCAATCAAGCTGCCGCAAGAACCACAGCCTGATCGTGTCCTCTAACCCAACGATACTTTCCAAAAGCTTTTCCTTGCACAATTTCTGCTGCTCATGAATTCTATCCTGCTTTCTTTCAAATCTACTTGGTTCTTTGGTATACTGGGGATAGTTTATTTAGTGAGGGGTTTTTTGTAATGAATTTTACCCGCTTTGCCCGCTTGACGCAGCGCAGGAGCAAGACGTTTATTTCCCAGAATGTGTCTTCAATCCAAGTGATTGTTTTTTATTATATCGTGATGACGGTGGTCTCTTTGGGGCTTTTTTCACTCCCCTTCTTTCGAGAACCCGGCTCTCATGTCGCGTTTATCGATCTGTTCTTTATGGCGGTCAGCACGGTCAGTGTCACTGGGCTGACTACTTTTCCGATCAATGACGTGTTTAACGACCACGGGGTCATCTTATTGGAAGTCCTCTTTCAAGTCGGCGGTTTAGGGATCATGATGATCTCGACCTTTTTTGCGATCGTCTCACGGCGCAAAATCAGTTTAAAGCAGCGCCAGTTGATCATGACGGATATGAATCAGCCAAAGCTTAGTGGGATCGTTCGGATGATTCGAACGACGTTTACAATCATCTTGCTTTGTCAGGTGGTAGCAGGCACGATCTTTGCTGTTTATTTTCATCTTTACGGCTATTATGACAATTGGCGAGATGCGATCTTTTATGGGTTTTATCAAGCGATCTCTGCCGTGACCAACTCAGGGTTTGATGTGACGGGCAATTCCATCTTGCCGTTTTCCCATGATTATTTCTTCCTGACGTGTATCATGATTTTGATTTTTATCGGGGGGATTGGATTTCCAGTGATCATGGACTTTCGGGAATGGGTCCTTTTTAAAATGAAAAAACAACGCCGCCGCTTGCCGTTTCGCTTTTCATTATTCACAAAAATTGCTGTTTTGGCTTTCGT
The DNA here is from genome assembly GCF_002174385.1 of Enterococcus sp. 6D12_DIV0197. Lineage (NCBI taxonomy): Bacteria > Bacillati > Bacillota > Bacilli > Lactobacillales > Enterococcaceae > Enterococcus > Enterococcus sp. 6D12_DIV0197. The sequence goes on from NZ_NIBN01000001.1 coordinate 3,494,623, forward strand.
GATCCTCTTTGTCGGCGGTACATTAGCGATCTTTTTCCTTGAGAAAGATTATTTGTTCAAAGATTACAGCTTTAGCGGTATGTGGATGAACAGCATGTTTTATTCCATGACAACGCGGAATGCTGGCCTGCAGATCCATGACTTAGGCAACTTTCAAACCACGACGTTGATCGTTTTCTCCTTGCTGATGTTTATTGGTTGTAGTCCCAGCTCTGTTGGTGGGGGGATTCGGACGACGACCATTGCCATCATTGGGCTGTACCTCTATGCCTTCTTAAAAAGTGAGGACAATATCAATATCTTCGGTCGCCGCATCGATCAAGATGACGTCCGTAAATCAGTGGTGGTCTTCATGCTTTCGATGGGCATGTGCTTCTTTTGTGTCTTATTCTTGACCGCCATCGAGGATATCCCTTTGATCGCCATTATTGTTGAAGTTTCCTCGGCATTTGGAACCACAGGGCTTTCTTTAGGAATCACGGGCGATTTATCAACTATCGGCAAACTCGTGATTGCTCTTTTGATGTTTATCGGCCGTGTCGGTATGCTGTACACCTTGATGTTATTCGTACCAAAAGAAACACGTGACTTAGGCTACGAGTACCCAACGGAAAAAATCATTATCGGTTAAAGCAGCAGCAAACCTGGCAGAAGGTTTGCTGTTTTGCTTTTCAAGCCTTTGATCATCGCAAGTAAAAGAGCCATTTATCAGAATGGTCTTTGCAGAAATTTAAAGAATCGCAAAAGCAATTTAACCTTTTTCTTGGTATATGGTATGATAAATTGAATTTGCACAATGAAAGCATTCGCTCTAATGGAGGGTTACATTATGGGAATACGAAGTCATCTGGCTGTTTCAGTCGGTAAGACCTCTCAATGGGTATTAAAGAACTTTTTCAAAGGCGGCTCAAGCCTGCCTGGTAAATTAGCATTAAAAGTTGATCCACATATATTAGATCATTTGGCGAAAGATTACCAAGTCGTCGTGATCACAGGCACCAACGGCAAAACATTGACGACTGCCTTGACTGTCAATATTTTGCGCCAAGAATTTGATGAAGTATTGACGAACCCCACCGGCGCCAATATGGTCCAAGGGATCGTTTCAACCTTTCTATCGGCACGCCCTAAAAAAGGCAAAAAATTCGCGGTTTTAGAAATCGATGAAGCCAGTCTCAGCAAAGTAACGAAGTACATCAAACCGGAATTGTTCGTTTTCACCAATATTTTCCGCGATCAAATGGACCGTTATGGCGAGATCTATACGACCTATAAAATGATCGTTGAAGGTGCCGCAAACTCACCAGAAGCTACGATCCTCTGCAATGGGGATTCGCCACTGTTCAATTCGGTAGCAACTGTCAATCCACGGAAATACTATGGATTTGATCATTTGCCAGATGAAGAGCAGATGGCCCATTACAATACGGATGGCGTGTTGTGTCCTGAGTGTCATCACATTTTACACTATAAAATGATCACCTATGCCAATCTTGGAAAATACTACTGTCCAAATTGCGGCTTCCATCGACCAGAATTGGATTATAAACTGACGGAAATGACCGCAATGGACAACACCTCTGCTGACTTTGTGATCGATGGCAACGACTATCGCATCGAAGTTGGTGGGATGTACAATGTCTACAATGCGCTGGCGGCAACTGCGGTTGCGGAATATTATGGCGTAGCACCTGCAAAAATCAAATCTGGTTTGGCCTATGACGAAAAAGTCTTTGGTCGCCAAGAAGTGATCCGCATTGGGGACAAAGAATGTACGTTAGTCTTAGTTAAAAACCCTGTTGGTTTGAACCAAGTCATCGATATGATCGGCCTGTCGCCCTATCCTTTCTCGCTAGTCAGCTTGTTGAATGCCAACTACGCAGATGGGATCGACGTCAGCTGGATTTGGGATGGCGACCATGAAGCGTTTGCCGATATGGGGATTCCTCAAGTGATCGCTGGTGGTGATCGTCACAAAGATATGGCGTTGCGGCTAAAAGTTGCGGGGATCCCTGAAGAAAAAATCATTGAAACCCCTGAACTTGATGACGTCATCAAGCAAATCGCAGACTTACCAACAGAAAAAGTCTATATTTTAGCGACTTACACTGCAGTCTTGCAGCTACGCAAAAAGCTTGCGGAAAAAGGCTATATCAAAGGAGGAATGAGTCGTGACTAAGTATCAACTGAATGTTGCCCACTTGTATGGAAATCTTTTGAATACTTATGGCGACAACGGCAATCTCTTGATGCTGCGCTACGTGGCCGAAAAACTAGGCGTGACCTTCAACGCAGAAGTCGTCAGCATTCACGAGCCCTTCGATCCTGAAAAATATGATCTCGTCTTCTTCGGTGGCGGACAAGATTTTGAACAAGTGATCGTTTCACAAGATATCCAATCAAAAAAAGAAGCCCTGACCAGCTATATCGAAAATGATGGCGTCATGCTGGCGATCTGCGGCGGCTATCAATTGCTGGGTCATTACTACATCGGTGCCAACGGCGAGAAAATCAATGGGATCGGCGCCTTGGATCATTACACCTTAAGCCAAGAAAACAATCGGTTCATCGGTGACATCGTGATCCACAATGAAGAATTCGATGAGACCTATTATGGCTTTGAAAACCATAATGGCCGTACTTTCTTAGGTAAAGGGGAAAAACCATTGGGGAAAGTCATCCAAGGACAAGGAAACAATGGCGAAGACCAAACCGAAGGCGTGGTTTACCGCAATGTGTTCGGCTCTTACTTCCACGGACCGCTCCTTGCAAGAAATGAGCATTTGGCAGAGCGCTTGATCCGCACCGCCCTTGCCAATCGTTATGGCAACGTCGAAATTTAAATACACGTACGTAGCAAACAAACCTGTGTTTCACAGGTTTGTTTTTTTATGGGAAATTTCCCCGCAGTTGCCACTTTTTCTCTTTGTTTGCTTCTACGTTCCTATGCTTCCTCGCTTTATTGTAACCGCTATCTTTCTTTTCTATACTGAGGTTGTAGTAAAAATTGAAAGGAGATGTTAAGAAATTATGATGGAAAAAGTTCAGCGGTTTGGCGGTGCGATGTTTACCCCGGTCCTCTTGTTTTCCTTTTCAGGAATCATGGTCGCGCTGTGTATTATCTTTAAAAATCCGATGCTTGTGGGGAGCATCGCCACTGAAGGCTCTACGTGGTACAACATTTGGACGATCATTGAAAACGGAGCGTGGACGGTCTTCAACCAAATGGAATTATTATTTGTCATTGGATTACCGATCGGTCTCGCAAAAAAAGCCAATGCGCGAGCGGCAATGGAAGCCTTTGTCGTCTATATTACTTGTAATTATTTTATTTCTGGCATGATCGAGTACTTTGGTAACTTCTTCGGTGTCAACTTTGCAGCTGATCCCGGCGGTGAGAGTGGTTTGAAAATGATCGCTGGCATCAAAACATTAGATACTGGTATTATCGGAGCAATTTTTATTTCGGCGATCGTCGTCTATCTTCACAACAAGTTTTTCGATACGAAGCTGCCTGATTTTCTCGGAATCTTCCAAGGCTCTTCCTTTGTCGTGATCCTCGGTTTCTTTTTAATGCTGCCAGTTGCTTTTTTGATCGCATTGATTTGGCCGAAAGTCCAAGCTGGCATTGGGTCCATGCAAGGGTTTCTAGCAAGTGCTGGGGTCTTTGGGGTCTGGCTCTATACTTTCTTAGAGCGAATATTGATTCCCACAGGTCTCCATCATTTCGTGTATACCCCCTTTGTTTTTGGTCCCGCTGTCGTCGAAGAAGGAATCTCCAAATACTGGATGGCACATTTACAAGAATTTGCCCAATCCACCAGACCATTGAAAGAGCTTTTCCCTGAAGGGGGCTTTGCTTTACATGGCAATTCTAAGATCTTTGCTGCACCAGGGATCGCTGCTGCTTTTTATTTCACAGCCAAGCCTGAGAACAAAAAGAAGGTCTTAGCGATTTTGATCCCTGCCACTTTAACTGCCGTTTTAGCTGGTATCACTGAGCCATTGGAATTCACCTTCCTCTTTATCTCACCACCCCTCTTTGCGGTGCACGCTGTTTTAGCAGCGACCATGGCGGCAACGATGTTTGCCTTCGGGGTCGTTGGTGATATGGGGGGCGGCTTGATTGATCTGTTGGCGAAGGTCTGGATTCCGCTATTTCAAAATCATCGCAGTATGATCTTCACGCAGCTGGTGATCGGGTTAGCCTTTACTGCCCTTTATTTCCTTGTTTTCCGCTTCTTGATCCTCAAATTTAAGTTAGCCACACCAGGACGGGAAGAAAACAATAGCGAAGTCAAACTGTACACCAAAAAAGATTACAAAGAAAAACAAGCCAACACTGGTACGCCAGTGATTGCTGGTGCCAATCGCTACACCGAACAAGCCGCAGTCTACTTAGAAGGGTTTGGCGGTCGCGATAATATCGATAAAGTCACTAATTGTGCCACTCGCCTAAGAATCACCGTCAAAGATCAAGACCAAGTGCTGCCAGATGACATCTTTAAAGGCGCTGGTGCCCATGGTGTTGTTCGCAACGGCAACGCCTTCCAAGTGATCGTTGGTCTGGATGTGCCACAAGTGAGAGAACAATTCGAAAAATTATTAGCTGTATCAGACTAAGGAGGAAACAAAAATGAAAAAATTTTCAATCGTGATCGCCGGAGGCGGCAGTACCTTTACCCCAGGAATCGTCTTGATGCTTTTGGAACACTTGGATCGTTTCCCGATTCGCCAAATCAAGTTTTACGACAATTTGGAAGAACGACAAGAAAAAGTTGCACAAGCTTGCGAGATTTTATTGAAAGAACGCGCACCAGAAATCAGCTTTTTAGCAACCACTGATCCCGAAACCGCATTTCAGGATGTCGATTTTGTGATGGCGCATATCCGAGTTGGCTTGTATGCGATGCGCGAAAAGGATGAAAAAATCCCTTTGAAATATGGTGTGGTCGGCCAAGAAACTTGTGGTCCTGGCGGGATCGCTTATGGGATGCGTTCTATCGGCGGTGTATTGGAGTTAGTCGATTACATGGAAAAATATTCCCCTGATGCATGGATGTTGAATTATTCCAATCCTGCAGCGATCGTCGCAGAAGCGACTCGTAAATTGCGCCCTGATGCCAAGATCATTAATATTTGTGATATGCCAGTGGGAATCGAAGAACGGATGGCGCAAGCGATCGGTTTAGCTTCTCGCAAAGAGTTGGTGGTTCGCTATTATGGCTTGAATCACTTTGGCTGGTGGACAGATATACGAGACAAAGCTGGCAATGATTTGCTGCCGCAGATCCAGGCGCATGTGGCAAAATACGGCTATTCATTGCCAGAAGAAATCGAAGCGAGCCAACATGCTGATGCCAGCTGGATGCACACCTTTGCCAAAGCAAAAGAAGTGTACGAAGTTGATCCATCCACTTTGCCAAATACCTACTTGAAATATTACTTTTTCCCTCAAGATGAAGTGGCGCACACCAACCCATCTTTTACACGGGCAAATGAAGTCATGGCTGGCCGCGAAAAACACGTCTTTGGTGAATGCCAACGCATCGTAGAAAACCAGACAGCTACTGACACCACGCTTGAAGTGGATGAACACGCCAGCTACATCGTGGACCTTGCACGAGCGATCGCTTATAACACGCAAGAACGGATGCTGTTGATCGTGCCTAACGAAGGAGCGATCGTCAACTTTGATGAGCAGGCAATGGTGGAAGTGCCTTGTATCGTCGGCAGTAACGGGGCAGAACCAATCACACAAGGCAAGATCCCTCGCTTCCAAAAAGGATTGATGGAGCAACAAGTCGCCGTAGAAAAATTAGTCGTGGAGGCTTGGGCAGAGGGTTCTTACCAGAAATTATGGCAAGCACTGATTCTTTCAAAAGTGGTTCCAAATGCCCGTGTAGCCAAAGAATTACTCGATGAATTGATTGAAGCAAATCAAGCCTTTTGGCCAGAATTACACTAGCCAGCGTTCTTCGCCTCCCCTCCTGGCTTTTCAGCTATACTTAATCAATAAGGAGGGGTTTTTGTGAAATTACAGTATTTGATTCAACAGCACCAATCAGAGTTAAGTGAACTTGATCGTGGCATTCTAAACTACATTCTTTCCAACGGCGACACCGTTCTATCTATGGGGATCGTCGAGCTATCCGAGCAGGTTCACGTCTCCAAGTCTTCTATTTTACGGTTGACGAAAAAACTTGGTTTTTCTGGCTATTCCGAGTTCAAATATTTTCTACGGCATCAGCAAGAACAGACAACAACGATTTCGCAGCAAAAAACGATTTTTGAAAAGCAACAAGAGGATATTTTCGCCACCCTCAACTATTTAAAAACGGTAGACTTAGCTGCCCTCAACCGCTTGTTTGACCGCAGCAAAACCATCTACTGCTACCCAACTGGGTTTTCCCAAAAGAAAGCACTGGAGGAGTTTTCCAAAATGATGCTTTCTATGGAAAAACGAGTGATCGTATTGCCGAACAAAACGGAATTTGATATGGTCATGCCGATGATCACTGCCGAAGATTGTGTGATCATCGCCTCACTGAGCGGCGAAACAGAAAACGTCAAAGAGAATCTGACGACTTTTGCGATTCGTCAGATTCCCGTTTTGACATTGAGTGCGCCAGGAGATAATTATTTTGCTCGCCATTCAACGTTTCACCTGACCTATTATTGCGATTTTTTTCAAATCGGTCGCAAGAAAATCCCTAGCCAGTCTTTGATTGGACTAAGCTGCTTGATTGATTATTTGATCCGTTCCTACGGACTATTCACTTTACAGGAGGGCAACCATGACTAAACGAAAATGGGCGTTTCCATTGATTTTACTGAGTTATTGGCTTTTGATCGCCGGTGCTTACTATCTTTATCTTTCCTTGACTGCCTTCAACCATGGGATGACCTTTGCCCAGTACCTCAACTCGCAACCGTTAGCCGCTTTAGGGGTCTTGTTAAGTAGTCTCCTTTTGCTGCAAGGGGCTTGCCTGTACTTTATTCAACGGTTTTCCATGAGTAAAAAAGGCCTTTTGGGTCAGTATTTATTCCTGATCTTCTTCCAGCAGTTGCTGACAGCGAATGTCATCGGCGCAGGACTCGTCTTTTTTACAAGAAGAAGTCTTTCAAGTCAGGAGGAAAACGCAACTTGGGGCGAAAAGAGTTTTACCTATGGGGCATTAGCATTCATTCTTTTATTGAGTTTATTCTTTTTCCTCCTTGTTCGATCAGCGATTTAACTTCCCCAAAAAGAAAAGCAGTGCCGATTGGCACTGCTTTTTTGCTGTCGCTTCTGCTAGTTTGGCTCTGTTTTTGAAGCAAAAACCACTTTGATTCCAAAGTGATCGCTGACGATCGGAGTACGCGTTCCGTCAAAAACCACTTCATATTCCGTTGCTTGCAGGTCATTGGATGCAAAAACATAATCGATCCGCAATGCTTCTCGATTGTCTTGCCAACCATCAATGGCTTTAACGACAGAGGCTTCACCGATCGTTTCGGTAGCCGTTAAAAAGCTGTCTTGCAGCTGTAAGGAGCTGTCAAGGACCAGTTGATGACCAGAACTGGCCGCATCGTTGTTGAAATCTCCTAGGATCAATAAGGTATCTGCCCGTTCTGCTAAAAATGCTTCTGTCTGTTGCCACTCGTAGGCAAATTTACCGTCTTGCCACCAAGAAAAATGACAGCTAACGACTTGTACGATCTGTCCATCGGCTTCAGTCACGCCGCTCAGGTTTTTGCGTGTGGTATGATCCCAGACATCCGTGGCTTGTGAAGCAAGGTATTCTTTGGCAATGATGGGCTGTTTGGACAATAAGGCATTGCCTTCGTGGTAAATGTCATAGCCTACGTGACTGTAGGTCCATGACCAGTAGTAATCACAGTCTAACAGTTGTAGTTCTTCCACTAGACGCAAAGCAAAATTGTCCTCCTTGATTTCCACCAGCGTATCTGTGGGGCAATACAGCCCATCAGGAACGATGGTTTGAGCAGCGATCGTTTGGTTAACTTCTTGCAAGGCGATGATGTCATAGTCGCCTGTTGCAATCTCTTGTGCGATCATCTTGCATTTTTCGAGCTGATTTTCTTCTAACCAGCTATGGGTGTTCAATGTTAATACCTTCATGAATAAGGCTCCTTCTCTCGGTTTGCTTGTACGATTCCTTTAAAAAATAAAAGAGAGCGGGTCAACAAAAGAGTCGACCCGCTTGTCATTTTATTATAGTTTTACGATTCCAACAACTGCGGCTGCTTGTTGCTTACCGATTTGGGTCAATTCAAAGGAATCGATTTGATCGCTGTTGGTCAACAATACAACGATGGTGGTGTCTTTGCCAGCAGCACTTACTGCAGCGAGATCCATCTCCGCTAACTTGTCACCCACCGCCACTTGTTGTCCTTCAGTGACAGCTACCGTAAAGGGGGCACCGTTTAAGTCAACGGTATCTAAGCCCATGTGAACCAATACTTCGATGCCTTCATCAGAAAGCAAGCCAATCGCATGTTTCGTTGGGAAGATGTTGGTGACTTTCCCGCTGATTGGTGCGACAACTATCGTCTGCTCTGGGCGCACGCCATAACCGTCACCCATCATTTTTTCCGCAAACACTTGGTCTTTGACAGAGGTGATCGGCATCACTTCTCCAGTGGCAACGGCAGCTAGTTCAGCTGTCACGCCTTGGCTTTGGTGGGTAGTGGTTTCTACTGGTGCTTGACTAGCCGTCGGTTCGGGAATCGTGACACCAGAATCTAAGATATCTTGAATGTCTGATTTTAAAACATCTGCTTTCGGTCCATAGACTGCTTGCACACCGTTGTCTTTTACGATCAAGCCTAAAGCCCCTGCGGCTTTCCATGCTTTTTCATCGCCGACCGCTTCTCGATTTTTCACAGAGACCCGTAAACGGGTCATACATGCATCAACGTCGGCGATATTTTCACGTCCGCCTAATAAATGAATGATTTTCACGACTTGCGAATCTGGGTTCAAATTGCCATCCGCCGAAGCTGTTGCTGGCGCATCGCTGGCTCCTTCTGTTTCGTAGTTGCCGTTTCTACCTGGTGTTGCAAAGTTGAATTTTTTGATCAAGAAGTTGGCCAAGAAATACATCCCAACACCAAAGACGATGGTCACTAACACAAAGTTGATCAAATCTTGTCCTAAACCGGCATTGATCGCCATTGGGGTACGGGTCAACAACTCGATATTCCCAAAAGAGTGGACCCGTAAGTTGACGATATCCGCCATCGCAAACGCAGCCCCTTGTACGACTGCATAAACGATGTAAAGCGGTACGGCAGCAAACATAAACATGAACTCCAACGGTTCCGTTACCCCTGTCAAGAAGACAGCGATAGCAGCTGATAAATACATAGAGGTATATTTGTGCCGTTTGTCCGCATCGACATTGCGATACATGGCATAAGACAAGCCCATCAAGATCCCAGATGAACCAATCATTTGTCCAACCTTAAAGCGGGCAGGAACAAAGTTTTCCAATAAAAATTGATATTGTGACGTATCGCCAGCATTGCGCATGTTCACTAGATCTGTTGCCCAAGCAAGCCATAATGGGTCTTGTCCAAAGACTTGGGTGCCGGCTTGTGCGCCAGAAAGAATCGTGTAAGTTCCACCTAATTCGGTGTAATTGATCGGGATCGTCAACATGTGATGCAGCCCGAATGGTAAGAGCAGCCGCTCCAAGGTTCCAAACAAGAACGGTGCTAAAACGGGCGCACTTTCTTGTGATTGCGCGATCCATAAACCGAAGTTGTTGATGCCTGCCTGAATGTAGGGCCAAACGATCGATAACACTAATGCGACGACTACTGAACGGGCGATCACTACGAAAGGTACGAAGCGTTTGCCGTTAAAGAAGGAAAGCGCATCCGGTAATTTGCGGAAATTATAGTATTTGTTGTAAGCTGTTGCTCCCACAAAACCGGCGATGATCCCAACAAAGACACCCATGTTCAAAGCAGGTGCTTCTAATACACTAGTAAAGAAGCCGTCGATCATGATCTTCGTCCCAAATAACGTATGGGTAAAGGCGCCTTCTTCGGTTAACATCGCGCTCGTCACGCCAAAGATCGAACCAGTGATCCGATTGATCAAAATAAAGGCGATCCCAGCAGCAAATGCCCCACCAGCTCGCTCTTTAGCCCAACTACCACCAATAGCTAATGCAAATAATAAATGCAGGTTCCCAATAATTGCCCAACCAATGTTTTCAATGACGCCTCCTGTAGTGATCAAAAATGCCCAGTCGGCATTGATCATTGGGATCGTTTTCCCAATACTGATCATCAAACCAGCGGCTGGCATAACAGCGACAACCACCATTAGCGCTTTTCCGAATTTTTGCCAAAATTCGAAGCTCAATAATTTTTTCATCTTCCTTCTTCCTTCCCTGAATCGATTTACGCAATCGGTTTCTTAATGATTTCATTCTAACGGAGAAAAAAGATTTTGTAAACCCAGAAATATCAAAAGGGATTCTATTCGCTTTTTCACCTTTATATAACTGAATCTCTCTTTCTCGATGTTTCCTTACAGGAAATTCTTTAAACGCAACAACTTTCACTTGACGATGCAATCGTTTGCGCTTATGATAGAGATATCAAAAAGATTCTGGAGGGACTTTCATGAAAAAAATCCAACGATTGTTCGAGATCGATCCATGGAAAATCGCGACATCTACCTTAGATAAAGAAAATCGTCGACTGCAAGAGTCGCTAACAAGTATCGGGAATGGCTACATGGGAATGCGCGGCAACTTTGAAGAACAATACAGCGGCGATCATCACTTAGGTACTTATATCGCTGGTGTCTGGTACCCAGACAAAACCCGTGTCGGCTGGTGGAAAAACGGCTACCCTGACTATTTTGGCAAAGTGATCAACGCGGTCAACTTTATTGCAATGGACCTATTTGTCAATGACCAATTAGTCGACTTAGCAAAAATCAGCCCAAGTGATTTCCGTTTAGAACTAGACATGGAAACCGGGATTTTACGCCGCAACTTTACCGTCACTTTGGCAGGCGCCACCGTAAAATTCTCTTTTGAACGCTTCTTGAGCATCGTAAAACGTGAACTTGCCCTCATTAAGATGGACGCTGAGATCATTGAAGGCGACGCTGAGATCAAAGTCGTTTCTAAACTAGATAACAATGTCCATAACGAAGATAGCAACTACGACGAACGTTTCTGGGAAGAATTGGCTCATGGTCAAACCGAAACCTTCCATTACTTGACCACTCGGACCGTAGAAAATAATTTTGACATTGAACGCTTTACTGTCACTTCTGCTATGCGTCATAGCCAAACACCGATCGATTCCGTGAAAAGCGAGCTTTGCGTTGCTGATACCTTTGCCTTTTCTGGAACAGCCGGTGACACCTTCTCATTGATCAAAGAAGTCTTGATCGTTACGAGTCGTGATGTTCCCGCTCATGATCATCCAGCAAAAGTCACCGAATTAGGTACTTTATACAAAGCAGATTACGATGCATTGCGTGCAGAACAAGTCGCTGCTTGGAAAGCCCGCTGGGATTTAGCCGATGTGATCATTGAAGGCGATGCTGCGGCGCAACAAGGGATTCGCTTCAACCTGTTCCAATTGTTTTCAACCTATTATGGCGAAGACGAGCGCTTGAACATTGGACCGAAAGGCTTTACTGGTGAAAAATATGGCGGTGCGACTTACTGGGATACCGAAGCCTATGCAGTTCCATTGTATTTGGCATTAGCAAAACCAGAAGTGACCCGTAACTTGTTGAAATACCGTCACAACCAATTGCCGCAAGCCCATATCAATGCGCAAAAACAAGGCTTAGCAGGTGCCCTTTACCCAATGGTGACCTTCACTGGGATCGAATGCCACAATGAGTGGGAGATCACTTTCGAAGAAATCCACCGAAACGGTGCCATCGCTTATGCCATCTACAACTATACGAATTATACTGGCGATACAAGTTACCTGAAAAAAGAAGGATTAGAAGTGTTAAGCGCGATTTCACGTTTCTGGGCAGATCGTGTCCACTATTCAAAACGCCAGCAAAAATACATGATCCATGGCGTTACAGGACCAAACGAATACGAAAACAATATCAATAACAACTGGTACACCAATAAAATGGCTACTTGGGTCTTAGCTTATACCTTAGCCAGCTATGAAGCCTTCAAAGACGAAGCGACTGTCACGATCTCTGACGAAGAACAAGCCAAATGGCAAGACATCATCGACAATATGTACTTCCCAGAAGACCAAGAGCTTGGTGTGTTCGTCCAGCATGATACCTTCTTAGACAAAGACTTGATGCCCGTTTCCGATCTTGATCCAAAACATTTGCCGTTAAACCAAAATTGGTCGTGGGATCATATCTTGCGCTCTTGCTTTATCAAACAAGCCGATGTTTTGCAAGGAATCTACTTCTTCGGCGATCAATTCAGCAAAGAAGAAAAACAACGGAACTTTGATTTCTATGAGCCGATGACAGTGCATGAATCTTCCCTTTCTCCAAGTATCCATGCGATTTTAGCAGCGGAATTAGGCATGGAAGAAAAAGCGTTGGAAATGTATGAGCGGACTGCTCGTCTTGATTTGGACAATTACAACAATGATACCGATGATGGCTTGCACATCACTTCTATGACCGGCAGCTGGTTAGCGATCGTTCAAGGTTTTGCTCAAATGAAAACCGATCACGATCACTTAGGGTTTGCGCCATTCTTACCTAAAACTTGGAGCCGCTACGCCTTCCACATCAACTATCGTGGACGTCTGCTCTTTGTTTCCGTCAATGAGTCAACGGTGACTTTGAAGAAAATCAGCGGTGAGGCATTGCCAATCAAGTTGTATGGCAAAGACTATGTTTTAGAAGACGAAATCCGTACAGCGATCAACTAAACAAGCCTTCTGAAAGAAGAAATGTCTGCATTTCTTCTTTCTTTTGATTGGCTCTACCCTTGTGCCGACACTTTGTGATACTATAAGCTAAAAAAGGAGGGAAATCAGTGAGCATTACGGTCAAAGATGTCGCCAAAAAGGCTGGCGTCGCTACATCCACGGTTTCTCGTGTCGTAAACGATCATCCCAGCATTTCTGAAGATACCAAGAAGAAAGTGCGCAAAGTAATGGCAGAAATGGGCTATGTCCCCAATCTTGCGGCTCGAAATCTCGGCAAACAGATATCCAGTGCCATCGGCGTGATCTTGCCGCCTCTTGATTCGAAAGAACGACTAGGAAACCCCTTTTATTTAGAAACGATCGAAGCCATCAATGAAGAGGCCCGCCATCATCAAATGACGGTTGCCGTTGCCTCCGCCCGTGACTTTGCTACATTACTAAAAAACGTGGAACGGATGCACCTGCAAAAACAAGTAGATGGCTTTATCTTGGTCTATTCCGATGAAAAAGACCCCATCATCGACTATCTGGTCGAAAAAGAAGTCCCTTTTACCTTGATTGGTCAACCATACAGCAATGAAGACAAAATCGTTTTTGTCGATAATGACAACCAGTTGTTAGGCAAGCAAGCAACTGAGCATCTGATCGCCCAAGGGCATACGAAGATATTATTTGCTACCAATACGACCCATGAAAACCTGTATTTCGAGCGTTTCTTCGGCTACCAAAAAGCCATGATGCTGGCAAATCTCCCCTTTTATCCAGCATTGACCTTTGAAAAAGCGGAAGATTACGTCACGTTTGAAGAAACGATCAAAGAATCCCAAGCAACAGCCATCGTCGTGATCGATGATCTGTTCGCTGTGCGGATCATTCAATTAGCAACGATGTATGGCTACAAAGTCCCCGACGACTTATCCATCATCAGTTTCAACAATTCGATCTTTGCTACTTTGACCCATCCGTATTTGACTAGTATCGATATCAACGTGTTGTCCTTAGGAAAAATCGCTACCGAACGGCTGATGGCGCAATTGAATCACGAAGATTCAAACGGCGTACAGCTGGTCGTACCACATAAGCTGATCAAACGAGAAACGGTCTTAAACCGCAACCAGTTGAACTGATTCGCTGGGTCTGATCCACTTCCCCTTACATGCAAAAGCACCCGCTGTCCCTAAGGATAGCGGGTGCTTTTCATATTATTATTTATACTCTTTGCTTTCCAGGCGGAACAATGGACTCATTGGTGTATTTTCATGAATGCGGCGAACGGCTTCCCCCATCAATTCAGCACAAGAAATGTAGTGCAGTTTTTTTGGATGGCGTTCTTCGCTAGTCCAGCAAGAATCGGTGACACAAATACTTTCAATCGCTGATTGATCCAAAATTTCTTTAGCTGGCGGTGAAAGCAAGGCGTGAGAGACACAAGCATACACTTCGCTGGCACCAGCTTCCTTCAACAAGTCTGCCGCTTTTGCCAATGTATGGCCGGTATTTAAAATGTCATCAACCAAAATACATTTTTTCCCAACGACATCACCAATCACATAGCCGCCATCGGCTTCATCTTGATCGACGATCGCGATCGCTGTATCTAAGTATTCTGCCAAACTACGGGTCCGTTGGACACCGCTGTTTTTTGGTGAAACCACGACATAGTCGTCACCCGTCATTTTTTGTTCGCGATAGTAATGGGCAAACAATGGGATCGTAAAGAGATTATCCACTGGGATGTCGAAAAATCCTTGAACTTGGACGGCATGCAAATCAAGCGTCAAGATTCGAGAAGCCCCTGCTTCCACCAGCATATTGGCAATCAATTTTGCAGTGATCGGCTCATGCGGGTTGGCGGTTCGGTCTTGCCGTGCATATGCGTAATAAGGCAAAACGACATTGATGGTCTTCGCACTAGCCCGTTTCATCGCATCGATCATGATCAATAGCTCTAAATAGTGATCATTGACGGGTTCATTCGTCGATTGAATGATATAAATATGGTCGCCCCGCACACTTTCTTCGATATTGATGGCAATCTCTCCATCACTAAACTGTGTCACTTTTGACTTCCCTAGTTCTGTACCGAAAACTTTCGCAATGTTTTCTGCTAATGGTAAATTTCCATTTAAACTAAAAATTTTCAACGAACTATCTTTATAACTTTCGCCCATGATTGCCTCCAATGAATGTGGTTGTTTTCTTCTATTCTAGCACAAAGTGACTGTTTTTTTAACCGTCTCGTTCAAGGAAGTGTGACGGTACCGTTTACCCAACTGGCGGGAATCACTTTTTTGTAGTTGCCCCAGTTGTCATGAACTTTAAAATAGCGTTCTCCGCTGGCGGTTTCAGCGTAGGCGTAAGCCACGACCCAATGATTGCCATACGTGCTGCCTAAAGGCTTCAAAATACCGATGATCACCGGTTTGCCTTCATCGATTCGTTTGCACGCTCGATGCCAGCCGCCAACAACAGTCGCACGTCCGCGGTAAGGCAATTGGAATTGATCGAAAAACCGAGTCAATCCATGACTGACCTGCCAAGCGATCGTCGGCAACCCATGAGGCTGAATCAGCACCCGCAGCATTTCCGTCACTACTGTCAGATCCCGCTGTTTTTTTCTACGAAACGCTTTCGGGATGATCGTTTCATCGATGTAATCTTGATAGTAGGCCAAAAAGACGGCTGCCGCATAGGTGCCGCATAAATACCCTGAAGGAGTGACCCACTGCTTATACGGACGAAACCGCTCTTCGGCGATCCCTTTCCACTCTACTTGTTCCATCTCGTTCACCTGCCTTTTTTCTTATTATACCTTAGATTCTCCTCCTACTTGGATCAAAACCCTTTTTCGTCTAGAAAACTTTTCTTTGCGTCCTTACAGATTTTGTTTCATAATAG
Organism: Enterococcus sp. 6D12_DIV0197; assembly: GCF_002174385.1. Lineage (NCBI taxonomy): Bacteria > Bacillati > Bacillota > Bacilli > Lactobacillales > Enterococcaceae > Enterococcus > Enterococcus sp. 6D12_DIV0197. Next base: position 3,510,430 of record NZ_NIBN01000001.1, read on the forward strand.
TAGAAAGCGAGAGGAGCGAAAGACATGACAACCTTGTTAAAAGATGATTTTTATGACTATGTAAATGGCGAGTGGCTGGAGACCGCTGTTATTCCAGCAGATAAACCCGCTACGGGTGGATTCCAAGATCTCGTTGACGGAATCGATTCCTTAATGATCGCAGAATTTGAAAATATGGCACACGATCCCCATGCTACGCCAAAAGGCCGCATGAAGGATGCTGTGGCTTTTTACCGCTTAGCCAGCGATTTTGCCCAACGAGAGGCAGCGGGCGCTACTGAAGCAAATGCACTATTAGCAAAAATCGAAGCGTTGCGTTCTTATGAGGAATTGAATCAGCAACTGGCAAGTTTCGTTTTAGAGGGCATTGCCTTGCCTTTCCAACTAGATGTCGATGCAGACATGAAAAATGCGCAAATGAATACTTTGTCGGTCTATCCGCCTGCTACTATTTTGCCGGATAAAACTTATTACACAGAAAATCCCCAAGCAAGCGAAATGCTGCAAGTCTACTTTGAGATGGCCGTCAACGTTTTAGTTGCTTATGGAAAAGACCAAGCAGAAGCGGAATCGTTGGTAGAGCAAGCGATCGCTTTTGATAAATTGATCGCCCCTCACGTCCGCAGTGCGGAAGAAAGTGCGGATTATAGCAAAAATTACAATCCTCGCTCCTTGGAAGAATTTGCAAAGCAAGCCAGCAAGATCGATTTTAGACAACTCTTGACGGCCCTTTTACCAGGGACACCCGAAGAGCTGATCGTAACGGAACCCGCTTACTTTGAAGCCTTTGACATTATTGTTTCTGATAGCCATTTTGAACTCTTGAAAGGCTGGATGATCGTCAACCAAAGCTTGCGCTATACTAGCTATCTGAGTGAAGAATTGCGTCAGTTAGGCGGAACCTACAGCCGCTACTTATCAGGGATCGATGAAGCGGCTCCCCAACAAAAAGCGGCTTATTACTTAACGATGGGTCATTTTAATCAAGTGATCGGTGATTATTATGGACGCAAATACTTTGGGGAAACGGCGAAAAAAGACGTCAAACACATGGTGGAAACAATGATTGCTGTCTACCAAGAGCGTTTGCGCAACAACACGTGGTTAAGTGAAGAAACCCGCCAAAAAGCGATCATCAAATTGAATCGTTTAGGCATCCATGTCGGGTACCCTGATCAAGTTCCTGCCATTTATGACCAATTGCATACCGATGAAGAGAAAAGTCTGCTGGCAAATGCCCTGCATTTCAATCGTTTGTTCCGAGAAGATGCCTTCAAAAAATGGCAGCAGCCCGTGGATCGCGAGGAATGGGAAATGTCCGCCGCTACCGTGAATGCCTACTATCACCCATTTAAAAACGTGATCGTTTTCCCAGCGGCAATCTTACAAGCACCTTTTTATAGTTTGGAACAATCCACCAGCGCAAATTATGGGGGGATCGGTGCGGTCATTGCTCATGAGATCTCCCACGCCTTTGACAACAACGGGGCAAAATTTGATGAATATGGTAATTTAAACAATTGGTGGACAGAGGAAGATTTGGCCCACTTTGAACGCTTAGCTCAAGCGATGATCGACGAGTTTGATGGACTGCCCTTTGCCGGCGGTACCGTAAATGGAACGTTGACTGTTTCTGAAAACATCGCCGATGCAGGCGGACTAAGCTGTGCGCTAGAAGCAGCGCAAAAAGAAAGCGATGTTTCTTTAGCAGACTTCTTCACCAATTGGGCGAAGATCTGGCGTACAAAAGCCAAAGAACAATACCAACAGCTCTTACTATCGATCGATGTCCACGGACCAGCGAAACTACGTGCCAATATCCAAGTTCAAAATATCGATGAATTCTATACAACCTTTGATATCAAACCTGGTGACCCTATGTACCGTGCACCAGAAGATCGTGTGCAGATCTGGTAAACAATAGCGTAAGAAAAAGACAAACCATAGATAGCTAGGGTTTGTCTTTTTGCTATGGATTTTTTAGAAGTGATAGATGAACGAGACAACTAACGAAAGAACCCCCAGAAGAATATGAATGATACCTATGCCTACGAAAAAACAAAGCAAGATATGGTACATCCTGCATTTTCTATCTTCATAATAAAAGGCTTTATAATAGTCGAATGCCAATACACACCGCAGTAAAACATAGAACATCATAAAAAAATGAAGAAAGTAGAGCCGTTCCAGATGGTAGGTGATTTTCTCTACCGGTATCGTTCGCGATAGTAAACCAATCAAGGGATCGGCAGTGAAAATCAAGATAAAAAAACCAGCCAAGAAGAAGAAAAAGTGCTCAATTCCAGCGAGATGCTTTTTGTATTCAGGAACAAGCTCATGACGGTTTAAACTTGAAGTTGTATTCCAGGCTAGTATCATAATCATTGCACTCACAGCCGTTAACCCAATCTCTCGAATATCTGAAGTTCCAAGAGTTCCAATACGTCTGATTGGGGGTCTATAAGGCCTGAGTGGGAATCTATGATATTTCTCAAAAATTATTGCGCTCCCAAAGATTACATAATCAATGATGGAATAGATCTTCCCTTTTCGCTGATAACTATCAAGGGGTTGATATCTTTTTTTCAACACATTAAAAACCTCCTCACAATTTAAATAAAGCAATCCTGTAACAAACTTATTCGATTGAAAGACAATCTTTTAATCAGCTGAGTCTTGTCTTTTGCTAATGGATT
>NZ_NIBN01000001.1:3513362-3604914 GCF_002174385.1 Enterococcus sp. 6D12_DIV0197
GATAGTAAACCAATCAAGGGATCGGCAGTGAAAATCAAGATAAAAAAACCAACCAAGAAGAAGAAAACGTGCTCAATTCCAGCGATATGCTTTTTGTATTCAGGAACAAGCTCATGACGGTTCAAACTTAAAGTTGTCTCCCAAGCTAGCAAAAACACCATTGCGCTCACAGCCGACAACCCAATCCCACGAATATCTGATCTCCCACGAATTATAGGTCTAATTGGGGAGCTATGATATGTTTCAAATAATATTGCAGCCCCCATAATTATATGATCAATGATGGAATAGATTTTTCCTTTTCGCTTGTATAACGTCACTTGATCCGTTTTCCCCAATACAAAGCCCCCTATTCTATTCATAAATGAGTATATTTTTGAAAAAACTTTTCCTATGGCACTGAGGTATGGACGTAAACTCCGAAGACACTATTTGCGAAATAAAAAGTTTATGGACATGATCCACATATAGAAGAGTGCACCTCCTACTAGAAATAAAAAGCTGTATACATAAATATAGCCCATGTAGCATTTTCTTTTTTTGTAATAAAAGGCTTGATAGTAGTCAAAAGCGAATAAACACCGTATCAAAGCGAACAGTAACATACGTAGATTGAGAAAATACAATCGATCTAAGTGATACATAATCTGTTCCAAAGGTAGTTGGTTTCGAAAAAGCAAATGATTAATTAAGCTTTCTGATCTGAATAAAAGCAAAATAAAAGAGACGAGTAAACCGAGAAAAAAGCTGATTTCTATACTATGTTTTTTTTCTTTAGGAATGTTTTTATGCGCATTCAACAAATAGGTCTTATAAAGAGAGTAGGACATTAATACGCTAAATAAGCCACCTACCATATACTCGTTCGTCCCCGGAATATGTAAATACTTAGGAATCGTAAGCGGAAAAGAATGATATGCACTAAAACAAAGGGCTGAGGTGATCACTAGATAATCAATCAAAGCATACAATTTTCCTTTAGTTGTATCATCGTCGAATATCTTGAATTTTTTCACTTCCCTCCTCTTTTAGTAAGCAAGGTTATCTGCTTAGGGATACCTCCAAAAATTAAGACGAAATAACTAATCCTACATTTTTTAAACAAATTAATCAAATTTAAATAAAATAACTCATTTTTGTCTTTTTATATGATAAATTTAACTTGTATAACACGTGTTGTCAAACTTTAATTATGAGGAGGAATTGAAATGAAGCAAAAATATTCAGTTATATTGTTACTTGTCGTTTTACTGAGTGGTTTTTTCTCACCAATCACGGCATATACTGTCAGTGAGAGTGGCAATTTTGCAGATGTTCCTGATGACCATTACGAAAAAGCGAATCTATTGGTCGCCCTTGAAGAAGAGCTAGTAGAAATCGGTTTATCTTTGGAAATCTTTGCTAATACGAGTATCGATTTTGAAAATTTACAGTACCAGTCACTATTGCCAGCAGAGGAGCGTTCAGAAAGAAATTTACCAGCTGTTACGCCGGTCGTTCCTTTTGAGTTTCCTAAAGTCAAACAATTTGCCACTAGAATTTACGGGAACAATCCCACCAATGATCAACTTATGCACACATTTATGCTTTATTATTTTGATGTGCATGATTATGAGCGCAATGCTGGGCTGGTGGGTGACAGACTTCCCCTTCGTTACTACCCTGAGTATTACACCTTCAATGACACCAACGCTTACAATGCCTTTCTTAGAACCACTACGGGAGCCAAGTACTTGAATTTTGCGTTATCATCTTATAATGCGGTAACTAGTCTTAAAGATTATTTTTCAAATCTAGATATCTACAACCTTAAAAATCATGTCTCTAACGTAAAAAAATCCATTGCGGGATATAAGAACGCTGATGAATTGAAGTCTATTGCCGAGGACCTCTTTGAATATTTCACTGAAGAAAAATTTTCATTAGAATCCATAAACTCCCCAGAAAAATTCATGGAAGAAATTTCCAAGATGATCGATACACAAGAAACCATTGATCAAGCTTCGAAAAAGGCTATAAAAGGGATGTATGACACCGTTTTAGACTCTGTCTTTCTTTTACTCCTGGGTGCAAATCCAATTGGGATAGCGGGAATCGCTACCATGTATGTTACCGCTATGGCGACAATGTACGTATCTATTATTGATCTTGCTGCCATCAATACTTTAGCGGGTACGCGAAACAGCCGGCTAAACTTTAGACAGCTTAATAATTGGGGTATGTGGTAGCAAATAAAAATCAATTTGTTACATAACCCACCAATTAATATATAAAGAAGGAGCCTTCGAAAATCAATTGATTTTCGAAGGCTCCTTCTTCTATCGTTGTTTATTTCTGTAAAGCTTTTTTCATCATACTGATCACAGAATCAAATTGGGAATGCTCATTGACGACTTGATCGGCTTTTTGCCGATTGGGGCGGTCTTTTAGAAAGTCGAAGATTTGGTTTTCATTCTGGATGCCTAATTTAGCCATAAACTCATCCAAGTTCTGAAAATCCGTATACTTTTGTAAGAAGTCATTGTTCAACAACGCCTTTACATCAAGATCCCCTTTTTGATACGCTTGATAAAGGCTAGTCAGTTCACTGAAACTGAAATTTGCTTTTAATTGATCCATCCATCCCATTTATGCTTCCTCCTTTGCAGAAATGATTTTCGCGCCTAGGGTATTTTCAAAATGGCGTAGTGCCCATTCATGTCCGACCGCGTCAAAGCTGGCAACGGTATCTGCATCGATCACCAGTTGGTAGCCTAAATTATAGGCATCCACTGCTGTATGCAAGACACAGATGTCGGTACAAACGCCGGTCAGGTACAATTCCGTAATCCCTCTTTCCCGCAGACGGATGTCCAAGTCGGTACCGCTAAACGCGGAGTAATGACGCTTGTCGATCCAATAGACATTTGGCGCTTCCTGATAGTTTTCATAAAGCGGTGCTAGACGGCCGTAGAGATGTCGCCCCGCACTGCCCGCAAGATTGTGGGGTGGGAACAAGCGGTTTTCAGGATGATAGTTGTCTGTTTCCTCATGACGATCAATGGCAAAAACGACATACTCACCGGCTTCGATAAAGGCTTGCGTCCGAGCCACTAAGGCAGCTTCAATCGCTTGCCCAGCAGCACCCGTGGTCAATCGTCCCTCATCTGCAACAAAATCAAACGTATAATCAATGGATAGTAATGCTCTCATGCTTTCTTCCTCCTCTTACGAATCGGCTCCCCTGTTTTTTAAGTTACTTTAATGTTTCAACGAATGCCAACACCATTTCAGCGGAACGCTTGCCAGCTTCTAAGATAAACTCATCAAAAGAGACGGTTGCTGCGTGGTCGGCGGTGTCGCTGATCGCGCGCACGATCAAGAAAGGAATATTGAATTGCTGCGCGGTCTGTGCGATCGCGGCGCCTTCCATCTCACAAGCCAAGGCATCTGGAAAATGTCCTAAAATCTCCTGTACTTTTTGCGGGTCATGAATGAAGCTGTCACCGGTAACGATCAGTCCCTTTTTCACGGTATGATGAGTCGCTTCTGCGGCTTTCGTCATCTCACTGATCAAATAGCGGCTGGCTTCATAATACAAAGGCATCCCACCAGGCAGCTGGCCATATTCATAACCAAAGCCCGTCACATCGACATCAAAATAGGCCACTTTATCTGAGATCACTAAATCCCCTACTTGTAAACCGGCACCGATCCCACCAGCTGATCCAGTATTGATCACCATATTGACCCCGTATTGTTGGATCAATAAACTAGTGGTGATCGATGCCAGAACTTTGCCGATACCTGAACGAACGACGATCACTTCATGATTGCCGATACTTCCTGAAATAAATAGTGCGCCGCCGCGTTCCCAAGAAAGCGGTGAAATCAACTGTTCCCGCAACGCCTTGATTTCTTCCTCCATTGCACCAATAATACCAATTTTCATGTGTTTGCCTCCTACTTCTCGTTTATTTTTCATCCTTTAAAATGAAAAACAACAGAAATTCCCACGTATCTACTGACGTGTTTTTCTTCTTTCATGATAAACTAGTTTTGACGAAACGAACAGTTTTTTGTCATTATAAAAGGAGGCACTTATGTCTGAAATTTTCAACGCCATGGCAGCAAAATACGATACCCCTGAACGGATCGCGTTAGCACAATTAGTCACCCAAACCCTTGAACCTTATTTTAAAGACAACCAGCATCAAACTCTGATCGATATCGGCGGCGGTACCGGCCTAGTAAGTCTGCCCTTAGCAGCTTATGTCCAGCACTTAGCCATCTGGGATACTGCCCCTAACATGATCGAGGTTTCTGAAAAAAAAATCAACCAACTGCAGCTGGCCAATGCTTCTGCAACTGTCCACGATCTGCTGCAAGAATCCTTACAAGCAAAAGCAGACGCGGTGCTGCTATCTCTCGTCTTGCTGCATATTCCTGACACAGCCGCTATGATGGAAAAACTATACGACTTGCTACAGCCAGGAGGAACCTTTTATCTAGTGGATTTTCTCAAAAATCCCGCCGTGTCTCACCCGCTGGTTCATAATGGGTTCGATCCTGCCGCATTGACTCAACTGGCAGAGACGACTGGGTTTACTGCCACTTCCTTTACCGTTTTTCATGAAGCGGATCATTTGTTCATGAATCAGCCAGCTGCCATGTTTTTAGCTATTTTGAAAAAGCCGACCGAATAACAAAAAAGCCGCACTTGCAGAAGATGCAGGGGCGGCTTTTTCTTAGTACTAGATGAATCACAACAAAAAGATCGCTAAACCAACGACGACTAACAATAAAGTGACGATCACAATGGCTTTCATTAAAAAACGGTTCAGATCCCGAGATTTCTGGTTCTCACCGGCACGGGTCTTCGTGATTTCTTTGTTTTTCTTGCGCACTTTTCGGTAGTGGTTATCAATTTGTTTTTCTTTTTGTTTCCATTCTTTCTTGCTTTGCTTTTCTACGATTTGCTGATTGCGTTCAGCTGCCGCTTGTTCTTCTTCGCGTCTGCGTCGAAGCTCACTGCGGGTGATCAATGGTTCTTTAGGCAAGTCCGTTCCTCCGTTTCAATTCCAGCAACTCCCAAAAATGGATCGCAAACACGGTCTTCGCATCACAGATCGTTCCATCAGCGATAGCGGCTTGTGCTTGCTCTAAGGTCAATTCATAGACTTCCAGCACTTCATCTTCGTCTTGCGGTAAGGGATTTGTCACTTTTTCCAGCTCTTTGGCATAATAGACGTGCAAGAGCTCATTAGCAAAGCCTGGTGAAAGGTACATAGAAGAAACGTGCTCCAGCGTTTTTGCACGATAGCCAGTCTCTTCTTCTAATTCCCGGGCGCCAGTCAAATCTGGACGAGCACCTTCTCCTGGATCGATTTTTCCTGCTGGTATCTCTAAAATCACTCGCTCTAACGGTTTTCTGAATTGACGAACGAACAGCATTTTGTTCTCACTTGTCAAGGCGATCACGGCAACACCACCAGGGTGAAAGACTAGTTCGCGTTTACTGGTCCCGCCATTTGGCAAGGAGACATCATCAACGACCACATCAATGATCTTGCCATGGAAAATTTCATTCCGTTGGATCGTTTTTTCTTCAAAATCTTTAAATTCTAACATCTATCGACACCTAACTTTCCTCATACGTCTTATCTATCAAACACTTTAGCATAATTTAGAAAAAATATCTTCTTAAGAAATAGCAAGAAAGCTTATGAATTTACTAAAAATCGGAAAATCCACCCCAAGTCTGATATTTTTCTTTTAGTGAACATGCTAAAATAAAGATGTCGAATAACCCAATCTACTTGTCCAAGAGATTTTTAGGAGGAGGAAAAATGAAAAAAAACATCTGGCTGATCGTTGGTGCGATCGTCCTCATCAGTATTATTTTTAACGTAGTAGGCGATTCATTTGCGAGCCTATTATTAATCGTCGGTGCGATTTTAGTCTACGTCGGTATTAGAGGGCGTAAAGTTCCAGCAGCCGATCCACAAGTTTTGCCTTCTTTAACGAGAGAACGAGAAGCCCATTACTTGAAAAGCGGAATGACTGCTCGTGAGATCGAATTGTTCCGTGAAACGATGAATCAGACGAAACACCAAATCGATAAATACCAAAAAAATATCACTAGCAATAACAAGTTAAAAGCCATTGACTTGCGTCACGATGCCTTGCGTGCCTCAAAAGCTCTTTTCAAAGAACTCGTGAAAGAACCGACCAAACTGCCTTTGGCAAGTCATTTCCTTTATACACACTTGCCCAACATGGTCGATTTGACCGATAAGTTCATTGAAATCAATAGCCATGAGATCAAAAGTCGTGAGACCTATGATAAAATCGAGGAAAGCACCCAAATCATCGAGCAAATGGCTTCCTTGATCGCCAAAGACTACTCCCAATTTGTAGCAGACGATCTTGATGACATGGATGTTGAGTTATCCATTGCCAAACAAAGCATAAAACGAGATAATGAATAGGGATAGATTCTGATTGGCAACAAGAAAAGAATCTAAAAAAAATCTAGCCCAGGCTAGATTTTTTTCGAAAGCAGACAATTATTAGGAGGAGTTATTATGAGTGAAACACCAAATCAAGTAAAACCCGTAACGGATACGCTTGACGATTTATTGAACAACCCATTTTCAACCCCTGTCGACACGTTGACCACCACTCAACAAGCGGAAATCAGTCAGCTGAAAGAACAGCAAACGGCACCGCGTTTGATTGATAAATTACCGCCAGAGCGTCAAGCACAGGCCCAAGAATTAGCCAGCAAGATCGATGCGACCGACCAGCAAGCGGTCATCACCTATGGTGCAGCTGCCCAAACCAAACTTGGAGAGTTTTCCCAATCCATGTTGAACCATGTCCAAGCAGCTGATATCGGCCCTGTGGGCGACTCATTAACGGAGTTGATGTATCGCTTGCAAGAAGCCAATCCAGACGAACTGCGTGCAGGGGAAGGCAACTTATTCAAGCGAATGTTTGGTAAAGTAAAACAATCCATTTTTGAAATCACCGCTAAATACCAAAAAATCGGTGCCCAAATCGACAAGATCGCCGTCAAATTGGATAAAGAAAAAGACGGTTTGCTAAAAGACAACATGATGTTGGAACAGTTGTATCAAAAGAACAAAGATTACTTTGATGCATTGAACATCTACATTGCCGCTGGCGAGTTGAAGATGCAAGAATTGCAAACCAAAATCATTCCTGAAGCCATGAAAAAAGCAGAAGAAACGAATGATCAAATGGACGTACAGATCGCCAACGATTACACGCAATTTCTTGATCGTTTAGACAAACGGACTCATGACTTGCGCTTGGCACGTCAAATCACGATCCAACAGGCACCGCAAATTCGCCTGATCCAAAACACGAACCAAGCGTTAGCAGAAAAAATCCAAGCTTCTGTCAATACAGCGATCCCACTATGGAAAAACCAAGTGGTCATTGCCTTGACTTTATTGCGTCAAAAAGATGCAGTTACGGCACAACGCCAAGTTTCTGAGACCACCAATGATCTATTGAAGAAAAACTCAGAAATGTTGAAAGTTTCTGCTATTGAAACAGCGAAAGAAAACGAGCGCGGCATCGTCGATATCGAAACCTTGCAAAAAACACAAAACGACCTTGTGGAAACGATCCAAGAAACATTACGGATCCAAAAAGAAGGAAAAGAAAAACGTCGTGCTGCCGAAGTGGAATTGGGTCATCTAGAAGAAGACTTGAAAGACCGCTTATTGGATTTAACCAGCAACAAGTAAACGAAACGCCACACATGAAAGAAAGCCCCTCTTTGGTGACCTGAATGGTCAGCCAAAGAGGGGCTTTCGATGTTGAAAGTAGGAACTGCATTGAGCGTCTACCTATTTTTTCACCAACTCTAATGGTGAATCGATTTGTTCAGCGACTGTTTTTCCTTGGAAATGGTCAAACGCTGCCTGCAATGCAAGGCGGCCCATTTCTTCTGGTTTTTGAGCGATCGTTGCCGTCATTCTACCTTCTTCGATGGCTTTGAGTCCGTCTTCAGTACCGTCAAACCCGACAATCACTACGCCTTCTCGGTTTCCCATCGCTTCGGCTGCCCCTAAAGCCATTTCATCGTTTTGAGCAAAGACGCCTTGAATGTCATTGTTGGCTTGGAGGATATTTTCCATAACCGTTAATCCTTCTGCTCGATTGAAGTTTGCGGATTGCTTTTCAACAACATCCAGTTTGTCTTTGGCATAATCATCAAAGCCTTTTCCTCGCTCTCTGGTTGCAGAAGCGCCAGGGACGCCTTCAAGTTCTACCACTTTTGCGTTTTCCCCTAATTGTTCGAGAATAAATTCTGCTGCCATTTTTCCACCTTCTTCGTTATTGGAGGCAACCGTCGTCAAAAGCGTTCCTCCATCGCTACTACGGTCGATGGCAATAACTGGGATGTTGGCATTATTAGCGGCTTCAACAGCTGGGACGATAGCAGCAGAATCAACGGGATTGATCAAAAGCACATCCACGCCTTGTTGGATCAAATCATCAATATCATTGCTTTGCTTGGCAGTATCATCTTGGGCATCAACAAAGCGTACATCGGTGTCATTTTCCTCAGCCAATTGATTGATCCCCTCTTGCATGGAAACAAAAAATGGGTTATTGAGGGTGGAGATCGATACACCAACTGTCAATTCTGAAGCTGCTTTTTCCTCACTTTGTGTCTCACTACTGCCGCCGTTGTCCAATGTTGCCGCTCCACATCCAGAAAGTACCAATAAGCCTGCTGCCAATAAAAACATTTTTTTCATAATAGATCCTCCTATTTTTTATTTCCTTTTCCGATCCAGTAACACTGCAATTACGATCACGATCCCTTTAACGATTTGTTGATAAAAACTTGAGACACCCAATAGATTTAGACCATTGTTCAACGTACCAATGATCAATGCCCCGATCAACGTGCCAAAAATTCTGCCTCTTCCACCAGATAAGCTCGTACCACCTAAAACGACTGCTGCAATCGCATCCATCTCATAGGCTTGCCCTGCTGTTGGTTGCGCAGAATTCAGCCTAGAAGTGATGATCATGCCACTGATTGAAGCCATCAATCCAGAGATCGAATAAATGATCAGTTTTATCTTATCGATTTTCACCCCAGCAATAAAAGCGGCCTTTTCATTGCCACCGATGGCATAGGTTTTTCGTCCGAAGGCGGTGCGATGAAGCAACAAGAACAAAAGAAAGAACACGAGAAACATCAATACGACTGGAAAAGGAATCCCGAAAAGATACCCACGACCAATAAAGCTGAATAGAAAGCTGTCACCTAGTCCAGTGATTGGATTTCCATTGGTGTACACTAAGGTAGCGCCCCGATAGATCGTCATCGTTGCTAAGGTTGCGATAAACGGCGCCATTTTTCCTTTTGAAATCAGTAGTCCATTCAACGCACCAAGGATCGCTCCACTTAGTAACCCAATCAAAATAGCGACTAAAGGTGACACCCCATTGGCCATCATTCCTGCTGTCAAGGCACTGGAAAGTGCCAAGGTGGACCCTACAGACAAATCAATGCCCCCAGTCAAAATGACAAAGGTCATTCCAAATGCAATAAAGCCATTCGCTGCGACTTGCCGCAAAAGATTCAACAAATTACTGGGTGATAAAAAGCTTGGATTTAAGGCAGTGACAGCAGCCACTAGAGCAATCAAAGCGAGTAAAGGTCCCAATTTACTAATTGATTCCGAGAGTTGTTTTGTTTTCATACCACTTTTTTCCATATTAGTTTCCTCCTGTCGCATACGTCATGATCTTCTCTTGTGTGGCTTCTTGCCGAGAGAGTTCCCCTGATATTTTTCCTTCGTGTAAAACAATGATGCGATCGCTGACACCTAGCACTTCTGGTAGATCACTAGAAACCATCAAAATCGCAATACCACGTTCCGCTAACTCATTCATCAGCTGATAAATCTCTCGTTTGGCACCTACGTCTACTCCGCGTGTCGGTTCATCTAAAATCAATACTTTTGGTCCGACACCGATCCACTTCGCCAAAACCACTTTTTGCTGATTTCCACCAGAAAGCTCGCTGGCTAAATTCTGGGCACTCATCGTTTTGATGCGTAAGCGCTCGATCATTAACGCAACGAAACTGGCTTCAGTCTTGCTATCGACCATGCCTGTTTTGACAAAATTATCAATGCTGGGCAAACTGATATTATCGGTCAGGGAAAAGTCTAAGACCAAGCCTTCCGTTTTCCGATTTTCTGTTAGAAAGCCAAAGCCATTGGCGATTGCCTTTGAAGGCGAAGAGTTTTTCACTTCTTGCCCTTCGACGATTAAGGTACCGCTTTCAATTTCATCTAAACCAAATATTCCTCGCATGACTTCTGTGCGTCCAGCACCCATTAAACCTGAGAACCCAAGGATCTCACCTGCTCTGACTTGAAAATTGATGCCTTGGTAAACTTTAGAAGCTGCTGTTAAATTTTTTACTTCAAAAACGACTTCACCGATCTGCGCTTGTTTTTCTGGATAATAATCAGCTAACTCTCTACCGACCATTTTCTTCACGACCTCTTCCATCGTCGTATCCTCCGTCTTTTTCGTATCGATCGATAGACCATCCCGCATCACAGTGATCTTGTCACTTATTTTGAAAATCTCCTCCATTCGGTGAGAGATATAAACGATCGCTACGCCGTTTTCTTTCAAGCGACGAATGATTTGAAACAAATTATTAATTTCCTTATCCGACAAGGCAGCAGTCGGTTCATCCATGATCAACACCTTGGCATCAGTCATCAGCGCTTTCGTGATCTCGATCATTTGCTGTTGCCCGACTGAAAGTTCATCCACTTCTTTTTGAAGGGGGATCTGAATCCCTAACTGTTCAAAGACTGCCTGCGCTTTGCTTGCCATTTTCTTCGTATCTAGTAGCCCAAAGGTGGTTTTCAATTCCCGATTCAAGAACAAGTTATCCAACACAGTCATCTGTTCCCAGTTATTCATTTCTTGATGGATAAAGCTCACACCGGCTTGTTCGGCTTCCTTCGGATCGGCGTAGTTCGTTTCTTTGCCATCGATCAAAATCGTCCCTGCATCTTTGGCATGTAACCCAGTTAAAATGTTCATCAACGTTGACTTGCCTGCCCCATTTTCTCCCATTAGGGCATGGATTTCTCCAGGGTACAATGTTAGTGAGACATCTCTTAACACTTGATTCTTCCCAAAGGATTTCTCAATATTGCTCATCTCGACTTGCACATGATTTCCTCCTGTCTCTTTAGAAGATAACGGCTGCTTGTAAAATAATGTTTGAATAGGGTGTCGCTTCCCCTGTTCGAATAATGGCTTTGCTTTCCTTTGTTTCTTCTTTGAATGCCTCATGTGGAACAAAACGAATCGGAACATTCGGGAACGTTTTTTGAATCAATTGCCACTGCTCCGCATTCTCCGTTTTTATTTCCTCTGCTAAAACGATCGCCTCGACTGCCATCTCTTGTTGCATTACTAATAACACCTCTTCAAAACTCGGACTACCTAGTTTTAATGCCAGATCGATTTTTTTCACCCCTGTGGGTACTGGCAACCCCAAGTCCCCGATCGTAAGCTGATCGGTGTGGCCTAAATCCGCCAATAATTTGTCGATCTCACTATTTAATGCCCCATGCTTCTTCATACAATGGACTCTCCTTCATTTCCTTTAATGTAGGCATTCCGCCTTGAGCACCATATCCTTTGACGGAGATTGCTGCTGCTAAGTTGGCAAAGGCAATGGCGTTTTCTAAGGGAACACCTGCTAAAATCCCTACTGCTAATGCACCATTGAAGGTATCACCAGCTCCCGTAGTATCGACCGCAGCAACTGGAAAGGCAGGAACTAAGACCTCGGACTTCCCATTATGGAAAATCGCTCCTTTGGCACCTAGGGTAACGATCAATCGATTAGGGTAGGCTGCTAAAACGTCAGCAAGCTTTTGATTGGGGAAAAGTAACTTAAACTCATGTTCATTAGGGGTCAGATACCCCACCTTAGATAACATACGCGGATTGAGCTTTCTCGCAGGTGCTGGATTATATAAAACAGGGATTTTTGCTTCCCAACACCAGTCGATGATGGCTTCATTGGCTTCTTGGGGAATCTCGTTTTGCAAAATCACTAAATCAGCCTCTGTGATGTTTCCTTTTATTTCGGAAAAGCGAGCTAAATCAAGCGCATTATTGGCGCCAGGTATGACAATGATGCTATTGTCATTTTCATGCAAAATGATATGCGCGGCACCAGATGGAAAATGTGTAACGGGTTCCACATTCTCCGTAGAAACGCCGTTCACGTTTAAGTTTTCGACGATTTCATTTCCGAAGCGATCGGTTCCTACATGGCCTAGCATTGCTACTTCTGCGCCTAAACGGCTAGCGGCGATGGCTTGGTTTGCTCCTTTGCCGCCAAAATTCGTGTCAAATTTTTCCCCAAAAACCGTTTCTCCTTGATTGGGTTTCACCTTCGTAGTGACTACAAAATCTGTTGCCATACTACCAATGACGATGATCTTATTCAATTGGCGTTCCTCCATTTCTTACTGTCTCTCTTTCTTCTAAATGAACAGGAAGGATGATTTTTTTCTGTTCAATAAATTGATCGTTGATCAATGCAAAGAGCATTTCTGCTCCTTTGTAACCTACTTGATAAGCAGGCTGATGGATCGTCGTCAAGCGTGGCACCACCAATTTACTGATGGGAATATCGTCATAGCCGATCACTTGAAGTTGTTCTGGGATCTTTACGCCATGATGATAAGCCTCTTGCATGATGGCAATCGCATGGGTATCACTTGGGGCAATCACACTATCGACAGTGGGATGTTCTAAAAAAACTTGTTTCGCTGTCAAGGTCGCATCCTCTAAGAGAAAGGATGTGGATTTCACTAGTGCATAAGGAACTTGTGCTTTTTTCAATGTGTATTCAACACTCAATAAACGATCCCGAGCACGGGTGACAGATTCAGGCCCAGCAATCACGACTACCTTTTTGGGGTCACCTTTTAAGATCGCTTCAGCAGCAAGTTCGCCGCCTTGAAGGTCATCCGAATAAACCCCATATTCGACATCTTGATCGATCCGATCCAAGACGACCGTCGGAATATTGCTTTGGGTACGATTTTTATTTTCGACAGCGGAAAGAATCCCCGCCACATTGTTTTGCTCAAACGCACGTAAATATTCATTGGCTTTCTCATTGTCTTCTTGAATGTTGCCAAGGATGACTTGATAGCCTTTTTTTTGTAGAAAGTCTTCGACGCCTTTGGCTACTAGCGGAAAAAACGGGTTGGATATATCAGGAAGTAGCAAACCAATCAATTTTGACTTTTTCTGATACAGCGAACGTGCGACTTCATTGGGGGAATAATTCAATTCATTGATCGCCTGATGGATTTTCTCACGGGCTTTTTCGCTCACATAGCCAGTCCCATTCATGGCTCTTGAAACTGTCGCCACGGAAAGTCCAGCTAAATTGGCGACATCTTTAATTGTTGGCATGTTGCTCCCCTCCTGTGTAACCGATTACACACATATCATAGCCGAACTTTGTGAAAATTGCAAGGAGAAATAAAAAAACTTTTTCCCCTTGGTGTCCCCTTCTCCTAAAAAATGCGTTTTGCTGCATAAATAGCCGCATTTCGAGAAAGCGAGACTTTCTCGAAATGCGGCAAAAGATTTGATGAGCGCAGCGACATATCTTTTATTTCCTAACGGTAAAGCTCATTTTTCAATGAAATGAAACTTCAAAGTGATTGACGCCGTCTTGATCCACCGTCAAACTGATTTGCGCCTGCAGCATTTCTGTGATGGCTTTGGCGATGGCTAAACCTAACCCATAGCCACCGTCTTGATGGTTGCGAGAAGGATCCCCGCGGTAAAAGCGATCAAAGACATAGGGAATTTTTTCTTCAGGGATCGGGCAACCACTGTTAGAGACTTGCAGCACCGTTTTTCGTTGGCGTTCAACGAGTGCCACTGTGACGGTTTCTCCAGTAGGTGTATATTTCAAGGCATTGTCTACCAATATCATGGTCAATTGCCGCAAGGCTTGCTCATTGCTTTCAAGACTCACCTGTTTAGCGATCTGTTCCTGATAGTGGATCCCTTTTTCCAGTGCAATGGCCTCCATGCTTTGATAAACACTTTGCACGACTTGACTGGCATCGATCACCGAACGCACGACTTCTTGCTCGGCACTTTCGAATTTGGTCAGCATCAATAAGCTATTTACTAGCTCATCCATCCGTTCGGAACCTAACTGGATGTTTTCCAGCCATTTCATTTGGCTTTCCAAGGTTTCTTCTGGACTGCCAGCTAATACCTCAGCATTGACTTGAATGATCGCCAGTGGTGTTTTCAACTCATGGGAAGCGTTAGAAACAAACTCTTTTTGTTTGCGCCAAGCCAGCTCAACTGGTCGTAAGGCTCGATTGGCGACATAAAAGCTAGCGATATAAATACTGGCTAAGGCTAAGACCCCGATGAGCAAAAGCGTGGTTCTTAAGTTGCTTAGACTGGTTTTGTAGTCGGTGACATCAAAGAACAGCACTTGATAAAATGGCTCGTAATTATTGATACTGGTGGAATATTCCCCCGTCGAATCATGATTGATCGAATAATGACTAAAGGAAGTCACCAAAAAGAGCGCATACCGCCAGTCTCGGTCATTTACCTTCACTTCATTGGGAATCTCCTCTTGTTTCGTTGCGGCATCGACCAAGGCTTCATAAAGATCACTCTCATCGACACCCTCATCAATACTTTGAATCACGACATCCATTTGATCCACGTCGACTAGAGCGATCTCTCTGAACTCACTGGTACTATTCGTGATGGTCAATATCATTGGATACTCTGGGTCTGTCAGTGACTGTCGGGTCTCCTCCTCATCCAACGGTACCGCAGCTAAGGTGTTGGCTTCTTGCGAGATCAATGATTGGATCTCGTTTTCAATTTGGGTGGCATTCAAAATATAGATAAAGGTAAAGGCACCTAAGACAATGATTGAGATCAACGCCATATTAAACCACAGCATTTTGTTCCGTAATTTTTTTAACATGGCGGCTCCTTGCTCTGCAAAATATACCCCGCATTGCGGATCGTGCGAATGCCGATATCCGCTTCAAGCAGCGTCAGTTTTTTCCGCAGTAAAGACACATAGATCTCAACGCGGTTTTCTTCCACATCGGGATCAAAGCCCCAAATCTTATTGATGATGGTTTCTTTTGATAAAATCACTTTAGGTCTGGATAAAAATAGCTCCATCAGTTTCATTTCTTTGGGTGACAGCACCACTTGATTGGTCGTCGTAGCCAACTGCAGCTCATTACGCGCCAAGACCACGTTGCCAAATGCTAACTGGTCTTCTTGATAATCCAAGTCTTTTCTTCTACTTAATGAACGAATCCGTGCCAGCAGCTCTTTCATTTGAAAGGGTTTCGTCAAGTAATCATCTGCCCCTGCATCCAAGCCGAGCACTTTGTCATCAACTTCGCTTTTGGCCGTCAACATAATGATCGGCGTGCGAATATTTTGCTTGCGTAACGTCTTTAGCAATGTGATCCCATCTATTTTTGGCAGCATGATATCCAAAACGAGAAGGTCATACACCCCACTTGCTGCGTAGTCCAACCCAGTCTCGCCATCATACGCCAAATCAACGGAATAATGCTGTTTTTTCAATAAGCTGGCAACCGCTTCTGCGATCGATGGCTCATCTTCTACGAATAAGATCCGCATCGGTCAGTCCCCCTTTTACACTCATCATTTCTTTTTTTCAATCACTTTTCGGTCAGCACAATCATTCCTGTAGGATCATTCCAATTGTTCTCCAATAAACCGTTCTGTTGAAACGATCCGCACGTGTTCGCTGGATTGATGAATCCACATGTGTAGCAACAATGCTACCATACCGCTTAACAAAAAGACAAACAGCTTTTTCCTAAGGTCTTGAAAATTCTCTTGATGACGCATGGGTTTCCTCCTTTTTGCAGGTCATCGATAAATCCGCTCGGCTATTCTGGATCAGTAGCCGCTGGGGCTGTCTGATTGCCTAAGCTGATATCGAAGGTGATCGTATCTTCTAACGGTAAAAACTGATTGAACTTGCTCATCCCCACGATTGTCCCGTAGGGTTCTGCTGAATTGACATAACGGACTTGATAGCTGATGTTCGCCCCTTTTGAACGGAATTCATCAAAGAAGAGTTTTTGCAGATCCCCTTCAAGGAGCTCGCTTCGACGGTAATCTTTGATATACGGTTGACCTGCCGAATAGACAACTTCAATGCCTTGGTCATCTTTGCTGGTTAAGACGGTCCCGGCGGTCTCACTTTGCGAGATCAATTGTCCGTAGGGCAGACTCTGAGTAAACTGCATCCGCATCCGCACAGTGACCCCCTCAACAGCGGCCTGGGCATCATCTGGTAAAATCGTTGAAAAGTCAGGGACGGTGACCCCTTTCCCTAGGGAAATCGTTACTTGAAACGCATCCCGTTTCGCGATTTTTTCTTTTGGTGCCACGCTTTGTTCAATGACTTTGCCTTCTTCCACAGTATCCGAAGCCTGTTCTTTGATTTCAAGCTCCAGCTCATGGGCTTTCCCCCATGTTTCTACCTCTGCACGGGTTTTATCACGAAAGTCTGGTACTTCAATATCTTTTTCAAAGGTTTCTTCGCCTTTGGAATAAAAGACTCGTCCGACATCTCGACGATGATAGTTTTCTTGCGAGACTTCTTTATTGGTAAATTCTACTCGAATCGGTGCTTTTTCCTCGATCTCATCGTGGTATTCATCGACGATCGTCAAATTGCTGGCTTGATTTTTTTCGATCCACTCTGCTGCCTCGTCCCTCGTCATTTCCATAAAGTCTGGCAATGCCAATTTCTCTTCTGGATCTGGGCCTTGGCTCACCGTTAGATGCAGGGTGCTTCTTTTTCTGACTCGACTTCTGGCGGCTTCTTCTTGGGCGATCACTTGATTGGCTGGGGCTTCATCATAGGCAGGCGTCACATCGATCGCAAGATCATGTTCCGCCGCCCATTCCCTGACTTCTGAGATCTCTTTGTCCACAAAGTTATCCAGTCGGACGTACGCCAATTGGAAAAATAAAAAGCCGCTGAGTAGAAGTAGCCCGAGTAACGCACCAAGCCCCAGCAGTCGTTTTTTCCGCCGTTTCTTTTTGAAGGAGGGATCGTGTTCGATCCCCTCTTCTAAGGAAGCTGAACCTTTTTCTTTGCGGGAAGCACGGGAAGAAGGTGCTTTAGCTGTAGCTGATTCCTTGTCTGGCTCTTTCGGTTCTTCTTCAAACTTCGATAAAAAATCACTCATAGGCCGTCAACGCACCTTTTTTCAAATAAAATGTCTGATCCGACTGCTTGGCAATTTCAGTCGAATGCGTCACTACGATGATGCACTTGTTGTGTAAAGTAGCTAAATCTTTAAAAATATCCACGATTTCTTGCTCCATGCCTTCATCCAAATTTCCCGTCGGCTCATCGGCTAAAATGATATCAACATTGGTCGCTAAGGCGCGAGCGATAGCGACCCGCTGTTGCTCCCCACCGGAGAGCTGATTGACGAAACGATCGGCTTTCGTGGAGGTGATTCCGATATAATCCAGCAAGCGATACGCAATTTGATCGTGTTGATCGGGAAGCTTGTTGTCTGAGATCGCCATCGAAACAAGGACATTTTCTAATGCCGTCAAATAAGGGATCAAGTTGTAACTTTGAAAAATCAAACTGATCTTGTTGCGGCGATACTCTTCATAGCCGATCGTTTTGATATTTTTTCCTTCAAAAAATACTTCCCCATCAGTTGGTTGATCCAATGCGCTGATCAAGGAAAGAAAGGTGGTCTTTCCTGAGCCTGATTTCCCTAAAATCGTGTAAAATTTACCCTTTTCAAAGGAGATATTGGTTTTATCTAAAATCTTCCGACGATTCTCACCATCTTGGTAGTAATACGTCATCTCTTTGGTTTCTAAAATTGCCATGTTCTTCGCTCCTTACAGCATGATTTTTTTCGGATTCAAACGTAATATATATAACAGCGGCACCACTGCCGAAAGCAAGATCGTCACGATCCCGGTCGCTAAAAAGACAATGATATAAGACAGGGTGTATTGAACGCGAAACGCATCATTGATCGTTGCTTGATCGATTTTCGGTACGCCCACAAAGAATTGCTCCACCCCTGCTTGATTTGCTTCTAGCATACTGCTGGATAACAAAGATTCAGAAACCATCTTGCCCAGCATATTCCCTGTGACCAAGGAGATCAGCATTGCACTGACACCAATCAACAGGAGTTCGAGCACGATTTGTGCAAACACGTATTTCCGTCGTTCCCCTAACGAAAGGTAGATGCCTAACTCATATTTACGATCTCGGGTAAACAAGACAATGACCAAGGAGATAATAATCAAGGAAGCAATCACCGCAATCACTACGACATATGAGGAAATCTGTGATAAGCGATTCATGCTGGTTCCCACGCGGTCATACTCATCCGTAGATGCATTGACCTTATAGCCATTTGGCAAGAGCGGTGTCACCTCTTGTTTGAATTGCTCTGCATCTTCTGGTTGATTCAAAATAAATTGCGGGGTGAAGTAATCTTCACCCGAACCGAAATCTGTCGCTGGAAACGCCGCTTGCTGTCCCGCACGTTCCTCTTCAACAATCGTTTTCACGGCATCATTCGGCATATAGATACGATTGAAGGGCCGGTCATCAAATGCAAACGAGCTGGCCATACCATCTTGTCCTTGATTATTTGCTTTTTCTAAGCTGGTATTTTTAAAGATCCCGACGATTTCGATTGGGTAATCATTGCCTTTTTGCTTTTCAGGGTCCATCCCTGACGAATAATCGACAAACTGTCCATCTAAGACCATAGTGTCCCCAACGGTCAAGCCGTTTTCCTGAGCCATCTCTTCCGATATCAAGCCCACACGTTTTCCGGTGCGCTGTTCCTCTTCAGTAAAAAAGCGTCCCTGTGTTAAATCCACCGTATCTTCTTCAAAATCCAACGGCTTTAAGAGATTGGTTCCTGTTAAATAAACCCAAGGAGATATTCCTCCGAAAATCATGACATTGTCGTCGTCCTCTTCAGGACTAAAACGATAAGGTTTGAAGTTTTCAACAGCAATCGTTGCTTCTCGCAAATAATCGTACTGCTTGACCTCGGAGCGCTCACCGATCTGTTTGATCAGCTCCTCTGGCAACGGCTGAATCTCCTCCATACTTGCACTGCCATCACTATTTGCCATCATCGCTTCATGATCGACTTCAATCGTTGCCAGCGAGCCTAATTGATTTTTGATCTGCTTTTCGACATTTTGAGTCGATTGATTGACCGCAATTGCGCCAGCGATCACATTTCCTAATATCAGAATAACAGCAAACAATATCGCAGATTTCCCTCGCTTTCTCGTCACACTCAACCATGCTCGTTTCATATAATTCAATTGCCAACATCCTCTCTTTTTTTCTCTAACAAAAGCATACTGGATGAACCTTTAGTGAATCTGTCATTTGCAATTTTTTTCAAAAAAAGCAGAATCGTAGGGAACGTTTGATAAAAAAGACTGTCGTTTCAATGATCGACTCAAGCATTCATCAGAATGTGAATGACAAAAGAACATACCTCCCAAAAGATTTCTTTGGGAGGCTATGCTATAGTTAACAAAAAAAGACAAAGACCACATCTGGGTCTTTGTCTTTTCGCTATCTTATTCGTCGATTTTCTCATTTAATTCGCTGTTACGATAGCCATATACAAAATAGATTGCGATTCCGATCACTAAAGAGATCCCAAAAACGATCCAGGTCGCCGTTTGCAGACGGGTCATCAAGAAGAGACAGCTGGCAACGGACAACAAAGGCAATAACGGTACTAGGGGTACTTTAAATTCACCTTTAGCAGGTGGCCCCATCATCTTCCGCAGCTTGATGATCCCTAAGGACATTAAGATCATATACGACAATGCCGCAATGTTGGTCAATTCTGCCAAGATATTCAACGGGAAAGCTGCCGCAAAGAAGAAAGCAAAAACACCAGCGATGTAGGTCGCTTTCTTTGGTGTTTTATGCTTAGGATCGATGGCTTGCATGGCTTTTGGCAATAACCCATCTTTACTGATGGCATATAACAGACGCGCCAAAGAGTACATCATAGCGATCGTCACTGTTAATAAGGTCAAGATCGCCCCTACGGAAATGATTGATCCGACCACTCCATGACCGACATAACGCATCGCAAAAGCCACCGGATCATTGACTCCTAATTCAGCAAACGGCACGATTCCCGTCATGATCAGTGTGACAATGATATAAAGGACTGTTGCGATCGCAATGGACCCAATGATCCCCCGAGGGACATTTTTCTTTGCATCTTCAACTTCTTCCGCCGCCATTGCGACGGCATCAAAGCCAAGAAAAGCAAAGAAGACTAACGCTGCACCATTAAAGACGCCTGAAAAACCAAAGGGCATAAAGGGCTGCCAGTTGTCTGGTTCCACGAAAAAGGCACCAAAGACGATAAACAAGAGGATCACGCCGAATTTCACCCATACCATGGCATTATTCAAACGCAACGCTTTTTTCGCTTCTTGGCTGACCCACAAGGTTACGAAAATAATGACTAAACCAGCAATCAGATCAATGTAGGTCCCCTTGCTTGGATCATAACCGCCCGTCAAAGCGGTTGGTAAATGGATATCCGCACTGGCCAAGAAGCCTTGCACATAGCCTGACCAGCCAGATGCCACCGAAGAAACGGCCAATAAGAACTCGCAAATCAAAAACCAGCCTGCCAGCCACGCGGTAAATTCACCAAAAACGACATACAGATACGAATAGGCGCCCCCTAAAACAGGGATCCGAGAAGCAAATTCCGCAAAAGAAAGCCCTGATAACACAACAACGATACCAGCTACAACAAAGGAAAGAATCAATGCCGGTCCGGCATACTCAGCAGAAGCAGTCCCTGTAACAACAAAGATACCTGTGCCGATAATGGCGCCGATCCCCAACATAATCAAATCTTTTAACTTCAACTCTTTTTTTAAATTCGTCACACTTTCCCGTTGTATGACTTTTTTTCGAAATAAATCCATAACTCCTCCTCAAAAATATAAGTTTATGTTGCTTTCATATACCCCAGCAAAACACCACCGATAATCACCAGCAGACAACCAATCACCACATAACGCAGTTCTTTCTTGGTTTTCTTTTCGCCGAGAATAAAAATCCCGCCTAGCGTTGAAATGATGATCCCCATCTGCGACAATGAGAAGCCCACCGCGAGTCCGACTTGCTGAACCGTGATCAGCATGCAGACATTTCCGATGCCCCATAACAACCCTGACAAAGTATTTTTCCCTACAAAACGGTCGACCTTCGTCTTCCTTAAAGCAAATAGGCTGGCACCGATCAGCATGCCGACACTTTGTGGCAAAATAATCGCCAAGGGGTCCAATCCTGCCCAAGTAATCAAAATCGTATAGGCGCCGTAACCGATCGTTGATGAAATCAATGCCCGAAATCCTTTAGGAAAATCAAGCATCTTGCTGCCAGCTTCTACCGGACTTTCGCCATCTTGACGAGCGGTCAGATACGCCCCGATCACCAACAAGATCAATGCGCTAACACCTAGTGCATAATCGCGGGTCTGTGTCCATTCTGCAAAAAACAATGCACCAGCGACTGTATTTAAAATCAGCTGCATGCCGGTTGAAAGCGGCAGTCCAACAGACACACCTAAATATTTCATGCCATGGAATTGACCATTTTGACCGACGGACCAAAAAAGACCAGACAAAAGACCGATCAAAATCACCTTTCCATCAATCACTGGCATCGTCACAAAAAATACGACCAGAGAAAAGAAAAAGGCACCAATCGTCATTCCAAGCGTTTGCTGGTTCGCATCCCCGCCAAGTTTGGCACTTACTAAACCAATGCTGCCCCACGCAAACATTGGTACTAATGCAACGAGTATCTCCATTTCATTCATCCTTACCATTCAATTTTAAACACAGGCTTTAGTGTATCAGTGAAAACGTTCTAGGGACAAGTGATTTTTGTCAAAAAACACAAAAAGATACTCGAAAAAAAGCAGATTAGCGTTTTTCCTCATAATAACTCAACAATGGAAAGAACAGCGTCATGGTGGTTCCTTTTCCAACTGTCGACGAAGCCGTTAGCTCGATGCCTAATTCCTTCGCCAAACTTTTCGCTAAAAAGAGCCCCAATCCCGTCGAGTGGGTGTCCGTTTGGCGCCCATTTTCGCCCGTAAAGCCTTTATCAAAGATGCGCCGCATGTCTTCTTTAGGAATGCCAATCCCACTATCTTGCAAGTGGAGATAGGTCCCTTGGGCATCTTTTT
Source organism: Enterococcus sp. 6D12_DIV0197 (assembly GCF_002174385.1). Lineage (NCBI taxonomy): Bacteria > Bacillati > Bacillota > Bacilli > Lactobacillales > Enterococcaceae > Enterococcus > Enterococcus sp. 6D12_DIV0197. The sequence continues at coordinate 3,535,769 of NZ_NIBN01000001.1, forward strand.
CGATCCGAATCGTCAGCTGCCCATTTTGTGGTGTGTACTTCACGGCATTGCTGACCAGCTGTCGAAAGATAAAGCCGAGCCATTTTTCATCGGTCAACACTTGCTGATCCTCGCCTTCAACGGCATAGTGCAGGTTCTTTTGGATAAAATAATTGGCCTGACTGCGTAAAACTGGCTGGATGACGGCTTTCAATGAAATTTCTTGCACCAGATAATCTTTTGAAAAGCTGTCCAAGCGGGCGACGTATAAGACTTGCTCGACGTATTCGTTCATGCGGTTCAATTCATTTTCTAGTAAGATGAATTTTTCATCGGGAATATCAAATTCGATCGAATGCAAAAGCAATCGTGATGCAGCTAAAGGGACTTTGATCTCATGGACCCACGAATCGATGTATTCCTTTTGTTCTTCTTGATTGCTGACGACTTGCTGCATCAATTCTTGGTGCTCTCGGATCAACTGATTGATGTAGGATTCGATCCGTTCTTCTTCCGCCGAGCGTGCTCCTTGCAAGTAGTTTTGCAGCAAGCTGTCTCCAGGCTTTGGGGTGATTTTTTGCCAAAAACGCCGCTTAGATAAGTAGCTGACTGCTAAAAAGAACACCATCAAGACACTTTGCATCAAAAAGAGATAGCCGACTGTGCCCCAATCCATCGGGGAATGAGGAGTCAGCCAAAAAACTAAGACCGTCAACACGAAAAAGACTAGCCAACCGATAAACAGCAGCCAACGATCTTTCAAAAAACTGCGCAAAACTCGCCACTTTGTCATGGTACGATATACCCTTGACCAACCTTGGTCTCAATGTAGCCGTTCATCCCCGCTTGTTCGATTTTTCGTCGCAAACGATTGATATTGACCGTCAAGGTATTGTCGTCTACAAATCGCTCGTCATCCCATAAGGCCCGCAAGAGTTTTTCCCGACTTAAAATCTTGCCGTGATTTTTCATTAAAATATACAGCAGGCGGTATTCGTTTTTGCTAAGATCGATGCTTTCGCCATTGATATACATGCTGCTGTTGTCGATATTGAGGGTCAAACCGTTATGCACTAACGTTTCACTGCTGCTTTCTACATAGTTGTAGGAACGGCGCAGCAGCGCATTGATTTTTGCAATCAGAACGTCGATCTCAAAAGGTTTTGTCACAAAATCGTCCGCTCCCATATTCATGGCCATGATCATATCCATATTGGTATTGCGGCTAGAAATAAAAATGATTGGTACTTTGGAAGCTTCGCGGATTTTTTGACACCAATAGTAGCCATCAAAAACCGGCAAGTTGATATCCAGTAAAATCAGTTGGGGCTCTTGTTCTTCAAAGTCAGTCAACACTTGATGGAAATCCGTCGTGCCAAAGGTCTCAAACTGCCATTTTTCTAGTTCTTCGATAATCAGTTGGCGAATCACCGCTTCATCTTCTACTACCATTATTTTTGCCATATCCGTGAATTCCCTCACTTTGTGTAATTTTCTCCTCTTTACTTTATCAAATATCAAAAACGAATGCGAACATTAATCGCCGTTTTTAGCAAACCCTAAAAAACCTCGCCACTGACGGTAGAAGCCAGTGGCGAGGCAAAGCAAAAATGTCTATTGGGTTATTCGATGATCTCTACCGTCTCGATCAGTAATTTACCGATAAACAATAAGATTCCATCGAAAAAAAGCACACTCATGTTGACACCTAATAACATCGATAACCGTTCAACGACATCGATTTTTGGTCGTTTGTTCAAGTAACGAAACAAGAAAAAATTCACACCATACGTCACTGCCATGATCAGCAGCATCAAGATCACCATTTTAGTTCCCTGCTTTTCTTCAAATTTTTGGTTGCTGTGCTAAAAACTGTGTCAGTTTGCTTTGATCGATGGCTTCATACTGCGATAGGAAGCGACCGATCGCTTGAACGACTGCCGGTAGATGACCCGCTTCATCATTTTCGATCTGCAGCACCAGCAGTGGTTCGTGCAGACTCATTCGCAGCAAGAACCAGCCTTGGCCATAGGGCGCTGTCAAGTTGATGCGAATGCCTTCCTCATTTTCTGGATCGATCTGCCAGCCTGGAACCAAATGATCGGCTAAATCCGCGATCACTTGGCGACCATAGTCTTGATAGTCGGCTTGTTGGATCGCAAAGCGCAATTCTTGGGTCTCGTCGGGTTGTTGCAACGCCGCGATCAGCTCATCCAGTGTCGTGCCTTGCTGTTGCAATTGTGGCAGCATCATCAAGAGCTTGGCGATCACGTACGCCCCGTCATCTAAAAAGAAATTTTCTTTAAACGCGGCATGCCCGCTGGTTTCGATGGCTAACTGTGTGTCCAGTCCTGCTTCATTCAATTCGATCGCTTTGTTGATCACATTGCGGTAGCCAGAAATATAGCGTACTTGCTGCCCTCCCAGTGCTTCGATAAAGGTTTTTAAATGATTAGAGGTTGGCGAATTGGTGACGATACGCGTGCCAGGGTGTTCCGCTAAGATGATCTTGCTTAATACAGCGATCATATTGTTGCGGTTCAAGGGCTCACCGCTTTTGGTCACGACGGCCGAGCGGTCGACATCGGTATCGAAAATAATGCCTAAATCAGCTTGTTCCCGCAAGACGGCTTCACGGATACTTGCCATTGCCTCTTTATTGTCTGGATTTGGGATATGATTGGGAAAATGCCCATCCGGTTCTAAAAATTGCGAGCCATTCGTATCTGCCCCTAGCGGCAGCAATACTTTTTCAGCAAAAAAGCCGCCGGCGCCATTGCCTGCATCAACAATGATCTTTAATCCAGCCAAAGGTTTTTCCTCATTGGTTCCTATCCCTTGGCGAATTTTTTGCAGTAGATCTTGGGCATAAGGCGTCAGCAAGTCTTTTTGCTGATAGCTTCCTTTTTCCGCTGCCTCATGAACGGTAGTGTGGGTCAAAATATAGTGGATATCCGTTTTTTCGGCACCGCCTTGGCGGCTGAAAATTTTATTCCATTAAAGTAATAAGGCAAATGACTCGCTGTCAGCATCACACCAGCATCACAGTCGAAATCCGCAAACTGTGTACTCATAAACATGGCAGGTGTCGTTGCCAAGCCGCAATCGATCACTGCCACGCCTTCTTGCTGCAGCTGTGCCATCAACACTTCTTGCAGTGCTTCGCCACTCAAGCGACTGTCACGACCGACTGCCACGCGAAAAGGACCGCTGCCCTTTGTTGCCAACCAGTTGCGCAAGCCCGAAGCAACTTGCCGAACCGCTTGCTCTGTCAGTATCACCTGCTCTTTTTCTGTTGCGATCGCAATTCCTCGAATATCAGAACCATTTTGCAAATCAACGATGTTCATTTCCTCCACCCCTTCTTGTAACCGGAATCAATTTTATTATACCAGAGAAAAAAGGAAATGAAATTGCTTTTTAGTATTTTTTACTATAAATAGTTTGCTTCCCTTACTCTTTAAACGGAATCCCTTCCAGTTGCAGTAGTCGGCGTTTGGTTGCTAACCCGCCCCTGTACCCAGTCAAGCGACCGTTTTTTCCTAACACACGATGACAAGGAACCACGATCATCATCGGGTTACGCCCCACTGCATTTGCGACAGCGCGGACAGCAGTCGGTCGTTGAATGCGCAGCGCCAAGTCACTATACGTAGTGGTTTGTCCATAAGGAATTTGGGTCAGTGCATGCCAAACGGTTTGTTGAAACGGTGTCCCGACAAAATCAAACGCAAAAGTAAATGTCACTGGTTCCCCTGCAAAATAAGCTTGCAGCTGCGCTTCAATTACTGGATCAAGGTCAGCTGTACTACTGATTTCAGCCAATGGAAAGAACTTGAGTAATTCATGATGATCCTGCTGCCGACCAAAATAAACTAGCCCTTTTTCCGATTGGACCACTTCATACCACTCATCATCTAAAACGATCTTTGCCAATGCTAGTTTCATGTTTTCACCTCATGGAATCCATTTTTCGCAGCACAACTGCTGACGTGCTGCCGCCGTTGTGCGGCTGTCTCAGTGACAGTATACCATTTTTTCGAGCTGCGCAAAAAAACCGACTGGCTTACTGCCAATCGGACGTTGCAAACAAGGGAAAAATAGGTAGATCGCCAGTCGCTGCAGCTTCAAGCCGTAGCCATGGCAGGATCAATCCAATTCGATTTTTCCAGTATAGAGCTGATAATAGGTGCCTTTTTCCGCCAATAGCGTTTCATGAGTCCCCCGCTCAATGATACGGCCATGATCCATCACCATGATGGCATCTGAGTTTTGGATCGTAGACAATCGATGGGCAATCACAAACACGGTCCGTCCAGACATCAAACGGTCCATCCCTGATTGGACGATCCGCTCTGTACGGGTATCGATGCTTGAGGTGGCTTCGTCTAAGATCATCACTGGCGGATCAGCGATCGCTGCCCGCGCAATTGCCAACAGCTGACGTTGCCCTTGGGAAAGCCCTTCGCCATCGCCCGTGATTACGGTGTCGTATTTTTCTGGCAAGTGGTTGATAAACATGTCGGCATTGGCTAATTTCGCAGCTGCCAGCACTTCTTCATCACTAGCATCCAGTTTTCCGAAGCGAATATTCTCGCGAATCGTTCCAGTAAACAAATGGGTGTCTTGCAACACGATCCCTAAGGAGCGGCGCAGGGATTCAAGATGGATTTTTTCAATATTGATGCCATCATAACGAATCTTCCCGTCTTGGATGTTGTAGAACCGATTGATCAAATTGGTGATCGTTGTCTTACCAGCACCTGTGGCACCAACAAAAGCAACTTTTTGCCCAGGCTCTGCATACAGATTGATATCATGTAAGACCAGTTGATTATCGACATAGCCGAAATCAACATCTTCAAATCGCACGTCTCCCGTCACTTCCGTATAGGTAATGGTCCCATCCTCGTGGGGATGTTTCCACGCCCACGTGCCTGTTCGTTCTTTGGTTTCAACTAGCTGACCTTGCGACCATTTGGCATTGACCAGTGTGACGTAGCCATGATCGATTTCTGGCGTTTCATCTAATAGATGGAAGATCCGCTCGGCACCAGCTAACGCCATGATCACAAAGTTGATTTGTTGTGACACCTGGCTGATAGGACCATTTAATGAACGGCTCAGCTGCAAGAAAGAAGCGATCATCCCGACCGTTAGGCCAGAAACACCATTGATGGCAAACAGGCCCCCAATGATGGCGATCAAGACATATTGGACATTCAGTAAGTTCATCATGATCGGCATCAAGGTATTGGCATTGACATTGGCTTTAGTGGCACTTTCTTGTAGTTGGTCATTTAAGGCATCAAATTCTTCCATGACGATTTTTTCATGATTGAAGATCTTGACGACTTTTTGCCCGTGCATCATTTCTTCGATATACCCGTTGACAGCGCCTAAATCTCGTTGCTGTGCGCCAAAGAAGCGGCCGCTGCGGCGAGAAATGATGCGGATCACATTCAGCATCAAAATAATCGACAGCATCACGAACAAAGTCAATGGGACACTGATGGAGAACATGGCGATAAAGACAGAACAAAAGGTTACCGCCGCCATCATCAAGTTTGGAATACTTTGGGAGATCATTTGGCGCAACGTATCCGTATCGTTGGTAAAGTGACTCATGATGTCGCCATCTGAGCGGGCATCAAAGTAACCGACGGGTAGAGACTGCATATGCGTAAACATTTGGTCACGGATTTTTTTCTGCGTCCCCTCACTGATCTTGACCATCATAAAGTTATAGATCAGTGCGGCCAAGATCCCAATCAGGTAGATGATCGCCATTTGAACGATCGCCCGAAACAAACCGCCAAAATCAGGATTGGCTTGCCCTAAAAGCGGTGTGATATGATCGTCGATCACGACTTGTAAAAACAACGAACCGCGAACGTTGGCAAAGGCACTTAATAAGATCATAACAACGACGAATAGAAGTTGTCCTTTGTAGTCGCCAAACATCGTCCGCAATAAGCGTTTCAATGTGCGCTTGGGATTTGCTGCTTGTCTATTCTTCACCTTCACCAAATCCTTTCTGCTGCGAATGGTACACTTCTTGATAGATGGCATTGTTTGCCAATAATTCTTCATGGGTACCGATGCCGTTGATTTTGCCATCATCCATTACGATGATCCGATCGGCGTCTTCGATCGAATTGATCCGTTGGGAAATAATGATCGTCGTCGTTCCAGGGATTTCTCGTTTCAAGCCTTCACGAATACTGCGGTCGGTTTTGGTATCGACGGCACTGGTAGAATCATCGAGGATCAAGATTTTCGGTTTCTTCAACAAGGCACGAGCAATCGTCAACCGTTGTTTTTGTCCACCAGAAACATTGTTTCCTCCTTGTGAGATCTGCGTTTCATATTTATCCGGAAATTCTTGAATGAAGGGATCGGCTTGTGCGATCGTTGCCACGCGCTGGATCTCTTCATCCGACGCTTCTTCATTGCCCCAACGTAAATTGTCGTTGATGGTGCCGCTGAAAAGGGCATTGTTTTGCAAGACCATACTTACTTGGTCCCGCAATGCTTCTAAATCATAGTCGCGAACATCATGACCGCCGACGATGACACGCCCTTCAATCACATCATATAAGCGCGGGATCAGCTGGACGAGGGTGGATTTTCCGCTCCCGGTCCCGCCAATGACTCCAATGACTTCCCCGGATTCGATACGCAGATTTGCATCCGTCAGCGCCAGCTTGTTTTTGTCATTGGCGTAACTAAAGCCGACATTCTCAAAAACGATGGAGCCGTCTTTGATCTCTTTGACTGGATCGGCGGGATTTTTCAAGTCACTTTCTTCATCTAATACTTCTACGACCCGTTCTGCCGACGTTCGTGCGATCAAAATCTGCACGAAAGCCATCGACATCATCATCAAGCTCATCAAAATCTGCATCGTGTAGTTGAACATGCTGACTAACTCACCAGTGGTCAGGCTGCTTTGTTCCACGATCAGCTGGGCACCAAACCATGACAGGAGCAGCATACACGTATAGACAGAAAATTGCATCAATGGCATGTTGAAAGAGACGATTCGTTGCGCAAGCGTGAAATTCCGATAAACATCGGTGGACACTTCGCCAAACAGTTCTTCTTGCTGTTCTTCCCGGACATACGATTTCACGACGCGAACCCCTTGTAAATTTTCTTGCACCACATTATTCAGGCGGTCATAAATGCGGAATACTTTTAGAAACAGCGGGTGGGCAAAACGTATAACTAAAGCCAGACCAATCGCTAAGATCGGTAAAACAACCAGATAGATCGTCATAAGTTCTGGACTGATGGTGCTAACCATTGCAAGTGAAAAAATCAGAACTAACGGACTACGGACCAGAATACGAATAATCATTTGGTAAGCATTTTGGACGTTGGTCACGTCAGTGGTCAAGCGGGTGATCAAACTGGAGGAAGAAAAGCGGTCAATGTTTGAAAAGGAAAAATCTTGGATTCGGCGAAACAGATTGTGCCGCAGGTTGCGGGCAAAACCAGCCGAAGCGATCGCTGCCGTTCGTCCGCCAAGCGTTCCTAAAAGTAATGCGATCAAGGAACATAAAAAAAGCAAGCCGCCATCTCTTAGAATCACACCGGCGTCTCCTTTTTCGATCCCTTGGTCGATCATCATGGCCATGATCAGGGGCATAATGACATCTAAGGCAACCTCTCCTGCTACATACACAGGGGTCAGCAAGCTGTCCTTCTTATAGCTGCCAACATTCGCGAGTAATTTTTTTATCATTTGTTTCGTCCCTTCTATAGATGGCACTGCGGAGCCATTTTTTATCGTTACCATCAAGTTTACTTTATCGACCCAGCGATTTCAAGCGGCTCGCTTGTGTTTTTTTTACAATTAGTAAGTAAAAAGCACCCTTCCAAAAAGAAGGATGCTTGCTTTTTTGATGCGGTTTGAAAAAGCACTTAGTAAGGATTATTCGGTAGCGTTTGAACCAGCGGTACTGATCGGTTCATCGACATCGTCGCCCCCATCCTCTACTGGAGGCGTTTGGGTACTGCCTTGCAGATTGCCGCGGCTGATCCCGATGGTGATCCACGTTTCTAGGGGAATAAACTCGCCGTAGCGGCTCATTTCAACAACGGTTCCTTTTGGTTCCGCCGAATCGACATAGTAGATTTCATAATAGACATTGGCGCCTTTTGATTTGTATTCATCAAAGAATAGTTTTGGCAAGTCGCCTTCCGTTGCTTGGAAACGGATGTCTTTTAAATATGGTCGGCCTAATGAGTAGACGACTTTGACGGTTGGCAAAGTATCGCTTTCGCTGTATTCTTTGCCTGCTTCTTCCGACTGGCTCAAGAAACTACCATACGCCACTTGATCGGAATAGACTGTGCTGACTTGCAGCGGGATTTTCGATTCTAGTCCTTGGGCTTCTTCGATCGTGTATTGTGAAAAATCTGGAACGGTCAATGCTTGGCCTTTTGAGACCTTCACCACAAATTCATCTTTTTTCGCGAGTTTGCTGCCTTTGACTGGTTCTTGTGAAACCACCAGATCCAGGGCGACACTGTCAGAAAAGACGGTTTCTTCTTTGTATTTCAAGTCATTCTTTTTCGCCCATTCAGAAGCTTCACTCTTGGCTTTGCCCGTAAAATCAGGTACTTCAATATTTTTTTCAAAGACTTCTTTCCCTTTTGAATAATAGACACTCAAACGGTCTTTGCGTTTGTATTCCGCCAAATCAAGCTCTTTGTTGGCCGCCTCTTGTTTAATAAAGGCTTCTGCTGCTACATTGTCGTCAAATTGTTCGATCAAAGAGAGGTTCTCGGCTTTATTGCTGGCGATCCATTCTTTTGCTTCGGTCACTTGCATCGCTGAAAAATCTGGCAGCTCTAAGCGTTCTTCAGGATCAGGCCCGAGACTCGCCGTCAGTGTCAATGTGGCACCCTTCTTGATCTTTTTGTCAGGGTCAACACTTTGGTCAATCACTTGGTTGACGTCTTTGTCAAAATCATATTCTTGCTCTACTTTGATAGCGACGCCTTCTTCCATGCCCCACGTCCGCGCTTCTGACAGATCTTGGGCAGTGAAATCTGGCACCTTCACATGGGTCATTTGATAGTAGACGATCCCAATCACGGCAACCGCCAAGGCGGTCAGTAGGGCAATTAGCAAGATTTTTTTCTGCTTACGCTTTTTGTAGGTCGGATCAAATTCCGTTTCTTCTTTCCCAAACCGGCTGACTGGTTCCTTTGATGCTACCTTCTCCGTCGAAGAACTCGCCGCTTTTGCTTCAGTCGTCTGTGTTTGTTGACGGGCTGCCGAACGACTCAGTGGCTCACTAGCGGTCGACTCTTCTGATTGGTGAACCGTCGTCGGCTCTGCTGGTTTGCCCGCTTGCTCCGCGCTACTTGCGTTTTGATCTCCGACAGGTTCGCTGGGTTTTTTCTCGTGATCGGGCGTGGGTTTCTTTTTGCCATCATAGTTGTCCGGGCTAAAATTTGATAAAAAATCACTCATGTTTGCTCAACACACCTTTACGTAAATACAATACTTCATCCGCTTGTTGAGCGATCTCGTTGGCGTGGGTCACGACGATCACACATTTGTTGTGGACGTGTGCCAGCTCTTTAAAGATATCGATGATTTCTTGTTCCATTTCTTCATCCAAATTCCCGGTTGGTTCGTCTGCTAAAATGATATCGACATTGGTGGCTAACGCCCGGGCGATCGCTACCCGTTGTTGTTCCCCACCAGATAATTGATTGACGAGACGATCGGCTTTTTCTTTAGTGATGCCTATATAATCCAGCAAATTGTACGCCACTTCTCGTTGATTGTCTGGCAGCTGATTTTTCGTAATCGCCATCGGCACTAAGACATTTTCGACTGCACTCAAATAGGGAATCAGATTATAGCTTTGGAAAATGATACTGATGTCGTCGCGGCGATAATTCTCATGCCCGATTTTTTCGATATCGGTGCCTTCATAAAGTACTTGACCGCTTTTCGGACTATCCAACGCACTGATCAAGGATAAAAACGTCGTTTTTCCCGAACCAGATTGTCCTAAGATGGCATAGAAAGTCCCTTTTTCAAAAGAAACAGAGGTCTCTTTCAGTATATAGCGGCGCTGATCGCCGTCTTGGTAATAGTAATCGACTGCTTTCGTTTCTAATAAAGTCATCGTTGGTTCCTCCTACATCATGATTTTCTTTGGATTCAAGCGTAAAATATACAATAGCGGTAAAATCGCTGAGAGTAAGACAGTTCCTAGACCTAACAGCAGATACGTGATGATGTAGCCGGCTGAGAAGGATACTTGATAAGCATTTTTGATATCCATGTAATCAATATTAGCTGCCATCATACTGCCATAATAAACACCGCCCATCTCATTTTGATTGCTCATCCAATCGTTTTGCATCAAGGTATTTGAAACGGCACCACCTAATAAGTTCCCGGTCACTAAGGACAATAGCAATGCGGCTAAACTAACCAGCAAGACTTCAATCACGATCTGACCAATGACTTTCCCCCGACTTTCCCCCAAGGAAAGATAGATGCCTAATTCTTGTTTCCGATCTCGTAAGAAAAGCAAGACCACTAAGGAAATGATAAAGATGGTAGCGATCGATGCAATGATCACGATGTAATTTGCGATCACTCCTAAACGAGTAAAACCACCGGCGATCTGCTCGTATTGATCCGTATTGGCAACGACGCGGTAGTATTGGGGCAATAACGCACCGGCTTCTTGTTTAAAGGCTTCGACGTCATCCGTTGAATTTAGGACAAAGATCGGTTGATAAAAGTTATCTGCATCTTCATCGATTGTTTCACCCCAAACCTTCTCTGCTTGAATCTTAGTGTAATCGAGGACTAGATTATTACTAGCATAAAACGTATTGATTTGATCCATCACTTGCCATATCGTATCGGAGTTTTGACTACCACTTTGATCCGATGAATCATTTTGATTGCTCTGATCTTTTTTAACTACCGAAAAAATCCCAGCGATCGTCACAGGATAATCAAAGCTGGCACTGTTGCTGTCATCACTAGTTTCTTCTGTGCCATCGTTTTCTTCGTCATCCACGATCTCGCTTCCACCGCCCATCATGGTATCTGTCCGGATATCCCAAACCAACTGATCACCAACGCTCAAGTTATTCAGTTCAGCAACTTCTTTACTGATCAATACCGCATTCGTCAGTTCATTTAAATCTTTTTCCGTTAGGCCTTCGCCTTCATCGAGACGAATCAACCCTTCTTGCATATCTATTGGCTGTGTCAAATTGCCGCCTTTCAATGTGAAATATTGACCGCCCATCTGTATTGAACCATCTTCTGGTACATACGCTTTCAGTTCTTTCGTTTCTAAACTGCCCATCATTTGATAGTCATATTGTTTGACATAGCTTAACTGACCGATTTGCTTATAAACATCCAGCGCTGGTGGTTTCGGATAAAAATCCTCTTGAGACCGCTCTTCGTCCGAAGCATCCGCATGATCTTTTTCAAAACCTTCCCAATCCATTTCCACCGTAGCTACGTTCCCCATTTTGCGTTTCGTCTCTCGCTCCACGTTGGCAGTGGATTGTTGAATTGCAACAGCACCAGCGATCACATTGCCTAGAATAAATAGAACTAAAAATAAAATAAATGATTTCCCTTTTCTTCTGGTGATACTCTTTAATGCACGCTGCCAAAAGTTCATTGTTTTTTCCTCCAGTGACATTATTTTTTAACAATTATTCCATACTTCTCCCTCAAGAACAATCGCAATAAAGGGACGTTTTTCGAATTTTAAATATTAAAAAACGAGTACAAACGATATTTCCATTTAAAAACCCTTATAAAAGAACAAGAAAAAGATGTTAAATAACAAATAAAAGAATGGTGTTTTTGCTAACAGTTTTGTAAGATTTCCCGATTTCAACTTAAATTTTACTTGGATTCCATCAAAAATGCTTGGCGCTTTCGAGCGTATAAAAAAACGAAGGAATTCTCTCACTCTTTCCCAGCGAGAAAATCCTTCGTTTTGTATCACTTATTTTTCTTTCGTATCGATCACGATCGTCACCGGGCCATCATTGACCAAGGCGACTTGCATATCTGCACCAAATTTTCCAGTAGCAACAGTGATCCCTTCTGCTTTTAAGCCTTCATTAAAAGCTTCGTAAAGCGGGATCGCAATACTTGGCGGTGCCGCTTGAATGAAGCTGGGGCGATTGCCTTTCTTGGTCTCCCCATAGAGGGTGAACTGTGAAATACTCAAGACGGCGCCATTTATACTTTCCAGTGACCGATTCATTTTACCTTCTTCGTCTTCAAAAACCCGCAGATTTTTGATTTTTCTTATGAGATAAGCCACATCGTCGCCTGTATCCTCATGGGTGATCCCCAATAAAACCATAAACCCTTGTTGGATCGCACCGACGATAGTCTCCTCAATCGACACACTTGCTTGACTGACTCGCTGAATCACTGCCCGCATTCTTTCTCATCCCTTCGTACGTCTGACGCTGTAAACATCTGGAATCTGCTTGATCTTATCAACGATCGATTTCAAATGAGTCAAATTCTGAATCGCCACCGTGATGCGGATCGTTGCCATTTTGTCTTTGTTGGTTTTGGCTTCGACACTCACTAAGCGCTTCGTGACAGTGTTGACTGTCTGTAAGACATCATTGAGCAACCCAGAACGATCATAGCCGTAGATCTCAAGATCGGCATCGTATTCTTTGTTGATGTCGGTGGCATCTTCCCACTCAACATCGATCAAACGGTTCGCGGCGTCTTTGTTTTGAACATTGGGACAATCGCTACGGTGGATCGAGATTCCTCGGCCTTTGGTAATGTAGCCGACGATCGAATCTCCAGGGACCGGATTGCAGCAGCGGGAGATACGGATCAACAAGTTATCGACCCCTTCAATGACAATGCCGCCTTCGTGACGAACCTTCATTTTTTCTGGTTCTTTTTTCGTCGGTTGATTGATCATCTCTTGGACTTGCTGCTTTTGCTTCTCGATTTGTTTCTCGCGCCGTTCTTCTTCGGTCAAACGGTTGGCTAAAGTCGTGGGACTAACTTCCCCATAGCCGACAGAGGCAAATAGATCATCTTCTGTTTGGTAGTTGAACCGTTCGCAAGCTTCCGCCATTTTGCTTTTCGTCAAAAATTCTTTCGGCACAAAGCCCATATCTTGTAAGGTACGAACCACTGCCTCATGCCCTTTGATGATGTTTTCATCACGATCTTGGGCTTTAAAAAATCGTTTGATTTTGTTCTTCGCTTTGCTGGTAGCCACTAGTTTGACCCAGTCGCGGCTTGGACCAAAGGAATTTGGTGAGGTCAAGATCTCGATAATGTCCCCATTTTTTAGCTTGTAGTCCAATTGGACCATCTTGCCGTTGACCTTGGCGCCGGTGGTTTTGTTACCGATGTCGGTATGGATGCTATAGGCAAAATCCAGGGGACTGGAGCCTTGAGGCAACTCCGTCACATCACCTTTTGGCGTAAATACATAGACTTTGTCGCTGAAAATATCGCCTTTGACACCTTCCATAAATTCAGAAGCATCATAGCTTTCATCTTGTAGTTCCAAGATTTCTCGGAACCAGCCAACTTGTTGGGTCATCTTGTCGGCTCTGACTTTTTCGGTCTTGCCTTCTTTATAGGCCCAGTGCGCAGCAACCCCAAATTCAGCGATCTCATGCATTTCATGGGTCCGAATTTGGATCTCGACAGGATTGCCTTTGGGACCAATGACCGTCGTATGCAGCGATTGGTACATGTTGGCTTTTGGCATCGCGATATAATCCTTGAACCGTCCAGGCATTGGTTTCCATTTTGTATGGATCGTTCCCAAAACCGCATAACAATCTTTGATGGAGTCAACGATCACTCGGATCGCCAACAAATCATAGATTTCATTGAACTGTTTCTTTTGGTCTTTCATCTTGCGATAGATCGAGTAAATATGCTTTGGTCGGCCATAGATCTCAGCATAGATATCTAGTTCCTCGGTGGCGATTCGAATCTCTTCTACGGTTTCAGAAACGTAAGATTCCCGTTCTTCTCGCTTTGTCTGCATCAAATGCACGATTCGGTAATATTGCTGTGGATTCAAATAACGCAAAGAAATATCTTCTAATTCCCATTTGATGCGGCTGATCCCTAAACGATGAGCCAATGGGGCATAGATTTCCATCGTTTCTTGGGCGATGCGGCGTTGTTTGTCTTCCCGCAGATGTTTCAACGTACGCATATTATGTAAACGGTCAGCCAGTTTGACCATGATGACCCGTAAATCTTGCGCCATGGCGATCAACATTTTTCGATGATTTTCTGCTAATTGTTCTTCGTGAGATTTGTACTTGATCTTACCCAGCTTGGTCACGCCATCCACTAGCATCGCTACATCGGCACCGAATTCTTCTTTCAGATCGGCTAACGTCACATCGGTATCTTCGACGACATCATGCAAAAAACCAGTTGCAACGGTATGAGGATCCATCTGCAATTCTGCCAAGATCCCCGCAACTTGGATTGGATGAATAATGTAAGGCTCGCCGGATTTACGGAATTGTTCTTTGTGGGCTTCTGTCGCGTAATCTAATGCTTTTTGGACAAAGGCAACATGCTCTTCACTCATATAATGAGCGACCAATTTGATGACATTGGGCCCGGTCAATATAACTTCTTTTGCCATTCATTCCGCCTCCTGCTTTTCTTTTTTGTGCTATCAAAAAGGCAGACAGAAGTCGCTGTTAACGTTTCGTCACGCACCCAAAGCCTTGCGGACAAACGTTCTAAGCATGGGACTCCTGTCTAACCTGCAGTTCTTATTTTAGTAGTATTATTATACAAATTTTTCAGCTATTTTTCAATCGCTGTTGTTCAAAGCACATCGGGCGACGGCTGGTCCTTAAGCAATTCTTCAAAAACATGATACGAAAGCCCGATTTTCTCAGCGCCAGCAGCCTGTAGTGATTGCAGCGCTTGTTCATCTACTGTGTCAGGATTGATCTGGATCGACAGTTGACTACCACCATCTAAGGAAAACAAGCTCACGTCATGCAATGCTTCTGCTAGTGGTTGTTTTTGCCCTAACACGATCTTTGGCCAAGCTTCTTCTTTCAAGCGTTGTGCTACTTGGATCTTCGTCAATTCATTCATGATCTCGGTTTGCACAGCTAAGCGGATCTCTCCTCCTGTCAAGGTCAAGGAGCGGATCGTTTCAGTCAGCTCCGCAAAGCCACGATCATTTTCCATGAAGGAAGAAGCTGGCAGCCAGACTTCCAAAAAATCGGCGCCTTCCATAAACGCCCGACCAATTTCAAACGCCACCTTTGCCAGTGTTCCTTGGGCAAGGGGGTAATCGATCACTGCGCCGATTTGTAGGGAAGAGCCTTGTGCCAAGATTTTCGCTCGCCGAATGGCACTAGGCAAAACGACGACTTCCTTTAAGGTCGTCTTATATTGATTGATAAAATCCTTCAAGACCCAGTCGGTCAGATCGGCCGTCAACAAACGGACACTGATTGCTTCTTGGTTCTTATTCATCAACTCACATCCTCTTTAATTCCGTTAGCACACTGACAGCACTTAAAAAATAAAACGGTGCTGTTTCTGTTCGTAAAATTCGAGGGCCTAACCCGCATAATTTGGCGTTGTTTTGCTGGGCTTCTTCGATTTCGGAGGGGGTCAGACCGCCTTCTGGACCAAAGATCGCTAAAACTTTGCTGCCAACAGGCAATGCGGTGATCACTTGCAGCAGCATCGCCGCTTCTCCTTGCTTGGCTGATTCTTCATAAGCCACTAGGACCGCATCATACTGACTGAGGCTTTGCCAAAATGCTTTGGCGTTATCCAGCAGCGTGATGGCTGGCGCGATCTGCCGTTGGGACTGCTCCGCCGCTTCTTGAGCGATTTTTTGCAGCCGTTGCTGCTTTTTCTGTAATTTCTTTTGATCCCATTTCACGACCGAAGTTTGCGCAGGAAAACCGATAAAGGCTGCCGCCCCCAGCTCCGTTCCTTTTTGAACGATCAAGTCCAGCTTGTCGCCTTTCGGGTAGCCGCTAGCGATCGTGACCTGCAGCGGCAATTCCTTGTCCTGCTGTTCTTTTTCGACTTCCTCTAAGTACACCGTTTCTTCATCGGCTTCTTTGATCTTGGCGATGATCGCCAAATGATCCTCAAAGACTAAACCGACTTTTGCCCCGGGAGTCATGCGCATCACTCGGATCATATGGTGGAAGGGTTCACCTGAAACGGCAAACACCGCTTTTGCTTCATAAGGCTCCTGTAAAAAATATCGCTGCATCTTACTCTACCTCTGGTTTTTTAAAGGCGATCGCATACCAGTCTTTTTGATTGAACAACTGATCGATCTCAAAGCCTTGTGCGATCATGGCATCGATCACTAATTGTTTTTTCGTCTCAATGATCCCAGAAACGATCAAGGTCCCTTCTTGCTTCAATAGACGCCACGCATCAGGGATCATCAATAAAATGATGTCCGCTAAAATATTGGCAACGATAAGATCAGCAGGGACCGTCACTCCTTGCAAGAGATCATTGGCCTGCACGGTCACATCGTGAGCAATGGGGTTCATCGCCATATTTTCTTGGGCGGACCTCACAGCGACTTCATCTAGATCATAAGCGAACACGTCTTTGGCACCTAAATATTTACTGGCGATACTCAACACGCCTGAGCCCGTCCCGACATCTAAGACGGTTTCACCGCCTCGCAAGTAGACTTCTAGGGCTTGTAATGTCAAGCGTGTCGTAGGATGCGTGCCGGTTCCAAAAGCCATCCCCGGATCAAGGGTGATGATCTTTTCATCTTCTTGCAGCGGTTGATAGTTTTCCCAGCTCGGCACGATCGTCAGATAGCGGGAGATACGGACTGGATGGTAATATTTTTTCCAGGCCGTCGCCCATGCTTCTTCCACGACCTCGCTCGTTGTGATGGTGTTTTTGCCGATCGCCAAACCATATTCTGGCAGACGGTCGATGGCTGCTTTGATCGTCGGCAGCACTTCTGGTAAAAAGATCGTCTCTGGGAAATAGGCACTGACTTGGGCGCCTTCTTCTAAGGTCGTATAGGTTTCTTTATCCAAAATTTCGCCATACGCATCGCTTTTAAAATTTTCGATATCTAAAACGTCCTCGATCGCTACCCCACTTGCTCCGTGTTCCATTAAAATATTGGCGACTGCTTCCACTGCTTCGCTAGCTGTCGCTACGGTTACTTCATTCCATTTCATGTTCGTTCTCCTTAGTAACTAGGGTACGGGATCATGGTTTCCCCAGCTCCCGCTTGATAGTTCGTCATTTTCTCCACAAATTCTTCTTCGTTGAATCGCAATTCAAAGATCGCTTCTTCACTGTCATCGTTCAAGAAATCAAGCAGGTCGCTTTGGCCTTCTTCTAAAATTTCTTGAATGTAATCAACCAATCCGTCTAACAAGGCTTTTTGGATCCCTTTTTTCCCTGCATAAGGGATCGTCGCTAAATAATCTTCTTCATCAAACGTTGATTTTTGTGGATCATACAGCAAAATCCCATCTTCAAATTCAATGATCGCTTCTTCTGATGCCACACCTTGTGCATCGTCGATCTGCACGTGGTGAGGATTTTCAGCAAACAAGCGCAGCACCAATTCGATCGTATGATTTTTGGCATCCCAATCGATCGCCACATCATAGTCGGTGATTTTTTTCGTTAATCGCTGATCTAAGTAAGTCAATATCGTTTCTTTCGCCATCACTATTCCTTCTTTCTTAACACCATCCATGGTCTTGCTGAACAGCGGTTTTTCGTATATTTGTCAAATACGGATTGCCAGCCACCGCAAAACGAAGCGGCATCTGGGTCCATTCCCCTTTATTTGGGATACCGATCCGAGGCAATGCCAAAATTTCTTTTGGGGTACGTCGGCGCTCAGGAACCAAATGCAGCGGGCTTGTAAAAATCGATTCTCCATAAAGCTCAGCGGGGATCTGCAGTGCCTGTACCAGTTTCCCGGGGCCGTTGGCTACATCCGGTCCTGTTTTTTGTCGTTGTTGTTCCATCAAGGCGATCCCATCCACCGGTTCTAGCCCGCGAATCATGATTCCTTGCGGGATGCCTTTTGGCTGCGTAATAAAGTTGACGATTCGATGCGTATGCATCGTATATAAATAAATCGTACCTGGTTCCTGATACATCGCCCGAACTCTTGGTGTGTTTCGCATGCCCACACTATGAGCCGCCAGATCATCGGGACCTAGATACGCTTCACAATCCACGATATACCCACCTACTGTTCCTTCTGGGGTCTCATGTTCCAAATACATTCCTAATAAGGCACGTGCGATGGTCGTTGTCGGCTGTGTCGCAAAAAGTGCCATTAATTCATCCATTCTCATCACCCTCTTTATTCTACACAATTCTCGGCGAACTTACTATCTTTGACTACAGAGTTACGACGTTCTCAACGATTTCTTTTCAACGAACCTGATTTTTGCTGACTGAGTGGAAAATAAGCGCCCTTTTGTTTCTGTAAAGACGCAAATCAGCTTGTTTATGAGAATATACGTTCTTATGTTATACTTACAGGAAAAGGAGAGGATCGTTTTATGCAGCAGCCACTTGCTTATCGAATGCGGCCACGGAACTTAGATGAAGTCGTCGGACAGCAGCATTTGGTTGGCCCGGGGAAAATCATTCGCCGAATGGTCGAAGCCAAAATGCTTTCTTCGATGATCCTATACGGACCGCCGGGAACCGGAAAAACCAGCATTGCCAGTGCGATCGCCGGCTCGACACGCTATGCGTTTCGCATGCTGAACGCCGCCACAGATACAAAAAAAGACCTGCAGATCGTGGCAGAGGAAGCCAAAATGAGCGGTACTGTCATTTTACTGCTTGATGAAGTCCATCGACTAGACAAGACAAAACAAGACTTTTTACTGCCCCATTTAGAAAGCGGCAAGATCATTATGATCGGTGCCACGACGGAAAATCCCTACATTACGATCAATCCAGCGATTCGCAGTCGGACACAGATTTTTGAAGTCAAACCGCTCCAAGAAGAAGACATTTTGACCGCCATTGATCAAGCCTTAGCAGATGAAACTCGCGGACTTGGATCAGAAACCATCGTATTGACCGATGATGCCCGCTTGCATCTCTCGCGAGCGACCAACGGTGATTTACGAAGTGCGCTAAACGGCTTAGAGCTCGCTGCTCGTTCCACCCCAAAAGGACCAGACGGCATTATTCATTTGACCTTAGCGATCATCGAAGAGTGCGTCCAGCGTAAAGCATTGACCCACGATAAAGATGGGGATGCGCACTATGATGTGATCTCTGCTTTTCAAAAATCGATTCGCGGCAGCGATGTGGATGGTGCGCTGCATTACTTAGGTCGTTTAGTAGAGGCAGGCGATCTGGCGATCATTTGTCGGCGCTTGATGGTCATCGGCTATGAAGACATTGGTTTAGCTAACCCAGCAGCCGCTGCTCGAACCGTCAATGCTGTGTTAGCCGCTGAACGTTTGGGCTTGCCAGAAGCTCGGATTCCGTTAGCCGATACAGTGGTCGATCTATGTCTGTCACCAAAATCCAACTCTGCCTACATGGCATTGGATGCAGCGATCGCAGATATTCGCAGCGGTAAAGCTGGCGATGTCCCGGATCATTTACGAGACAGTCATTACAAGGGTGCCCAAAGCTTGAATCGGGGTGTCGGCTATCAATACCCGCATAATTTTGATGATGCCTGGGTCGATCAGCAATACTTACCTGATAAGCTGAAAAATACTCATTATTACCAACCAAAAGCCACTGGTAAATATGAGCAAGCCTTAGGTCAACGGTACCAACAATTGCAGCAGCGAAAGAAAAAAAACTAGGTACTTAAAAAAAATAGCGACTTTTTGGTATCGTTTTCAAACAACTTTATTGCACCTTCGTCATTCCTATGCTACTATAAGGGTGGGAATTCTGTGATGTACGAGTTGTCCCTTTTGTGTGTTGACCGAACATTTTTATTGATATCTTGGGATCCGTCTTGTGTCAATGCTGGTAACATGCCTTTTCCTTTGGTAGTTCGAAGCTTAGACCGTGGAACCCACCTGCTAGAATTTGCGGGATCAATACTATGGGAAAAAGAACGGCATCAACGGATATTACCCATTCTTTTTAGAATGTGCCATCTGTTTTTAACAGATGGCTTTTTTGCGTTTTCTAACCGATAGCAACAGTGAAACGTCCTTGCCTGACATCAGAGTAAGGGTGGCTTTTGCTATTCTTTCTAGGGTTCGCTATACTAAACTTATCAACTTAGGACAGGATGGCGTATGTTTATGATTCTTCTATTATTTACGATCGTGGCACTCGTGTTATTCGGCACCAGTTATTTGCTTTATGCCAAACAAGCGATTTTTTTCACTTTGATCCCTACCACCGAGGCGAATAAGGTCTTCTTAAAAACCTATAGTCTCATTCATTTCCTTTTAGGCGTGGTGGCATTGGTTGTGGGCTTTGTCGATAAGGAGCTGATTGCCTTGTTTTATTTGGCTTTATTGCTGCTCTCTTCCGCATCTTTCAGCATCTTGTTGGCACAAAAAATGAAAAAAAAGAAAGATTAGGTTTTCTTTTTCCAGAAAAAAGCATTACAATAAAAGTAGAAGATAACAGATGGGAGTGTTTCTTATGTTACAACAATATCAACGAATCATGGTAGCCGTCGATGGGTCTAGCGAGTCAGAATTAGCCTTCAAAAAAGCCGTGAACGTGGCACAGCGGAATGATTCTGAATTGGTTTTAGCACATGTGATCGACACTCGTGCCTTTCAAACCGTTTCTTCTTTTGACGGCATGCTTGCTGAACAAGCAACCGAAATGGCCAAACAAACCTTGAAAGACTATGAGGATTATGCCCGCAAGCATCAAGTAACTGCGGTCAAAACGGTGATCGAATACGGCTCGCCAAAACCGATCATTGCCAAACAATTGCCAGAAGATCACGACATCGATTTGATTATGATCGGTGCCACTGGTTTAAATGCCGTGGAACGAATCTTTATCGGTTCCGTTTCTGAGTATGTCATTCGCCATGCCGGCTGTGATGTGTTAGTTGTACGGACAGACCTAGAAAACAAAGTCCCAGCAAAAGACCACACGAAAGCTTAATAGTGAGACGACCTGCCGCTGCTTGGCAGGTTTTTTTTGTACAAAAAAAACCGTGACAAAAGCAAAAGAGGCAACGAGCGCTCAGGTCTCATTGGTCTTTTTGACTTTGGTCACAGCTCTTTGACAAGTCGGTTATCCAAACTTGTACAGCAAAAAATGAAAGCAAAGTAATAGGTACTCCTATCTAACCATGTTTCCGCTTGATTGTAAATAGTTTTTCTGAATTTTCTGAATAAATAGTTAATTTACCCATCCTTAAATAAAAAAAGCAAAGCGTCGCTTCCCTTAGGAAAAACGACGCCAAAATCTATGGTGATAATGGGCTATCCAAAGGACGCTGGTCAAGAGGATCACAAAGAAAACCGGACCATTCAATAACCAAAAATTAACCGAAGTCGCAGCAAAGCCGTAAAGGATGATAACAATGATGGAAAGAAACAGCGTTGCGATCGTTCCAATGGCTAACCCAAGACTCCCCGCCCCTCTCGTAAACAATTGACTGATGTTGGTCCAATCCAAAAGCAGCAGCCGATAATCACGAGCAAAATATTTCAAGCACAAAAGAAAACTGCTCCAAAGTGCCCCGATTAGAAAAGAGACAGCCAAAATCAGCGGCATTCTGAACAGAAGGACTGCTGCCAGCACGATGACTGCCGTTAAGCTCAGCTGCAAAACGACCCCAAAGCGGAATTTTTCCCGCAAGTAGCGCTTCATCGATAGCGGCAAGGAGCGGACAAACAAGAAATTCTCCTGATCCAATGAGATCAAATTACTGATAAAAGAAGTCGGGTTGACCATCAATGCTGCCAAGGCGATCCCCGCCACAAAAACGACACCGATAAACCGCTCATCCAATTCACTTAACTGAATCGCTCCTGTAAACACAAAGGACACTAAGAAAATAATGGGCATCAGCAACGAAGAAGAAAAGACTTGCATGATCAAATTCGGATCTCGGATCAACTGCGAATTGTAATTAAACAACAGCTGGCCCAAGCCTTGATTGGGTTTATGCTTCCGACGAACACTCCCTTGGTTGGGCGCCGCGGCTGCCACTTGCTCATAAAACTTCGGCAAGATCAATCGATAGAGGGCAAAAAGCAACACGCCTGCTGTGGCGATGATCCCTAGCAAGCTAAGCAAACCAGTCGTTTGAAACGGTGCCACCATCACATAATAAAAGGGCAATAAAAAGCTGATCGCTCCCCGATCTACCACGTCTGTCTCATAAGTATTCACCTGATTCATCATTAAGACCCCGATCACAACAACCAGCATCGTCACGCCTAGCAATAAACTAGTGACCAATTTTTTATGCTTCAAGAAAAACTTGGTGCGCGTCAGGCTGAAGACGATCAAGCTGCAAATGCTGAAGATCAAGACTAAAAACAAGCCGAACAGCAAGAACGCCCATAAGATCGTCAGCAAGAAAAAGACATTTGCCCGAATCCCTGTTAGGAGAAATAAGACCAACAGAGGAAAAATAAACGGCGCAACGGTGAGAAATACCACCACGATCTTTGCCAGAAAAATTTCACTCTGTCGAAAGGGCAGCGGCAAATACGCTGGCAGATCTTGACTCTCGAAAAAAACATTGTAAATGGACGAAATCCCTTGGGAAAAGCCTAAGATCCCGAACAAAGCGACATAAGCGGTAAAAAAGCCTGGCATCTGACTAAAATCCAATGTGATCATCGTCAACCCATAGACTAGCAGAAACACTACCCCAGAAAGCGCATATTGAAACAGCAAATAACTGGTCAAGGTCGAACCAGCCTTGCCTTTTTTGCGGGCTTTGTCTGTCAATTGGGGATTGGCATACCGCAAATTAACGGAGGTCAGAGTCAGAAATTGTTGTTTTCGCATCTACGCTTCCTCCGCTTCTGCAAGAATCGCTTCTTCTTGACTTCTCCCAGTCATTTGCAGATAGATCGTTTCCAAAGAAAGCGACGGATGCTGTGCCAGCAAATCTGCCACTGAGCCATTGTACAGCAGCTCGCCTTTTTTCAAAATCGCCAATTGATCACACAACTGCTGGGCGGTGTCTAAGACATGGGTGGAAAAAATCACGGTCTTGCCCTTGGCAGCATGCTGTTTCATCATTTCTTTTAAATCATACGCCGCTTGGGGATCTAAGCCTTGTAACGGTTCATCCAAGATCCAAATGTCAGGATCGGGGATCAATGCCCCAATCAGCAGCGTTTTTTGCCGCATTCCATGGGAAAAGCTGGCGATGGTCTCTTCTTCATGAGATAGCATATCAAACAAGCGTCCTAATTTTTGCAAACGCTCGGCCTTTTCCGCTGCTGGCACCTCATACGCTGCGGCAATCAAGTCCCAATACTCCCCTGCCGTTAGCTGTAAAAACAAATCGGGGGTGTCCGGCACATAAGCAATTTGTTTTTTTATCGCTTCTCGATGTTCCACAAGGGATTGGCCATCAAAATAGATTTCCCCACTCGTTGGCTGCAAAATACTCACTAAGCTTTTGATCGTGGTCGACTTCCCTGCTCCGTTGTGTCCCAGAAAGCCAAAGATCTCCCCTTGACGGATCGTCAGGGAAAGATCAGACAACGCTTTTTTTGGTCCATACTGTTTCGTCAGATTCTTGATCTCAATCATTTTCCTGCCTCCTTATTCCATACCTATTGTTATCTTACGCTGAAAAGCAGGAAATGAAAAATGTTTATTGCCATTTTTAACAAATCAATTGACAGGAGCTGTAAAAACAAAGATAATAAGAGCACTTTAGGGGAGTAGCACATGGATCGTTCCATGATCTTAGATCAACAGCAAGCGGGAATCCGCTGGTTTAAGATGTTTCTTGCAAGACCTAAGTGGCAAGGGGCCGCTTAGGTCTTTTTGCAGTTTAAAATGGAGGGAAAACAGTCAATGAGTTCAAGTAAAATGAAAAAAGTGACCGCCGGCGGACTTTTAGTCGCCATGGGGGTGGTCTACGGTGATATCGGTACGAGCCCGCTTTACGTAATGAAAGCACTGGTGGAGGACAATGGCGGACTACGCACCCTAACACCCGATTTTATCTTAGGTAGCGTCTCGCTCGTCTTTTGGACGCTGACCTTGTTAACGACGATCAAGTACGTCTTGATCGCATTAAACGCGGATAATCATGGAGAAGGCGGGATTTTCTCCCTTTATACTCTCGTTCGTAAAAACAGCCGCTATTTGATTATTCCAGCAATCATCGGGGGCGCAGCCTTGCTAGCAGATGGCGTGTTGACGCCAGCCGTGACGGTGACCACTGCCATCGAAGGATTACGGGGGATTCCAGTCTTTTTTGATCGCTTCGGCAATGACCAATCGATCATCGTCGGCATCACCTTAGCAATCTTATTGGTCCTCTTTGCCCTGCAGCGCTTTGGAACTGAGTTTGTCGGCAAAGCCTTCGGACCGATCATGCTAGGCTGGTTCACTTTCTTAGGGATCGTCGGCGTGATGAACTTTGCTGGTGACCTTTCGGTGATTCGCGCCCTTGATCCCCGTTATGCGATCAATTTGCTCTTTAGTCCCGATAACAGTGCCGGTCTCTTTATTCTCGGCAATATCTTTTTGGCAACGACTGGTGCGGAAGCCCTCTACTCGGACTTAGGTCACGTGGGCAAGAAAAACATTTATGCCAGCTGGCCCTATATCAAAATCTGCTTGATGCTAAATTACTTTGGTCAAGCTGCGTGGTTGCTGCAAGTCTATCAAAACCCGACTTATCAAGAAATCGAAAACTTGAATCCATTCTTCCAAGCGTTGCCGCAAGGGTGGACAGTCTTTGGTGTCAGCTTTGCCACCCTCGCTGCCATCATAGCTTCGCAAGCCCTGCTGTCTGGCTCCTTTACCCTGGTTTCTGAAGCCATCAAGTTGAAACTATTGCCGCGGATGCAAATCATCTATCCGGGGGCGTCTATCGGGCAAATGTATATTCCTGCCTTGAACACCTTGCTGTGGATCGCCTGTTCTGGCGTGGTCTTGTTCTTCCAGACCTCTACTCGGATGGAAGCTGCTTATGGATTGGCCATTACGGTAACGATGTTGATGACCACTATTTTGCTGTATTTCTACTTGCACCAAAACAAGAAGACCCGTTTCTTGGCACCGTTCATCACGCTCTTTTTTGCAGCGATCGAGGGGATTTTCTTTATCTCCAGTGCGACCAAATTTTTCCATGGCGGTTACGTTGCCATCTTATTAGCTAGCGTGATCATCGGCGTGATGCTGATTTGGGAATGGGGCAATCGTATTCAAGAAAATGCTGCCGAAGAAGTTGCGCTTTCTACCTACATCCCTCAATTGAAACAGTTGCGGGAAGATGATTCTTTGCCGTTATCTCAGACGAACGTCGTCTTCATGGTTCCTAAACTGCAAGACGATCAGATCGGTCAGCAGTTCATCTATTCCATTTTAGATAAACGGCCAAAACGTGCCAAAGTGTATTGGTTCGTCAATGTGGAAGTCACCGACGAACCCTATACGAAAAAATATGAAGTTTCGATGGCAGATACCGATTTTATCGTTAAACTAAAGCTTTATCTCGGCTTTCGGGTGCCGCAAGAAGTCAATCTCTACATTCGCCAAATCATTCAAGAATTGATGAAAGATGGTCGCTTGCCGCTGCAGCCGCAACGCTACTCCTTAACGCCTGGACGCAATGTGGGCGATTTCCAATTCGTGATGATCGAAGAAGAGCTGTCGAATGCAACTGCATTAAGCAAATGGCAGAAGCAAGTTATGCAGACGAAGCTTTTTATCAAACGCCATACCATTTCACCTGAACGCTGGTTCGGCTTAGAATACAGCGATGTGGTTCATGAGACCGTTCCATTAGTCATCGGTCAGATGAAAGAAAGCTCTCTGACAGAATTACGCATCGAGGAACGCTAAGAAACCGCCAGTACTGGTTGAACTTTCTGATACTTTCAGGTACACTGAAAAGACAAAGACACAAAGGAGGGGAAACTACCATGATGCGCATGACTAAAATAACAAGTAATGAAAATTACCAACGATACCATATCGCATTTAGCCATGCAATTGGTTTTACAGTTGCTGTTGACGGGACGAGTCTGTCCAAAACAGTTACATTTACGTAAAATCAATGGCCATCTCAAGGTATTTTTCTCAAGAGAATCTGAGTTTAAATAACACTGGCCATGGATATCCATGGCCTTTTTGAGTGGTCTCAAGGAGAGAGATCATGATCATACAAGCAATTGCTATTAAAAAAACCATCGGCGGGAATCCGTTATTTGAGGAGTTAGCCTGCCAAATCGAAGCTGGGGAAAAAATTGCCCTAGTCGGCATCAACGGAACGGGCAAATCAACCTTTTTACAAATCTTGACTGGCAGTGAAGGCGTCGATAGCGGCGTTATCAGCCGCCAAAAAGGCTTGAGGATCGGGACGGTCGAGCAAGAGCTGACAGTTTCTGAAGCAACCGTTACCCACTACCTGCTCCATTCTGCTGCTACCATTCAAGAACTCAAGCAGCAAATGAGCCATTACGAAGCCTTGATGGCAGAACCCGATACTGATTTAGAGAAGTGTCTGATCCGTTATGGCGAGCTGCAGCAGCGCTTTGAAGAGCTGGGCGGCTATGGATTAGAAGACCGAATTTCCGCGATCTTACAAGGCTTAGGAATTCCCCATCGACAGGACGCACGCTTAACAGAGCTTAGCGGCGGTGAACGGGTCAAAGTCGCTTTAGCTAAAGTGTTAGTTGCCGATGCTGACCTGCTGTTACTGGATGAACCAACCAATCACTTGGATCTTTCCAGTATCCGCTGGTTAGAAAATTATTTACAGAACACGAAAAAAGCGGTTCTAGTCGTTTCGCACGATCGGCACTTTCTCGATCAAGTCACCACCAAGACCTGGGAACTGGAAGAAGGCGCCTTGGTTGAGTATCCTGGAAATTACAGCCGATTTCGTGTCTTAAAAGAAGCTCGCTTGGCGGAGCTGACCAAAAATTACGAACTGCAGCAAAAAGAAGTCCAGCGGCTGAAAGTCATGATTCGTCGGTTTCGTCAGTGGGGCCATGAAGGAGACAATGAATCCTTCTTCAAAAAAGCCAAAGAATTGGAACGCCGCCTAGCGAAACTTACACTGGTCAAACCGCCAGCGCCCCCGAAAAATCGGCTGCAAGGCTTGGCAAATGGCGGAAAATCAGGCAAAGAGGTATTCATCGTTCGCGACTTGCACCAGCAATATGCCGATCAGCTCCTATTCAAAGACAGTAGTTTTGCAATCTACCGTGGGGAGCATCTAGCCATCATCGGCGACAATGGTACCGGAAAATCAACCTTACTCAAATTACTTCTCGGTGAGGAGCTTCCTAGCGGCGGCACTATCAAGCGCGGCAGCAGCTTACAAATCGGCTATTTGCCCCAACAGCTGCAGTTTGCCGATCCTGAGAGTCGCTTGTTGGCCTACGTACAGACGTTGACAGGAAACGAAGAGGCTGCTCGTCGGCAATTGGCCAAAAGTGGGTTTTATCAAAGTGATGTGGCCAAACGAATCAAAGATTTATCTGGTGGTGAAAAAATCCGTTTGGCGTTACTGAAACTCTTTTTAGAAAAAATCAACGTCCTGATTTTGGATGAACCAACCAATCACCTCGACAGCTATGCCCGAGAAGAAATTGAAGAAATGCTGCAAGATTATCAAGGGACCCTGCTGGCGGTCAGCCATGACCGCTACTTTTTACAGCAGCACTTCCAAGAAGCTCTGGTCATTGCACAGCAGCAGATCACGCGCCAGTCCCTGAGCCCCTTGATTGACTAAGAGATTGATTCGCAACAAAAAAACTTGATTTTCCTACCGTATGCATGGGTTGTTCAATCCATGCATAGGCGGAAAATCAAGTTTTTATTTTTTGATCAATGAATGTTGCCGATCAAGTTGCGGATCGGTTTTCTAGCTAAATACAAGATGATGCCGACAACAACGGCTACTCCGCCGACGATGCCATAGTACATCCCTTCTGTTTGCGGTGTGTAGAACCGAGCGATTTGCGCATTGATGGCTTGTGAAGAAGCGTCTGCTAACAACCAAATCGCCAAGGTTTGTGCTTCGAAGGCTTTCGGCGCTAGTTTGGTCGTCACCGACAAGCCCACCGGTGAAAGACACATTTCCCCTGCAATCATGATGAAGAAGCTCAATACCAACCATAATGGGCTGACCCGTTCTTCTACTCCAAACAAGAGGCTTGGCAGCATTAGCAATAGAAAAGACAAACCGGCTAAGACTAAACCGATGGCAAACTTCACTTCTGTCCGTGGCTGACGAGAGCCTAGTTTGGTCCACAACCAGACAAAGACAGGCGTCAGTAAGACGACAAAAAGTGGATTTAAGGTTTGATACAAACTTGCTGGAATATTGATGCCGAATAACGTTGATTGCGTACGGTCAGCGGCAAACAATGCCAAGATCGATGAGCCTTGTTCTTCCAATGACCAAAAGACGATCGCTGACAAAAACAGCGGAATGTAGGCCAACACTTTTTTCTTTTCATCTGGTGTGACATCTTTCGAACGGAGCATTTTGGTAAAGTAGTAGATCGGTAAGAAAATACCTAGAACACTGATAAAGTTGATGAAGAAATCAACCGTCAGATGGCCAGTTGCAGCTGCTGCACCAAACAACACTGCCAATGCGAGAAGAACCAGAACGACTGCTCGGAAGAAGGTTTTCTTTTCGGCAGCCGATAAGGGATTCGTTGGCGCGATCGCTACATTTTTCAACGTGGTTTTTCCTTGCACATAATACTGCACCAAACCGATGAACATCCCGATAGCAGCAATCGAAAAGCCTAAGTGGTAGTTGACCTCTTGTCCTAAGATCCCGACGATGATCGGTGCTAACAAGCCGCCAATATTGATCCCCATATAGAAAATCGAGAAACCAGCATCCCGACGGATATCGTCTTTGGTGTATAAATGCCCCACCATACCCGACACGTTGGATTTCAAGAGTCCGGTTCCGATGACGATCAGCATCATGGACACAAACAACGCTGGAATCCCTAAAGGTGTTGCCAAAACGATGTGTCCTAACATGATCAAGGTCCCACCATAAAAGACGGATTTATTTGATCCTAACAGACGGTCCGAGATCCAACCGCCAACAATACTTGACATATACACTAAGGAACCGTAAATCGACATGATCGCTACAGCCGTTCCTTTTGGCAACCCTAAGCCGCCGTTGGCAACTGCATCGTACATGAAGTACACCAAAATCGCCCGCATACCATAATAACTGAATCGTTCCCACATTTCCGTGAAGAATAAAGTCGACAGCCCTCGCGGCTGACCTAAGAATGTTTTTTCTTTTTCCATATGTAATGGCCCCTTATAAAAATTAATGAAAATAAAATAGCGGAATTTTTCTGAAAATTCACAAATGCCAGTTTATTCCCATTTGGCAACTTTTACAAGGGTATTTCCCTGAGAACACCTTGTAAAAAAGGAGAGAAATTTAAATTCAAATGAAAGCAAAATGAGAAGCCCTCCACCTAGGTGCAGTATGAGCCAATTTTAATATGTATAATTATTAAATTATCTGTTTAAAAAATTAGAAAATGGTCTTCACCAATTTTTCTCTCTAGCCCCATTTGCGGACTTTCCTACAAAAAAACACATGCAAGCATTTCTCTTGCATGTGTTTCAGCTTCTATTCTAAGGAAGGTTTTCGCTTAGCCGCGTAAACGTTCCACATCGCGAGCGATCATTAATTCTTCATCTGTTGGGATCAAAAGTACTTTGACTTTTGACTCTTCAGTTGAGATCACTAATTCTTCGCCGCGTTTTGCATTTTGATCGGCATCTAATTCGCAACCAAACCAAGTCATGCCTTTGATAACTTCGCTGCGGACGTGGGCATCATTTTCACCGATACCGGCAGTAAAGACGATCGCATCAACACCGTTCATGGTTGTGACATAGCCACCGATGTATTTACGGATGCGGTCAGTAAAGACGTCATAAGCAACTTTGACTTCTTCTTTGTCGTAGTTTGCTTCTAGATCGCGCATGTCGCTGGAAATACCAGTTAAGCCTAATAAACCAGATTTTTTGTTTAAAACATCCACCATTTCATCGATATTCAAATCTAATTTTTCCATTAAGTAAGGCAAAACAGCAGGATCGATGTCACCTGAACGTGTGCCCATCGTTACACCAGCTAATGGCGTGAAGCCCATTGATGTATCTACTGATTTTCCGCCGTCAACCGCAGTGATCGACGCACCGTTCCCTAGATGGCAAGTGATGATTTTTAATTCTTCGATTGGTTTACCTAACATTTCTGCTGCACGCTCAGAAACATAACGGTGGCTTGTACCGTGGAAGCCGTATTTACGTACTTTAAATTCGTTATAGTACTCTAATGGCAAGCTGTATAGGTAATTGTGTTTTGGCATCGTTGCATGGAAAGAAGTATCAAAAACAGCGACACTGATGATTTCTGGCAAGATTTTTTTGAAAGCAGTGATCCCCATCAAGTTTGCTGGGTTGTGTAATGGCGCAAATTCAGCCAATGCTTGGATGCGTTCCATCACTTCGTCTGTGATCACAACTGAATCAGGGAAATCTTCTCCGCCGTGAACAACGCGGTGACCGACGCCAGTGATTTCATCATAGGCACCTAAAATGTTTAATTCGATCAGTTGATCCAATAACATTTTTACAGCTACTTCGTGATCGTTGATGTCGATGATTTGTTCGAATTTTTGATCTTCCCCATATTTGATGGTAAAGATAGAATCTTTCAAACCGATTCGTTCAACGATTCCTTTAGCGACAACTGTTTCCTCTGGCATTTGATATAATTGCCATTTTAAACTTGAACTTCCAGCATTGATTGCGATTGTTTTTGACATGATGATCTCCTTATCCGAATTATATTACAGATTTGCTGCTTTCCAAGCCGCAAATTGTTCAAAAAGTTTTGTGATGTTCTTTGGTTCTTTCAGTGAGGCTAGCTTGACCAGCAAGACTTCGTCTGCTTGTTTGCTTGTCCCTCCATGGTTTTGTAAAAGCAAAATACTTTTACGTGAATGTTCATTTTTAAAGAGTTCTTCAGGAAGCTGAATCATTCCTTGCAAATAAACCTTTTCTTTCAGCCATTTTTTCAAAAATTCACTCTGTTCCGTTTCCAAGAAGTTGCTTGGTACTAAGAACAAACCGTAACCGCCAGCTTTGACATAGTTCATCGCTTGTTCCATCAACAAATGATGGGCGTAACTGTGCCCTTCTGGAGCCGCCGTAATGAAGCTGCGGGCTTTGTCATCTTGTGGGTAATAGCCCACCGGTAGATCGCTGATCGCCAGATCCATCGGTTCGATCAAAAGCTCTTGCAAGCCATCTTGATGGAACAAATGCAAGGGCGCTTTGGTCCATTCGCCAGTCGCAGCTGCGATCGCCAACAAGGTTTCGTCAATATCCACACCGGTTCCTTCTACTGGACGCTTCGCTAATTGCAGATTCAGCAAGACTGTCAATAAGAGATTCCCCATGCCTACCGATAAATCAAGAAGTTTCACTGGTTGGTCGGCACTACTCAACTGCTCGATCAAATAGACGAATAAAAACCCAAGACTATCTGGTGTCAGTTGGTGATTGGCCTGCAGGCGCTCCGTTTGGCTGCCTTTCAACAAAACCAACTGCGCAAGCTTGCGTTTTTCTTCTGCCGATAGTTCCATTGCTCGAATTTCTTGATAGATGGTTTCTAAACGAGCAGCAGTTGCTTCATCTGGTACCCCATCGATCACGCGAACTTGGTATTGATCAACAAAATTTTCGATCGTCTCTACGTAAGCATCAAAAAAAGACGTTTCCAATGCGTTTTGAAGCAGTTGGATCGCTTCAACGGTCAAATGAAAAGACGTTTCCATTTTTTCTGCGGACATCTTGCACCTCTTTTCAAAACTATAACAACATATATACCTGTTTAATTTTAGCCGATTCATCCAAAATAATCAATCGCTTTCGTTTAGAATAATTTGTGAAGCTGTAAACATTCTTTTTCTATTTCTGTATGAAAAAGGATGGTCGAAACAACCATCCTTTTCCTGTACTATTTTTCTTGGTCATCTGTGTCTATTTCAGGCTCTTCTTCGGGTAACAAAAAGGTAAATGTAAAGCGGCGGCTTTTGACATGGCACTCGATCTGTAAGAGTTGTCCTTGCCGTTCATAGGTTAACTTTCCTACATTATAAAGTCGTGACCCTTGATCTGCCAATTCGTTTTGCAAGAATTCCGCATGAAACAGTTCGCTCATGATGCGGGCTTCATAGGTTTCAATGGTTTTTGTATAAAAAAGGGCTGTTGTGCGGCTGTTTTCTAACACTAGCAATAACATCAAGCTCAACAGCTGCACAAACAACAATGCTGTGAGTAAAATACCGCCTTTATGCCGACTCTTGTGTGTGAATTTTCCATTGTCCAATTTTCTGCTCTCCATTCTCAAAGGAAACGGTAAAGCGGATCGCTGCGCCAATTTTCTCAAAAGACACATCCGTTACTTCTGTCAATAGTGGTTGATACCCATTGTTGTCCCGCTTTCGCAGCACGCGATTGATGCGATCGATGGTGACCGAATTGTTTTGACTGCTTCGCAAATACAGTGTGGTCTCACTGAACGATAGATAGGTACAGGTACTTAATTCCCGTTCCAGCTGAAACAAAAACACATGCCATTCTTGATCTTTGCGAGCCATGATCTGCTGATTGACGGGTGCGAGGTGCTTAACGATCCCGCTGATCAGCAATAAGCAGATCGCCAATACCCATAAAGACAACAGACACTCCAACAAAGTAAAGCCTTTACTCTTCATACACGATCTCCCAGAGCTGCTCGCAACTTTGGATGCGTGCTTGTTGATGCTGCGCTGCTTGCCAAAAGCGAACTTGATAGACTGCCTGACGCTGCGTCGTGTAGGTAATGGTTGACGCATCAAAGGAGTGGTTCTGGACTTCTTCATACAGCACCCGCAGCATTTGGGCTTTTTCTTGCAATGCCGCACTTTGCGTCAGTGAAGCGGTCTGCATTGCTAAAAACAGTAACACACAAGTTGCCAAGACCCCAAAGCCAATCAGGCTTTCTGCTAAGATGAACCCACTATTCAACGATTTTTTCATAACGGCCACTCCCAAATAAAAACTTATAGCTGATGGTTTGCTTTTTCTCCTGCCAATAGAAAATGATCCTTCGCAGACTGCTGTTGTTGCCGGATTGACTACTAAAAAGAATATCGGGAAACGCCTGCATCGCTAGTTGAGGAGGAACGTCGATCTTGGTGACTGGCTCAGTTGCAGCGCCGTAAAATGAAACAGTTGGTGTTGGCTCTGCTTGATAGATTGCTCGGGTTTGTGTGTTATCGATGATGGCCGATTGCTGCAAGGTATAGAGTCCTTTTTCTAAGCGAGCACAAAAGCCGAAAACTTCCGCAGAGCGTTGATAGTACTCGATAGCCACGACGGGGAAAAAGAGAAAGAGACTACTGACCAAGAGTACCAAGAGACTTTCCATCAAGGTAAACCCAGAAAATCCCCTAGTGCCATTGTTCTCACTTTCTCTGCTCATAAATCGCATATTGTTCCTCAGATACATACCCTTCTGCAATCAATTCTTCTTTCGAAGGCACCCGATCTTCATTTAGACGAAAGAGTTCGATCTGGGTTTCCACTACTTTCACGATCGCCGCATTTCCTTTCTCATCAATGATTCCTCTTTGATTGGCAAGATTTGGGACAAACAACAAAACCAAAATACTGATCACTAATAAAACGACTAGCATTTCAACCAATGTAAAGCCTTTTTTGACACGCCAAATCCCCTGCTTGCGAGGAGATGCTACTTTCTTTTCTATCATTCGATCACTCCTTGGATATTTCCATAGATTGGTAAAAACATAGCGGCATAGATCCCAACGATCATTAAAGCAACCAACAAAAAAATCAGAGGCTGAACCCAGTGAATGGCTTTTTCGATTCGTTGAAACAAGCGTTCCATCAATAATTGACTGTATAAAAAAAGCTCTTCTCCTAACTTTCCTCGTACTTCTCCTTGAAAGACGATCAAAGAAAATTCGGGTGTGAGAAACGAGAAATGACGAAGTTTTTCTGGGAGTTCGCCCCCAAGTGTCAAGGTCACTCGCAGTTCTCGTGCTAATTCTTGGATCAAGGTAGCTTTATTGGTGTGCTCCATACACTCAATGATCTGTTGGATATCTAACCCTTGCTGAAACAACTTGCCCCATTCCAATGCGAAAAAACTCGTGTGATAACTCGTGTACAATGCTCCGAACAATGGCAGGTGGCTAAAAAACACAGCTTTTTGCAAGGCAGTGCGGCGGGCAAACACCCAGCGGCTGATCACAAAAAGCAGCACACTTAACAACAAGAAGAGGATAAGTACTGCTGGTGCCCAAGTGATGGCGCGAATGCCCCAATGACCTTCGTCGATCATGCCAGAGGCTAGCAATTGGGGCAATAAAAAGCGGTGCATCCCAAAAAGCGCCGCTATTAAAAAGACCAGTAACAAAAGCGGATAGGCAGCTACTTTGTACAGCAGCTGTTTTTGCTTGTTGACCAATTTATGGTAGTCGACCATCCGCCGCAAGGTCGCCGTGAGATCCCCATGATTTTCTGCTAAATGAAGCTGACTTTTTTCAGTAGCCGATAACGACAACGGCGCTACCGCTGCTGCAAAGCTTTGCCCTTGGGCGAGATGGACAATTAGCTGTTCGATCACAGGTTCAGAAAACTGGCGGCTGCGCAGCAGCACTTGGAGGCTTTCTTGTAGGGAAAAGCCACTCTCCAATAACACCGTGAAGGTGACTAAGAGGGCTTCAGTTGCACGGCGTGGTAGCTGGGGCTTCTTTTTCATAAACTTCATCGCTGATCCACCCACTTTCTTTCACTTGTTTTAATACGTGCTGCCACTGTTTTTCCACTTGCCCCTCATAAAAGTGATATGCCAGCAATCCATGAGGTTCATTCGCTTCATTTGGCAACAATCGCTGATAAATGATCCCTTGCAGCGCATGTGCCAGACGATCGTCTGTCCCGAGCAATTCCAGCAGCCGCGTCTTGGTTTCTGCTACACCTCGGGCATGGATCGTGGCAAATACTCGGTGACCTGTCAGAGCGGCTCGTACAGCGGCTTGCGCCGTTTCTTTGTTACGAATCTCGCCGATCAAAAGCAGGTCTGGACGATGCCGCAAGGACAAGCGAATCAATTCATCATAGTCTTGTTCGATCTTCAAATTGGTTTGCAGCTGTAAAAAGCGCGGCTCCTCGATCTCCACAGGATCTTCGATGGTAATGATTTGCCCCTTGGTTGCCCGAGCTAATTGATACATGAGGGTCGATTTCCCTGAGCCAGTGGGGCCAGAAAACAAATACAGCCCTCTTTGTTTGGTTGCCTGTTGGATCTGCTGGACGTCTTCTGCAAAAAAATAGCGCAGGTGCTCCTGAGTCAAAGGATAAAGAAACCGCATCACGAGACTTTCACGCCCTTGGTAATCACCGACTGTGGAAATGCGCAGCCGCTGCAGCTGATCGCCTAACGGATAACTGACTGCTCCTAACTGAGCTTTGCGTCGTTCTCCCACCTCCATTCCTCCTAAAAATTTGAAGCGAGTGATCAGCTGCTGGGCTTCTTCGTTGGTCAGTACTTGATAGGTCTTTCTGAGATAGCTTTTACTGAAAATCACCTCCATCTGTGTACCGCTCGGCAAAATGGCCAGATCCTGCATGCGTTCTTGTCTGCCATAGTGAATCAACTCATCTGAGAATGCTTGAATATCCACGACTTATCCCTCCTAAAAAGAAATACGCAAGCCTTTTGAGAATAGAAAAAAAAGACGAAGCAAATTTGCTTCGTCTTTCGTCTCTTCTTTATTCCTGCGGGTCTTTTGCCACAAATTGGGCTTCCACCCGATAGATTCGCTGCCCGCGGCTTGAGAATTTTTCTTCATATTCCGTCATGATATTGTTCTCAAAGGTACTGTTATGCAGGTCCAACCAAACTTGTTTGATGATCATGCCATATTGAGAAAAGCTCGCTAAGGAATACTCAAACAATCCTTGGTTGTCCGTTTTGAAATGGATTTCGCCATTAGGTCGTAAAATTTGCTCGTCCACCGCTAAAAAGGCTTTAGAAGTCAAACGGCGCTTCTCATGCTTCTTCTTAGGCCATGGATCAGAAAAATTCAAATAGATCTGGTCTACTTCATTGTCTTCAAAATAGTTGGTCAAAGCCGAACCATCCACATGCAGCAGCTGCAAGTTTGGGATCTCCTGCTCGATCATTTTATCCAGTGCGATCGAAACGACACTGATCTGCATCTCTACCCCAATATAATTGATTTCGGGATGAGCTTTCGCCATTTCCGTAATAAATTGACCTTTTCCCATGCCGATCTCGATGTGTAGCGGATGATCATTGCCAAAGCGTTCATGCCAACGCCCTTTCCATTCGGTAGGCTCTGCAACGACGTATTGTGGATGAGCTTCAATCAGCTCTTTTGCACCTGCACGTTTTCTTACTCTCATGTTTCTTCCTTTCCGAAAAAACAAGATGGAACCAAATTGCCTCGCTCCATCTTCTCTTCATTCACTATAAATTCGTTTTAATTGTAAAATCTCTGCATTCATGGCTTTGTAATCGCCCCGCAGATAATATTTTTTGACCTCTTGCAGCATACTCAACAATGCATACCAATAAATTTTTTCGATCACTTCGCTGCTGCTATGGATACCGTAGCGCACCAGCCAATGGGACCAGCTGGATAGCGGCACATAGTGACCTAAAATAGTCCCGATATCGATTGCTGGATCTGCAAACATCACGGAATCCCAATCGACTAAATACAAATAGTTTTGACAAACCAGCCAATTTCGATAATTGACATCGCCATGGACGACCGCGGCTTTTTGCTCGTCAAAAGCTGGAATATTGGCTTTTAAATACTCGGTAACCAAATGAATAAAACGGTTTTGAGCCACCGCAGAAGGCAGCTGATCTTGATAATCCATCAGCATTTGTTCAGGCGATCTGACTTGTCCGCCGATTTTGCTTAGCATCTGTGCCAGCGTTTTTGAATGATGCAAGTGATACAACACATCAATGACGTCATTTCTTTGGCCGATCTCATCGGGATCTAAGACCCGTCCATCCAGCCATTCTTGTGCGGAGAGCGTATCCCCATTTCCCGTCCGTTTCGTCCAGACGAGTTTGGGTGCAATGCCCTCTTTAGAGAGTGCCGCAAGCATCGGGGTCGTATTTCGTTTGATAAAGACTTTGTCGTTGTCCTTGAGCCCGATATAGGCTTTCCCGGTGTCGCCTTTGATCGGCCGCATACGCCAATCTTGATCCAAGCGAATATCCATCCTAGCTTCTCTCCTTATTTCGCAGTACCTCTTATTCTAGCTTCCTAAAGGGTTGCCGTCAAGCGCATATGCGTTCGCTTTTTGTAAGAGAGGTTTCCTGAGGATCAGGCGTGCATTTTCTTTAATCGCCCTGGCAAGTAGATGCCTAAAAAAAGACCCGCAAAGAGGAAGAAGCCCACAAAAGCGATGCCCCCTTGCCAAACAACGGGCAAGCGCCAGCAACAGATCACGCCGAAAAAAACAGTCGTCACAAGCAAAAGTGACCCGATAATTTTTTTGATTGCTGCGGCTTTTTGTTTTTCTGGCACGGGATACAAATGGGTCAAAACCATGTATTGAAATTCATTGATCAAAGGGATCAGTTGGAAACCGATCAGATAAAGAAACAAGCAGCCGATCAGCAGACTGATCCAAAGCTCATCGACAAAGAATAAGACGAAGCCACCAATCAAGGATAAACGGACATAAAGACCGCCGTATTGCCCACCACGAATCACTCGGCGCAAGTAAAGATAAAGATACGTATTGCTTTGGGCTGGTTTGATCTTTGCCAGCAACCAGTCGAGGTATTTGCGTCGTTTGGCTTCCGTCGTGATTTGGGGAACATCTGTAAACAAGTTGATAAACCGATAGATCCGTAATAAGCGCGATTGCTCGGCTTGGATCATATAGTCCCAATCCAAGAGCTGACGATTAGATTTCACGCCAAAGAGGAACCAGATTGATTGGAGGATGCTGATCACCAACCCTAGCCAAGGTGCTACATAAATACTGGCAAGTGTGGCAGCTAACGCACTGGCGAACCAGATTCCTCGCTGCTGTTTGACTTGCTGCTGTGTTTCTTGATACAACCGAATCCGCTGCAGTGAAAGATCCCCCAGTTTTAACAGCCACATCATTCCTAAAAAGAAGGGAAAGGAAGCAAATGTACTGTTTGCGGTGACCACGACCAAAGGCATCGTTGCTCCTACGGCTAAAAATAAGACCCCAAAGGGCAGCCAGAGGGAATAACGCAGGGCTTGACTGAGGTAACTTCTCATTTGCCCTTCTTTGGCTAACAGAAAAATCAAATCTGCCGGTTTCGTCAGTGTCGCTAAGCGTCCCAGCGGTAAAACGAAGAGCCAAACAGCGACCACGATGATGCCGCCTAATGGAAACGGCCGCGGCAATGTTTTTAGCAATTCTGAATAATACAGCCCCAGACCTCCCACTAAGAAGGTGCTGATCAAAGCAAAATGATCATTGAAGACATAGCGCAAATAGCGTGTCATCTGTTTTTGATGCCGCTGTAAGCGTTGCGAGAAAAACTGCTTCATGCTTGACTCTCCTTTGTCAGTGCGAGGTACAGATCATCAAGGGAGGCTTCTGGTGCTTGAAATTGGCTTCTTAGCTGCGCCAATGTCCCTTGTGCGCGGATCTCACCGTTATGCAGTAGGATGAATTTGTCACAATACTTCTCTGCGGTTGCTAAAATATGGGTGGACATCAAAATTGATGCCCCGGTTTGTTTCATCTCATTCATCAGTTCCAATAACGCATTGATCGCTAAAGGATCTAATCCTAGAAAAGGTTCATCAATGATGTAGACGCTTGGCTCAATCAAAAAGGCACACAGCACCATGACTTTTTGTTTCATTCCTTTTGAGAAGTTTGCTGGGAACCAATCGAGTTTGTTTTCTAAGCGAAAGGTTTTTAACAAACGCTCCGCTCGCTTCATGGCTTCTTCTTGCGGAAGGTCATAGGCCATCGCTGTCACTTCAATGTGCTCTCTTAAGGTCAATTCTTCATATAAAGATGGGGTTTCGGGAATATACCCGATTTGTTTGCGGTATTGCTCTGGGTTTTCCTTTAAGGTCAAGCCGTCGATCGTGATCGTCCCGCTGTGAGGTTGCAGTAACCCGATGATTTCTTTGATCGTCGTACTCTTCCCCGCCCCATTCAAGCCAATCAGACCAACGAGCTCACCATCGCCGATCGTAAAATCAATATTTTTTAAGACTGGCAGCTGGTTATAACCGCCTGTCACATTCGCTACTTGTAAAGTCATTCTTTTCCTCCGATTCGCCTAATTACGGCTTTCTGTCAACGTAGGCTCTTTTTTTCAATCCGCTAGCAAAACCGTTGCTTATTTTTCTTTATTCGTGACTTGTAAGATAAATTCGTTTTCTCCCACTGTAATGGTTTCTTGCGGCAATTCTTGACTGCCAAAGCGTTCTTGCCACAGTTGTGCATCACTCGCTGGAAAAATGACCATTTGAATCGCACCGGCGGCAAGACGGGTGGTAAAGGCTTGAACAGCAGCAGGTTCAGCATAGGAAACCAGACTGATCCTCAACTCTTCTTTTTGATACCCTTGGTCGATCGCCCAGGTCTCAATGGCTGTCTCCAATTCACTCTGCACCGTAGGGTCCATCGCTGTTTCAGTGACGATGGCGGCATTGACTACTTCTTCTTTTGGACGCGTTAGCGAATAGGTGATCGAACCTGCGAACACCACAAAAAGCATGATCGCAATCAACCATTCTTTATAGGCATAAGCCAAGTAGCGGAGCTTCGCTGAAGTCGTTGTTTTTTTCTGTAAGGTTTCTTTGATGATCGGTTTCATAGGTTCCTTCTTTCCAATTGATTTCTGATATTAAGTCTAGGGTTGTTGGAATCTAAATGCAAGCGTTTCTCGCTCGCTTTTCGCATTTCTTTAAAAAAGCGCCTTTGTTGAAGGAACAGTTGCCTTGTTCCGACTTTTTCAAAGAGGAAACCAGACGAAAAAAAGCAAAATATGGTAAAGTAGAGGTAATAGATCAAGGAGGTTTTTTTACAATGGAAAATTGTATTTTTTGTAAAATCAACAATCGTGAGATCCCTAGCTACAAAGTCTACGAGGATGAGCAAGTTTATGCCTTTTTAGATATTTCCCAAGTCACCCCTGGTCATACATTGGTGATTCCCAAAACCCATGTGACGGATATTTTTGAGTACGATGAAACGTTGGCAGCAGCGGTTTTTGCCCGCATCCCTAAGATTGCTCGGGCGATCGAAAAAGCATTCCCTGAGATCGAAGGCTTAAATATCATCAACAACAATAAAGAATTGGCGTACCAATCGGTCTTCCATTCCCATGTCCATTTGATTCCTCGTTACAGCAAAGACGATGATTTCAAGATCCATTTTGGCAATCACGCAGACAATTACACGGGGGAAGAACTAGCGGCAATCGCCGAAAAAATTGGAAAGCAGGTGGACTAAATGATCGGCAATTTTCTTAAAGGACTATTATTCGGGTCCATCGCCGGCGGCTTAGGCGGTTTGCTTTTTGCACCGAAAAGCGGCAATGAAACCCGTGAAGAATTGATTCGCTATTTAGATGACACGACAGAAGCGACCTTAGAATTCAATGACAGCGTCAAACAGCTAAAAGATGCCGTAATGGTGACCCGCAAAACGATCGACGAAACGATCCCTGTTGTTACGGAGTCTTTCACGAAAGATTTGGAAGCCTTCAAATTCCAAGCCCAACCGCGCCTTGCTCGGATCAAGACCCAAATGGAGCAATTGAATCAACACATTACGACGATTCAAGCCCAAAGCGCAGAGGATGACAAACAAATCGAAAATTTGTAGTTTTTATGAATTTTGTTTGAAACATCCACTGTTTTCTTCCCAACCATTTCTAGAAGTGGTATAGTAGGTGCAGTGATTATTATGAATCTTTTTAGAATTAGGAGTGCTTAAACGAATGAAGAAAAAATTACTTTTAGTAGCAGTCAGTGCAATGAGTCTTTTTGCATTAGCGGCTTGTGGAAACTCAAGTGAGGAAATCGCAACAATGAAGGGCGGTAAAATCACTGTTCAAGATTTTTATGATAAAGCAAAAACAAGTTCAGAAAACCAACAAGCGTTGCGTCAAATGATCGTCTTAAAAGTCTTTAATGAAAAATACGGCGATGACGTGACTGAAGAAATGATCGACGAACAATTCAACAACGTGGCTGAACAATACGGCGGTAGTGATTCTTTTGAATCAACCTTGACTGCTTCTGGTTATACGGTGAAATCTTACCGTGCAGAATTGAAAGAACAGCTTGCGTTACGTGAAGGCTTAAAAGCCAACATGGATATTACTGATGAAGAAATGAAAACTGCTTGGGATTCTTTCCACCCAGAAGTAGAAGCACAAATCATCAAAGTAGCAAGTGAAGATGATGCCAAAGATGTCTTAGAAGAAGCGAAAAAAGATGATGCTGACTTTGGCGAAATCGCTAAAGAAAAATCAACGGATGCAGCAACAAAAGAAGATGGCGGAACGATCAAATTCGATTCTACGTCAACTGCTGTGCCAAACGAAGTGAAAACAGCCGCTTTTGATTTAAAAGATGGTGAAATCTCTGAAGTGATCTCTGCAACCAACACGTCGACTTATACGACGGAATACTATATCGTGAAAATGGTGAAAAACCAAGACAAAGGCAACGATATGGATAAATACAAAGATGAATTGACTGAAATTGCTCAAAACACGTTGTTGAATGATTCAACCTTTATGGCAGCAACGATCGGTCAAGAATTGCAAGCAGCCAATGTGAAAATGAAAGACTCTGACTTAGCAGACTTGCTTTCTGATTACATCACAGCTGCCGAAACAGAAGATTCAACTGCTGACTCTTCTGCAACGGATGCAACAGACAGCTCAGCAGCAGATTCTTCTGCTACTGAGGCAACCGATGATTCTACTGCAACAAGTGAAAGTGCTACAGATTCTTCTGCTGAATAAACGAAAAAAGAAGTGCCGTCATAGCGGTGCTTCTTTTTTTGTGCCGATTAGATTTCTATCTACGATTCAACTGCTTTTTCCAGTAGCTAAAAAAGCCACGCTAAGCAAGCCTAACGTGGTTTTTGTTCTTTCTATCATTCACTTTGATCGATCAAGCTGCAACGTCACTGCTACACTTCTTTCGGTACATAAAAACTCCGATTGTCCATGCCAAAAATTCGGTCTGTGTATTGACCAGGTTCTGTCAGGCGGATCGAGGTCAGCATCATTTGCATGGAAGCATCCAAATTATCGATCTGATGGAGGATCTCCGCTTCCATTATGCGGGGCCGAACAGGTGACCCATATTCTAACAAGCCATGGTGGGCTAAGACCATATGCCGCAAAACAACGATGTCTTCTTGTTTGTCATCAAATTTCAAAGCAATACAGGCTTGCGTGATTTCTTCATCCACTAAGACCAAATGCCCTACTAGATTCCCCGCTAAGGTATATTCTGTCGTCATGGGACCTGTCAACTCGATCACTTTTCCTAAATCATGTAAAATAATGCCCGCATACAGCAATGACGCATTTAATTCAGGGTATTCTTTGACGATCGCTTTTCCTAAGCGCAGCATAGTTGTCGTATGATACGCCAATCCACTGGCGAAGGCATGGTGATTGCGCTTCGCAGCTGGAAAGTCAAAGAATTCCTTTTTATACTTGTTCAACAAGAAACGGACGATGCGATTCCAGTGAGGATTTGTGATCTCAAACAAGGTTTGACTGATTTCTTCTTCCATCTCTTCTTTTCGCAAGGGCGCTTTTTCCATGTATTGGCTTGGTTCGTGGGGTTCTTCCGGCTTCGCTAAACGCAAATGCATGAT
This sequence comes from Enterococcus sp. 6D12_DIV0197, assembly GCF_002174385.1. NCBI lineage: Bacteria > Bacillati > Bacillota > Bacilli > Lactobacillales > Enterococcaceae > Enterococcus > Enterococcus sp. 6D12_DIV0197. The sequence goes on from NZ_NIBN01000001.1 coordinate 3,578,952, forward strand.
TTTGACTTGCGGATTGCCTTGGTAAACTTCTCGTTTCCCATCTAGTAGTACCACTTTCCCGGGTTCAAAACGGGCGATTTCTTCATCTGATGCATCCCAAAACTTTCCATCGATCGTGCCAGATGTATCCTGAAACGTGAAGGCAATAAACTTTTTGCCGTTTTTCGCGATCCGTACATCGGCATTTTTGATCAGTAAGAAAAGTTGAAACGTTTCATCAACAGTTAATTCACGAATTTTTTTCATGGGCTTATTTGGCCGATCAGCCAAATCTTTCACTTCCTTTACTCAGATCCTGGATAGGCTGCTGGTACTTCTGATAATAGCTTACCATTTCTTGGTCAGAAGACATACAAATTACTTGATAACTTTGTCCAAACTCTTTTAATAGTGCTGCGAAGCGTTCCTTACGAACACTGTCATAATGCAACCAACCATCATCAATAATGATCGGGCACAACGGGTGATTTTTTTGCAGCGCTAGATAACCGAAACGTAACGCCATGATCAACTGATCCTTCGTTCCTGTGGACAAGTCAATGATCGAAAAGGTCTCGCTGGCATTTGCCGCTACTAACAGACCATTTTCCAGAAGAATCTTTTGATAACGTCCGTTTGAAAGCTGTTCAAAATAAGTCGAAGCGGCTGACAATAGCTGCGGCAATTGCTGTTCTGACAATTCAGTCGTGACATCCGTCAAAATTGAAGCCGCCAACTGACGACTGCCCCATGCCACAGCGAGTTCTTCAATGATCGCCTTCAGCTCACTTTCTTCTTGATAAAGCTGATTCAAGGTGCCGTTTTTTTGACTGGCTGCTGCTTCTAATTCCAAGCGTTGTTTGTGCTCCGTCAACTGCTGCATTTGTGCCTGAAGCTGTGTTTGCTGCTGCTTGATCTGGTCTTTTTGCTGCAGCAATTCTGCTTGTGTGACTGGTTTGGGATAGATCGGTGTTAACATCCCCGCCAATTCTTCTGCTCGCTGCTGCGTGCGCTGCGCTGCTTCCCATTGCTTCAACCAGAGGCTGATTTCTGCAGGGTGATCTAACCCTTGCTGCTGCAAGAGCGCACTGGCTTGGGCAAACAGCTGGTCGCGTTCGTTGCGGGTACGGGTCAATTGTTGGGCCAGTAACGTGCTAGGTTGTTGCAACCGCGAAAGCTTGATCGTTTGCATCTCTTCATGAAACTTCTGCAACATCGCCGCTTTTTCTAACAAGGTTTTGTTTTGCAGCGGCAGCCACTCCGCATACGGGCGGAATTGCTCCTCAAAGGGGGCAAATTCTTCCGTGACAGCTTGCCGTTCTTGATAGGCTTGCTTGCGCTGCTGCGAGTAGGCTTGATAGCTAGCAACATCTTCATCATAGGCGAATAGATACGACTGCCAGTTTTCCACCGGCAAATCACCAAAAAAGGGTGTCAACGCTTGGTGGGCACGACTGATCTGCTGTTGCTTTTGCTGCTGTTCATTTTCCAGCTGTGCCAACTCTTCGCTCAGTAGATCCAACTGCATGAGGATCGTCTGCCATTCTTGCTTGATGCCTTGCTGCTTGTTTGGTGCTGCTTTCATCAGCGGCAAAATACTGCCGATGATCGCTGCGATCCCCGCACCTAATGCAAGCCAGCGCCACGGACTTGGCAAAAAGATACCGATCACTGCGACTAGCCCACCGACGATCCCTAGCGGCCATAGTGGGCGAGAAACGGGCTTGCGGCCAATCAATTGAGGATGCTGCTGTTCTAAGCGGGCCGCGGTGTCTTGCAAAGGTTGCGCTTTTTCTTCTAAATGCCTCATGCGCTTTTCGAGCTCTTCTAACTGCACACGTTCTTGCAGTAAACGTGTGGTTTGTTCATGGATCGAAGCCGTTACTAGCGGCGGCGATTCTCTGCTCCACTGGCGCTTTTCAATCAAGCGATTCAACTCTGTGATGGCGACAGTTTCTTGTTGATTGGCTGCTGCTTCACGATCTGCCAAACGCGCCATCGTCACTTGCTGCTGCAGCAAGTGATTGATCTGATGCTCGTGATCAAGGTAGAAGAAATACTTGTCTGATTCTTTTCCTTGCTCCAACTGATCTAATTCGGCTTCTTTTTTGCGAATTTCTTCCGTCAGCTGCTGATACTGCTGATAAAACTGTTTGATGGCTTGGACTTGCTGAGGATCGGCTAGCGTATCTGCTGGTGCCATTTGCTGCCACTCTTTATAAAGGCCCCAGTGACTCAGCTGTTGCTGATTTTCCTGATAAGCGTCATTCAATGCTTGATACTGGTGCCGCAAGTCTTGGATCTGTTCTTGCAGCTGGGCGATCTGCTGATACTGCTGTTGGATGCGGCTTTCTTCGCTTTCTTTTTCCGCAATCGTTTTTTGCAGTTTTTCTAATTGTTTTAACGCTTGGTTCAAAGGCAGCTTTTGCCCTCGTGGCTTGTATTGCTGCTGATTGGTGGTTTCATATTGCGCCACTTGCTGCAGCATTTTTTGACTGCCGCTGATCCCTAGAGAAATCAACGCTTGGTGCAGCTCATTTTCTTCTAGCTTATCGATCTGGGTCAATTGCTCTTGCTGAAAAGTAAAGACATCGAAGAACAATGCTCGATTGAGGGGCTGTAGGTGTTGTGCCAGCCATTGCTCATCGACCGTCTGGCCAGCGACATGGACTTTGGCACGACCACGGTCCACTTGCCGATAGCGTTCCACGATCACTTCGCCGAAGGGTTCCAGCGCCAACCATAACTTGCCACCGTAAGCAGCACCGTTTTTGGGGGTATAGTCTTTTTTCTTGGCTGTCTTTTTCGGAAAGCCAAACAAGATGGCGGCAATAAATTGATACAACGTCGATTTTCCGATCTCGTTGTGCCCAAAGAGCAGCTGATTTTGCGGATGAAAGGCAAAGCTTTGTTCATGGTATTTCCCAAAACCGGTAATCTCTGCTTTTAAAATTCTCATGACTGCTCCTCCCATTGAAAGTCGTCTTTCAACAATTGCTTGGCTTGCTGCAAGACTTCTTCTTGAAATGATTCATGGGTGATCCCCCGCTGGATCAGTGGATGCTGCAATAGATCCGACAATCGATCCGCAAACATCTCTGGCGACTCATACATCGCTAAAAACTGCAGCATATAATCTTCTGATACCGCCAATGCGATCTTGTCTTCATTGGCTTGCTCGACTTCAAGGGCATAGATCACTTGCAGCGGCTCTGTTTGTGCCAACCGTTCATTGAGGTAGGTCAGCCATTCATTTTTTTCCGCAGCTGGAAACCAATCTGGCGGCAGCTGCTGCACATCGGTCAACACCAGATGCAGCAAGCGCGAACCAGGACTTTTTAAGCGCTCGATGATCGCTGGCAATACGGCATTCGAGGCAGTCACATCCGCTAAGGAGACCACTTGCTTTTGCCAAGCGATCTCTGCGATCTCCAAGCGCTCGATCGTTGGTCCCTGCGGTGATAAGTCTGCCAAAATCACCCCAGTCGCCTGTTCTTTCTTGGTCTTTCCTTGAGGTGTGCCGGGATAGAGAATCGGTGGCTGCTCTGAGAGCGTCTTAGGTACATGGATGTGCCCCAAGCCCCAATAATCATAGCCTTTTTGCTTCATTTCACTGATTGAAAAGGGGGCATACCGTTCACCAGCTTGGTCCCCGTGGTAAAGCCCAATATGGTAATCCACCGCTGCTCTTGCAGGAAATTCTGTTACTTTATTTTCAGTGATCCAAGGATGTTGGTAGCTAAATCCACTGATTGCATAGGTTTCACCGTTTTTCGTTGTTCCTTGAACCGTTTGAACTTCTTCTGATGAAAAGAGAATGACATTTTCTGGAAAAGCAAACCAATACCGTTGCGGATCATAATAATCATGGTTGCCGAAAATCATATAGACAGGGATCTGTGCTTCCCCTAGTCGTTGCAGTTGGGCAAAAAAGTCATGCTGCACTTTTAGACTCGGCCGTGCTTGATGGAATGTATCCCCAGCCAGCAAAACAAAATCGACCGCTTTTTCTAAGGCAACATCCACCAAATTACGGATGATTTTTTGATTGATGGCAGGGAGTTGGGTCTTCACTTTTTCAGATAACAAATGAACCCCTTCAAATGACCGGTCGATATGCAGGTCTGCACTATGTAAAAATCGCATTTCTTTCTCCCTCCTTAATGCTTCTATCATAACATTTCTCAGGCATTTCGTCAGCAAAATACGAAAATTTGTTCGCCTTTTTCATAAAAAAAACCAAAGAAGCGATTTTGAAACTTCTTTGGAAAAGGCTCTTGCAGTTGCAGCCGATTGCTCTGAAGATTCACTTGCTTCTTTGGTCTTTGTTGGTTGGCGATTACGCTTCGTATAGATCTCTTACAGGACCCATGATGATGCGGTTCAAGTCATTAGCTACTAAGCTGAAGGCTTGCTCTTTTTGCATCAAGTCAGAAACAATGCCGTCTTGTTGAATTTTTTGCGATAATTCTTGGGCTTTTTGCGCTTCTTCTTCTGTCATTTCTTCGCCAGCCATCATTTTTTGTTGCAGGCTTTGTTGCAACTCTTGAAACTCTTTGAATAACGCATACGCTTCTTCATTTGCTTTCAAGCGGTCGAAAGAACCTTTCAAATCTTGAAACTGTTCTGACTCGCGTAATTCACGTTCTAATTGGTTTGCTGTATCATAAATATTTGCCATTTTGACGCCTCCTCTTTTTTTCTAGTATACCATTCTTCTCAGGTTCTAGACTAGCAGTTGCCTAATTCCTTTAATTTCCGCTGATGGAATTCCACAAGCCGCCAAACAGTTCTTTCGTTCCTTCTTTGATCTTGCTGCCGAATTCCTTCATACCTTCTTTGGCGCTTTCGGCAAAGTCATCGATGGTTTTCTGCCAATCATTGCCATTTTGTGACGTACTGCTCTCAGGATCTGGTACTTCATCGGCTGCCATCAATTTTCCACCTGTCCAATAAGCGTCTGCAACTTGGAATTGGGTGCCTTGACTATAAGGCAGTAAGCTTTCGGCCTCTGCTTTGAATATTTTCCCAACGACTTGTCCGCTAGTTCCCGTTAAGTAATGATCTTCACTCACATGTTCAAATCCTAGCCAGGTTGAAAGAACCATATCAGGGGTATAGCCGACGATCCATTGGTCATTGACCTTAGAAGCATCAAAGTTGGTCTCTGTCGTACCCGTCTTACCGGCGATCGTAAAGCCGTATGGACTGGCACTAACACCCGTCCCGTTAGAAAAGGTGCCGAGCATCATGCTCGTCATTTTATCAGCGGTCTCTTTAGAAATCACCCGTTTGCCTTGCACAGACGTATTGTCAACGATCACGGCACCAGTTGAATCAACGATTTTGGTGATCAAATGCGGTTTGTAGTAATACCCGCCATTTGCGAAAACGCCATACGCTGCTGCCATCGTCATGGGTGATTCCCCTTTTTCCAAACCACCTAATGCTAAGCCATAATATTTGTCGGATTCGGTCAAGGAAAGTCCAAACTCTTGTGCTTTGCTGTACCCACGATCTAAGCCGATCTCATGCAACAGCCAAACTGCTGGCAGATTCAGGCTTTGGGCGAGGGCTTGATACATGACTGCTTCGCCAGCATAGGTCCCATCAAAGTTTTGAGCATCATAAAAATCGAGGGGCTCGTCTTTCAGGATGCTATCGGGTTCAAACCCAGCTTCTAGGGCAGGGGCGAAGACGCTGATCGGTTTGATCGTGGAGCCTGGTGAACGTTTCATTTGCGTGGCAAAATTAAAGCCTCTAAAGACGTGCTCGCCACGACGACCCACCACCGCTTGCACCCCACCGGTATTCGGATCAAGTGCGACAGAGCCTGATTGCACCATCGTACCATCAGCGGCATTTTCAGGGAACAAGGCATCGTTTTTATAGGCAGCTTCCATTTGCGCTTGGTAGTTTTGATCCAGTGCTGTATAGATCTTGTAGCCGCGATTCATGACATCATCGGCGTCCAACCCATAGGATTCGGCTTCATCGATGACCGCATCGAAATAATAAGGATACTTATAGCCAGATTCTGAATTGCCAAATCCATCATACAGTAAATTAGCTAAGGCAACTTGTGATTCTTGGTCAGCAACGGACTGGTCCAACTTGCCGTTATCCACCATCAAACTCAAGACGGTATCGCGACGGTTCGTGGCGTTTTCCAGATTGTCGATCGGGTTATAGATCGAAGGACCTTTGAGCATCCCCACCAACGTCGCAGCTTCTCCCACGCTTAGTTCAGAAGCATTGACACCGAAATATTTTAGCGAGGCATCTTGAATGCCCCAAACCCCGTTACCAAAATAGGAACTGTTCAAATACATTTCCAAAATCTCATCTTTAGAATATTTCTTCTCGATCTCGATCGCTAAGAAAAGCTCCTTGGCTTTTCGACTAAAGGTTTGATCCAAGGACAGATAGGCATTTTTGGCAAGCTGCTGGGTGATGGTACTTCCCCCACCGCCTTCGGCACTGCGGTTGACCAGCATGCGCAGGGCTGCTCGAGCGATCCCCTTGATATCAAACCCGTGGTGATTATAGAAGTTGCGGTCTTCGGTTGAGATCAAGGCGTTGACCACATCACTGGAAATGGCATCAAGAGAAACGTACGTGCCTTTTTGCGAGTACAACTGCCCTGCTTCATCGCCATTGGCATCAAAAATCACCGTCGATTCTTTCAGACCTGACTCTAATTCACTGACTTTCGTATTTTTGGCGATATAAAACAAATACCCGCTCATGATTAAGATAGCAACTAAACTAAGTAAAATAAAAATTTTATTTACGTGGTATTTTTTCCAAACCCGCTTGCGCCATTGATGAAATTGCTGCAAATACGGTTTTAACCAGCGCCAAAAGGTCAGCCAACCGGTCTTTATTTTGTGAAGGATGTGTTTCCAATCCATTACTTCACGCTCCTTTGGTTAAGTGTAGCATAAATGACTTTCTTTGTTATACGGCTCTAGACGTAATTTCATTCGAAAAGAATGCTTTATTATTCTAGCATTGAATGCTCTGTTTTTTATTGTTTTTTTTATAAGAAAAGCTTAAAGATGCTATAATAGTCGGTAGCGAACAGCAAAGAAAGGACGTTTTTATGGAATACACCATGACTTTACCCGAAAATCACCCGCCCATGCCGCTTCGCGATTTGTTGGAACGGGAGTGGCTCGTCCCACGAAAAGTGCGCCATTTTCTGCGCACACGGAAAAATGTTACCGTCAATCAGCAGCCCGCGATGTTTCATCAAGAAGTTCGTGGCGGCGATCAAATCACTTTGATCATTGAAGACAGTGATTACAGCTATCAGCCGATCCAGTTAGGCCAAGCAGACAAAGTCGACGTACTTTTTGAAGATGAGCACTTATTGGTGCTGAACAAGCCTGCGGGGGTCAAGACGCACCCCAATCAGCCATTAGAAGCAGATACCCTATTGAATGATGCAGCTGCTTACCTTGCGCCGAAACAGCAGCAGCCTTATGTGGTCCATCGTCTAGACAAAGAAACCAGCGGTGTCGTTTTATTCGCAAAAAATCCTTTGGTGTTGCCGATCTTGGGTCGAATGTTGGAAAACAAACAGATTTTCCGCCGCTATCAAGCCACAGTTTGGGGCAAACTTACGCAAGATCAAACGATCGCCAAAAAAATCGGTCGTGACCGTCACGATCGTCGCAAGCGGATCATTGACCCCCGCAACGGTCAGTCAGCCGTCACCCATGTAACCATCGCCCACACCCAACAAAAGACGACCGATGTGTATTGTGTGTTAGATACGGGGAGGACGCACCAAATTCGCGTCCACCTTGCCAGTATCGGTCATCCAGTCGTCGGTGACCCGCTTTACCAAAACAAACCAGCGCCGCGTTTGCTGCTGCATGGCTATGAATTGCATCTGGAGCATCCCTTTACCAAAGAACAGTTAGTGATCATTGCTCAACCGGGCTTGTGGTAAACAAAAAAAGCATGACGACTTGAGGAACCCCTCTTGTCAGTCATGCTTTTTGGTTTCAGATGTTTTTTTCAATGTTTCTACTCGATGCTTTGGCTTATAGCGGTAAGTAAGCTGCTGGATCAACGAAATCTGACCACAACGTCTTACTCAATCCAAAGTGCAAATGGACGCCAGTCGAGTTTCCAGTCGTCCCCATCGTACCGACTTGCTCGCCAACTGCAACGGTTGCCCCCTTCGAGACACTGATAGCTGTTAAGTGAAAATAATACGAGTAAAAGCCGTTATCATGAGCCAAAATCACGTAATTCCCCGTACTTGGACCATAACCAGCATCTTCTACCTGACCATCCCGAGCGGCGACGATCTTCTCCCCCGCTTGACCTGTAAAGTCGATCCCGTCATGCTGTGTCCCAGAAAAACCAGTTGGGTCAGCTCGAGTACCAAAACCGCTGGAGATCGACACGGCGCCCGTGATTGGCAGTGAAAATTCACTGGCTGCTGCTTTCTCTGCTGCTTCTTTGGCTTTTTGTTTTGCTTCTTCAGCGGCTTTTGCTTCTTTGTCCACTTTTTCTTGCAAGTCTTGTACTTGCGCTTGCGTTTGCTGCAGCTGCTCTTGTTGGCTCTGCAATTCTTCTTTTGCTGTTGCTAGTTGTTCTTTACTATGTACTAATTGGGCTTGCGTCAAGGTTTGGTACGAAGTGATTCGTTGCTGTTGGGCTTCTTTTTCCGCCAATTGTTGGTTCACTTCCCTTAAAGCCGCTTGTTGTTCACTAAACTTGCGTAGTTGTTGGATCGTGGCTTGTGGTCCGTCGACTACCAGGCTGCTTGGCGCTTGGCTTTCTTGATGCTGGGCTTTTTGGTCATTCAGAGCAGCGATCTGCGTTTGAACTTCCTGGCTTTCTTGTGCTAATTGGGTTAATTCTTCCTGATAATCCGCTAATTGACTTTCCAGCGCTGTGACTTTCTGTTGGCTAGTGGTGACTTCCTCTTCATACGTTGCAAGTTCTGCAGTCAAAACCGTCAGTTCCTCGGTGCTCTTCGTTTCAGCAGCATAACTGACAGCTGGCTGGAAAAGCGGCAACGTAAGGGCAAGCAATAAAAAAATCTTTTTCTTCAATGAGGCAACTCCTTCTTTTTTTTAGTAGCTTGGCTACTTTAACATGCTTATTCATGAAAAAAAAGAGGGTTTTTCCAACAGTTTAAAGTCTATTGTTGCAAATTTTCATGTAAATTACCTATAAAACGGGCTTTTTTTACAAATATTGCAGCCGAATAACAACTTTTATAAGAATTTCTTTAGCTCGCCAATCGTCTTATCCTCGCTCTTGCAGCTTCGCCAATTCCTCAGACGTTAATTCCCGATACTCGCCTAATGCCAAATCATCTGGCAAGGACAGCCCGCCCATGCGAATCCGTTTCAAATAAACGACTTCTTTTCCTACTGCATGGACCATCCGTTTGACTTGATGAAACTTGCCTTCATGGAGGATCAGTTTGATCTCGCTGCGCATTTCGTCTTCATAGACGTTGAGGATCTGCAGCTCAGCCGGCAAAGTCCACTCGCCGTCTAATTTGATGCCTTTGGCAAAGATTTTTTGATCCTCCGCTGTCATGATTCCCTCGACTTGGGCATAATATTCTTTTTCCACATGCTTTTTAGGCGACAATAATTGATGCGCCAATCCGCCATCGTTCGTAATCAGCAAAAAGCCTTCGGTGTCTTTATCCAACCGTCCTACTGGAAACAGATCTTCGCGAAATGCTTCTTCGGAAAACAAATCTAAGACCGTCTCTTCATAGGAATCGACAGTTGCCGAAATCACGCCGGCGGGTTTATTCAGCAAATAATAAAACTGGCTTTGATAGGCGATGGGTTCCCCCTCAAAACAAACGGTATCTTGTGTTTCTTGTACTTGTGCTTTGTCACTTTTGATGACTTGTCCATTGACGGTCACGAGCCCTTTTTTGATCAACTGTTTCACTTCTTTGCGGGAGCCATAGCCCATATCCGCTAAAAACTTGTCTAAACGCATCGGTTTCTTCCTTTCATATAAAACAGCCGCCAAGGTCTCACAAAGGAGGCTCAGCGGCTGCTTCTGGTTTTATTTGATGTGTAATTTCTGGCGTAAACGAACCATTGATGAGCCGAGTAGTTTTTCAGCTAAACGCAATTTCAGCGCAATGTAGATGTATACACTGCCGCCGACTCCTGCTACTAGCAAGCTCAAGATAAAGGCTTGGACTTTTCTTTCAGAGCTCAAGACAAGCCCAAAGAGTTGGCGAGCGATCAACGCTGCGATCACCATAATGATCGTCATCGCGCCAATCAATAATGTCCGTCGCAACGTCAAGTTTACATTGAAATGGCCTTTGCGAATCATTTTGCGAATATTCAGCCAGCAGACGATCCCTAAGGCAATCGTGGTAGAAACCAATGGACCGTAGACTTGGAACAAACGAATCGCTGGATACTGCAAGATCACTTTCACCAGTAACCCTACAAAGAAGAAAACAACCGCTTCTTTGTTGTGGTACATCCCTTGCAGCATACTCGAACTAAGCATAAACAAGCCCAAGACCAGACCAGAAAGACAGGCAGCGACTAAGACGCTCGCCCCTAACGCATCTGGACGATAAAACAAGGTGTATAGAGGATAAGACAGTACGATCATCCCAAAAGTCGCTGGAAACATTACAAAGGAATACAATTGCAAGTTGTTGCTGATCAATTTGGCTAAGTTCTTTTTGTCTTTTTTGGCGACTGCTTCACTGATCAAAGGCAGTCCCGTTGAAGCCATGGAAGTAGCTAATCCGATAACCACCATCGTCAGCTTATCAGGGTTGCTGCCGAAAATCGCCATTAGTTCTAAGAGCTGATCATTTGAAAATTCGGTAAAACTGCTCATCATTCGAACAAAGGTGTACTGATCCACCAATTTTAAAATCGTGATCCCTGAGCCTACGATAATAAAAGGGATCGCTTCTTTGATGGTCGCTAAAACCAATTCTTTGGTTTGCAGCACCGTTTCTTCTTTGCTCATATCGACTAAAACATCCATCCGCACCCGCTGCTTTTGGAAGTAATAGCCTAATACCAAAATGCTGGCTAAGACACCGATAAAGGCGGCAAAGGTCGATTGCGTCACGGCTGCCGTGTATTCGCCTTCGATGACCCGCATAATGATGAAGGTCGCTAAAAGCATATAACAGACACGAGCGATTTGTTCAACGACTTGCGAGATCGCAAAAGGTTTCATGTCTTGGTTTCCTTGGAAATACCCTCGCATGACACTCATACAAGGAAAAACCAATAAAGCAATACTCAATGAGCGCATCGCAGGAATCAATTCTGCGCCTCCGCCTGAAGCCGTTGCCAACCATGGGGCTGCCAAATACATGATTCCAGCGGTCACCACGCCAAAGCCTGCCATCAATTGAAACGCTCGTAAAAAGAGCTTCTGACTCGTGCGGTATTCTTGGCGAGAATTGTAAAAAGAAATCTGTTTGGCAATTGCTGAAGGGATCCCCGCAGTGGAGATCATTAAAAATAAGGCGTAAACATTATAGCCCATTCCAAACAACGCATTTGCTTTATCCGCATTTGCGCCCATCCAATAATACCAGGGTAAAATGTAAATAGCGCCAAGCAAGCGTGAGCCGATATTTCCCATCGTCATCCAAGCAGATCCTTGAGCCATTTTTTCTTGTGTAGTTAATTCTTTTGACACTGAACGCATGTGTTTATCCATCGCCATTATCTCCAACTTTCTACAAACATATCCCTTCCATTTTAATTCGAAAAAGGGTTGGTCGCAATCTATTTTTGCAACATCTTAAAGTTTCTTCAAAATAAGGAGAAAAAAAAGAAAACTTTTCCCTCCCAAACGGCGGTTTTTAGGAGTTATGCTATAATAAGAGAAATCTTTAGAGGAATGAAGGAGAACAACGATGCAAAAGGAACTCATTACCGTGCCACAGATCCGCAAGCTCTTATTGCAGGAAAACCTATTGAAAGAAATCATCACCCCCACTGATTGGGTTTATACCGTGCCGCAAGAAATGACTGATCTTGCCTTTACCTCATTAAGCTACGACTCGCGAACAGCCGATGCGGCGACGCTTTTTTTCTGTAAAGGGGCTTCTTTTAAAGAAAGCTACCTGGCTGCCGCCATTGACCAAGGGATTCAGTGCTACATTTCAGAAACGCCCTATGACAACTTTGCAACTTATGGAATCATCGTCACCGACATTCGAGAAACGATGGCAGTGATCGCTCAAGCGTTTTATGGCCATCCTCAAGAACAGCTGGTGACCATCGGCATCACGGGAACAAAAGGCAAAACCAGCTGCGCCTATTTTGCTCGGGCGATTTTAGCAGAATCGACGGGTCAAAAAGTAGCATTCTTTTCATCTGAGGAAAACTCAGTCGATGGAAAAACCTTTAATGAAGCAGTGTTGACGACCCCCGAAACACTGGATCTTTATAAGATGATGGCCGAGGCTGTCGCAAACGGCATGACCCATCTTGTGATGGAGGTTTCTTCCCAAGCCTATAAAACCAAACGGGTCGCCGGTATTACCTTTGATATTGGCGCGTTCTTAAATATTTCGCCTGATCACATTGGACCAGTGGAACATCCAACTTATGACGATTACCTTTACTGCAAACGGGAACTGATCCGCAACAGCAAACAGATGATTTTGAATCGCCAAAGTGATCACTACCATTTGCTGCGAGAAACTTGTGAAGTCCATCAAGTTCCTTATATCACCTACGGACGTTCAGACGCCGATTATGTCGTCCAAGAAGGGACGGATCTAAAAGGCTTTGCGCTGTCAGCTGCTTCTGATGTGTTGCAAGTCTCTGGGGAATATCAACTGGGGATCTTAGGTTCTTTCAACCATGAGAATGCTGCAGCTGCGATTTTAGCTGCCTGCTTAGCGGGTGCCTCTCGTGAAGACGCTCAGAAAGTCCTGCCGACAGTGATCATCCCTGGACGAATGATCGTTTTAGAAAAAGAAAATGGCGCAGTCATGATCGTTGACTATGCCCACAATTACCTTAGCTTCCAATCATTAAGTGAACTTGCCCGCCAATTGCGCCCAGAAGGCCGCCTGCTTTTTGTCACTGGCAGTGCTGGCGGCAAAGCCCAATCTCGCCGAGCAGATATGGGACGAGCGCTAGGAGAATATGCGGACAAAGTCTACCTGACCAGCGATGATCCTGATTTTGAAGAAGCAGCTGCGATCGCAAAAGAAATCGCAGCTGCGATCACCAATCCTGAAGTTGCCATCATTCATGAGATGGATCGGGCTCAAGCCGTCAAATCGGCGATTGCTGAAGCAGACAGTAAGGATATCGTGATTATTGCGGGCAAAGGCGCCGAACAATACTTGAAAGTCGCTGGAAAAAAAGTCCCTTACATCGGTGACTTGACCTTAGCGCAGCAGCAAGCCAAACACCAATAGCAACAAGTTGCCTCAACAAAAAAACTTTCAGATGATTTAACAGATCATCTGAAAGCTTTTTTTCTGCGTGACTAAGGTTGTTCGTCTTCGTAAGTCTCATAGACATAGGGTGCGCCATCATAACGGAATTCTGTTGAAATGGCGGCGTCAAGGTCTTCGGTAAACATTCGTTTGCTGAAAGGAAACAAAAAGACTTGCCCTTCTTTGGCATCTTCGGCTGCTAAACGATAAAACAGCTCTTCTTCTGTTAATTGTTGATTCAACTGTTCTAAGACATCGGCAGTGACTGCCTCTTCCTCATAGCCAGGTTTGGCAATCCGTGCATAATCTTCAAAAAAAGCCGACTGGCCTTCAAATGATTGATACTCCATGTAAGTCCCCTCTTTCTTTTCTCTTACTTTATTATACGAGAGTCCGTGAGGATCAGCGAATAATATGATCGGTCTACAGGGGAATTTTTACTCTTCTGGTGCTTAAATATGTCAGAAACATTTCAAGTGTATTACGAATCAATTATTTGACAAAATCAGATTGAACACGCATCCAAATTTTGTATAATGATACATAGAGACTATAAAAGGGGCAAATGTAATGAACAACGCAAAGAAAAAAATTTTCGTCGGTACTGGTGCTGCAATTGGTTTTGTCGCAATCGTTGCTATGATGGCTCAGTTCATGATTTCCAATCATCTATTTGGCGGAAGTGATGCTTCATCAGAAATTTTCACTCGCGCTACGTATCCAAACGGCTTTCTACTAGTGATCTTGATTCCATTGGTCGCAACAGCCGCTTTGTTCTATGGGATCATTCGCAAAAAATAACAAAAAAGTGTTGCTGAGAACTACTCAGTAACACTTTTTTTCTTTGTCGTCACCAAAAAGCTGCCTAACAGACCCTCGATCTGCTAGGCAGCTATTTTTTAGCGTTTAGTTTGCAACGATATTGACCAATTTGTTCGGTACGACGATCACTTTACGGATCGTTTTTCCTTGGAGCTGTTCTTGGACAAGTTCGTTTTCTTGCGCCAATTGTTCAAGCACTGCTTTTTCGGCATCCGCTGGCACCATTGCTTTGGCGCGAACTTTGCCGTTGACTTGAAAGACGACTTCGATCTCGTCTTCCACTAGGGCACTTTCGTCATAGGTTGGCCATGGCACATAAGAGATCCCTTGGTCATTCCCGAGGATCGACCATAGCTCTTCCCCGATATGCGGTGCGATCGGAGCCAATAGCTGCACAAATCCTTCGACATATTCGTAAGGCAAGGCATCGGCTTTGTACGCTTCATTGACAAAGACCATCAATTGGGAAATCGCCGTATTGAAGTGCAGCTGCTCAAAATCTTCCGTCACTTTCTTAACGGTTTGATGGTAAACTTTCGACAATTTGCCATCGTTGAATGTCGTGATGCGGTCACGCATTTTGCCATTTTCATCGACGATCAAGCGCCACACACGATCCAAGAATTTACGACTGCCTTCAAGACCATTCTCATTCCAAGCGATCGATGCATCCAATGGTCCCATAAACATTTCATATAGACGCAAAGTATCCGCACCGTATTGATTGATGACATCATCTGGATTGACGACGTTGCCGCGGGATTTTGACATTTTTTCATTGTTTTCCCCAAGGATCATCCCTTGGTTGAACAATTTTTCAAATGGTTCTTTCGTTGGCACGACACCGATATCATACAAGAATTTATGCCAGAAGCGAGCATAAAGCAAGTGCAAGACAGCGTGCTCTGCGCCACCGATATAAATATCGACTGGCATCCAGCGTTTCAATTTGTCGTAGTCTGCCAAAACAGACTTATTATGAGGATCGATAAAGCGCAAGAAATACCATGAACTTCCAGCCCATTGCGGCATCGTATTGGTTTCACGACGTCCTTTTTTTCCAGTTTCAGGGTCGGTGACATTGACCCAATCTGTGACATTGGCTAATGGCGATTCACCAGTACCGCTTGGTTTGATATTGTCGGTTTTTGGCAAACGCAACGGCAGCTGATCTTCAGGAAGCGTCGTAGTCGTCCCATCTTCCCAATGGATGATTGGGATTGGCTCTCCCCAATACCGTTGGCGAGAGAACAACCAATCGCGAAGACGATAGCTGACTTCTTTTTTCCCAACGTGGTTTTCTTCCAACCATGCGACCATTTTTTCGATGGCTGTCTCTTTGTCTAGCCCATCCAAAAAGTCTGAATTGATATGCAGTCCATCTTCGGTATAGGCAGATTCTTCCACGTTGCCCCCTGCCAATACAGGAATGATCTCTAAGCCAAATGTTTTGGCAAATTCGTGGTCACGTTCGTCATGGGCAGGAACCGCCATGATCGCACCTGTTCCATAAGAAGCCAAAACATAATCGGCGATCCAAATCGGGATCTCTTTACCATTCACGGGATTGATGGCATAGGCACCTGTGAAGACACCAGTTTTTTCTTTGGCCAAATCTGTTCGGTTCAAATCAGATTTTTTCGACGCTTCTTCTACATAGGCATCAATGGCTGCTTTTTGTTCTGGTGTAGTGATTTGGGCCACTAGCTCATGTTCTGGTGCCAATACGGCGTAGGTCGCACCAAACAAGGTATCTGGGCGAGTCGTAAAGACGGTAAAGTCTTTTTCCATCCCTGCCACTTTAAACGTAACGTTGGCTCCGACCGAACGTCCGATCCAATTGCGTTGCATTTCTTTGATGCTTTCTGGCCAATCAACTTCTTCTAAATCGTCCAACAAACGATCAGCATACGCCGTGATTTTCAGCATCCATTGGCGCATCGGTTTGCGGATCACATCGTAGCCGCCCCGTTCGCTTTTGCCGTCAATGACTTCTTCATTGGCGATCACGGTTCCAAGCTCTGGTACCCAGTTTACTGGAACTTCGGCTTCATAAGCTAACCCTTTTTCATAAAGCTTGGTAAAGATCCATTGCGTCCACTTGTAGTACTCAGGGTCTGTCGTATTGATTTCACGATTCCAGTCATAGCTGAACCCTAGCGCATTGATTTGACGGCGGAAGGTCTCAATATTTTTCTTCGTGAATTCCGCTGGATCATTTCCAGTGTCTAATGCATATTGTTCGGCAGGCAGACCAAAGGCATCCCAGCCCATTGGGTGCAGTACATTGTACCCTTGGCTGCGTTTGAAGCGGCTCAAGATATCCGTAGCTGTATAGCCTTCTGGATGTCCGACATGTAATCCTTGTCCAGATGGATATGGAAACATATCTAGCGCATAAAATTTTGGTTTGTCCGGCTCATCATGGGTGTTGAATTCATTTTTCTTTGCCCAATATTTTTGCCATTTTTTTTCGATTTCTTTGTGATTGTAATTCACGATGGACTCCTCCTAAAAAATTGGTGTTTTGCTCGTCAAATCAACCAGCAAAACTTAAAAAAAGTCCTATAAAAATCGCTATGATTTTTATAGGACGTTATCAACGTGGTACCACCTAAGTTCATCTGCTCCTCAAAAAAGCAGACCTCGATGTTTTAACGGCCATCGCCGTATCTGCCTAGCCAAACCAGGTTCAGTCAGATATCACTCGAAGACGAGTTCGAAAGGTGTGCTGTGCATTTCCACCAACCATGCACTCTCTAAAAGTCCCACCGTACTTCTACTATTCCTTCTCAAACGTGAAAGTTTCTTTGCACTTATCCTAACAAAAATCATTAGGAATAGCAATCTATTTTACCCTAACTGTTTGTCCTGGGTAAATAAAGTTATTTTGAATATTGTTCCATTGGATAAATTGATCCGTCGTGATGCCGAACTTATCTGCGATCCCCCAAACAGAATCCCCCGATGCGACCTTGTACGTACCATTTGTCGCTGAAGTGCTGGTAGTAGCTGCCGTGCCGCCTTGCTTGACGACCACCTTTTGTCCTGGATAGATAAAATCATTTTTGATGTTGTTCCAGCTGCGGAATTGGTCCATCGAAATCCCGTGTTTATTGGCAACTGACCAGACTGAATCACCAGAAGCCACCGTATAGGTGTTGCCTGCAGCACTGCTGCTGGTTTGGCTGCTGACGGTCGTGCTCGTCGTTGTACTTGTACGGGTAGAACTACCGCTGACAACCACCTTTTGACCTGGATAAACATAGTCGTTTTTAATATTGTTCAAGCTACGGAACTGATCCATCGAGATGCCATGCTTGTTAGCGATCGACCAGACTGAATCGCCAGCTGCTACCGTGTAGGTGCCGCCACTGCTTTGGCTAGCCGTTGATGCCGTGCTGACGGTCGTAGTACTGCTGGTATTCGTAGACGAACCACCGCTAACGACAACTTTTTGACCTGGATAGACAAAATCATTTTTGATGTTGTTCAAACTGCGAAATTGATCCATCGAAATGCCATGCTTATTGGCGATCGACCAAACGGAATCGCCAGAAACTACGGTGTAGGTATTGCCTGATGTAGTTGCTGAAGCATTGCGATTGACGATCGATACCGTTGAAGTTGCCGAAGTACTTTGGGCGCTGCCGTTGACTTTCAAGGTTTGTCCTGGATAAACAAAATCGTTTTTGATATTGTTCAAACTGCGCAGCTGATCCATGGAGATGCCATGTTTGTTGGCGATCGACCAGACTGAGTCGCCCGAAGCGACTGTATAGGTTTGACTGCCGCTCGTGCTGACAGCTGATGTCGTGGTCGTCATACTCGTTGAAGCACTGGCTGTGGCGCCACCACCGGCATTGCCAGAAGCTGGCGTGTCATATTTCGTCAACCCAAATTGCTGGATCACGGCATTCAGTGAAGAGGCATAGTTTGGTGCAGTCGCATAACGGCCTGCTAGCCATGCGGTTGCATCAAGATATGAAGTCGTATTGCTTTTCCAAGCGCCAGAATAATACGCGACACCGCTTTGTAAAGAAGTTGAGCGTAAAGTACGTGCGTTATCTTCAAATGATTGCGTGTAAGATGGGTAACGCTTAAAGGGTTCATTCATAGTCAACCATTGGTTGTTCAAATATTCTAAGGTACTCATATAAACGGTTTGACCGTTATAGCTGCCTTTGATTCCGAAAAGATTGTAATTCGGTGCTTTTGATAAGCTGCTTCGGCCCCAACCACTTTCTAAAATGGCTTGCGCTATCATCACAGAAGCATATAGATCGTTGGCGTTTGCCACAGGTTGGGCGTACGTAGCGATTTCAGCAATAAACGCGGAAGTATTCGGCGCGGCAAAATTGCTAGTAGAAACTTGGGCAATCGAGGTCTCTACGGCTTCTGCTTGAACCGATGACACCAATGGAGCTACAACAGAGCAAGCAGTCAGTGTTGTTCCTAAAACAACTGCACTTTTTTTGATCACTCGATACTTATCGCCCGATTGGTCTGCTTGACGATGTACTTTTCTTGATTGACTCGTGTTCATGTCCGTTATTCCTCCGTTTTTTCCTTATAGTGAACGTAGGTTTAGTATACAATTTCTTAAGAATTTATAAAAGGTATTTGAGCCGATTTCAGAAACTGTAAACTCTTTGTAATCAAACGAACATTTATTGCAATGAAGCAATTGGCCTGCTCCCGATAAACGTATCGCTTGCTCAGACGAGTAACCCCTTGCTCGTTCCCTGCTTTTTCCGACTTGTGATAAATGCTATAATACCTTCTAGATGTCTCTTTGACTTAATGACAATAATTGACAGAAATTCTCTAGAAACGAGGCTTATCCATGCATAAAAAACTTTATTTTCAATTTGCGGGCAGTTGCTTTTTACTGCTGTTCGTTTTTCTCGGCTATGTCGTGAAATTTTACCCTACTTGGTTGGTCTCCTTTGACGAAACCTTGACTCGCATCATCCGCAGCGGCTACCCGTTTTGGACACCGTTTTTTCTATGGGTCACAAAATTTGCGAATCCTACCACGATCATCTTGCTCTTTCTCGCTGTTTTAGCTGTCTTAGTGATCAACAAGTATTATGCTGAAGCTATATGGCTCAGTATTGGTACCATCGGGATTGCTGGGCTCTTTAATCCATTGATCAAACTGGTCTTTTTACGGGAGCGCCCAACTCTTGAACACTTAGTCACGGAATCAAGTTTCAGTTTCCCCAGTGGACACTCGACGGGCAGTATGATTTTTTATGGAACCTTGCTCTTCTTGGTCCCAGTTTTCTTCAAGCAGCCTTTTTGGCAATGGGGCATTCGCCTTTTGCTGGGCCTTTTGATTGGCTGCATCGGCATCAGCCGTATTTATGTTGGTGTGCATTTTCCCAGTGATGTGTTAGGCGGTTTTTGTGTTGGCCTGTCTTGGCTGCTGTTGACCTATCCGTACTACTTGCAAAAACGCTTTGTCTGGCGCTTCACGCGTAAACAATTATAAAAGAAGGTAAAAAAATGAATCCATTTCCTTATGCAGAAGATAAAAACAAACGATACCATTCGTGGAACTTTGCTTTGCGGCAAGAATTTGGCGAAAAAATCTTTAAAGTCCCCATCGATGCGGGCTTCGACTGCCCCAATCGTGACGGCACCGTTGCCAAAGGCGGCTGTACATTTTGCAGTGTGTCCGGTTCTGGCGATATGATCGTAGCTCCTGAAGCCCCACTGCCAGAGCAGTTTGAAAAAGAGATCGCCATGATGCACAAAAAGTGGCCACAAGTGGACAAATACATTGTCTATTTTCAAAATTTTACGAACACCCACGCACCGGTGGCAGTGATCCGCGAGCGCTTCGAGCAAGTGCTGACACTACCTGGTGTTGTCGGGATCTCCATTGGGACCCGACCAGACTGCTTACCAGAAGATGTCGTTGACTATCTAGCAGAGCTCAATCAACGCTTTTATTTATGGGTCGAATTAGGACTGCAAACGACGTTTGAAACCACGAGCAATGCCATCAACCGCGCCCATGATTATCAAACTTACTTAGACGGCGTCGCCAGCCTGCGCAAACACAATATTCGTGTCTGTACCCATTTGATCAATGGCCTGCCAGGCGAGACGATCGAGATGATGCAAGAAAATGTCCGCCGCACCATTCAAGATTCTGATATCCAAGGCATCAAACTGCACCTGCTGCATTTGATGCGCAATACTCGGATGCTGCGGGATTATCATGAAGGACGTTTGCAATTGATGCGGCGCGATACCTATGTGTCATTGATCTGCGATCAGTTAGAAATGATCCCCCCAGAGATCATCATTCATCGCTTGACAGGCGATGCACCATGGGATTCTCTGGTAGGTCCAATGTGGAGTTTGAAAAAATGGGAAGTCTTGAATGAGATCGATCAAGAAATGCTGCGCCGCAACTCCTATCAAGGAAAATTCAACGTGCGAAAGGAGCCTGTCAATGCTGCCGACCGCTATGCGCTATAGCCACACCCTTTTAAAAGAAGTTCTGCAACCGGGACAAACCGCCGTTGATGCCACGATGGGCAACGGCTTCGACACGGAATTACTGGCTTCCTTAGTTGGCCCAACTGGTCAGGTGTTTGCGTTTGATATTCAAGAACAAGCCCTGCAAGCTACCAAAAAGCGGTTGGCTGAAAAAGAGCTGTTGGCGCAAGTCCAGCTGATCCATCAAGGCCATGAGACGTTGGCAGATGTTGTGAGTGGTCCGGTTCACGCCGCCATTTTCAATTTAGGCTACTTGCCGAAAGGGGACAAAGCGATCATCACGCTGCCTGATACAACGAAAACGGCTTTAGAAGCTTTACTGACACGTTTAGCCCCGAAAGGTAGAATCATCCTCGTCTGCTATTATGGACACGCTGGCGGCGAAGCAGAGCTGAAAGAAGTACACTCCTTTTGTCAGCAGCTGCCGCAAGAGGCATTCAATGTCCTTTCCTATCAATTTATCAATCAGCGCAACCAACCGCCGATCTTATTTTGTATCGAACGAAAAAACCATCAGTCCTCGGCACGTTAAGGTGTCGATCGACTGATGGTTTTTTTATTCACTAAAAAGCCATTGCAGGACTCGTTGGATCCATTGATCCCAGAAATTCCAATCATGATCCCCAGTTCCCGATTCAAACGTTACGGCTAGTTTGCGTTTTTGCAGCTTATCCACCGCATATTCACTTGCCGGATACAGCTGATCCTCGGTTCCGCAGCTAATAAAAAAGCGCGGCGCTGTGCTTGGATCGATGGTCTCAATCAGATGGATCAAATCATTTTCTGACCCTTTGAATTGCTCTAATGGTCCAAAAATTCCTTCCCAATAAGCTTGGCTTCGCAGCTGCAGCAAGGAATCCATGCTTTCAGCCAGCGCTAATGCCCCAGACAAAGACGCTACCGCCGCAAACTGGTCAGGCTTTCTCAGCCCGAGTTTTACTGCCCCGTAGCCCCCCATCGAAAGCCCAGCCGCAAAAGTTTTTTCTCGTTTTTGCGTCAGCTGAGGAAACAGCTCATGGCAAATCTGTGGTAATTCTTCGGCGATAAAAGTCCAATACTTCATCTCATAGGTCGTATCGGTATACCACCCCAGATCAGTAGACGGCATGATGACCGCTAGTTGATACTCTGCGGCATACCGCTCGATCGACGTCCGTCGCTGCCAGACACTATGATTTCCGTTCATCCCATGCAATAAATAAAGCACCGGGAGATCTGTGCCCGTCGATTGGCTTTGCGTGCCGATTTTTTTCTTGGTACTTTGAGGCAAGATCACATCGATCATTACCTCCATTTCAAGAACATTTGAATAGATATTTGCTTGTAAAAAAGCCATACAATCACCTGCGATCCTTTTTTTATATTGTACCAGATTCTCGCGAAATCGTGCGGGTCAAACCAATCGCTAGCACAATAAGTAAAACACCGATCCCAAAAACCCAGTGTAGACCGCTATAAAGAATCTCCCGTAATTGCCCTAATAATGCGGTTGGCAGCTGGCGCGCAGCGGCTGGATCTACTAGCTGATTCATGACACTGCTATCATTGACTTGTGCCTGTGCTAAGCCTACGCTATTACTGGTGTTTAAAACGATACCGAAGACCGCTACCATGATGGTTTGCCCGATCGTTCGCAACAGGGTATTGAAAGAAGTCGCCACGCCGACTTGTGTGGGGCCAACGCTGGTTTGGGCAGTAACCGTACAAACCACCATCGTTGCCCCTAACCCGACGCCAGTAATAGAAGAAATGACCAAGAACAACCAGAATGACGTCTGTGCTGGTGTCAAAAACAGCCACAAAGCACCGGTAGCCGTGATCAACAAGCTAACCGTCAAGACCCAGCTGACACTGTGCTGTGTCAACCAACGGCTGGCTAAGAAGGAACCAATCATCCATAAAATCGACAACGGTGCCAACACAAGCCCGCCAATCCCCGCACTCATGCCTAAGACTCCTTGCATCCACATTGGGATATAAACATCGATCCCCATCAAGAAGCCGCTAGCCAAAGCTGCTACGATATTGACCACCACAAATAATTTTGAGTGAAACAGCTTCAGATCAATAATCGGATCTGCTGCTTTTTTCTCCACCCGAACGAAGCCGATGAACATAAGGACAGAAAAAACGAACAGACTGAGGACAGGCAGACTCACACCATAATCTCCCAGCAACTGGAAGCCTAGCAGGAGCCCTACTAGTGTCAACATCAACAAGAGACTGCCTGCATAATCAATGTTGACTGCAGCAAAGGCCTTTTTTTCTTCATGAAAATAAAACCAAATCAAGGCAATCAGCCCTAATCCAATGGGTACGTTGATAAAAAAGATCCAATGCCACCCGATCGTATCTACGATCAAGCCACCGGCTAAGGGACCAACGACACTGGCGATCCCCCAAGCCGTACTATTGAGCCCTAAGACTTTCGCCCGCTTTTCAACGGGATACAGGTCCGCAATGATCGTTAGGGCAACGGGCATCATGGCACCTGCGCCTAATCCTTGCAACGCTCTGGCAATGATCAACGTCAACATCGTGTTGGCCATCCCACAAAACGCCGACCCGATAATAAACAGCAACGTCCCAAATAAAAAGACTGGTTTGCGGCCGATATTATCGGCAAACTTGCCGTAGATCGGGGTCAACATCGCACTGGTCAAAAGATAGATCGAGAAGACCCAGTTCATGATCTCGATCCCTTTCAATGAACTAACGATGGTAGGCATCGCTGTCGTAATGATCGTTCCTTCGATTGCGGTCATAAACGTTGCGACAAAAACCGCAATGGTGACTAATTTTACATTGGTTCGCATATAACTCCTCCTTTTACTCCAAAAAAAAGAACCTCTATTGATAGTCATCAATAGAGGTCGCCTCTTTTAATCCTTCACACTTGCCAAAAGTGCCGCCACCTTGTCGGTGCGTTCCCATGGCAAATCGATATCTGTACGACCGAAATGTCCGTAAGCGGCAGTCTGACGATAAATCGGACGGCGCAAATCTAACATTTCAATAATTCCTGCTGGTCGCAAATCAAAGTTTTCCCGTACCGCTTGGATCAAGCGCTCGTTGCTGACGGTTCCTGTGCCAAAAGTGTTGATGCTGATCGAAACGGGCTGTGCCACACCGATCGCATAGGCTAATTGTACTTCCACTTTTTTGGCTAGCTTTGCTGCTACGATGTTTTTGGCAATGTAGCGAGCCGCATAGCTGGCTGAACGGTCAACTTTGGTTGCATCTTTTCCAGAAAACGCACCGCCGCCATGACGTGCATAGCCGCCATAAGTATCAACGATGATTTTTCTGCCAGTCAAACCGGCATCCCCTTGAGGACCGCCGATCACAAAACGACCAGTAGGATTGATATAATATTTTGTCTGCTCGTCTAAAAGATCGGCAGGGATCACTTCTTTGATCACTTTTTCGATGACATCACGGTGGATCGTTTCATTATCAGCCGCATCATCATGCTGGGTACTAATAACGACGGTGTCCACTCTTTGTGGTTGATCGTTATCATCATATTCAACGGTTACTTGTGATTTTGCATCTGGACGCAAATAGCTTAGTTCGTTGTTTTTCCGCAACTCTGCTAAGCGACGTACCAGCCGATGGCTCAACGCGATCGGTAAAGGCATCAATTCAGGTGTTTCATCAACGGCAAAACCAAACATCAAGCCTTGGTCGCCGGCACCGATATCTTCTTTATCCGTTTCTCCACGACTTTCTAAAGCATCGTCAACGCCTTGAGCGATATCTGGTGATTGCTCATCGATCGCTACCAAAACAGCAACCGTATCGCCGTCAAAGCCGAATTTTGCTCGTGTATAGCCGATTTCTTTGATGGTTTCTCGGACGACTTTTTGAATATCTACATAAGCAGAAGTAGAAATTTCTCCAAAGACTAAAACCAATCCGGTAGTAACTGACGTTTCGCAAGCGACCCGTGCCATTGGATCTTCGGCAAGCAACGCATCTAAGATGGCATCACTGATTTGGTCGGCTACTTTGTCTGGGTGTCCTTCTGAAACGGACTCTGATGTAAATAAGTGTTTCTCTGTCATTTTTGTATTCCCCCTAATATATGTTTCGGTTACAAGGCATCTTCGCAGCTGCGAATCCTTTCGGGAACTTGCAACGGACTGATTATAACAAATTTTGACTGCTCATGCTTGAAAAAATGATAAAAAGATCATTTTTGGGCAATAAAAAAACACTCTCAAGAGTGTTTGCATGATCCGTACGGGATTCGAACCCGTGTTACCGCCGTGAAAGGGCGGTGTCTTAACCGCTTGACCAACGGACCAGTTTAAAAATGTAATGGGCCTAAATGGACTCGAACCATCGACCTCACGCTTATCAGGCGTGCGCTCTAACCAGCTGAGCTATAGGCCCCAAATAAAAAATGCAAAGCGGGTGACGAGAATCGAACTCGCGACAACAGCTTGGAAGGCTGTAGTTTTACCACTAAACTACACCCGCATTCCTATGGCGCGGGACAGAATCGAACTGCCGACACATGGAGCTTCAATCCATTGCTCTACCAACTGAGCTACCGAGCCAAAAACAACGGTCTGGACGGGACTCGAACCCGCGACCTCCTGCGTGACAGGCAGGCATTCTAACCAACTGAACTACCAAACCAGAAGCTTTGTATTGCTGCTTTGCCGTTAAACAAAGCAATTGCGGGAGCAGGATTTGAACCTACGACCTTCGGGTTATGAGCCCGACGAGCTACCAGACTGCTCCATCCCGCGATAAGTAATTACTTTACAGTAATTAAAGGACTGTGATTCTTTTGCTCGCAACAAAAGAGACAGTTAAGGAGGATAAGGGATTCGAACCCTTGCACGGTTTTACCCGCCTGACGGTTTTCAAGACCGTTCCCTTCAGCCGGACTTGGGTAATCCTCCAAAAGTAAAAAATGATCCGTACGGGATTCGAACCCGTGTTACCGCCGTGAAAGGGCGGTGTCTTAACCACTTGACCAACGGACCAATAAAAAACGGAGAAGGAGGGATTTGAACCCTCGCGCCGGTTTCCCGACCTACACCCTTAGCAGGGGCGCCTCTTCAGCCACTTGAGTACTTCCCCAAATGTATGACTACATTTTGATGGGCCTAAATGGACTCGAACCATCGACCTCACGCTTATCAGGCGTGCGCTCTAACCAGCTGAGCTATAGGCCCCAAA
>NZ_NIBN01000001.1:3605253-3606863 GCF_002174385.1 Enterococcus sp. 6D12_DIV0197
CGGTCTGGACGGGACTCGAACCCGCGACCTCCTGCGTGACAGGCAGGCATTCTAACCAACTGAACTACCAAACCAGAAGCTTTGTATTGCTGCTTTGCCGTTAAACAAAGCAATTGCGGGAGCAGGATTTGAACCTACGACCTTCGGGTTATGAGCCCGACGAGCTACCAGACTGCTCCATCCCGCGATAAGTAATTACTTTACAGTAATTAAAGGACTGTGATTCTTTTGCTCGCAACAAAAGAGACAGTTAAGGAGGATAAGGGATTCGAACCCTTGCACGGTTTTACCCGCCTGACGGTTTTCAAGACCGTTCCCTTCAGCCGGACTTGGGTAATCCTCCAAAAGTAAAAAATGATCCGTACGGGATTCGAACCCGTGTTACCGCCGTGAAAGGGCGGTGTCTTAACCACTTGACCAACGGACCAATAAAAAACGGAGAAGGAGGGATTTGAACCCTCGCGCCGGTTTCCCGACCTACACCCTTAGCAGGGGCGCCTCTTCAGCCACTTGAGTACTTCCCCAAATGTATGACTACATTTTGATGGGCCTAAATGGACTCGAACCATCGACCTCACGCTTATCAGGCGTGCGCTCTAACCAGCTGAGCTATAGGCCCCAAAAAATAAAAGCTAAAGCGGGTGACGAGAATCGAACTCGCGACAACAGCTTGGAAGGCTGTGGTTTTACCACTAAACTACACCCGCATGGCGGTCTGGACGGGAC
Organism: Enterococcus sp. 6D12_DIV0197; assembly: GCF_002174385.1. NCBI lineage: Bacteria > Bacillati > Bacillota > Bacilli > Lactobacillales > Enterococcaceae > Enterococcus > Enterococcus sp. 6D12_DIV0197. The sequence continues at coordinate 3,605,980 of NZ_NIBN01000001.1, forward strand.
TCGAACCCGCGACCTCCTGCGTGACAGGCAGGCATTCTAACCAACTGAACTACCAAACCATATTTAGCTTTTATTGCGCTTTTGAAAACAAAAGCAATTGCGGGAGCAGGATTTGAACCTACGACCTTCGGGTTATGAGCCCGACGAGCTACCAGACTGCTCCATCCCGCGATAAGTAATTACTTTACAGTAATTAAAAGACTGTGATTCTTTTGCTCGCAACAAAAGAGACAGTTAAGGAGGATAAGGGATTCGAACCCTTGCACGGTTTTACCCGCCTGACGGTTTTCAAGACCGTTCCCTTCAGCCGGACTTGGGTAATCCTCCATAATAAAACAGATACAATGCCACAATGGACCTTGTAGGACTCGAACCTACGACCGGACGGTTATGAGCCGTCTGCTCTAACCAACTGAGCTAAAGGTCCAGGCTCTTAAAAATCGCGGCGGAGGGGATCGAACCCCCGACCTCCCGGGTATGAACCGGACGCTCTAGCCAGCTGAGCTACACCGCGTAAAAAAGAATCATTTATTCAAATGATATGGAGCCTAGCGGGATCGAACCGCTGACCTCCTGCGTGCAAAGCAGGCGCTCTCCCAGCTGAGCTAAGGCCCCTTTTGAAAAATTATCGGGAAGACAGGATTCGAACCTGCGACCCCTTGGTCCCAAACCAAGTGCTCTACCAAGCTGAGCTACTTCCCGTTATTAAAAAGCGCGCCCAAGAGGAGTCGAACCCCTAACCTTTTGATCCGTAGTCAAACACTCTATCCAATTGAGCTATGGGCGCATATTATGAAATGCCGAGGACCGGAATCGAACCGGTACGGTGATCACTCACCGCAGGATTTTAAGTCCTGTGCGTCTGCCAGTTCCGCCACCCCGGC
>NZ_NIBN01000001.1:3612665-3613924 GCF_002174385.1 Enterococcus sp. 6D12_DIV0197
GACTGTGATTCTTTTGCTCGCAACAAAAGAGACAGTTAAGGAGGATAAGGGATTCGAACCCTTGCACGGTTTTACCCGCCTGACGGTTTTCAAGACCGTTCCCTTCAGCCGGACTTGGGTAATCCTCCATAATAAAACAGATACAATGCCACAATGGACCTTGTAGGACTCGAACCTACGACCGGACGGTTATGAGCCGTCTGCTCTAACCAACTGAGCTAAAGGTCCAGGCTCTTAAAAATCGCGGCGGAGGGGATCGAACCCCCGACCTCCCGGGTATGAACCGGACGCTCTAGCCAGCTGAGCTACACCGCGTAAAAAAGAATCATTTATTCAAATGATATGGAGCCTAGCGGGATCGAACCGCTGACCTCCTGCGTGCAAAGCAGGCGCTCTCCCAGCTGAGCTAAGGCCCCTTTTGAAAAATTATCGGGAAGACAGGATTCGAACCTGCGACCCCTTGGTCCCAAACCAAGTGCTCTACCAAGCTGAGCTACTTCCCGTTATTAAAAAGCGCGCCCAAGAGGAGTCGAACCCCTAACCTTTTGATCCGTAGTCAAACACTCTATCCAATTGAGCTATGGGCGCATATTATGAAATGCCGAGGACCGGAATCGAACCGGTACGGTGATCACTCACCGCAGGATTTTAAGTCCTGTGCGTCTGCCAGTTCCGCCACCCCGGCTGAAAATTGCTAAGGCAAAGCGGAAAACGGGGTTCGAACCCGCGACCCCCACCTTGGCAAGGTGGTGCTCTACCACTGAGCTATTTCCGCATATTCCTGATGCCGGCTAAAGGACTTGAACCCTCGACCCTCTGATTACAAATCAGATGCTCTACCAACTGAGCTAAGCCGGCAATGAAGTGCGGGTGAAGGGACTTGAACCCCCACGCCCGAAGGCGCTAGATCCTAAATCTAGTGCGTCTGCCAATTCCGCCACACCCGCATAGGTTATTACTATGAGTCGTACAGGGCTCGAACCTGTGACCCTCTGATTAAAAGTCAGATGCTCTACCAACTGAGCTAACGACTCATATGGGGGTTAACGGGATCGAACCGCTGACCCTCTGCTTGTAAGGCAGATGCTCTCCCAGCTGAGCTAAACCCCCATAAGGTAAAAAAAACGCGTGGCGACGTCCTACTCTCACAAAGGGAAACCCTTCACTACAATCGGCGCTAAGAAGCTTAACTTCTGTGTTCGGCATGGTTACAGGTGTATCCTTCTTGCTATCGCCACCACACTATTCAATTGAGTAAG
>NZ_NIBN01000001.1:3618545-3716428 GCF_002174385.1 Enterococcus sp. 6D12_DIV0197
TGGGTTCCCCCATTCGGAAATCTCTGGATCATAGCTTACTTACAGCTCCCCAAAGCATATCGGTGTTAGTCCCGTCCTTCATCGGCTCCTAGTGCCAAGGCATCCACCGTGCGCCCTTATTCACTTAACCTTTGACCTTACGGTCGGTTTTGAGTACTTCTTCTAGCGATAGAAGGTTGCTCAAGAAAATAAGCGTTGAACTTATTAAAAAACTCTTTTAACATTTCAACTCGGTGTGTGTTACTTGTTTTGATTATTTCTTCGATATCCAGTTTTCAATGAACAAAGCTTAACGACCATTGTCGTTAATGGAGCCTAGCGGGATCGAACCGCTGACCTCCTGCGTGCAAAGCAGGCGCTCTCCCAGCTGAGCTAAGGCCCCGGGTATTTACTTGAGAGTAGACCTCTCAAAACTGAACAAAGGCAAACGATGTGTAGTCTTCCGAAATATTCCTTAGAAAGGAGGTGATCCAGCCGCACCTTCCGATACGGCTACCTTGTTACGACTTCACCCCAATCATCTATCCCACCTTAGGCGGCTGGCTCCAAAAGGTTACCTCACCGACTTCGGGTGTTACAAACTCTCGTGGTGTGACGGGCGGTGTGTACAAGGCCCGGGAACGTATTCACCGCGGCGTGCTGATCCGCGATTACTAGCGATTCCGGCTTCATGTAGGCGAGTTGCAGCCTACAATCCGAACTGAGAGAAGCTTTAAGAGATTAGCTTAGCCTCGCGACTTCGCAACTCGTTGTACTTCCCATTGTAGCACGTGTGTAGCCCAGGTCATAAGGGGCATGATGATTTGACGTCATCCCCACCTTCCTCCGGTTTGTCACCGGCAGTCTCGCTAGAGTGCCCAACTAAATGATGGCAACTAACAATAAGGGTTGCGCTCGTTGCGGGACTTAACCCAACATCTCACGACACGAGCTGACGACAACCATGCACCACCTGTCACTTTGCCCCCGAAGGGGAAGCTCTATCTCTAGAGTGGTCAAAGGATGTCAAGACCTGGTAAGGTTCTTCGCGTTGCTTCGAATTAAACCACATGCTCCACCGCTTGTGCGGGCCCCCGTCAATTCCTTTGAGTTTCAACCTTGCGGTCGTACTCCCCAGGCGGAGTGCTTAATGCGTTTGCTGCAGCACTGAAGGGCGGAAACCCTCCAACACTTAGCACTCATCGTTTACGGCGTGGACTACCAGGGTATCTAATCCTGTTCGCTCCCCACGCTTTCGAGCCTCAGCGTCAGTTACAGACCAGAGAGCCGCCTTCGCCACTGGTGTTCCTCCATATATCTACGCATTTCACCGCTACACATGGAATTCCACTCTCCTCTTCTGCACTCAAGTCTCCCAGTTTCCAATGACCCTCCCCGGTTGAGCCGGGGGCTTTCACATCAGACTTAAGAAACCGCCTGCGCTCGCTTTACGCCCAATAAATCCGGACAACGCTTGCCACCTACGTATTACCGCGGCTGCTGGCACGTAGTTAGCCGTGGCTTTCTGGTTAGATACCGTCAAGGGATGAACATTTTACTCTCATCCTTGTTCTTCTCTAACAACAGAGTTTTACGATCCGAAAACCTTCTTCACTCACGCGGCGTTGCTCGGTCAGACTTTCGTCCATTGCCGAAGATTCCCTACTGCTGCCTCCCGTAGGAGTCTGGGCCGTGTCTCAGTCCCAGTGTGGCCGATCACCCTCTCAGGTCGGCTATGCATCGTTGCCTTGGTGAGCCGTTACCTCACCAACTAGCTAATGCACCGCGGGTCCATCCATCAGTGACGCAAAAGCGCCTTTCAACTTTCTTCCATGCGGAAAATAGTGTTATACGGTATTAGCACCTGTTTCCAAGTGTTATCCCCTTCTGATGGGCAGGTTACCCACGTGTTACTCACCCGTTCGCCACTCTTTTTCTTTCGGTGGAGCAAGCTCCGGTGAAAGAAAAAGCGTTCGACTTGCATGTATTAGGCACGCCGCCAGCGTTCGTCCTGAGCCAGGATCAAACTCTCATAATGATTTGTTTGAATGACCATACGGTCATTAAGCTCATAAAAATTAACTTTGCTAGCTATTGCTTGCATGTATTTGTTTCAATAAATTGAAACGTCCTACACATTGGTTCGTTTGCTTGCTTTGTTCAGTTTTCAAAGGTCTACCGTGCTGTGTTAGCAACTTTTATATCATATCAGAGTGACATTTAATTGTCAACTCTTTTTTTAAAGTTTTTTTCGCTCGTTGTTTTTCAACTTCGTAGCGGCTGTCTCAGCGACTTAATTAGAATAACAAATGATTTGTTATTTGTCAACAACTTTTTTCAATTAATTTTGTTGATCTATCAACATCAATTAACTATTTTAAAATTGCGACTTCGTTATAATATCATCTGTCGAGCTGTGCGTCAACTACTTTTTTTCAATTCTTTTTAGGAATTCATTTAGTCATTTGGCACATGTAATAATATACCAACTAAATCCCTTGCGGTCAATCATTTTCTATGGCTTTTTTCAATTTTTACAAACCCGTCTAATCGCATTGGATCCAGCTTTTATCGTTCGCATTTAATCCGTTTTCTGGCAACTTTCGTGGCGTTTTTCCCTCTAATTCCTCGCTGTTTTTCTCCCTGATCCAGCAGACAAGAAAAAAAGCCGCCCACCTCTTGCGAGTGGACGGAGTTTTTTTATCTCATTGTTGGGAATAATAAAACGTCGCGAATCGATTGCGCATCTGTCAACAGCATCACTAAGCGATCGATCCCGATCCCTAATCCACCAGTTGGCGGCATACCGTATTCAAGTGCTTCTAAGAAATCTTCATCCACCCCATGGGCTTCATCATTTCCTGCTTCACGCTCTTTTTCTTGCCCTTCAAAACGTTCTCTTTGATCGATTGGGTCATTTAGTTCCGTGAAGGCATTCGCAAATTCACGACCAACAATAAATAATTCAAAGCGGTCGGTAAAGCGTTCATCTTCTGGATTCTTTTTCGCTAATGGCGAAACTTCCACTGGATGACCGAAGACAAAGGTTGGCTGCTGTAACGTTTCTTCAACAAATGTCTCAAAGAATTCATTGATGATATGGCCAACAGTCATGGCATCATTGATTTCGACATGATGTTCTTTCGCTAAGCTGCGGGCTTCTTCAACGGACATTGGTTGCCAGAAATCAACACCTGTTTGATTTTTGATTGCATCGACCATATGGATTCGCGCAAAGTCGCTAGCTAGATCGACTTCTTGTCCATCGTATTGGATCGTTGCTGTGTGCAAGACTTTTTCAGCAGCATTACGGATAATGCCTTCGGTCAGATCCATCACATCTTTGAAATCTGTATATGCCGTATACGCTTCTAACATCGTAAACTCAGGATTATGGGTCGTATCGATGCCTTCATTTCGGAAAACGCGGCCGATCTCATAGACTTTTTCCATGCCGCCCACGATCAATCGTTTTAAGTGAAGCTCAAGAGCGATCCGTAAATACAGATCCATGTCTAAGGCATTGTGGTGGGTAATGAAGGGACGAGCCGCTGCACCACCTGCTTGATTATGCAATACTGGCGTTTCGACTTCGATATACCCATGACCGTCAAGGTAACGACGAATTTCGCTGATGATTTGGCTTCGTTTCATGAAACGATCAAAGCTTTCTTTATTACTGATCAAATCCAAGTAACGTTGACGGTAACGTTGTTCTACGTTCGTCAAGCCATGGTATTTGTCAGGCAATGGACGCAATGCTTTTGATAAGATCACGATTTCTTTGGCTTTGATGGTCACTTCACCGGTATCGGTCTTCATGATTTCACCAGATACGCCGAAGAAATCACCTAAGTCTGCGTGTTTGAATACTTCGTAAGGTTCATCCCCTACTTGGTCTTTACGTACATATATTTGAATACGGCCTTCGCGGTCTTGTAAATGCGCAAAACCAGCCTTACCTTTTCCACGTTTTGTAACGATTCTTCCTGCAATGCTTGCTGAAAGATTCATTTCGGCTAATTCTTCTTTGGTTCTTTGATCAAATAACTCATGTAACTCGGCAGAATTATGGGTGCGTTCGAATCGCTTGCCAAAAGGATCAATGCCTTCTTCCCGTAGTTTTTCCATCTTTTCACGGCGAACCAACATTTGATCATTCAATTCTTCTTGTGTTTGTCGTTCCTCTGTCACGAGTTTTCCTCCATTCTTAACTTGGGTTTCCTTCTTATAATGCCAATGATGACGCAAAAAATCAAGCCGAACTTTCGAATCGACTTGATTTGTTTCTTATTCCTTAAGAGTTGCTAGCGGCTGTTTTTCGATCTTTTCCACAAATGCATCTAATAAATCAAAAATCGTCTGCTTATCTTCCGCTTGGTTAATTGCCGCTTTGACTTTGGCTGCCCGCGAAATACCTTTTAAGTAGTACGCAGCATGTTGACGAAATTCTCGCGAAGCGATTTTTTCCCCTTTTAGCTCAGCCAAACGTTCTAAATGAAGTTTCGCTGTCGAAATTTTTTCTCGCGGTGTTGGTTCTGGCAATAACTCGCCTGTCTCCAAGTATTGCTTGGTGCGGTGGATCATCCATGGATTGCCTAACGCTGCCCGTCCGATCATCACTGCATCTGCACCGACTTCTTCCAACATTCGCTTGGCATCTTCAGGGGTTTTGACATCGCCATTGCCCATAAAGGGAATCGTGATACTTTGCTTCACTTGTTTCAACACGTCCCAATCTGCCGATCCTTCATACATCTGTACACGGGTTCTGCCATGCATACCGATCGCTGCGGCACCCGCTGCTTCTGCGGCTTGGGCATTTTCAACCGCAAAGATGTGCTGCTCATCCCAGCCGATCCGCATTTTGACGGTAACGGGCTTGTCGATCGCACTGGAAACAGCATGGACCATTTCATAAACCTTGTCGGGATCTAAAAGCCACTTCGCACCAGCTTCTGCTTTGATGATTTTGTTTACAGGACACCCCATGTTGATATCAATGATATCGGCAGTTGTGTTTTCTGCGACAAATTGCGCTGCTTCTACTAAGGATGCTTTATTCCCACCAAAAATCTGAATACTAAGAGGATGCTCGGTCTCGTCAATAAATAGCATCTCAAGGGTCTTCTTGTTCCGCAGTTGAATCCCTCGATCACTGATCATCTCACAGACGACTAAACCCGCGCCAAATTCTTTGACTGTCACACGAAACGCAGAATTGGTGATCCCTGCCATTGGCGCAACGACGACGCGGTTGGGAATCTCAACCGAGCCGATCTGCCATGTTTGTCTATCTTTCACTTACGCTTCCGCCTCTTTCTTCAATGCCGCCAATTCCGTTTCATCAAAATGATACTTGTTGCCACAAAACGAGCAGACTGCCTCTGCCCCGTGGTCTTCATCGATCATCGCTTGGATCTCATCAGCCCCCAAGGTAATGATCGCCGTCGCAAATTTTTCTTTCGTGCAATCACAATGGAACTGGACTGGCATTTTTTCTAGTACTTCGATCGTCGTGTCTGGCAACAATGTCGCTAAGATCTCTTCTGGTGATTGTCCTTCATCGATCAAGGTTGATACTCGAGGCAATTCTCCCAAACGTTTTTCGATGGCATCAATGATCTCTTCACTGGCACCAGGCATGATCTGCAGCATAAAGCCACCGGCTGCCCGAATTGAATCATCGGTTTCTACTAATACACTCAGACCAACAGCAGAAGGAATCTGTTCTGACACTGCTAAATAATAAGTAAAGTCTTCCCCAAGCTCCCCAGAGACGATCGGTGTTTGTCCAGAGAAGGGTTCTTTTAGCCCTAAGTCTTTGATCACGGTAAAGATCCCTTGGTCACCCACTGCGCCCCGAACGTCCAATTTCCCTTGAGGGTTCAACGGCAGACTGATCTGCGGATTTTTTATGTATCCTTTTACGTCCCCACGGCCATTGCTGTCTACGACGATTGCCCCAGCAGGACCATTTCCTTGAATTTTGACGGTCAATTTGTCTTCCCCTTTTAAGGTACTGCCTAATAACAAACTTCCCACCATCGCTCGCCCTAAAGCAGCGGATGCCGTATTCCATGTTTCATGGCGTCGTTGTGCTTCGGCGATCGTTTCTGTTGCCGATACTGCATATGCTCGGACGAAGCCGTCATATGCTAGTGCTTTTACTAAATAATCCTTCATCTTGATTCTCCTTTTTATTCATTAATGAATCATACTAGGAAGCGCCGCTTTTTTCAACTGAATGTGTTTGAATTTAAGGAAAGTCTTCTTAAATAGAAACAAAAAGGCACCGAGTTTCCTCGGTGCCTTGATACGTCTTGTTTTAGGCGTTATCATCTTTGTTTTCTTGATCAGTCGGTTGACTTTCGCTATTGCGGCGAACGTCTTCCAATTGTTGATCAAAATCGTTTGATGGTGCATCTTCGCTGTGTTTTTCTGCAGCTTGCTTCTCTGCATCTTTTTCTTCCAGCGCACGTTTCGCTTCTTCAAACGTTTGAGCTTTTTCACTAGGATACTCAGAGCTTTCGGTTCCTTCAGGCATTTTGCCTTCTTCAAACAAGGATTTGATTGCTTTGGCATCTAATGTTTCATGTTCAAGCAGTTTTTCAGCGATCAATTTGTGCTGTGCACGGTGTTCTTCAATGATTTCATGGGCTTTTTGATGAGCATCCATTAAAATCTTGCGAACTTCTTGATCGATTTCAAAGGCAACTTGTTCAGAGTAAGCTTTTGTTTGACCATAATCACGACCAACAAAGACTTGATGGTTTCCTTCATATTGAACTGGACCTAACTTGTCACTCATTCCATATTCTGTCACCATACTTCTTGCAAGCGCAGTTGCTTGTTCAAAGTCATTGGAAGCACCCGTTGATTGTACACCGAAGATGATTTCTTCAGCCGTACGACCACCAAGCAACCCAACGATTTGTTCAAACATATCTTCTTTGGTCATCAAGAATTGATCTTCTTTCGGCAAGGCGATCATATAACCACCCGCACGTCCCCGAGGAATGATCGTTACTTTGTGTACCACACGGGCACGACTTAAGACTAACCCAACAATGGTATGTCCTGCTTCATGGTAAGCAACCATTTCACGTTCGCGTTTGTTGATGACCCGGTCTTTCTTCGCAGGACCAGCGATCACGCGGTCTTCTGCTTCATCGATATCTGAAGCATCGATTTTTTTCTTGTTACGACGAGCAGCAACTAATGCCGCTTCGTTCAAGACGTTTTCCAGATCCGCACCAGCAAAGCCTGGTGTTTGTTGGGCAACGACTTTCAAATCAACATCATCTGATAAAGGTTTGTTGCGGGCATGGACACGGAGGATCGCTTCACGACCTTTCACGTCTGGACGACCAACCAAAATCTGACGGTCAAAACGACCTGGACGTAGCAACGCTGGATCTAAAACATCCGAACGGTTCGTTGCGGCAATGACGATCACGCCTTCATTCCCATCAAAACCATCCATTTCAACCAACAACTGGTTCAATGTTTGTTCCCGCTCATCATGTCCGCCACCCATACCGGCACCACGTTGGCGACCAACTGCATCGATTTCATCGATAAAGATGATGGCTGGTGCATTTTTCTTCGCTGTTTCAAATAAGTCACGCACCCGGCTTGCACCGACACCGACAAACATTTCAACGAAATCTGAACCAGAGATCGAGTAAAACGGTACGCCAGCTTCACCAGCAACGGCTTTGGCTAGTAACGTTTTCCCGGTTCCTGGAGGCCCCTCAAGTAAGACACCTGCTGGGATACGAGCACCTAATTCAACAAAGCGTCGAGGATCTTTCAAGAATTCCACGACTTCGACAAGCTCTTGTTTTTCTTCTTCTGCACCGGCTACGTCTGAAAAACGCACGCGGTTGGCTTTTTTATCCGCTTCTTTGGCTTTTGATTTGCCAAAGTTCATCACACGGCCGCCACCGCCACCGCCGCCACCTTGTTGGCTCATCATCATGTAGAAGAAGAAAATGATGATCACAAGTGGTAAGAAGCTAACCAAAAGCGATAACCAAATGCCGCTGTTGGATTCTTCTTCGATCGTGGTTTTGACCCCTTCTGCCGAGGCCAAACTGGTGACTTCGCTTAGTGTGGAATCATTCGGTAAAATGATCGTTGAAAAGCGGGTCGAACTCGCCTGTGTATTACCTAAAACAGACAAGCTGTTGTCATTGCTGACGGTTTGTTCTTCATTGTATTCACCCACGATTCGATACACACCGTTAGCGGGTTGAACAGTAAACTGTTTGATCTTCCCGTCTTTCAGCTGCTCTGTAAACGTGGAGTACTCGATCGTTGGGGTCTGCTGATTGCCATTTCCAAAAATGAAATATACGACCATGACCATCGCCAACAAGACAAGTACATAATATAAGGTATTTTTTACCATACCGTTATTTTTCTTATTCATGCGTACCTCCCTGGCTATTTTGTTTTATCAATCCTGACCATTTAATTGTATCACAATTGATTTAGAACAGTCACTAATTTGACTGATAAACACTAGGTTTTAAGACGCCAACGTAAGGTAAGTTTCGATATTGCTCTGCATAGTCCAGTCCATATCCAACAACAAACTCATTTGGCACATCGAAGCCGACATAATCTGCATCGATCTCAACGACACGACCTTCTGGCTTATCTAATAACGTTACGATTTTCACTGATTTCGCTTTACGGTATTTGAATAGATCCACCAGATAAGCCAATGTGCGACCGCTGTCAATGATGTCTTCAACGATCAAGAGATCACGGCCCTCAACATTTGTATCTAAATCTTTGATGATCTTGACTTCCCCAGATGAAATCATGGCATTGCCATAACTTGAGACATCCATGAAGTCTAACTCCAAGTAACAATCCATCTCACGAACGATGTCTGCCATGAAAGGAACGGCACCTTTCAGCACACCTACGACTAGAGGATTTTTATCCGCATAAGCCGCCGTTAATTCTTGACCAAGTTCCACACAACGATTTTTGATTTCGTCACGGGAAATCAAAATTTTCTCAATATCTTTATCTAGCATAAAGTTCTCCTTCCAACTCTTACTCCTGGTATTTATAAAGAAGTATGTAGTGTATTTTATCAGTTTCTGGCGCAATACTCAAATAGGAAAATGTATGAGGTAGTAAGGCAATCACCTCTTTTTCAAGGTTTGTGACGACCCAACTTTTTTCTCGCACTTCATTAGGAATTTTTGAATCGATAAAAAAACGACTGATCTTTTTGGTCAGACCACGCGCCAAGCGGATTCGGTCTCCCGGCTGGCGCTTACGCACCACCAGCTCAGAGGAATAGTTTAGCGGTAAATCTTGGGAAAACTCTGACCAATTTGTGATTTTTTTGGGAATATGCTGTTCATTTATCGGAAAATACCCAATCCATTCCTTTTCAGAAAGATAGATCCCCTCCCCTAAAACCAGTCGCTGACTAACTTCTGTCAACGGCGCTGCAGGCTTTTGGGGAACAGTAACAGGTTCCAATAACAATTGGTCATAACTGCGCCGCAGCTGCCACTGTTTGTGCAACGCCAATTGCCATTGCCCTTTCTTTTCATCTAGCAGACGCAATAACTGCGGCAGCTGTTTTTGATTGAGGGGCTGTTTCGTAAAAGCCTCTGCTTGCTGTAAAAAACCCGCATAGAAAAAATAGCGTTGCGCTGGCGAAAACGTCGGCAGCTGCTGCAGATTGATCACTAAGCGAGCAGCTTGCTGTTGAACGAATGCAGACAACCATTGCTGCTGCTCTTGTTGGATCAGCTGATTGGCGAACTGTACTTCTTCAGAAAGCTGTTGAAAATGCGGCAGCAGCTGCGGATTTTCCGCTTTTAAGGCTGGCACTACTTGCTGGCGTAGTCGGTTTCGCAAATACAGCGGTTCGTGATTGCTTTCGTCTTCAAAGTAGGGAATCTGCTGTGCTTGCGCATAGTCGTAAATCGCTGCCTTGCTGACAGTAAGCAGTGGACGCAACAAGATCCCTGTGTGAAAAGGCTGCTGCTGTTTCATCCCGCCAGCCGATCGCAAGCGACCTTCTCGCATCATCTTCATCAACATCGTTTCTACTTGGTCATCACTGTGGTGAGCAGTCAGCAAAACATCATAGCCTTCTTGAGACATGACGTCGGCAAAAAATGTATAGCGAAAGTTTCGAGCGCTAGCTTCTACGCCGGTTTCTGGCGGATTTTCCCAGCACCGTTCATAAAAAGGAATACCGCGTTCTTGGCAGTACTGCCGTAAAAAAGCCGCTTCCTTGGCAGATGCTGGACGCAATTGATGGTTCACATGCGCCACACCAAAACATGGCTCTTTTTGCATTTCAGGAAACAACTGACAAAAGATCTGCAACAAGACCATCGAATCGACGCCCGTCGATACCGCCAGCAAAAAGCGGCGTTTTTTTTCAGGATCGATGGCAGTGAGTTGCGCTTGAACGGTTTGAATGACCATCGTTTGACCTCCTTCTCATTTGGTAATCCCACAAGAAAGAAAGCTGAAACAAAACGAACCAACAGTTTTGTTCCAGCTTTTTCCAACTTGCTATTCATGTTTAGTTACGGCGTCCGCCGCGGCCACCGCGTTTTCCTTCTGTATTTCGACGTAATGACGAAAGACGATCATCACTATCTTTTAGAAAAGAACTCATCAATGAATCGAAGTCTTGTTTATTTACATTCGTATTTTGATTGCGTGAAAAAGATTTTTTCGGATTTGGTCGATTGAATTCTTTTTTCGGGTATTCACGTTTTTCTTCCGGTTTATCTTCTGCTTTGCGGATCGATAGGCCGATTTTTCCATCGTTGCCGATTGCCGTAACAAGTACTGTCACTTCATCCCCAACAGACAACACGTCGTGAATGTCTTTGACGAATCCGTTTGATACTTCACTGATATGCACCAAACCAGTTTTCCCTTCACCAAGATCAATGAACGCACCAAAATTTGTAATACCAGACACTTTGCCCTTTAGTTTCGCTCCAACTTCGATTGACATATAAAAAATGTTCCTCCTAATTTTTACCCATTTAAAATAATTCAAACTACTGCGCTGAGTAGGTATGACATTGCTTAATCTTGTGACTCTGTGGATGATGATTCTTGTCCGCTTTGCGAAGAACGCTCATTGGTGTTTTGAGAATCCGTCCCGTCTGGCAAGACTGGATAGATTTTTTCGCCATCTTTTGAGTAGAAGAATCGGCTGCGGGCCAATTTTGCCACATACTCATCGTCTTGCAGCAAGGCAACGTCTCGCTCCAGTGAAGCCACCTTTTGTTCTGCCTCTTTTTGTTCGGCGACTGTTTCCGCCTTATATTCCTTTAGCTTTTGCAGGCGCATTTGATCGTTGAACATTTGAATCCCTACGATCGCAAATATCGCTAATGCCGCCACGAAAAACGCCACCAGCCGACGTCGGCGAAACACGACTTGCCGCCGCTCTTTTTCAAACTTGGCAAATTGCTCTTTCGCATAATCGGTCTGCAATAGTTCTATTTTTTTATTTGATTCTTTTGCCACCTGAACTCGCTCCCGTCGCTGTCTTTGTTTTTTACATTATACCAACATCCGCAAAGCTTGTCTAACTGAAAATGCCGTAAAAATCAAGCATTTTCTGAGATTCTTTCCTCTGAAACGATCTCATACATTTTTGCAGCGTCTTCTTTTTTCGTCGATTCATGCAATTCATTGACTTTTACTTCCAAGACCTTATTCCCGAATTGAATGCGCATGGTATCGCCTACTTTGACGTCACTGCTTGACTTGGCTAATTTGCCGTTGATCTGAATGCGTCCCTTGTCTGCCACTTCTTTGGCCACAGAGCGACGCTTGATGATGCGGGAGATTTTAAGAAATTTATCTAATCTCATGTTTTTCACCTCTTCTTAATAGTTTCTTTCCAAATGGAACTAACAGCCATTCGCGAATCGTTAACAATTTGATTTTGATCGCTGCCCCGATAAAGGCTGCGCCTCCCAGACCGACACCGCCTAGGCAAAAAAGCAGTGCCTGTAGTCGATGGGTCAAAGGACCGTTCAATAAGATCGCAACGAAGCTATAATATAAGAATAGCACGCTTGCCATGATCCCTAAACAAATAAATAGTTTTTTTCCATAATTTCCTTCATGCCAAAAGTGATTGATGCTGCTTTTTGCTCGACGCTGTTCGGAAACCACAAAACAGCATAAGGTCGCGCCTAACCCCAACAGCGTACTGATACTCGCTCCTGCAGTCCCATAAGAAGCAGTCAGCGGCCACATCGATAGACATTTGATCAAAAGACCGATCCCCGCAGCCAGCAAGCCGAAGGTATAGGTATTGCGACTTTGTTGAATGCTTTGATAGGCTTGGATCGTCGCCATCAGAGCGATGGAAAAGACAAACAATACCAGCGCCGCATTGCCAGAACCGTCTTTGAATAAGGCAAAGTTAATATAAGGCAGCAAAATCGCTAAGCCCACGGCGGAAGCCGAAGCAATCCCGATCGTCAGGCGCAAATACATTTTTGCCGACTTTTCAAACAGCTGCTGATTTTTCACCGTCAAATACTTGGTCAACGTTGGCAAAAACGTCGAGCTTAACGCCATCGCCACCACAAGACCTAGTTGGACGAGGGGTTGTCCGCGATCATAGATCCCTTTTGAAATTCGGGCTGCTTGTGCCGTCATCCCCCCCGCTTCCAGCGCATTGGTCAATAAAAACGAATCCGCTAACTGGAACAAGATCAAATAGCCGCTATAAATCGTCAACAGACCGCCTTCTAAGAAGAACCGTTTCTTCAACGAGGCGGATAAACCAGCGGGATTTTCTCCTGTACTGGTGACTGGTTTATGCCATAGCGATAGGCGTTTGCCGTTGATTTGTCGGCTATAATAACTTAAGATCCACCACGCCGCAAGGCCCCCGACTAAGGCACCCATCATGGCGACAGTCCCCGTTTGATAAATCGTCCAGCCCAATTGCTGGAAAGCTGCCGCAGCACCTAAAATCACACCAACTCTAAGCAGCTGCTCTACGACTTGGGAAACTGCTGTCGGCACCATTTGCAAATTTCCTTGAAACATTCCTCGATAAAAGGTCAAAGGCGGGACAAATAAGAAGGTAAAAGAAACGACTCGAATCAAGCCCGACAGTTGGTGGTCCCCCATCACTTGTGCGATCGGACCAGCAAATAAAAAGGTCACCGCCCATAAACCGATCGCAGACCAAAGCACGAAAGGCGTCAACGCTTGCAGCCGTTCCTTGCTTTTCAAAGGATCGGGTTCTTCAGCGACGATGCGGGAGATAAACTGTGGCAACCCTGACAACGCTAACGTCATCGCCAATCCATAAATCGGATAGACTTGTTGATACACATAAAACCCTTCGTCCCCTACCAGGTTCTGAAAAGGGACCCGATAAACGGCACTTAAGATTTTTGCGATAAAGGAAGCGATCGTTAAAATAAACGCCCCTTCCATCGTACGCTTCAATTGTGATTTCGGCATCCCGCTGGTTCCTTTCTAGCCTTGGCTGGCGTATTTTTGTTCCCGTAACGCTTTGACAAAATCTTGGATTTCTAATAGCCAGGTGCTTTCCTTCATCACTGGCGGAATCTGTAATTTGATGGTCATTTGCTCATGATCGACACCCATCGTGGCTTTTAATTTAGTAGCTTTCAATGCTTCAAACAGCTGCTCCACCGAATAATTTTTCGTGCCGACTTTACTCAAAGTAAACGACACCGTCTGCTGCTGCTTGCGGATAGTTTCTAACAAGGCACGATCGCCGTTCATTTTGATCTCGCCCACCGTTAAGAGATGCGCCACTTCTACAGGGTATTCACCGAAACGGTCTAACAGATCATCTTGAAGTTCATCAACTGCTTCTTGGGATTCCAGCTCACGAATTCGTTTGTAGATCTCGATTTTTTGCCGTTCGTCTTCAATATACGAAGTCGGTAAGTAGGCATCGATCCCCAGATCGATCTCGACGGTCGTTTTTTCTGTTTGGGTATTTTTCCCTTGTTTCCGAGTGACTGCTTCAGAAAGCATTTGCGAGTACATGTCAAACCCGACTGCATCGATAAAGCCGTGCTGCTGCGCCCCCAATAGATTTCCCGCTCCACGAATCGAAAGATCTCGCATCGCGATTTTGAAACCTGAACCTAACTCGGTAAAGTCCTTAATGGCTTGCAGCCGTTTTTCACTGACTTCATTCAACACTTTTTGCTGTTCATACATGAAATACGCATAGGCGACCCGATTGCTCCGACCGACACGGCCGCGCAGCTGATACAACGTCGAAAGCCCCATGTAATCGGCATTTTCCACAAACAACGTATTGGCATTGGGAATATCCACACCGGTTTCAATGATCGTCGTCGTCACCAACACATCGTATTGCCCTTCAATAAAGTCAAACAAGGTGTTTTCCAATTGGATCTCGGTCATTTGCCCGTGGGCATAAGCGATTCGTGCGTCTGGCACTAACGCCTGCAGTTCTTCGACTTTCCGCTCGATCGTATCGACACGATTATAGAGATAAAACACTTGACCTCCCCGTGCCATCTCCCGTTGGATCGCTTCTCGCACCGCTCCTGGATTCATCTCCATCACATAGGTTTGGATCGGGTAACGATTTTCTGGTGGTGTTTCGATCACAGATAGGTCCCGTACCCCCAGCATCGACATATGCAATGTTCGTGGGATCGGCGTTGCCGTCAACGTCAACACATCGACTTGCGAACGCAGTTGTTTCAAGCGCTCTTTGTGTTTGACCCCAAACCGTTGTTCTTCATCGATCACCAACAAGCCCAAATCAGCAAACTCGACATCTTTTGACAATAATCGGTGGGTCCCCACCAAAATATCGACTTGCCCTTTGCGCACTTGCTCGATCGTTTCATTCTGCTGTTTTTTCGTCCGAAAACGACTCAGTACCCCAACATTGACGGGGAATCCTTCAAAACGATCGACCATCGTTTCATAGTGCTGCTGCGCCAAGATCGTTGTCGGTACTAAGAAAGCCACTTGTTTGCTTTCTTTGATCGCTTTAAAAGCAGCCCGCAGCGCCACTTCTGTTTTCCCAAAACCGACATCCCCGACTAACAAGCGGTCCATCGGCTTTTCTTTTTCCATATCCCGCTTGATCTCTGCCGTACTGCGCAGCTGATCATCAGTTTCCGAATACGGAAAGGCATCTTCAAATTCTTTTTGATAGGCATCGTCTGGTTGAAAAGCATAGCCTTTTTCTGATTCGCGTTTGGCATACAATAAAATCAAATCATCTGCGATGTCTTCAATTTTAGCCGTCACTTTGCGCTTGGTCTTCGCCCACTCGCTGCCACCTAATTTATTGATTTTCGGTGTTTTCGATTCGGAAGCCACATATTTTTGAATCAAATTCAATTGGGTGACTGGAATAAAGAGCTTGTCTTCGTTTTGGTACAAGATCGTCATGTAATCTTGGTGGACGCCATCGACTTCTAAGGTTTCCATGCCGATGTACTTCCCGATCCCATGATTCGCATGGACGACATAATCGCCCGCTTTTAACTCATTGTAGCTTTTGAGCCGTTCCGCATTAGTGACATTTTGCCTGCGGGCTCTTTTTTTGTTCATCTTTTGGAAAATTTCTTTTTCCGTAACCACCACTAGCTTGTCTTGCGGCATTTCAAAGCCGCTTTGCAAACGTTCCACCACGATTTGGGTGCGTCCCGTAAACAGGCGATCTTGTTGCGTCTGCACGGCATAGATATCATGATCTCGCAGATCTTGCTCTAACTTCTTGGCCCGCTCTTGATCACTGACCAGAAAAATCACCGTCTGCTGCTGCTTCTCCCAGCGATCGATTTCAACTTTCAAGAGACCCATTTGGCTGAAAAACTGCTGCATCGGCCGGTATTGGAATTGATGGATCGCTTGGAAGCGAATGTTCCCCATTCCTTTTTGGAATAAAGAAAAGAAGCTGGTCACAAAGGTTTCTTTTTGCAGCAGCTGATGGACATCGATCCCGAATTGCTGTTCAGAAAAGACTCGCAGCTCCGCTAATTTTTGGGTATGCCACTCCGCCTCTTCCCGTTCGATCTCACGATTGGTCTCCATGATCCGAGCATAATCATCGATCATCAAAAAGGCATCTTCAGAAAAATAATCTAAGACACTCGTTTGCTGACGATACAGTAAATCCGTGTAATAACGGGCACTTTCACCAGGAATCCCCGCTTGCCATTGAGAAGCCAACTGGCCAAAATAATCTTCTAAAAAGGCGCGATCGGTTGCTTCTTTGGTGACTGCCAACCGTTTGTTCAATAATTCTTGCAGCTGCTTTTGCCCCGCAGCTAAATCTTCCGCTGAGAAAACCAATTCGGTAGTGGGTAAAATAGCCACTTGCTGCAGCGTTTCCACTGAGCGTTGCGTTTCCACGTTGAAAGAACGCATCGAGTCGATTTCTACATCGAATAACTCGATCCGTACGGGATATTCGGCGTTTAATGGATAAATATCGAGGATGCTCCCACGAATACTGAATTCGCCAGGTTTGCCAATCATTGACTGACGTTCGTAACCCATCAAGATCAATTGTTGCGGCAAACGCTCTAAATCGATCTCATCGCCGATCTGCCATTGAAATTGATTGGCTAACCAGGTTTTCTTTTCAGGCAAATACTTTCGCAAAGCCGCCACCGGCAACACATAGATCCCCGTTTTTCCTTGAGAAACAGCATTCAGCGCTGCCACGCGTTCTTCTCTGGCTTCTGGTGAAGAAAAAGCCATTTCGGCTGACAACACTTCATCCACTGGAAAAACGTAGACATCTTCCGTCACATTGCGCAGATCTTCGGCTAGTTGATTTGTATAATAGAGATTTGGTGTCACGACGATCACTTGTTTTTGAAATGCCTGATACACACCAGTGATCGCTAATGTTTTTGCCGATCCAGCTAGACCGGTCAGTAATTGCCGGGGGGCCTGTTCACGTAAACCTGTATGCCAAGCCGCCACTGTCGGCACTTTATTTATTAATTCAATTAAATCCATCTCGGCCCTCCTTAGTTAAATCGATTCATTGTGGCAAGAAAGTCGCCGTTGGTCAAGTAATCACTACTTGCCTCGACCGCTTTATCAATACTTTGTAAAACGATGGGCAGATCGTCTTTTGCAAAAGGACTCAGGACATGATTGACCACGGTTTGTCCTGAACGTGGACGATCGATCCCGATTTTGATACGGTTAAAGACTGTTGAATCCAAATGAGCGATCAAACTCTTGATCCCATTGTGGCCACCTGCACTGCCTTTTTGGCGCAAACGAATTTTCCCTAATGCTAAATCGAGGTCATCATAGACCACCACTAGTTCTTCTTGGTAGATGCCAAAATAGGTCATCAACGGGCCTACCGCACGACCGGATTCATTCATGAAAGTTTGTGGTTTGACCAAAAGGATTTTTTCACCATTCAAGAAAAACTCTGCCACCTCTGCTTCAAAAGCCGACTTTTTAAAGGTTGCTTGGTACTTTTGTGCCAACGCATCCACTACCATAAAGCCAACATTATGTTTGGTTTTTTCATATTTTTTGCCAGGATTTCCCAAGCCTACAATCATTTTCATTTTTTATTTACGCTCCATTATTTCTAGTTTCAAGCTGATTCTTCATCTATTTTATCGGTTTTCTTATCCAAACACAAAATACTGGGCACACAAATGCGCCCAGTTCTTTTGCTTAGGTAATTATAACACGAAATGGACTGTTATGGTGGCACCCTCTTGCTCAGTTTTTATCTTTCTTAACGAATCTTAATAAAACCTTGATATATCTTCTTTTTGACGTAATAACAAAGAAAGCATTTACAACTGAAACAGCGATATTTTGTGTAATATTGTTGTGCAAATCACATGACAAACATACTTGAAAATGGTAGGATGATAGCGAGTAAAACAATTATGCGGAAGGAATGATACACAGATGACTGCAAAAACGAACAAAAAAGATCACCAAAAGGTAATTCTTGTTGGAGACGGTGCGGTTGGTTCTAGTTACGCGTTTGCGCTGGTGACCCAAAACATTGCGCAAGAAGTCGGAATCATTGATATAAATACAGCAAAAACAGAAGGCGACGCAATTGACTTGTCCCATGCTTTGGCATTTACTTCCCCTAAAAAAATCTATGCCGCTTCTTATGAAGATGCACATGATGCTGATTTAGTCGTTATTACTGCTGGTGCGCCTCAAAAACCAGGCGAAACCCGTTTAGACTTAGTTCATAAAAACTTGAAAATCAACCGTGAAGTAGTTACCCAAATCGTTGATTCAGGCTTTAACGGAATTTTCTTAGTTGCAGCAAACCCAGTCGATATTTTGACTTATTCTACTTGGAAATTCTCAGGCTTCCCGAAAGAACGCGTTATCGGTTCAGGTACCTCATTAGACTCTGCCCGTTTCCGTCAAGCATTGGCTGAATTGGTCGATGTCGATGCCCGTAACGTCCATGCCTATATCTTAGGGGAACACGGCGATTCAGAATTCCCTGTTTGGTCTCATGCCAACGTAGCTGGCCTACAAATCTATGAATGGGTCAAAAACAACCCAGACATCGATGAAGAAGCAATGGTCAACATTTTCTTTAGTGTTCGTGATGCAGCCTACACCATCATCGAGAAAAAAGGTGCGACCTTCTACGGGATCGCGGTAGCCTTAGCACGGATCACTCGTGCGATCTTAGACGATGAAAATGCTGTTCTCCCATTATCTGTGTACATGAACGGCGAATACGGCTTAAACGACTTGTACATCGGTGCGCCTGCAGTCATCAATGCCCAAGGGATTCAAAAAGTAATTGAGATCCCATTAACAGATGGTGAAAAAGACCGGATGGCCGCTTCGGCAAAACAATTAAAAGATATTCTTGATGAAGCTTTTGCAAAATTAGATGCGGAAGACAATCAATAATTTCTTTTCCCTCGTGTTAGATAGTCAAATTTAGTTAGTCAATTATGCGACTGAACGAATCCTCTAGCTCACTCTTTTTCAGAACCCTTTGATCAAGATGGCTTGCTGCCGATTCGTTCAGTTTTTTTATCGTAAGAAATGCGTTTCTACAGCTTACCTAAAGATAGTTTAAGAATTTTCTATTTTTCATGGAAGTTTCATTTGCCATATTCGCTTTCCCGTGGGAATATGGTATGATTTAAGCGTTATTATCTATTATGCCATTAGAAAAAAGGAGTAGTTGAATGACTCGTTCAAACAAACATACTGACGCCAAGAATAATACGAAGAAAATTGTTCTGATCGTTGTGGCTGCTTTACTCGTCGTGATCGCTGGCGGCTATACCTACCGAAGTACATATTATGCAAACCGTTTTCTACCAAAGACTGAAATCGATGGGATCGACATCAGCAACAAAACCGTCGCTGAGGCCAATGCCCTGCTGCATGATCGCTATTCACAAGAAGACTTTACCATCAAAGATGGTGATAGCGAATGGAAAACAGTCAACCTTGCTCAATTTGGTTTGCAGACGGATTTCACCGATGAGCTGCAATCATTAAAAGATGAACAAAATCAGTGGAGCTGGGGAATGGCTTATGTTTCGGCTGCCGAAGAAAAGAAGCTAGACAATCTCTCAGTAGACCAAGACACCTTGACTAGCGAGACCAACACGATCCAAAAAGAACTCGAAACCTTAAATGAAGATCGTACCAAATCGGCTGATGCCACGTTGGAAAAAGGCGAAGACGGTTTTTCTATCAAACCAGAAGTTGACGGCGATGCCATCGATGTTGACAAAGCAGTGGCAGACTTGCAAGAAGCCATCGTCAGCGGCGAAAAGGAATTAAATCTCGTTGATTATGTCACAAAACCAAGTGTGACCGCCGATGATCCAGACTTAACGAAAGAAATGGATTCGTTGAATAAAATCGCCAAAGTAACTGGCAATTATACGATCAACGGAAATACGTTTCAAATCCCAAGAGAAACGATCATGGATTGGCTCTCTTATAAAGACGGCAACACAACGATCGACGAAGACAAAGTAAGAAGCTATGTCACATCGATCGGCGAACAATACAATACTAGCACCAATTCTTCGACCTTCAAAAGTACCAAGCAAGGCGAAGTGACCGTCCCAGCCGGTACTCTTAGCTGGACGATCCAAACCGATGCAGAAACAGAAGCCTTGATCGAGGCGTTAAAAGCTGGCGAAGACTTCACCCGCACACCGATCGCTCAAGGAAGCACCGATGCAGGCAGCCCGCTGTTTGGCAACACCTATATCGAAGTTGATCTAAAAAACCAACACATGTGGTATTACAAAGATGGCGAGTTAGTGTTGGATACGAAAATTATCTCTGGGAAACCAGCCACACCAACACCAACTGGCGTCTTCTATGTCTGGAACAAAGAAGAAGATGCAACCTTGACTGGTGAAGATTATGCATCCCCTGTTGATTACTGGATGCCCATCGATTGGACCGGTGTCGGTATCCATGATTCTGATTGGCAGACGGAATACGGTGGCGATCTTTGGAAAACCCGTGGTTCTCACGGCTGTATCAATACTCCGCCAGGCGTGATGAAAGAATTGTACAGCAAAGCCGAAGTCGGTACACCCGTGATCGTGATTTAATCAAAAAAAGAATCAAACCTTTTTATAGACGAACCAAAAGCTGCAAAAGAAAAATCTTTTGCGGCTTTTTTGTTGTCTCCCAAATGTTCCTATTTACAAAGAACGTTTTAATTAATATACTTAATTAACCATTTTAATTAATAAGGAGAATCATTTTGGAAAAAGTCGTTTTTATTGATCGTTCTACTTTGGCTGGAAGTCTGATCAAAATTTTCGCCCGCAACATCCAGCTGCTGTCCGAGGATCAAATCAGTGTAACTGTTGTGACACCAGAACGTCTGGCGAATTATCGTTTTGCGCAAGAAAAACTCGTTTTGGTCGATCCCTTGCTTTCTTTAACAGATCCGATGATCAAGCAGGCCATCCCACCACGCATCAATCGCCTTTCGTTTCCCGTCAATCATTACAGCGGGATGAATACTGAAGCCATTCTAGAATTGATCCAACAAGCATAACCTAAAAAGGCGGACGGAAACCAATGGTTTCTGCCGCCTTTTCTCATGCCACTTCCCCTTTGTTAGACAATCGCTTCTTCTTGTTCTAACAAAGTAACTTGCTCTCCTTTGTCTTGCAGTGCAGCAACGTGCATCGTGCCCCACTGGCAAAGAGTATCCAATAAGCCGCCTAAGGTTTCTCCATATTCACTCAAGGAATACTCAACTTTAGGTGGTACTTGATTATAGGACTTGCGAGTAACGATGTCAGACTCTTCTAATTCCCGCAATTGCTGGGTCAACATTTTTTGACTGATGCCAGGGATCTTCCGCCGTAAATCACTGGGACGTAATGCCCCATGGCGTAAATTACAAAGAATGATTGGTTTCCACTTCCCGCCGATGACATCCATGGTTGCTTCAACACCGATATTATAAATTTTTTCTGCCATTTTTTTCACCTCATTACGCTTGATACCACACAAAGGTTACCAAAAGGTGGGTATCAAACAAAAAAGTACGTACTATACAGTATTACCACCTCATTATATGATGATACCAGAAAAAAATAAAGGAGATGTTTTTATGATCGAAAAATTATCAGATACCGTCACCCTGAACAACGGCAGCGAAATCCCCGGGTTGGGGTTAGGTGTCTTTCAAATCCCTGAAGCTGACACAGCAGAGGTCGTGAAGCAAGCGATTATCAATGGCTATCGCTTGATTGATACAGCAGCGATTTACGGCAATGAAATAGGAACAGGGGCAGGAATCAAACAAGGCTTACAAGAAACGGGGTTGGCTCGTGAAGAACTCTTTGTCACTTCCAAACTTTGGAACGATCATTTAACTTATGATGAAACGATCCACGCCTTCAATGAAAGTCTGGCACGCTTAAACCTCGAGTATCTCGACTTGTACTTGATCCATTGGCCAGGAAATCAAGCATTTCAAGAGTCCCGGCGTGCCTTGGAAGACCTCTATGCGGCAGGAAAAATCAAAGCGATCGGGGTCAGCAACTTCCAGATCCATCATCTGGAGCAATTATTGGCCATTGCTAAGGTCGTTCCTGTTATCAATCAGATCGAGCTGCATCCCAAACTGACGCAGCAAGACCTGCGGGCTTTTTGTGGCGAAAAAGCAATTGCGATCCAAGCTTGGTCGCCATTGATGCAAGGCAAACTGCTGAAAGATGACACCGTCTTGGCGATCGCCGATGCACAGCAAAAATCAGCGGCACAAGTGCTTTTACGCTGGGCTATTCAACAAGGGATCTTAGTCAACGTCAAATCGACGCACCCCGAGCGAATGATCGCTAATGCAGCGATTTTTGATTTCCATTTATCAGAAGCTGACATGGCCCGCTTGAACGCATTAAATGAAGACTTACGAGTGGGTCCAGATCCAGACACATTCGATTTTCATTAACCAAACGATATACTAAACAAAACCTTAGGAGGAAGTATAATGACAAAAACAAACACAGGCTTTTCAATGGTTAACCACGTGGGAATCACCGTCAGCAATCTCGAACGTTCCATCCAATTTTATGAAGCATTAACGGGAAAGAAAATCGCCAATCAAGATACGATCGGTGGCAAACGCATGGCGCAAACGCAAGGATTAGCAGATACACTGATCAAATATGCCAATCTTCATTTAGACAATCTCAACATCGATCTTTTAGAATACGTCGAACCAAAATCCAACAAAGCTAGCTATTCCAATGAGCAAATCAGCGCGATGCATCTTTGTTTTGAAGTCGAAAATATTGATGAAGCCGTTGCTCGTCTAAAAGCCATTGGCGTTGAGCCTGACGGCACCCCCATCGTTTTTGAAGCACAAGACGGTTTGAAAAGCGGCTTTGGGACAGGCGTCGCCTACTTTACAGATCCAGACGGCACCAATCTTGAATTGATTGCACCAAAAGGCCCTTTTCAACGGGGATAAAAAAACGGATGGCGCTGCAAATCGCCATCCGTTTTTTTTGCTAGAAGCACGTATTTTTCGATTGTTCCCCTTCATAGAAGCGTTCATAGCGGATACAATAAGTATGTACTCATCTTTAGCGGCTTCACTTACTTATCCAACAAATCGCACGTGAAAGGTAGTGATCTCGATCGATATTGGACTTTTGTTGTTGATTTTTACGGGTATTTTTTTCATCGTCTTCTGGTGCTTTTACCGAGAAGAACCCAATTATGTATTCGGCTTTCGCACCAAGCGCAGTACAGCCAGTGTCAGCAATTGGCGTTTTGCCCAGCAGTGGTTCTCCCTGTTAGCGATGCTCTTTCTAGGCGGGGTCGTTTTATTGCAGCGCAACGAGCTGATCGCAGAGGCTTTTTACCAAGTAGCCGTTTTTGGCAGCTATCTTCTAGCAGCGCTACTCGTAGAAACGGCACTGTATCTCAAAGATTCACGCACAAGCACCAAAAAGTAAGACAAAAAAGACATTCCAGCGAATGTCTTTTTTCTATTGTTTATTTTGATGATGGATCGTGATCCCCAACACCAAGGCTAAAATCCCTGAAACCACCCAGATGGTGCGGTGGAATAAGAAAATCCCTAGCAAGCTGCTTAAGACTGCACCAAAAAAGAAGCCGCCGATGATCAAGGAAATAGAAATGATCTTGGGTGTCACTGATCGGTCCTTCTTAAACCAGCGCATGTACAAATAATCAGCCAGTGAACGTAAGTTGCCGGTGGTCATCGTGGTGGCATAGGGCATCCCTGCCAATCGACGATAGGCGGCATATTGAATCGCTGCAAAAAAAGATAACCCCGAATCGATCATGACATTGGGTAATGATCGAGCAAAAAAGCCCAGAACCAAAATACCGATTGCTTCAAAGATTAATGCGGCATTTTGCCACACGATCCAGCCCCCTGTCGGAAAATGATGCTGCAGATAATTCGTCACTACGATCCCCACTAAAAACATGAAGATTGGTGGCAGATATCGAAAGGCTTGTTCAAACTGCCCCGTTGAAAGATTGATCCCTAACAAAATGACATTCCCCGACTGCATACTTGCAAACACTTCCCCGTGAAACAAGTAGGTATACGCATCTAAAAAACCGCCCGCCATAGCAAGAAGAATCCCCACCGGTAAACTTTCATGCACGACAAACTCCGATTTGCTTTTGACACTGCTCAAACTTTTTTCCATTGGTTTCGCCTCTTGTTTTTATACTTTCTGACAGCTTACTGCTTAAAAAACGTCGACAACTCGTTATGTTTTGCGGCGTTTAGGTGACTTTTTCGATAGCTGACAAATCAACCACCCCAAAAGAACGGCGGTCAGTGCTCCCGCTGAATCCAGCATGACATCTTGAAAAAGCGGCGTCCGTCCTCCCGTCAGCATTTGATGGTATTCATCGATCCCAGCGTAGCCGGTGGCTGCCAACCAAGCAAAAAAAGCGGCTAGCCAATAGGGCGTACGGCGATAAACGAGAACGAAGAACAAACTGCCCCCTAAGACAAAATAAGTGAAGAAATGCGCACCTTTGCGAATGAAAAATTCCACAAATGAGAAATAGCCTTTTTCCGCAATACTGATCTCCGACCCAGCATAGGAAAAAGAGATCGTCTCCAACCAATCTTTCAATGGTTCGTTTTTTAAGATACGTGAAAGCAACCCGATTTGAGATTGCTGCTCATAGGTTTGTGAAGAGCTGATAAAGAGGATGACCATTACCGCAATTGCGATACAAAAGTAAAAGTTCGGTTCTTTCAGTAATTTTTTCATAGTTTTCACTCCTCATTTTCCTATCTTACCATTTTCATTTGGTGATGCAACTGTTTTTCCAGCAAACCGTGGAGACATTGCACACACAAAAAGAGTGCTTCCGTCAAGTTTAGAAGCACTCTTTCTTTTTAAAAATAGCCATCGGTATGAAAAGCCGTCCCCCGTTTGGTTGTGAGATCTTTGGGCTTGTGACGTTCAGCTTCCTCAACGATTCTCAGGGCTGTTTTGCGTTTTTTCTCCAGTAAATAATGACGAACCCATCTCGTAGCCTTCTACATAATGATTCAACCGCTCGACGACCTCTGCTGCCGCTTCTTGTGACGGCGTGATGATCAATAAAATATCAAACCCTGCAATCGTGCCGACAATTTCTGGCAGCTCCATTTCATCAAGATAATTGGCGATCACATCGGCGCCATTTTCAGCCGTATGAACGACAACTAAAAAGTCAATCTGCGTAATCTTTTTTAGATACTCATACATCGAAAACGCAATTCTGTCTTCTAGATCCTGCTCTTTGGATTCAAAGATTGAATAATACGGTCGGCCATTTTTGGCATACGTTTTAGCGATGTTCATTTCCCGCATGTCTCTAGAAATCGTGGCTTGGGTAGCTGAAACATTTTCTTTTTTTAATAAATTCATCAATTCTTCTTGAGACTCAATCCGATGTAGGACAAAAAGTTTTTTGATAATTGCTTGTCGCTCTTTTTTTTTCATTTACTTGATCCGCTCCTCTCAAGTCGCCTCGCTTACTGAAATAGTTGATCCGTCTCGTTCACTTCTTGAAACGCAGCTTACAAGAACAACATCGAGAAGATTAAAATGGCAAGATTGGAAATTCCGATAACCAGTAACGGTTTGCGCATAAAGCGAGTCCAAGTAGAATAGTTGACCCGAGCCAGCTCCAATCCGCCCATCACGACGCCAGAAGTTGGTGTGATCAAATTCACTAATCCGCAACCAGCAGTAAAGATCATGACCATGACGTTCGGATTGAGTCCGATGCTTTGTGCCAAGGCACCCATGATAGGGATCGATACATATGCCAGTCCTGAAGTCGATGGAATCAAGAACGATAAGAGCAGATACAAAATATAGGCGCCAATTACGAACAGGACAGGTGATAACCCTTCTAAAAGATGGGAAGCCCGATCCAAAATAAACAGATCCAAGTACGTCGTTTGCATAATGTAGGAAGCCCCCCGTGCCACAACGATGATCAAGACAACGGATAAAATGTCTTTGACCCCATCGATAAAGTTGGTCACGATTTCTTTTTCTGAGAATCCTTGAATCAATGCAATGATGATACTGACGTAGAAGAACCACATAGCCAAATCACCAAAATACCATTCACCGAAGCTATTCCCGGTCAAAAAGGCGGTCCAACCGTCAAACACATGGATATCAAAGTCGCCCCAAGGAATCAAGGAAACCACCATGATCACAAAGGATAAGCCAAAAATCGTCAAAATCAGGCGATGCTTTTGCGTAAACGCCAAGGCTTCGTTCGTGTCTTTGACAAAATGCTCTTCCATTTCTTTTTGCTCTTGCAGCGATAAGATCGTGGAGCCTTTGTCAGCTTTGACTTTTTTGGCATAAGACATCACCACAAAGATACAGTACGCGGTCGTGACTAACCAAAGCAATGCGCCAACTACTAGGATCGTGCCATTATTCGGAGCAATATCAATGCTTCGTAAGGCATCCATTGCCACCCCAGTAGCGAAAGGGTTAACGGTGGAGCCGATCACACCGGCACCCGCCCCCAACATGACGGTTCCTGCTGCGACGATCGTATCAAAGCCCGATGCCACCATTGTGATTGCTAATAAGGAATAGAACGGAATCGTTTCTTCCGCCATTCCATAAGTTGAGCCACCAATTGAAAACAACACCATCAAAATCGGGATCAAAATCAACTCGTTGCCTTTGAGTTTTTTGACCAAATGCTGAATACCAGCTTCTAAAGCGCCTGTTCGTGTGACAATATTCAAAAAGCCACCCAAACAAAGAATAAACACACAGATCTCGATCGCATCACGAAATCCGTTAAAAGGCGCCATAAAGAAATCAGAAAACTTGGCACCGACGACTTGGCTGACCATCTCTTCTTGGCCTGCTGGTAATGAAGGTGCAAAGGGCTGACCGGCTAGTAGCCAAGAAGCGACCGTCAACGCAATAATGATCAGAAATAAGATACTGAACGATGTCAGCGACTTTTTTTCTTTTTGCTTTTTTTTCATCTTCGTTCCTCCTCTATTGAATCAATCTTAGGTGCAAATTGCCAACAGCTAGTCTGTCTGTGGTCAATTCGCAACATGGGAAAAATAATCTTTGTCATAAATAATGAGTTCTTTGTAACGATAATAAATCTTTCTTTTATGCACGAGCGCCTTGATGGTTTGACTGACCGTCTCTCGCGTCGTTCCACTGTATTTAGCAATATCATTGATAAAAACTGGAAAAGGAATGCGAATCTGCTCTCCTTGTGACTGTCCGTGCTCGATCATCAAGAGACCGATCGTATTGACGACTCTTGTCTGCGCGCTAGAGGTGACACAGTACTCCACTCGGCGTCTTTGCTTCTCCAACTGCTGGCTCATTTGCTGATTCAGCCACAGCAACTGACTTGTAGATGAAACAACCAGCGGTTCAAACAGCGACATCGCTGCAAACTGCACGACAATGTCTGTTGCAGCGAATGCCGATACATCATAGTTGTCTCTTTCAAACAAGCCAATCAAAGGAAATAACTGATCAGGCCCAACAAAATCTACATAACAATAGGAATCAGTTCCGTCGGTTTTTTCGATCCGTACGAGACCTTCGATCACATGGAATATCCGATCCCTTACGTCGCCTTCATAAAAAAGCACTTGGCCTTTTTTGTACGTACGGCAGTAAATATGCTCCTTCAATCGCTGTTGATTTTCTTCTTCCAGCCATTGAAAGCTATTCGCTCTTGTTGATGGATCTTTTATTTGGTAGTCGATCATTTCTCTCACTCCAATGTTTTGGACTTGCTTTGCTACTTCGCTTATTTCCAGGTGATATGTGTACCAGCGTCTTCAATTTCTGCCAGCTTATCTAAGGAAGTAATCACTGCCCGTTTTTCCGTGCCCATTTTGACAAAATTCAAAGCTGCTTGTACTTTCGGTAACATGCTTCCCGGTGAAAAATGCCCTTCATCGACATAGGTTTCCAATTCAGCGGCGGTCACATGATCCAACCACTGCTCATTTTCCTTGCCAAAGTTCAAAGCGATTTTTTCCACGCCCGTCAAAATGATCAGCTGATCCGCATCGACTAAACGAGCCAATTTTTCAGAAGCAAAATCTTTATCGATCACGGCTTCAACCCCCAGCCCATTATCTAACACGGGAATGCCCCCGCCGCCTGCGCAAATAACGATCGTGTTTTGTTCAATCAGCGCCTTGATGCTGGCAACTTCTTGAATCGCTTGTGGCGCTGGACTGGCAACGACTTTCCGCCAACCACGACCAGCATCTTCACGATAGATGGCATCTGTTGCCGCCATGGCTTCTTTGGCAGCTGTTTCCGTTAAGAAAGGACCGATCGGTTTGGTCGGATGGGCAAATGCTGGATCTTGGGCATCGACTGTAATTTCCGTCACCACTGTCACCACCGGCTTAGCCATTTGGGCTTCTTTCAACTGGATTCTCAGCTCATTTTGTAACCAATAGCCAATACTGCCTTGCGTCATTGCCACGCAGGTATCTAAAGGCATCGCTGGGTTTTTGCTAGAATCACTGGCTTGTTGCTGCAAAACCAAATTTCCCACTTGAGGCCCATTCCCATGGGTAATGATCAAATGAACGTCTTTTTGGATCAGGGGAATTAAATACTCGACGGTCTGTTTAAGCCGTTCTTTTTGCCCTTTGGCACTGGCATCATCTGCTAGGATAGCGTTGCCGCCAAGGGCGACAACGATCGTTGGTTTCTTTTCACTCATCTGCTCACTGCTCCTTCTTACACTCTAGGAATAAAGAGATCGCCTAAGGTTACTGCCATGATTGCTTTGATCGAGTGCATTCGGTTTTCCGCCTCTTCAAATTGACGGCCCCATTGACTGCGGAAAATGTCGTCTGTGATCTCCATTTCAGAAATGCCGAATTTTTCTTCGATCATTTTTCCATACGTCGTATTCGTATCATGGAACGCTGGCAAGCAGTGAAGCACGATCAAGCCATCGTCTTGTTTTCCAGTCGCCATTACCATTTCGCGGTTGATTTGGTAATCTTTCAACAGCTTCACCCGTTCTTCAAACTGGTCTTCTTCCCCCATTGAAACCCAAACATCGGTATACAGAACATCGGCATCTTTGACGCCTTTTTGAATATCGTCTGTTACCATCAGCTGACTGCCAGATTCTTTGGCAAATTTGTTGGCATAGTCTGTCACTTCTTCAGCTGGGAAAAGTTCTTTTGGTGCACAGATGCGAACATTGACACCTAAAATCGCCCCCGTCACTAACAAACTATTCGCCATATTGTTTCGGCCATCGCCCACATAGACTAACGTAATGTTTTCTAATGTACCGAAGTTTTCTTTGATCGTCATGAAGTCAGCGATCATTTGGGTTGGATGCCATTCATCGGTTAAGCCATTCCAAACAGGAACGCCAGAGAATTTGGCTAAATCTTCAACGACTTGTTGGCTGAACCCGCGGAACTCAATGCCATCAAACATGCTGCCTAAAACTCTGGCGGTATCTTCAACGGATTCTTTTTTGCCTAGCTGGATATCATTCGCGCCTAAAAATTCTGGATGGGCACCAAGATCGATGGCAGCCGTCGTAAATGCCGCCCGTGTCCGAGTCGACGTTTTTTCAAATAAGAGGGCGATGTTCTTGCCTTCCAAATAGCGATGAGAAATATTTTGCTTTTTCAACTTTTTCAAATAGATTGAAAAATCAATAAGGTATTCTAACTCGGCTTTCGTAAAATCTTTTTCTGCTAAAAAGCTTCTTCCTTTAAATACTTGTTTCATTAGTAATTCCTCCTCTAGATTAAATATCTTCTCTAATAAATGGCATGCTCATGCAGCGAGGGCCGCCACGGCCGCGAACCAATTCACTGCCGGAGATTTTATGCAATTTGATGCCGGCTTCAGTTAATTTTTGATTGGTGATCGTGTTACGGTCATAGACCACGACTTCACCAGGTGCGATCGTCAAGGTATTGGAACCGTCATTCCATTGTTCCCGAGCTGCAGCGACCAAATCGTTCCCCCCACAGCGAATCAATTCCACTGCATCTAATTCTAAGTAGCGGCACAAAATGTTTTCTAACGTATCTTTTTCTTCTTTGATGGTTACGCCATCCCCGTCACGTGAGATTGAATAAACGGTCAGTTCTCCTTCAATTTCTGGATGGATCGTAAATTTGTCATAATCAACCATTGTAAATACTGTATCTAAATGCATGAATTTGCGTTCTTGACCAATATCAAAAGCTAAGACGTACTCAAAACTTGGTTCATGGTGGAACACATTACGAGCCAACTGTTCAATGGAAGTGGCATCTGTTCGTTGGGAGATCCCGATCGCTAACACTCGTTTTGACAGAACCAATTCATCGCCACCTTCAATTCGTGTTGGCTGATCACGGTCATAAAGCAAGTGTGGTGGCTGTTGTTGGAACATTGGATGATGAGCAAAAATGTATTTGCCATACAATGTTTCACGACGTCTTGTTTCTGAATACATGCGATTCAAGGAAACCCCGTTACCGATCGTCGCAAACGGATCACGAGTGAAATACAAATTCGGCATTGGATCGATCAAAAACGGATACTGGTCATCCACAGCACCAGCTAGGCTTTGACTATGGGGCAATTTCAATTCATTTTTCGCTAGACCTGCCATCGTTTTATCGATGAATTGACGGTTATCTTCAAAAGATAAGAAATAATCGGTAATTTCAGCAATGATTTCTGGGCTTTGTAACGTTGTTTCTTCTAAATATTCCTTGATAAACTGCTCTTTGATTTCTTGACTAGTTAACGCTTCTGCTGCTAAATCTTCTAAATACAACACCTCCACATTATTATTACGCAATACATCGGCAAATTGATCATGTTCAGCCCTTGCTTGTTCCAAAAAGGGAATATCATCAAATAACAAGCGATTTAAATGATCCGGAACGAGGTTTTCTAATTCTCGACCAGGGCGATGGAGCATGACTTGCTTCAAGCGGCCGATTTCTGAAAAAACATGAATAGCATTTGACATTTCTTTACATCCTCCTTTGTTTTGATTACGCCTACATAGTACAAGAATGTATGCGCTTACCAAGCGACGTATTTCGCCTTCATTATGCAAAGCATTTGTCATTATGCAATAAAGAGTGAATATCTTCTTGCGAGCGTTTTTTTACTCGTTGTTATTTTTTTTTATGTAATTTTTTTTTATGTAATATTTATTCAGCAATTTTTAAATAAGAATTTGATGAGAATTGAAATTTGATCGATTTTGTTCTTTTCTTTTGTTTTTGACGTCCCCACCCAATGCAGGCAAAGCTTACGAAAGAAAAGAACTTTTTCAACCAACAGCTTTCCTTTTTCGATTAAAAAAATCCGATGGTTGCGACTAAATGTGGCTATGCTATACTTAATAAGATCGTAGGAAAAGAAAGGGGTTTGATAGGAATGACCTATTCAATCAATTGGGATCTAGAAACAATTTTTCCAGGAGGCAGTGATTCTGTTCAATTAAAAGAACGCATGAGCCAGCTGGAAGAAGAAATCAAAACTTACCGTGAAAAAGTTGACGCTTGGGTACCAAACGCTTCAGACAATGCGACAAAATTAGAGGAATTAATCGAACTTTCTGGCACAATCAATCAAGGATTTTCACAATGTGGCAGCTTTATCAATGCCTTGCTTTCAGCGAATGTCAACGACAGCAAAGCCAAAATCCTGACAGGCGACCTCTACGCAAAACTGCCAGCACTGCAAGCAGCACAAACCGTTTTCTCGAAAAAATTGACAGAAATTTCTGAGGATGATTGGACTGCGTTACTTACTGCGGAAAACTTAGCACCAATCGCCTTTCGTCTAAGCGAGATTCGTCGCGACGGCAAAGAATTGTTATCTGAAGCAGAAGAAACCATCATCAACACGTTAAATTTAGATGGCTTAAATGCTTGGAGCCAACATTACGATACGATCGTTGCCTCGATCGAAATTCCTTTCCTTCAAGAAGACGGCACGACGATCAACTTGTCCGCTGGTCAAGCCTTCAATAAAATGATGGGTGATCCAGATCCAGAAGTTCGTGCACGTTTATTTGACACTTGGGAAAAGACTTGGGCAGAAAAAGAAGACCTCTTTGCAGATACCTTGAACCATCTAGACGGCTTCCGCCTTTCTACTTTCAAGCTTCACGGTGTCACTGATTACTTGAAAGAACCATTAGAATACAATCGTCTGCAAAAAGCGACATTGGATGCTATGTGGGGCACGATCCAAAAGAACAAACAGCCGATCGTTGATTTCTTGACCCGCAAAGCCCAGCTTTTCGGCAAAGAAAAAATGGAATGGCAAGATCAAGATGCGCCGATCATCCTTGGGGACATGGAAGAAAGAACCTACACCTTTGATGAAGCAGCTGACTTTATTTTGACAAACTTCCGTAAGTTCAGTCCTAAAATGGCTGACTTTGCCCAAGTTGCTTTTGAAAAAAGCTGGATCGAAGCAGAAGATCGTCCTGGCAAACGTCCTGGCGGCTATTGCACCAGCTTGCCAGAAACCAAAGAGTCACGTATTTTCATGACCTACAGCAATTCAGTCAACGAAGTAGCGACGCTTGCCCATGAGTTAGGTCACGCGTTTCACAGCAGCGTTCTTTGGGAGCTACCAGAATTAAACCGCAACTATGCCATGAACGTTGCCGAAACAGCAAGTACCTTTGCTGAATTGATCGTTGCTGATGCAACCCTCAAAGAAGCGACAACGACGGAAGAAAAAATCAATCTATTGGATGCCAAAATGCAAAATGCGATCGCGATGTTCATGAACATCCATGCACGCTTTATTTTTGAAAATAGCTTTTACCAAGCCCGTCAAAACGGCTTAGTTTCAGCGGAGCAAATCACGGAAATGATGACAGCGGCGCAAAAAGAAAGCTATGCAGATGGGTTAGCGACTTATCATCCACATTTCTGGGCAGCCAAATTGCACTTCTTTATTGATGATGTGCCGTTTTACAACTTCCCTTACACCTTTGGTTACCTCTTTAGCATGGGGATCTACGCGTATGCCAATGAAAAAGGGTCTAGCTTTGAAGAAGAATACATTGCTTTATTGCAAGATACTGCTTCAATGACGACGGAAGAACTGGCACAAAAGCACCTTGGTGTTGATTTAACAAAACCAGACTTCTGGCAAGCAGGGATCGATATGGTCCTAAAAGATGTTGCCAGCTTTATGGAATTGACTGAAGACTATATCTAAAAGAAAAAAACCTCTTCCAAGCGTCGTGTTGGAAGAGGTTTTTTTCTATCAGGCATTCAATAAAGTTAAGCCAATCGTTAAGTAGCCTGCGTACAGACACCAAATCAAATAAGGAATAAACAAGTACATTGCTTTTTTGTCGATGCGAGCAAAGAGGATCATACAAATAATCACTGATAGGACTAACAAGACAATAATGACCGTTCCTGCCCAGTAAGCATTCCAGCCAAAGAAAACGATACTCCACAAGAAGTTTAGTACTTGCTGGATCGCAAAGAAGATATAGGCATTCTTTTTAAGCGCTGGATTGACTTTGGCTACGATCAACAGATACAACGCTGTTCCCATAAAGGCATACAAAATCGTCCAAACGATCCCAATGATCCCACCAGGAGGGGCTAAAAAGGGTTTTTCCATTTGCGCATACGTTCCAGCGATGTCTCCTGCAAACAAACTCGAGATGATTCCTGTTGCTTCGATGCCGATCACACAGACCAGCCAAATCAAAAATTTCATGTTCTCCACTCCTTCTTTTTTTCATGACTCTCTCATTTAATCGTACCATCGAATCGAAAAAAAGCAGAATAGAACGCTTAAAAAAAGAAACGCCCGTGTGGAAGTTTCTTTCTTGTTCCTTTCAATTTATGCTGCTTGCTCCCCTTCTTGGGCTTCTTGCTTGACTAGTCCTGCATCATAAGAACGAGCGAATGGGAAGTAGATCAAAAAGGCAACGCCTGCACATAAGAACGCACAAACTGCGGCTTTCCAATCGCCTCCACTTCCAATGAATGCGCCGATACCGATTGGAGAAGGCCATGGCATTTGGGCGATCATTGGTCGAATGATCTCCAATTCGATCGCAAAATAGGCAATCGATGCGGATGCCATCGGTGCTAAGAAAAAGGGAATCGCTAAGAAAGGATTATAAATCAAAGGAATCCCGAAAATCAACGGCTCGTTAATATTGAATAAGGCTGGAATGATCGAAGCTTTTCCTAACACTCTCAATTGTTTTGATTTTGCCAGATAAACCAAGAATAAAGCGAGACCTAGCGTTGCTCCTGAACCTCCGACGGTCACATACGCATTGTTAAACTCACCAGCTAATGCAAAATTGGCGCCCTCAGCATTGGCTGTCAAATTACCTAAGGTAATTGGCGTCAATACAGAGAAAATGATATTTGCGCCATGGATCCCTACTAACCATAATGCACTGACTAAAAAGTAAATCACCATCAACCCTAACCAACTATTAGTCAAGTTCGTCACAAACCCAAAAGGCACGGCAATGATTTGGAAAATATCCGTTCCCGCTGCAACCAAAGCCCCATTGATAATAAGGACCGTGAATGCGACGACAAAGGCAGGGATCAATGCTGTAAAGGCACGGGCGACTCCCAATGGTACTTCTTCGGGCATTTTAATGACCCATTTTTTCGTTACACACAAGCGGTACAACTGAACAGCCAACACCGCCATGATAATACCGGTAAATATCCCGGTCGTTCCTAAACGCTCCACCCCGTCGCCACCGATCGCCCAGCCATTGATGATGGCATTTTCTTGATCGGTGATTCGTGACATGCTGCCATCCACGATCATCAATTGTGGGATCGACATGAAAAAGGCAAACATCGATAGTAACGCCCCACTCATAGGCGCAAGATCCAACTCTTCTTCTTCCGCATAGATCTTGGTGTATTCATAGCCGAGAACGATACAAAAATATAATGCCAAAAGTCCCATTGTCGTGCTGTTTGCCAGCATATACAAATCACTGACTCTGAAAAAAGTATTATTGAAGAAATCTTCTAAAAAGGTAAAGGTCTGCGGCAATACATTGATAACTAAAAACATCGAGCCAACGATCGTAAAAGGAATCGAAGCCATCCCAGCAGCCATGATGGCACGTACGATTTTGAACTGTGCCACTTTTCCTAACGGTCCCATGACGGCCGTTTCTAAGAGACTGAACAACTTGCTATTTGATTGTTCCATAATGTAACTACTTCCCTTCAATGAGTTTTTGGTATTCTTTAATATATCCATAATACGTATCTTTTTTGCGACGGATCTTATTGACACGCTGCAAACATAACGCAGCTAACATTAGCCCCACACTAAGCCAGAGTGTAAGAATGCCTCGATTGATCGGCGTATTTTCAAGAAAAGGAAAAACGAATGAAAACAGATGAGAGAAGCAGCAGATGGCGATTAACAGGAGATTCATCGTCAGTTGACAAAGATAAAACAAGCGCGTCCAGCGCAGTTTTCCAGCTATTTGCTCTGAATAGCTGCCATAAAGACGCACGTATTCCCCGATCGCCGAAATGGCCAAAATCAGCAGTGCCAGCGGGAGGATCAAGAGTACGGCATTGCTGACCATCGCTGCTAAGAACCAATAAAGATTTGCAAAGAAAAAGACTGCTAATACATACCTTAGAAATAAAAAGCGGTGAAACCGAAACGTTTTTTCTGCCATTTTTTTCTGCTGTTCTCGATTGGTCATTTGATCCCTTCCTTTCTACCGCTCTCGCTGGTATAACGCCAGCATTTCAATCGCCACTTCTCGCAAAGTCATCGTTGTCATTAGATGATCTTGTGCATGGACCATGATGATCTCCATGTCGATTTTTTCGCCGCTGGCGTATTCTTGTAATAAGCCCGTCTGTGCTTTGTGGGCCTCTACTAGTGCTTCGTTTGCTTGATCCAGTTTTGCTTGTGCTGCTTCAAAAGTTCCTTGACGCATCTCTTGGAATGCTTCATGAACGATCGTCCGAGCATCTCCGCTGCTAAGAATAATTTGAAAGGCTGTCTCTTGTAGTTTTTCTGATTTCATTGTTCTTTCTCCCTTACATGTGCGATAAATGTGTTCCTAGGTGATACCCGATAAAGCATTCCATAAAATGTTCAAAATCACCACTAGCTATGAGTGCATCTTTAAATGACTCATCTTCAATGATCGGTACTAACAGTTGGCTGATTTTGTTCAATTCTACTTGCCCCAATCGATCAGGGGAAAGTAAGAAAATCAGCTGGATCTGGTCATGCTCGTCATCCCATTTTATGCCTTGTTCTAGTATAGCAACGGCCGCATAAGCATCATTGGTGATCGGTTCAATAGGGTGCGCCACCGCCAAATGATCGGAAAAGGCTACTGAGCTATAGGCTTCTCGTAAAGCAAGCTGCTTGCCTAGCGCTTCTTTCACCGCACGCTTTTCCACGCTTTCGATCCTCGTCAGCAGCTGGTCTAAAACAGCCTCTTTATCGGTCTCTTCGGCGAGCCAAAGAAAAAGTTCTGGGCGAAAGCTAGTCTCAATCAGTTCCCGCTCTTTGTCAGACAAGGTCTTCGGTCGCTGTTTCAGAACGCTACGGTACTGTTTTTTCGTTTTA
Organism: Enterococcus sp. 6D12_DIV0197; assembly: GCF_002174385.1. Lineage (NCBI taxonomy): Bacteria > Bacillati > Bacillota > Bacilli > Lactobacillales > Enterococcaceae > Enterococcus > Enterococcus sp. 6D12_DIV0197. The sequence continues at coordinate 3,655,217 of NZ_NIBN01000001.1, forward strand.
TACTGTTTCAATTGGCGATTGATTTTTTGGATATCTTTTTTATCTAAAAAAACACTGACTGTGACGATGGGGATATTTAGAACCACATCTGGTACTTTGATAGATGAAATGATCAAATCGATCCCTGCTAGTTTTTGTTCACTGATTTCGTAATAGCTGATCATCTCTTCAATCACGAGTTTTGAACCAAGTTCATGTTCCAAACGATTTTTTAACATTTGTGAACTACCGATTCCTGTTGCACAGATCACTAAGACCCGTGCTTTTTGCTGATTCGCTAAGCGTTCCATCGCAGCAGTCAAATGGATCGTCAAGTAGGCGAGCTCTCCTTCAGTCACTTTGTAGGGTGCAAAGAAGGGAACATCAGAAAAATGCCGAATCGTTAGCTGAAAAAAGTCACTGTAATCTTTTTTGATGGTCTCTAACAAAGGATTTTCCATACTCGTACCGTTATTCAATCGTTGCAATAAGGGGGTGATATGCATCATCAGCCCATCTATCAATAAGGGATCTTCGGCTAAGCAAAAGCCCGTTTCTTGATCGATCTTTTGTAAAACGACTAGCAGCTGTTGTTTGACCTCGTTATCGTCTAAATCGATCTGTTCACGAATGGTTTCAGAAACTAGTTTGTTTTTTAAATGAATGGCGATATAGAAAGCCTCTTCTGGTGGCAAGACGATGCCCATCTGTTGGCGAATCTTCTCGACGATCTCTAAAGCTGATTGGTATTCCACTTCCTGCGCTAAGTTTGCCTCTTGTGGATGCAGCTGGATCTCAAAGCCCGCCTGCAGCCGTTTTATTGCTAGACCAATATGAAGGACGATCGTATAGATCATAAAATCAGAGAGTTTCAAAAAATACTTGCGGCATGTATCCAAAACGATGATCACGATTTCCTCGATCGCTATCCCCTCTAATAGATGTTTGTACATGGAAAAGGCATACAAATTGTCTTGCAGGCGATTCATGAAAAAGTAATTCATGATGAAATGCCGTAGACTATTTTCAGATCCTGCAACGTAGATCCCCTGACTGGTTCGATGTTTCAACTCGATCGTATAAGGCTTTAACAATTGCTTGATTTCAACGATGTCGTTGGAAATCGTTGAACGAGAAACACATAGATCCGCCGCCAAGTCATCAACAAAAACAGGCTTTTGCCCAAATAACAATTGATTTAACACAAAATATTGGCGGTCATTGGCTTCATTGATCGTCGTAAGGTCGGCAGCTGTTGGTCTGGTGTTGGTTTTCTCAGTATAAAAACGATCAAAGGAACGCTGGTCGGTGATGTTTAGCCGATAGCCCTGCCCTTGCTTGGCACAAATCTGACCAAGCTTATGGTTCTTCAAGATAAGCCCCAACCCTTGAACATACTTGCGCGCAGTCCGATCTGAAACCCCCAGTTGCTTTGCGATCTGTTTACTACTGGTATACGTGTTACGATTTTGGTAAAGCATTTTTAGCATGATGATCTCTTTTTTACTCAACATTTTTCATCAACCTTTTTCATCAACCTATTCTCATGAAGCTTTTTGTTTGAACGACTATTGTATATTTTGCTCCACCACAGCAGCTAATTTTTCAATGCCCATCGGTATCGGCACATAAGCTTGGGGCGGAATATTTACGATGGGTCGTTGGTACTTGATGGCAGCTTTTTCAAGATTCGCAAAGTACATTTTGGTTTGCGGGCTGACTAAGTATAAGTCGTATTCATCTTTGGCGATCGTGGCTGCTCCTTGAGAGGCAGACGTTGCATCTAGTTCAATTTCTTTTCCTCGCTCTTTAAAATATTCCGTCGTTTTTTTGGCAATGACTGATGAAGACATACCGCCTGCACAGATGATTAATGCTTTTTTCATATAGTTTTCCTCCTTAACGATGACACTCTATTTCACTATCTATGTTCAGTAGTTGCTAAATGATGGCGTGGTTCTGACCATTCTTCCGCTGAATAAAAAAGTTGTTCACTGACTTAGCATTGCGATGGGTTGATACTGTCATCATAATAGATAGCGCTTTCTTTTTGAACACAAGGTGTTTCCTTATCGATGCGGAAACAAACTAGATGCGTCTACTTGATTTTACAAGAATTCCCTTCAAAAAATGATCGAAAAAAAAGCTTTACTTGTCTTTTGTCCAAGTAAAGCTTTTTTAATCATACGCTCTTTGATTGTTTTTCTTCAAACTTCCGTCGTTCATTTTCCACATACTTGTATAGCGCCCCGTAGCGGCTGCGGTAGCCTTTTTTCCATGGCTTCTCTTTGCCGCAAAAATGTAACAAAACGGTATGCTCAATGACCCAATCCAAGCTCCATTCCCCTAAACTGATCGTTTCATAGGTACGGTTTTTTCGTACGTCATAGTTGTAGAGCTGATCAGGGATCGCCAGCACCCGATCGCCGTACAACCCATTCAAAATGTCTTGATCTGGCAAAAAGAGGTTCAAATGATTTTTCTCAATGAACGCTGCGATCTCTGCTTCTTTGACCTCTTGCCGCAGCTGGTGCACATTCATCAGCAAAACGCCTGAATTATAGTAGCCTTCCGACTCATAATTACGCAAACGGACTTTATTGATGACTGTTGTTACTTCTGTCAGCTTAGAATGGCTGGCGGCGGCATACAGAAAATCCCCTAACGTCAGCTCATACAAGGGGCGCAAATCATTGATGCACAAAATATCCGCATCCAGATACAGGATTTTTTCCACCTGCTGCGGCAAGTAATTTTGTGCCAATAATCGATAGTAGATCGACTCAGGGTAGCGATCACTGACTGGCGCGGTTTTAAAAATCGAGCCAGAACCGATGATGATGGGATGATAGGTCATCGCCAGCTTTTGACAAAAAGCCTCCAGCTCTGCAGCATGGCTCAATTCTTTTTCTTGTAAGACATAGACATCAAAGGATGCTGCTGTCGTATGACGTTTGATTGAATATAACGTTGTTTTTAATTGTTCACTGAATCGATCATCAATCGCAAAAAGTAGATTCATGCTCTTGTTCACTCCTCTGTTACTGGCAGCGTGCAGGTTTTTGGAAAAAAATCGATTGCTATTGCACGCAGCTTCTGTTCTTCTAGTATACCCGATTTTTGGTCTTTCTTTCAGTGAAACACCCTTGCCAATCGAACCCTTGCTTGGCAGACGCCAAAAAAGCTGTTCCATCCATGGGATGAAACAGCAAAGGATCGCTTATAAATGATTGTGTCTTAAAAACAGATCAGCGGATCGTTGCAAAAGCTTTTGACCACAACAACAATTCATCTAGCATATCATTGACACCCGCAGCCATGTGCGCACCGGGTTTGAAGGTACTGAAACTTTCAAAATCAGTAAATAAGTTGAAGGCTGGGTTGGTCCGCACGGTGGCAACTTTTTGTTCAGCTAATACGTTGCGCAATTGTTCAGCGGCCCGAATCCCACCGCCAGAACCGTAGCTGACGATCCCAGCAGCTTTATCAAACCATTCTTCCCGAGCAGAATCTACGGCATTTTTCAAGGAAGCTGCAAAACCGTGGTTGTATTCTTGCACGATGAAGATATAGCCATCTAATTCAGAAATTTTTTTGTTCCATGCCAGGTTTGGCTCAGCCGTTCCCATAAACGGTAAATCAAATGCCTTTACATCAACGATCTCGAACTGATGCTCTGACCGTTGATTAGCAATTTCTTGAATATATGCTCCGACTTGCGGACTTACGCGTCCTTCTCTTGTACTGCCTAAAATAATACCAAATTTCATGATAGGTTCCTCCTAAGATTGTTTTCGTTTGTTTTTTTAACGATTGGCAAATGTGTCTGCCCAGTCCAATAATTCCGTCAACATGTCGTTCATTCCTGCAGTCATATGCTCGCCAGGGGTAAAGGTGGCAAAGTTTTCAAAATCAGTAAATAAGTTGAAGGCAGGATTGGTGCGCACCGTGGCTACTTTTTGTTCCGCCAAAATCAAGCGAACTTGCTCAGCGGCACGAATCCCTCCTGCCGAACCATAGCTGACGATCGCTGCTGCTTTGTTGAACCATTCCTCTCGAGCGCTGTCCAACGCATTTTTCAAGGAAGCTGATATGCCATGATTGTATTCTTGTACGATGAAGATGTAGCCGTCTAACTCAGCGATTTTTTCGTTCCACGCTTGGTTCACTTCACCTGTCCCCATAAATGGCAAGTCATAATCTTTGATATCAATGATTTCAAACGAGCGGTCGCTATGCGCGCGTGCTGTTTGTAAAACATAATTGGCTACTTGCGGACTCACGCGGCCTTCTCTCGTACTGCCAACGATGATCCCGATTTTTTGCGCTTTTTTCTTTTCCGGGGTGCGATACACCTCTTTAATTACTTCTTTTTCAATTATTTGTTCTTTTTTCCCAAATCCAAAGACCATTCTTTTGTACTCCTTTTGTTGTGGTTTCTTTAACGATGGACTCAGCATACCAAACTTACTTTTAGTAAGTCAATCATTTTGCTTACTTTTTGTTAGAAAAAAATCTCAGCTGCTTCTTATTGACATTCGTTCGGTACCGAACTATAATCAACTCATCGATATCGTTAGGTACCGAACGATAAACCAAAAGGAGTGTACACCATGAGTACAATGACCGACCACTTAATGAAACAGCTTCGTTTTATCAGCGAAGCCAGCAATGCCTTTATGAGTCAAAACAACCAGCGCCTTTCGGGACAGCAACGTGTCCTGGCCGTTTTAAATTTAGAAGACGGCTTGGTGCAAAGTTATCTTGCAGAAGTCTTAGACCTACGGCCAAGCTCTCTAGCGGAACTATTGAAGAAAATGGAAAATAGTGGCGATATTCATCGCAAAGAAGATGCTGCTGACAAACGGATCAAACGAATCTACCTGACAGAAACTGGAAGAAAAAAAGCGGAAAAATTACTAGCACAAAAAGAAGCCACCAGCAGTCAGTCGTTTTTTGCTGGGCTCTCAGAGGAGGATCAAACCGAGTTTGCTCGTCTGCTTGAAAACATCGCCGCTGGGTGGGAGACGGACTTCCAACAGCAGGCACAACGCTTTATTGACCCAATGGATCGTTTGCAAGCCATGCAAGAGATTCGGGAAGAAATGATGAAGCAATGGGGCGGAAATTGGCAGGAAATGACGAATGACGAGCGCCGAAAAATGAGGCAACAAATGAAAGATACTTGGCAAGAAATGGGCGTTGATGAGCGACGCAAAATGAAAAAACAGATCAAGGAAGCCATGCGGCAAATGCCGTTTCCTGGACATCGCGGCATGGTTGGTAATCGACCATTTGAGCCGTTTGGGCCGTTTGGGCCGTTTGGGCCGTTTGGGCCGTTTGATAGTAGCGAGGCGAATGATCCACGGTACACATGGGTAAAAGGCAACTTTTTTGATGCCTACGGGTTTGGACAAGACCGCAAAGCAAGACCGACTTCCGCTTCTAAAGACGAAGCAGCCGAGGAGGATTGGCAGGATTTCTAATAACACCTAATTAAAAAGAAAAAGCGGTGAGCCATCTTGCTTGCTGCGGAGGAAAACGAATGGAAACAACGACACCAACAGTGAACAAAAACAAATTTAAAATGAAAGACTTTATCCACCTGATCGTCAGTGTCAATCCTAAGAAAGGCTTGTTTCTTTTAGGGATGCTCTTTAGCCTGATCACAAGTGCCGCCAGTTTGGTCGTGCCGCAGCTGACGAAAACGCTGGTCGATGCCAGCGGCACCCCCACGTTCAGCACCTCCATGCTGGTCGTTTTGATCCTAGCCTTTGTGCTGCAATTAGGCGTAGGGACTTTAGGCGGCTTTCTCTTGCGCTATGTGGGAGAAAGTGCTGTGAAAACGTTGCGGGAACGTCTTTGGAAACATCTGCTGCATTTGCCAGTCAGCTATTTTGATGACCACAAGTCGGGGGAAAGCAGTTCGCGACTCGTCAATGATACTTCCGTGATCAAAGAGCTAGTCACCTCGCAATTTCCCAGCTTTGTCACTGGCTTGATCCAATTGGTCGGTTCGATGATCATCTTGTTTTTGATGGACTGGAAGATGGCTGCGATCATGTTCAGTGCGGTGCCTTTGATCACCTTGATCATGTGGCCAATCGGCAAGATCATGTCGAAACTAGGACGCCAGTTGCAAGCAGCGACCGCCGATTTCAATGCGGATGCCAGCGAAAAACTCTCAGAGATCCGTTTGATCAAAGCCAGCAACGGAGAAGCCAGTGAACAAGAAAACGGTCGGCGCAACATTGGGGCAATTTTTACCCTCGGGGTCAAGGATGCGAAAGTCAGTGCGATTTTGCAGCCAATCATGACGACGGCCATGCTGGGCTTACTCGTAGGTATCCTCGGTTATGGCGCGATCCGTGTCCAAGCCGGCACCTTGACGAGCGGCGCATTGATCGCTTTTCTACTGTATCTCTTTAATATTATTGCGCCTGTGACGACGTTTGCGATGTTCTTTTCACAAGTCCAAAAAGCGATGGGTGCTACGGAACGGATCCAAGAAATTTTGGATACGCCGCTAGAGCCGATCCAGGCAGCACCCAAAGCCGCCATCAATGGAACAGTCTTACGAGCAGAACAGATCGATTTCAGTTACGATCCCAAACGGCCGATTTTGCAAAACATTTCTTTTGAAGCCAAACCCAACACCGTGATTGCTTTTGCAGGACCAAGCGGCGGCGGAAAATCCACGATTTTTGCTTTACTGGAACGCTTTTATGAACCCACCAGCGGGCGCTTGCTGATTGGAGATCAGCCGATAGCTGACATTGATCTGCAAAACTGGCGGGCACAGATCGGCTATGTTTCCCAAGACAGTGCGGTCTTTGCTGGTACGATTCGGGAAAACTTGCAATACGGATTGGGCCGGACGCTGTCAGAGGAGGAATTGTGGCAAGGACTGGCATTGGCTTATGCCGATCAGTTCGTCCAAGAGTTCCCCGAAAAACTAGAAACACAAATCGGTGAACGCGGCGTCAAACTATCTGGCGGGCAAAAACAACGGATCGCCATCGCTCGAGCATTCTTGCGGGATCCCAAGCTGCTGATGCTGGATGAAGCGACTGCCAGCCTAGATTCTCAGTCAGAAGAAAAAGTCCAGCGGGCGTTGGATCATTTGATGGAAGGACGTACGACATTAGTGATCGCTCATCGCTTATCGACCATCGTGGATGCCGACCAAATCTACTTTATAGAAAAAGGCACCATTACCGGTCAAGGTACCCATGCACAATTGATCAACAACCACCCGCTTTATGCTGCCTATGTCAATGAACAAATGATCAACTAATCGAAAAAACTGCTTATTGACGGATAAGCAGTTTTTTTCTATTAGCCAACGGCTGAATGTTGCTTCTCTTCACGCGTGCCAGGCACTTGATTTACTCGCTGTAATTCTTTCAGCACCTGATTTTCTGCCCGCAAAAAATCCCGTTCGCTTTGGGCAGTAGCAAGCTTTCCTTGATAAACTAAGACTTCTTCTTGGTAGGTTTTGGCGGTCTTTTGGACTTCTTCTTCTAACTGATCGATTTTATGGGTCAATTCTTGATTGATCTGTTCATATTTTAGGTAAAGCTTCTGGGCATTTTCGATATTCGTTTGTTCCAAATTCGCTTTGCTGGATACTCGGGTAGCCAAATAAGTAAGTACACCAGTAATGAGTGACGGCAAGACAACTGTTACGATCGATGTATCCATGATCCTCCCCCATTCTTTTGATACGATTCATATCATCTGTTTCCAGTATAAAAGATACGATTCGTATCGTCAACTGATGTGATATTTTTTATATCAAATAATACAAAAATAGATACAAATTATATCTAACGTGCTATACTACAAAAAAGGAGGCGATCACTCATGCTTGGCGAACGGCTAAGAACACTCAGACTACGAACCAATCAAACCCAACAGCAGATCGCAGATCAGCTGGGAATCACCCGCGCAGCGTATTCTCATTTCGAAAATGATCGTAACGAACCCGATGGCGAGACCATCGTCAAACTCGCGGAGATTTTTCAAGTATCCACCGATTTTTTACTAGGCAGACAAGTCCCGGCAGGCTTTACGCAGCCCTCTGCAAAAGTTCAAACCGTTGCGGCCCATATTGATGATGACGTCACCGATGAGCAGATGGAAGATATCCTCAGCTATATTGAATTTATAAAACAGCGGCACGCCCAAAAGGAATGATGGAAATGGATAAAGTAGAAGAACTGATGGCCGCCTACCCAGACTTGCAATTTATTTTCGATAAAAATATGCCTGATGGTCAGCAAGGATTGTACATCGATCACCATATTTACTTGAACCCTGACCAATCACAAGAAGACCTCTTGAGCACCATCGGTGAAGAAATCGGTCATTATCTGACCAGTGCTGGCGACATTACCGCCCAAGACACCAACGAAAAACGCAAACAAGAACGCAAAGCCCGCGACATTGGTTCTGCGATCGTGGTCACGCCCTATGATATCATCGCTTGTTTTGAAGAAGGCTGCAAAACATTGGCGGCATGCGCTGATTTTTTAGGGGTTCCCCCACAAACCTTCAAAGACGCGGTCACCTATTATGCCCGCCGTTTTGATGGCATCAAAACCGAAGAAAATTATACCTTGTTTTTTCATATCGACGGCACGATTGAAGTTGTCAAAACCTTTGGCAATCAAGGCTAAGCCTTTTTCACACAAAAACAGACGTTCCTTTCCTGCTGCTAAAGGCAGCGTTGACGGAACGTCTGTTTTTATCCTTGCATGTTGACCCGCATCAATACACGGTTCGGTCGATAGTTTTCTGAGGATTGATGAACCAATGCACCTTCCTCAAAACGATACAAATTGTATCCATAGCGTTCTTCAAAACGGACCATTCCATCGCCTTCATCTTCCCCGACAAACGACATACTTGCCACAGTATAGTAAGGAATCCCTGCGATCGTTCCCGTAAACGCATGATGGGTATGTCCACTGAGAATACAAGAGATTTGATACTGCTGCAATAATGCCACCAAACGATTGGCACCGGCCCATGCCGGCGTGCTTGCTTGGTCGGGCAACAAATGATGGTGCGTCACAAAAACGATTTTTTTCTCTTTGAGCTGCGCCAGCGTGGCTTGCAGCCATTCAAACTGTCGCTCATCTACGATACCGTCGGCATAGCCATAGCAGGAATTATCGAAAGTCACGATCGCCAATGTCTCCGTTTCATAGACTTGATTAAAAGGTGTATCACTGGCGGTTTCTACTGACTTGCCTTGCCAGCCTTGGCGAAAATGCCGTTTGATATCATGATTACCTAGCGTTACTACGATGGGCACTGAGCCAAAGGCTTTTTCTAAATACTGCTTCAAAGAGGCATAGTCGGCAGGCGCGCCATCTTCGGTCAAATCGCCGCTGATCACCACCAAATCGATCGCTGCTCGCGCCTTGGCATCTTGGATACACTCTTCAAGAGGAATCAAGGGATTTTGCATGGCTGCCAGCATTCCTTGATACCCTTCTTCACAAGGCAGGTAACTTTCTCGAAAGTGGATATCTGATATATGCAATACATTCATAGGCTTATCTCAATTTCTTTCTGATGATTCCAGTCAACTGGTCTAATAAGAAGACGGTCACAACGACGCCCAACAAAATAATACTTACCTTGCTCCAGGTTCTGGTTTGAATAGCAAAAATCAATGGTGCACCGATCCCGCCAGCACCGACTAACCCTAACGTTGCCGCACTGCGGACCGCAATTTCAAAATGATTCAATGCAAAGGAACTATAGATGGGTGCTAAGTAAGGGACCCGCACGAAAAACATCGTCTGCCAAAAATTGGCACCGACGGCTTGCATCTCTTCCGTCAAGCGCTCATCCATGGCTTCCATTTCTTCGGTAAACAACTTGCCTAGCATACCGATCTGGTGGACACCGATCGCCATAACTCCAGCAAAAGGTCCTGGACCTACCACACGGACAAAAATAATCGCATAAACCAGCTCGGGAAATGCCCGCAAGATATTGCAGATCATTTTGCCGATTTTTGCGACCCAGGGTGTCGAGGTCCATAGGTTGGCGGCACTCAGCAAGGTCACTGGAATCGCGCAGACTGTTGCGATCATCGTTCCTAGACAAGCGATCCCGATCGTCAGTAACAACAAGCTCCACAGATCTTCCCCACTGCCGTCATAAAAGAAAGACCAGTCTGGCTGACTCAGCCCTTGCAAGACATCTCTTCCCATCGCTAAGGAAAAGGTGCTTAATCCAGAATAATCCAGCGTCGCAGCAGATAAAACTAGTAAGACAGCAAAGAGCCCCCATAACAGCCAAGTCGTTTTCTTCACTTCTCTGATCATCATAGGAAAGACCTCCTTACCCGCTCACTGAGAAAATCAACGATCGCTACCGTCAGCAAAATCGTCAAGATAATGATCGAGACCCGCTCATAATTCAACAATGCCAATGAGGCGTTCAAGATGACCCCGATCCCGCCAGCACCCACATACCCTAACACCGTCGAAGCTCGAACATTGACTTCAAAGGCATAAAAAGTATAGCTGGCAAACTGGCTGATGACTTGGGGAATGATCGCCCAAACGGTCACTTGAAATTTATTCGCTCCTACCGCCGCTGCTGCTTCAATCGGCGCAAAATCAATGGTTTCGATCGCTTGGAACATCAACTGTGAAACCATACCAAAGGTAAAGACCGCAATGGTCAAAACACCAGTGGCTTCACCGATCCCAAAAATCGCTACGAACAATGCCGCCAACAATAGATTGGGGATCGTCCGCACCAGCCCTAAGAGAAAACGCATCGGCACCGAGACCCAACGGCTTTCTGTCACGACTGTTGTCGCCAACAGACTCACCGGTATCGCTGCGACTACTCCTAAAACGGTGCCTAAAAAGGACATCTGCAATGTCTTGATCAAGGGCATCATCAGTTGCGGTAGATAACTAAAGTCTGGGTGCAAAAAGCGAGCCATGAATGCCGTCATCTGGCTGCGATTCGACCACACTTGTGCAAAATCAGCCCCTGTGATCCAGGCACTACTTTGAAAAAAGAGCAGCAATAAAAGAACCAGCAGCAGGTGTTTGTACCAATTAAAATGAACTGTTTCTTTCAGTTTCATCGATTTCTCCTGCCTTTTCTTCAAAAATTGCTTTGCCATAGATTTGTTCTAAACGCTGATCTGTCAAAGCGGCTGCGTTGCCGTCAAAAACGATCGCACCTGCTTTTAAGGCAATGATCCTTGTCGCATACTGACGAGCCAAGGGAATCGAATGCAGATTGATGACAATCGTTTTGCCCATTTCTTGATTGATCTTCTTCAGATCCTCCATCACTTTCTCTGTCGTGATGGGATCTAGTGATGCCACAGGTTCATCTGCTAAAATCACCGGCGCTTGTTGGACCAAGGCACGGGCGATGGATACCCGCTGCTGTTGCCCCCCACTCAACTGGTCGCTTCTCGTTTGCAGTTTGTCTGACAAGCCGACAGTCGCTAGCGCTTCTTTCGTTCTTTCGTAGTCTTCTTTCGTAAACAACCCTAAAATACTTTTCCAGGTCCCGTAATACCCCAAACGCCCAGACAAAACATTTTTTTGAACGGTACTGCGTTTGACCAAATTGAAGCTTTGCGAGATCAATCCGATTTGTCGACGAATCAAGCGCAATTCTTTTTTATTGGCTTTCGTGACTGATTTGCCGTCTACCCGGATATCTCCTTCAGTGATTGGCACTAAGCGATTGATCGAGCGTAAAAAGGTACTCTTACCAGCACCGCTCAAGCCAATGATAGCCACAAATTCACCTTGCTCAATCGTCACATCTATGTTCTGTAATCCTTTGACCCCATTTGGGTAGACTTTGGATACATTCTCAAAAGTTATCATCTGTTTTCTCCATTATGTAGGGACCGCGGCAAAGTTTCCCCAATCGGTCACGGTCTATTTCACTAAAAAATGCACTGGTACTGCGTATTCCACCTATTCCCCTAGTAAATCGCTGCACATCTCCGTGTCCCGTTATCCTTCTACCGCAATCCCTGATTTTTTACTCTGCTGCTCGTTGTGTATAATCGCGAATGGTATCGTAAGCAGAATCTGCTGCTTCTTCATACCCTTGGTGTCCCCACAAGCTCATTGCTTCGGCGCCCTCTTCATCATCTGCCATGTTCAAGAATACTTCTTTGATCTGCTCTTTTAGTTCAGCATCCATTGATGGTTGGACGGCAATGGCGTCATTTGGAATATCCCCTTCAGTCAAGTAAAGGACTTTTAGGTCTTTGAATAAATCGTTGTCTGGAAAGCTTGATGCAAAGACATTTCGTGCCCCTTGGAACACAAAGGCGGCATCCATCTGACCGTTCAAGACTGCAGTGATTTCACTTGGAATATCATTCACGGTCGTTAATGTAGCATCCGTCGTTGGATCAACTCCTGCATCTTTCAACTCGGCAACTGGGTAAATATAGCCGCTGGCAGAGTTTGGACTCAATGTGGCGATTTTTTTCCCTTTTAAGTCCGTCAATTCTGTCATATCGCTATCCGCACGGACCAAGATTTCCCCTTTGAAGGTATTGGTTTTTTCCCCTTCTAATGGCAAGCCCGTCTCTGGATCATAAGCACCTAATTGAGAAGTCAAAATCGCTTCAGCTGCATCCATGTCTTTGGCTTGAACATAAGCGGCTGGCGGCATGATCCCTAAATCAACTTGTCCAGAAGCCATCGCTTCTACGATCGTCGAATAATCCGTTGCTAACGTTACTTCTACTTCACGGTCTAATTTTTTTGATAAATACTCAGCAAACGGTTTTGCTTTGGCTTGCATCGAGCCGTCATTATTGGTCGGTACGAATTGTACCACCAGCTTTTCTTTTTCGGCTGCGGCACTGCTGTCGCTGCTGCTGCTCCCATTCCCACAGCCGGTCAATGCGGCAACTAACGCAATTCCTAACATTCCTTTAACAATTCGTTTCAATGGCATTTTTTCTCCTCCTAATGGTTTGACGCTTTCTTACATTCAAATCATACCAAGTATCCCGTCAAAATGAAGTGACACATGTCCTATTTTACCTTATTTTTACATACAATTTACATTAGATTTTATTTATCGTTCGTGTTGAGTCAAAAGGGGAACTAAGCTATACTTAAAGAAAACCATTCAGGAGTGGCTGATTTCCATGAAAAAAATCGATGATACCGTACGCCTCAATAATTACATTGACACCTTCGATCTGCAATCTTATATGGACAATGATTTGTTAGCGATGGCCACTTTGCATTCCTTTGAAAAAGAAGAGCACCTGATTCGAACAGGCACGCCTTCTGAATACTTGTATTTTCTCGTAGAAGGAACCGTGATGGTCTATTCCTTCTCTTCGGATACCCAAACGATTTGTATTGATTACGCCAAGCCAGCTGCACCTTTAGGAGAAGCTTCCTCTTTGTGGGAACTCCTGCCGAAAAGCAGTGTCAAAGCCGCTTCTGCTTGCGTCTGCGTCTGCATCCCTTTGAATCGCTACCGCAACACCTTGCAACAAGACGTCCGCTTTTTGCAAACCATCTGTCAGTTGCTCAGTTCCCGCTTGAATTCGGGGATCAACTTAGCGAATTCATTGACGGAACCTGTAGAGACACGGTTGGCCAAATTTATTCTTGCGCATCAAGAAAATCAACACTTTTCCTTTCAGTTGACCACCTGTGCGGCGATCTTGAATGTCAGCTATCGCCACCTGCTGCGAACCTTTACCAGCTTTCGAGAAGACAAGCTGATTGAAAAACAAAAACAGGGCTATGCAATTCTCGATTTCCCCGCTTTAGAGTCGCTTGCCGAAAATTTAAGCCATGTGTAAGGAGCAGTCCCCAAGAATGTTCGGGTTTTCCCTGAGTAGGCGTTCCTGATGTTGGTCTTGCTCTTAACTCGCGCTGTGACAAGCGTTTGCTACCGTGTCAGGCAAGCGAGAAGGGCAAATGCGCCTTATTTTCTTACAAAAAACCCGATCCTTGCTGATATTCAGTCGAGGATCGGGTTTCTTTTGCTTATTTCACGATGGCTAAGAAGTCTTCTCCTTGCAAGACATCGGTTTGGTTCATATCCATCACATCTAAATATTGCGGGGTGTTCGTCACAACGATCGGTGTGATCGTGGATAAGCCAGCTGCTTTGATCGTATCTAGATCAAACTTCACTAACAAATCGCCGCGTTTGACTTGATCGTCTTGTTTAACAAAGACCTCAAAGCCTTTGCCCTCTAGTTCCACAGTATCCATACCAATATGCATCAAGACTTCGGCTCCATCCGTGGTGGTCAAACCAACGGCATGGCCAGTAGGAAAGAGCGTCGTGATGGTGCCATCTGCTGGCGCATATAAAGCCCCGACAGTTGGTTCGATAGCGATACCTTTTCCTAATGCACCAGAAGAAAAGACTTGGTCTTTGACTTCTGCTAAGGGAACCACTTTGCCTTCTAACGGACTGCTGAGGATCACTCGTTCTTTAGACGAACTTTCTGTGGGTGCTGCTGGCTCTTTTGCTGGTGCTGCACTGGCATCAGTTGCTGGCTGATCTTCAAAACGTAAGAAGAAGGTCAAGACAAACGCTGCGCCAAAAGCGATAGCCGTGCCGATCGAAGCTGCGATCAGACCACTTAAATCTTTCGTATCTTGTGGGATAAAGGACGGCAGACTTAGTAAGCTGACTAACCCAAAGGTATAATTTTCGACTTGGCTGAAGCCAATGAAGGCACCACCGAGGGCACCACTGATACACGCGGCGATAAATGGTTTTTTCAATGGCAATGTCACCCCATACACCGTCGGTTCTGTGATCCCAAAAATTGAGGTGATCGTTGAAGAAAGGGCCAAGCCTTTCAATTTCACATTTTTTGTCATAAAGAACACTGCTAGCGCTGCACCCCCTTGAGAAAGGACAGCTGGCAATAGCATTGGTACCATGGTATCGACACCAGTTTGGCTGAGATTCAACATGATGATCGGTACAAAACCCCAGTGCATGCCAAACATCACAAAGACTTGCCATAAACCACCCATGACAGCGCCAGCGATCAGTGGGCTGAAGTGGTAAATGCTGTCATAGGCACTACCTAACAAGTTTCCTAAAATCGTTCCTAGTGGACCGACGACAATAAAGGTCAATGGCGCCATGATCAAGAAGACCGCTAAAGGCACACAGATGATCTGTAAGAAGCTAGGAATGACTTTTTTAAAGAAACGCTCCACATAGCTTTGTAAAAAGACCGCTAAAATAATCGGAATGACGGAAGACGTATAAGCACTCGCACCAATAATGACCGGAAGGCCTAAGAAACTCAACGTTTGCCCAGCCAAAGCGGTGATGTCTGGATGAACCAACGCCATCGCTAAGGAAACCGCTAGAAATTCATTGGTACGAAACTTCTTCGCTGCAGTAAAAGCCAATATCACTGGTAAATAGGTAAATAACCCATCAGCAATCGCATACAATACGGTGTAGACCCCAGAATCAGCTGCTAACCAATTCAAGGTGACTGCCAGCGTCAAGAATCCTTTTAAGACCCCAGCACCTGCCATTGCGCCTAAAAATGGCGTAAAGATCGACGAAATAATATCCACCAGTTGATTCAACAAATTGCCTTTGTCGCCTTTGCTGTCTGCTTCGCCATCAAAGTTCGCTACTCCATTCAATTCACGGTAAACGTCGCTGACATGACTGCCGATCACCACTTGGTATTGACCGCCGCTTTGAACGACTTGGATCACATCGTCGTCTTGATTCAAGCGTGCCGTATCCGCTTTGTGCTCATCTTTTAATTTGAAACGCAAGCGGGTCGCACAATGCACCACGCTGTTGACATTTTCTTTGCCGCCCACCGCATCAAGGACGCGAACTGCAATATCTTTATTTGAACTCATTTTTTCAACACTCCTTTTTTAATAAAAAAACCCAGATTGAAAAAACGACCGTCTAACGAGTTTTTTCCTCGCTGACTGTTGTCTTTTCAATCTGGGTATTGCCTGCCTGACAGTAACAATCCGTTAATGATTGAATGTTAATTGGTTTGATCATTGACGACACGTTCGATGTGGATCGTTAAGTAGATCATTTCTGATTCACCGATCGATTTGTCGTAGGTTTTGATCAAGTACTCGTTGATCCGTTGGACCGTTTGAAACGCTTTAGGGTACTTCGATTGCACAAGGGCAAATAAAAACTCATCTTTTTCCCCTGAAAGTCCATCGCTTAAATAACGCTGCGCAAAATACTGCAAATGCGTGGTGATCCGTTGATAATTCAAGGAATCTGGGTTAAAGACCCGTCCATAAAAACGACTGATGATCGCCAGTACGTCACGAACGATCTCTACCGCTTGCATCGTGGTTTCCATCGTGCCATTGGCTTGTTCGCTATTGACGATATGAAAAGCGATAAAGCCGATCTCCGATTCTGGCAATGTAATCCCGAAGACTTTTTCAAAATAAGCAACGGCATCTGCTGCAACTGCATACTCTTTTGGATAAAACTTGCGGGTCTCAAACAACAATGGATTCGGCAGCTCAATGCCTTCACGTGCCCGAACCAGCGCATAATGGATATGGTCGGTCAGTGTCAAATAAATATTTGGCGACAGCTCGATCCCCAAGGATGCTTCCGCATCATCAACCACTTGCTTGACGGCTTCGACTTCTTCCACAGGAATGTCTGAAAACAATTGCTGAAACTGATTTGCAGTAAAGGTATCCTTTAACACAAATTCTTTTTCGACAAAGGCTTCATCCACTGGATCGCCGACTTTTTTCTTAAACGCAATGCCTCGACCCATATAGATCACTTCCTGACCGGCATCATTGGTCGAGATGACGACATTATTATTTAAAATTTTCCCAATAACCATCGTTTTCCCTCACTCCAAAATAAAAAAACCTAGAATCTCCCCATTAGCGCGCTACGGTCAATTCTGGTTTTGCCTGCCGAACAGTAACAATCCTTGTAACTGAAAGAATAATAACACACCCCTGTGGCAGATGCAACCCTTTTCAATCAGAATTTCTGCAACGTGCTTTTCCTTTGTTATACCATTGAACAATTCTCCTTGCAACATCCTTCACTACCTAAAATGCTTTGTTTTTTAATCAAAAAAGGAATGGCCCAGCTGCAGCCATTCCTGATGTATCAAAGTTGCTTTCTTTGCTGTCCCATGCGCCGCTCTTTCATCGCCGTTCCTAACGTACCATAGGTGAAGACAGCGATCCCCAGCCAAATAAACGCAAAGGCGGAAAATTGGGCCAGTGAATAGGTTTCGTGAAACAAAAAGATGGCTAACAAAAGCATGATTGTCGGGTTGACGTATTGAATAAACCCAAGCGTAATGTAAGAAACATTTTTCGCGGCTTCCGCAAACAGCAGCAGCGGAATAGCCGTCACGATCCCAGCACCCATCAATAAGAGATTGGTTTGCAAGGGATAATTCATAAAGCCGACGGTTGAAAATCCTAAAATATACACGAGCGCAAAGGGGAAAATCACCATCGTTTCGATCGTTAACCCAGTAACCGAACTAATGGGGATCCTTTTTTTGATCAAGCCATACGTACTAAAGGAAAAGGCCATGATCAGTGAGGCATAAGGAATCGTTCCTGTTTGGATCGATAATAAGATCACCCCGATACTTGCCAGCAGACACGCCAGCATGCCAGTACGACTAAGACGTTCCTTCAAAAAAACGGTCGCTAACAAGACATTGACAAGCGGATTAATATAATAGCCTAAGCTGGCTTGCATCACGTGGCCCGCACTCACCGCGAAGATAAAGGTGAACCAGTTGATGGAGATCAGCACAGAAGCTAAAACGATCAGTCCAGCAAATGCTTTGTTCTTCCACAGCAGACGCGCTTCTTGTAAAAATTGCGTTTTCTTCCCAGAAAGCACGATAAACAACACCATAAAAACAAAGGACCACACGATTCGGTAGCACATCGTTGCTAATGGCGAAACCCCAACGATTATTTTCCAATATAGTGTGACCAAGCCCCACAAGACATAGGCAGACAATCCAAAATAAACGCCTTTATTCTTCATTTTCTCCCTGATTTTTTTCCATTAAAGCAAGCCTTTAATGAAAAAAAATACTCCTCCTAAACCATAAGTTATCTTATTATATCGAATTTTTTGGTTTTTCATAGAGTTTCATGAAATAAATCAAGAAAAGCACCCTTCAAAGAAAGGTGCCCCTCTTTATTCCAGTGGTTCTTCTGCCCCTTCTAGCCAAACGGCTTCTGGCTTCTGATCACGAATCAAGAATAGCCCCGTTGCAAACAGCAGTCCAGAAGCTATCGTCATCAATAAGAAAGAAACATTCATCCCATGAAGCAGTGCACTTGTTCCTGTTAAGGTCGTGCTTTTTTGCGCCACACTATTCATGATCCCGACAAATAGTGCTGTCCCGATGGCGCCTGCCACAGTCCGCAAAGAAGTCAATAACGCTGTTCCATGCGCCGTCAGCTGCGGCGGAATATTTTTATTTCCCCATGTCACGAAGGGCATCAACAAACAACCTGTGGCGGCACAGCGCAGCATGTTCAAAACCACTGCTACCCAAATACCCGTGTGCATATGGATAAAATACATGCCGATGTTGCTCAAGACCAGTGAGCCGCCGCCAAAAAGCGTCAACAAACGGATGCCGACTTTGTCATAGATTCGCCCAGCCACGGGACTTAAGAAAGCCGAGACCAGAGAGCCTGGCAAAACGACTAATCCCGAGATCGTCGCTGATTTGCCTAAAATCGACTGCACGTATAGCGGCATCAGCATCGCCGAACCCATCAAGACCAAGTAAAGCATGATACTGCCAAAGACACTGATGGCATACTCTTTTGTTTTTAAGACCCGCAGATCCAAAAATGGAGTTTCCGCTCTTAACTGACGGAAGACAAAGAAGATCCCTGCTACCAAACCGAGCCCTAAGGTTCCTAAAACGGGTAAGCTGAAAAAGCCATAGCTGCCGATATTGCCAAAACCTAAAGTAATCCCACCAAAGGCGAAGGCACTCAAAACAAAAGAGGTCTGATCAAATTTGCTGTTGCTTACTGGCAAAACATCATCAAAAACCTTTATGGCCCAAATCAGTGAAATCAAAACAATCACGGCAACGATATAAAAAATCGCATGCCAGTTCAAGCGGTCCACGATCACCCCAGCAAGAGTCGGTGCAATCACGGGCGCCGCGGTGATCGATAATCCATACCAGCCCATCACCACACCGATACGATTGATCGGATAGATCGATAAGAGGATCACTTGCGCCATTGCTGTCAAGATTCCATTGCCTACGGCCTGCAAAATACGAGCAAGCATCATGACTAGAAAATTGGGAGCTGCAGCACAAAGCAGCAAGCCCACCAACGCAATTCCTAAGGCAGCGAGATACAGCTTTTTGGTTGGCACACGATTCATAAGATATGCCGTCAAGGGCATAACGATCGCCATCGCCAAGGAATAACCGCTAGTCAGCCATTGTCCCGTAGTGACGGAAATCTGCAGGTCAGTGACGATGGCGGGTAAAGCCGTCGTCAAGGCGGTCGCCAACATGGATACGGCAATACATGTAATCATTAAATTAATAAAAATCAGCGTCCGCTGACGTTCCGTTCGTTGGACTGTTTCACTCAATCAACGTCCGCCTCCTTCTCAAGATAAAACTGTTCGATTTTTGCTAAGGCTTGACCAAAGGCTTGTTTTTCTTCTGCCGTCAAATAGGTCAGCATTTCTTGGTGCGCCTTGCTGCGTTTTTCTTTCATTCGCTGTGCCTCTTCTTTGCCTGCTTCCGTCAGCGAAATCAGATGGCTGCGTTTATCTTTCGGATCGACTTCTTTTTGGATCAGCCCTTTTTCAGCCAGTTTCTTTAGTAGTTCGCCAGTGGATGTCGAACGGATCGCTAAATACGCGGCGAGATCTTTTTGGGTCAACGTCCCTTTTTCGTCCAATACCAGTAGGCAATTGAACTGTCCCCGACCTGGCATAAAACGCCCATATTTTTGTTCCGCATACCGCCGATTTAATTTATACACTTCAAACAATCGTTCCACGATTTCTTGTTCGGAAACCATCGACCTTCAGCTCCTTTCGCCTCTTCACTATTTAGATAGGTACCTAGTTAAAAGTCCGCTCTCCATTTTACATAGGTACCTATCTATTGTCAAGGAAGGATTGACAATGAGAGCGGGTAGAGCAACCAAAAACAAAAAAAGCATTGAAACTTACGCTTCAATACTTTCCTCGTGGTTCTTTTTCTCAGCAAACTCTGACAGCAGTTGCCGAACTTCATCCGTTGATTTCGTATTCATCAATTTTGCCCGCAAATCACTGGCTCCAGGGAAGCCTTTGACATAGATTTTAAAGAAACGATGCAATCCTGCGATCGAGCGTGGCACCATTTTGGCGTAATGGTCCTGCAAGTCTAATTGCAGCTGCAACAAGCCTAATAGCTCTTCTGAGGTATGCTCTTTCGGTTCTTTTTCAAAGGCATAGGGATTCTTGAAAATACCCCGACCGATCATGATTCCGTCTACGCCATATTTTTCTGCTAGCTCTAAACCTTTGGTACGATCAGGGATATCGCCGTTGATCGTCAGCTTCGTTTGTGGGGCGATTCTATCCCGCAAGGCAACCACTTCAGGAATCAATTCCCAATGAGCATCGACCTTGCTCATTTCTTTGCGGGTTCGCAAATGGATCGAAAGGTTGGCGATATCCTGTTGCAGGACATGGGTCAACCAAGCTTCCATTTCTCCTAGTTCGGTATAGCCCAAACGAGTCTTGACACTGACCGGCAGACCGCCAGCTTTGGCTGCTTGGATCAGCTCAGCAGCAACGTCTGGTCGCAAGATCAAGCCGCTGCCTTTGCCTCGTCCGGCAACGTTTGGCACTGGGCAGCCCATATTTAAGTCGATCCCTTTAAAGCCCATCTCCGCTAAGCCGATACTCATCTCACGGAAATACTCTGGCTTGTCGCCCCAAATGTGGGCCACCATCGGTTGCTCATCTTCGGTGAAGACTAAACGTCCTCGCACACTGTCGCGTCCTTCTGGATGGCAGTAACTATCGGAGTTGGTAAATTCCGTAAAGAAAACATCTGGTGCGCCGGCAGCTTGAACGACATGTCGAAAAACGACATCGGTGACATCTTCCATTGGTGCTAGGATAAAAAAAGGCTTCGGCAATTCAGCCCAAAAATTTGTTGTCATGATTTACGCTCCATTTCTTTGTCCAAGGATCTTCTTTTATGACCCCCACTTGCAAAACAAACCCCATTATACTAAGAATGCGTCAAAGAAGCAAAAGAGCAAGACGACACCCGTCGGTGCTTCGCCTTGCTCTTTTGCAACAGACGCTTAATACTGCCGAATAACTGGCGGTTCGTAGGCTTGAATAAAGGCTTCCAGCTCATTCGTTGTTTGCGCAAAACCGATTTTCTCGCGATCGGCTTGCGTCAAGAACTCATTTTCCACCATATTGTCATACAAAGCTCTTGTTGCGCGGTAAAAGTTGTTCACATCATAAAAAGCACACGGATTCGGGTTTTGACCGATTCTTGACCATGAGATCATCTCCGTGATTTCTTCCAGCGTACCAGGACCGCCTGGCAGTGCGACAAAAGCCTGCGACAATTCGAACATTTTCCGTTTTCTTTCTGACATCGTCTCGACGACATGGAGTTCGGTCAACCCAGGATGTGCTAGTTCCCGATCTTTTAAAAAGGTTGGGATCACCCCGATCACCTGACCGCCATTTTCTAAGACAGCATCTGCCAATACGCCCATCAAGCCTGCTTTTCCGCCACCATAAACTAGCGTATTTTTCCGTGAGGCGATCCACTGCCCCAATTCTTGAGCGGCTGTTGCAAAACTAGGTTCATTACCGACACTGGCACCACAATAGACTGCAATTTTCATAAAACTCTCCATCATCCTTCTCAATCATTTTGAAATAGTATATCATGATTCTGATAAAGGTTCTGGGAAAGGATGGAAAAAAATTTATGAACATTGAGGAGTATCAACGATTTATCAGTGACTTCTACAAAGCCCGCAATTGGTATCAGTACGATCCGTTTATTCGGGCGAATTTTTTAGCAGAGGAAGTCGGGGAAGTGAGCCGTGCCATTCGGACATTGGAGATCGGTCGTGACCGTCCCGATGAACAAGAAGGCTTGCCAGAAGAAAAACTGGCAAACCTGACGGAAGAATTGGGCGATGTACTGGATAACTTATTTATTCTCGCCGATAAATACGATATTTCTCTAGAGACGATCATGCAAAAACACAAAGAGAAGCTATTGTCTCGCTATCAAATGGACCACGTGACAGAAAAAAACAGCTAACGGGCTACTTGTTGCGGAACGGGCAGCGGCAAAGGTTGCTTTTCCCAAATACAAAAAACCAACGTTTCTGTGGTCGTACGGCCAGTGAAACGTTGGTTTTCTTCTATTATATAAAAAGTTGGTTCTCCTTTTTATGCAATAGGAGGTGTTTATTGTGCCATTTGCTCTACCAGTTCTTCCAATCCAGTCAAGGCTTGGTAGCCGTAGCCAAAGAGATAATTGTAGTCCATGCTGTAGACTTGTTTGTTTTTGATGGCTTTCATGCTGGAGAGTTTGTCATTTTTGTACAAGCCTTCAATGATTTCTTGACCAGAAACACTGCCTTCGATCGTTGACCAGTCACCGACGATCAAGACATCGGGATCCGTTTCGATCAAGGTTTCGACACTGACTTCTCCTGAATAGTCTTGAAACACATTGTTCAGTTTGATCATGTCAAAGTTGCTGTTGAAAAAAGACTCATCTTGAGCGGCATAGACACTGACCACACTTGGATCAGACATAAAGAGATGGGCAAAGGTTTGCTCTTCTTTGTCTGCTACTTTTTCTTCCAAGGCACTCTGGCGATCCTTTAATTCTTTTTCAAAAGCAGCGGCTGCCTCAGGGACATTGAAGAGCTTACCAAGGTTTTCAATGTCTTGATAAACGGAATCAAATGTTGCACCAGTGACAGAGGTTTCTTGGACGTAAGTCGGAATGCCCATCTCGTTCAAGGAATCAACGGTGCCAACGCCCCAATCTTGATTATCGAAAAGTCCCCCGCGGCCAAAAATCAAATCCGGATCCACACTGAGCGCCGTTTCTTTACTGATATAGTCGCTGCCCAGGTCGTTTAGTTCTGCATAATCAGCAGCAACTTCCTCATCGGCGGCACCAAAGGTTGCACCGACACCCGCAATCTGATCCTTGAGGCCGAGATGCAGCAGCAATTCCGCTGCTGGTCGTGTGTTGGCTACGACTTTTTTTGGTGCCTCATTAAAGGTTTGGTCCTTGGCAGTCCACTGCGTACCGCCTTCTGCTTTGGTGTAGTTGCTGATGGTTAAGGGATACGTACTTTCTGCCTGCGAGGAAGAAGCCGAAGTTCCTTCATCCTTCGTATTGCCGCAAGCGCTTAATGTAAAGACTGCCAATCCTACCCCAATCATTTTTCCCCATTTATTCATCTGTTTGCTCCTTTTCAAAATAATAATGAAACCCTAATCCGCCTGTGATCGGATGATGGTAAATACTGCATTTCACGCCATAGATTTCTTCGATCAGTTCTTCTGTCAGCAACGTTTCTGGTTCGCCATACCCTACGACCCGACCATCTTTTAAGGCATAGATGATGTCGCAATAATTGGCTGCTTGTTCCAAATTATGCAGCGCCGCCAACAAGCCAATCTTCAGATGCTTGACGGTTTCTAAGATTTCCAGTTGATATCGGATATCCAAATGATTGGTCGGCTCATCGAGAATCATAAATTTCGGTTCTTGGGTGATGGCACGAGCAAGGACGACCCGCTGTTTTTCGCCTCCTGATAATGAGAGGTAGCTACGTTTTCTGTAGGCACTTAACCCTGTTTTGGCTAAGGCTTCGGTGACCAGCTCATGATCGGCTTTGGTGTCTTGTTCCAACAAACCCTTGTGGGGCGTGCGGCCTAAAAGCACCATCTGTTCTACTGTTAAATCAAAGCTCAACTCATTGAACTGACTGACGACGCTGACTTGCTGGGCAACTTTTTTTTCGGAACTTTTCAAAATATTCATCTCACCTAAATAAATGTCGCCGCTGTCAGGTTTCAACGTTTTGTAGATAGCTTTTAACAATGTAGATTTGCCGCTGCCGTTGGAACCAATTAAGCCGACAAATTGCCCCTGTGCGGTTTGGACGGAGATGTCTTTTAGTATCTGCTGATCCCCGATCGTCAGATTGAGCTTTTCAACTGCTAATTTCATTCCGTCACCCCCCAAAGTTGTATTGCCGTTTGACAATGATATAGATAAAGATCGGCGCACCGATCAGCGCTGTAATGATCCCGATCGGCAGTTCGACTCCTTGCAGGGTCGAGCGGGCGATCACATCCGCCCAAATCAAAAACAACGCGCCTGTCAAAGCGGTCAAAGGCATCAACAGGCGATGATCCGACCCGCTGACTCCACGTACGATATGAGGAATGATCAAGCCGACAAAGCCGATCATACCAGAATTCGCAACGATGATACTGGTTAATAGCGCTGCTAGCAGCATGTAAAAACGACGATAGAAGGTCAGCTTAACCCCTAAGGTGGAAGCAACTTCATCTCCCAGCAAAAGCGTATTCAAAACACGGTATTGCGTCAGGAAGAACAGCGTGATCAAAGAAACCAGAACCACGATAAAGCCCAATTTGTTCCAAGAAGCCGAGGCTAAGCTGCCCATCGACCAAAACGCCACAGTCTTCATCCCTTCTGCATTGCTAGCCAGATAGATGATCAAGTTTGAAACAGAGCTGCATAAGGCACTGACGATCGTCCCCGACAGCACGAGTTTTGTGGAAGTCATTTTCCCACCGATACTAGCAAGCAGCAGCACCAAAATAGTCGCAATCCCCGCTCCTGCAAAGGCACCAAACGATAAGCCCAGCTGCAAGACTAGCGCTGAGCCGCCAAAACCGACTAAGATGGCGAAGGTCGCCCCTAAGGATGCACCAGAAGAGATCCCAAGGATATAGGGATCTGCCAGCGGATTTTGGACCACTGCCTGCATCACTGCCCCGCTGATCGCTAACCCCATGCCCACAAAAATAGAGAGCAAGACCCGCGGTGCCCGAACAAACCAGACGATATTGATGTTTGCGTCTGAAATGCCTGAAAGATCACCAACCAATCCATGGCTGATTTTATAGAAGAGAATTTGGTAAACTTCGCCAAGGGTGATATTGGCTTGGCCGTTTGCCAAAGCAACTCCTGCAGATAAGAGAATGGCGACAACTAAAACACAGCAAATGATTGTCGAAACCATCCAACGATTTGATTTAATCAACCCTACCGACATGTGATTCTCCTTTATTCAGCACGACTCCCTCCTGATTTCACAGCAAAAACAACCTTGACTGTTGCCTCGCCGCCATCATAAAAGAAGCATCTGTGCGTTTTTTCGCTTATAACAGTTCTTCTCATGAAAAGCGCCAAAGCCATGTGCGGCTTTGACATCTATTTGCAAATGAGAATCACTCTCAATGAATAGAGTCATTATAAGGAACCTTTTGTGAAATGTAAATAATTTTCTGAAAATTTCCTTAAATAAGAGTTATTCTAATGTTCGTGATTGATTGGCGTTTTCCTCTCCATTGACCTATCGAAAATACGGTACCCGTGAAGAAGCGAATCCTTTGGCATAATAATCAAGTGTTTTTTTTATGATGAAAAAAAGACAGACTTCATTTTGTACGAAGTCTGTCTCCAGTCTGATGCCTATGCTCAGGCAGGCTTGTTCTTGCTAGCTTCCCTTTGTTCGAACGTGAAACCTATGCGTTGCCAAGGATTTGCTGATTCAACGAAATCATCTCCAAAAGACCTTGAGCGGCTTCGCTGCCTTTGTTGCCAGCTTTGGTTCCCGCCCGTTCAATGGCTTGTTCAATCGTTTCAGTCGTCAACACACCAAACATGATCGGAATGTCGGCATTCAGACCAATTTGGGCTACGCCTTTCGCCACTTCATTTGAGATCAATTCATAGTGGGTCGTTGCTCCGCGAATCAAGGCACCTAATGTCACGATCCCATCGTATTGCTTGTGGTCAACGATTTTTTTGGTAATATACGGAATCTCATAAGCACCTGGTACCCAATACACATCGATGTTTTCTGCCTTGACTCCATGACGCAACAAATTGTCTTTGGCGCCTTCCACTAACTTGGAAGTGATAAACTCGTTGAATCGTGAGACTACGATCCCTACTTTGACTGCCTCTCCCTGAAACGTTCCTTCAAATACTGTCATCGCTCATTCTCCTTTGGTTGATTAAATAGATAGGTAATGGTGAAACTTTTCTTTCTTCGTTTTCAAATAGCTGCTGTTTTCTTTATGCGCAGGCATCTCCAGCGGTACTCGTTCTGCTACCTTAATCCCTAAGCTTTCTAATTCCTTCACTTTGTCAGGGTTGTTGGTCATCAATTGAATCTCCTGCACTTCTAAGGAACGTAAAACATCGGCGGCAAACGTGTAATGACGGGCATCTGCTGCAAACCCTAATGCAATATTTGCTTCATAAGTATCCATGCCTTGTTCCTGCAGCTGATAGGCACGGAGCTTGTTCCGCAAGCCAATACCGCGGCCTTCTTGGCGTAGATACAAAATCGCACCGCGGCCTTTTGCTTCGATCTGCCGCATCGCTTCTTGCAGCTGTTCGCCGCAATCACAGCGATGAGAGCCGAAGACGTCGCCTGTTAAACACTCTGAATGGATCCGTAGTAACAGCGGCTCGGTAGTATGTTGAATCTCGCCTTTGGCTAGTAAAAGGTGTTCATTGCCGAACTCATCTTCAAATAAGGTCAATTGGAACGCCCCATAAGCCGTTGGCAGATCCACCGTGATAGGCGTGGTTCCTCGTAGATATTCCGCCAACTCATCAATGGTCAAAAATGGCAGCTGCCATTTTTCTGCTAATTTTTTCAATTCTGGGACCCTAGCCATCGTGCCATCTTCATTTAAAATCTCACAAATGTAGGCTGCTTCCACGCTGCCAGCAAGCTTTGCTAAATCCACAGCCGCTTCTGTATGTCCTCTGCGTTCCAACACGCCGCCAGGTTGAGCGGTCAATGGGAAGATATGACCAGGGCGATAAAAATCCGCAGCTTGTGACGCTGGATCAGCCAATTTTTCAATCGTCACTGCCCGGTCTTTCGCAGAAATCCCCGTACTCGTCGTCACGTGATCGATACTGATGGTAAACGCGGTGCCAAAGGCATCCGTATTATTGGCGGTCATCTCAGGCAATGCCAGCTTTTCAGCGATCGCTTGTGAGATGGGTGCACAGATCAAGCCGCGGCCATAAGTCGCCATAAAATTGACAGATTCTGGCGTTGCGTATTCAGCGATCCCAATCAAATCTCCTTCTGATTCCCGATTTTCATCATCGGCGACAATCACTAAGCCGCCTTTTTTTAACCATTCCACTGCTTGTTCTACTTTATGCATCGTCTGCCTTCTTTCATTTTCGTTGGTATTTGACATATTTCCCGATCATATCCGTCTCGATATTGACCCACTCCCCTTGTTTCAACTGCCCCAGCGTCGTCTGGTCTTTGGAATGGGGGATCAAGCTAACGGAAAATGCCTGTGCCGTCGTCTGGGTAACCGTCAAACTGACGCCATTGATCGCAATCGACCCTTGCGGAATGATTTCCCCTTGCACACTGACAGGGTAAGCAAACGTCAAGATCAAGGCATTTTCCAACTGCTTTTTCTGGATCAAACGGGTCGTTACATCAATGTGGCCTGCGACAAAGTGGCCTTCAAAACGCTGCGTTGCTGCCATCGCTCGCTCCAAATTGACTTCGGCACCCACCGAGAGTTGTTTAAAGGTCGTTCGTTGAAAGGTTTCTGGCATGATATCCACCGTAAACGTCGTCGCTTGTTTGGCGATCGCCGTCAAACACGTCCCGTTGATCGCCATACTGTCTCCGATTTGGTAATCCGCCAGTAATCCTTCGGACGCACTGCAAGTTAGCTGGATCGTGCGGCTTTGCTTGCGGATCTCTTTGATGCGGCCTTTTTCCTGAATCAATCCTGTGAACATTCCTCTGGTCTCCTTCCTCGGATGCAAACATCTTCCCCAACTGCAGTCACCGTCACCTCTGTTAGCTGCTGCAGCTGTTTCGGGGTACGCTCACTGGTAAAACTTGCGAGACTATTGCCCCCAAGAAACTTTGGCGCCACATAGGTAATGCTTTCTTGCCACAGTCCGCTGGCTAAAAAGGCATCATGGATCGCAGCGCCTCCTTCTACGTATAGCGATTGGACCTGTCGTGCGGCAAGCTCCTTCAGCAATGCAACAATTGTCAACTCTTCCAGCTGGATCACTGACACATGAGCTGGCAAATCACTGACAGTTGTCTGCTGCGTAAAAATCCACACAGGTGCCGAATCATCGGCAAACATTGCCAAATGGGGTTGCGACAGCGTTCGCCCCCGACGGTCTAACACGATGCGAATCGGCGGAAAGCTGGTTTCAACCGTGGTCAATAACGTGGGATCATCCGTCAACACCGTCTGACTGCCCACTAAGATTCCTTGATAGTCTCCACGTTCTTGATGGACGTTTTGCCAAACCGCTGAACCAGTGATCGCACTGCGGGTTAACGCATCATGAGCGATCCGGCCATCTAAAGTGATCGCTTGCTTCAACGCCACGTAAGGTCGCTGATGCTGATGGTAAAAATTATAGTGTGGATTCAAACGGCGCACCGCTGTTTCTTCGATGCCCACCAACACGTCGATGCCCTGTTCTTCTAAAAAGCGCTTGCCTTGTCCAGCCACGATCGGGTTAGGGTCTAACTGGCCGATGACTACCTTTTTGATGCCGCTGTCGATGATCAGCTGGGTGCAAGGCGGCTGTTTTCCTTGATGGTTGCAAGGTTCTAACGTCACGTATAAAGTCGAATTGATTAGGTCTTCGGAGGAATGGCATTGTTCGATGGCGTTTCGTTCCGCATGGGGCTGCCCATAGACTAAGTGAGCCCCTTTAGCAATGACCCGTTGCTCTTTGACGATCACAGCGCCCACTAGCGGATTGGTAAAGGTTTGGTAACGCCCTTTTTTGGCTTCTGCGATCGCCAAACGCATGTATTCGTTATGCATCTTCCTTCCTCCTTTCAATAAAAAATGCCTCGTGAGAATCTCACGAGGCATAGACAAACAAGACCGGCAAAAAATCAATTTTAGACGCACTGCGCCCCTTGAAATTTTGTGGTTTTTCTTCTCCCATCCAGACTTTCACTGTCGGTGCCAGATTCACACTGGCTCCACCGCATAGCTATGCGGGTCACGGACTTCAAGCGTTGCGCTTGTCACCGTCGGTCGGGAATTACACCCTGCCCCGAAGAATACTATTCAATTCATGTGCATTTTAGCCCGACCATTTTTGTTTGTCAATAGGCCTGATCACGAGCCGATAGGAATTCCTCTTGGCTTTTTCTTTTGGCAACCCCAAAGCAGCGACAGCAGAAACCCCTTGTCGTTCCGCCATTTTCCTAAGCTGCAGCAAGGCGATTTTGCCTGTAAAAAAACACGAGAAAACCTAGGTTAAATATTTTTTCTCGAACGAAGCCATTTATCAAACTCCGTCACGAGTAAGACGACCATCCCAGAAGCTGCTGAGATGACCCAGCCGATCAAGGACATGTCCTCCGTATGAAAGGCGCTTTGCATAAATGGAACATAGGTCAATAACAGTTGCAGAACTAGCATCACACCAATAATCACGAACGCTTTTGGATTGGTGAAGGAAGCTTTAGAAAACGCCGGTGCACTGGTACGGATGTTGAACAAATAAAAAATCTTACTCAAGACCACGATATTGACCATCATGGTACTAGCAACGGCTTCGCTGACGCCTTGCAGCAAGAGCCAGTCATGGGCGATCAAACTGATGACTGCCATCAAGATCGATACATACGCCATCTGCCAAATATCGTGACGATTCAACAATTTATTACCTGTCTTTCGCGGCTTGCGGCTCATGATCCCAGACTCTGCTGGTTCAAAGATAAACGCAAACTGGATCGTAATAGCAGAAACCATGTTGATCCACAGCAGTTGTGTCGCCTGCAGCGGCAATTCTTTTTGCATCATGATCGTAAAGGCAATGATCAGCCCTTCGGCAAAAGATGTCGGCAACAGAAACAGAATACTCTTTTTGATGTTGTCATAGATCCTGCGTCCTTCGCGAATCGCTAAGGACATGGTACCGAAATTGTCATCGGTCAAGATCATATCAGCAGAATCTTTGGCTACATCCGTGCCGCTGATCCCCATCGCTACACCGATATCCGCCCGCTTCAACGCAGGGGCATCGTTAACGCCGTCCCCTGTCATCGCCGTGACTTTGCCTTTGGCTTGCAGCGCTTTGATAATGTCCAATTTATTTTTCGGCGTGGTTCGTGCAAAGACTTGATTCGTCAAGGCAGCATCTTGAAATTCGGCTTCACTCATCTGATCCAACTCGGCACCAGTCACGACGTGAATCTCATCCGCTAAGCCAAGCTTTTCCCCAATCGCTTTGGCGGTCAAAGGGTGATCGCCAGTGATCATTTTCACTTGAACACCGGCTTGGTTCATTTCCTTCAGGGAGGCAATCACTTCTTCTCGCGGCGGATCGATGATCCCAGCGATTCCCAGTAATTGCAGCCCTTGCTCAAAAATCGTTTCATCAATGTGATCGATCGAAACTTTCTGATAGCCCACCGCTACCACTCGTTTGCCTTCTGCCGACAAGCGGCGGACATGGCCTGTCCAATAGGCTTCATCAAAAGGCGCCGCTTGTTTTTGCACCATTTCAAACAATTTATCTGGGGAGCCTTTAACAAATAGCAAGCGTTCCCCCGCAGGGTTTGCCACTAGTTTCGCCATGTAGCGGTTGTCCGAATCAAAGGGCAGCATATCCAGCTCTTGGTAAGCAGGTGCTTGCGGATAGGCAAACTGCTTATGATACAGCGTCAAAAAGGAGCCGTCTGTTGGTTCCCCATTGATCGTCCAGTGATTTCCTTCTGGGACCAGTACCGTATCGTTGGCTTCGTAACCAGCTTCCAAAAACAACTGCAAGGTGTCTTGCGCGTGGACGTCCTCCTGCTTTGGACGAATTTCTCCCACCGGCGCATAGCCGTCACCCGTCACTTCATATTCCTGCTCAGCCAATACGATGTCTTTGACCGTCATTTCGTTCTTGGTCAGGGTACCTGTTTTATCCGTCGCGATCACATCCACTGAGCCTAGCGTTTCAACCGCTGGCAGCGTTTTGATGATGGTGTGCTTGTTTTTTGCCATGTCGCTGACACCCATCGCCAAAACCACCGAGGTCGTTGCTGGCAATCCTTCTGGGATCGAGCCGACGATCATGGTGACAACGGCTAAGGATAAGACAGAGATCGCATAGGTTTGCTGGAACAAACTGACGACAAATAGCAAGACCGCCACGCCCATGATCACATAGGTGATGCCTTTCCCCAGTCCATCGATCTCTTTCATCAACGGCGTTTTTCGTTCTTCCGTTTGATTGACTTCAGCTGAGATTTTCCCGATCTCAGTCTTGACGCCAGTAGCGATCACGATCCCTTTCCCGCTTCCTGACGTCACGGAAGTCGAAGCAAACGCCAAATTCCGTTGTTCCGCTAATGGAGTTGCTTCATCCATTAAGGCATCTGTTATTTTTTCCACCGAATCGGCTTCACCAGTCAAGGCGGATTCTTGGATACGCAAGTTGTCGGCTTCGATAATTCGCAGATCTGCGGGCACATTGTCACCAGCTTCTAGGAATACGACATCCCCTGGAACGACTTCGGCAGCTGGAATATCTTGACGAATCCCATTCCGATAGACCGTGGCTTCTGCTGATAGCATCTCTTTGATCCGTTCTAATGCATCGGAAGCATTCGCTTCTTGGTAATAACCGATCAACGCATTGACCAGCACGACGATGCCAATGATCACGGCATCAGAGAAATGCCCCATCAGCAGCGTTAAGATGGCAGAGAAAATCAAAATGTAGATGATCGTGTTATGGAATTGTCGCAGCAGCAACCGCCACTTGGCGGTTTTTTTAACCGCTAATTGGTTCAATCCGTAGGTTTCTAACCGCTCGGTTACTTGCGCCTCAGTCAACCCTTGATCGATTGACGGCACCTGATACTGTTCGATTGTTTCTGACACTGATAACTGAAACTCTTTTTTATTCATTTTTTTCTTCTTCCTTTTCTTTTTCATTGATGGATAACACAAATAAGCCCCTTATTTAGAAACTGCTCCTAAATAACGCGCTGTTGTTTGTCTCCTATTCAATTAAAAAGTAAGGCAAGTCAAAATAGTGTTTCTGCTCACCGTCACTCGAGTCGCTTGACATTCGTTTACCACCCCCTCTAAAGTTAGCAATAAGCGTAACAAACTATTTTTCCAAAGTCAAGAGTCACCGCTTTCAAAAATGAAAAGTGGCTGGCTTCTTCACAAAAAAAAAGCCGCACGCCAACGATTCATTGCCGTGCAGCTCCTTCAGTACATTCTCTTCAAGTCCAAAGGCTCGCCTTAAAGCTGATCCAGTGCCTCGCTGATGGGTGTTTCCCCAGTTTGGACTTTGATGACTTTTTGATAAGTTGCTGGACGTGCCAGCATTTCACCTAACAAGACGGCGACATCCTCGATGGGGATCGCACCAGAGGTCGTTTCACTGATCTCGATCAAACTAGAACCTGGTGTTTCTTTCAACGCACCCGGCTGCAAAATCGTATAGTCTAGTGCGGTGTTGTCGATCAGCCAGCGATCAGAGAAAAATTTGGCGATCGTGTAATCCATCAATGACGCCATGCCTTCCCTTTGCCACTGTTCAGGTTCTAAGGCATAGGCTGAGCTAAGGTGGATGTAGCGCTTAATTCCTTTTGCTTCAGCGGCTTGCATCACTTTGACCGCACCATACAGATCAGATTGCAGCAAGTCTTTGCCTCGGGAACCCGCCACGAAGTATACCGCTTCCGCATCTGCGAATTTCGCCGCCATCTCTTCCGGTTCCGTGTGTAAATCAAAGAACACGGGCTTGATCGTCTCCGTTTCTGTGATTTTCTCACTGCTGCGCGCACCAGCATAAACGATGTGTCCTTGTTTTTCTAGAAAGGTGATCAATTTTTGGCCTACTCGTCCAGTAGCACCAACGACAAAAATTTTCATTTTCTTTGCTCCTCTCGTTTCTTTTTCCAACTCTTGCTAGTATCATCGTAGGACAAAAACCAAGATCCAACAACTATTCTGTTTCTAAACGAAGGGAAAAAAAGCACAGCACAAACCAATTCTTGCTGTTTTTCCCCATAGAAACCCATGTTTTTAAAAAAACACCAAAAAAAATGAAAAAAATTTTCTCAAACGATTGACAAAGCGTTGACTCTTTTGTAGACTAGGTAGAAATAATTTAAATATTTAGAAAATTCAAAATAAATAAAAGGACGGTGGCGTATATGACCCGCACCAATGTTAGCAAACGAATTATTTTATTATTATAGTCGGGACTGTTTGATTTTATACATTCAAAGAGTCCCTATTCACATTGCATCCAAAAAGAAGAACAGCTTCTTGAGATGGAGTGTTTTTTTATACCCATTTTCAAGAAAGCGGCCTTTTGCAAGCTGACACACAGATGTCAGATAGATCCAAAACGCTCGTTGACCAACTGCTGCCGATTCCCCGCGGTTATGCACTGCACTTATTCTAAAGACCCCTTCTGTTTGGACACTTGATTGGTCAAGCAGAAAAAAGGAAGGATGATTTTTTATTATGAAAACCGTCAACACGATCGCTGCTTTTGTAAACAAGTATTTGATCTACATCATGATTTTATTGATGATCGTCTCTTATTTTTTCCCGCAACCCTTCTTATGGATTCCGCCTCGTACAACGATTCTTTTAAGCATCATCATGTTTTGTATGGGGATGACTCTAAACGTTGCTGCGTTTAAAATGGTCGTCTTACAGCCCAAAGCATTCATCTTAGGGGTGCTTTTCCAGTTCACCATCAGCCCTTTGGTGGCTTACGGCTTAGCGCAGCTGTTTGGTCTTTCTTCCGGTTTGATCATCGGTTTTGTCTTACTAGGTTGCGTTTCTGGTGGAACCGCCAGCAATGTCATGACCTTCATCGGCAAAGGCGATGTCGCACTCACCGTTTCCATGACCACGGTATCGACCTTATTAGCGACCGTCGTTACACCCTTTTTGGTTTATGTCTTGGCTGGTCAGTACACCGAGATCTCCTTCTGGGAAATGCTCTTGTCTGTCTTGCAGATGGTGCTTTTGCCGATCATTTTAGGGGTGATCGTCCATAAACTCATTGCCAAGCACATCGAGCGATTTCTGCAATCATTTGTGTTGATTTCTTCCGTCAGTATCTTATTGATCGTTGCAGGAACTGTCGCTCGCAACGGCGCCGTCATCGTCCAATCTGGCTTGATCGTGATTTTCTTAGTCTTGCTCCATAACTTGATCGGCTACGGCGCAGGCTATGGTCTGAGCCGTGTGATGGGCGTCAGTGCCACCCAAGCCAAATCCATCATGTTTCAATTAGGAATGAAAAATACTGGCCTAGCGATCTCGTTAGCCAATGCCCACTTTGCCGCCATTGCTGCAGCCGTTACCCCTGCCGCAGTCGGCATGGTGATCCATCAAATTACCGGACCAATTTTAGCCAATCTCGTGGCCAAGAAAGAAGGAGAAAAGTATGAGTCAAAGTATCTTTTTGCCAAACTACACAATCGGGGCGGACGCCTACGAAAAAGTAAATGACATCGTAAAACCATACGGCACCAATGCCGTGATCATCGGCGGAAAAACCGCCCTTGAAAAAGCTGAAGACAAGATCAAAGCCGCTTTAACGTCAGCAGTCCAAGTGACGGATACCTTGTGGTACGGCGGCAACTCGACCTATGAAAACGTCGATCAGCTGTTAGCTACTCCAAGTGTCCAAGCCGCCGATGTTCTATTCGCCGTTGGTGGCGGCCGCGTCTGCGATACCGTCAAAGTGGTTGGGGAAAAAGCTGGCAAACCAGTCTTCACCTTCCCAACGATTGGCTCCAACTGCTCACCAGTCACCGCGGTTTGTGTCATCTATAAAGAAAACGGCGAGATGCAAGGGTTGTTTTTCCCTTCGCAACCGCCGATCCATGCCTTTATCGACAGTGAGATCATCGCCCAAGCCCCCGACAAGTACTTATGGGCAGGAATCGGCGATGCCCTCTCCAAAGAGATCGAATCGACGTTTTCAGCGCGGGGTGATCAGTTAGATTACACCGATGGGTTAGGCATCCAAATCGGCAAAATGTGCACGGAACGCTTATTGCAATACGGCACACAAGCTTTGAAAGACAGTGCCGCCAATCAGCCGTCTTATGCCATTGAGCAAGTCGTCTTGGATATCATCGTGACCACCGGCTTAGTTTCCGTCTTAGTCATCAATGATTACAACTCCGCCCTTGCCCATTCCTTTTACTACGGAACGACCGTTTTGGAAAAAATGGAAGACTATTTACACGGCGCTTCCGTTAGTTACGGCGTTTTGGCCTTGTTGCAGCTCGATCAGCAAGATGCCCTCTTCCAGCGCATCTACGCCTTTATGAAGGAAAACAAACTGCCGGTTTGCCTAGCGGATATGGGCCTTAACGACACCAGCGATCTTGAGGCAATCTTAGACAAAGCAATGACCACCAATGACATCGTCCACGTGCCTTATGAGATCACGCGAGAAATGTTTAAACAGGCAATCCTAGACGTGGAAGCCTATCATGCCAAACAAAACAAAGCAGCATTGGCAGCGGCCAATTAAATGAAACCCTCCAGCAACGAATTGCTGGAGGGTTTTTGTATGGCCTTTTTTTCGCTTCTTCGTACTTGTCCTCCTTCTTCTTTCTTACATGTTAAAAAACATGCAATCGTTTACTTTGATTTATTTTTAAAAACTTATTACTATTTTAGTATAACAAAGGAGGAGATTGGTTTGGAATTGGTTTATTTATCTGGGTTGTTTTTGGTCATTTTCTTGTTGTATTTTCTGGCAAAAAAAAATAATCGCATCAAACAGTT
Organism: Enterococcus sp. 6D12_DIV0197; assembly: GCF_002174385.1. Lineage (NCBI taxonomy): Bacteria > Bacillati > Bacillota > Bacilli > Lactobacillales > Enterococcaceae > Enterococcus > Enterococcus sp. 6D12_DIV0197. The sequence continues at coordinate 3,691,358 of NZ_NIBN01000001.1, forward strand.
GTTTTCGAAGATCACGATTGCTTTTCTGCTTATTTACTTGGTTTGGCGTTTGTTTTTCACGATCCCTATGGATAGTTCTGCTTCACTAGTATTTGGGATCATTCTCTATATTGCGGAAGTCATTGGTTTGTTTGTCTATGGCTTTTTTGTTTACCTTTTTTCCAATAAGCTCTCAAAAGAATACCGCTACGAGGGGGATGAAGCAGAAGAATTCTTGCCAAGTGTCGCCGCTTTTATTTGTACTTAAAATGAAGACATCAAGCTGGTGATCGCCACCGCACTGGCTGTCAAAGCCTTGAAATACCCCAACAAAAAAATCTATATCTGCGATGATGGCCATCGAGAGGAACTAAAAGAAATGGCCGAGCGAATGAACCTCGGCTATTTGACCCGCGAAGGAAATGCCAATGCTAAAGCTGGGAATATCAACAATGCCTTGTCCCAAACCAGCAGTGACTTGATTTTGCTTCTGGATGCTGACTTTATCGTCAAAAAGAACATTATTTTTGAAGCTGTCGACTATTTCCGCAATCCTAAAGTCGCATTGGTGCAATATCCACAAACATTTTATAACAAAGATCCTTTTCAATTACTGCGCAAATCCATGTACAACGAACAGGAATTATTCATGCGCTTTCTAGAACCTGCACTTTCTCGTGAGAATGCTTTGATCCATATCGGTACCAATGCCATCATTCGTCGCAGTGCCCTTGAAGAGATCGGCGGCGTTCCTACCAGCAGTATCACCGAAGATATGGCAACCGGGATGCTTTTACAAGACGCCGGCTATGAAACGATTTTTATCAATAAAGCCTATGCCTTGGGGATCACTCCTTACACTGCCAAAGAGCTGACCTCACAACGGACTCGGTGGGCGCAAGGAACGAAACAAATTTTTGACCACTTCAAACCGCGCCGCTTAAAAGGATTGTCGTTCATGCAAAAACTTTGTTATTACAACTCCTATTTGTATTGGTTTACCTCTTTCCAAAAAATCATCTTTTTATTGGCACCAACCTTATTTATGGTTTTTGATATCTTTATCGTCAGAAGCAACAATCACCAATTGTTGCTGTTCTTTTTACCACCTTTCATTATGATTTCCCTATCGTTTCGGCTGTATGTCCCTAAGATCAGGAACCTGACAAGTTCCCACATCTATGATTGCTTTGTCGCTCCTATCCACACCGGGGCATTGATCAAAGAATTTATGAAATCACAGAAAAAATTCAACGTGACCAAAAAAGAGATCGTCGGTAGCAACGCCTTTGATTGGCGAACCGTCTTGCCCCACATCATCCTCTTTACTTGGATCTCCTTTGCCTGTCTGGTGGCTGGGTATCGTTTGTACCGAGGAGAAGGCTATGAATTCGGCTATATCGTGACCTTGATTTGGTCGCTCTATAACCTCTATGGCTTGTTTTATGCCATTTTGATCGGGAAAAACCGTTTTATCGAAAGTGATAGTGAAGCCTTGAGTATCGCCATCAATCGTCAGCTTTCTTATGATGCGAAGACGTTCGAGATGTATCAAATGAGTTTCAATGGCTTCCGTGTCCGTACTCATCCCGAGCAAACCTTCGTACCAGGTGAAAGTTATACCTTTTATGATGATAAACACCGCTTCACCATCAATTCGATCTGTCTGGAGGTCCATGGCTCCTATGTGACTTTTGCCTTCAACAATCTAACACCGCAATCTGCTGAAGAGCTTGCCAGCTACTATAGCGACCAGCTCAATGCTGCCAAACAGTTGGAATTTGATATGGAGGAAGAAGTCGCAGAAATGAATAGTTAGCCCCGCCCCCTTTGTCGCAAGAGACAAAGGGGCTTTATTGATTCCAGAAAGCTCCTTAAAGGGCAGTTCTCCATCTTCTGATGATTCTCTTCCTTTAGATAACACTCTGGCATTTGCTGCATCCTTCTCCAATGATCATTGATTGAAAGAGCCAGAACAGAATCTTGATGATGTCTCGATGGCAAATACTTTTTAAGCCTTTAGAAAATATTAAAAAGTCTGCTTTTCCTATGACCTGATTGAGCTGATACGCTTGTCACTGCTCACCCGTTTGCGAATAAAAGCGCATGAAAAAGCAATCCTTGTTATACTTATAAATAACACGAAGTCCTTAGAAAAGGAGGAACCCTCATGACCCGTTACAAACGATTTCGCTTTGTTCATTTAGGCGCTCTTTTGGTGTTGGGCTTACTCCTCACTGGCTGCAGTGCGGATACGGCACCAATTAAAGAACAACCGACTACCAACACCGCCACTTCTTCTGAACCAGCAGTTTCCTATGAAACCTTTCCATTGCCGCAACCAATCTTAGACGGGGAAACCAGTGTGTCGGAAGCTCTCTTCGAGCGGCGCTCGCAACGGGATTTTCTAGACACTGAGCTAACACAAGAACAGCTGGCACAGCTTTTATGGGCCGCTGCCGGTGTCACTACAGAAGATGGTCGCCGGACAGCGCCTTCGGCTGGTGCCTTGTATCCCTTAGACCTCTATGTTGTGGTCACACAGGTAACGGGGCTTGAGCCAGGGCTTTATCTGTATCAACCAGAGCAGCATACCTTAGCAAAAGTTCTTGCTGGTGATTTTCGGACCGCATTGGCGGAAGGTTCGTTGGACCAGCAAGCGATCCAACGGGCATCTGCCACATTGCTTTATACAGTGGTTTATGAACGACTGATCGAGCGCTATGGAGACCGAGGAATCGAACGCTATGCCTATATCGAAGTCGGTCATTCCGCCCAAAATGTCCTTTTACAAGCCCAAGCGTTAGGCTTAGGTGCTGTGCCGATCGGCGCCTTCACGGATCATGAACTGACAGAGCTGCTGCAGCTGCCAACGGAAAATGAACCCCGCTATTTGATTCCTGTAGGCGTTATTGAGTAACACTGCCGACGAACGAAACCCAATTTTCATGGGACTGCCGAACTGCCGTTAGAAAACGGCAACTGGCAAGGTTGATTTTCCCAGAAAAACCAGTAGAATAGAAAAACCACCTGCAAAAACAGCAGGTGGTTTTTCGATGGGCTTACAGTTTGTATGCTCGGACTTCTTCTGGTATTTCTTCTAGTGGCAACTCTTTTACCACCGCTTCGGTGCCTGCTGCCATCGCTGTATCGTAGTACCAGCATTTGTATTTGATCGTATTCATGGTTTCTTGCAAGGCTGCCATTTGCTTTGTGACTTCTTCCAAGCGTTCATGAAACAGCTGCTGCCGTTTCTGCAAAGACGCATCGCCTTCCTCGCCCCAATCCAAGAAATTCTTGATGTCTTTGATGGGCATGCCAGTATTCTTCAAACAATCGATCACTTTGATCGTCGCTACTTCTTTTTCGGAAAACACCCGAATGCCGCCATTACTGCGGGCCAACTTCGGAAACATCCCTTCTCGATCGTAATAACGCAGTGTCGAGATGGGGATATTGGTCGTTTGTGATACTTCACCAATCGAGTAACTCACTTGCATCGCTCCTAAAAAAAATTATATTTATCACTTGACCTAAACCTAACTTCAGGTTCTACAATTAAAATACACCGCAAGCACTGTACTGTCAATCACCTATCGTCTCACAGGTTCACCATTGGCATTAGCAGGATTCGCTGAAAAAATCATTCACTGGAGGAAATACAAATGACAGAAATCAAAGAAAAAGTTATCGTAATTATGGGAGCATCTTCAGGAATTGGGGAAGCGACCGCCGTTAAACTAGCCGAACAAGGGGCAAAAATAGTGATCGCTGCCCGCCGTGAAGAGCGCATCAAAGTACTGGCTGAAAAATTAGGAGAAAATGTCTTGTATCAAACAGCTGATGTCACCAATCGCGAACAAGTCCAACAAGTCATTGATTTAGCCATGGCCTCCTTTGGTCGGATTGATGTCCTTTTCAATAATGCTGGCATCATGCCTCAAGGAAACTTGGCAGAGTTGAACTATGACAGCTGGCAAAAAATGCTGGATATCAATATCATGGGGGTATTAAACGGGATCGGCGCTGTGCTGCCCATCATGCAAAATCAACAAGACGGCTTGATCATCGCCACTGACTCAGTTGCTGGCCATGTCATTTACCCAGGTTCTGCCGTGTACAACGGGACAAAGTTTGCAGTTCGTGCAATCATGGAAGGCTTGCGCCAAGAAGAACGTGAACATGGCATTCGCTCAACCATCGTCTCTCCGGGAATGGTCTCCACGGAATTGTTTGAAACCGTCGGCAATGCTCAACTAGAAGCAGCCTTGAAAGAAACCTCTCGCGTGGAAGGCAACAGCCTAACGCCAGAAGACGTAGCAAATGCAGTGGTTTATGCCATTCAACAGCCCAAACATGTGGCGATCAGCGAAGTCTTGCTGCGCCCAGCAAAACAAACCGTTTAAGCTATTTCTACTAATCTATGAAACCTGCGACCGCTTCAAGCTGGTCGCAGGTTTTTTTGTCGTCAAATCCCACCGTTTTCTTGGAAAAATCACTTGATTTTCTTGTAACACCCACTTGTCGAAAGAATGTAAACCAATGGTTGCTTTATGTAAACGACTAGGTTCTGTTGCTACGGTGGAAATTTTTTTATACTTAGTACAAAGCTTTCGTATAAACCCGTTTGATCAGAAACAAACCCGACGTTCTCCTGATGAGCGATGAATAGCCGAGCAAGCGCGCAGCCCTACCTTCACCGTTGACTTGCAAGTACTGCCTTAGCTGTCCTCTTTTTAGTACTTGCTTTTTATAAAAGAATGGAGTGTGTATATGAATGTAAAGCAGCTACTCATTATTGCCGAGCAACGAAGAAACATTACGAATCAAAAATTGACCTATGCCGAAAATTTCTTGGCTGCCGGCTACTCTGCTGCCGAATTGCTGGCAGACGAAACCTTTCTTGAATTAGAGCGAAGGGAAACCCAACTGATTGCAGAACGCAACGCTATCTTTTACGAAGAAGTCAGCCACAACTAATCCACCTGTCCAATTGTAGGCGACGAAAAAGCGAAGGCTCAGCAGCACCTTCGCTTTTTTAACCCTCAAAGGCGTCCTTTGCCCTGAGGATCACGCTGTTTGATCGTCCAATAAAACAGCCCTGCAAAGAAACTACCGAGAATCAGGAAATTCATGCCGTATAGACAGTAGAGGAAGAAAAAGTTCAGCTGCCCACTGCGCCAAAAGCCCATGATTCCCACTAAAACCAGACTGTTGACGCATCCTGTCAACACACAAACCGTGCGACTGCACTCCAAGCTTTGTAATAGGTATTTTGTGATTTCATATAACGGACTGACGAGCATTATCCCCAGCATAATTGGTAGAATAGCTGGCAACAAGTCTAAAACAGCGACATCTGTAGTAAACAACTGAAAAAAAGCAGGACGAAAGACCCAGATCAGACTGGCGATTCCAACATAAGCCACAAAAGAAGAAACGAAGGCACTTTTCCCCACTGCTAAAACCTTCTGACGATTGTTCTGACCATTCGCCTCACTAGCAAAGACGGTCACTGCGTTGCCATACATCAAAGCAGGCAAACGTGCGATCATCAATCCTTGGCTGCCGATCGCATAGGCTGCCAGCGTACTGACACCCAATCGTGAGACGAAAGCTTCAAAAGCAATAACAAAGACTAAACCCTCAAAGCATTCCTGAATCATTAAAGGGACCGATTTTTTCAATAAAAAGGTGCGTTTTCGTGGTCTTTGTTTCAGCCCCATGACTAGACTTTCTCGTAAAAGAACCCCATAAATCCCCAGCAAGCACAAAGTCGCAAGCATATTTGCGATGCCACTGCCTAAGACCCCCATTGCGGGAAAACCGAGATTGCCATTTATCAATAGATAGCTAAGCAACACCTGTACCAACGCACTAATAATGGAAACACCGAGGATGTAGTTCGTTTTCTTTTCAATTTTTAAAAGGCTAGTAAAAACAAATGTGACTAAGGTAAGTAAAATATAGGGAGACATGATTGCAAGATACAATGTCGCAGTTCCTAGCAGCTCCCCGCTAAATCCGTAGACAACCTGCAAAATGCCGCGTCCAAAAAGCAGGAAAATCAAGAAAAAGCTCACGCCGATCGCGACTACTAGAAAAAGAACCGAGGATAGATAATCGTTTAACTGCGTCTCTTCTCTTTGTCCGACTGCCTTTGCGCCATAAATATTAAAAGCCAGACCAATCGCACCTAAGATACCCGCAAAAGCATAGAGAAACCCGTCGATCAGTGCGATCGCCGCCAGCGCTTCCGTGGATCTTCTTGAAATAATCGCTAATGAAACTTGCGCAATAATGATTTGAAACAAATTGGAAGCAATCAAGGGTAATGTAAAAGACTGTATTTTTTTGTTCAAGAAACTCTCCTCTCTCATTCGCCATAACTGCGCAACACCCACTCGCTTCTTGTGATTTTAATCACAAGAAAAGCGATCGTTGTTTGCTACATATACTCAACGACCCATCAGGCGTTTTGACGTTTCTCCCTCCATTTAACCATACAGCCTTCTCGGTGTATATTCCTTCATAATAAAAAAACAAAACATACCGACAATCTCCGCTTGTTTCCTCTATTGGTGTCGACAAGCAATCACTGATGAAGAATAAAAAGGTTCAGAAGAACATGCTGCTCTTCTGAACCTTTTCCATAGGATGATAAAAAACGCGACAAACCTTTCAAAAATACCGTTATTTCTTCACGATCAGCTGAACGGCTTGATCGATTTTCTGCTTTTGGGTTTCCGTGTCGCTGTCTGGATTTTCCAAACAATTTTTCAAATTTTCAGCGACAATGATCCCCATAATACGGTTAACACTGGAACTGACGGCGGACAATTGCGTGATGACATCGACGCATTCTTTCTCGTCTTCGATCATTTTTTGAATCCCCCGCAACTGGCCTTCGGTTCGTTTTAACCGATTCAAAATATCTTTGTTGCATGCGGTCATCGTTTGATTTCTCCTCTCCATGCTGACATGCCGCCGAGGACATTGGTCACTTGAAACCCTTGCTGGCTCAAAAACTCAGATGCCATTTGCGAACGAGCCCCTGAATGACAGATGACATAGTAGTTTTTATCCTTCTCTAAGTCGCTGATTTGTTCTGTCAGCTCGCTCAACGGTTGGTTTTGTGCTGTTTTGATGTGTCCTTGTGCAAACTCATCGACTTCTCTGACATCAAGGATCTCAAGTGGTTCACGTTTTTCTTTTTGGGCAAATTCCTCCATAGATATTGCTTTAATCATGAATAATCATCTCCGGCTTAATAGTATTATACAACGAAAAGGCACCATCGAGGTTTTGACAATTGATGCCCGCTTGTTTTAAGATGCGTTCGGCAATGTAGCTTCTCAATCCGCTATGACACGTAACGACATACGAAACGCTTGGATCCAATTCAGACAACCGATCCCTCAATTCATCTAACGGAATGTGGAGCGCTTGTTGAAAACGTCCATTATTGGCTAATTCCATCTCTGAACGAACATCCAACAACTGCTTACCGTTTTCTAAGGCATCCATCAATTCGTGCCACTGAATATTCTCACTGATTCCTTCCGCCAGATTGATCGCTGCATAGCCAAGCATATTCACTGGATCTTTGGCTGAGCCAAAAGGCGGTGCATAGGTGAATTCCAGTTCAGGCAAGTCAAAGATCGTTAAGCCGCCTTTGATCGCTGTTGCCAATATATCGATCCGTTTATCGACTCCTTTGGCACCGATGCCTTGCGCACCGTAGATTTTTCCAGTATCCGCATCAAAAATCAGTTTCAAATAAATATCCGTCGCATTAGGATAATACCCTGCATGGTCTTTGCCTAACAGATGTACCACCTGGGGATTTAGCCCTGCCAGTTTGGCGCTGCGCTCACTCAACCCTGTGGAAGCTGCTGCAAGATCGAATACGCGCACGATCGCAGTCCCGATACTGCCTTTGTTTTTGCGAGCCAGTCCTCCCAACACATCAGCTACTTGCCGACCTTGGCGATTGGCTGGTGAAGCCAGGGAGATCAGCGTGTCTTCGTTGGTGATTTGTTGTTTCACAACGATGGCATCACCCACCGCGTAAATATCTTTCTTGCTGGTTTGGTATTGCTCATCTACTAAGATACCCCCCCGGCGTCCCAATTCAATACCAGCACGTTTCGCCAAATCCGTTTCTGGTTGGACACCAACCGAAAGAATCATGAGATCTGAAGTCAGGACCGTGCCATCTTCCAGAACGATTTCTTGCCCTGCTTTTTCAAAAGCGGTCGCTGACTGCGAGGTCAAAACTTTGACCCCTTGCTTGATCAATTCATTTTTGACATACGCAGCCATTTCTTCGTCCAAAGGTGGCAATACGTGGGGTGCTTTTTCTACGATCGTTACTTCGAGGCCTTTTTTATGTAAATTTTCAGCGACTTCTAACCCAATAAACCCAGCGCCAATGATCGTGGCTTTTTGAGGCTTTTTGTCTTCAAGATGCGCCATGATTTGGTCTAAGTCAGGAACATTGCGCAAAGAAAAGGCGTTGGTTGCTTCTTCTAGCCCTTTGATCGCTGGTACTAGCGGTTTTGCCCCCGGCGATAAAATCAACGCATCATAAGATTCCGTGAAGACATGTTCGCCATGTTTGACCGTCACCGTTTTCTCCTCTGGCTCGATCGCCAGCACTTCATGAAAAGGTCGCACATCTAAGTTGAACCGTTTCTTTAATGCTTCAGGTGTTTGGACCAATAGGGCATCTCGCTCTTTGATCTCACCAGAAATGGCATACGGCAACCCGCAATTCGCAAAAGAGACAAAAGGACCTTTTTCAAAAACAATGATCTCCGCTGCTTCTTTAAGCCGACGTAAGCGCGTGGCTGCCGACATTCCCCCTGCTACCCCACCGACAATAACTATTTTTTCCATCATTACTTTCCTCCTTTGGTTGTTCCGCGCCATTGATTCATGCCGCCACGAACGTTGACCACATCAAAACCTTTTTTACTTAGGATTTTGGCTGCTTGTTTGCTTCGCATCCCCGATTGGCAAATGACTGCCAGTTTCTTGTCGCCTTTTTGAGTAAATCCAGCAACCTTATTTAACGGTACATTTTTCGCATAGGCAATGTGCCCGCTGCGGTACTCCGCCGGCGTGCGTACATCCAGAACCGTCCATTCTTTGGCTCCTTCTTTTTGTAAATCTGCTGTTGACATACTTGGTATGCGCTTAAATAGTGAAAACATTTCTTGCCCCTTTCGTATACCCCTTGGGGTATATTAAACAAGATGTTTTGCGATTTGTCAACTAAGTGATTTTCTTTAAGAAAAGAAACTTGCTGTTGCGCTGCTCCCCGCTCGATACTCTCGACAGCTGTTAGACATCTACCAATCAAGTAGCGAAAGGCCTGTATCACACATTTCCCTCCCCTCGATCACAATGCTATAATAAAAGAAAAGATACATTGTAAAAATAACACACATCAAATCGTTTACTTAGCAGCTGATCGCTTTGATTATTAAAGATGATTGGCTCTCGCCCTAACCAATAGCGGACAAACAAGTGACGCAAGCACCACTTTCCCTTGATTTATCAAGCAGCAAGCCCTGCTTTCTTGGAACCAACGAGGGTTTCGACTATGCTTAAGTCACATCAGCGAAAGGAAGAAAAGATGGAATTTGGCGAAAAAATCAAAGAAGTACGTACGAGAAATAACTTGACCCAAGAACAATTTGCCACTCAACTACACGTGACAAGACAAGCCGTTTCGAACTGGGAAAACAATCGTAATCTACCAGATTTAGAAATGCTGATTGCCATCGCCACGATTTTTGAGCTCTCGCTTGATGAATTGATTTTAGGAGGAACTCAAGTGAACAAGATCACTGAAAAACTAATCAAAGACGGCAGCGAGACCCGACGCGCCAAACTCAATTTGATCACGACCCTGATCGGAACATTTTTACTACTATTCGGCTTTGCTTGCTTCTTCATCAAAGCAAGCGCCGTAGAATACATCGATCAATCCGGCATTTTACATGAAAATTTCTACCTGATTCCTGTAGGATTTTTGTTCCTATTGGCTAGTTTCGTAGTATTTGCAGGAACCGGGATCAGTTATTTTCGAGCTGTTAGGAGAAAATAAATAAGAAGACGGCATAAAGCGACCCTCGAAAAGCAGATCAAAATCTGACTTTGGCGGGTCGCTCCATTTAAATTGCCTTGCTAAATTGTTTGATTCCAGTAAATACTGTACCGATACTTTATCTCCTTACAAAATCCCCTCTATTCTTCTTTCGTTTCACAAATTAATCCCACTGATCATTCCTGAAAGTGTTTAAACTATTTACGACTATTCGTCAAGCAATTATGCTTAAAATAGTATAAAAAATCAAACCAATCATTTTTTTTGACACAAAAAATGTCAGATGATAGCCTTGAAATAGAAGGTTATCACTAACAATGACCTTCTTGCTTTTGGAATAAATAATAAAAAGGAGTGTATGAAATGAAACATCTAAAAGCGTTGGTTGTCAAAGCACTAATGATTTGGGCGATTTTGTGGATTGTGTTGTCAGGGATTTACGATGTCAGTTTTATGGACTCGACGATCGTCGGTGTGATCATTGTGGTGATGATCTATGTGCTAGGCGACTTGGTCATTTTGCGAAAGATCGGTAACATTGCGGCAACGGTTGCAGATGCCGGCGCAGCAGCCCTTATCCTATGGCTGTATCTGACTTATATGGACTATACAAATGACATCTGGATGCTAGTATTGATCCCAGCAGTATTGATTGGTGTGGCAGAATGGTTCTTCCACATCTGGTTGTTAAAAGCAGACATCGTGCCAGATGAACGGAAAATGAAATAATTTTGTTGATTGCTAGAATCGAACGCAGACTCTTGTTCTGTGTTCGATTTTTTTTGTTTACAAGATCGGCTATTGAAAAGCGACGCATCTTCTTGTTCCATATGCTTTCTATAATCACGGACGCTTGCCAAGATTTCTGGTTAGCTAAAGCAATCGCCAAATTTGAATAAATCCCCTCTTTCCATTACTATAAACGAAATCCGATCGTTTTTTGCACGGTTATATTATCAAGGAGGTTTGTATGGCAATTCATGTGATGTGGTTTAGAAAGGATCTACGCTTAGAGGACAACACGGCACTGACTGAGGCGCTTTTTTCTCTTCAAGAAAACGACCATTTGTTGTGTGTATTTCATCTCAATGACAAGCAGTTTCTTCCCAAGGCGCCAAGCCATGATTACTTTTTTAGCGCAGTTGCTCACTTTATCGAGGCTGCCAAAAAGCAAAATCTGACGATCCACCTATTGACAGGGACTTTGACAGAAACCTTTGATCAGTTGTTCGCTTGCTATCCAGAATGGAGCCAGCTTTACTTCAACTTTGATAACCGTGGATTTGGTCGTAAACGTGATCTCTACATAAAAGAATTGGTCGAGAAAAAAGGCATCACTGTCCATTCTTTTGAAGACCATCATCTGCATCAACCAACAGAAGTCACCAAAGAGGATGGGACGTATTACAAAAAATTTACCCCCTACTATAAGAAATGGATTCAATTGCCCAAACCGGTGTATCAAAAGCAGGCCCTCGATTTTGAAAAAGCCGTTCATTTTGATGATGCCCCTCACTTCAAAGCAGGGACAGCGCTGCTTGCTAAGCTGCTAGAAAATAGAAAGACCGATTTTTCAACGATCGTTGGGGAAGACTATGCGCATAAACAATTGCAGGCCTTTGTGCAAAAGCGTTTGGCCGCCTATGAAAAAGACCGTGATATCCCTTCGATCAAAGGAACGAGCCGCCTGTCCCCTTTCTTGTCTTTTGGACAAATCTCCATTCGGAAGGTTTGGGCCGCTTGCCAAGGAATGCCATCAAGCACTGGCAAAGCGACCTTTTTAAAAGAACTGGCTTGGCGAGATTTTTATCATATGATCTACTTCAGCCATCCTGAACAAAAAAACTATGAACTCATTGAGAAATATCGAAACATGGATTGGCGAAAGAATGAAGAGGAGCTAACCAAATGGCAAGCAGGGCAAACCGGCTATCCGATCATTGATGCCGCGATGCGGCAGCTGAATCAGACCGGTTGGATGCATAACCGTCTACGGATGATCGTCGCTTCCTTTCTAACCAAAGATTTACTGATCGATTGGCGGCAAGGAGAAGCCTATTTTGCTCGACAATTGATCGACTACGACGCTGCCAGCAATATCGGCGGCTGGCAGTGGGCAGCTTCGACTGGCACCGATGCGGTTCCTTACTTTCGAATTTTCAACCCCATCACACAAGGGAAAAAATTTGACAAGGATGGGACGTTTATCAAACAATTTGTTCCCGAACTCGCCCAGTTGCCGCTAAAATTCATCCATGAACCCTACTTGATGACTGACGAAGAACAAGCCGACCTAAAGGTAGTTTTAGGCACCGACTATCCGTTGCCTGTAGTTGACCACAACGAAGCCAGAAAAAGAGCCCTCGATTTGTATAGTAAAATCGAACCATAAAAAGCTGCCATGGACTGCTCTCAAGCATTTTCTGTAAAAAAAACAGCAAAGACGGTCCTCTTACGGAGCGCCTTTGCTGGTTTTTTATGAAACTGGTGCGCTATTTTCACCTTTCTATAGTGAAAAACAAACGGCACGTCTCATCAAGTTGTCTGCTGCTGGACATACATAAAAGAAACATTTTCCATACTGTGTTTTTTAATTAAGGTCTTGTTGTCTACTTTCCCTCTTATTTCTAGTCGCTCTAAGCACCAATCCCCTGACGATTTATAGATCAAACCCTTTACTAGCGGCGTTCCCTGCTTTTTCACGACTGGCTAGTAACGTTTCTCCTTGCAAAACTGTTCGTCTGATGAAAGGTCATCTATAGAACCATTCTGTTATAATAGCTCCATATTTGAGGATAAGGATGGTTTATATGAAAAAAATAATCGGATTCATCTTAGTCGTACTTTTAGGGTTTGTCGGATACAAAGGCTATGAATATTATCAATCCACCTACTCAGGACAAACAGCTTACGCGTATGTCCCGTCTGAGATTCCGCCTAAGGTCCAACACGAAAGTAAGAGCGGCATCGGCGACCAGTCTCCTTGGTATTCTTACGATTACACATTAAACTTTGTAAAAGAAGATGGCAGTACCCAAACCCTTGAGGTTTCATTATCAGAAGATAACGCAAAACCCTTAACACCAAATTCTTATGTAAAAGCGGTGATCAGTGAAAAGCGGACAATAAAAGGCCCGAATGGCGTTGAAAAAGACGCAATTCCCAAAAAGGTTTTAGAGAAATTAGAAAATCAAAACTAATGGTTGCAGACTCACATCTCTATGTGGGTCTTTTTTTACATCCTTCCAAAATCAGTATTTTGAAACCCTTCTGTTATTTTCACACTTGATGTCTTCTGCTCTGTTGCGATACGTTATACAAGGATACTGGGCACATTTATCTAGCAGAAAGCTGCTTGACTGATCCCAATTCTTATTCCGTCATCAATGATAAGAGCAATTCAAGCTCCTTTTCCTTCTCATCCTTCGCAGATAATTGAAAAAGCAGCGAATCACCTATCCGTTGACTCACTGCTTTTTAACTAACAAGTAATGGCTCACACCACAAAAGAATGGTACTTAGAGTAAGCAATTTGATCGACGATCGCAGAAACCTGATTGACATCTAAATCGGCACCGATGGCAGTCACTTGATAAAATTGACCATAATTGGTGCCAAGTTGAGGGACACGGGCGTTTGAAATCAGCAAATCGTATTCTTCCTCATTGTTATAAGGAGAAATAGTCACATTTTGTTTCCCTTTTAGTTCATTTTTTAACAAGTAAATGGAAGCATCTGCCAAAAGACTGGAGCCCATATTTAAGACCCCGATCCGTACCCGATATTCCTCTTTCGGTGATAACAGATAGATTAAAAAGACCAGACGTTTCTTGAGGTAGTTGAGTTTCGTGGGCGTAAACAAGTTAGTTGGTGCAATAATGTGTTGTAGGATGTCTGTAATCACTTGATCTCGCAAGGAATTGTGAAATAGCTTGTGGTAGTAATTCAAGGTGACTCGGTCAATGGAGTAATTTACCCCATGAAAGTAATAGACTTGTGCGATCAAGGAGAAGACACTGGCTTTAATATCGATCGTCGTATGCGAGGCTTCAAGACAATAAATGGACTGGATCGCTGCCATGACTTCATCGGTAATCTCAAAAACAGGATTTTTATTGGTATACAGCCCTAAGCGAAGCTCCTCGTAAGGAATTCCTCCTACCGTAACGAGAAAAAGACAGATAAAGAAGGGGACGATCTTGGCTTCGTCTACTGAACAGATGCTTTTTTTCGACACATAGGCCTGTCGAATAAAGCGACAAATCGGCATTTCTTGGCAGCGATTGATTTTGATTTGTTCCTCCGGACTTAAGCTTCCCAAGGTTGTGTGAGGCGTGACTTTTTTCATGATCACAAATAGCCAGATCTTCAACTGCTTTTGTTGCGCAATCGAGAGGGTTATTTTTTTCGCTAGCTCCGCCACCAGCTCATCGATCAAAACAGAATCGATCGCTGTTTCCCCCATTTTTAAAAAATTATAGTAAAAATAAATGCGTTGCGTCATCGTTCCCGCTAGCTTTTTGTTCTTTATCTTTAATTCAAAATGCTGCAGCAGCTGATTGCACTCTGCAATCACACGATTCAGTGTCCCCACGCTTATTTTTAATTCATCGGCTAATACGAAAGCATCATAGCCTGCATGTTGAAACAAATAATGGATAATTTGATATTTTACAGATTTTTTCAATAACGTGTCGGTCAAATCATCCAATGAGACGCTGTCGTTTACTTGCAAATCAAGGGTATAACGGTTGATTGCAAAAGAGACCTTCTCATTTTTTAGTTGTTGCTGAAGATTTTCTGATAGTTTCGTCAAGGTTGGCATCGTAATCTCTAATTCCCGACACGCATCACTTTTTTTGATATGTCCCGTCGATAAATACAAGAATTTGAGCAAGATATACTCCAATTTCAAGTCTTTATCCAGTAAGTCTTCTTTATACATGACTGTTTTTCCTCCTGTGTAAATCCTTATTCTTTTCGAATAGTTACAACCAATTTACAGAAAAAGATAGCAGTACATTTCCTATGAAACAAACAAATGTAGTAAAAACAGGCCCTTTCTACACATACTTTTCCTTCACTTACTCCCCAAATAAACCAAAACGAACGAACAAAAATGCGCCCTGCCAGACGAACTTTCCTCAGAAATTCCTCGCGACAATATTCTCGGATTTTCTTTTTGTTTATGTAAAACATTCTTCTCAAAAAAAATATATTTAGACCATAATAATTAATACTATCACAAGCTAGAAATGTCAATAAATGAAATTATCAAGCCCCATTTTTTTACTTTCTCTTAAAAAATGACCCTATCAAATGCTTACCCGTTCGTATAAACAAAAAAATCAAAGGCAGTCGATGCAACCGCCTTTGATTTTTCTATAAACCATTGTTCATTCAGAATTGCAAAAAACGTTTCATAAAGGGTCTTTTTATTCATTGAAAAAAGCAATGTACGGGTTTCTAGCGATACCGTTTCTTAATGTGAAAAGCCATAGGTTTGGTCGGATGAAACATGACGGCTTGGTCGCTTGTTCAAGCGCTCGATTCCTTCTTTCATGTCTTGCACCAGATCCATTGCCATTTGCATACTTAAATCTGCCCGACAGACAAAGCGTTGGATATTGATATGTGATAGATTATCAGGTAATGGATAGGTAGGGACTTGCCAGCCTTTCATGGCAAATTCATCCGTCAAATCATACAGATTCCAAGAAATGTCGGCATCTTCTTTTAATTTGTAGCAGACGATCGGCAACCGTGATCCATCATTATAAATATCGAAGTAACCCATGTTTTCAATCTCTTTTGCTAGATATTGGGCAACATCACTGGTCTTTTTGTGGATCAAGCGGTAGCCTTCAAACCCATTGCGGATAAAGGTGTAATATTGTCCGATGATTTGGCTGGCACTTCTTGAAAAGTTGATGGCCATCGTTGGCATTTCACCGCCAAGATAACTTACTTTGAAGACCAATTCTTCTGGAAGGAAATCTTTTTCTTTCCAAAGCACCCAACCGATACCAGGATAGACTAACCCATATTTATGTCCAGACGTACTGATGGAACGAACGTTTTTCAAACGGAAATCCCATTCAAGCTCTGGTTCCATAAAGGGTGTGTACAATCCACCACTAGCCGCATCCACGTGGATGTAAACTTTGTAGTCGGTGTGTTTGTTGTATTCCTCTAATTTCTTATCTAGTGCTTTGATGTCATCGTATCGTCCAGTGTAAGTGATCCCTAAGATGCCGACGACCCCGATCGTATATTCATCTAAATAGTCTGTGACCTTTTCAACATTGATGCTGCCATGTTCTTCATCGATAGGGATCGTCCGCATTTCAATGTCCCAGTAGACACAGAATTTTTCCCAAACGACTTGATAGGCAGAAGAAATCACTAAGTTTGGTTTTTGTTTATTGATATCTAAACCAAGTTTTTTTGCCCGATTGCGCCAAGCAAATTTTAAGGCCAATCCACCTAGCATACACGCTTCACTTGAACCTACCGTTGATGTACCGATAAAATCAGACGCTTCTGGTGCATGCCATAAATCAGCGATCATGTTGACACAGCGGTTTTCAATTTCGGCTGTCCGTGGGTACTCGGTTTTATCGATGGCGTTTTTATCAAGGGTTTCACTCATGATTTTGACCGCTTCTGGTTCCATGTAGGTTTGACAAAACGTCGCCAAATTTTGTCTTGAGACCCCTTCATCGATCAATTGATCTTTGACTAATTCATAGGCATCCCGCGGTACCAAGGACTCTTTTGGCAATTTGTACATAGGGATCGCCCGATCCATTGCCTCATTCCCATAGATAGGTTCCAAATATTGGGCTTCTTTTCGATTTTTTTTACTAAATAACATGCAGCTCTCCTCCTCATAGGTTGTGCTTTTTATTTTTTATCGCTTGCTTTTTCACCTACGTATTTATAGATGACAAACGGTATCACGACAATTATCAGCCAGCTGATGATCAAGATGGCTAAATAGGTTCCGCCTTTTCCCGATCCGATATCGCTCGGTGGAAAGAAGGAAATAAAGAAAGAAAAAATAGAAACAAGCAAACCAACCATCGCAACACCAATTTTCACATTTTTCCCACCAGGAATATGATACGTTCTTGTTAAGTCGTCTTTTTCTTTGACTAACTTAATATACGAAAGAAACAAGAGAACATAAGCAACCAGATAGATGCAGACCGTCAAAGCCATCGCAACGAAGAAGGATAGATTGGCGCCCCCGCCGCCTAATGTCAAGACAACCGCCCAAATAGAAACAATGATGCCTTGCACCAAAACGATATTGATTGGGACATTGTGTTGATTGACTTTGGCCATTTGTTTTGGCAGCAAGCCATTTTCAGCTGCTTCAAGCATCGCCGTCGATGGGCCGACTACCCAAGCGGCAATTTCTGCAATGACACCTAAACAGATGACCACGGCAATCAAACGAACCAGCCATTCCCCGCCGCCAAAATGATGGATCAAATAAGAATAGGCTTGAATCACACCAGTATCAAGAGACAATTGATTTTGGGGAATCGTGGCAGCCACCGTTGCCCCACCTAACGTATCCAAAAGAATCGTCGCTACGACTAAAATCAAAATGGCTTTCGGGTAATTCTTCCCAGGATTGTCCATGTCTTTTACGTGACTGGCAGAAGATTCAACCCCTGCATAGGCCAAAATAAAGGAAACAAAAACGACCAGCGTATTGATTTTCGTAAAATCAGGAATCCATGCGCCTGAGCCAAAGGAAACTTTGATGGGATTTCCTTGAGCAATGTAGACAATTCCTAGGATAAAAAGTATGATCCCAGTTGCGACGATCCCCACAAAGAACCCTACTTTGGCAATCTTCGCGGTATTTTTTGTTCCGCCAAATTGTGAGATCGTGATCAGCCAAAAGATCACTAAAGTGGCAATCAGCTTCAGCCAAACATTGGTATTAAGAGCCGGCCAATTTAGGGCATAGGAAAGCGCCCCGACAATAAAGTAAATCATCGTAATAAAGCCTACCGTGATTTGGAACCATTGGAAGAAAATGGCAGCAAAGCCCCATTTTCTCCCTAATGTTTTTGAGACCCAGGTATAGAGTCCCCCTTTTTCCCATCCTTTTACAGTAGCCATCTCCGCAGAGCAAAGGGCTACAGGGATAAACCAGAGGAAACCGCCGACGAGTAAATAAAAAACTAGATTCATCTTCGATGTCGCAAAGGTTGGATACTCATATACCGTCATCACCATTGAAGCAGTTATCGCAAAAAAACTCAACAATGATAGTTTTTTCTTGCTAGTATCCATTTTTTTCAACCTCCTATCGTTAGATACTATTTTTCAGCAGCGGAAGAAAGATCAATATGGTACGTATGTGTCAGATCACCATCTGCTTTAAATTCGATTTCGATTGCTTTGATCGCTGGCAAACTTTGTTCTTGTGCTACTTTAAAGTGAATGAAGCCATCTTTGTGTTTGTCATGGGTCAAAATTTCATCATCTAAATAGTCCACAAATACTTCCGCTTCAATTTTCTTGCCATCATTCAACACCAAATATGCTTTGTCAGGTTTGATTTTTTTGTCTTTTGAGTCTTCATTAAACAATTGGTATTTCAGTGAAAGCAATGTTTTGTATTCTTTGTCTTTGTGTTTGAACGCTTCTACATTCACAATTTTTACATGGTTCACTAAAAAGCGAATGTGATCCCAACCAGCATTTTCATAATTCGTTTCATACCAAACAACATCTTTGACTTTCGGATCGATTCCCTTGGTGACGATTTCTTCAAAATACCCGTCATCACTCAGTTTTTCACTTCCCACGATCACCTCATCTGAAGAATCACTGATCAACGTTTCGGTTCCTGATCCAGAGACCACTTCCCCTGATTCTTCCACTGTTGAGCAAGCACCTAGAGTGAACAAAACGCCTACACCTAAAACGAAACCTGCAACTAATGATGTTTTTTTCATTGTAAATCCTGTCCTTTCTTTTATTATTTTTATTCCATCTCAGGTATACCATTTATCTAAAAAAAGCGAATATCTAATTTTTTATTTTAAAAACAAAAAAACGCGAAAATTACTTCGCGTTTCGGTGCTATCATGAAGTGCAGATAAGAACAATGACCATTGAAAAGAAAGGACTGAGTTTTTTGAGAGTGCTTGTGGTCGTCATAACCGCCTTTTTGTTGGGTATCCGCCCACTTTCAGCTACCTTTTTTCTGGAAAGTACGGACGGACCTACTTCTAGCGCAACGATTTCTCGGATAAAAGTTGCCCAAAATGAGTGGGTGCCTTCTGGGTCACCAAGGTTTGTTGGAACGCTGATGCTTCCTGATGCAAAAGACAACGTGCTGACAGCTGACGGGCATTTTCTGAGAAAGCCTTCCAAGCTTGCGACGAATAGACGAGGAGCAATAGCAGCTTGTAGGGTTCAAAAAACACCAAAAACCGCACGGGGCAGCCAACTTACTCAGCGTTGCAGCTCTTCAGCCCTTACGACTTTGCGGTTAGAAAAAGCGTGTCAGGCACGGGCAATCAACCGTCCTTAGTTCTCATCCGAGTATTTGGTGTCGTACATGACGCCTTCATCCACAGGGTTTTTGCAGTGATGGCACATAGGTAAGTCAAAAACAAATGATCCTCAAACGTTTATCCTCACGTGTATCCTAGACAAATCTACTTCCCCATCCTGAACACAAAAAATAGCCACTACCTACTTTCCACTTACTTGTGCCATCCTCTGCTTGATAAAAAGATCAAACTTTTTTGATTGAAAACAAAAAATTTCCTATTCTGTTTTGATCATTTTTTATTGATCGATCATTACTTAGCAAGCTAAGCCCCCCAAAATCCCAAGCAGCCCCCGAAACTATTTTTCAGGGGCTGCTTGGGGTGAGCTTTTCATTCAAATAGGAAAGTTTTTTGGATACAATTATATATCAACTGCAGAAACTGCCAAATCTATTGCGAATATTTAAACTATCTAAATGACTTCAATCAAACATATTTTTAAAATTCTAAAATATAGCTAAACGAACATCAAATCTTTTACTCATATGGATAAACAATTAAAAGTAGTCTTTAGAATCGTGATAGCTGCTGCCATCACAAAGAAAGAAGAGACGACATGCGCAATAATCGGTTCTCCACTATTATCTCTGCATCAAAGGCTACCCCTTTATTTCAATTAAATGATAGAAAGAGTGATCAAGGCAATCCCAAAAGTGATGCCATCTAGAACAAACCATTCTTTTTTACCTTGAGACGCCTTGGTAGCAAAAAAACAACTTATTCCATAAAGAATAAATAGGATTCCTACTGTTATAGGAAACGTTAACCACTCTGTCCAGCCATTAACAAATAAGAGAAGCATCAATGGTAAAATATAAAATAATGCATACCACTTTTTTAAATAGTGCGGCAGCTTCTGGTAATTTGAATACATCTATTTATCCTCACAATTCATTTCATATTGGTCATTTATTTCTGGTATGAGCAGTAAGTACTTTCGTTATAAAATGAGACAAAACAAAGCTTAGGATGATAATCCCAAAAGTAATAGCAAAAGATAAAATCGTATTCTCCAGTAAATTAGCAAATAAGGGCAGCTTAATATACAAATAACACCCAATTGCCGCAATAATACTACCTGCTAAATAGAAACAAAGCAGTTCAGTGACTGTTTTTGAAGAATGAACGTTTCGATCAACTGATGAAAAGTCGCCATTTTGAAAAGGTATTGGTGATCCAGTTTGTGAAGGATCAGATTTTGTATTCATTACGTTAAAGGAATTACTAGATAGATTGCTAATTGAATGTTGTTTTCTATTCTTTTCGTGATTGTTTATAGCTATTCAGACCTGCTTCCCTAAAAAAATTCATTATTTTCAATTCCTTCAAAATAATCTCAATACCATGATTTCATGCATTTGTGCTATTGCATCTATTCAAAAAACTCTATATTTTCAAAACCAAGTCGAATCAACAGCACGTTGTAGGGTCATCGGTCCATGTTTTGCTTCATATATAAAATCTTTTGACTGTAATCCAGTACGCTCCTTAAAAATTTTCTCAAACATAGAAGAATCGTTAATGGGATCGTCATTGTGTGTCAAAGTCAATATATAGTGTTTCTCTTTTGGATTACTCCAGACCCCCATATTACTTAAAGAAGCTAAATCAAGCGGTGGCGTATTAGAAGATAAATTAATCGTATACTGGCGTCTATGCAAAACATCATTTATTTTCATAAAGCACTTCCTTAATTAGTTAGTATTTCCTCAAACATTACAGATCCAAACAAACAATATTTACCTTTTCATTTAAATACAAACGTACATCATATTATATTGCGTTCCTCTTAAGCATTTTTTCAAGAGAAGCTTCGCTATCTTTCAAAACTAATTTACAGATGTTACTAGTCAACGCACGTATGATTTCTGTTATAAGTTTCGAGATCCGCACTCTTTCTTTTGTGATGAAAAGTGGTGTTTGTATGAGTGATTTTCCTTTTTAAGGGATACAAAAACAGCTTCAGTTCTTCCTATCTCTAAAATAACAAAAAACCAAATAACCACTCGAGCATACTAACAAAGGAAGCCCGATATAGAGCATACCAGTTCCTAATGGATAATTAATAGCAAGATCAAGTTGGATATTCTTAAGTTCTTCTTTGCTGATTGTGTCAAAATCTTGAATAGGGACCAAAATCGTCTGTAAAAAAAGGCCAACGATCGTCATAAAAAGGCTGATCCCAAAACAGCCAATTGCAAATTTTTTCATAAGAGTCCTCTTTTCAGCATACACTTTCTTACTGTATGTTCTTATTATACATACCAATCATTAAAAAAAGAACCTTAAATTATTTTTTAACATTAATTTTACAACAATAAAAAGAAAATGAATCAATCAGTGAATAAAAAATTGACAAGACTCAATTAGTACTATATAGTTCTATTATGGAAAATTATAAACGTTCAAATAAAAACCGAGTGATCGAAACAGCCGCCAGCCTTTTTCTCAAAGTCGGCTACACGTATACCAGTATGGATGAGGTCGTGCAACAAAGCGGTGTGTCAAAATCAAATGTCTATTACCACTTCTCAAGTAAGGAGGAATTATTACTAGCAGTGATTGATTTTTGGATCATTATATACCGAGAAAAACTAGAAGACATTTTGAAACAGACCAATCTAACTTTAGAAGAAAAAATGCTGACCTTTCTACAAAGTTTGGCTGAAGAAATTGAAGAGCGGGACTATCAAGGCAGCTGTCCCTTCATTACTTTCATTATGCAAGCGCCGAAAAATGATCGGCAGGTCCAAGAAAAAATCAATCATTTTTTTGATTATTTAACGCGTATCTGCGAGGGATTGATTCAAGAAGGAATAAATACTAAAGCATTTCGTGAAGACATCAACGTCAAAGAAACGGCGGAGATTTTTGTAAACAACCTTGAAGGGGCACTCTTTTTAGCAGAAGTAAAAAAAGAGAGTCAGTATCTCACTACTACAGCCAAAAATTTATTTAAATTACTCGTTTAAGAGTAATTTTTTTATATAAAATTAGGACTAAATAGTTCTAAAAAGGAGAAAATAATGAATATTTTAATTATCGGAGCAACTGGGTTTATTGGCAAAGAAATCGTCAAACAACTCGCAAGGGAAGATGTTTTCTTAACATTACTTGTCAGAAATCCAGCGAAAGCAAGACTATTACAAGCATTAGCCCCTGAAAAAATAGCGTTGGTAACAGGAGATTTAACAAAAGAGAACTTAGGCCTAAATGCGATCGATCATGAACGAGCGATGCACTGCAACATGATTCTTCACTGCGGCGGTCCGATGGATATCACCTTATCAGAAACAGCCGCGAAGAGCTCCTTTTTAGAAGGCAGCAAAAACCTCATGACACTTGCAACAGAAATCAACAAGAGAAACAAATTAAAAAAGATCATCCACGTAGCTGGGTACATGAGCCCATTCACGGATGATGCTTCTGTCTGGGAAACGACGGATGTATTCAAAGAGGTGCATCCAGCGTTACTTGGAACCCCGCCCTATGAGCAGATGAAGTTTTTATCTGATATTTATATTCGACAAGAAGCGAAAAAGCACCATATTCCTTTAGCAGTAATCAATCCGCCAACCGTCATCGGTGATGAGCAAACAGGCAGCACCGAACAACTCGAAGGCTTTGGCTTATTTATAAAAATAATCCGAAGTGGAGCCTTACCTGTTATCCCCGGAGGAACCGACTATCGACTGCCGTTGATCAATAAAAATGTACTCGCTCAATTTATTGTCAAAACCATATTCAATGAGACAAAAGACGAAATGACGTATCCCCTTGTTGCCGATAAACACGCCGATAAAGAGATCGTTCAACTGATGGGACTGATTTCTGAAAGTCTTAATCGAAGCAAACCTCGTCTGAGCGTTCCTTTTGGTTTACTCAAGTTCGTTATGGCAGCTGGCGGAAGCAAATTAACGGGTATTCCTGAAAGCAGTTTAAACTTTTTAACCAATAGAACCTTTGACAATCGGCTGACAAAACGCGATTTTGAATCGGAACTGATTAAAAAAATAGCAGCATCAAACATCCCGCTAGCAGTAGCTGACATTGATTTTCGCTTGACCTATGGGGAAGAAAGCCTAACACCCTACACACGCATAGCTGTCGACGAAGCGACGGTCTATCAATTGGAGGGCTCTGCTACTCCTCTCGTGCTTTTGCATGGCTTATTTAGCGATGGTACCGATCTCTTTCAACTGGGACTAGCATTGAATAAGCAAACAGGAAGAAAAATTATCATTGCAGATTTACCAGGATTCGGAAGATCTCCGTTTATTAAAAAGCAACAGCTGTTGACACCATATCTTGAGTTGATACGCTCACTAAAGAATATCCTGCCTGACGGCTCTGTCTTTATCGGCCATTCTTTTGGTGCCGCCTTGTTATTAACAGCCGCTGAACAGCGCTTCTTTTCAGAGAACGATCAACTGATTCTTTTACAACCACCTATTCACAAAACCGATTCGGTCCCTGCAACATGGCTCAGTAAACTAGCTTTAAAGCATGCATCTGAACGACAATTACTCGCCTATTTCACAAAAAAAGGACTGCTGATAGACGAAGCAGCCTCTTCTAGTGAATATTTAAAAAGAGTGAAGAAGAGTGTTCGTTCTTCACGGATAGTCAACACAACACTTCAACTAAATCGGTTGTTAAAAGAAATGACCCTTCACCAAAGAATAGACCCTTCAATTCCGATCATATGGGGAACCGAGGATAAAAGCTATTTACCGCCAAGAGAAACGACTAAAATAGTCGATCTGCCATTGGGTCATCATTTTCCAATCAGCCATCCGCAAGAAACAGCTGATGTGTTGGTAGAGTTAATCGAAGGGTGATTTTAGGGAGGCATGATTTTATTAAGTACGCTAATCTACTTACGAAAATTCCTACTTAATATAATTAGTTATTGAAAGGTGTCCCTCTCTTTGATGAGAATAGTGTCAGTACCTTCCTAACATCCTCCATATAAGAAGATATGTTCCTCTATGAAATAAATTCACATGAAAAATCTATCCATAGCTCTTCTGGCGGCACGGACATCCACAATTGTTAGCTTTCCAGAAGAAACGATTCTATCAGGAGCCTGCTCTACTATTTTTGATGAAAATAGTATCGGAGTCAAAATTGGTATTATGCCAAGAGACTCTTGGTTATCGTTATAAAAAAATCAGATAAACAAAAAGTTAAGATAAGAAAACTATCTAGGATAAGTAAATAAAATGGTATCTCTCCACAATAGCTAAGTAATAAAAAAGAAGCTAATTATAAGAAACGATCCTTTGATTAGCTTCTTTCCATGTTAGAGAGAGTAATAAAGCGAATAAATTATACAAGAAATGTAATAAAATCCAGGGTATTATAGTCCCGTACACTGTATCGAAT
>NZ_NIBN01000001.1:3721761-3722298 GCF_002174385.1 Enterococcus sp. 6D12_DIV0197
AAAGCTGCCTGCTTTACTCGTGTCGGCTTTACTAGCATCGACCGTTAAAGCTGAAAAATCAACATCGTTGCCATCTTTATCTAACGCACTATCAAAATTATCTTTCGCTTCCCAGTTATCCCCCACATAGATCGTGGAATCGTGGACATTGACGGCTGTCATTTTCTCTTTGACTGTAACAATCGCTGTACTGGTTACACCATCATACGTGTAGGTAACTTCGAAAGTTCCTGCTTTACTTGTTTCTGCTTTACTAGCATCGACCGTCAGTTCTTGGAAATCTATCGGATTACCATCTTTATCCAACGCACTATCGAAGTTATCCTCTGCTTGCCAGTTATCCCCCACATAAATCGTAGAATCATGGACGTTGACGGCTGTCATTTTTTCTTTAACTGTGACAATCGCTGTACTCGTTACACCATCATACGTATAGGTAACTTTAAAGCTGCCTGCTTTACTCGTGTCGGCTTTACTAGCATCGACCGTTAAAGCTGAAAAATCAACATCGTTGCCATCTTTATCTAACGCACTATC
>NZ_NIBN01000001.1:3722398-3723557 GCF_002174385.1 Enterococcus sp. 6D12_DIV0197
TCTACATGGTCTCTGTGAAGGTTTCCATCTCTTACCTATCAAGAAAGAGAAGCTTGGCTGAAGTCTTTTTTAAATAAAATAAAGTACCCGGAAATAAATCCCGCATACTTTATTTTTTTAGATCTTACTCTTTATTCACTTTTCTTTTTTTCCAAAAGAAAATTACACCTGTCAGAAGCACAATTATGACACCTGCTACTAATTCAACTACTGATTTATTTTCATTTGTTTTAGGAAGTGTTACCTGTTTCTTACTATCAGGAGTTGTTTTTTTCTGATTCTCTTTCTCTTGTTCTGGTGTCGCATGCGTTGAATCATCTGCAGGTTTTTCTTGGCTAGGTTTTTCTTTTACTGTGACTGTAGCCGTTACCGTAATTCCATCATAACTATACGATACTTCATAGCTACCTGCTTTGCTCGGATCAACTTGACTGGCGTCTACTGTCAAGTCTTCGTACACGACTTTCTTTCCTGCTTTGTCTAATGCATTGTCAAAATTTTCTTTTGCCGTCCATTTATCTCCCACATAAATCGTGGAATCATGGACATTGATGGCTGTCATTTTCTCTTTAACCGTAATGATCGCTGTACTCGTTACACCATCATACGTGTATGTGACTTCAAAGATGCCTGCTTTACTCGTGTCGGCTTTACTGGCATCGACCGTTAGGGCTGAAAAATCAACGTCGTTGCCATCTTTATCTAACGCACTATCGAAATTATCTTCTGCTTGCCAGTTATCCCCCACGTAGATCGTGGAATCGTGGACATTGACGGCTGTCCTTTTTTCTTTGACTGTAACAATCGCTTTACTGGTTACACCATCATACGTGTAGGTAACTTCAAAGCTGCCTGCTTTACTCGTATCAGCTTTACTCGTATCCACCGTTAGATCTTGGAAATCTACTGAATTACCGTCTTTATCTAATGCACTATCGAAATTATCTTCTGCTTGCCATGAATCACCCACATAAATCGTGGAATCGTGGACATTGACGGCTGTCATTTTTTCTTTGACTGTAACAATCGCTGTACTCGTTACACCATCGTACGTATAGGTAACTTCAAAGCTGCCTGCTTTACTCGTGTCGGCTTTACTAGCATCGACCGTTAAAGCTGAAAAATCAACATCGTTGCCATCTTTATCTAACGCACTATC
>NZ_NIBN01000001.1:3724477-3740736 GCF_002174385.1 Enterococcus sp. 6D12_DIV0197
TCGTTGCCATCTTTATCTAACGCACTATCGAAATTATCTTCTGCTTCCCAGTTATCCCCCACGTAGATCGTGGAATCGTGGACATTGACGGCTGTCATTTTTTCTTTGACTGTAACAATCGCTGTACTCGTTACACCATCATACGTGTACTTGACTTCAAAGGTCCCTGCTTTACTTGTGTCGGCTTTACTAGCATCGACCGTCAGATCTGAAAGTGCAACGTCGTTACCATCTTTATCTAACGCACTATCGAAATTATCTTCTGCTTGCCATGAATCACCCACATAAATCGTGGAATCATGGACGTTGACGGCTGTCATTTTTTCTTTGACCGTAATGATCGCTGTACTCGTTACACCATCGTACGTATAGGTGACTTCAAAAGTACCTGCTTTATTTGTTTCTGCTTTACTAGCATCGACCGTCAGTTCTTGGAAATCTATCGGATTACCATCTTTATCTAACGCACTGTCGAAGTTATCTTCTGCTTCCCAATTATCTCCCACATAAATCGTTGAATCATGGACGTTCACCGCAGTTTGTTTTTCTTTGACCGTAACAATCGCTGTACTGGTTACACCATCGTACGTATACGTGACGTCAAAACTGCCGGCTTTACTCGTATCTGCTTTACTGGCATCGACCGTTAGGGCTGAAAAATCAACATCGTTGCCATCTTTGTCTAATGCACTCTCAAAATTATCCTCTGCTTCCCATGGATCACCCACATAGATTGTTGAGTCAGAGACATTTATGGCGGTCAGCCGAGGCTTAACAACTATTGTTGCATCCTTGGTTAGATTATTGAGAGTATAACTAACCGTATAAGTACCCGCTGTCTGTGTGTCTACTGTACCAGAGATAATCCCGCCGTTTGCCAAAAATTCCTCATAAGTTAGCTGTTTCCCTTCTTTTGATGAAGCCTCGATAAAGTTATCAATCGGTGACCATGTGTCTTGTGTATGAATAGTACTATCTTTAATCAAAATATCGGTATAATCAATTTGCGCTTTCTGATAAACATAGGTAACAGTAAATTCACCACGTTGAAATACTCCAATAGCATTAGAAGGCAACTTACTTGTGTCTAGCTCATATCCTGGAATTTGTGGAATATAGTCGCTAGTTGAAACGTTATAGGGCTGATTTCTACTATCATCAATTCGACGTGAAGGGTAGATTTCATGACCTGATTCATCTACATACTGAATAGTTAAGTGGCTGTTTGTAAAACGGATATTGTATGCAGCTGTAAATAGGTCATTCCCGTTAGCATCTTTGTAATGAATAACCACAGTAAACCCAAAATATTCATAATCATCAGGGCTCCAACCTTGAGTGAAATTACTCCATGACATTTGTAAAGTGTTCACTCCTATTACTGGATTGCTATGTGATGAACCTGTCATGAAATATTGCTGATCCGATTTGTACTCGTAAAAATTTCCGTCATCTCCACCTAACAGAAGACGAAAATATAGTTCATCCTGTATATATTTTTCAGGAATGGGTAAATCGATTACCAAAGATTTAAACTTAAGAGGATCATATTCGACTGTTAAATCATAAGTGAACGTTTCTGAAGCTTCCATTGGAGCCATAAGCATCTTTGAGTCTTTTTTATGTATTTGATTCTGGTCAGCATTATCTTTCATACTTTCACTCGTATTGGATTCAGATGACTGGCTTTCAGATAGTTCTTTACTGTTATCCGATTGCTCCTCATTCATAGCAGCATCATCTTCTAGACTGCTTGACGTTTCATTCTCCAAAAGGTTTTCCTTAGCTTCACTTTCAGAAAATACATCTTTGTTATCAGGCGACGGTTCCTGATTTTCACTTTTTTCAAAGCTGTTCAAAGGTTCCGATAAAAGATTGGCAGCTTCTTGTTCCTGAGCAGGTGCTATTCCGAGCGTATCTGTCAATGCTTGTACTGGATTCATTACAATTGACCCAAACAATAATCCAACTAAAAAAAGGTGCATATGTTTATTTTTCATTTTTTCTCCTCATTTCGATTTAACAAACGGCATCTTAGCATTAAACTACGCATTTTAATTTATTAAAAAAAAACACCTAACAACGGTTATTACATAAAATTATTTGCTAAATGCTATGATTTATAATGTCTATATCACAAGTGCGTAACCTACAATTCAAGGGAGGCTTACTATCTATTATTTCTTCATCTTAACCATCTCATCCTTATAATTATATAATCCAAAACTATAAACGTACTTTTTCTATTATCCTTTTTTTTTGTGCATAGGAATTTCTATTTTTTTCATGGAACTAAAATATTAGAACTGCAGACTTTGGATGCTTCTCACTAGAGAACTGACATTTTGGTATAACAGTGTACGAGAATTGTGTTTTAGAAGAAGATATATTCCATATTTTTTCATAAGCTATTGACTGTGTGGTTACCCGACAAGATATACTTATCCTCAGGAGGCTACTTATGAAATTACTTACAACAAGTGAACTAGCATCATTGTTTTCTATTTCGAAACACACCATTCGACACTATATTGATATCGAATTGCTCACACCAAAGGAACGGAATGAAAACGGGTATTTTTTCTTTGATGAAGAAAATGTCTACAAACTCTATCAGATTCTCGTTTTTAAAAATATTGGTTACTCGCTTCGTTCCATCAAAACCATTTTGACCCAATCAAACATGGCACCTTTTTTTACTGAAGCCGAACAAACGATCCAAAAAAAGATCGATGAATTGCTGGCTATAAAAAATACCGTACACGCCGTTATCGAAGCCCAAAATTCCTACAAGTTAAACGAAATAAGTTTCTTCGAGAGATCCGATCGTTATTTTCATTCTTTTCCAGAATCAGTTGTGGAAAATGGCGAGGTGGATTTGATAAAAGCCAATAATATGAATCTATCCTCTCTAGATCAAATTTTTTATGTTCATCGTGAAAATGAAGATATCCCTTGTCTTGAAAGTAAAAAGGAAGAAGGGGAATTTGCTTTTACTAAAGGGACTTATGCAAGTATGAGTTTTATCGTGGAGACGGAAGATTGTATCAAACAAAATATCGACCTTTTTTTAACTGACAAACTGCTGTCTGTCAGAAATATTTCTCAAAATCAACTCTTATTTTTTGAAAACGTCTATTGCTCATTAGCCTATAACAGCGCCACTATTTTTACTGTAGAAATGAAATTGTGAAAGAAGGAATCTATTATGTATTTAGTAACAACCGAGACCATTGCAGACCAAAAAATCAGTGAAGTAAAAGGAGCTATTTTTAATGAACAAGTGATTTCCGTGAACATTGTAAAGGACGCCATAAGTGGGATAAAAGGGATATTTGGTGGAAAATCTACTACCTATTCTGATGAATACGCTAAAGGAAGAAAGTTGGCTCTCGTGGAGTTGGAAGAACAAGCGCATCGCTTATCGGCAAACGCCATAGTCAATACGCATATCAGCTACAATCAATTTGTAAATTCAGATATTATGTTAATTGTGGTGACAGCCAGCGGAACAGCGGTTGTTGTTGAAGACTAGAGAATTCTGTATGTTTCTATAAAACGCGTTTCAAAATAAAGAAGACACGGTGCGGATCACCGTGATCTGATTTATTTTCTATACACTTAAAAGATCATTTATTTCATTAAAAAAGCGACCGCATAAAAACGGTCACTTCTGAGATCAAATGAAAAATTCTACTATAATGTTTGTTTTTTCCGATTTAATCGATGCTCATTTATTACAAAACCAGCTACCCCTACCAATATAGCTACAACAGAAACGATTAGGTCATAGACAGTCAGGTCATGAAATCTAAGAACCGGCGCTACTAAAGTAACGAGGCTAAACAAAAACACCCGTTCACTTTTATGAAGATTTGGTTCATAAGTCCTACTTGTCCAAGTGACACGAATAACGTTGTGACGAAGCAAAGACCCCCATAAAATGACTAGTACGAGGAAAGTGAGAATAATCATGAGCATCGCTGTTATGCCATAGTACTTCACTTGTCGTATAAGTGAGGACAGTATAGCTAAAAGTAAATAAAGACCCACCAATCCTAACCGTCGCTTCTTTTTGATAGTATTCATGGTCACACCCCCTCTAGACAAGATTTAAATAAATAACCAGAAAAATGACGAAACAAGTGACGGTCAGTTCGATTATATTTTCTGTACGTCTCGTACGGTTCTTTAAAAAATACCCGGAGCAGTCGAAGAAAATTGGGAGCGATATTTTTGGGGGATAAAAAATCCTACTAATATTCCTACTAGGACCAAGTAGAAGGGCCAGTTCGGTGAGATCCCGCGATTAAGAAAAGCCATGGCGAATGCAATCACGTAAATCACTACCTGAATCATCGTAATACTGTAAACCTTTTTTAACTCTTTCGACATCGTTGTGCCCTCCAGTAGAAGAAAAAAATCTTGATTGTAATAGAAGTGCTACGGCGTAACCGAGTTTTATAAAACTAACTGACCAGATTGCAACATCCTTTTCAACCGCATAAGCTGTCAATGAAGCGAATCTGGCTCCCATTTGAAAGACTGTTGTTGGCTCATTCCCTATCCGCTATCTCTCGGTTAACTCATCCCTGAATTTCAGGAATAGCTCTTTCGCTTGTCCTGTGCTCATGTTTGTCAGATCTTTGATTTTCTTGACCATGCCAATATCATTTTCGTTTTTTGAAAGCATTTGTCGTGCCATTTCTTCTTTGATTTCTGCTTCTTCTTCCTTCGTTAAATTTCTGACTTCTTTCTTTTTACCAAATAGTCCCATCCTGCTCTCTCCTTCTTGTAAAATTTATGCGCTTTTCACACCAGCCAGACTGAGTACTCTTTTCTATCTAAAATGCTGTTTTTCTGTCCATGACTTGATTCCTATACTCTAATCTACCATTTCCGTCGAAATCGAGGAAATGGTTCGTTCTCTTTTTTATTTTTAGGGAAGATATAAAAATAAAACACGGAGCCAATGATAATCGCTGGCGGCACAGAGATACTCAATAGTTTTAAAGCGGTGGTTAAAAGTACGCCTAATTTTTCTTGAATAGAAAGATTCATAATCCTGCTGAAGTTTTGATTGAACGAAGTTATGATCATCGTGACAAAAAAAATCAAGCAAAAACTAATCACCCCATACTTGATACTTACTTTTAAATCATCATTGTCTTTCTTAGTTTCTTCCAAAAGTAATGTTTCTAATGAGATATCCAATTCTTCGGCTATTTTGATCATATTTTTTTTGCTAGGGTACGTAGCACCTAACTCCCATTTTGAGATCGTCTTGTCACTTACTTCTAATAATTCTGCGAGCATACTTTGCGTTAGCTTGTTTTTTTCTCTATATTCTTTCAGCTTCATTGCTAATATCGTTTCTTTCATTCCAACCACTCCTCATCGATTTCTACCTTTTATTTTGACATAAAACCTACCATTTAACAGGAATTCTTGAAAAAGAGAGTAGAATAGAGGGGATTTTATGGCTACTTCTGGTGATTTTCCTGAAACATACTACCGAATCCTTCTTTACAACAATAGTTGCTGTGCATTCTGATATCTTCTAAATACTATCAAACCAGAAATCATAAGCGTCTGTAAATAATTAAAGGAGATGCAAAAACTTCCAAGTTTTTGCCCTCCCTCATTTCTCAAGAAAATATGTTAACAGAAGATTCTCTTCCTATCATTCTTATTAAAACAAGCCAAAGTATTTTTTCACTTCAATATACACTAAAGGAAAAATGGATAATCCGATTACCCATAGCCAGTCAACTGCACGAAGAGAAACAAAGCCAAAAATGGTTTGCGTGAATGGAATCGTTACTAACAAGATAATGATCAATGCACCTATGAAGGTTGTCATTACTAACAACGGATTGCTCAAAAAACGCAGCTTCAGGATAGATTCTTTACTTCTACAATTAAACATATGCACAATAGTTGATAATCCCAATACAATAAATGTCATTGTTTGCGAAACCTCTATCGATTCTAGACGTCCAATTAGAATCGCGCCTAATGTGACGACTGTAAAAACAATTGAGATTTCTACAATTTTTACCAATAATCCTTGCGCAAAAATGCTCGTGTATTTAGTGATAGGGTCTTCCTTCATTGCTTTTTTGTCGACTGGCTCAATGCTAAGACTCATTCCTGGGATTCCATCTGCAACTACTTTTATGATTAACAATTGAACCGCTGTAACAGGTACTCCCCACCCAACGAGCAAGGAAATTAAAACGATCGTCAGTGCAGAAATATTGCAACCAAGCATCGCGTATAATGATTTTCTGATATTGCTGTATACCCGTCGTCCTTCTTCAACCGCCTGCACAATCGTCGCAAAATTATCGTCTACTAAAACCATATCAGAGGCTTCCTTTGCTACTTCTGTGCCACCTCCCATTGCGATCCCTACATCAGCTGCTTTTAATGCAGGTGCATCATTGACACCATCGCCAGTCATAGCGACAATCTCATCGTTTTTTTGGAATGCTTTTACGATTCGAATTTTATCTTCTGGGGAAGTACGAGCAAAGACTCGATAGTCATCAATCACACGAGCTAATTTTTCATCGCTCATTTCATGTAAATCCGCTCCGATCATTGCTTTTTTCCCATCGGTGAGAATTCCTACATCCTCTGCGATTTTCTTTGCTGTCAGTAAGTGATCCCCTGTGATCATTACGGTTTGAATCCCTGCTTGTTTTGCAATAGAAACAGCCATATAGCTTTCAGGCCGAGCTGGGTCGATAATCCCAACAAATCCTGCAAACTCTAACTGACTTTCAAGAATTTCTTCAGTAAGACGTGTAGGTTTTTCATCGTATCTTTTATAAGCAACGCCCAAAACACGGTATGCTTGATTGGCCAACTCATCATGCTTGTTCACGTAGGTGGGGTTGTTCGCATCAATGAGATCCAAGCGATCAAAAGCCCCTTTTGTGACAGAAACATATTGGTCGTTTACTTTATATAAGACAGTCATCCTTTTTCGTTTTGAATCAAAGGGAACTTCATGAATCTGTTCAAAGGTTGAAGCGACTTTACCTAGTTCCTCTTTAGTGAAGAGCGATGCCAGTTTTTTTCTGATCGCCAACTCTGTTGGATTACTGGTTACTGTTGCATTTTCTTCCATCGAACTAGCAAGATAGAAAAGAAATAAGAGATTTTTTTCCTTCTCTTCTGTTATTTCTAAGCAGGAAGTCAGTCTATCCTTCATCATAATAACTTCTTTTACGATCATCTTATTTTCGGTAATCGTTCCAGTTTTATCTGAGCAGATAATTGAAACACCTCCAACGGTTTCTACTGTTGAAGGAGTCCTAACGATGGTTTTCTTCAGTGCCATATTCCTCATACCAACTGCTAGAGAGATTGTTACTACGACTGGCAAAACCTCTGGAATAGCAGCAACAGCCATGGATATTGCGGTCATGATGCTGGTCTCTAAAGACAATCCTTTGCTGATTCCTATAGCAATCGCTAGAAAGCCAGAGAGAATAGCGATTAGTCCTAGAACTTTCCCAAGTTTTTGCATTTTTATTTGTAGAGGGGCTACGGTTGTTTCTTCCTTGCTTAATAAGCTCGATATTTTACCAATTTCCGTATTCATTCCTGTCTTTTCAACTCGAACGTTTGCTTTTCCTGTGACGACCAATGAGCCAGAAAAAACCCAGTCTTTTCTGTCCCCTAAAGAATCTTCCCTAGAAGAAAAATAGGTGGGATCTTTTTCACTTGGTTCACTTTCACCAGTTAGAAACGATTCATCAACAAAGAAATTACTACTCGTTAAAAGCTTGGCATCTGCTGGAATACGATCCCCTAATGTCAACTGAACAATATCACCAGGAACAATGTTCAAACTTTCAATCTCTTTTAACACCCCATCTCTGAATACTTTACTTACGGGAACACTCATCTTATTTAATTCACTCATTGATTTTTCCGCATGTTTTTGCTGTCGAATCGACAAATATAGATTAAGAATGACAATTGAAAAGATGACTATTGGTTCCGTAAAATCATCAGGATGATTTTGAAAAGCAACATAACTAGATAAGAGCGTTGCAACGATTAAAATCAAGATGGTAATATCCTTCATCGACTCTTTCAAATAGTCATAAAAATGCTTCTCGTCTTTGCTTTCTATGGAATTAAACCCATATTTTTCTAGCTTCATTTCTGCTTCTTTACTGGAAAGTCCCGACTGGTTAGGGCTCTTTCCTTTTTCTTTCAATTGTTCTTTTAACATCTGCCTATACCTCCTAAAACAAAAAAGAAGTCAGACAAACTAACCATAAAAGCCTAAGGTTAGTTTTTCTGACTTCAATAAGATTTATTCCGGCGAACAAATCTAATGTCATTATTTAAATTCCACCTAATTATTGCACATCCGAATATTTGGGTCAAGATTTTCACGATGACCGATCAATCCAAATGAGAGAATCGTATGCAAAATCGAGAAAAAGTACGTGTACATCCTGATCCTAGAGATAAGAAGCACGCCTCTACAAAATGATTTCAGGACTTTCTTTCCTTAGCACATAATCATCACCTGTTACTTTAAAATACTCTTGAACCAACTGACTTAACTCTTTGATTGCTTCATTCACCCGAGCCCGTTGTGTTTCATTGATCGATTCAATGAATAAAACAGCATGGGTGGTCTCTTCTGTTAGCATCGTACGTTGGGCTTCCCGCCAATTTAAGCATCGACAGATTGCACCTTTCTCATCATAGTAAATGACTTCCTTTTCCAAGGCTGGGGAATCAGTATCTGCACCTAAGGGAAAGAAAGATTCGCCACCTTTTGCAACGCCCAAATGAAGGTCGCCAACGATTGTATCGAGGTCTTCTCCGCCTAAAGGGACACCATATTTCAAGGAAATACTATTATAAATATCTACTAAAGGATTTATGGGAGAAAATTCTCTGTCTTGATTCACCCGTTTCAACAGTGCTTCGATGGAAGAGCGTACCCCTTTTTTCGTTTTAAATTGCTGAAAAGCGCTTCGCCATTCTTGGATCACTTGATTTTCACTGAAGGTGTCGGTCGTTAAGTAGCGCTTTGCTTGTTCTTTACTATTTTTTAGCAAATCAGTAAAAAACGTTTCGTGTGCAACATCGGCAACATTGTTTATATTTTTTACAACAAGGCAGTTGATTTGGGCTTCTGGAAACAGCGCCCAAAATTCTTGATCGACCATTATTTTCTTCACTTTCTCTACACTCCTATTTGGTTTATTTGGACAAATTCATGTCCTTTATTTTTCAGGCTCTTTGTTTTTTCAGCAGCCATCATCGCTATATCCTTTTTAACAAAATATCATCTACCTGTGCTTCTTTTCCCATGTAGAATGAATGTTGCCCTACTTTGTGAAAGCCCATGTGCTCATAAAAAGAACGTGCGTTGAAGTTCTTTTCCCACACACCTAACCATATGTATGATTTGTTCCATTTTTTTCCTATAGATTCAGCTAACTGGATGAGGTATTTTCCATATCCGCTTCTTTGGAATTTCGATCGAATGTAAATTCGCTCAACTTCCATAGCGTTCTCTTTTATGCTTTCTGTTTGAGCATTACCCACATTTAGCTTTAAATAGCCAATGATTTCTTCCGATTTTTCTATCAAATAAAAATGGCTTTCATCCTCAGTGAGTTCTTCCCTTAACTTTTCTGTTGTATAGCTTGAATTGATGTAGTCCATCAAATTTTCTTCTTCATTTTGATCTTTAAATGTATCCGTAAACGTTTCAATACTTACCTGTTTCAAAATATCAATGTCACGTTCTGTGCATTCAACCAAGTGTAAGCTTTCCATCTGTCTTCTCCCTTCAATAGTCTCTTTTGATCCCGTTTTTGACGTTGATCCAATCAACTTCTACCGAAGATTTTATTTTTGCCAGCATTTCCGCAAGATTTTTTCTTTCTAAAGCAGATAACTGTTGAATCGCTACTTTATTTGAATAGTTATTTTCTCTTATGATTAATTGAACCGCCTGTTTTCCTTTGGAAGTTGTGTATAAGTGTTTGATTTTTTTATTTTCTTTATCTGACTCTTTTAGGATAAAACCATTTTCCTCTAACTTTTTTACCGCCCGGGATAAAGTCGTGCGATCAACTTTGATGAGTTCGGCTAATCGTTCAGGAATAATTCCTTCATTTTCAAATATACGAACTAAGTAAATGTATTGCCCTTTACTGAGTTGAACCTCTTTAAATTCAATATTAGCAATTGATTCCAACATTCTACTGATCGAACCTATCTCACGAAGTATATCCTCCACGAACTATCCCCTCCCTATCTAGCACTATAATAGCCCATTATTGTTGCATATGCAACAATAATGGGCTAGGTTTATTTTATCACCCTATTCTTAAATAAAAAAGACTAAATAAAATATGGTTTCTAAAATAATTATGTCTTACTATCAATCAAGCATACCCAATGGTTTTCTTGCAACCCCCATATCAATATTCTCTGTTCTTGATATTTGGTTTTTCAATTGCTGAATAGGACTCTTTGATAGAAGGTCATTTAATTGCTCATCATATTCAAAGGATTTATTTTCTCTGTTTAGCAGATTATTAAACCAATTCTTGACCTCTAAAGGATAAATATTTCCCCATACGGAGGAAAGACGTGTAAAGCCTAATTCGATTTTTTTGTTTAAATCCTCTTCTCCACCAGAATAAAGATATATTTCTTTTCCTTGAGGGAAGACATATTCTTTTATTTTATTATAATCTCCAGCTTCTTTTATTCCTATTATATTATGAATTTTGAGGACTTCATTAATGACTCCAGGGCTGCAATCAATTCCAGTGCGCTTAGGGTTATTGTATAAAATAATAGGTTTCTTAGTTGAAGAAGCCGCTACTTCAATAAAATTCTGCAACTCTAATTGATTAGGCAAAATATAAGGAGGAACTCCCAATAATATACCGGATATAGATTCTAACGTATTGATATGTTTCATTAGAGTCACAGCGTCTTTTTGACGAACACTAGCAACTCCAAAAATTATTTCAAAATCCTTATTGAACCCTCCCTCTTCTTCGATAGAATCAAGAATTTTAATTTTCTCATCCAAAGACATACTGTGTTGTTCACCAGTAGACCCACAGACAAGGACAGATGTTATTCCAAGTTTTTGTAGATAAAGAATGTGGTTAATTGTCGCTCGTGTGTTTACTTCTTCGTCTTTATAAAATGCAGTTGGAACAGCTATGTGATAGTTACTTTTTAAATTTTTCATTATTTTCACTCCTAAATGGAATTTTTCAATACATATTAATTGGATTGTAGATTATTGTAAATCTAAATTATAGAACTGTTATAATAATTCCTATTGATCGTCCTATGATTATAATCAATGTAGAACAAAAAGGACCGCGTTTCTTCTAAACTGATGCCCAATACAAAAATAGAGGTGGCGTAAACCACCTCATAAAATATTCATATTTTTGAAATTGACTTATATAAATCAATAATCTCTTTTGCCAAATCTTTAAACGCAATTGCAGTCATTAAGTGATCTTGACTATGAACCATCAAAAGAGAAATTTCTATGTGGTTACCTCTGGCTTCTTCAGATAACAAACTAGTCTGTGAATGATGGGCTTCCACCAAAGCTTTATCAGCATTCCGAATTTTCTGGTAAGCTTCTTCAATATTCCCTGTTTTTGCTTCCCGAATCGCTTCCATAGCGTGACTCTTTGCATCACCGGCATTGACGATCAATCCCATGATTACTTCCAAATTATTATCCATTTCGCTTCCTCTTTCGTTCCTAGATTATTTACTAGATCGTATCACAGATAACAGAAATTAAGTTATATTATCATTACTCTAAAGTCGTACAAGTAGAAAGAGCTAACCTTTCATAAAGTTTTTGAATAATAGTAACTGTGCAGGTTAAACAAAATACACTTAAAAAAGAATATAAAACTTTTTCACCAGGAAATACTATTAGACTACTCAAAACAATGCTCCCATCTATAAGAAACAAGACAAATCCTTTGTTTAGTCTCTTCATATGGCTTATGATTAAAGCGATTGCTGCAGATCCACCTGTAGAAGCATTTGCATAATATAGTATACTGACACCAACTCCAGTTAAAGTTCCTCCCAAAACAGCATTTACAAAATTATCGAATGGTGACACAGGTATGCCTTCAAAAGCTAAGACTAAAGCAGGTTGTAATAATCCTCCTAAGAGTGTTCTAATCGAAACTGATAGTCCAAAATATACGTAACACCAAACAAGTACAGGAACATTAGCTAGAAAAATAATGTAGCCTACCTTAATCGTCATGAATTCATTTAAAACAGTTGCTAAACCAGCGACACTTCCTGAATTTATTTGTGCAGGGTTTAGAAAAGAATTATAAGCAATCGCTATAATGCTAACGCCTAAAATAATTAAAGAAAATATGCCCCAAGTATTTCTACTCATTTTTTTCTTCATGCAGAGAGATTCCGTTTGTTGCAATCGCTTTTTGATACCATTCAAAGCTGTCTTTTTTTATACGTTGTCCTGAACCATTACCATAGTTATCGTAATCGACATAAACAAAACCGTATCTTTTTTCCATCTCAGAGGAAGAGCAACTAACAATGTCTATTGGCCCCCATGCATAAAACCCTTTTACATCAACACCATCTTTTATTGCTTCTTCTACTTGAATCAAATGATCTTTGTAAAACTGTACTCTGTAGGGATCATGTATTTTACCAGATTCTAATTTATCAAATGCACCAACACCATTTTCAGTGATATAAATCGGTTTCTTCCATCTATCCCAATACTCATTAAGCGCAATTCTCAACCCAATTGGATCAAAACTCCATCCCCAATCACTTTCTTTAAGGTTAGGATTTCTAAATGCTGATTTCTTATTCATATATGTTTCTGCATTGGTGATTTTAGAATAATAATAAGAAAAAGACATGAAATCAGCTGTATTTTTTAAATCTTTCTTATCTTGTTCTGTGATCTCAATATTAAATCCTTTTTCATCAAAAAAACGAAACGCATATCCAGGGTATTCACCTCGTAAGAGAATGTCTCCAAAGAAATACTCCATTTGATTTCTTTTTAAAGTTGCCAAAACATCTTCTGGTTTACAAGTTTCAGAATAAGCTAGTTGATGACATAGCATCATTCCAATTTGAAAATCCGGATTAATTTTCTTAGCAATTTCAGTTGCTTGCCCACATGCAACCATTTCATTATGAACACCTTGATATTTCGCTTCTTCCAGATTATTCACCTTATCCTCTGCTATTCCTAAGTGATTAAAAGATTCATGAACGATTAAGTTAATCTGATTTACAATAATCCAATATTTGACTTTATTTTTATAACGATCAAAACATGTCTCACAAAATTTTACAAAAAAGGCAATGAGTTCTCTACTATACCAACCAGTATAATTAGTAGTTAAATTTAATGGCATTTCATAATGCGATAAGGTAATCATCTGTCTCTTATACACATCTAGATGTGTATAAGAGACAGCTACTATACCAACCAGTATAATTAGTAGTTAAATTTAATGGCATTTCATAATGCGATAAGGTAATCATTGGTTCCATATCATTTTTTATGATCTCATCAATTAAATCATCATAAAATTGCAAGGCTTTTTCATTTGGTGTGCTATCATCTCCATTAGGAAATACCCTAGCCCAGCTAATGGAAGTACGAAATGTTTTTAGTCCTAATTCTTTCATTAATTTCAGATCATCTTTATACGTATGATAGAAATCAATAGCTTCTCTTTTAGGATAGATTCCTTTTGTATCCTTCATTGCAAATGTCACATACTCAGATGTTATTTCTTCATTATATTTTTGATCTAATGGAATATCAGCTTCAAAACGGTTAATATCAGCAATACTCCATCCTTTACCGTCTTTATTCCAAGCCCCTTCTGCTTGATTGGCAGCAATCGCACCGCCCCATAAAAAATCCTTTGGAAATACAGTACTATTCTTATTCATAATTTTCTCCTTTCAAATATACCTAATCCATTGATTCTTTTATTAATTTAGACTCATATGCCTTAAAGAAAGGATAATAAATGCCTAAACTGATTAGAAAATTAATTATCACTAAAACTAAAGCCTTCAGACTCGTGGTAAGAATAACCGATCCGAATATAGACGGAACAGTCCATTCTACTGCTAGAGGATAGGCCATACCAGGGATAATCCCTGTTGAAAAAGCTAGGTATGTCACAAGAACGGTAATTATTGGTGCTATAAAAAATGGAATAGCTAATGCTGGATTTAATACAATTGGAAGACCAAATAGCAATGGTTCATTTATGTTAAAAAATCCAGGTAGAATTGAGAGCCGCCCCAATTTTTTAAGATAAGGTGCTTTTGAGAAACACATTAATGTGCACAATGCCAAAGTTCCTCCTCCTCCACCTATCCAAATAAACGTAAAGATAAACGGTTTAACACCAATATTGGGTATAGCTTCACCAGCTTGAACTGCCAACATATTTGCTTCAGCATTCATAATCCATATAGGAGTCATAATTGCTGACAATACATTGGGATGCATTCCGAATAACCACATTAAACAGGTTAGAAAAACAAATACTAAAGGTGCCCAGATCGTATTTGATCCCACACTTAACAAAGGTGAGACAATTTTACTAATCAAGTCATTAATATCAAATCCTAAGAAGTGAACAACAAACCACACAAATCCTATCGATAAAAAAATTGGAATCATGGAAGAAAAGCTTTGCATAACATTAGACGGCACTTCTTCCGGCATTTTAATCCCAACATTATATTTCTTACATAACCTCATAACTTCAATAGCAACGATTGCTGTAATGATTGCTGTGAACATACCTTCTCCGCCAAGATACTTAGTTGATAGAAATGTCCCTTCATCAAAAGATGTAAAATCCAAAGTAACTAAAAATGTAAAAAATGCAGCAATTCCTCCAGAAAGGCCATCTAATCTATAGCTTTCCGCTAATCGCTTCCCAATTGAGAAAGAAGCATATACAGAAAGCAGCCCTACACTCATTCTAAATGGAATCTTCAATTGGGAGACTAAATCAGGATTATCTGCAAGAAAATCCACATAACTTTTCGGCCATGGCAAACTTGCAACTAATAAAAAAATTGAGCCTATAACAGTTAATGGAATTGTGGCAATTAATCCATCTCTCACTGCTTTTAAATGTCGTTGATTAGCCAATTTAACCATTGGAGGCATCAATCTCTCTTCAATGAAACTCATAGCATTATTCATTATTTTTCCCCATCTCTTAAAGTTTGTAGCTACAAGTAGATTATACTAAGCAAAAGAAATCGATTTCAACGGTGTAAAGTTTCCAAATTTGGATACAAAAAAACCTTCTGTCAAGAAGGTCATAATTCATTGATATCAAGATAATAGAGCAACGCTACAAAATAGTTTGTATATAATTTAGTCGAAATAAAATTAGAAGATGAAAAAGATGTTTTGTCAAGAATTACTAGCTCTTTGAAAGAGTCTTTATGTGAGTGAGTCCGTTCGTTCAGATTAGTAGTGATCAAAACAGATTTATCTTTAATTCGCTCTAGCTGTTCTACTTTTTCTCTATCCATCCATTGTCCTGTCATAGAGATAAATATTGATAAATCAGCTTCATCAGCCATATCCAATAAAGTCCCTACAGGTGTGGATCTATTTAATAAAAAAACTCTGTAACCACTACTATGGAGGACTTCTTTCAATAAGTTTACAGATTCAAAAGTAAATGCGGGTGAAATCAGTGCTACTGAATTTGCTGATTGAATCAAGCTGGCTATTCTTATAATTTGATGGTAATCAAACATCGAAAAAATTTTTAAATCTAGTTGATAAGAATTTTGGATGAAATTTTGAATACTCTTTTGTGGATTGTCTGATTGGATTTCATGGAATAGATGAGCTTCTTTAGATAGTTTTTCTTGATCATGCCTAAGGTCGAAAAAACTTTCGTAACCGAGTTTTTTACAGAACTTTGTAACTGATCCCTTGGAGGTAAAGGCATTCATAGCAACTTCTTGGCTAGTTAAATCAGGAAATTTATCTAAATTATCAAGTAAAAATTTTGCAATATAGAAATCTGTACTTAATTTGTCACACTTATAAATAAAATCCACTAATCTAATATAGAGATTATCCGATATTTTCTTTCTATCCACTGTTTGTTCACCTTTTTTATTTTATATATATTATAACACTATTAACC
>NZ_NIBN01000001.1:3743050-3746227 GCF_002174385.1 Enterococcus sp. 6D12_DIV0197
TTTCTGGATTGTTCACTTTATTTAAAAATAACCGATACTCGCCACTATCAATAGCACTAGAGGATCTTTCTTTGATAAACTTTTCTAATGCAACAGATCCGTTAAAAATTAAAATACTAGATTCAAATATGTCATTGGGAAGATACCATAATAGATAACATCGCTTACCATCTTGTTTTTGTTTAGTAGTAAGTATATGCAATAGCTTATCAAATAACTCAATTTTATATGAGGAAGATATTTTCCTGTTGAAATCTTGGAAGGATTCTTTAATAAAAATTTCATCGTCAGTAGAATCAATTGTTTCAGCCATATTATCCAAGTTTTTTAGCATTAGTTTCCATCTGCGCTTTAATCCTCTAAGCTTTGTTTTCATTTAGGACCTTCCTAATTTTATTTTGATAAAATTTTGTATAGTTGCTATATACTTCTCTTCATCTGACATCTTTAAAAAAAATCCCAGTAATGTAATTGTGGGTATTTTATCCCTGTCACTATTGTCGATTGGAAAAGTACAAATTTTGAGTATTTTTCATTTTTCTCTCTTATGTTCTTTAGCCTACCTTTCATCCTCAGAAAAAATACTCCCTTGTTGGATTTACTATTACGGTGAGAGCCAGAAGATAGGAAACTAGCATTTTATATAGTAGGTAATGGCAGAGAAAGAATATATAATTGCATGATTAATAACATAACACATACTAGCAACATAATATTTTCTCTTCTGTCATGAATTGGATGCAAATACCCATCTTCTTTTGGTCTATCATTTATTGTTCCATACAGGATTTTCCTTCTTATTAATACAACTGCAGCCCCTATTATCCATATGATTACAATAAACAAAAAAATTTTAATTGCTAAATACGTTTGTCTTACAATCACTAGATATAACAAAAAAACATCGATAAATTTAATGGTAAACAGTAAAAATCTTCTAACTTTTCTACCATAATAAATCAAATTGTAATTCATATAAAAACCATCCTCTTGTTCATTGTTTTAAGGAATGTTGTAATATTCTGCATTTAATTCATACCATTCTATAGGACATGCTGCTATTCTTTCCGCAACCTGAGCATTTATCTCCCCACTGACTAAATGACCCAAAACGAAATTAGATTCACAGCCAGTATGAACAGTTACCTAATTTCAAATATATCTCTATTTATTTAGTTGTAGTTAATCATAGCATTGCAAATGTATAAAAACAATCACAGTGTTTAAAAATGACATGAAAGGAAAAGCACTAATCGAAAGGTCTATGTGTTAGATTGAAAGTTTAATCCTTACATGTAGTTTAAGCTTTCCTATTCCAGTTTTATCTTTTATTTTTCCACTTTCTTCCGCCATGTCCTGCGTTATCTTCTTTAGCATAGCCTATTTTAGGATCTTGTTAAGCAAAGCATTTTTCCCGTTTACTTTTTGGTTAAAATTCCTAAAGTTGATACGACTATTCGAATCTAGTAAACCTTTAGGAATACCATGAGCTTTGGCAGCATTATTTTGTGGATTCTTTAGCCCATCATTAATTGTTTTATATGCTCGGTGCTTACATCGGTCGAAATTTCACCTAATACAATCGCTTCAGACTCAGACAAAGCAATTTGTCCAGCACCAGGAATAAAGTAAACTCCTGCAAAGGTAGGAAATTTCATTTGTCATTAAGAGGTATGTATACTCATTAATCGTGAGGTTATTATCTAGTAAAAAATTGTCAACTTCTAATGCTTCTCGTGTATTACGGGCAATCAACCAAGTTTTGTAACAACGATTTCATCTTCAGGCTTCAGACCAACTATCAGCTGATTGAACGTTGGACGATCCCGTCTCATACCTATAAATTTTCCAGAAACAAATGCTCCTTCTCAACACCGTTCACAAGTTGTTTTTGAATTTACTCTTTCTTACAT
Source organism: Enterococcus sp. 6D12_DIV0197 (assembly GCF_002174385.1). Classification (NCBI taxonomy): domain Bacteria; kingdom Bacillati; phylum Bacillota; class Bacilli; order Lactobacillales; family Enterococcaceae; genus Enterococcus; species Enterococcus sp. 6D12_DIV0197. The sequence goes on from NZ_NIBN01000001.1 coordinate 3,744,964, forward strand.
TGAGATGCGGCTAAGACACGTGCATAATCATATTTTGTATCTCTCCTACTCTGACAAATCATCTATCGTGTATTTGGAGAAACCTTCATAGAAATAGCTGACGTCGATTCCTTTCATATATAACTCGCGATCATCAATTTTGTCAGTCAATGCCTTAGAAATTAGATAGCGTATCTCTAAATCATTTATGGGACTTCGCTCCATTGCCGAAAGGTAATCTTCTTTATTGATCAAGTTCCAATCTACAACCTTTTGCAATTCTTTTTTTAAAATGAGAGCCAGCCAAATTCTAGTAGTCCGACCATTTCCTTCACGAAAAGGGTGAGCAATATTCATCTCTACATATTTTTTTATAATCTCCTCAAAAGAAGTTTGCGGTAGCTGATCAATATGTTTTAAAGAATGCTCCAAGTACATGACCGGCGCAAATTGAAAATTTCCTTTTGCGATATTGACCGTTCGAATATTTCCAGCAAAATCATAAATCTCTGAAAAGAGAAATTCATGAATTTCAGCTAAGCCTTTAAAAGTACCCACTTCGATTTCATTTATTTTCCCCGAATCGTATAATTTTTTCGCTTTTTGCTTGCTTAGTTTTTCTTCAGCCCTGTCTAATGCAGCTTGATTGGTTAAACCCAAATTGTTATCTAAAATCATGCAAAATCCCCCAACTTAATGACATTAGTTTATAAACTACTCACAAGTCTATTATACTGAGCATTTATTTGTGTATCAAAATCTATTAAGTTTATGTCACCATTCAAGATTTGTAATTAATCTCATAAATTTAATTTTTAATTGAGCAGTGAATAATTTATGAGTTTATGGACACGAAAATATAATAATGCATATCAATCATAGTATCTAAAAAGAGTGTCCAGAAAATGACTAATTTCTGGACACTCTTTTTAACAATTTAATCATACACATTCTATTATTTGAAATCTAATTTTCACAATATATCTGGTCGCCAAGAACGGTTTATATAATTCATTCAGAAGAAAGACCAACAGCGTATACTCTGTTGGTCTCGTAAAAAAATTGGAAATAAGCATATTAAAAGAGACGCCCCCAATTCTTGTCTCTTTGATTGGAAGATAATCAATCCTTTATTTTAAATCAACGATTGAGAACTTTTTTCGACTTTCCGATTTTAGATAATTTAATAGCAATTCTTTTTTGTAACATATTATTTGTATGCTTACTGATTAAAATATGAAAATAAAATAAAATTTTAAATCTTTTAATTTTACCCACAAAGTCA
>NZ_NIBN01000001.1:3746327-3749710 GCF_002174385.1 Enterococcus sp. 6D12_DIV0197
AAATAAAATAAAATTTTAAATCTTTTAATTTTACCCACAAAGTCACATTTCAAAAAAAAAATTAACAATTAATTAAAAGGTAGAAAAATTTTAGGAGGAAAAAGAATGGAATTCATTGCTAATTTGTTTCGAGAAAATAATAATTTATTGGATATTTTTTTTCTTGTAGCAATTATGGATATAGTAACAGGATGGATAAAAGCGAGTGTAAAGAAAGTCTGGCTTTCAAGCCTTAGTTGGAATGGCTTATGGAAAAAAGTAAGTAGTTTTGTTCTTATAATATTAGCTAAAATATTGGACTTTATTATTAAAGAAAATGGAATTCAATTTCAGTTTTCAGTTTATAATTTGTTTATATCTTTATTAATTCTTACAGAAATAGGAAGTATAGTAGAAAATCTGTATGAAAGCGAATTTGTAGAATATTTAAAACAAATACTGAAAAAAGCAAAAGATACGATTACCAAGGACTTTTAATGTCACAACATAACTCATTTTACGACATTTGTTTATGATTCGAATCAAATAATTTATTGAGGTGAAATAAAGTATGGATAATTTGGATACAAAAAGTAGCGGAGATCCTTGGGTTGAAAATGTTCAGACTTGGTTAAATGAAGCATATGGATCTATCCCAGGATGGGGAAGTGTCCCTAAAAATGGAAAAACTGGTTGGCCAACAATATATGGCATAATTAGAGCTGTACAGTATGAATTAGGAATTTCTACATTTGCTGATAACTTTGGAACTACTACACAAAAAAAATGGGATGAGAAAATTGGTAGTATTCTTGTTGAAGGAAATAAACATAAAATTATTCAATTAATCGATGCTGGAATGATTTGTAAGGGAATGGGAACAGGATCTTTTAGCGAAGAGTATGGTCAGGCATCAAGAAATGCTATCTTACAGTTTAAATATGCTGCTGGAGCATCTGACACGACTGATAGTTTCTCATCAATGTGGGCTAAAGCTTTGTTTGATATGAGCGCATTTAGCTTAGTATATGGGGGCAGTTTAAAAATTCAAAAGGTACAGATGTATTTAAATCAAAAATATAGTAGTTATACAGGTATATTACCATGTGATGGTTTGTATCAAAGAGATACTAACAAAGCTTTAATTTTTGCATTACAAGCAGAGATGGGTATGTCTACAAGTGTAGCTAATGGTTTTTTTGGTGAAGGAACGACTGCAAATTGTCCAACTTTATCACCTTCAAAAGGTACAAAAAATAATATTGCCATTTTGCAGGCTGCTTTGACTGTTAATGATGAATACAGTGGCAGCTTAGATGGAATCTGGAATTCTGCTTTATCTACAGCGACAAAGAATTTCAAAAAATTCATGAATATATCTCCTATTGATGATACCGCCAATATGCCTGTAATCAAAGCATTATTGACAACAACTGGAGACACTGCACGAAAAACATTTGCATGTGATACTTCTTATCAAATACTAACCCCAGACCAAGTTGGCATTTTGAAAAATGCTGGATATACCACAATTGGTCGTTACTTGACAGGTACTGTTGGAATCGGTGATACTGAACGCCCTAAAAATTTGAGTATTAAAGAATTAAAATTATTAGAGGCTAATAATTTTAAAGTTTTCCCAATTTACCAAAATGGTGGAGCCTCCTTATCTTATTTTTCTAGATACGGCCAAGGAATTAATGATGCAATCCAAGCAGGTGCAGCTGCTAAATCTCTAGGTTTCAAAAATGGAACCACTATATATTTTGCTTGTGATTTTGATGTTTTAGGAAACGAAATTCCTGTAATCGTTAGTTATTTAAGAGATGTTGTTCATACGATGCAAAGCAAGTATCCTGAGTATGGAGTTTCTTTATATGCTCCTAGAAATGTATGTACACAAGCCATGGATTCAATTATACAAATTCAAAATTGTTTTGTGTCAGATATGTCTTCGGGCTTTAGCGCAAATCTCGGATATAAAATGCCTAAAAATTGGTCATTTGATCAATTTTATGAATATAGACTTAACGGTATTGACATAGACAAAGTTGGTGTTTCAGGATATTGGGATAGCGGTCAATCTTCTTTTAATTATCCGACAGACTCTGAAAGTTCTTTAGAATTAGAAGAAGCAAAAAAAGCTGCCATCGCAAAGAAAATCACAGATGCTCTACCACTATTTAAAGAAACTTTGACAACAGAGTTTTCCTCTGAAGTCGAACAAACAGCAGTTGTTGGTAATATAGTTTTGCAATTAAAAGTATCGAATAGTCTGGATGTTTTTGATGGAAAATACGCAAAGTTTAAAATTGAAAATGGAAAGCCAGAGCTTAAATTTCAAAAAGATATGCAGCTAATTCAAGACCTTATTGATTTAACTGATAAAAATAACCAAGTAGTAGATATTGTTAATAGAATTAGTGGAATAATGAATAACGGGAATATTCAGATTTCTATGGATATTAATGATGCTGGTGCTATTGGTGTAGTAATTAAATCTACTGGGAATGATACTATAAAAGTTAACAATGAGTCATTAAACTATAATTTTTCTGTATCTTTAGGGATTTATTTCGATCCAAGGGAACTACCACCTGGACTTTCTCCGGAACTAGACAAATACAAAGTTGAAGTAGCCGAAATGGATCGTCGAATTAGTTTAGCTTTAGGTTCTATTGCTCTAACACCAGTTGTTGTACTTGCTTTCTTAGGGCTCTCCGGAGCAGCAGCTGGAACTGGAATACTAAAAAGTGTTGCAGTAATAATTTCTACAATGCTAACTTTATTGGCAAAACCTTTTAAAAAATAAATATTTACTATTAAATAAAATTTACGATAGAAAGTATGCTGTCGCCTCCTATAATTAATAGATTGTAGGAGGCTCTATTAGTCGAATAGTATCACACAAGACATCACTAATTATTTAGATAAGGAGTTGAAATACATGGGTATTGAAAATATGATTGGATGGATGGAAAGTCGAAAAAATAAAGTTAGCTATTCATTGAAAAATAGATTGGGACCAGATAGTTATGATTGTAGTTCAGCGCTTTTCTTTTCACTAATTGCGGGCAATTTTTTACCAACGAATAGTATGGGAAATACTGAAACTCTATTTAAAATGAATGGCACATTACTATACAAAATAAGTCGAAAAAATGTTAAACGTGGAGATATTTTTATTTCTGGAATACCTGGTTATTCAAATGGTGCTATGGGGCACACTGGAATTTTTATTAATGAAAATAGTTTTATTCATTGTTCATATACATAGAATGGTATCCATATTGATAAAGATGATAGTTATATGGGAACAAATTTGAAACATAATTTTTATAAAATTACCGATACTAAAAATAATATTCCAAGTAAAAAGTCAATAGAAACTGTAGCAATAGAAG
>NZ_NIBN01000001.1:3749835-3751007 GCF_002174385.1 Enterococcus sp. 6D12_DIV0197
AGATAATTATCATAGGTATATTTTCAGTCGTGTTTATTAAACACTTCGATCTTTAATCGCTCATAAAAGAATCCACATACAGAGTTAATAGACGAACAATCTTTTTTTGTAAAAAAGCAAGTAGTTACTATTAAAATCATAACCACCCTTCAAAAGGGTGGTTTGCTCTGAGGCTATAAGCCTCTACTACTATCCAGCATCTCAAGGCGCTAGCTTTCACTTTGTTCAAGCCACATTTGGTTTTATCACTTTTGCTACCTCTTAAGTGGTAGTATTATCACTTCTTAACCCTTAAAAGGGTCGGCATATTCTCGAACACTTAATTTATCTAACGCTATATCATGCTTTTATTGCTCATGAATATATTTTTTGATGGTCGCTTCGTTGAGCCCTGCTGTACTAACATAGTATCCTTTTGCCCCAAAATAGCGATTCCCAAATTTATACTTTGAATTGGCTTGTTTATCAAAAATAATCATAACGTTTTCCCTTTTAAATAACCCATAATACTTGAAACACTCATTTTCGGGGGAATACTTAAAAGTAAATGTACATGATCGGACATCATATGCCCTTCTATAATTTCAACTCCTTTATAGCTACACAATCATTTTATAATGTCTTGTAAGCTTGCTCGATATTGAGTATAGATGATTTTTCTTCTATACTTTGGAGTGAAGACGATACGGTATTTGCATAACCATTTTGTATGGGTTAAGCTAATTGCTTTATTAGCCATTAAAATCTCTTCCTTTCATTACTGTGTGGCCTGAAAAACTAAATTTTAACGCTAATGACGAGATTTTTTTGTAGAACTTTTTAACACTCCACCCGCAAAGCAGGTGATTTTTTGTTTCGCACGCTATACGAGCTCAACTGGGTCTGAAGACATAACAAAAATAAGATCCATTTAAATACTCTGTTCAAATGGATCTTATTTTATTTTCTGTTGAGCTATATTCAACAATACTAAATGTCGAAAATCCATAGCTAAGAACCAAATTTTGAATATATATATTGACTTAAAATGGTAGTCACAAAAAAAGCAATAATTAGTACGACTCTATTTTTAATAAGGAAATTGGATTTTGGAGTATAGTACCCCCCCTCTATAACAACTTTTAAAGAATTATTGGGTTGAGCATTGAGGTAATTTTCCCAAAAAATTTTAA
>NZ_NIBN01000002.1:0-700 GCF_002174385.1 Enterococcus sp. 6D12_DIV0197
TGAACAACTTTAATGAGAGTTTTAACGTTGTTAATATACTGTCTCTTATACACATCTAGATGTGTATAAGAGACAGGCTTCAGATAGTATGAAAAAAATTGAGGTTTTTGGAAAGATAAAAAAAATTTATTTCAAATATTCTCAATATTATCAATTGATAAATTACTTATTTAAACATCGTAAAACAAAGATTGTAGATATATCAGAAGATTTAATGTTTAGTGTTTCGTATTGTTACAAATTGCTTGAATATATAAAAAGGGTGTTTGTTACACAAAAGATTCCTATATCCGTAAAAAAGAATGCAGATTGGATACATATATCAGGGACTGAAGCTTGCATAAGAATGTATCATTATCTATTTGAATTGATGGCTTGCGATACATATTTGAACAACAGTTTTATTTCAATTAAAGACCCTGTTTCTGAAAATTATGATGCTATGGATACAACAAGAGCCAAGCACCAATTAATGTTTTCTATAATGGAAAATGCAATATCTCAAGGATATTTTGTAGAGAATGTGGAAACCCATGATTTGGAGCTTTTGAACTGTATGGAAAATGTTCATGATAGTCTTCCTATTATAGAAAAGTTACCTTTAAAGAATACGGATACAATAAACAAAGAGCTAGTTTATTACAGTTTTTGGGGATTCTTATTTATACCAGAGTTCATTAGCTGTCTCTTATACACATCT
>NZ_NIBN01000002.1:6839-7386 GCF_002174385.1 Enterococcus sp. 6D12_DIV0197
CATTGCATCCAATATTTTGTTTCAAGAGAATGACTTAATTTATATAGCAGTGAGTGGAATTAACCAACCAGAGTATATAAATGTTGTTAAGAATATATTGTCTAAAATGTACTCTCATAATTTTATCCAGTTTACAACTAATATTGTAAAAGCAGATATCGTAATATCTGATTGTGCTATAGGAAATACGACAAAAGAAGTTAAATTTGTATTTATGGATTGTATACAAAAAAAGGAGAATTGGGAGAAATTAACTTTACTGATCCAATCTCTTATTATGGAAAAATGTGTATATAAAAATCTAACGATGATTGGAAAGTAGAATAAAGTAGTAAATGTTGGAATACTTATAAACTATCTAGGAGATGTTAAATGTGAATACAAATGAACAAACAATGGAAAAAATCAGAAAAGCTAGAATGATTAATGTTAGATTTTTTAGTGATAAAGCAGGAAATACGTTAGAACGAGCTTTGATAATTGAAATGGATGAAAATATAGATGATGTGATGAAATACCTAGAAGAGTCTATAGACAATATAAATAT